>JARGNX010000020.1 GCA_029210045.1 Coxiellaceae bacterium
CAGCATAGTGGAAAGTTCTACTGACTTAAGCCCCTAATAATGGGGGGATTACCATTACCTATCGATGCAACACAGCAGCCACATACCTATGTTAATGCTTCAAATTTTGGCAATACAGATTACTACAGTGTTCACCAGTACCAGTTTTTTTGGCAAACTAATGCCAGTTGGGTAAATGCCATTCCATCGCAATATAAAGACTTTAGCCCGTACACATATCTACAATTTAGAGTGGCTGTAGATTTTGCCAAATACACTTCGGTTTCAAAACCAAGCATGACGGTGACGTTAACAGATACCGCGGGCCATACGGCATCAAAAAAAATCACCAACCCCGCTTTATTTTATCCGCCAGGTGATGCGACAAAGCTAAGTCCAGTGCCTAGAATTTTACTGCAAATGATACAAGTACCGTTGACAGGGTTGGTGTCCAAAGATAGTAGTCATCCCATAGATCTAGGTTCTATTCAGTCGGTTACCATATCAATGACGGGTAGTGGCAGTATCATTCTGAACGATTTGATGTTAAGTAACGATGCATCACCCAAAGCTTTATAACAGTTAGGCTTACCTATGGGCTGATAGTAATAATTGCCTCTTGACCGCTGTTTTCATTTGCTTCTGCCGTATGTGATTCAATTTGTGCTACAACAGATGGGGGAGCGGCTACGATATCTAGTCTGGTAAAAGTGGTTCCATCACGGATAATTGATGGTATTCCGAGAAGTGAGCTATTGGGGGGTTCATGTTGATACCATGTCAATAAACAGTGTCTATCGTAGACTCTTGGGCGGGTAGCGGTGGTAATTAGCACTGCATTTTGAGGGCTAGGAATTTCGAGGCTAATTGGGCAAGTTAATTGATCTACGTCCATGTTAGTCAGTTGTTCATCAGTAAAGGTATGTGCATTTTCTTGTTGAGGGGCAATTGGGAGTGCATTATCAATTGGGAGTGCAATATCAAGTGGGGGTGCATTATATGGCTGGCGTGTTTGAATGATTGCTTTTATCATTGTGAATATCATTCCAGCACTGCCGAGTAAGCTTAGTGACAAAAAGAAATTAATATATGAATGAATGAGTAAACCTACTGCATAGTGCTGCTGTATTTCTTGTGCTTCTGCTTCCGTATGAGCAGATGCTAGAAGGTGAGCGCTTTCTCTAATTCCTGTTAGCGCACTATTCGTATTCCATTTGAACAAGTAAGCAAGAAGCATAAATGACATACAACCTGCTATTAACTGGGAGCAAGGTCCAGGTTCATCCTCGTCATAATTTGTATCATCATATAGCTCTCTGTTTAACATGCTATATCACCCATTATCGATCAAATATTACGCACCTATAACTTGAATCGTTAATTGTGTAAATACCCGGGTGTTACTCATACTGCAATATACATACTTCATTTTCTCGGTGGATACGCCCTTTTATTGCGTGCTGGATGTTCCGAATAATTATCGTTATACTCTGCCGCATCGAAAGCAGGGGTGAAGCATGGCAAACACACGAAAAATGTTAATTGCAGGCAATTGGAAGATGAATGGTTCAGCGCATTTTACGGCTGATCTGTTATCTGGCTTATTGGCGGATTGTCCGGCACTTGAGCAGGCACAATGGCTGGTCTGTCCGCCATTTCCTTATTTGTCGCAAGCACATCAGCAATTAAAGGGCAGTCATATCTTATTAGGTGCGCAGAATGTGTGCCAATTTGAGTCGGGTGCTTATACCGGTGAGGTGTCAGCGGATATGTTACGCGAATTGGGCTGCGAATTTGCTATCGTTGGTCATTCAGAGCGTCGTCATGTGTATGGTGAAAGCAATGAACTGGTGGCCGATCGTTTTGCCATGGGTTTGCAGTCGGGATTATCGACGATTTTATGTGTGGGTGAAACTTTAGAGCAGCGCCAGGCAGAAGAAACCGATGCGGTTGTTCATGCGCAATTAGCGGCTGCGCTAAGTAAGGTTGATCCGACTCAAATGATGAACGCTGTGATTGCTTATGAGCCGGTATGGGCAATTGGTACGGGTGAAACGGCTACGCCGCAACAAGCGCAAGACATGCACCAAAAAATCCGTGAACAATTGATGAAATTTGATGCCAGTGTAGCGAATTCTGTTAGAATTCTGTATGGTGGCAGTGTGAAACCCGACAATGCAGCTGAACTGTTCGCGATGGACGACATAGATGGCGCATTAATTGGTGGGGCGTCATTAAAAGTAGAACAATTTAGTGCAATAGGTCAAATATGCAACAATTAATTTTAGTAATACATGTCATGGTGGCGATAGCGATCGTCGCATTAGTTTTGGTACAGCATGGTAAAGGTGCTGATGTTGGCGCGGCATTCGGTGCCGGTGCGTCAAATACTATGTTTGGTAGTCAAGGGTCGACTTCCTTTTTAATGAAAGTAACCGGGTTACTTGCCGCTGTGTTTTTTGCAACCAGCTTAACCTTGGGTTACATGAATTCTCATGGTGTAAAGAATAACAACGGATTGTTAGACTTGCCTGACAGCACAAATCCTGTGCAGTCTATGCCGGTGAAAACTTCACCGACTGTACCGAGCAGCACGCAGACACAGCCTGCCGGTGGCAATGCAGATAACTTTACGCCTAGCTTGCCTCAGTCGACAACAGGTAAGCCTAAGTCATAGATTAAGTATGACGCCGAAGTGGTGGAATTGGTAGACACGCTGTCTTGAGGGGGCAGTGGCGAAAGCCGTGCCGGTTCGAGTCCGGCCTTCGGCACTCATTGGTAACAAAAGGAGCAAGACATGCTAACAACCTACTTTCCCGTGTTAGTGTTTATTGGCATTGGCTTATTTATAGGCATGGCGCCGGTAGTCTTAGGTAAGATGCTGGCACCCAAAAAACCTTATAAAGAAAAACTGTCAGCATATGAGTGCGGCTTTGAAGCATTTGATGACGCGCGCGCTCCTTTTGATATTCGCTATTATTTGGTCGCAATATTGTTTATTATCTTTGACTTAGAGACCGCTTTCCTGTTTCCTTGGGGGGTGGTTATACGCAAAATCGGTTTGCAAGGATTTTGGGCGATGATGATTTTCTTAGCCATTCTCGTGGTCGGGTTTATTTATGAGTGGAAGCGCGGAGCGTTGGAATGGGAATAAGTGAAATTCAAGAAAAGGGCTTTATGCTCACTTCTGTTGATAAATTGGTACATTGGGCACAAACAGGCTCATTGTGGCCGATGACTTTTGGTTTGGCTTGTTGTGCTGTTGAAATGATGCACACAGCAGCGGATCGTTATGACCTGGATCGTTTTGGTTGTTTTTTCCGTCCGAGCCCAAGGCAATCGGATGTTATGATTGTGGCTGGTACTTTGTGCAATAAAATGGCGCCAGCGTTACGTAAAGTGTATGACCAAATGCCAGAGCCTCGTTGGGTGATCTCGATGGGATCGTGCGCCAATGGTGGTGGTTATTATCATTACTCGTACTCAGTGGTTAGGGGCTGTGATCGAGTAGTTCCCGTGGATATTTATGTGCCAGGTTGTCCGCCGACAGCAGAAGCGCTGTTGTATGGCATTATCCAATTGCAAAATAAGATTCGTAATCAGTCGGTGCTTGTGCGCCCTGATGAAGAAGCAGCATAAGAGGTAGGCGTGACTGAAGTAATAAATTTAGCCGAAGAGCTACACAGTCGCTTTGGCGATCAGTTGCAATCGATTACAACGGCAGCTGATGATATGGTAACGGTTGAGTTAGCAGCTGATCAGTTGTTAGCGGTATGTCAGGTGTTGCGTGATGATCACCCATTTAATTTTGATCAGTTGGTCGATGTGTGTGGTGTCGATTATTTAGAATATGGTATTAGCGAATGGCGTACCAGTGACGCGACGTCTTCTGGTTTTAGTCGTGGGCAAAATCACAGTAAAACAGAACGTGTATTTGAGTGGGATAAGCCACGCTTTGCTAGTGTCTACCATCTATTATCAATAAAGAAAAACCATCGCTTGCGTCTGCGTGTATTTTTAGCGGATGAGAAGTCATTACGTGTGCCGAGCTTATGTGATTTATGGCCAGCGGCAAATTGGTTTGAGCGCGAAGCATTCGATTTATACGGTATCGAATTTGAAGGCCATCCAGACTTGCGTCGTATTTTGACTGACTATGGTTTTAAAGGTCATCCGTTTAGAAAAGATTTCCCACTGATTGGTGAGGTTGAGTTGCGTTATGATGCAGCACAACGTCGTTGTGTGTATGAGCCGGTGAGTATTCAGCCGCGCATCAATGTGCCGAAAGTGATTCGAGAAGATAATCGTTACCGTGAAACCCCAGCCGAAGAGGAGCACAAGTAATGGCTGAGATTAAAAACTTTACGGTAAACTTTGGACCACAGCATCCAGCCGCACATGGTGTGTTACGTATCATTACCGAGTTAGATGGTGAAGTGGTCAAAAAGCTTGACCCTCATGTTGGTTTATTGCATCGCGCTACTGAAAAATTAGCTGAATCGAAGCCGTATTATCAAAGTATCGGCTATATGGATCGCCTCGACTATGTGTCAATGATGGCGAATGAGCATGCGTATGTCATGGCAATTGAAAAATTACTTGGCATTACTGTACCGATGCGCGCGCAATATATTCGTGTGATGTTTGATGAAATTACTCGCATTTTAAACCACTTATTGTGGTTGGGTGCGCATGCGTTGGATATTGGTGCCATGGCGCCATTTTTGTATTGTTTCCGTGAGCGCGAAGATTTAATGGATTGTTATGAGGCAGTGTCGGGTGCACGTATGCATGCGACCTATCATCGTCCAGGTGGTGTTTACCGCGATCTACCGGATCATATGCCTAAGTATAAAGTATCAAAATGGCATAACGAAAAAGATGTTGCTGAGATGAATGAGGCACGTTCAGGTTCGTTATTGGATTTTATTGAAAATTTTGCTAACCGCTTTCCAAAGTTAGTCGATGAATACGAAGGCCTGTTGACCGATAACCGTATTTGGAAACAACGTACGGTAGATATCGCGGTAGTGAGTGCCGAGCGTGCGATCGCATTAGGCTTTACGGGGCCGATGTTACGTGGTTCTGGTGTTGAGTGGGATTTGCGTCGCAAGCAACCGTATGAATGTTATGACCAATTGGATTTTGATATTCCTGTGGGCACTAACGGCGATTGTTATGATCGTTATTTGGTGCGGGTGGAAGAAATGCGCCAGTCGAATAAGATCATTAAGCAATGTATCGATTGGTTACGTAAGCATCCTGGGCCAGTGATTAATGAGGATCACAAGTTAGCGCCACCACCGCGTAAGCAAATGAAAACGGATATGGAAGCGTTAATTAATCATTTTAAATTGTATACCGAAGGCTTGAATGTGCCACGGGGTGAAGCGTATGCAGCAATCGAACACCCTAAAGGTGAGTTTGGAATTTATATTGTGTCTGATGGCGCGAATAAACCGTATCGCATAAAAATTCGCCCGGCAAGTTATCCGCATCTAGCAGCCATGGATGAAATGTGCCGTGGGCATATGTTGGCTGATATGGTGGCAGTGATTTCGAGTATCGATGTGGTATTTGGGGAGGTGGATCGCTAATGGCAGATGCAGTACAAATAGTTCAAGACGCTAAAAAAGAAATAGACCACTGGCTAGAAAAATACCCTGCAGACCAACGTCGTTCGGCTGTAGTTGCCGCACTGATGATTGTGCAAGAAAAGAATGGTGGTTACTTATCGCAAGAATTGATGACGGCTGTGGCTGAGTATTTGCGTATTCCGCCGATTGAAGCTTATGAGGCAGCATCATTTTATGACATGTATGAATTCAAGCCGATTGGCAAACATAAAATTGGTGTATGCACTAATGTGTCATGCATGTTGCGTGGCTCAGAAGAGATTGTTGCCAATTTAGAAAAGCGCCTGGGTATTAAGCTAGGTGAAACCACTGCTGACGGTCAATTCACTTTGCGTGAAACAGAATGTTTAGCCGCGTGTGCGAATGCACCAGTATGCCAAGTCGATAACAAAGATTATGTTGAAGACCTAACAGTTGAAAAAATGGATGCGTTGATAGACAAGTTATCAGCGAAAGGAGGGTGCAATGACAACTAAGTTGGATTTGGTTTGTTACCGTACCCGCCATTTAAAAGATCCATGGAAATTATCAACCTATGAAAGTATCGGTGGTTGGGCTGTTTGGCGAAAAATTTTAAAAGAAAAGACACCACCAGAAGAAATCATTGAGACTTTGAAGAAGTCTGATCTGCGCGGTCGTGGTGGTGCAGGCTTTCCTACGGGATTAAAGTGGAGTTTCTTGTCACGTGACGTGCCAGGACAAAAATACATTATTTGTAATTCAGATGAATCTGAACCAGGCACGGCGAAAGACCGTGACATTATGCGTTTTAACCCGCACCAATTATTAGAAGGCATTGCTATTGCCTGTTATGTTGTGGGTGCGAGTGTTGGTTACAACTTTTTGCGCGGTGAGTTTTACGAGCCTTTTCAGCGTTGCGAATCTGCATTAGCAGAAGCTATTGCGGCGGGTTTGTTGGGTAAGGATATTATGGGTTCAGGTATCGATATTGATATCTTTAATCATTGCACTGCGGGCGCATATATTTGTGGTGAAGAAACAGCGCTTATGAACTCATTGGAAGGCAAGCGTGGTATGCCACGTTTAAAGCCACCATTCCCAGCTAATTTTGGTTTGTATGGTAAACCCACGAATGTTAATAACTGTGAAACATTAGCCACTGTGCCTGTGGTTTTAGAAAAAGGACCGCAGTGGTTTTCTGATTTAGGTCGACCAAAAAATGGTGGCACTAAGATTTTTACTGTCAGTGGTCATGTGAATAAGCCAGGTAATTATGAAATTCAATTAGGCACACCGTTTAAAGAGTTACTGGAACTAGCTGGTGGCATGAAGGACGGTAAAAAACTTAAAGGCGTTATACCGGGTGGTAGTTCGATGCCAATTTTGCCGGCCGACGTTATTATGCAGACTGATTTGGACTACGACAGCATTATGAAAGCGGGTTCAATGTTGGGTTCTGGTGGCATGATGGTGATGGATGAATCAACGTGTATGGTAAAAGTAGCACGTCGTTTCGCACAATTTTATATGCACGAATCTTGTGGGCAGTGCACGCCTTGTCGTGAAGGCAGTGGTTGGGTATATAAATTATTGCGCTCGATTGAGTTAGGTAAAGCGAAGTTATCTGATATTGATCGTTTAGCGCAAACGGCAAAAAATATTGAGGGTAAAACCATTTGCGTGTTTGGTGAAGCCATTTCTTGGCCGGTAGGTGGATTCTTACGTCACTTCCGTAAAGAGTTTGAGCAACATATTGAACACGGCGGTTGTGCTAAATTTCATGCGCAGCATGATGCAGTGACAAATGAGTAAGGCAGGCGAAATTGTATGGTTGAATTAGAAATCAATGGGCAAAGCTTGAGTGTTGAAGAAGGCACCAGTGTGATTGATGCCGCTGAAACGATAGATATTTATATTCCTCGCTTTTGTTACCATAAAAAATTATCTGTAGTGGCTAATTGCCGGATGTGTTTAGTGGAAATTGAGAACGCACATAAACCACTACCAGCTTGCGCGACAACAGTGACACCGGGCATGAAAGTATTTACGCAATCTAAAAAAGCGTTGGATGCGCAGCGTGCCGTGATGGAGTTTTTGTTGATTAACCACCCTTTAGATTGCCCGATCTGCGATCAAGGTGGTGAGTGTGAATTACAGGATCAGTCAGTGGGTTTTGGTTATGCCAATTCAGCATATCACCGAGCGAAACGTTCGATAGCAAGCCAAAGCATTGGGCCATTAGTAGCCACTGAAATGACACGTTGTATACAATGCACGCGTTGTATTCGTGTTAGTGAAGAGATTTGTGGTAATCGTGAAATGGGTGCGATGTTCCGTGGTAGTCATATGGAAGTCGGCACTTACGTTGAAAAAGCCATTAATTCAGAACTGTCTGGTAATATGATTGATGTTTGCCCGGTGGGAGCACTAACATCAAAACCGTATAGCTTTCAAGGGCGCGCGTGGGAGCTGCAAGAACATGCAATGGTAGCGGCGCATGATTGTTATGGTTCAAATATTTTTGTGCATACACGCGGTTTAGAATATGAACCACGTCGTGAAATAATGCGAGTGGTGCCACGTGAAAACGAATCAATTAATGAAGTGTGGCTCAGTGACCGTGATCGCTTTTCTTACTTAGGTTTTGATAGTGAAGATCGTGTTACCGAACCGATGATTAAGAAAAACGGCAAATGGCAAGCTGTTGGTTGGGAGCGCGCTTTAGCTGAAGTGGCTGATCGTATGAAAGGATTGGTTGAGATGCAAGGTGCGGATCAACTGGGTGCTTTGCTGTCTCCAAACTCTACGGTTGAAGAATGCTATTTATTGCAACGTTTAATGCGTGGTTTAGGTTCTACTAATGTAGATCATCGTTTACGTCAAAATGATTTTAGTGATGACGCTTGTATTAAAACGTTTGCTGGCTTTGAAAGTACACCAGAAGACATCGAGCAATCTGATGTGATCTTGTTGGTCGGTTCTCATCTGCGCAGTGAAGTTCCATTAGCGAATTACCGTGTGTTAAAGGCCTCTCAAGAAGGCGCGGCAATTATGAGCGTGGCCGCTTGCCGGCATGATTTTAATTACCCGTTGACTCATGAGCGCGTCGTACATATCAATGAGTTTGTTAATCACGTCGCTGCGGTTTATTTGGCTGCTTTACAGCTCAAGGGTGAAAGCTGTGATGATGAGTGGATTAATGCATTAAAACCTGATGAAACTGAGCAGTGTATTGCGAAACAGTTACATGATTCTGAAAACCCTTGTTTGATCCTGGGTGCGATGTGTATGCAACATCCGCATGCTTCACAATTGCGCCAGTTATCTGCACGATTAATGAAGTTAGTCGGTGGTAAGTTTAATATGGTCACACCGGGTGCTAACTTTGCTGGTGGTTGGTTGGCAGGCTCAGTACCTCATGGTAGCGGTAATGAAGGATTAAATGCGCAAACTATGTTTGAGGGTGAGGGGCTACGTGGTTATGTGTTGTTAAACGTAGAGCCTGAAAATGACTGTTCTCATCCCGCAGAAGCATTGTCACAATTAGATAAAGCGGGCTTAGTGGTCTGTTTAACACCTTATATGACTGACACCATGCAACAATATGCTGACTTTATTTTACCGATCGCTCCTTATGTCGAAAGTGATGGTACGTATGTAAATGCGATGGGGCAGTGGCAAACCACGCATGCGATTACTTCAGCTAAAGGCCAGGCGAAGCCGGCTTGGAAGGTCTTGCGGGTGCTTGCCAATATGCTTGGGTTGCAAGATTTTGATTACAAATCAGTGCATGAAATTATTGATCAGTTGAAAAATAAGCATAAGTTGAAATCCAGTTATGAGGTGACTGGCGGCATTAAGGCGCCGGTGATTCAGCCTAATGAACTGTGCCGTTATGGTGTTTGGCCAAATACAGTGGTTGATAATGTGGTTCGCCGTAGTCAGCCATTACAAGACACGATGAAACAAGAGCAATTTGATGTGCTATTAAATCAGGCTACTGCGGATGCAATGGGCCTTGATTGTGGAAACTCTGTAATTGTAAAACAAGGTGACCAGCAGTTACAAATGACCTTACAAATTAATGACCGACTACCAGATGACATGGTATGGATGGCGATGGGTATTGATGAAACAGCAGGGTTTGGTGAATCCATGGGACAAATTTCTATTACGCGGGGTGACAAGTGTTAGAGCAACAAATACTCGCTTTTATTTGGATTGTTATTAAGATTGTCATTATTTTGATTCCACTGATGGTCTGTGTGGCATATTCCACTTTAGCTGAACGTAAGGTAATGGGCTATATGCATGGTCGGGTTGGTCCGAACCGTGTGGGCTTTCGTGGTTTAGCGCAACCGCTAGCAGATGCGGCAAAACTATTATTTAAAGAAATTGTAGTGCCGTCTGCTTCAAACCGATATTTATTTCTAATTGCTCCTATGTTGTCTTTGGCGCCAGCATTAGCTGTATGGTCAGTTGTGCCCTTTGCAAAGGGATGGGTGCTAGCTAACGTAAACGCAGGTTTATTATTTGTGTTTGCTATGTCGTCATTAGGTTTATACGGCATATTAATTGCAGGTTGGGCCTCTAACTCGAAGTATGCATTTTTAGGTGCGATGCGTTCATGCGCACAAGTGGTGTCGTATGAGATTGCGATGGGTTTTTGTTTTGTTGGCGTGTTGATGCTGGCTGGCACGATGAACCTGACTAAGATTGTTGAAAGCCAAATGGGTGGTTTTTGGCATTGGTACTGGCTACCGTTATTGCCATTATTTGTGGTGTATTGGATTTCTGGTGTTGCTGAGACTAACCGTTCGCCATTTGATGTCGCTGAAGGTGAGTCTGAAATTGTGGCTGGTTTCCATGTGGAATACGGCGGTATGGCGTTTGCGGTATTTTTCTTAGCGGAATATGCCAATATGCTTTTAATCTCAGCGATAGCTACTTTATTATTCTGGGGTGGTTGGTTATCACCATTCCAAGGCATCCCTGGGTTACAAGAAGCGTTTGCTTGGGTGCCTGGTGTGATTTGGTTTGCACTGAAAGTATTTGTATTTATGTTCATGTATTTTTGGTTACGTTCAACTTTCCCACGTTATCGTTACGATCAACTGATGACGTTAGGTTGGAAAATATTGATACCAGTGACCCTGGTATGGATTGTGGTGATCGCAGTAGCAATTGAATGCGGATGGGGGTACTGGTAATGAGTGCTTTAAAACGAGTCATTAAAAAGTTTACCTTATGGGAATTGCTTAAAGGGTTGCGTATTACCTTTCGTTACATGGTGACTAAAAAAACTACCGTGCAATATCCAGAAGAAGAAACACCGGTTTCAGCACGTTTTCGCGGTATGTTAGCTTTGCGTCGCTATCCGAATGGTGAAGAGCGTTGTATTGCTTGTAAATTATGTGAGGCGGTGTGCCCAGCGAATGCGATTACAATTGATGCGCAAATGCGTGAAGATGGTTCACGCCGTACTACTAAGTACGATATTGATGTGTTTAAGTGCATTAAATGTGGACTGTGTGAGCAAGCGTGCCCAGTGGATTCGATTGTGTTGACCAACGAAATGCATTATCACATGAGTGAGCGTGGTCAAAATATTTTAACCAAAGAAAAATTGTTAGCGATTGGTGATCTTTATGAAGAGCAACTGCATAAAGATCGCGAACTGGATGAACCTTACCGATAGGCGAAAAGATGATACCGATTCATCAAATTATATTTTTTGTATTTGCAGTGATATTGATCGCGTCGGCGTTGATGGTGATTATTAGCCGTAACCCCGTACGAGCTGCATTATTTTTAGTGTTAACTTTTTTCTGTAGCGCTGTATTGTGGATGATGTTACAAGCTGAATTCTTGGCCCTGGCATTGATCTTTGTCTATGTTGGCGCTGTGATGACGCTGTTATTGTTTGTTGTCATGATGCTGAATATTGATGTCGCGAGTTTAAAAGACGGCTTTGTGCGTTCTTTTGTATTTGTATTGCTAGGCGTAGTGGTGTCAGCCGCATTGGTGTGGGTGATATTATCGGTGATCGGTCCGTTGCAGCTGAATGATGGCGCTTCGATTACGATGCCGCAAATGCCCGCTGATTACAGTAATGTAAAAGCGATGGGTATGTTGTTGTATACCCAGTATTTATATCCATTCGAATTGGCAGCGGTCATCTTATTGGTGGCGATTATTGCGGCGATCTCGTTAGCGTTCTTTGGTCGCAAAAAAGGCACTAAAGCGCAGGTGGTTTCTCAACAACTTAAAGCGAAAAAAGCGGATCGCTTACGCGTGGTTAATTTAAAGGCGGATAAAAAATCATGATACCACTCAGTTATTACTTAACCTTAGGGGCCTTATTATTGGCGATTAGTTTGGCAGGTATGGTGATTAACCGTAAAAACTTAATCGTGATGTTGATGTGTGTTGAGTTAATTTTATTAGCCGTAAACATGAACTTTATTGCTTTTGCTTCGTACCTGCAGTTAGGCGCTGGTGAAATCTTTGTGTTCTTTATACTGACTGTGGCAGCGGCTGAGTCAGCCGTGGGTCTTGCGATATTGGTCTTGTTGTTCCGTAAAAGAGGTGACATCAATATTGCATCAATGAATAAGTTGAAGGGGTAACAGATGCATCACGGAATTTTTCTGACAGCCTTAATCTGTTTATGTGCGCCGTTTGTTGGTAGTTTGATTGCAGGTTTGCCGGGCAATAAAATGCCTAAAGAGGGCGCGCATGCGGTCACGATATTCTTTATGGTAGTGTCGTTTCTTTGTGCGTTGATTTTATTGAAGTGGGTGATCTTTGATAATGCTTCATTGACTCAAGGCTTGGTGTATACCTGGGGGATAAGTGGTCACTTTAACTTTAATATCGGTTTGTATATCGATCACTTAACTGTGGCAATGATGTGTATTGTTACCTTTGTATCGCTCGTGGTGCACGTTTACAGTATTGCTTATATGCGTGGTGATCCGGGTGATAGCCGTTTCTTCTGTTATGTTTCTTTATTTACCTTTGCGATGTTGCTGTTAGTGACAGCAAATAACTTCCTGCAATTGTTTATCGGTTGGGAAGGCGTTGGTTTGGTGTCTTACTTATTGATCGGATTTTGGTTTCAGAAAGAAACAGCGGCGGTGGGTAGTTTAAAGGCGTTCATCATTAACCGTGTGGGTGACTTTGGCTTTATTTTAGGTATCGCTGCGGTGCTGGATTACTATGGTACGTTGAATTACACCGCGGTGTTTGCTAAAACGCCAGCGATTGTGCATACCATGATGTCGATCTTTCCGGGCACGTCGTGGTCAGTAAATACCGTGATTTGTATTCTGCTCTTTATCGGTGCGATGGGTAAATCGTCACAAGTGCCATTGCATGTGTGGCTACCAGAATCGATGGAAGGCCCAACACCGATTTCAGCTTTGATTCACGCTGCCACTATGGTGACCGCGGGTGTTTATATGGTGGCGCGTATGTCACCGATGTTTCAATTCTCACAACCGGCATTGTCCTTGGTGTTAGTGTTGGGTGGCACGACAGCTTTCTTCTTGGGTATTGTGGCGTGGGTGCAGACAGATATTAAACGCATTATTGCCTATTCAACGATTTCGCAGTTGGGTTATATGATGGCGGGTAATGGTGTGGCGGCCTATCACGCGGGTATCTTCCATTTGATGATGCATGCTTGCTTTAAAGCGTTACTCTTCTTATCGGCTGGTTCGGTGATTATCGCTATGCACCACGATCAAGATGTGCGCAACATGGGTGGCTTGCGTAAATACATGCCGATTACTTATGTGTGTTTCTTAATTGGCGCACTATCACTATCAGCTATTCCACCGTTTTCCGGCTTCTACTCAAAAGATGCGATTATTGAAGCAGTGCGGTTATCGAATACCCCGGGTTCTACGTATGCTTATTTATGTGTACTCGGTGGCGCATTTGTTACAGCGTTTTATATTTTCCGCGGATTCTTTTACACCTTCCATGGCGAAGAGCGCTTAAAACCTGAGATGAAGGGTAAGGTAAAAGAAAATGATTGGGTAGTGACAGCCCCGTTGATTGCTTTGGCGATTCCATCCGTATTTTTAGGTGGTTTAATTATTAAATCAATTCTGTATACCAAAGATGGTATGTTGGGTACCAGTATTGCAGTGCTACCATCGCAAAATATCCTGGCTAAAATGGGAGCGAATTTCCATGGCGCATGGATGGATGCTTTGCACTCAGTGATGACACTACCGTTTTGGTTTGCGATTGCGGGTATTGCTTCATCCTATTACCTCTGCATCTTAAATAAGAAGGTCACGCCATGGATGATGAAACATCTGCGTTGGATTTTCTGGTTATTGGTAGATAAATTTTGCTTCGATCGTATTAATGATGTTGTATTTGTACGGGGTGGTAATGCGGTTGCGCGCTTCCTGTTCCGTTTTGCTGATACAAAATTGTTGGATGATTGGATCGTAGATGGTTCAGGGCGTAGCACGACAGTGATTGCCCGCGTGATACAAAAACTGCAATCCGGTTTATTGTATCAATATTTACTAGTGATGATTATTGGTCTGCTAGCGTTATTAATTTGGATGGTATTAGGGTAAAACATGTTGCAACAACTACCGCTATTAAATTTATTGATTTGGTTACCGCCTCTGGGAGCGGTATGTATTTTGTTGTTTACGCCAAAAGATCGCCAGGCAAAATCGGCGCGTTTTATTGCGTTAGTGACATCGTTAATTACCATTTTATTATGTATTCCATTGTGGGCTGGCTTCGATACGACGACGTCAAGTATGCAGTTTGTGTCATTTCATCACTGGATTCCGACTTATGGTATTAATTACAGCTTAGGTGTTGATGGTATTTCGATGCCATTGGTGTTGTTGACCTGTTTCACCACACTGATTGTTATTTTAGCGTCATGGCAAACAGTGCACCGTAATGTGCCTCAATATTTGGCGGCATTTTTGATTGTGCAGGGTACGGTAATTGGTGTGTTTTGTGCTTGTGACACGATCTTATTTTATTTCTTTTGGGAGGCGATGCTGATTCCAATGTACCTCAGTATTGGTATGTGGGGCGGCAAGCTTAAATCCTATGCGGCGATTAAGTTCTTTATTTTTACGTTTTTAGGTTCGGCGATTATGTTGATCGCGTTGTTGTATTTAGGCTTGCATGCTAACAGCTTTAATATTGCTGACTTCTATCCTTTGCATCTGACCATGCGAGTGCAGTGTTGGTTGTTTATTGCCTTCCTATTATCATTTGGTATTAAAGTGCCGTTGTGGCCTTTACATACTTGGCTGCCAATTGCACATACCGAAGCCCCAGCCGGTGGTTCGGTTGTCTTAGCCGCGCTGATGTTGAAGTTAGGTGCTTATGGCTTCTTACGTTTCAGTTTGCCGATTTTGCCAGATGCTTGTCAGTATTTTGATTGGCTGATGATTGTGTTGTCGCTGATCGCGATTGTGTATATTGGCTTGATTGCGTTAGCACAAACCGATATGAAAAAATTGATTGCGTATTCATCGATTGCACACATGGGCTTTGTGACACTGGGCTGCTTTATGATTTACGTGATTATTGGCCGTACAGCAAATCACGCCGATGCTTATTTAAGTGTTGAGGGCGCGATGATGCAAATGATCACGCATGCGTTTGGTTCGGGTGCGATGTTTATTGCCTTTGGTCTGCTGTATGAAAAAATGCATACGCGTAATATTAAAGACTTTGGTGGTATTGCCAAGACCATGCCATGGTTTGCGGCGTTCTTTATGGTATTTGCGATGTCGAACGTTGGGCTGCCAGGCACATCCGGATTTGTTGGCGAGTTTATGGTTATCCTTAGCACGTTTAAAGCCAGCTTCTGGGTGACATTATTAGCATCATCCACCTTAGTGATTGGTGCAGCTTATACATTAACAATGTATAAGCGTGTGTTTTTTGGTCAAGTGGTAAGTGAAAGAGTGGCTGCTCTGACTGATATGAGCGCAATTAATTTTGTTATGTATGGCTTACTAACGTTAGCCATTTTCTTTATAGGCTTTTACCCGCAACCGATATTGAATATATTCCATGCATCGGTCGGTCATTTATTAACACTGGCTACGGCCACTAAGTTGTAAGGTTACTGAACTATGTACACTGAAACGCACCATATGGTTCCAGCTACTCCACATATCTTTGTGTTGATTATGTGTTGTGTCGCATTATTAACGGCGGCATTTACTGATCGTAAGTCACGTTCGGTGTATTTTTTAGTGCAGTTTACTTTGCTCGTTACCATTTGGTTGGTGCATCGTACGTTTACGGGCAGCACGGATTACGAGTTTAGTCATACTTTTGTCTCGGATGGCATGTCGTACGTATTGAATATGTTTATACCACTGTTTGTGTTTGTGACTTTTTTATATTCGCGTCAATATGTAGAAGATCGTGATATGCCACGCAGTGAATATTATTTAATGGGCTTGTTAGCGACATTGGGCATGATGGTGCTGGTGTCTTCGGCGAACTTAATTACCTTGTATTTAGGTTTAGAGCTATTGGCGTTACCGACGTATGCAATGGTGGCGATGCAGCGTAATAATGGCGTTGCGATTGAAGCGGCGATGAAATACTTTGTTATTGGTGCTATGGCGACGGGTTTATTATTATATGGTTTGTCGATTATCTTTGGTGCTACCGGTTCATTGGATTTGCATCAAATTGCAAAGGTTGCAGCAAATACCCCGGGTGAACACAACATGATGTTGATCCTTGGTTTGGTGTTCATTATTGCAGGCATTGCCTTTAAGCTGGGTGCGGCACCGTTTCATTTATGGGTGCCTGATGTATTTGAAGGTGCACCGACTTCGGCGGCTTTGTTTATTGCAGCGGCTCCAAAAGTAGCGGCGTTTGCGATGATTGTACGTTTACTGGTGCAAGCACTACCATCACTATCACCGGCTTGGTCTCAGATGCTAATTGTTGTAGCCATATTGTCGATGGGTATCGGTAACTTGTCTGCTTTGGTGCAAACCAATGTTAAGCGTCTATTAGGTTATTCGTCTATTGCGCACATGGGTTACTTTATTTTAGGTTTGGCTTGTGCCACACCGCGCGGTTTTTCAGCGGCGCTATTTTATATGATCACTTATGCCATCATGACATTGGTTGCATTCGGTCTTTTAATCTTATTTAGTAAAGCCGGTTATGAAGTGCAGACTTTAGATGACCTAAGAGGCCTGCACCATCGTAATCCGTGGATGGCTTTTGTCATGATGATCGTTATGTTCTCGATGGCCGGCATTCCACCGTTTGTTGGTTTTATGGCAAAGCTAGGTATTTTAGAAGCATTAATTAACGTGCATTTAGTATGGGCAGCTGTTGTGATGATTGTGTTTGCGATCATCGGTGTTTACTATTATCTGCGTGTCGTTAAAGTGATGTACTTTGAGCAAGCACCACAGCCAGCACCATTCCGCATGTCATTGGATGGTCAAGTTGCGATTACTGTAAATGGTTTGTTTATATTACTGCTTGGTTTATTTCCCGGAAGTCTATATACGCTATGCCACTCTGTGTTTTAGTGTCGATGCGAGGGGCAGTAATCTATCAGCAACTAAGGCGCACAGCGTACCTCTTTTACTTCATGGCTCGCTTCACTCCGTTGCGCTGCGCTTTACTTCCGTAAAGGAGGCACCCTATACACCGTGATGCTGATGTTGCCGTTCCGCACCCAAGCTTGTCATCCCGCACCCAAGCTTGTCATCCCGCACTTGATGCGGGATCCAGTTATGCTTCAGCAACTAAGGAGCACAGCGTACCTCTTTTACTTCATGGCTCGCTTCACTCCGTTGCGCTGCGCTTTACTTCCGTAAAAGAGGCACCCTATACACCTTGTTGCTGATGTTGCCGTTCCGCACTGTACAAGACGTACTCAGCACTGTATTATTGCGAAATCAAAACATAGGTTAAATAAACATAGGTATTTGTGATGCGTCCAGGAACTCCTTCTTTTGCAGAATATTTAGAGCTTGTTGAACAGTTGTATAAGACATCATCGCAATCGTTAGCGCTGGTGACTCAGATGGTGCTAATGGCTTACGAAACAAAAAATGATATTCCTGGAGTGTTAAGGCTATTAAATGTGACTGAAACCAACTGGAATAATATTAATAACCTGCATGACAATGCTATTGCTATGCGAGATGTCATTAATAACATGGAAGAATTTGCCTCTAAAGGCAATATGTTAGCAGTGAACAGTGTTTATCAAAAAGCTCGTGAGGCAGGTTTGGTTTGTGAGGGTGGCTACGTTGAATCTGCTTATGTAAGGCTTTATAACAGCTCAAGTCGCGGCATTGCATTTGGGCGCTAAAGAGCCCTCCATTGATTGAGTGATCTTAAATACCTGATTATTACTTTATTTAAGCTGTTGTTAATATTGATAGATTACAATCGTCTGAGTCTATACAGATATGATTTAGTTAATAAATGATGGTTTTGGGTATGATATGAGAAAGCAGAGAGTAATAGTCGGTATTGGTGGTGATGATGCAGTTGTTGATAGCGTTGAAAGAATTAAAGCAAAATGGTGCAGTAAGCCTGGTAGGGTATCCTCTGACTGTACTTATATCCCCCTTAATACGTCAGATCCGTTAGGTTTACCTGGAAAATATATCTCTATGGTGTCAAATGAATGCACTGAAATAGTGATCGTGGCTCATGGTTCTTCACTGGAAAACAAGGCTTTATATCATTCGGCTGATGATGCAATAAACCTACAGGTTATAGCTGCGGCTATAGAGCTATTGGTGGATCCTGAAACTATGGCGGCGACAGGTAAGCCTGTACTGAAAATAAATTTGGTAAGTTGCTTTGGTGCTTATAAAGATGGCAGTGGTGCCGATTCTCCTGCTGAAACGTTGCATCGCTTATTGTATGAAAGAGGCTTGCATGCTGAAATTACCGCGCGAAATTCGGTGGTGCGCATTGAGTCTTCAGGAAGGAAATCTACGTTCTCTTTGATGGACCGTGATAGAGTTATACGCGAAGCTGAGTCCGAGACAAAAATCGATGAAGAGGGATTGTCTTGGTATGAAGCTCCCGTTTATATAGCCAAAGATATAGTCCGATACTTTAGGCCTGCAAGCGTAGTGACCGAAATCCATGGGCCAGGCAGCAAGGTGGTTTTTTTCTCTGATCCTGCCGATGCTGAATATAATGTGCGGCAAAGAAATGCGGTGCCTCGACAATCTGCGGTGCAACAAGCTCGAAGTCAGCACGCTGCAAAAGTATTAAGAAAGCACTGGGCGACCTTCACGGCATCATCTGGGCGCGTGCCGTCAATGTATAAAGATGGCTATGACGTCATATTTAACGAGGTTCTGCATCGTCGCTTTAATTCCTATGCTGAAGTTGTTGGGCACATTGATTACCATATGAAGGTATATGGACTGTTATCAACTGGCGGTGTGTTACGCATGTTTTATGACTCACATGCTGGTTTTAAGACATTTTTACTCAATGCGAAGCAGGAAATCAGTGAGTTACTGGAGTTGTCAGAAAATCCACGTCATTTAATAAGTCTTTAATGCTAGTAATATAGAATATGATACTATGGCTAAAATTATAAAAGGTCCTGTTCTTGCCAAGCTGTTACGTAATCACTTTGGTAATGACGTTTTTGTTGGTCAAGTGGCGCAATCATTGGATAGTGGTGAGCTTACGCCTGCGCAATTGGCGCTAGTTAAGTCATTGGTCAATAGTGATATTGTGGCTACAGGTGTCCGCACAAAGGCACTAGTGAAGTTTGCTGTAATGATACTAGCTAGTCATTATCAGCACCCTGAACACGATGATCCCAAACTGGCAAATCAATATATTAGTCAAATTCTTACTGCTTGTAAGGATGGCGACTTCGATTCAATAGCCTTTATTCTTGCTAACGCGAGCAGCATTCATCTAGAGCTGCTCAATCCAATCATGCAAGCAATTTCGAGATCACCGCTGGATGTGATGAAAAAACTATTCAGCTATTGTGACGTCACGGCGAGAGGGTTATGGATTACTACCATGGCTAAAAAAGCCGTAAATTTAATTTTTTATCATCCAGGAGATGTCGATGACGAGGATCATCCCGCCTTTAAGTGGTTTAATTATCAAATTGCTATCAACCCAGAAACGATAGACTCACCTGCTTATAACATTTGGTTGTTGCTAGAGTCGTATGGTCCACCTGGTATCCATTTATCTTCGTGGTTATTTAAGAAAATGGTCGCTTCATTTTTAACGGCTTCGTTAATGCCTGGGGGGGCTGTATCATTACTTGAGGGCTCGCCTGGTGGTGAGCGGTTAGCTACATTGTATGATGGTTTGTCATCTATATACGGTTCATTTGCGCCAGTTGCGCAAGGTGAGGAAATTGTAGAAGATTCAGCTATGAATGCGTTTATTACTTGTTGTAAGCCTGTTGAGTTGGTTGCATTAACGCATTATTTAATGGCTAAAAAAATCAATCACGCATTAGCTCAATATTTATTTGATTATATGGGTAAGTATCATGCAGATAAGTATGTGGTTTTAACCACACATTTGTCTCAGTCATTATTTGAGAAATTAGCGCCAAGAAATATTGATGATAAAATTGATGATTACGCGTTACTGGTAAGTAAGCTCACAGCGGCAGTTGACGCAACGTATTTTCATAAGCAATTATTGCAAGTATCTCGTCTGATGTTTTTGAAGTATCCATTTGTTGGGGAATGTGTTGAAAATTATTATCATAATTTAAAAAAAATTCGGTATTCATTATTAACCCCTCAGCAGCACGATGAAATATATGGCTTGATCACTTACCTTAGTAAGGTGCATCCCTCTGCAGCAAATACTAAACGCTATATTCATGCTGTTGAACATAGGTATGGAGTAGTGGGGGCATTAGATGCGGCGTTGACAGCGTTAAGGCGTGATTTATATTCTAGAGAAGAACCTTTGCTGAAGCAGTGGTTATTGAATTATGCTGTAGAAAAAGCGCATTGCTGTGTTGAATCTGCAGATGCGATGTATATGATTGCTAAAATGCACGACCTTGCAGTAGGTGGTGATAGATCAGAAACCGCCGAGCTGTTTTATGAAAAGGCTGCTATGTTAGGGCATCCGGAGGGCTTGAGGCGATACCCTGAATATAAACGTTCAGAACCATTACCACCGACGCTAGACGCTTCGGTTTTTCCAACTGAATTTTTAGGGGATCTTTACACGGCTAGGCGAGAGGATGGCTCGTATACAAGAGTACTGTGTGATTGGGTGCGCCTATTGATGATGGCTGTGGGTGTTACTGCCACAGTGAAAGTGGATGGTATCAAGATGAAGCCTGAAGGTGCTCATGATATAGAGGTGAAGCGTTTATTTAATCTTATATCGACACAAGCACAACATAAAATTACGGCTGACGAGGCTAAAACAGAAGAGGCCAAAAGAGTAGAGAGTCAGCAATGGGTTGATATGCAAGCGGATTACAGCTGGGCTGATACTTATTGTCGAGATCATACAGTCCCCGGTGATGATGATGCGCTATTGCAACGACTGGATGCTGGTCATACGGTTCATCTTAATGACTATTGGGTGGATCGGCGCGGTGCTCATGTGATGGGATTAACTTTTTTTAAAGCAGATGGTCAGTATTATTTGATTCGCAGTAATAAAGGTGCTGGCGCGATTGATGAAGTACCAGGTATCAGTATTTATCGTGTTGACAACATTGCTGGCATTGCAACAAAAAAAGATGTTGAGCATTTCTTAAAAAATTGTAGGGTCACTGAGTTCAGTGAAAATATGGATCCAACAAAACAAGGCGGTGTTGCTCATTACCTGGGATTGCATAAAATAGCCGAATTTAATAAAACACCGCAAAAAACTGGTAATTGTGGCACAGCGAATTTAATTAATTATATGTTAGCTTTTTTAATGGCGAAGTATACGCAATCACAATTTGGCATGGAGTGTGCAGCAGGTGCCGATGAGATTCCGGTTCCCGCGGGTGCAGGTCAGGACCCTGCTGTTGATGTTCCAGCACTTGGTAGTGCCATACCTGATGGTTTTTTTGATCATTGTTTCCAATTGATAAATGATAGCCAATTTAAATCGCTGCGCGCATTGGTGCGAGAAATTGGTATTGAGCAGCTGGTTGAGTTAGCCATGGTTGGCACGCATCCTGTCGTTATGGATAAGGCTGAGCATGTGGCCATGATGCAGCAGGTGATACGTTACATTCATCAAAAATATGCGGCACCAAAGGCTGGTGAGGTGTTGTCAGATGATGGCTTGTGTAAGCAGGCAGAAAATAAGACGCGTTGGTTTAAAGCGGTTGATCGTCTAGCAACCGATAAACATAAGACGCCTTATGCTTCATCTGATGTCGTGAGTATGTATTCTGGACCATCCTCGCTTCGTAAATAAGGTTTTTTTTGCATTTGGCGCTTGAGTTTACGGGGAAATCTGTTTATTATACCGAACTTAACGATGCGGGGTGGAGCAGTCTGGCAGCTCGTCGGGCTCATAACCCGAAGGTCGTAGGTTCAAATCCTACCCCCGCTACCAAGGTAATGTATGGTAAACATCAGAAAGAGGGGCTAAGTGCCTCTTTTTTTATGGAATTTTGACGAGGTAAGATGGCTAGTGTAAGGCAATTAGAGGCGATTTTTACGCCATCAGTGGAAGCGTTAGGCTACCACATATGGCATTGCGAGCTTCAAACGGCCGGTAAACGCAAGATCTTACGCTTATTAATCGAAGGTGAAAACGGCGTTAGCGCCAATGTTTGTGCCAAGATTAGTCGTCAAGTTTCGTCCATTTTGGACGTTGAAGATTTGGTGAGTGGCCAGTATATGCTGGAAGTTTCGTCACCAGGTATGGATCGTCCATTGGTAAAACCAGAACATTTTCAGCAGTATGTTGGTCGAAAAGTGAAGCTTAAGCTGCGTATGCCGCAACAAGAGCGACGCCAGTGGACCGGTGAATTGCAAAAGTGCGATGACGAGCAAATTCATCTGTTAACAGATGAAGGTGAGCTAGACGTTAGGTTAGATAATATAGACAAGGCGAATTTAGTACCTGATTTTTAAAAGGTGGAACCATGAGTAAAGAAATATTATTGATAGCTGAATCCATAGCCAATGAGCGTGGGGTGGACAAAGGCGCGGTATTTGAAGCGATTGAAGCGGCATTAGCTTCGGTAGCAGCCCGTGGTTTTGGTGAAGAAGAAGAAGTCACGATGCGCGTCTCGATTGATCGCAAGACCGGTGACTATGAAACCTTTCGTTGCTGGACGGTTGTAGCCGACGAAGAGCTAGAAATCCCAGGTCATCAAATCCCATTATCACAAGCAGCGGCGGAAGAAGAAACCGTTGAAGCTGGTGACGTCATTGAAGAACAAGTTGAATCGGTTGTTTTAGGGCGGATTGCAGCGCAACAAGCTAAACAAGTGATCATGCAAAAAGTGCGTGAAGCTGAGCGCGAAAAAATTAATAAAGAATATGGCTCTCGTATTGGTGAGCTGGTTAATGGTGTTGTTAAGCGTGTAACACGTGATTACATCATTTTAGATTTAGGTTCAAATGCCGAAGCAATTTTAGAACGCGGCGATATGATTCCTCGTGAAGCGTTCCGCATGAATGATCGTGTGCGTGCCTACCTTAAAGCGGTACGTGATGAGAAACGCGGCCCACAATTGTCGGTTAGTCGCACATGCCCAGAATTTTTAATTGAATTATTTGCTATTGAAGTACCGGAAATTGGTGAAGAAGTGATTGAGATTCGCGCTGCTGCACGTGATGCAGGTTCTCGCGCTAAAATTGCTGTTAAAACTAATGATGGTCGTATTGATCCGATTGGTGCATGTGTGGGTATGCGTGGTTCACGTGTGCAAGCGGTATCGAATGAATTGTCGGGTGAGCGTATTGATATCGTGTTGTGGGATGATAATCCTGCACAGTTAGTGATTAATGCGATGGCGCCAGCTGAAGTCGCTTCGATTGTGGTTGATGAAGACTCTCAATCGATGGATATTGCAGTAAAAGAAGACCAGTTATCTCAAGCGATTGGTCGTAGTGGTCAAAATGTTCGATTGGCAGGTGAATTAACCGGCTGGAACTTGAATGTGATGACCGAAGATGAAGCATCACAGAAACATGAAAATGAATCTGAAAAAGTTAAAAATAACTTTAAAGAAAAATTGGATGTTGATGATGATGTTGCTGAAGTATTGGTGCAAGAAGGTTTCACTAATTTAGAAGAGATCGCTTATGTGCCAGCTGAAGAGTTAGTGGCGATTGCAGAGTTTAATGAAACGATTGTTGATGAGTTGCAAAGCCGCGCAGCTGATATTTTATTAACGCAAGAAATTGCGAGTGAAGAGCCATCTGCAGATGCAGGTGAGGATGATGTTCGTTTGGTCGAGGGCGTGACTGAAGAAATGGCTAAGCAATTAGTCGCTAAGGAAGTGTGTACACGTGATGATTTAGCTGAATACTCAGTTGATGAGTTAACCGATATCATTGACTTAAGTGATGATGAAGCAGCGAAATTAATTATGCGCGCACGCGCCCATTGGTTTGCTAATGAAGATTAGGTAGGAGCAAATATGGCTGAAGAAAGTGTCAAACAACTCGCCGCCAGGGTCAAAAAAGACCCAGTGGAATTATTGCAGCAGTTGAAAGATGCCGGTGTTGAAGTGGCGGATGTTGATGCGCCGATTTCAGCACAAGAGAAGCGTAAGCTATTAGCGTTTTTGCAAAAAGCGAAAACCAGCACGACGACTAAGGATACCGGTCGCGCTAAGATTGGTATTAAACGTGATAGCGAAGAGATTGTTCGCCAGGGAAGAAATCGTGTTAATGTTAAAGTACGTACGAAGCGCACCTTTGTTAAGCCTGAATTAGTTGATGAAACCCCTGAAGAAGTGGTTGAAGAACCGGTTGAAAAGATAGAGCCAGAGGTTACTGCAGCACCAGAAAAAGAAAGCCAAGTTGAAGAGAAGGTTGCCGCAACTGAAGAACCTGAAACTCCTAAAGAAGTTTTTGATCCAGAGCGTGCAGCTATCGAAACAGTTTCTGAAGCAGAAAAACCTGCAGAAAGTGCAAAAAAAGATAAAAAAGCGCCTGAAATTGTAGATGACGGTGAACTGCATTTTGATCTTAGTGGTGCCTCAGACTCAGATAATGACAGTGACGATAAAAAAAGCACTGCATCACGCGCACGTAAAGATAAGAAAGAATTACATATTGATCGAAGTGCGGCTGCGAAGCGTCGTAAGAAAAAATCTAAAATACAAACGCGCAGACCAGTGGCGCCAACTTCTTTGAGCCAAGGTTTTGAAAAACCAACCGCGCCAGTGATCCATGAAGTGAGTGTGCCTGAATCTATTACTGTTGCTGACTTAGCACAGCGCATGTCGATTAAAGCTGCTGAAGTGATCAAAGTGATGATGGGTATGGGGGCTATGGTCACCATTAACCAAATGATCGATCAAGAAACGGCGATTTTGGTAGTAGAAGAAATGGGTCATACGGCGAAGGCGTTAAGTGCTACTGCCGTTGAAGATGATCTGGTTGATACTGGTGCAGTTGAGACTCATTACGATCCTCAATCACGCCCACCTGTAGTTACGATTATGGGACACGTTGATCATGGTAAAACTTCGCTGTTGGATTATATTCGTACAGCTAAAGTAACCAGTGCTGAAGCGGGTGGAATTACACAGCATATCGGTGCTTATCATGTTGAAACTGACAAGGGTCAGATTACTTTCCTAGATACACCGGGCCATGAGGCCTTTACTGCTATGCGTGCTCGTGGTGCGCAATGTACGGATTTGGTGATTTTGGTGGTGGCTGCTGATGATGGTGTGATGCCACAAACCATTGAAGCGATTCAACATGCTCGCGCTGCGGAAGTGCCGATTATCGTTGCCGTGAATAAAATGGATAAACCTGAAGCTGATCCTGATCGAGTAAAGAATGAATTGTCACAATATGACGTTATCCCGGAAGACTGGGGTGGTGATGTTATGTTTCAACACATCTCTGCTAAAACAGGTGATGGTGTTGACGATTTATTGGATGGTATTTTACTGCAATCCGAAGTGCTGGAGCTAAAAGCTGTAGCTGAAGGTCCTGCAAAAGGTATCGTGATTGAATCGAAGTTAGATAAAGGTCGTGGTCCGGTTGCAACTATATTGGTAACCCAAGGGCAATTGCATAAAGGTGATGTGATCTTAGCGGGCCGTGAATACGGTCGTGTACGTGCGATGGTAGGTGACGATGGTCGCCCTGCACTACAAGTAGGTCCCTCGATGCCAGTTGAAGTGCTGGGTTTATCGGGCACGCCGTCGGCTGGTGATGATATGTTATGCGTACGCGATGAGCGTAAAGCGCGTGAAGTGGCTTTATTCCGCCAAGGTAAATACCGTGAAGTGCGTTTAGCTAAACAACATGCAGCTAAACTCGAAGGCTTATTTGATCGCATGGGTAAAGGCGAACAAAGCAAACTGAATATTGTATTAAAAGCTGACGTACAAGGTTCGGTTGAAGCCATTACAGATGCATTGAATAAATTATCGACGGATGAAGTGCGCGTTTCAATTATTTCCAGTGGTGCCGGTGGTATTACTGAGTCTGATGTGAACTTAGCGATTGCTTCCAGTGCCGTTATATTAGCGTTTAATGTGCGTGCTGAGTCTTCAGCGCGTCACTTAGCTGAGCGTGAAGAAGTGGATTTACGTTATTACAGTGTGATTTATGACCTGATTGATCAGGTGAGAGCTGCGATGACAGGTTTATTGAAACCAGAATTCCAAGAGAAGATGGTTGGCTTGGCTGAAGTTAAAGATGTATTCCGCTCCTCAAAACTCGGCGCGATTGCTGGTTGTATTGTTGAGGAAGGCACGGTTAAACGCAGCTTACCGATTCGAGTATTGCGCGATAACGTGGTGGTATACGAAGGCGAATTAGAATCCTTGCGTCGCTTTAAGGATGACGTACAAGAAGTGCGCAGCGGTACCGAGTGTGGTATTGGTGTTAAGAATTACAATGACGTAAAAGCAGGCGATCAGATCGAAGTATTTGAAGTGGTGTCGGTAAAACGCACCTTGTAGAGTGTTATTGGATCCCGAATTTGGGGTGTCATCCCGGACTTGATCCGGGATCCAGTGATAATAGTGTAGGTAAATAAGATGAAGTCATATAAACGAAGCGCGCGTGTCAGTGATTTAATTTTGCGAGAAGTTGCGATCTGTTTGCAACGCGAAGTACATGATCCCCGTTTAAAAGAAGTCAGTTTGATTGAGGTGAATCTCAATTCAGACATGAGCAAAGCAACGATATTTTTTACCGTTATCGATAAAGATACGCTAAAAGAAGTCACTAAAGCACTTAATAAAGCATCAGGTTTTTTTCGTCACCAATGCAGTCAAGCATTGGAATTGCGTTATGTGCCTCAAATAGAATTCGTTTATGATGCCTCGATTATCCGTGGAGCGCATTTATCTAGGTTATTAGATGATGTGGCCCCAGATGATGAGCCAGAACAACCTGATAGTGAATAATCATGAGTCAACCCAAACAATTTAAGCGTAAAGTGCGCCGTATTAATGGTATTGTTTTACTGAACAAGCCTACTGGTATGAGTTCGAATGGTGCGCTGCAACACGTTAAACATTTATTTCATGCAAAAAAAGCCGGACACACTGGAGCTTTAGATCCATTAGCGACGGGCATGTTGCCATTATGTTTGGGTGAGGCAACCAAATTATGCCAATATTTGTTAGAGGTTGATAAGACTTATATCGTCACAGCACAGATGGGTGTGCGAACCACCACCAGTGACTCTGAAGGTGAAGTGGTTAGCGAGCGTGAAGTCCCTGAGTTAAGTACTGCGCAAATTGAAACGGCGCTAGACAAATTCCGCGGAACCATTCAGCAAGTCCCCTCCATGTTTTCTGCATTAAAATATCAAGGGCAGCCATTATATAAATTGGCACGTCAGGGTATTGAGGTGGAGCGTCCGAGCCGTGAAATTACCGTATATGAAAACAAGCTGCTCAACTGGCAGGATAACCAATTAACGTTGGAAATCAGCTGCAGTAAAGGCACGTATATTCGTACCATTGTCGATGATCTGGGCGAATTGCTGGGTTGTGGTGCTCATGTGATTGCATTGCACCGTAGTAGCGTGGCAGGTTTTGATGAAACACAAATGGTAACGATGCAGCAACTCAATGATGGTTTTGATGAAAACGAAATGACGTGCCTTGATGGTCATATACTACCGATGTCACAAGCTTTACAGCATTGGACCACTATTAAAGTGAATGACTTGTTAATTCGTTGTTTGCGCCAAGGCCAGGCAGTTGTTATTCCCAACGCACCTACCAATAGCTTAATGCGACTCATGGATGAGAACGATCAATTGGTCGCGATCGCAGAGATGCAGGATGATGGTAAAGTAAAGCCAAAGCGGTTAATTGTCTAACGTTGCCAGCGTAACTTGATCTTGTCATCCCGGACTTCTGCCTGTCATCCCGGACTTGATCCGGGATCCAGAGTTTCCTAATTATTGTCTGCAGTTGTGTTGCTTGGTTGTTCGCATATATATAATAACTGTGTTCCTGCAAGCCTAAAAGAATTTGTGCCCATTATGGGCGGAAGATTTAGAGGAACTGCAATCACCATTTTGACTTGATTGTTGCATTTTGAATTGATCTCACTTACTACAGTTTGTGCGTTATTAGAGGTCTCACTGGTGGCGTGTATATAGGTACTTGTTACTTGTAGTCCAACAGGAGGTGTTGCATTTGGTTGTGCTGCCAGAACGAGTGAAGAAAAACAAAGGCCTGCAATGCAGGTTGTTAAACATAACATGATTGATTTATTCATTTTATCTCTAAACCTATTTATATAAAAAGTTCTTTGATTATATTTCATTAATTTCTTTCTACAATTAGCTCTACCAACACTTCGGTATAAGTTTGATCGCCACGATTACAAGCTTGATGGGTAGCCGGCACGATAAGTTCAGGATCTTTGGTGCTTACCAAGGTATCATCATCTAATCGAAATTCGAGCACTTCACCGGTATTTACAGTAATGGTTTCCAAGTGATTTCCTTCAGAATCTTGGACTTCAATAATTGATCCTTGTGTGGCATAAAACATATAGTTATGGTGATGGGTGCGCACACCGGTGCATTCGCCTGGCTCAAGTATCATTTTCCAAACAATAATGCTTTCAGATTCAAATATTTTTGTGGTTGCTACTTCAGCCATGTTATGTCCTTGGTCTCACCGTAAACATTAAGTTGCGTAATATTAAAAATATACGAGTATAGAAGAATAAAAACAGAATTCCATTAGGCAGCTGCTATACTTGCATTGATGTCGGAAGAGTGTGAAAGAGCAGTTGAACGAGAAAAAATGAGAGCTGAATGTTTGCATGTCCGGCACTGACAAATAAAACAACCAAAGCTTTCCCCTAAAAATTCTGTTGATTGCTCATTATAGTCGAGGAGACTGTGATGACTGATGTAACGAGCTACGAATTTTTGCCACTGCGTGGTGTGGCGATTTCAGGTGCGGAAGCGGGTTCTGAACCAACATATGCGATTTCAGGTATGCCAACATTGGCTGGTGATGCTGCCTATTATATAGAGCAGGGCATGAACACCATTCGCTTTCCGATTAAATGGTCTTATATTACCGACAGTGCCGATGGTGATCAGTTATCAGCTGATGGCTTGGTTTATATGGCGGCTGTTAATCAATCATTAACCGAATTACTAGACGCTGGAATGAATGTGATTCTAGATCTGCATTCCTATATGCGTTATTCACCAGGTAGTTATGCTGGTTCAGGAAATGAAATAGCTACCACTGATCAAGCTTATAATGCCTGGTCGGTCATCAGTGAATCAATAAAGGATATTGCGCAACAATACCCCGACACTTTAAGTTTAGAACTGTGGAATGAACCGTATAGTATGAGCACACAACAGGTGTTATATAATCATAATGCATCCATTGAAGCTGTTCGTGATGCGGGTCTTGAAAATATGGTGATCTTAGATGGTAATAGTTGGAGTGGTTTGCATTCGTGGACACACAGCGGTAGTGCCACCGATGGTTTAAGCAATGCCGAAGTATTTGTTCCGGAAAATATTGTTGACCCATTAAATAATTACGCGATTGCTGTGCATCAATACGTTGACTGGAACGGTAGTGGTACTTCACCTATTGGGCAATCATTAGAAAATTTCCAAAATTATTTGCATATGGATGAGTTTATGGCCTGGGTGCATGAGAATGAAATGAAAGTAATTTTAGGTGAGTTTGGTGGTGGCGATGACCCTAACGCTATTGCAGATATTAATTATCTATTAGATCAGGTTGAGGCCAATGCTTATATTGAAGGGCAGGGCGGTTTTATTGGCTGGGCAGCATGGGTGGGAGGACATACATGGGCTGCCAATAACTTTAATTACATTGGACCAAATGCTGATGGCAGTCCGAGTGCCATGATGGAACAAGTCTATTTGGAACATCTGCAACCTCTCGATGGTGATTTTGAATTACCTGATCCTCCACCGGTAGTTGATGATCCTCCTGTTGTGGATGACCCACCCGTCAACGATGATCCTCCTGATACTGATGATGATGTTCCGGACGATAATAGCCAAGCCAATCCGAGTACCCATGTATCTGATTGGGACTGGGGTGCCCGGGATGTCATCGTTGGTTTTAATACAGAAACAGACGCATTGGATTTATCTACATTTTGGTCGGATTATAATCGTGTGAGTTTGCATGATGATGGTCAGGGAAATACGGTAGTGAATTTGTTGGGTGTAGATAATCATTTAATTACGCTGCAGGGGGTTGCATTAGCCAGTTTATCCGCCGCGAATGTTGTGGGTGTGGCTGGCTTTTACACCGATGGACTTGCAGGAGATGCTAAATTTTATAGTTTCGATTGGAATTACGGTTTGCAAACAGTAATAAGTGATTTTGATGTCGGTGCTGGTGTGTTGGAATTTGCTAGCTTTTCTGGTCGATCGTTTACTGATTTATCAATTAGCAACGATGCGAGTGGTAATGTGGTCGTGGGCCTTGCGTTTAATAATCAGCAGATCACGCTTGAGGGCGTGACTGCTGAGCAGTTAACCGCAGATAATTTTTATGGCGTAACAGGCGCTATTGGTGATGCTTTGGTATTGCAGGATCCTCCGGTTGTAGAGGATCCTGTGCCAGAGCCAGAGCCAGAGCCAGAGCCAGAGCCAGAGCCAGAGCCAGAGCCAGAG
>JARGNX010000008.1:0-88062 GCA_029210045.1 Coxiellaceae bacterium
GAACGCACGCTCCCCTTAAAAACCCCACGCGAAAGGAATGCTGCTTATTGTTGTTATTGTGAGGGGTTCAGTTGGTATTTATTATTATATAATTTCATTAATAAACAACAACTTTTGTACGACCATTTTCGAGTATGATCTGTTTTGGTCTTGACTATTTTCGAGTATTATCTATAATAGTCGTAATATCAATTAGGTGAGATTGGCATGGATCGTATATATGAAACCATTATGGATGAGCACTTGCGCCATGACAGGCAAATGGTGTTTTTGGCGGGGCCACGTCAAGTGGGTAAAACCACCATCAGTAAAACTGCTGCTGACTTAACCAGTAACTATGTGTACTTAAATTGGGATTATGAAGATGATCAAGAGCTGATATTGCAAGGTCCGCAAACAATTATGGATAAGTATAACTTGCAGCAGCCGCAGCGAAAAAAAGCTATTTTGACATTAGATGAGATACACAAATTTAAAGATTGGCGAAACTATCTTAAGGGTTTCTATGATAAAACCGAAGAACTGATCCGTTTTATTGTGACTGGGAGTTCTAAAATGGATACCTATCGCCATTCGGGTGATAGCTTGATGGGAAGATATTTTCCTTACCGTGTGCACCCTTTGTCTGTTGCAGAATTGTTAAGTTGCAAAATTTCAAGTGATGAAATTAAAAAACCTAAAAAGCTATCAGAAGATATTTTTAAGCAACTGATAATGTTTGGTGGCTTCCCCGAACCTTTTATGAAGCAAACCAAAGCATTTTATAATCGCTGGCAAAAAATGCGTTCAGAGCAATTATTTGAAACTGATATTCGTGAGGTGACACGCATCCATGAGATTAAACAAATGAAATTTTTAGCCACTATGTTAGTGCATCAGGCTTCGGAGTTGTTGGTATATAGCAATTTCGCTAAGAAGGTGAGGACTAGTGTTGATACGATACAGTCGTGGATAGAAACGCTTGAGAGTTTTTACTATTGCTTTAGGGTGCAGCCTTGGTCTAAAAATATTGTTCGCTCCTTAATGAAGCAACCTAAGATGTACTTATGGGATTGGGCTTCAGTTAGCGATGAGGGTGCTCGCCATGAAAATATGATCGCGTCACATTTATTAAAGGCTATTCAGTTGTGGCAAGATCGCGGTCTGGGTGATTATGGTTTGTATTTTATACGTGATAAAGAGAAGCGCGAAGTTGACTTTTTGGTTGTAAAAAATGATAAGCCCTGGTTTTTGGTGGAGGTTAAATCCAGCGCTAATCAGCCTATTAGCAAATATTTACACTATTTTCAGAAGCAGTTAAATGTGCCGCATGCATTTCAGGTGGTTTTTGGCTTGCCGTATCAACCTATTGACTGCTTTGAGTACTCCACGCCTATTATTGTTCCTGCGTTAACTTTTTTATCGCAATTGGTTTGAAGCTTTATTTGGTGCTGGTAACTAGATGCTAACAAACTCTTTGACCAGACGCGCCACTTTGGGTTGATCATAAGGCAGCATATGGCCGCCATCCAGTACCTTAACGCGCGCTAGTTTTTGGTCGGACTTGATATACCCTAAAACGGTTTTAGCTTTATCGTTATCTTTCCACTGCACGCTTTTAGTTTGCATGTATTTTTGTTTTCCAGGCCACTGCAATTGTTGGATCATGGCGTCTATACCAAGAAAGTTGGAGTCGGTGGCATCGAGTAATCCAGACATGATGACGATCTCGACGCCTTGTGTGAGGAGTTTGCTGTAGAGGTCAGCGTTTGAGTCTTGTTCTCCAGGCGTAAAATTTTTGCTTATTAAGTTTGAAAAGAGCATGTAAGGGCTATGTGGTTTCATGTGCATGGCTTGTTGAACGCTGCCTTTGCTGAGGTAAGTAGACAGTGCGGTGTAGTCAGGTGCTGGCTGCATAATGTTTGATAGATGCAGGCCAGACATTTCTTTTATTGTCGACATGATTTTTGAGCAAGCGATGTTGGCTTTAATTGAAGAGGGGGTGTGCTGCAATATTAGTGATTTGCATCGGTCATACACTTTATCGACAACAAGCTTTTGGTTGGCGTCAATCATTCCATGGGTATAGGCGTATTTGCTGTCATAAGATTGCTGTAGCAGTGGGTTGACCCATATATCATTTACCATGATGCCACCCAGGTGCATGCCTTTTTGTTTTTTGTGGCTCAGCATTTCTGTGGCTATAAATGCAATGGTTTTCCCGGCGTATGATTCGCCCATCAAGTAAATTTTATGGCGTTTTAAAAATGGATGCTGCTCAATGATATGCTGTAAAGCGTTATAGAATTGCTTGCTAGATTGACTGTTGTTGTGAGGCACAAATTTTTTGTTTTTTGGTGTAATGGTTGATGCGCCAACGCTGAGTGGTTGTTCGATGATCATGTAATTGGCAAATCTTGACCAGGAATATTTATTGCGGACTAAGGTGCCAGACTTGTTGAATTTATAAGGGCCTGACTCCATAAAGGGGCCAAACATATTGCTGGCGCCTGGTCCGCCATTAAACCAAATGATAAGCGGTTTGCTTTTATAGTCTTGGTCGGAGGTGATTAGCCAGTAATAAAGCGACAGTGAATTAGGGCAGTCTGTCTTAGCACATGCTTTTTTTGTAATTGAAACATAGCCCGCATATTGTGGGCTACTTACTAAACCATACTCAGGCAGGCTGGTAACTTTTGCAGCAAAAGCATTGATTGAAAATAAAGCAAAAAATAAGCCAAGCGTTAGTGTGCGCCACATAATCAAACCCTTTTATTTTCAATGAGTCGTTAGTGTAGCTTAAATTTTTCCGTTAATAAATTGATTAACTAAGCGTCCAACTTTGGGTTGATCCAAGGGCAGCATATGTCCACCATTTAACACTTTAACGCGTGTTAGACCGCCACCAACCTGAATGTAGCCCAAGACTGTTTTGGCTTGATCGTTATCTTGCCATTGTTTGATTTTTGCTTTGTTAAAGTGAGATAAGCTGGACCAGTTAATGGTTTGAATCATGGCATCCATACCTAAGAAATTACAATCAGTGGCATCGAGTAATCCTGACATCATGATGATAGGGGTGCGATTATTTAATAGTGTCTTATAGAGTCCTACCACTGAATCCTGTAGGCCTGGAGTAAATAATTTTGAAATAGCAGTAGAGAATAATGGGTAAGGGTCTTGTGGCTTCATATGTAGCGCTTCTTGCACATCAGTCCGACTTAAGTATGTAGTGATGGGTTTGTAGTTTGGCATAACACCCATCATATTTAACATATATAAACCGGAATCGTTTTGTATCGCGGTCTTAATTTTTGCGCAGGCGGTATTTGCAGCTACAGAGCTAGGGGTTTGTTGTTTTATAAGTGCGGCACAGTTTTTATAGAGTTTATTTATTGCGTGCTTTTGTTTAACGCTGATCATGCCGTGCGCATAAGCGTATTTAGTGTCATAGCTTTGTTGTACGATAGGATTGACCCAGATATCATTTAGAATTAAGCCGCCTAATTTAATGTTAGAGTTATTCGCGCGTTGCATTTTTATCGCGATGTAAGGGAGCATGGTTCCTGCATACGATTCACCCGCTAAATAAATTTTTTGTTTTGCTAAAAAGGGGTGTAGCTTTACGATGTTTTGTAGCGCCTTATAAAATTGCTCGCTGGATTGCTTATTGTTACTAGGCAACGCAAAGTTATTTGCAACGGATGCCCCAATGCCTAAGGGCTGTTCGATAATCATGTAGTTGGCGAACTGGGTCCATGTATTATTGTTGTATGCAATTTTTCCGGCGCGATTAAACTGATAGGGACCGGTTTCCATAAACGGGCCATACATGCTGCTAGAGCCTGGGCCGCCATTGAACCATATGATTAACGGTTTATTTTTATAATCGTTTGTAGCAGTGATTAACCAATAATATAAGCTGGGTGCATTAGGGCATTTATTTGGAATGCAATTTTGCGTAGTCGATGCGTAACCCGCATATTGTTGAGAGTTGGCAGTGCCAATATCAGGCAGGTCGATGACTTTATCGGAAAATTTTGCGATACTGGCCGCCTGCAGATTGATTGAAAAAAGAACAGAAAGTGCAAAGAGAATGATAATGCGCTGCATATTTAATTCCTTTTAAATGTGCCAACCACAATAGTGTAGCAGGTCCTGATTAGTGTACAATGCCCATCTATTTCATGATGGGGTTTAATAGTACTAATGGCCGATTCGTTAGATCTTGCTGATATCAGCAAAAAAATACAAAAAACCGGCTTCCAATCACGCGAGTCACAATTGGCGATGATTGGATCGATTTATGATGCCTTGAAGGAAAAAAAGCTCATTGGTATCGAGGCGCCTACCGGTACCGGAAAAACGTTGGCGTATACCATTGGTAGTATTTTAGCTAAAGCGTCTGATCAGACCGTTATTATCAGCACGGCTACAATTGCGCTACAAGAACAATTGGTCAATAAAGATTTACCAATTGTTGAGAAGGTGCTTGGCAAAAAAATTAAACTAGCGTTGGCAAAAGGGCGTCGAAGATACGTGTGCCATGCGCGTGTGTATGATCCCATGTGGCAAGATGATTTATTGTCTGAAACTACGACTGAGCAGCTGCTGCAGGTTGAGTTAGAACAAAAAGATTGGAGCGGTGATCGTGATGAGTTAAAGATTCATGTCGACGATCAACAGTGGCGACAAGTCAGTACCGATGCGGATGGTTGTGCCGGTAAGCTATGTGCTTATTATGAAGATTGTGCGTTTGTAAAGGCGCGTAAAAAAGTATATGTCGCTGATGTGGTGGTAGTGAATCACAGTTTGCTATTGTCGGATATGAGCATGGGCGGTGGCGCTATATTACCAGAGCCCGATGAGAGTATCTATGTCATTGATGAATGTCATCATTTACCCGGTAAATCAGCTGATCACTTTTCTGCAAGTGCCAGTGTAATGGGGGTGACTGATTGGTCAAAAGCATTATCGAAAGTGTTAGTGCAAGCACGCGGGTTAAAGTTAGTTACTGACGATAAACAAAAACAAATAAATGACTTAACCGATGATTTAAAAGACGTAGCCACACAAGTGCGCGATTATTTGTCCTTAAACACTAATCAATTTGATGACAATGTGTGGCGGATCACAGACCTGCCTGAAGAAATTCTATTGTTAGGGAAAGAGATTGCACGCATCGCCGATGTTCTGGTGACCTATGGTAATGAAATTACCGATGCTATTTTCCCTAAAGGCAATGAGCCGATGGCTGAAAAAGATAAAGATGAGCGCGGTCGTGTATTAGCGGGCTTGGGATTTGCTATTAGTCGTGCAACCAATCAATGCCAGACATGGCGCATGTTCTGCCATCAACGCCAAGGTAAAGAAGCACCGGTGGCTAAATGGTTCGAGCAACGCGATAATGCGTTTATTGTGCATGCCGCACCGATTTACGTCGGTGATGTTTTAAAAAAACAATTATGGGATAGGTTTGTCAATGGTGCGGTATTATGCTCAGCGACAATGAGTGCGCTCGGTAGTTTTGATTACTTTTGTCGAAAAACCGGATTGAAAGGTAATGATGACTATATCAAAGAAAGCATTCCATCGATGTTTGATTTTCAAAAGTCACTATTGTATGTGCCTAAGATGACGCATGAGCCATCAGGCTATAACCAGCAAAAGCATCTTGATGAATCTATAAAATTGTTACCTGAACTAATAGATGATAAGGCTGGGACGTTAGTGCTATTTACCAGTCGTCGTGCGATGGAAGCGACTTATGAGGCATTACCCAAAGCTATACGCAGTGATGTGCTGATGCAAAAATCACAAAATAAATCGCAATTAATTGAAAAGCATAAAAAACGCATACGCAGTTGGAAGCGCTCGATATTATTTGGATTAGTATCATTTGGCGAAGGTTTGGATCTACCAGCAGATTTTTGTCGTCATGTAATTATTCACAAATTACCATTTAGCGTACCGAATACGCCTATTGAACAAACGCGTAGTGAGTGGCTTAAAGCCAATCAAATGAACTCATTTATGGTGGCAACATTGCCGCAAGCATCAATTCAATTAACCCAATTTGTTGGTCGCTTAATTCGACAAGAAGACGACTATGGTGTGGTAACCATTCTTGATAAGCGACTTTATAGTAAGCAATATGGTGCACTGCTATTAAAAAACCTACCTGATTTTACACGTTTGGTGAATGTTGATTTGGATGAGTTTAAACAACAAGCATCTGCTATTGGTGTTGTGTCATGACTTAAGCCGTGATTTTGAGTTGTGATGGCGAATCGGCTGGAGGACTATGTTGGAAGACCGTATGGCTACATTGTCCAGTCCGCAGCCGACAGCATTGAATCGGCATTTGCTAATGCCCGCGTCGTCGGATGGTGAAGTACCGATACCAGCGGATGATGTGGCAAGTCGAAAAGCAGATAATGGTGACTTTCTCGTAAGCTGATCATTCTTTGGTGTCTTAAATTGCTCGTACTATGACTTGAATTGCACTATTTTGCTGATGGTAATTTATATAACATGCGCGCTGTATTTTAACTTAAATGAGGTGTGTTACTTATGAAATTATATAAAAAATCAAGCGCAGTGATAGCGATGCTATTGGTGTCAGCTAGCTTGCAAGCGATTACTTGTCCAAACGCGAGCGTCGTGAATAGTTCGGTTGCGCCAGGGGGCTGGCACTTTGTTCGTACTCGCGACTCTGCAGCTGACTCAAGCGTGCATTTTGTTATGGCTGGCTGGGGGAATGGTGGTACTCAGGTAGGGCCGGTGAGGTGTTATTATGGGATGCATGCTTATTATATTGATGTTTCTTTGGAATCAAATGAGGTAGTATCTGTCGACAAATTGAGAGCTTCACCTGCTTGGGCGGTTTGGGATGACGCTGGAACAGAGGCAACGTGTGAGCCAGGCCTAGGTAATGGTGATCGTTGCAGTGTTTAGAGTTTAAGTGATGCGAGGCTGATGAAAAAATATCCGGTATATTGTGTTTGCTTGCCAGGTGTTGAGATTTTAGATTTGACTGGACCGGTGCAAGTGTTGCATCGTTGCCAGTCAGACCAAGCACAATTTCAGATTCATTATGTTGGCCCGCAGCGATCTGTTATTAGTGAGCAAGGCTTGTCCATCGGAGATATTAAAGCCTTGCCATTATCCCTACCAAACAATGCCATTATAATCCTTCCAGGAGTTCAGCCTGTATCTGATGACCGCTCAATGTTGGCTTATAAGCAATGTCGAGAATGGTTGCAACAAGTATACGCGCAAGCTGAAAAAGTATTATGTATTTGTTCTGGCGTATTAATAGCGGCGGAATGTGGTTTGCTGGTTAATCAGCAATGTACTACGCATCATACTTTGTTAAAGCAACTAAAAGCGCTTGAACCAACGGCTGAGGTGCTAGAAAATCGCATTTTTATTGAATCCGGTAAGCTCTATACTTGTGCTGGTATTTTAACCGGGATTGATCTGGCATTGTATGTTGTTGAACGATTAGCGGGTGCGTTGGCTGCATTAGAGGTCGCGCGTAGCATTATTGCTTATATGCGTCGTAATTCGGATGACCCCCAAATTAGCTTTTGGTTACGTTACCGCAATCATATAGATGTTCGTATCCATAACGTGCAAAGCTTGATTGCAGCGAACCCGAGTGAGCGATGGACGCTGGCTCGACTAGCAGCACATGCTGGCATGAGTACGCGGCACTTATCACGTGTGTTTACTCAAGTGACTGGCATTTCAGTAAAGTCTTATATTGATCAAATTCGTTTAGATATCGCTATGCAAGCATTAAGTCAAACCAAACGAACTATCGAGCAGGTGGCAGATTCGAGCGGCTTTGTTGATGCTAATGATATGCGGCGTGCTTGGAGGCGTTGCCGGTCGGATACACCCGGGGAATTTCGAGCGGCAGAGGGATCAAGATTGCTCAAATTATCATAAGGATACCATGGGCTTGCTTTAGGCATATGAAAGCGTTATTGTGGTCCCCATTGCGGGTATTATTTGTACGTTGTTATAGGGGGTAAGGTATATGTTGAGTCAAATTTTTTCTATTGTAGCAGGGGCTTGCCTGTTATCTTCAGTTGCCGCCCAGGATTTGGATCCTTATTTATCACAAGCTCAATCGTCTTATCAGCAGGCAAAAAGCAATAAAACAGCCTTGAAGCAATGGGTGGCGGATTTACCAAAAGGCGGTGATCTGCATAATCATTTCACTGGGGCGATTTATCGTGATCAGTTGCTTAAATTAGTAGACAGTGACACTAAGCATACGAATTATTGTGCGAATATGTCGAATGACAAAGTGACTATCGATGATAATTGTATCAATGACAATGGCGAGTGGCTGCAAAAAATTCAGCCGGGCAGTGATAATTACCACCAATTAATTGATGCATGGACCATGCAAGATTTTCAGTATAAAGCGCCGGTGTTTGGTGAGTCACATTTTTTTGCTACCTTTGGTGAAGTGGGCGCATTAACGCATGACACCGATTATTATCCGCAGCTATTAGCCAACCTGATGCAGCAAGCCGCTGACGAACACATTAATTATCTCGAACTTATGCTAGCCATGGATTCATACGACAGGCCACACTCAGCAGCGACAATGGGTAAGCAGTACCTAAAATCATTTGATGCCTTGCAGTCGATTGACGCTTATCAAGTAAATAAAGCGGCTGACCTTTTGATCCAGAATGGTTTATATGATCAAGTGGTATTGCCACATATTATTAAGCCTACCCGTAAGATGGTGACAAGTGCCAGGCAGCTTTTGCATTGCGATAATAGCAGTGATCAGCCCGCTGCATGTAATGTAGTTGTGCGCTTTCAATATCAATTAATTCGTGTAACGTCACCGAGTCAAGTATTTGCCAGTATGGTTGCTGGGGTATTGGCTAATCATTACGCGCCTGATTTATACGTTACTGAAAATTTAGTCGCGCCAGAGAGCAATGCTAAATCGAACCAGTATTATCAGCTGCAGATGCAAATGCTTAAACACCTGAACCAATACGCCGAACAACGTTTTGGTCATCGGATATTGCTCAGTGAGCATGCCGGTGAATTAACAGCGAACGATACGATTAAAGCAAACTTGCATGACCATATTTATCAAGCGATAAATGTTGCTGGCGCCGACCGTATTGGTCATGGTGTTGATATTGGCTATGAGCTGAAATATTACCCTGGTTTATTAAAACAATTAGCTGATCAACATAAACTAATTGAAGTGAACTTAACCTCTAATCAAGATATCTTGGGTGTTTGTGATGGTAAAGACTTTTGCATTGATGCTGGTCCAGACATAAAAAACTATCATCATCCATTGATGGTGTACTTAAAAAACGATGTGCCAGTAGCGCTATCCACCGATGATCAAGGCGTCAGTAATACCAGTTTAAATCACGAATATTACATGGCGGTATCACGTTATCCGTTAAGCTATCAGCAAATTAAAAATATCGATCGTAACAGTCTTTACTACGCCTTTATTCAAGGTAAAAATTTATGGCAAGATGCGAATTACCAACAGCTGGTTGATGCTTGCAGCAAAGATAATCCATATACAGGTGAGCAAACGTCAAACAATTGCCAAGGCTTTTTAGACAATAGCCCTAAGGCGCAATTGCAGTGGCGACTGGAGCAGCAGTTTGCAGCGTTTGAAAGCACCCGTTGAATTTTACGGCTGTTTAGCATGCATTGTTAATTTTACTGGCTGCGATAGCTGCAGGATCTTCGCCATCACTGCAAGCTTTTCGATATAGAATCGTAAAGTGGGTTTGTCCTGACACCACTATTTTTTCAACTTGGCAGCCAGCATTAGAAAGTTTTTCGTAATAGCCTTCACTTTGAGAGCGTCCGCCATCAAACTCGCCACATTGAATGGTTGTTGGCGGTAGGTTAGCAAAATCTTTTTGCCAATAAGGTGAGCAAAGCGGATCTTTGCGGTTGGCATCGCCACAATATAGATCAAAACTCATTTTTGCGCTGTCTTCATCCAGCATCTTATCTTGCTCAACAAATTCATCGAAGTCATGTAGACTGTTGGTGTATTCAAAGCCACCACTGAATAAATACTGATGGATGATGTTAAATTTTTTATCGTCTTTGTATGTGTTAGATAATACTGCGGCTAAATTTGCGCCAGAACTAAAGCCGGATAAAATCATTTGATTATTTTTTATTTTAAGCTGCTCTTGGTTTTGGCTAATATACGCCATCATGGCTTTAGCATCTTCTAACGGTTTGGGGTATGGGAACTCAGGTGCTAGTCGATACTCAAGCATTAGTGTGTTTAGCTGCGTTAAGTGGCTTAATTTAGCAGCAATAGTAAAGTTTTCATCGAAGATGGGGTGCATAAATCCTGTGCCTGGCAGAAATATTAACAGTGGAGTAGGGCACCCTGTATCAATAAAGCGAGCTTTAACCGTCATATGATCTGTGGTTTCAATCTCGATTGTTTTATAATCGCATGCATAGTCGTTGTCTAAGAATTGCTTAAATGCTGAGGTGCTTGCTCGAATCTCTTTAATCGTTGGCGGTTGTGAGCTACTTTGGATGAGTTCCGCTTTAGCTTTTTCAGCGATGTTAAAAAATTGTTGGTCTGATTGATTGATGGTCATATGAACTTCGCCAGTTTTTTTAGTGATGATATCACTAACAACAATTGAGTTCTATGTAAGGAAAGTGGTGGGTCTTTTGATGGTTATGCTGCAGGAGCAGTAAGGCTTACGGTGATAGTTTCCTCGTCATCCTCATCATCCTCATCATCCTCATCATCAACACTGACTTCGTCTGATGAATAATCAAATGAATAAAAAGTAGTTGCAGGTGAGGCTGGGGGGGTGTTACAGATTTGCTTTCTCCAGGTAAAGTGACAGGTGCGGGTATAAATATGCTTATTGGTGGCGGTGCGGGTGCGGCCGATTTTTCTTCTTTTTCTTCTACATCTTCTTTTTCTTCAATATGGTCGTGCATATGGTTTGGTATGATGGTGGGTGGTGGACTATCGTTTCTTAGCGCGGCCTGGTGCCTTAATATTACGCCATGCATATAGTGTAAATTGTCTGCATAAGCGTGCAAGGCGCTTAGGAGGCCATCTACTCCCCGGTTTGTAAATGCCTCATTATTATCTCTGTATGTAGTGTACAGGGTGGTGTGTTTTTCCCGTGCGCTGTTCTGACCTGAGGCCGGTTTTGCACGCTAAAAACCTGATATTCAGAATGCGTTGAGCAGCGGTCGAAACCTGTTATAATGCCTGATTCTTTGCATAATCAGATGGATATATAAGACATGCCAAACGTAACTCTGGCCGATAAGAGCGTTAAACAATTTGATGAAGTGGTGACTTGTGCTGAAGTGGCCGCCGCCATAGGACCGGGTCTGGCCAAAGCGGCGATTGCTGCTGAGGTTGATGGTCAATTAGTGGATTTGAGCCACCAAATTACCGCCGATAGCCAGTTGCGCTTAATTACGACGAAGGATGAAGAAAGCCAAGAGATTATTCGCCATTCAACGGCACACTTGTTGGCGCAAGCTGTTAAAGAACTATATCCTTCATGCCAGATCACTATTGGCCCAGTAATCGACAACGGTTTTTATTATGATATCGCGTTCGAGCGTTCGTTCACGCCTGATGATTTGACTGCCATCGAAAAGAAAATGGCAGAATTAGCTAAACAGAATTTTGATATTACGCGCCGTGAATTAAGCCGTGATGAAGCGGTTAAATTATTTGAAAGTATGGGTGAGAATTACAAAGTGCAAATCATCAAAGATTTGCCCGCCGATGAAACCTTGTCAGTGTATCAACAGGGTGACTTTGTTGATCTATGCCGCGGTCCCCATGTGCCAAATACCCGCTTTTTACAGGCTTTTAAGCTGATGAAGCTTGCAGGTGCTTATTGGCGTGGTGATAGCAATAATGAAATGTTACAACGTATTTATGGCACAGCATGGTCTGACAAAAAACAATTAAAAGCGTATTTGCACCGTTTAGCAGAAGCCGAAAAACGCGATCATCGCAAGTTGGCTACTTCGATGGATTTGTTCCATCTGCAACAAGAAGCGCCAGGCATGATTTTTTGGCATCCGAATGGTTGGACGTTGAATAGCACACTGCGCGACTATGTGCGTGAAGTGCAAATCGATGCCGGCTATCAAGAAGTGAACACGCCGATGTTGGTTGATAATCACTTGTGGGAACTGTCTGGACATACGTCGAAATTTGATGATGATATGTTTGTTACGCCATCCGAGAATCGAGACTACATCGTTAAGCCGATGAATTGCCCGTGTCACGTGCAAATTTATAATCAAAAGCTGCGTAGCTACCGTGATTTGCCCATTCGATACGCCGAATTTGGTTCTTGTCACCGTAATGAGCCCTCGGGCACGCTGCATGGATTGATGCGGTTGAGAGGCTTTGTGCAAGATGATGCGCATATCTTCTGTACAGAAGATCAGATTCATGCTGAAACCACTGCATTTATAAAGCAAATTTATGGTGTATATCAATCGCTTGGCTTTGATTCGGTCATTGTTAAATTATCGACTCGCCCAGAGAAGCGCGTAGGCTCTGAAGAGCAGTGGGATAAATCTGAAGGCATATTGGCGGATATTTTAAATGATGCAGGCCTTGATTGGGACTACAACCCTGGTGAGGGCGCGTTTTACGGACCTAAAGTCGAGTTTTCACTTAAAGATTGCTTGGGCCGGGTATGGCAGTGTGGCACCATCCAGGTTGACCCATCGACGCCTGCGCGATTAGGCGCTACTTATATCGCGGAGGATGGCTCAAAGCAGGTGCCTTATATGCTGCATCGTGCCATGTTGGGTTCGCTCGAGCGCTTTTTAGGTATCTTATTGGAAGAGCATGCAGGCAAGTTACCGTTGTGGTTAGCACCAATTCAGCTCGTTATTATGAACGTTTCGGACGCTCAGGCGGATTTTTGTGTTGAATTGGATAAAAAATTGAAAAAATATGGATTTAAAGTGCGATTAGACTTGAGAAATGAGAAGATCGGCTTTAAAATTCGCGAGCACACTTTGGCCAAAGTGCCTTATCAGCTGATTATCGGTGATAAGGAAGTGGCTGGAGGTGAATTTGCGTTACGAGCACACGATGGCAGCCAAGTAGAAGGGCAGTCATTGGATCAATTGATTGCATATCTTCAAGCGGAGATTGATCGTAAGCATAAAGCGTAACTGCTTAGTCATGGGCCAAAAACCGGCAACATCACCGGGATGAACTAAGTCGTTACTTGTAATTAATGAAAATGAGGATATAGGCCATCAGAAATCCGACAAAGAAAACTCGAATTAATCAACAGATTCGAGTACCTGAGGTTCGCTTAATCGATGAGAATGGTGACCAGGTAGGCATTGTGAAAACTGTATCAGCTCTGAAAAGATCAGAAGATGCAGGTTTAGATTTAGTTGAAATATCACCTAATGCAGAGCCTCCTGTCTGCCGTATCATGGATTACGGAAAATTTCAGTTCCAAGCGAATAAGAAGCGAACTGAGCAACGTAAAAAACAAAAACAGACCCAGGTAAAAGAAATTAAATTCCGTCCAGCGACTGATATTGGCGATTACAATATCAAGCTACGGAAGATAAAAACTTTCTTAGAGCATGGTGATAAAGTCAAAGTGACGTTACGATTCCGCGGCCGCGAAATGCAGCATCGTGAATTGGGTATGGACATCTTACGTCGAGTGCAACGTGATTTGCACGACTTGGTTACCGTTGAACAACAACCCAAAGCCGAAGGACGGCAAATGGGAATGGTTCTTGCCCCTGTTAAGGCAGAAACTGTTGTTAAGAAAAAACCAGAGACGACAAATGAACAAACAATAGGTGGAGAGAAAGATGCCCAAGATGAAAAGTAACAGCGGCGCTGCAAAGCGTTTTAAAAGAACTGGTAGCGGTGCGTTAAAACGCCGTAAAGCTAACCGTAATCACATTTTGACGAAGAAAGGTCCAAAGCGTAAACGCCATTTGCGTGGCTTGAGCAGTCCTCATAAAAATGATGTTAAAGGCATCGAAAAGATGTTGGTTGATTAATTAATACTGTCATCCCGGACTTGATCCGGGAACCAGAAAGAATATAAAACAGAGGAGTGTAACAATGCCAAGAGTAAAACGCGGTGTAACAGCAAGAGCCCGCCATAAAAAAGTAATGAAAAAAGCCAAAGGTTATTACGGTGCACGTAGTCGTGTTTATCGCGTAGCCAAACAGGCCGTTATTAAAGCAGCCCAATATGCGTATCGCGATCGCCGTCAAAAGAAACGTCAATTCCGTTCTTTGTGGATTGTGCGTATCAATGCAGCGGCACGTGAATGTGATATCAGCTACAGCCAATTGATTAATGGCTTAACCAAAGCGGGTATCGAAGTTGATCGTAAAAACTTAGCTGATTTAGCTATTCAAGATAAAGCAGCATTTGCGAAATTAGCAGAAATGGCTAAGTCTGCATTAGCAGCTTAGATACATGTCGTCCCGGAGTAGTATATTACTCCGGAGCACAGCATGTCATCCCGGCCCCTGAGCCGGGATCCAGAGAATAATATGTGGATCCCGCATCAAGTGCGGGATGACATTTCCATATCAATGACCGATCATGGACAAGATTATGCAAAACCAAGTCGATACACTTTTATCAGATGCCAAACAAGCCATTGTTGCCACACAACAAATGGATGAGATTGAATCGCTACGCGTTCAATACCTTGGTAAGAAAGGTCAGCTCACCGAATTACTGAAACAAGTAAGCTCATTGCCCGGCGAGCAACGCCCAGTGATGGGTAAAGCAGTGAATGTAGCCAAAAAAGAAATTCAACAATTACTCGAACAGCAACAACAAAAGTTGCAGCAAACAGCATCAGTTGAAAAACTTAAAGCCGAAACTATTGATGTTACTTTGCCTGGCCGTCAGGCGGCGCGAGGTAGCTTTCACCCGGTGGCGCGAGTTCGTCAACGAGCAGAGCAGTTGTTACGCAGTGCGGGCTTTGAGGTATGTGAAGGTCCTGAGATTGAGGATGAAAAACATAACTTTGAAGCACTCAATATTCCTGATACGCATCCTGCGCGAGCAATGGCGGATACGTTTTATTTAGAGAATGAAATGTTGTTGCGCACGCATACATCGCCGGTGCAGATCCGTACGATGTTAGAGCAAAAGCCACCCTTGAAAATTATTGCGCCAGGTCGCGTGTTTCGCCGTGATTCTGATAATACGCATACACCAATGTTTCATCAGTTAGAAGGTTTGGTTGTTGATGAGCACTGCACTTTTGCTGAATTAAAAGGGCTATTGCAGCGCTTTATGTCAGCGTTTTTTGAGATGGAATTAAAGCTACGTTTTCGTCCTTCCTATTTTCCATTCACCGAGCCTTCAGCTGAAGTTGATATTCAATGCACCAGTTGTATGGGCGACGGCTGTCGCGGTTGCGGCAACAGCGGTTGGCTGGAAGTGTTGGGCTGCGGTATGGTGCATCCTAATGTACTAACCAACGTTGGCATTGACCCCAACAAATACAGTGGTTACGCGTTTGGTATGGGGTTAGATCGTTTAGCGATGTTACGTTACAAAATTTCTGATTTACGACTGATGTTTGAAAATGATAGTCGTTTCTTACAACAGTTTTCATAAGGATGCCCAGCAATGAGAGTCAGCGAACAGTGGTTGAAGCAATGGGTTGAGCCCAACTTAAGCACAGAGCAATTATCCGATCGATTAACCATGTTAGGTTTAGAGGTTGATAAGGTTGAACCGGTTAGTGGTGAGTTTAGTGGCGTGGTGGTGGCGTTAATCGCTCATGCAGAAAAGCATCCCGATGCCGATCGATTAAATGTATGTAAAGTGGACATCGGTGACGGTGAGTTAGTTGATGTCGTTTGCGGCGGTACTAATGTGCGCCAAGGACTGAAGGTCGCGTTTGCACAAGTGGGTGCGGTATTACCCGGCGACTTCAAAATTAAAAAAGCCAAGCTACGGGGTGTGCCTTCTAATGGCATGATTTGTTCCGAAAAAGAATTAGGCTTAGGCGATGGTGAGGCGGGTTGCATTATGGAGCTGCCATCAGATGCCCCATTAGGTAAATCCATAGAGCAATATTTGGCACTAGATGATTGCGTGTTTGATATCGAATTAACACCGAATCGTGGTGACTGTTTAAGTATTCGTGGTATTGCGCGTGATGTAGCGGCTGATATGGATTTGCCATTCAGCGAACCTGAAGTGCAATTGCAGGCGAATAGTGTTGATGATGAAGTTAAAGTGCACCTAGATGCGCCAGAGCGTTGTTCGCATTATGTAGGTCGTGTGATTCGTGGTGTAAATAATGAAATTACCACACCGGTTTGGATGCAAGAAGCACTAAGGCGAGCAGGGCTTCGCTCTATTCACTTTTTAGTTGATGTGACGAACTTCGTGATGCTGGAGTGGGGTCAACCGATGCATGCGTTTGACTTAAATAAGTTAAGCGGTGATATCCATGTACGCATGGCGAATAAAGATGAAAAGTTAACGCTTTTAGATGAGCAAAAAATTACACTAGATACGGAGTCATTGGTTATTGCTGATGATAAACAGGCATTAGCGCTTGCCGGTGTGATGGGTGGCCAATCCAGTGCGGTTGAAACCACCACTAAAGATATCTTCTTAGAAAGCGCTTATTTCTCACCTGCAGCATTAATGCTCACGGCGCGTCGTTTTGGTTTGCAAACCGATTCATCCTATCGATTTGAGCGCGGTGTTGATTATCAATTGCAACGCAAGGCTGTTGAGCGCGCTAGTGAATTAATTGTGCAATTGGCGGGGGGTGAATTGGGTCCAGTGACCGAAGCTTTGGCTGATGCGCATATTCCTACGGCTACGGTTGTTGAGTTACAGCGCGGCACATTTGAGCGCTTGGTTGGTATTTGTTTGTCTGATGATCAAGTCACCTCTATTTTGCAGCGGCTTGGTATGGTGGTTGAAGACGCAGAGAATGGTTGGACAGTGACTGTACCGAGTTATCGTTCCGATATCACGATGGAAGCCGATTTGGTTGAGGAGCTCACCCGGATCTATGGCTACAATAATATTCCTAGTCATACCGGTCAGATGCCGGCTGAATTGAGTGAATTGGTTGAGACTCACTATGGTCAGCATCAATGGGCTGAGGCGATGGTCGGCCTGCACTATCATCAAGCGATGAATTACCCATTTATCTCAGAAGAAGCGCAAAGTTTGTTCGATGGCGATAAACCATTGCATTTATCTAACCCTATGGCGAGCGATATGGCTGTGATGCGTACAAGCTTACTGCCTGGTTTGATTAATAATGCCGAGCATAACCTTAAACGGCAGCAAGATACTGTGCGTTTGTTTGAATATGGCGCTTGCTTTCAGTTACAAGCGGATAAGTCGGTTAAGCAGGATCAACGCTTGGCGGCGATATTAGCGGGTTGTGTTGAGCCTTTACAATGGGGCAAGGACAAGCGCTCGGTTGATTTCTATGATATCAAAGGCGACGTTGAGGCATTGTTGGCCAATTGGGATGTTAGCTTTGAATGTGCAGAACTTGAGTACTTGCATCCAGGCCGCTCAGTTAAAGTAATTGTTGAAGGTAAGGTGGTTGGTTGTGTTGGTCAGCTGCATCCAGAGCTACAGAAGCGTCATGGCCTTAAAACTGAGGTATATATAATGGAGCTGGTGGTGTCTGATTTGGCTGATACCAAGCTGGCAGAATTCAAAACAATCTCAAAATTCCCTGAAATGAAGCGTGATTTGGCAATTATTGTGCCAGAGCAGGTGCCAGCTAAAGAAATAGTTGAAACTATTCATGCGGTTGGTGGGGATATTTTAAAAAATTGTGCTATTTTTGATATGTACAAAGGGGGCTCTGTTATTGAAGGTTCGAAAAGTGTTGCACTCGAACTGGTATTTCAGGATAGCGACCGCACATTGGTTGATGAGGACGTAAATTCTGTTATACATAATATAGTTAATGAGTTACAATCAATATTTAATGCACAATTGAGGGCGTAAATATGGCACTCACAAAGGCAGATCTATCAGAACATCTCTTTGAGGTGTTGGGGTTGAACAAGCGCGAAGCAAAGGAACTCGTCGAGTTATTCTTTGAGGAAGTGCGTTACTGTTTAGCACATGGCGAAGTAGTGAAATTATCAGGCTTTGGTAATTTTAATCTACGTGATAAATCGGAACGACCAGGACGGAATCCGAAGACCGGTGAGGATATTCCAATCACCGCGAGACGGGTAGTGACTTTCCGTGCTGGGCATAAATTGAAATCCAGGGTGGAAAGCAATGTCAAGCCAGAAGAGCAAACGGATTGAAGCTGAAAGCTGGACGATTCCGGATATTCCAGACAAGGTCTATTTCACTATTGGTGAAGTGGCTAAGTTATGTAACTTAAAACCGCATGTATTGCGTTATTGGGAACAGGAATTTCCGCAACTCAGTCCAACTAAGCGTCGAGGCAATCGCCGTTATTACCAACGCAAAGATGTTGAATTGGTCTTTATGATTAAAACGTTGCTGTATCAGCAAGGTTTTACTATTGAGGGCGCACGTCAACAAATCACTGCCTTGCGTAAACAAAGCAGCGCTGCGAAAGCTACTGGCACCGGACGTAAAGAAAAGCTCAAAACAGCCGTGGCTGATCTTGAGCGTTTGTTAGGATCGCTGGAAGAAGTTTAAATTTAGTTTGACTATTAAAAAGGCAGCATTAGCTGCCTTTTTTATTTGACCTGGTAGTAATCTGATGTGGTAGTCGTTAAGATTAGCGCATGACTACTTATACAAGACAACGGATTGTCACGATGAACGTCGGTCTCTTTCTAGGACCGATTATTTTTTTGGCTGTTTTATTATCACCCAAACCAGAGTTACTCAGTATGTCGGGCTGGCATACTATTGCTATGGCTGCATTGATGGTGGTGTGGTGGGTTACGGAAGCGATTCCACTTTATATTACGGCGATGTTGCCATTATTATTAGCGCCTTTGCTGGGTATACATAACATTAAGATAGCAGCGGCACCATACGCGAATCCAGTGATTTTTTTATTCTTTGGTGGCTTTATGCTGGCACAAGCGGTGCAACGTTGGAATTTTCATCGTCGTGTGGCATTAAAGATTTTATTGTTAATGCAGGGTAACCCTTGTCGAGTGATCGCAGGCTTTATGGTAGCGACGGCCTTTTTAAGTATGTGGATTAGCAATACTGCAACTACTTTATTGATGCTGCCTATTGCTTTATCCGTGATCGAGGCGGTGGATGCTGATGAATCGTATGCAAAAGCACTATTATTAGCGATTGCCTATTCAGCCAGTATTGGTGGTATGGGCACGATTATTGGCACACCTCCCAATGCGTTGTTGGTTGCTTATATGGAGCAGAGTGCTAATTACGACCTTAGTTTTTTTGAGTGGTCTGTGATTGCGGTGCCGTTGGTGGTGGTATCGATTCCATTGGTCTATTGGGTGTTGACTCGTTTTGTATTTAAGCTGCATAAACTTAAGCAAACATCTGCAGCACATAGCCAGGTGTTTATTCAAAAAGAGTATGCCGCGTTGGGGCAGATAAAAAAGCCAGAAAAATTGATTATGGCTATTTTTTTATTAACTGCCACCTTATGGATTATACGTCCTTTGTTAAATGATTGGTTGCCCTTACTATCTGATACCGGTATTTCTATTTTTGCGACGATTTTATTATTTATAACACCTGTAAATTTTGGGCAAGGTGAATTTGTATTGAACTGGGAGTGGGCGAAAAAAATTCATTGGGAAGTACTGGTGTTGTTTGGTGGTGGTTTAAGTTTGGCGGAGGCGGTGAAGTCATCGCAATTGAGTCATTGGTTGTCGCAATTTTTAACAGGGTTGCATACATTACCTTTGCCGCTAGTAATTGTTGGTGTTTTAGTCATGATATTGTTTTTGACTGAGTTGACCAGCAATACGGCTACTACGGCGATCTTCTTGCCTATCATTGCTTTGTTTGCAGGGGCGGTTAAGTTGGATCCGATTTATCTATTGATACCAATAACGCTAAGTGCAAGTTGTGCTTTTATGTTGCCCACAGCCACTGCACCCAATGCGGTAGTGTTTAGTAGTGGTAAGGTTCGTATTACTGATATGCTGCGTGCAGGTTTTATGCTGAATATCTTATTTGTAGTGTTGATATCTATTTTGAGTTTTGTGCTGATACATTTTCAGCTGTTGAAGTAATTGGCTTTGTAAAAAACATTCGTTATCACCAGTAATCTATTGTTTTATATATATAAACAAAGTATCTGATTGACAAGTTATATTTCTAGTGTATTCTAAATAATTCAATGGATTGCAGAAATAAAACACAGATGTGTTAGGTGGGAGTGTGAGATGCGGGTAGGTGAAGCTGAATCGGCAGCAATAGCAAATATTACGAATTATGCTGAAGCAACCATGAATACTGATGCTTGTAAGAGTGTTGGCTTGGTGCTGTTGGAGCTGCAGCAGGTGTATTTAAATCAGGCGACTGATGCGGAAAAAGAAGCGGTTATTGCGCAGGCAATGCGAGATTATGAAGCGTATGTTACCACGATTGGTCAACAAGCTTTGACCGATGCCTGGCTAGATTTAAAGGGCTACATGGAAGGTCGCACAAATGCATTGGATCGAATTACTGATCGCGAAGGTAATAGTGTATATATTCGTGTTAAAACTGTTTTTGCATTGGTGTATATGGCAACTGTTGATAACAGTGTTTATGCAGGCAGTGAAGATCTAGAAAAAGCAGATAGGGATAAACATGACCGTTTGCACACGTTAAGTGAAGCCATTAAGACTATTCACCAAGGTGCCGCCCGTACCTTTCGTTGTCACTTAGGCGTGAGAAATGATTTGGTGGGTGTGTTAAATAACGTCTACCCTGGCGTTAGGTTAATTGAAGATATTGATACCTATTTGTTGTATCACTTAAAAGCTGAGGTAATTCGTGTGCTCGACACGTCGGCTGAATTGCACAATGATATTATTTATTTGGCCTGGATTCGTGATGGCGAAATGCCAGAGGCTTTGCGTAGCAAATTAATGGGCACTGAGCTGGGGTTAATTGCTATTAATCTTACAAGGGCTTGTAAGGCAGCTGGTATTGCAGAAAGTGAAACGCTAAAAGATAAGATACTGCAATATGTATCCGCTGAGTATTTGACCTATTTGTCGCCGCCGATCGAATCAGATGGCGGTTTACATAGTTTGGCGGCTTTTCATGCTGAAGGACCAGCACGTCAAATGATAAGAGCCCATGAGCGGATGGATGCATGGATAGTCACTGATTGGAAAAATAATGCAGCATGTGCAGATACGGTGCGTGATTTCGTGTTGGTAAATCGATCGCTACACGGCTTAAATTTACATGAGTCAGCGCTGCACTGTTGGAATGAGGATGAGCTGTCGCATACCACGATTGATGCAGTTAAAGCGATATGCGCGCGATATGTTGCAGGCGATCCGTTACGTTCATCATTGGTGGCTGAAGAAAGGCTGCTGCTTGATGATGCTTTTATTGTTAAGGTGAAACGCTATGAACGCGATAGCCGGTTTGGTTTAATTACCAATTTCTTCGGCCGATTCTTTTCAAGTTTGTCTGCTGATAAGAAAAAAATGCAACTATTGTTATTGGATAAAGCATTTCAGTCTAAAATATTAGTCGATGATGACACGATAAAGCAATGGATTGACTTGTCCGCTGGAGAGCAGCATTTAACACCTTATCAAATTAATCGAATATTATTGTCGGCTATTATCATCGACCCCGCTAAATGGACTGAAGATTTTTATGTTCGACTGCAATATACCTATGATTTTATTCAATCCTATTTTAGCGGTGAGCATACAGCAAGAACAGAAAATTTAAGACAGAGCTCATATCCTGAGGTGTTGTTGGATCAGATAAACGCGTCAATTGCTTTATATAAAGAAACGCATGGCATGGAAGCAGAGGTGGAGCTGGTTGATGACAGTAGTTTACCGTTTAAGATGCCATACATGTTAGAAACACTTGATGATTATTTTGATTACATGAAACAGCTTGGAGTAGAGTCTAGCCCAGACATGTTGGATCATGCATTGATGCGTCATTTGTTCACTGGGTTATCGTTACAAGATAAAAAAAATCAGCTAAAAAGAATGATTGATGAGGATAATACGGTTTGGTTGGATACCTTGCTGTCATTTATGCCGGCTAGTGAATATGACTTGAGTGATCTGCATGGTGAGTTGCTTATTTATGCGGCTTATATGGGTAAGTTGGAAAGCACCAAATTGTTATTGGCGAAAGATGAGGTTGACGTTAATAAAATCAACCGGAATGATCAGACAGCTTTGATGTGTGCCGCAGAGAAGGGGTACACTAGAATTGTCAAAAAATTATTGAAAAAGCCAGGTGTCATTGTAGATCAAGTGGCTTGGGATCAAAAAACGGCATTAGTATATGCGGTAATTCAGGGGGAATTGGAATCAGCCAGGTTGTTAATTGAGCGAGGTCATGCTGATGTCAATAAGGTTACTTACAGCGGGCCGTCGGTGCTTGAATTGGCAGTAAGAGATGGTGATATGCCAATGTTATCCTTGCTTTTTGCGCAAGAAAGCTTAGAAGTGAATAGGGTTGGCAGGCATGGTCGAACAGCATTTTTTGCAGCTGTTATGAATAATAAAGTAGAAGTGGTTCAATTTATGTTGAGTGATAACAGAGTTGATATAAACCAAACTGATATGATTGAGGAATCACCGCTTATTTATGCGGCAAAAATAGAAAACAGAGAGGTGGTGAATTTATTGCTGGCGAGTGGTAGGGCTGATATTTCTCAAGTAGATTACGAAGGTCGGACGCTATTAATGCATGCGGCAAAGTTTGGTTGGAATGATATTGTTGAGCGATTATTAGCAAGTAATACAATTGATATAGATCATGTGGATTCGGCAGGGTGGACGGCACATAGGTTAGCAGGGGTGAATGGACATGCTGGGATATGTGACGCACTAACAACAGCGCAGCAAGCGCAACAAGCAAGTCGTGGCAGGCATAGACTGTTTGCTTCACGCAGGCCATCTGCGGCAAGCGCTGCAGCTTCAGGTGTTAGCGACCAGAGCGAGTCAAAACGATGTACTATTCAATAACACTTGTAAACATCAAATAAACAGTCTAATTGACAGGGCAGTGTTGGGTGGTAGCATGGGCATCCACTCATAAGATCAAGGATGAAGTATGTATAAAAACATTTTTCGTGCGTTACTTTCTGTTGTATTAATCACCTGTACGATGGCCTATGCAAGTCAAACGTATTTGGTTTGTGGTAGTGATGAAGATGGTTGTGATTTGAACCACCCTAGTATGGGTTGTATGTGTTTTCCATATAATGATGCCAGTGCAAATCGTACCCATTGTTTACACTTCGGTGCAACACTGACTTGTAAGCCACTTAAAGCAGGTGCTACACAATGCCCAACCGGTGATTTTTCTGCGCCGAGTCAAGCAGCGTGTTTAGCTTTGGCCTACCAATCACAGACGAATCCACCATGTAACCGTTTTTTAGATAAGCAGCATCAGCATGCGATTACTGCTAGCTACTGTCAGTCTCATGATATTCCAATCGAAAATTCGGATGGCTCTGTGTCAGCTTAAATTTAGCGCCGAGCTTTTTTCTTGGCGCCTGATTTTTTTCTTTTAGCTGCTTTTTTGTCGTTGCTGCTACCTTCAGCGCGGCGTTTATCACCGCCGCCTGATTTGGCGCTTTTTTCACGCTTTACTTTGCGTCGTGCTGCAGGGTGTGAAGAGCGGCGAGGGCGGTTTGAACGTTGACGTTCGCGCACTTGATTGTCTTCGAAGCTGATGTCACCAAAGTCACGCATCGCACCGGTTTGCTCATTTTGTGATAATAGTAATGCAGCGGCTGCAACGTCTAATTCGGAGTATTGTGTTTCGTCTACCACTTCTGAGATAAGCTCACGATAAGCGGAAACATTTTGCTGTTGCAATATATCGAGTAGTTCAGATTTTTGTTTGGCGGCGCGTTTCTTTTGCACCTCACGCACTGATGGTGGTTTGATGGCTTCGATTTGATTATTAACCGCGCGTTGTATTTCGTTTAACATGCGTTGTTCGCGTGACGTAACGAGTAATAAGGCTTTACCTGATCTACCCGCGCGACCCGTACGGCCTATGCGGTGAATGTATGATTCAGCAGCATTTGGGATATCATAGTTAATGACATGACTGAGTCGTTCGACGTCTAATCCACGAGCTGCTACTTCAGTAGCCACAATAATATCCAGCTTACCATTCTTTAATTTTTTAATAACTTGTTCGCGCAAGCCTTGGCTCATATCGCCATTCAATGCGGCAGCGGCGTAACCACGAGCAGCTAATTTTTCAGCGGCTTCGACTGACATGGTTTTTGTGCCAGTAAATACAATGGCAGCATCGAGTTCTTGAACTTCAAAGTAACGAGTTAGCGCATCTAATTTATTTTTCTTGGTGACCAGCATGTAATTTTGCTCGATGGTAGTCACTGTGCTCTCAGCAGGTGCGACATGCACCTTGGCTGGGTTTTTTAAGAAGCGTTTGGCTACGCGACGAATGGATTCAGGTATGGTCGCTGAAAATAAAGCAGTTTGATGCGGGTGTTCGATTTGTTCCAGTACCCACTCGACGTCTTCAATAAAGCCCATGCGTAACATTTCATCGGCTTCGTCTAGCACTAGCATTTTTAATGCGTTTGTTTTGAGTGTGCCGCGACGTAAGTGATCCATAACACGACCGGGTGTACCAACAACTACGTGCACGCCACGCTTTAGTGCTCTGAGTTGGCCGCTGTATTCTTGTCCGCCATAGATGGGCAATACATGGAAGCCTGGGATGTTTTTGGCATAGCTTTGGAATGCTTCAGCGACTTGAATAGCGAGCTCACGCGTTGGGGCTAAAATCAGTGCTTGAGGGTCTTTTTCCTCTAAATTGAGGTTTTCTAAAATAGGCAATGCAAAAGCTGCGGTTTTACCTGTTCCTGTCAGCGCTTGAGCCATTAAATCGCGTCCCTCGAGTAAAATCGGGATACTTTGTTCTTGGATCGGAGAGGGTTGTTCATAACCCAGTGTTGAGAGTGCTTTTAATATGTTGTTATCTAAGCCTAGTTGCTTAAATGATTTAGCTGATGCCATATCGGGTTCCATTTAATTAGTGTTTTAATACAATACCTTAAGCGTATTCATCAGCGTGCTAACTGGTTATTTATAAGGGATTTCGTACGTTTGTGCGGATTATACACAGATTGGGGTGGGGTGTCATTAACTATGTCATTGCAAAGAGTTAACTACCCCAGTTGAGGATCTGGGGTAGGTCTGTGATTTAGCGTGCTGCGCAGCTAGTAGTAAATCGATAGGTATTGAGTAACACGATGACACCAACTGCAATCGCGGTTACCACCAATGCAATTGGCAGTAATGAATGGATTGGGATTAGCCCTACTAAACCGGTGGTAATGCTGCCGAACGTCATCACCACGCCGCCATGCAGGCAAGCGGCTGAACCAGCGTTGGTGGTGAATGGTGCTAAGCATTGAGTGATGGCATTTGGGAAGATCAAGCCAACACCGGCAGTAAGAATTACAAAGGGTGTAACAAAGCTTACCAGGGTTAAGCTGTTGCTGATGACAAAGTACCATAGGATTATGCCGCTTAAGATCAACAGCGTGGTTCCTATTTTCATAATGGTATTCATCTTAAAGCGCGAGATTAATGCACGGTTAATTAAGGTGCCGCTTAAATACCCGCCACCAACGAACAGCGCTGTATGACCAAATGTCACGGGGTCATAATGCAATAGGCTTTGAATGACGAATGGTCCTACTATTCCATATGAGACAAAGCCGGTAAATAAGAATACACAAACTGTAGCGAATAATTGAAATTGACGATTGCTCAATACGGCTTTATAGCGTTTCAATGGGCTGTGGTTTTCACGGCGATGTGATGGCAAGGTCTCATTGAGAAATAAAACACTGGCCAGTAATACAAATGCACTGATGGCTGTATAAAGAATAAAGTTTGCTTGCCAATTAAAATATTGTTGTACGTATCCGCCAATCGCGGGAGCGATAACGGGACCAAGTCCCCAAGCAATGGTGGTATAAAGCATGGCAGCCTGCAGTCGTTTGCCACTGAAGTGATCGACTAGCGTGGCACGTGCGAGCATGGCTGCCATGGCCACACCAAAACCTTGTAAGAAACGAGCGGCGAGTAGGGTTTCAATATTGTGGGCATTGATGCCGAGTACTGAAGCGATCATAAATAGAGTAAGTCCTGCCAATATAATATAGCGTCGCCCCCAGTTATCCGATAAGCCGCCAAACGCGAAAACACCTAATCCAAAGCCAATCATGCTGATACTCACGGTGAATTTAGCCAGGCTAGTGCTTATGGCAAAACTATGGGCAATAGCCGGTAAGGACGGTGTATAGAGGTCTATCGCGAAGCCATTGACCAGGGTTATTAATGGGGCGAGTAAAAGTAGTATTAAATCAAAGCGTTTGCTAGTAAACATGCTGCTTTCCTTTGTTTGTTTTACAATTCTGTTCAAGATAAGAGCAAGACTACCATGAAATAATCGACAAAGCAATAATAATCGATTATTTACTAAATAAACGTTAAATTGTGTTTTTATCGATTATGTGGTACATTGTGTACATATGAATAAAGATTTGTAACAATGCCCAACACTGTTATGAACACCGTCATTGCGAGGAGCTTGCGACGAAGCAATCTATGCGTTAGTTATGAGATTGCTTCAGCCTCTTACCGGAGGCTTTGCAATGACGGGTTTTGTTATGCCTGACTCGATCAGGCACCTAGGAGAAATAGAAATGGCCAAAGCAACGCTATCAGAACAGGCTTATTGCACTATAAAAGGTGCCATATTGAATAATGAATTTAAGCCTGGTGAGAAACTATCGATATGTGGTCTTAAGAAACAATATGATATTGGCACTAGTCCTTTACGCGAAGCACTGAATCGCTTGGTTGCCAAAGGGTTGCTGGAGTGCGAGCAGATGAAAGGTTTTCGTGTGCCAGCGCTATCTATGGACGATCTCAATGATATTTATCATGCGCGTGTTCTTATAGTCCTCGATACGCTAAAACTCGTCATTCAAAATATCACTGATGAAGAAGAGGCTGAATTGGTTGCTGCGGTTCATCAGCTAACTAAAATTGAACAGTGTGAAATGAATACTACTAATTTCGGTAAATGGCAGCAAAAACACCGTGAATTTACTTATGCTTTAATCAAAGGTTGTCACTCTGATACGATGATTAGATTGAATAACCGGCTCTATGATCAAACCGAACGCTACCGTCGTTTGTGGTTTGATTGGTCTTCTGAGCATGGTCATGTCGCACTTGGCAAGCACTCTATCGATCACCAAAAGTTTGTTGATTGTGTAGTGGCGCGTGATGCAGAGTTATTACAAAAGACATACAAAGATAAACTTATGCGGTGGTTGTCAGAGATGCAAGATTGTATGCGAGAGTACACTAGCTAGAGAAAGGGGTTCTAGTGGATTATTAAGTTAATTTGCCTTGGTTTGTTTCTCAGCATCCCAGTTATTTAAAAATTCAACAAACATATTTGCTGGCATCGGTTTAGCAATTAAAAATCCTTGTATTTTATCGCATTTGGAATTTTCCAGATATTCATATTGATTCCAAGTCTCAACACCTTCTGCTAGTACATCACGCTTTAAGCTATGTGTTAAGGCAATAATGGCATTCACAATTTTATTATGGTTGGTGGTTAGATCAATTTTGCTGATAAAAGATCTGTCAATTTTTAGCTCGTCTACGGGGAATTCGCTGAGGTATGCTAATGAGGAGTAACCAACGCCAAAATCATCTATAGATACTCTTAGTCCACTACCAATATGTTGCTGTAATTCATTTAAGTTATTTATAATTTTTTTTCGTGACTGTATCAGTTGGCTTTCTGTTATTTCTATTCCAAGATTTGAGGCAGATAGTTTGTTTTTACGTATTAAACTTTCCATGGCGGTGGCAATATTTTCTGTATCAAAGAACTTTGCTGAAATATTAATGGCTGTTACCAAGTTATTATATATGCCTAACTTCTTCCATTGTGCTATTTGCTCGCAAGCTTTTTTCAAAACATACTGATCAATTTCAACGATAGCATCAGATTCTTCAGCAATAGGTAGAAAAGCTCCGGGCATTATTAGTCCTCGTGTTGGGTGTTCCCATCGTATAAGCGCCTCAACCCCAGTTATTCTCTTTTGCTTGATTGATATCTGTGGCTGATAATATAGCTGGAATTCATTATTCTTTAGTGCGCTGTATAGGTCTCGTTCAATTAGATTTCTAGAGAGGATTTCCTTATTCAATTTATTATTATGTAATGCAATTCTATTTTTTCCTGCTTGCTTGGCGCGATACATAGCCACATCAGCATTCTTTAGTAATTTATCTGCGGTGTTTGCTTCGGTTGGATAAAATGAAATGCCGATACTTGCAGTTATTTTAATGCTTTCGTTATTGGGTAGGTAATCATCGCATGAAATGCTGCTTAAAATGTGATTGGCTAATTTCAATAAAATATTTTTATCAGTAAAGTTTTTAGCAATAATGGTTAGTTCATCACCGCCTAACCGGGATAAGGATAATAAAGGTATGTTTTGGTTTTGATCATATTTGTTAGTAAAGCCAGGGTTCTGAGTTATTAGACTGAGTCTTTTAGCGATATCCTTGAGTAACATATCGCCGATTGTATGGCCGTATATATCATTTATCTTTTTAAAATCATCAATCCCGATGAATAATAAAGCAACTTTAGTGTTGGTTCGACTGCCATCGCATAAGCTTCGCTCAAGTAGTTCTTTGAATAAATGCCTATTAGGTAGTTCGGTTAATGCGTCGTAATAAGCTAAGTGTTTAATTTCATTTTTCATATTAAGAAGTAACAACCATTTTTGAGCTAATGTTAATATCATTTGGCGGGCTTCTATAAGAGAGAATGGTTTTTTTAATAAGATCCATCTATCTGAATTCTGTACAATTGCTAGCATTTCATTCCATTCATAATCCGAATATGCAGTGCAAAAAATAATTTGAACATTTTTATCTATTTCAAAGATTTTTTTAGCTGTTTCGACACCATCAAGTCCACCTGGTATGCGAATATCTAGGATTGCTACTGCATATGGCTTGTCTTCTGTTATAGATTTTTTTATAAGTTCAATGCCTTCTTCGCTTGAGCTTACTGGATTAAGTATCATGTTTTGTATGTCCTCAAGAGGAGGAGGGGTGTTTTCTTTGGTAGTTTCTTGCGCTTTATTATTAATAACAATTTGTTCGAGTTCATCTAAACTGTCAGTATCGCCAGCGGTTAAGACTTTCATAAAGTCATCATGAATAGACCTGTTGTCATCAATCAGTAAAATTCTAAATTGTTTATTTTCTTTTGTTTTTTTCATTGCATGTTTTCATTAAGGCGGTAATGCCTACCTATGTTGAAGGGGCCTGCTTTGGCAGCGTAAATTGAACAGTTGCCCCTTGGTTTATACCCTTTGATTCAATCAAAATTTCTCCCCCCATTTTATTTACAGCTAATGCGGCACTAGCCATGCCAAACCCATAACCACTTTTCTTCGTGGTAAATCCATGTTCTAAAATGTGTGGCAGTACTTCTTCGCTTATTCCTACGCCATTATCTTTAATTGCAACGCAAATATGATTGGTCTTATCTGAGACAGAAAGTGTAATTACTTTTTCGGACAAGTTTGACTCAAGAAGCGAGTCACAGGCATTATTCATCAAATTTATTAACACCATTAGCAGGCTATATCTATCTGCGCATATTTCAATCTGCTTGTCGATTGTGTTGTTAAGCATGATTTTATGGTTATTAAAGTGGTTTTTTTGAAGCTTTAAAAAATCCTCTAGTACCTCATTGAAGTGTATTTTTTCAATAAGGACTGGTTTCTTTACATATTGGAGTTGAGTGGCGATAGTCGCTTTAATGAGATCTAAGTATTCTGAAATCGATTTAATTGTTTCTGATTCCTTGTCATAATCTTTAGAGAGCTTTTTACGTAGAGCAGGGATGTATTTTCTTATTGCTTCAGACCTTTCTTTGGATTTAAATGATGAGCTTATATTTTCAATGTTTTCTTCAAACAATTTTAATAAATCACACACCTTAAACACAGATGATTGACCTTTGTTTTCTGATAAACTTTCTAATGAAATGTTAATTGAGTTTAAAATATTGCCAATATTATGCAGTACGTTGATGGCGACTTCTGCCATTCCTATTTCTCGCGAAACATCTGATAAATCTCGGTGTAAACGTTCTGTTTCAAACTCAGATTCTTTGCGTTGTGTGATATTGGAGGAAGTGACGAGTACAAACTTTACATCTTTTTCGTTGTCATCATATACCGGTATCAAATGTGTTATATACCATTCTTCATGGCCATTAATGTCAGGTATTGGGCATTCAAACATGCTGGTTTCGCCTTTTAGGGCTTTTGGGAAATGTTCTGCATAAAGATCCGATAAAACTTGTGACATTCCTATAGGTGGGTAAAATTTATCATAAAACACAGTGATATCAGGTATTTTAAGCCCTATGACACCTGCTGAGCTCATATAATATAGTCGTTGGTCGGTATCTATAAACTTTGTGCAGATCGGGGAGCGCTCTAGAATTGTTTTGTACATCTGGTTTTTTGACTGTAGTCTTCCATATTCTTGTTTCATCAATCTTTTATCATCATCGTCAAGCGAGTTAATAATTTCAGTAATGGATTTACTCATTTACACAACCCCGAACTGTAGTTACAAATCTATAGTTATATATGGTATTCATGACTAGTTCTTTCTTATAATCCTATAGGAATTATAGGCTATAAATATTGTTATGGTAGGGTAAACCCTTACAGTGATAATTGATGAATTTGTCATGGTCACGCGTTTGATTTATTGCTTCCTTTATATGATACGGTCACAAAGACAAGTAATTGTGACCTATTAAGGGGGAGCGAACGCACGCTCCCCCTTAAAATCCCCCACGCGACCTTTGAATGGGTTGTTGGGTATTTTCGTGGATAAATACGAGTGATGACATGGATTAGGGCTGGTAATAATTTAAATTCTCGTGATATACTCCAGCCTCTTTCGTCGGGGCGTGGCGCAGCCTGGTAGCGCACTTGCATGGGGTGCAAGGGGTCGCAGGTTCAAATCCTGCCGTCCCGATTCCTTAATTAAGGCTCCTTGATTAAGTCTGAAATAATGCTACATTTAAGGTGTCGTAAATAATAGGAAATATTGATGGATGAGGCTCTACTGGATATATTGGCTTGCCCCTTATGTAAGGGCAAATTAGTATATGACAAACCTGAACAAAATCTGATCTGCCGATTTGATAGCCTGGCTTACCCTATACGCCAAGGAATTCCAGTGATGCTAGTGGATGAAGCGACTGCATTGAATGAAGAGGAGTCTTAATCATGAGTTTTAGTGTAATCATTCCCGTGAGATATGAATCCAGTCGTTTTCCAGGAAAAGCCTTGGAAGATATTCATGGCCAACCGATGATCCAACATGTGTATACGCGTGCAATTGAGAGCGGCGCTGATACTGTTGTGATAGCAACTGACGATGAACGAATTAAAAAAGTGGCTGAAGGTTTTAATGCGCAAGTGTGTATGACATCAGTCGACCATGAAACGGGCACACAACGTTTAGCAGAAACTGTAGTGGCCTTGGAGTGGGACGATGACGATATCGTTGTGCATTTACAAGGTGACGAACCCATGATTTGTCCTAAGTTAATTGCCCAGGTGGCAAATGACTTGGAAGAGCATGATAATGTAAAAGTAACTACCTTGTGTCGTCCTATCGATAATATGCTTGAAATTTTTGATCCGAATTTAGTAAAGGTGGTGATTAATCACCGCGGTTACGCACAGTATTTTTCACGAGCTCCGATTCCATGGGTGCAAGGTGAATTTGATTATAATAAGATTGAAGACAAAAAAGTATCAGGTCACCACTTTGGTCATATTGGTTTATATGCTTACCGTGCAGGATTTTTACAAAAATACCTCGAATGGGAAGGGTGCCCTGAAGAGCCACTCGAGCAACTCGAGCAACTACGCGTATTATGGTTTGGCGGTAAGGTGCATGTGGCCGTTACTGATGAAACTGTGTCTATTGGTGTTGATACACCGGCGGATCTAGAACGCGTACGTCAGCTTATGAAAAAATCTGCTTAAAATTTCTACTGTTTCGCGCAAATTCAAATGATTCTTTGTGCTTCGTTGCGACCACTTTAGCTGGTTCTTTATTTGTGATTTAATAGTATTAGTAAATTTTAGTGCTGCAAGCTAAGGAGAGCAACAATGCACATACTTCGTCGTATTGGACCGTGTTTTTTCGCCATTATGATAGATGCGCTAGGTTATGGTTTAGTGTATCCAGTGATGGCGGCGATGTTTACGTTATCGGCCAGCCCGGTCGTTTCTCCTGATACCACAGTGGCTTTGCGTCATTTCTATCTTGGCTTGGGTTATTTATTGTACCCATTGTTTATGTTTTTTGGTGCGTCATTCTTAGGGGATTTATCCGATGAGTGGGGGCGCAAAAAAGTGTTATTGGTTTGCATGATGGGGATTGCTATTGGTTTTGCCTTGATGGCATTGGGTGTGTTGGTTGGTAGCTTGTGGTGGTTGTTTATTGGTCGTGCATTAACGGGTTTAATGGCGGGCAGCCAGCCAATTGCACAAGCCATTATTGCTGACCTGAGTGATGCATCGAATAAAGCCCGTAATATGGGGCTTATTGCGCTAAATTACTCGGTAGCGTTGGCATTAGGCCCTTTTCTTGGGGGTATATTATCCGATTCTCGTCTGGTCTCTTGGTTTGGTTATTGGACACCGTTTATTTTGGCGGCGATATTATCATTGGCCGCTTTTTTCTGGCTATTAAACGGTTTTGTTGATACGAGTAAGGTGAATCCAACCGCTAAGATTTCGTGGCTACGTCCGGTGCATATTTTTATGGAGGCATTTGAGCACCAGTCAGTGAAATGGCTATCGATTGTTTTTTTATTAATGCAGCTTGGTTGGAGCACCTATTTTCAGTACTTAATCGTGCATATGCAATATGCATTTCATTATAAAACCTTAGAGATGGGCTTGTTGCAAGGCATGTTTGGTGTTGGTGCGGCGATTGGTTTATTGGTATTGGTACCGGTGTTTACCAAGTTTATGTCATCGCGATCACTATCAATCTTAATGTTTGTGCTGACCGGGCTTGGCGTGTTGGTATGTTCTTTTGTACCTGGCCAATTGGCACAGTGGATCTTGGCGGTTTACGTATCAGCAGTCAATTGTGCCGCTTTTGCTGCCATGTTGACCGTGTTCTCAGATTCAGTGAAAGAATCACAACAAGGCTGGGTCATGGGTATCTCGAGTGCGGTGATAGCAGCGGCGTGGGTATTAACTGGTTTGGCATCCAACCTTTTAACGCTCTTTGGTGCGCAAGGACTAATTGCTCTCGGTGGTGTGCTCTTGGTGGCTGCAGGTGTTGTATTGAAACTTAAAAAACAAATAAAAGTATCAGCTTAAAAGTAAGGTCATTAGTCAAATGCGTAAAGCTTAATGAACTAATGACCTTGTATAAGTATTCTGAATGTATCTAATACTTTTTAGTCGTCTGTTTTAGGGGTGTCAGCTGTCACCTTAGCGCCGCTCGCATCCACGATCTTACGACCAGCTGCTGGTTTAGGTTTGGCTGGTGTATCGACAACTTCGGCTGCAGGTTTTTTGGTTTCTGGAGAAATCCGTCGGCCTGCTGTCATTTGGCGTTGTTCAACTGCTTGCTTAACGACTGGTTTAGCCTTGGCTTTAGGCGCTGGCTTTTTATCAGACAAGTTGTTTTCTTTAGCCAAGTCGTTAATCTCAGGCGATGCCGCAGCTACAGGCTTGCGTGGCTCTTTAGCTTTCGGTGGCTGTTTATTGCCATCGACAGCCATCACGTTATTAACCGGTGTCGCCTTATTGCCATCCACTTCTTGTGTGGCCGTTGATTTGTCCTGTGATGGACGACGACGTTGTTGGTTACGATTACCTGAATCTTGTTGTTTTGATTGTCCGCCACGTGTTCCGCGTCTTGAGCGTTGCTGTTGTGTATTGCCTTGCTCGTCTTGATTGCGATCGCTGTCACTGCGTGTGCGGTTACCGCTGTTACGACGACGGTTATCGCTTTGGTTATCCGAACGATTATCCGAACGATTGTCTGAACGATTGTCTGAACGATTATCCGAGCGACTATCTGAACGGTTGTCCGAACGATTTGATGGGCGACGGTTTTGATTGTTGTTACGGTTACGCTGTTGGCCACTGCGGTTACGTTGTTGACCACTGCGGTTGCGATTGTTGTGATGTCTCTTTTTGGGTTCTTCTTCTTTTGGAGCTTCTTCAGCAGGGCTCGACGAGAACATTTTTTTCAATAAACGACGGATTACACCTTCACCACTGGTAGGTGTTTCGGGTAGTTGCTTATCTTTATCCAAAAATTGTTTGATCACTGGTTCTTCAGTGCCAGGGGTGGCGGCAGTTGCTGATTTTTGTTGATTCTCAGGCTTGGTGCCACGTAACAGTTTGTAGCTTGGTACTGAATGGTGTTCATTTTGATTACCGCTGCGTAAGTGGCGGATATTATAATGAGGTGTTTGTAAATGCTGATTAGGCACGATAGTGACTTTAACGCCAGTATGCTTTTCGATTTCAATTAGCTTGTCACGTTGCTCATTAATTAAGAATGTAGCTACATCAACAGGCAGTTGAATTTGAAATACAGCTTTATCGCTTTTCGTTGCTTGCTCTTGAATTAAGTGAATAATCGAGATACCCAGTGATTCAACACTGCGAATGGCGCCAGTACCACTGCAGCGAGGGCACGGTATACGGGTAGATTTGTGCACGGCTGAGCGTAAACGCTGACGTGACATTTCTAATAAGCCAAAACGTGAGATGCGACCGATTTGTATGCGAGCGCGATCTGGGTGTAGGGCATTGCGTAATGCATTTTCGACTTCGCGTTGATTGCGGTTTTGCATCATATCGATAAAGTCGATAACGATTAGACCGCCGATATCACGTAAGCGTAATTGACGAGCAATTTCTTCAGCTGCTTCAACGTTAGTATTTAATGCGGTTTCCTCAATAGACTTACCTTTAGTGGCGCGTGCCGAGTTAATGTCTATAGCAACCAATGCTTCTGTTTGATCGATAACCACTGAGCCACCGGAAGGTAGGCGTACTTCGCGTTGATAAGCGGTTTCAATTTGCTGTTCGATTTGGAAGCGACTATAAAGTGGAATGTTGTCTTCATATAGCTTAATGCGCTCAGCAAAGTCAGGACGAATTTGTTTGATGTAGTTGTAAGCACGCTGATGGGCTTCTTTTTCATCGATCACTACTTCGCCTATATCTTGGCGTAAGTAGTCGCGTAATGTGCGAATAACCACATCGCTTTCTTGGTGGATTAAGTATGGCGGTGGTTTCTGCATACCTGCTGCTTGCTTAATGGCATCAAAGTATTTTAATAAGACATCTAAATCCCATTGCAGCTCTTCAGAGTTTTTATTAACACCGGCGGTACGAATAATAACGCCCATGCCTTCTGGGATAGTCAGTTTGCTTAGTGATTCACGTAATTGGTCACGCTCTTCACCTTCGATACGACGTGAGATACCACCAGCGCGTGGATTATTTGGCATTAATACCAAATAAGATCCAGCTAAGCTTAAGAAGGTGGTAAGTGCTGCACCTTTGGTGCCACGTTCTTCTTTATCCACTTGAACGACAACATGTTGACCAAGCTTTAACACTTTTTGAATGTCGATAGGTTCGTCGCCAGATGGCTGACTTGAAAAATATTCTGGTGAAATTTCTTTCAGTGGTAAAAACCCGTGACGTTCACTACCGTAGTTAACAAATACAGCGGCGAGGCTAGGCTCGATACTGGTAATCTTACCGAGGTAAATATTTGCTTTTTTTTGTTCCACTCCGGGACGTTCTACGTCGAGGTCGACAAGGAGTGCGTTATTGGTAATAGCAACACGCAACTCATCAGATTGAGTCGCATTGATTAGCATTCTCTTCATTTTAAAACCCTTTTACTGGCGCTCTACCACATTTAAAGCATTTGTTAGCTTTGTGGGTTCGCCGGAAACCTACTCAATTTTACTTCGGTGTCCGATTTCTCGCTGTGGCGCTAATATCAGTGGGAGCGCTCGTTATTTAATTCATGGCTGTTTAACGGTCAGCCGCTTTTTTTCTAATACTACCTGGCAGTTTTTAAGTGCTTAATCCCTGATTACAGATTGAACTTATAGGGCGGTCTGGTAGACTGTTCAGGCTATTGCCTGGCAGTATCGCAATATAACAGGCTTTAGGCACCGCAGCAATAGACCCTGGTATGAATGTGTCGCAATCCAAAGTAAGTAAACAAGTTATTGATGCTGACGATGATGGTCAGCGTATCGATAACTACCTGATTAAAGTGATGAAAGGCTTGCCAAAGAGTCGAATTTATCGCGCCCTGCGCTCGGGAGAGGTGCGGGTTAATGGTGGTCGTATCAAGCCGGAGTATCGCTTGGTGGAGGGCGATGAAGTGCGTATACCACCTTTGCGCTTATCGGCACCTAAACAGCGCCAATCACCAGATGAGCAGTTAACACAGTCGCTAGAGTCGCGGATATTGTTTGAAAATAATCAAATATTGGTGATTGATAAGCCAGCAGGTATGCCTGTGCATGGTGGTACGAAAGCGAATAGTGGTGTGATCGAGTGGTTGCGTATGTTAAGACCAAAGGTAAAACGATTAGAGCTGGTTCATCGCTTGGACCGGGATACGTCCGGATGCGTGTTGGTGGCTAAGAATAGAACGACCTTGGTTGAGTTGCAGCGTCAATTTGCTGAGCGTGAAGTGGATAAGATTTATCACGCAGTGGTGCTGGGTATATATAAAGGTGGTAAACGATTGGTTGATGCCCGCCTGTTGCGCCAAGAGACCAAAGAGGGTGCGCGCAAGGTTATTGTTAGTAAAGAGGGTAAGTCGGCTTACACCGAATTCAAGCCAGTCCGGGTGGGTAAGCAGTTCAGTTTGCTGGAAGCGCGCCTTATGACGGGGCGTATGCACCAGATTCGAGTGCATTGTGCGCATGAAGGGTTACCAATAATAGGTGATCCACGTTACGGAGAATGGAAAATCAACCGCTTAGTGGCTAAGTGGGGGGTGAAGCGCATGCTATTACATGCCAGTCGTATCAGCTTAAAGGTTGACGGTGAAGTGATGACATTTGAAGCGTCATTACCTGCCGACTTTGAGGCTATTTTTAATCATGATGATCAATCACTTGGTGATTAACCGTTTCAAACCCCCAATTACTTGCTTAAGCGGGGATAGCTGAGTTATCATGCGCGCCTTATGGAAAAAACTATTGACCCATTACGTTTAGCCAGTCGCGGTGAATCCTTGCAAGGTGAGGTGGCGTTGTCAGATTTGACGCGTGTCTCAAGTGAGCTGCAAGATACACCGTCCGGTCAGGTGAGCTATTGCTTTGATTTTAGTCATGATGAGCAAGGCCGAGCCGTGGTCAATGGTCGCATTCAGGCCAGTGTTATGTTAGAGTGCCAACGATGTGGCCAAGTGGTCGAGATTGCTTTAGATCTCAGTCCGCGCTTAATGGTGACCCGTAGTGATGAGCAGGCTAAGCAGATTCCGCGTGAATTTGAACCACTGTTGGTAGGGGAGGAGCCTGTGGCCCTTTTTGAGATGCTTGAGGAAGAGTTACTATTGGCATTGCCAATGGTGCCAAGGCATGAAGAGGGTAAATGTCCGGTAGATTTGCCGGAGTATTTGAATTAAGTGTCATCCCGGGCATGATTCGGGAACAGAATAATAAAACAGAGGAATAGGTAAATGGCAGTTCAACAAAATCGTAAGACCCGTTCAAAACGTGGTATGCGTCGTTCGCATGATAGTTTAAATGCGGCATGTTTAAGTGAAGACTCAACAACAGGTGAAAAACACCTGCGTCATCATGTAAGCCCTGATGGTTACTACCGTGGTCGTCAAGTGGTGAGTGTTGATGTTGCTGAGGATGACGAAGAGTAATTACTATTGGATACGAAGGTAGTTGCGGTTGACGCAATGGGTGGTGACCATGGATTGGCGACTACAGTACCGGCGACTTGCCAGATACTGGAGAAATGCCCTGATCTCGAATGCATTTTAGTTGGCGATGAGCATCGTATTAAGCGTCGGCTAGCGAAGCGTAAATTCAAGCATATGGATCGTATCCATGTCCAAGCTGCCAGTGAAGTGGTAGACATGGATGAATCCCCCTCATTAGCCCTGCGTGGCAAAAAAGATTCCTCGATGCGAGTGGCTGTCGATTTAGTAAAGTCGGGCCGAGCTCAAGCTTGTGTATCTGCCGGTAACACCGGTGCATTAATGGCAACCGCCAAATTTGTTTTAAAAACTTTACCCGGTGTTTCACGTCCTGCGATTATGGCGCGCTTACCAACCGTAGCTGATCATGATGTGCGTGTGTTAGATCTGGGTGCCAATATCGATGCGACAGCTGAGCAGTTAGTGCAATATGCGATCATGGGTTCGTTAGTTACACGAGCCGTTGATGGTGTAGCGGCGCCAAGTGTGGGTTTGTTGAATGTTGGTGAAGAAGATATTAAAGGTAATGAACAAGTAAAAGCCACAGCAGAATTGTTACGTAATGTGCCTCATATTAACTATGTCGGTTACGTTGAGGGCAATGATATTTTTGGTGGCAAAGTTGAAGTGGTGGTGTGTGATGGTTTTGTGGGTAATATTGCACTAAAGGCTGGTGAGGGTATTGCTAAAATGATTGCGCATTATGCCAAAGAAGAGTTTTCGCGTAATTTATTTACCCGTGCAGCGGCTGCATTAGTTTATCCGATATTAAAACGTTTAGCACACCGCATTGATCCGCGTGAACGCAATGGTGCTTCATTATTGGGATTGAATGGTGTTGTGATTAAGAGTCACGGCAGCGCAGATGTTTACTCGTTTGTAAATGCATTACAAGAAGCGCGCTTGCAGGTAGTGAAACAACTACCAACATTAATTGGTGATGAGGTCAGCCAAATTTTACAAGGGTCTCAAAAATGAACTATTCACGTATTGCCGGAACGGGAAGTTACTTGCCTAAGAGGTTGGTGACTAACGAAGATATTTCCAAAATGGTTGATACTACTGACGAATGGATTATGCAACGCGTTGGTATTAAACAGCGTTATATTATGGAAGAAGATGAAACCCTTACTTCTATGGCGCATGCCGCTGCCGAAGCCGCGCTTGATGCGGCCGGCATAGCAGCAAAAGATTTAGATATGATTGTTGTTGGTAATGCGACACCAGAGCATTATTTTCCCAGCGTGGCATGTTTAGTGCAAAAAGCATTGGATGTGCCCGGCATACCAGCATTTGATGTGGCAGCCGCGTGCGCGGGTTTTATATATGGTATGAGTGTTGCGGATCAATATATAAAGTCTGGAGCTGCACAACGAATTTTAGTGATTGGTGTTGAAGGTTTAAGTCGAGTGGTTGACTGGTCTGATCGTTCGACATGCGTACTGTTTGGTGATGGAGCATCTGCTATTGTGTTAGAAGCATCCAGTGAACCAGGCGTTTTATCAACCCACATCCATGCCGATGGCACATACGCCGATATGTTGTCCGCCGAAACTAATATGCGTGACCGTAATGTGGATACGCATATCCATATGGATGGCAGTGCCGTATTCCGGATTGCTGTACGTAAGTTGGGTGACAGTGTTGATGAAGCGTTAGCTGATAACGATATGCTTCATGAGCATATTGATTGGTTAATACCGCATCAAGCCAATATGCGAATTATTTCGGCGATGGCAAAGCGATTGAATCTTTCCATGGAGCAAGTAATTCTCACCATTGAGCAACATGGTAATACCTCATCGGCATCAGTGCCGTTAGCATTAGATCATGCGATTAGAGAAGGCAAAGTGCAACGTGGCCAAGTGTTATTGCTTGAAGCGTTTGGTGCCGGATTTGCATGGGGATCTGCATTAGTTAAATATTAGGGAGAAGCTTTATGAAGCTTGAAAAACTAGCAATGGTTTTCCCAGGGCAAGGCTCACAAAGTGTCGGTATGATGCTTGAATTGGCGCCTCACTTTCCTGTAGTAGAGCAAACATTCCAAAAAGCATCTGAAGTGTTGGGTTATGATTTGTGGCAGTTGGTGTCACAAGGTCCTGCTGAACAATTAAATCAAACGGTATATACGCAACCTGCCCTGTTGGCAGCCGATATTGCGTTTTGGCGTTGTTGGTTACATCAAGGTGGCGTGCACCCGGAGTGGGTGGCTGGTCACAGCTTGGGTGAATATGCTGCGTTGGTAGCGGCAGAGTCAATTATGTTTGAAGACGCAGTCTCCTTGGTTGCCAAGCGAGCGGAGTTGATGCAAGCCTGTGTGCAGCCGGGTGAAGGTGCGATGGCGGCGATTATTGGTTTGCAAGATGAGCAAGTAAAAGAATTATGTGAAAAAATTGATGGTGTAGTAACTCCGGCGAACTATAACTCGGTCGGTCAAGTGGTTATTGCTGGTGAGGCGGGTGCTGTTGAACAGGTGGTCGACTTGGCTCGTGAATCCAAAGCACGTATGGCCAAAGTAATCCCAGTGAGTGTGCCGTCCCATTGTGCATTAATGGAACCAGCGACGGAAGCTTTTGCTATTGCTTTATCGGCAGTGAATATAGCTACGCCGAATATGAAAGTGATACAAAATGTGGATGTTACTTATCACACGAATGGTGAATCGATTAGGCAAGATTTATTACGTCAATTAACCAGCCCGGTACGTTGGGTGGAAACCATTCAATTGATGGCGGCGAATGAGATCGATGTCATTTTTGAATGTGGTCCAGGTAAGGTATTAACCGGTTTAAATAAACGCATTGATAAGTCGCTCACTTATAAGGCGATGTGTGTTGAAAACTTTTTCGATGGTGAGGTGATCAAATGTCAGTAGATAATAAAATAGCTTTAGTTACTGGTGCAACGCGTGGTATTGGCGCGGCGATACTAAAGCAATTAGCGGATCAGGGTTGTACTGTTATTGGTACGGCTACCTCTGAAAAAGGCGCGCAAACGATTGCAGACGCTATCAAGGCGATGGGTGCTAATGGCACTGGTATGGTGTTAAATGTTTGTGATCAAGCGAGCATTGATCAACTTGAACAGCAGATTACTGAGCAGTTTGGTCGTGTGGGGATTCTTGTTAACAACGCCGCCGTAACACGTGACAATATCATGTTACGTATGAAGCCCGATCAATGGCAGGAAGTGATTGATACCAACTTAACTTCTGTGTTTCATATCAGCCGCAAATTTATGAAGGGTATGGTTAAGGCGCGTTGGGGGCGGATTATTAATATTAGTTCGGTAGTCGGGTCAATGGGTAACTTGGGACAAGCTAATTACTGCGCTGCAAAAGCGGGGGTGGTAGGCTTTGCTAAATCACTAGGCATTGAATTCGCGCGTTATGGTATTACGGTGAATAATGTGTCACCAGGTTTTGTTGATACCGATATGACTCGCGCTTTACCAGAGAAGCAACGTGAAGAGTTATTAAAAATGATTCCAATGAAGCGCATGGCTGAACCAAGTGATATCGCTGATGCTGTTGGGTTTTTGGCGAGTGATAAAGCTAGCTATATGACGGGCGAAACTTTGCATGTGAATGGTGGTATGTATATGGCGTAGTCATAATGTTGTCATCCCGGATTTGACCCGGGATCCATGTTGAAATGGATTCCTGCTACTGATCACTAAATACGATGTGTGCGGCGCAAAACTCTTGCTAAGCACTGTTGATTAAAATACAGCTGTTTAAATCGTTTAAATCTACCTTCAAATAATACGCGTTGTGGTGCATCCAGCATCGAATTCTTACGGTAAATTATTTTGACCTGGTAATGCTTTTTATCTTGCTGATACAGGCGAAAGCTTAAGTCTGCAGCGAATTCAGGATTACCAAATAGCGGTGGTTTTTTAAACTCAGCGAAATTCTGTGTCATTAAGTAATTTAACACTGTTAAAACTGTGCTGTCATGACCAGAATACAGCATATATTTTAGTGAATTTTTATGATCGACTGTTAACTGCATGTTGCGTATCACATGGTTTACTAATAGGCAGCCGCTTTGTAGGCCAATTGCCTTGTATTGCGGCAATGCTTCAATAAACCCAGGCTCATGGCTGGGTAGAAAGGTATGGTACAGCACCCAGTTGTTAGTTTTGATAATGGCATGCATTAGCTGAGGGGTGATGTGTAAGATTTTAGTGGTTGAGCAGTGTTCACTGGCGTGGCTGCAATAATTGTTTAGAGGATTTATGCTGCTAGCAATATAACCAATCTTCTTAAAACAAGTTAAGTAGTTTTGTTTGCCTGTCAAAGGGCATAAATTCTTGATGAGGTGTTGGTCATACAGCTTTTTATAAAAATGATATCCCCAGTCCGCATGCTGCCAATTGTATTTCCAGCCAGGTGCTGTTGACACTATTTGTTTCATTCTTTTCTTGGGTTGGAGTAGCAGTGCTTTATGTTTGGGAAGGCTAGCAATGTTGTAACTCAGCGAGGCAGGGTACATCTGACTAGCAACGGCTAAGGCACTCATAATGGTTCGGTTTGAACCGTCTGTGCGTATGCTTACCTGTGTAGCGTCATACTGTTTGGGTAGTAGTGTTTGGTACGTTGTTTTAAAAAATTGGCCATTGGTTTTCTCTTCAAAGAAACCGTATTTAGTTAATTGTGCTGGTGGAATGTCTATGTCCGACCACAAAGGCGGGTAATGAATGCCCTTCATAGGATGGATAACGGTGCGTGCGCCATGACGGATAAGGTCGCTAGCGAATACTAAGGTTGGTTGATGGCTATGTGCCCATGCCAAGCTGATAGGTGTGCAAAAAAGTATTATTAGTAGTAGTGTGCGTAACATGCAGCGAGTTTAGCACAGTTGTTAATTGCTATTCAATGCTTTAACTCACTGTATAATATGATTATTTACGGTTGTTACATAATGCTTGCACAGACTTATCCACAGAAATTGTGAATAACCTTACGTGATTACAGCTTAACAAACGTTGCCAGCAGCAAATCCTGAAGCCCAGGCCCATTGGAAATTGTAACCACCTAACCAGCCGCTAACGTCTAAAACTTCACCAATAAAATACAAGCCGGGTACTTGTTTGGCTTCAAATGTTTTGGATGATACCGCATCGCAATCAACACCACCTAAGGTGACTTCGGCGGTGCGATAGCCTTCGGTGCCGTTGGGTTTAATTTGCCATTGCTGAAATTGATCGGCAATAGCTTGAAACTGTTTATGAGAAAAACTGTGCAGTGCAGTATTGGCTTCGGTGTCATCAAGCCATATGGCAACAAGGCTTTTAGGTAGCCATTGATGTAGGCAATTTTTCAGTAATAGCTTAGGCTGTTGGCTTTGTTTTGTTTTCAATTGTTCAAATAAATTTACATCGGGTAATAGCTTAATGGTTATTGCTTCACCTGGTTGCCAATACGAAGAAATTTGTAACATCGCCGGTCCACTTAAACCGCGATGAGTAAATAGCATATTTTCGCGGAAGTTGTGGTGGTTGCAGCTGGCAATGCAGTCGACTGATACGCCTGATAGTGATTCGAACCTTTGTTTATCATGATCGTGTAACGTAAAGGGCACCAAGCCTGCACGTGTTGGCCATACCTTGATGCCAAATTGTTCTGCTACTTTATATCCATAGGGGCTAGCACCGAGTGTAGGAATCGATAAGCCACCCGTGGCGATCACTAATGATTTGCAGCAGTATTTGCCATGGTTGCTGTCTAATATAAAACCTTCACTGGGTTTTTTACTGATCGTAGTGACATTGGTTTTTAATTGAATGGACGCATTCACTTGTTCGCAGGCTGTTAATAGCATTTGCAAAATGTCTTTGGACTTATTATCACAAAATAATTGACCCAGTGTTTTCTCGTGAAAGGGGATTCCAGTGTTTTTTACCCAATCAATAAAATGCCACGGTGTATATCGGCTTAAGGCGGATTTACAAAAATGTGGGTTGTTTGAGATAAAATTGTCATCACTGACATTCATATTGGTGAAGTTACAGCGCCCACCACCAGACATCAGGATTTTTTTGCCCGGTTTGTTGGCACTATCAAGCACCAGCACGTGCTTGCCGCGTTTGGCTGCCTCAATAGCGCACATCAAGCCAGCAGCACCTGCTCCAATAACAATGACATCATATTCTTTCATGGCGGCATTATATAGGCTGCACAAGTTTAAAGCCATGTTTGCTGCGTGTCATCCCGGCCACTGCCTTGTCATCAACTATGTCATTGCGAGGAGTTTACGACGAAGCAATCTGCCCGCCGGATCCTTAGATTGCCGCGCCACTGCGTGGCTCGCAATGACGAGTGTTGTCATCCCGGCCTCCGAGCCGGGATCCATTTGTTAACTGTTGAACAGTATTGTAACCTAATGAATAACAAGGATTAAAGCAGTTACTACAGAACTCCTACACAGATTTATCCACAGAAACTGTGGGTAATTCTCTATCAAATAATTAATAACATGCAAATAAGTAATGAATATATGTAAAATATCACCAATTGTTTTAAGGTAAGCTCTTTGTTAGTATGCCTGCCATAAATTTCCGCTAACAATATAAGAGGTAAGTGCGTTATGAGTATTGAAGGATTGTCTGATGAGGATAAAAAAAACCGTTCTCATGCTAGGTGTTATGCCGTACTCGCTGTTATTGGTTTAGGGGCGGCGATTGGATTCCTCAGTCAATTTGGAGTCTGTATGGATAAATATGACTACCCTTTTGGTGGTGGTAAGAACTGGCGTGATGCATGGTTAATTCAAAATGACAGAGGTAGCGATATACTCCAAATCACAGCAAGTAAAACACCTCTTTCAAGTTTTGTGCAAAAATACATTGAGAAAATATCAGCGAAGTTTCCTGACGTGAGTATCGTCCGTGCTGCTGGCACCGTGAACCCACTGGATCGATTGCCGAGAAAGGCAGTTGGTGATATCTGGTTTAACGCATGTCAGTATGTGGAGTTTATTGTGCAAGGCCGCGCAACCAATCACCCCGGACTTAAGCAGTATGTCACCGAGGCCTTTGCTGAAGCTAAAAATGAAATGCCGCTTGCTAATGGAGGGATGGCGTCAATATTCTATTTTTTGTTCGGTGTTGTGTCGCTAGCTGCGGCAGCTGGCGCTACGTATGCTGCCTGTAGCAATGCAGATAAGTTGCGGGGTGGTTGTCGATCATTGTTGTTTGGAAAGGGGGTTCGCGTTGTGCCTGATATCGCAGTAGTGCCCCATGCGGAGCAATCAACGCCGCGAATAGCCGTATAGCGTTATTTGATATTCAGTTGTTAAATGCTGAACAATTTCGTAATGTATTGTTAATATTGAATAAATTTACATACTACATAACTCCTGCACAGTTTTATCCACAGAAAATGTGGGTAATCCAATCCTGGCCAGCAGCAACTTATCATCATATAATGTCCGGCCTAATTGAATTGATTGGAAAACCACCATGACGGCAGAGACCACTAGCCCAACAGCGCATTTTATTGAAAAAATCATTAGTGAGGATTTAGCCCAGGGTAAACATGACGCGGTGCTAACGCGTTTCCCACCGGAGCCGAATGGTTATTTGCACGTGGGCCATGTGAAGTCGATTTGCTTGAATTTTGGTGTTGCTAAAGACTTTGATGGCGCTTGTAATCTGCGCTTTGATGATACTAATCCTGAAAAAGAAGAACAAAAATACGTCGATGCTATGCAAGATGATATTCAGTGGTTAGGTTTTGAGTGGCAACAACCGATTCATCATGCCTCGGATTACTTTCAGCGTTTATACGAAGGCGCGGTTGAATTGATCAAAAAAGGCAAGGCTTATGTCTGTGATCTTAATGCGGAACAAACACGTGAATACCGTGGCACATTAAAGCAAGCAGGCAAAGACAGCCCGTATCGTGAGCGTACTGTTGAAGAAAACTTGGCTTTGTTTGAAAGCATGAAGGCAGGCGAATGCGAAGAGGGTAGTCATGTGTTGCGCGCCAAGATTGATATGTCGTCAGGCAATATGAATATGCGTGATCCGGTGATTTACCGTATACGTCATTTGTCACATCAACGCACTGGCGATACTTGGTGTATTTATCCCATGTATGACTATACGCATTGTATGTCTGATGCGATCGAAGCCATTACTCACTCTTTATGCACGTTGGAGTTTCAAGATCATCGCCCTTTATATGAATGGTTTCTTGAACAGCTGGATATGCCGGCGCGACCACAGCAGATTGAATTTTCACGTTTGAATGTATCGCATACCATTACCAGTAAACGTAAGCTACGCCAATTGGTGGATGAGGGTATTGTTGATGGTTGGGATGATCCGCGTATGTCGACATTGATTGGTATGCGTCGTCGTGGTTACCCAGCGGCTGCATTGCGTAACTTTTGTGATCGGGTAGGCATTTCAAAAAGTGATTCAGTGATTGATTTGGGGGTGATGGAAGAATGTGTGCGTGATGAGTTAAACCGCACAGCGCCGCGTGTTATGGCGGTATTGGATCCGATTAAGGTGGTGATTACTAATTATCCTGAAGATAAAACGGAAATGGTAACCGCACCGAATCACCCGCAAGATGAATCCATGGGTACACGCGAATTACCATTTAGTCGCACCTTATATATAGAGCGTGATGATTTTATGGAAGTGGCGCCGAATAAGAAATTTAAGCGTTTAGCGATTGGTAAGGAAGTGCGATTACGTAATGCTTATGTGATTTGTGGCGACAAAATGATTACCGATGCAGATGGTAACGTGATTGAAGTGCATTGCACTTATGATGCGGATACTTTAGGTAAAAACCCTGAGGATGGGCGCAAAGTAAAAGGTGTGATTCATTGGGTCTCAGCGGAACAGGCATTGCCGGCAGAGGTGCGTTTATATGATCGCCTATTTACCGTTGAGAATCCCGCGGCACAAGACGACTTTACGCAGCATATTAATCCTGATTCCTATAAGCAGCTGACTAACTGTTGGTTAGAGCCGAGTGTAAAGCAGGCGAAAGCGGGTGACACCTTTCAGTTTGAGCGCACTGGTTATTTTGTAATCGATTTAGACGGCACAGCAGATCAGCTAGTGTTGAATCGCGTAGTTAGCTTACGCGATTCATGGTCTTAGATTATCTCTGTTTTTTAGATTGAAAGTCTTCAGGTTTTAAGTGGTGCTCTTCAACAACATCAGCATCATGCGCATAGGCCATGGATCGTAAGCCTGAGGCCGTAAAGAAAAGTCCAATGCCAAGATTCACTAGGTCGGCCGTGGCAGGGCTGGGTCCTGCGAGATTATAGATACTGCTGAGATTGGCGATACTGCCGATAAGAGCCGCAGCTGCGCCAATGATGAGTGTGGCGGTATGGTTGTATAGTTCTTTGGGGGCACTTGCGTCGGGGCGATCTTTGCTTTCCGTGATGTGTTGCAGCTTAAACAAACTAGTGGAATCGGTTGCTGCACTTTTTAGTGTTTTAGCCCGAGCTCTAGTTTCTGCTCTTTTTTTTGCTTTGGCTTTTTTGTTTCTTCCGCTCATCGTTAAATCCTATTTCAGCTTTTATTAATTACGAAACGTACAATAACACTAGATTGGATAATAATCAAGCACAATTGTGTGGGGTCAAGTCTTGAATTATAAGGTCTACAAACTTCAGACCTTATAATTCAAGACTGGACCCCAAAAAATAATTTGGTGATTGGGCCGTTCTACTATAAAATAGCGTTTCAATCGAGTGTTCGAATTAACAAAGGATAGAAATATGTCAGCTAATGTTGAAGATCGCGTCAAAAAGATCGTTGTAGAACAATTGGGCGTGAAAGAAGATGAAGTAAAAAATGAGTCTTCTTTTGTTGACGATTTAGGTGCGGATTCGCTGGATACAGTTGAATTAGTGATGGCTTTAGAAGAAGAATTTGAAATTGAAATTCCTGATGAAGAAGCTGAAAAAATCACTACTATTCAACAGGCTATCGATTATATCGAATCAAACGCTGCTGAGTAGCGTATGACAAAGCGCCGCGTAGTTATAACAGGTTTGGGTGCCGTGACTCCACTAGGTAATGATGTGGAGTCGACTTGGCAAGCCATGTTGTCTGGTAAGAGCGGGGCTGCGCCCATTACGGAGCGTTTTGATAGCGAAGGTCTGAATACGACCTTTGCATCGATGATCAAAGATTTTGATCCTAGCCTGAGTTTAACGCCAAAAGAGATTCGCAAAACTGATCTTTTCGTACAGTTCGGCGCTGAGGTGGCGCGTCAAGCGCTATCAGATTCAGGTTTAGAGATTACCGACGAAAATTGCCATCGTTGCGGTACTTCGTTTGGTGCCGGCATTGGTGGTTTGCTGTGGATTGAGAATAATCACGATGCCATGGTGCAAAAAAGCCCAACGCGTGTATCTCCATTCTTTATACCGGGTGCCATTATCAATATGTCTGCCGGTATCATTTCTATGAATAATAAGCTGAAGGGCCCAATCGTCTCAGCTGTGACTGCTTGTGCAACCGGTGTTCATAATATTGGTTTGGCTGCACGTATGATTGCTTACGGTGATGCGGATGTAATGCTAGCCGGCGGTGCTGAGGTGTTGAACTCCAAGTTAACCATGGCTGGCTTCGGTGCTTGCCGTGCTTTATCTAAGCGCAATGATGAGCCTACTAAAGCAAGTCGTCCTTGGGATAAAGACCGTGATGGTTTCGTTTGTGGTGAAGGTGCTGGGGCAGTGGTATTAGAAGAATACGAACATGCTAAAGCACGTGGTGCACATATTTATGCTGAACTCGCAGGTTTCGGTATGTCATCCGATGCTTATCACATGACATTGCCTGACCCAGATGCTACAGGTGCCATTGCTTGTATGCGTACGGCGATTGAAGACGGCGGAATTACCACTGACCAAGTTGACTATGTTAATGCACATGGTACCTCGACAGGTGCTGGTGATGTGGCTGAAACAAAAGCCGTTAAAAAATTATTTGGCGAGCATGCCTATAAAATGCCAATGAGCTCGACCAAGTCGATGACAGGGCATACTTTAGGCGCTGCTGGTGCAATTGAAACAGTGGCGTGTGTTTTAGCATTGCGTGATCAAGTTGTTCCACCTACGATTAACCTGGACAATCCGGATGAAGGTTGTGACTTGGATTATGTGCCACACACTAAGCGTGAAATGCCATTGGAGTATGTTTTAAATAACTCTTTTGGTTTTGGTGGTGCTAATGCGTGTTTATTGTTAAAGCGGTTGTCATAGTGTTATTTTGACTTGGCACTGTCATTGCGAGGAGTTGTCCCGTTATTGCGAGGAGCTAGCGACGAAGCAATCCAAGCAATTATCATGAGATTGCCGCGCCACTGCGTGGCTCGCAATGACGATATAGTCATCCCGGACTTGATTCGGGATCCAGAGACCAAAATGCAGTGAAGAGTTTCCGGATAAATTGCTGCGCAATTTTTCGGGAAGACATGACAAAAACAGGGTTGTTTTTATGAGCGTTCGCCGTATTTCCATTTGCTTAATGTTTGTTGTAGCTATTGCTGTAGTGTATTGGTTCGTCTATCTTGCCATGTTGCAGTCTTATGTGCGCCCCGTGACGGTAAAGGTCTATCGTGGTGATAGTTTACGTACTTTATCCCGCCGTTTAAAAATGCAAGGTTTGGAGCCGTATCCCATCGTGTTTGAATGGTATGGTCGTTTAATGGGTGATAGTCATTCATTAAAGCACGGCGAATACCAAGTTAATGTTAATGATACTGCGCGCGACTTATTAAATAAGATCGTTGATGGCGATGTGTTAATGCGCGAGTTTGTGATTATAGAGGGTTGGACTTATAAACAAGTAATGAGCGCATTGAGGGCTGATCCACATTTATTGCATTATCTGCGTCGCATGAAGACGCCTGAGTTAATGAAGAAATTAAAAGTGCCTCATGATTCATTAGAGGGTTTATTGTTTCCTGATACCTATGCCTATACTTGGGGCGATAGTGATATCGATTTGATTAAGCGTGCGTATGATCGCATGCAAAAAGAGTTAACCGATCAATGGTCGCAGCGCGCGAAGAGTTTGCCTTATAAAGATGCCTATCAAGCATTGATCATGGCATCGTTGATAGAGAAAGAAACAGCGGTTGAAAATGAACGCCGTGAAATTGCGGGTGTGTTGGTTAGGCGTTTAAATATACGTATGCGTTTACAGGTGGACCCAACGGTAGTGTATGGCATGAAAAAGCCATATGGTGCTAAAATTACGCGTAAAGATTTAAAAACACCGACGCCATATAATACTTACACCAATTACGGTTTGCCGCCAACACCGATTGATATGCCCGGTTTGCCATCGATCAATGCCGCGTTACATCCGGCTGAAGGTACGACCTTGTATTATGTGTCGAAAAACGATGGCAGTCACAAATTTTCAGATACCTATGTTGAGCACAAGGAAGCCGTGGACCAGTGGCAAAGGCCGCCTAAGAGTTAAATTAATTGTTCATATAAGAGATAAAAAAATGAGTGGGAACGCAACCAAGTTTATTACTATTGAAGGTGTAGAAGGCGCAGGAAAATCGACTGCAGTGAAAGTGATTTGTGATTACCTGACTAATAAAAAAGTGGATTACGTATTAACGCGTGAGCCGGGTGGTACTGAAATTGCTGAGTCGATTCGCACGATTTTATTAAATCCATTTGACGAAAAAATGTGTGCAGAGACTGAGTTACTATTAATGTTTGCGACACGTAAACAAAATATTGAACATGTTATTAAGCCCACATTAGCCGCTGGCAAGTGGGTGGTGTCTGACCGATTTACTGATGCTAGCTTTGCATACCAAGGCGGTGGCCGACAAATAGATTTTGCGCATGTTGATTATTTGACTCAATGGATTCAGGGCGACGTTAAACCTGATATGACAATCTTATTAGATTTGCCGGTCGAAGTGGGTTTGAAGCGCATTGAGGCGCGTGGTGAAAAAGACCGTATTGAGCGTGAGGGGGTGGAGTTCTTTCATCGCGTACGTGAAGCGTATTTACACTGTGCAGCACGTGAGCCTGAGCGATATCGTATTGTTGATGCTAACCAAACTGAGGATGAAGTAGCGGCTGATTTGCGACAAGTGCTGTCGAGCCTGCAGTAATGGCGTATTTATTTCTGGTTTTAGCTCAGTTATCAGTTGGTGTAAATATTGTTGGATCTAAGTATTTACTGCATGATGTGAGTGTTACCTTTTTGTTGTTGGTGCGTTTTTGGGTGGCGGCACTGTGGCTTTTTATTATCTATTGGCTGCAACCAAAAAGTAGACGGCTTTCAAGTGCTCATCCAGAAAAATTTAACAAAACCGACTTTACTTATTTAATACTGCAGGCGTTGTGTGCGGGTGCGCTATTTAATCTCCTGTTATTGACTGGCTTAAAGTATACCTCTGCTAGTGTCGCTGGGATTATAACCAGTGCGCTGCCAGCAATGATAACTATTTTTTCCGTCATTCTTTTGCGAGAACGATTGACGCGCATGAGGGTGCTGTCTGTTGTTCTGGCGGTGTCGGGGTTGGTGATTATTAATTTACACGGCTTTCGTTTGGGGGGCGCATCGAATTTAAAGGGTAGCTTAATTGTGATTTTAGCTTTGCTACCGGAGTCATTGTACTACGTGCTATGTAAAATTCACTTAGTGCGCATGCCGCTTGTTTTATTGTCGGCTTGGATTAATTTAATTAATGGTATTGTTGTATTACCTTTGTTGATTGTACACCCTGATGCCATGAATATTCATTTGTCAGTGTCATCATGGTGGGTGCTATTGGCGGTGACCATTTCTACGGCTGCATTTTATCTGTTTTGGTATATGGGGTGTCGCGGTGTGCAGGCTTCACTGGCTGGAATGTTTACTGCCATAATGCCAATCTCAACGTTACTATTATCTTGGCTCTTCCTGAGTGAAGTTATTACCTTGTTGCAAGGAGTAGGGATGCTTCTCGTGATTGGATCAATCTTTCTGTATGCAAAGGGTAAAGATAAGCGTATTTAAAAAAATCAAAAACTAATCAACCAGTTAGCACTTTTAAGACTCGGCTATACTTAGCTTATGTAACCATTTATATATCCATTGCGAGGGTGATTTAATGGATGATTGTCTTAATATTGAAAATACGTCAGATTTACTGAATTTATTGAATTCATCTTTAAATGAAATTTATATTTTTAATCAGCATGATTTTAAATTCCTTTGGGTTAATAAGGGTGCTATGTGTAATACGCAGTATGGTTTTGATGAGTTTGAAAAAATGACGCCGCTATCATTAAAGCCAGATCATGATCAGTATTCTTTTGCCAAACTAATAAAGCCGCTTGATGGTAATAAAGTAAAAGTACAGTTTGAAACCAGGCATCGTCGTAAGGATGGAACGGATTATTATGTTGAGGTCCATCTTGAAAAGGGAATATTTCAAAATCAGCAAGTATATATAGCAATTATTCTTGATATAACGGAGAAGGTGTCTGTAGATGAGAGTTTAAAACAATTAGCCGATACAGAAAAAAGTTTAAGTAATGTGCTGAAGCATTCATTAAATGAGATATATATATTTTATCAGGACACTTTAGAGTTTGCCTGGGTGAACTTGAAAGCATTATCTAACCTTGGTTACACCATGCAAGAACTAAATAAAATGACACCACTGGATTTTGAACCTGGGTTTACTGCTAAAGATTTTGATCTTATTTTAAATCCACTGGTGACGCATAAAAAAAATAAAGTAAAAATTGAAGCACTGCACCGTCGTAAAGATGGTTCAATGTATAATGTTGAGGTGCATTTGCAGATGGAGAACTTTAATGGTAAACCGGCCTTTGTGGCAATTATATTGGATATAACAAAAAGAAAATTACAAGATGAAAGAATTGACAGCTATGTTAAAGAAAAAGTTTATCAGGCTCATCACGATGCGATCACAGAATTGCCTAATCGCAGGGCATTAAGTGAAGACATTGTGGTTCAATTAATGAGTCATGAATACCAAGATCTCGCTTTAGTATTTATTGACTTAGATAATTTTAAAGATATCAATGATACATTGGGGCACCAAGCTGGTGACACCATGCTGCTTGAAACCAGTCTGCGATTAAATAAATTAAAAAATGAGGGTGATTTTCTTATAAAATTTGGTGGCGACGAATTCCTATATATAATTAAAGATAAGAGTAAATTAGAGAATATAGATTTATTTTGTCAGTCAGTGTTAGCTACGATTAGCGAGCCATATTTTCTTGATGAAAACAAACGAATAATAACAGCCAGTATAGGGTTATCAAGAACCATAAGGGGTGAGCATACAGTATTTAATGAGGAGGTGTTAAATGCGATGATCCGCTATGCGGATTTTGCGTTAACTACGGCGAAGCAAACCGGAAAAAATAATTATTATATTTTTGATGAGGGACTTGATAGAAAGCTTCAAAAGAGGTCTTATTATTTATCTAAATTTAATAATGCAATTGACTTGGATCGATTTGAAATTGAGTATCACCCTATTTTAAATTTACAGAATAAAACTATTATTGGTGCTGAGGCGCTATTGCGTTGGCGGCCAGAAGGCAACTTAATTTATCCTAATGAGTTTATACCTCTTTTAGAGGAAACTGGGAAAATATGTGAAGTTGGTATCTGGGTCCTTGCTAAAATTTATGAATTTGCAGAAAAAAATAGTGAGATATTGGGTAAAAAATTCAAGTTTTGTTTTAATGCATCTGTTGTGCAGTTAAACGACAAGGGTTTTTATTCGGCAGTGAAATGTTTAATTGAAAAATATAAGCATCTTGATTGTATTATTGAAATGGAAATTACAGAAAGTGTATTCGCTTATGACATGCGTGATATCACTGAAATTATTAGTCTCATTCGCGAGTTGGGTATTAAAATATCAGTTGATGATTTTGGTACTGGCTATTCGTGTCTAGAGTATCTGCGCTCTTTGCCCATTGATACGTTAAAAATTGATAAGCGGTTTATTGATGATTGCTTAGATAAGAAAGGCTTTAGCATACTTCAATCTATTATTACCTTAGCGGCTGGTTTAAATTTAAACGTTATTGCGGAAGGTATTGAGACGAATGACCAGCATAAATGTTTAAGCTCATTGATGAGTATTTATCCGAATTGCATCGTAGATGGGCAGGGTTATTTGTTCTACAAACCGATGGGGCCGGAGAGGCTCACGGCACTTTTTAACGAAGATAAGTCGGTTTAATATCCGGCTTTGATTTACCTCTAAGAGCAAGCGATGTACAATATCACCTTTTGTAGATAGGTGAGATTTTCATGTATTACCCTTGGCAACAACGGCAGTGGCAGCAGCTGCAACAAGCGGAGCAGCAACAGCGGCTGCATCATGCGCTTTTATTGAGCGGTTCGCAAGGTATGGGTAAGTTGGACTTTGCGCGTGAAATGGCGGCATTACGTCTATGTGAATCACCAACTGAGCAAGCATGCGGGCAATGTCGTAGCTGTACATTATTGAAGGCTAGTAGCCACCCGGACTATTTTGAATGCCAGCCAGAAGAAAAAAGTCGTGTGATTAAGGTTGATCAAATACGACAGCTGATTGAAAAATTATCGAACACCTCACAACGTTCAAGTGGCCAAGTGGTGGTGATTCATCCGGCAGAAGCCATGAATATAGCGGCAGCTAATGCCTTATTAAAAACACTGGAAGAACCTAATGGTGAAGTGTTATTAATTCTAGTGGCGCATTCGCGTTTAACCATTCCTGCTACCATTATTAGCCGCTGCCAACCGGTAAATTTTGTGGTTGATAATGAGCAGCAAGCACTTGAATGGTTAACCGATCAAGTCGAACAAAAAAGTAATCTTGAATTGGCTTGGCGTTTATCATCAGGAGCGCCGTTATTAGCATTAGAATATTTGCGTAGTGATCGTATCGACTGGCGTAATCAAATGCTGGATCATATGGGGCTAATATATCAATCACAACAAGATCCAATTGCGGATGTTAGCGCGTTGTGTAAATTAGATATGGTGGTATTGCTGAATTTAATGACCAGTATCGTTAATGATTTGGTGGGCTTGATTCAGGGCGTGACTACCGAGTATTTAGTGCATCAAGATCAATTAGCTAAATTGAATTACTTAGCTAAGCGCTTGCCTTTGGTTAATTTATTATCGTTTCAGCAAGAGCTGTCACAGCGTCAGCGTCTGTGGTTAAGCTCGCAAAGTATTAATCCACAATTGCTGTTAGAATATGTATTGTTAAAGTGGAGCGAGGTAAAAGCATGTTAGTTGATTCTCATTGTCATTTAAATATGCTTGATCTTGAAGCGTTTGATAATAACCTTGATAACGTATTGCAGGCTGCAGAACAGAAAGATGTTGAAGCATTTTTATGTGTTAATGTAGATAAGCAAAATATGCCTGAAGTGTTGTCAATTGCTGAGCGTTATTCGAATGTATTTGCTTCAGTGGGTGTGCACCCTAGTGAGGCGGTCAGTTATACATTAACGGATGAAATCCTTACTCAGGCAGCCGATAACAAAAAAGTGGTTGCGCTTGGTGAGTCTGGTTTAGATTATCACTATAACGATACGGGTTTAGAGCAACAACGCGACAGTTTTGCTCAGCATTTGCGTTTGGGAAATAAGTTAAATTTGCCTGTGATTGTGCATTCACGTGCGGCTCATCAGGATACGATTCAAATTATGCGTGATAATAACGCTACTGGCTGCGGTGGGGTGATGCATTGCTTTACTGAATCACTGGAAATGGCAGAAGAAGCGATGGAGTTAGGTTTTTATATTTCCATCTCAGGGATTGTAACGTTTAAAAATGCGGCTAATGTGCAAGCGGTAGCAAAGGCCGTTCCGCTAGAGAAGTTATTAATCGAAACAGACGCTCCTTATTTAACGCCGGTACCTTATCGTGGAAAGCCCAATGGTCCGCAATATGTTGGTTATGTAGCCGAAAAAATTGCTGAACTTAAGGGTATTGCTTACGAGCAAGTGGCCGAGCAAACAACGCATAATTTTTATCAACTCTTTAACAAGGCGGTTAAACCTAATGGCCAAGGTCAGTAAGACCGACAAAGATTGGCGTGATCAACTGACGGATGAGCAGTATCATATCAGTCGTGAGAAGGGCACAGAACTGCCATTTTCTGGTAAATATTGGGACTGCTTTGATGAGGGTAATTATCGCTGTGTGTGTTGTTCGCAAGTGATTTTTAAATCCGATAGTAAGTTTATCTCAGATTGCGGTTGGCCAAGCTTTTCAGAAGCGTTGCCGGGATCGATTGAAACTTGTGAGGACACATCGCTACCTGGAGAGCCACGTATTGAGGTATCATGCAGTAACTGCGGTTCTCATTTAGGCCATTTATTTGATGATGGTCCGCGTGAAAATGGTCTGCGTTACTGTGTTAATTCAGCGGTATTTGATTTGGAAAAGGATGATTCAAAGCATGACTAAAAGAAAGAATTGGCATATGCAGATTTTTTTAGTGCTCTATGGCGCTTTAGGCTTGGGTATGTCGGCGTGGTTTTTAACTCAGATTATCCATTATTTTTTACTGCATACTTTGTTGCTACATGCTACAGCGGTAATGAGCGCAATTGCGCTGGTCGTTGTTGGTTATTTATCTGTTTTAATAAAGCTTCGCCGCGGCAGTTTGGAGCGAGAATACTTTAAGCAGCACGATAAGTACGACAATTTACGCCATACACTGTTGTTGCGTCGCGCCTTATTGTTTAGTGTGATTCTCATGTTGATTTGCTTATTGATTAGCTACCTTCTTGGTTATCATGTGCGCATTAATTGGTTGGGAACCGCGATTGCATTTGTGCTCTGCTTGGGTGTGATTTATTGTTGGGAGTTATGGGCGGTGTATTGCTGCGACCGCTTCTTTTCCGGCTTTCATCCTTCTCCTATCGAATGATGTTGCCTCCCAGGCGAACAGTTTGTCATCCCGGGCGAAGACCCGGGGTGACAAGATTACGCCCGGGATGACAAGATTACGCCCGGGGTGACAAGATTACGCCTGGGATGACAAGATTACGCCCGGGATGACAAGATTACACTTAGGATGACAAGGTTAAACAGCAATATTAGCTTTAGTTAAAAGCTCGCGCATTTTGGCTTGCACCATCTCAATCGCAATGCGATTTTCGCCACCACGAGGCACAATAACATCTGCGTAGCGTTTTGATGGTTCAACAAATTGCAAATACATCGGGCGTACTGTTTCTTGATATTGTTCCATAACGGATTCAATTGAGCGGCCGCGTTTAATGATGTCACGCTTGAGTCGGCGCAATAAACAGATGTCGAGTGGGGTATCCATAAACAAACGAATATCCATCATATCGCGTAAGGCTTTATCGACAAATAATAAAATGCCTTCAATAACGATAATATGTTTTGAGCCAATGGTGCGGGTTTTATCGCTGCGTACGTGATTGGTGAAATCGTAGGTAGGAAGCTCAATGCTTTCACCGCTTTGCAGAGTTTGCAGGTGTTTAATTAGTAGGTCATGCTCAAACGCATTCGGGTGATCGTAATTGGTTTTTAAGCGCTCATCAAAAGGCATGTGCTTTTGGTCGCAGTAGTAGGAGTCTTCAGAGATGATTTCGACCTGATCACAGCCTAGCTCTTCGACAATGGTGTTCGCCAGTAAGCTTTTGCCGGAGGCTGTTGGGCCTGCTACGCCGATGATGATGGTTTTATGGTTCACTTCTACCCCCTACATTTAAACAGAACATAAATTGCACCCGATCCGCCATCCTTAGGCTTGGCTGATTGGAATGCTAACACGTTTGGATGGTTACGCAACCATTGATTGAGCATATTTTTGATCGCAGGCACGCCGGTAGCGGAGTAGTGGCCTTTGCCGTGTATGATTAGCGCGTAGCGGATATCTTGTGCTTGGCACTGGTCGATAAAATCATGCAGCGCATCGATGGCTTGTTCAACGGTATAGAGGTGCAAATCCAGGCGCGCTTCGATAGTAAAATCACCTTTTTTCAGGCGCTTAATATCTTTTTTTAAGATATGCGGTTGCTCGTAATTCAAGCGATCATCAGGGCCTAATGAGTCGGCATCGCGTGAGTAATAGATATTCATGGCTGGTTTGTCTTCAAAGTGATGCGCGGCTTGATCTTTGCGCTTCATTTTGAACTTAGTGGTCGGTTTGGTATGCCTGCCATGATCAGGCATGCGGTCAATATCATCCATTGCCTGCTGGAAGTCGTGGACGTCCTGATCCGATAGCTTGGTTTTCTTTGTCGGCTTTTTGCTCATTACCTATTATACCATCTTGGCATAAAAGCGATAAAGCCAGCGGTGAATTAAGCGCTTAGCGTGGAGGACGCTGTCGCTTTCAGTATGGTCTCAATATCATCGATGGCCTGGGTAATCAGCGTATTGGCATATTTTGCAGTCGCGGTATAATTGAATAATCGACAATCGGTTACAAGCGGCTCAACTTCTCGGACTTGATCATACTCTTCTGTTTTTAACCCTGTTCTTACAGTGGTTTGCATTGTTTCGAGTGCCCCTTTAATAACATCCGCATCAACAGTGTTATCATCTTGAAGCGTGTTGACGATGCTTTGTAATTTTGTTTGTAGAAATATTTTGTAGCTGGAGGCCAGTAAATAATCATTGAAAAATACGCGATCTAATGTAGGCTTTACTTTGTTATAATCTATGCGCTCTGACATTTTCTTTACCTATTCTAAGTATGTGAATCATTTAAATATTACTTCACATTATCAGTGTGCCGTACCTCATGTAAATGCTAGGGGTCGCAATTAACCCTGCCTTAATAAAAAACACTGAAATGACCACCTGGGTGGTGTGGACGCAGGGACCGCAGAACTCTTTTTGCTTCTGATGCCATATAAATGTACCATCGCGGCATGAAAACAATAGAATCAGCAATTAATCAGGTTTGTCAGCATTTTGAACAATCCGATCTTTATTATGGCCATGGCAGTGATAATGCATGGGATGAGGCTGTGTTTCTGGTATTGGCAGCATCAGAGCTGCCGCTGGATAGTGATCGTTCGGTATTGCAACAATCACTGACTTCAGAGGCGCAACAGCAGATTGAAGCATGGGTGCAGCAGCGTGTTGAGCAGCGCATACCGTTACCCTATATCATGCAGCGAGCTTGGTTTATGGGCCTGGAGTTTTATGTAGATCCACGAGTGCTAATACCGCGTTCATTGATGGGCTGCTGGTTGGATGACCATTGCCGTCCATGGGTTGAGCCTGCTCAGGTTAAGCATATATTAGAGGTGGGAACAGGCAGTGGTTGTATCGCCATTGCGGCGGCGTATCAATTTCCACAGGCTCATGTTGATGCGGTTGATATTAGTGACGAAGCATTAGCGGTGGCTAAAATTAACGTAGGCAATCATCAGCTTGATCAGCGTGTGGAATTAATTAAATCCGATTGTTACCAGCAGCTATCACCACAACGCTATGATATGATTATCAGCAATCCGCCGTATGTGAGTGATGAAGAAATGGTGGATGTGCCGGCGGAATATCAGCACGAACCTAATTTAGCATTGCGAGCTGATGATGATGGTTTGGCGATAGTGATAGCATTATTGAAAGGGGCGCCTGATTATTTAACTGATGAGGGTGTATTGTTTATGGAGGTGGGTTTCTCAGATGAAGCCTTGATTCAACGCTACCCAGATGCACCATTCGTGTGGTTAGATACAGATGCTGAAACCAGCGGTTTATTTGTAGTAACACGTGAAGATTTAGTGACCTTTTTAAAGCAAGAGCGATTAATGGATGAGTAATTGTTTTGGTCGACAGTTTCGATTAATGACGGCAGGTGAGTCACATGGACCTGCGATGGTGGCGATTGTTGATGGTTGCCCTGCGGGGTTAGCATTAGACGTTTCTATCATTCAGCAAGATTTAGATCGTAGGAAACCAGCTTGTTCCAAGTGGGTGACGCAGCGCCAAGAGAGCGATCAAGTAAAAATATTATCGGGTGTGTTTCGTGGGCAAACGACTGGCGCTTCAATAGCGTTAATGATAGAAAACCATGATGCTAAGCCGCATCATTATGATGACATTGAGCAATGTTTTCGTCCTGGGCATGCTGATTATACCTATCACAAAAAATACGGTGTGCGAGATCACCGTGGTGGTGGCAGAGCCTCGGCGCGTGAAACTGCGATGTGGGTTGCGGCGGGTGCGATTGCGAAGCAATTATTACAACAGCAAACTGATATCGTTGTGCAAGCCGGTTTAGCCGCTGTAGGTGATATACAGGCGGAGCAATATGCTTGGCAGCAAGTATATAATAACGATTGTTATTTTTTAGATGCGGATAAAGTTGAGCAAGTGCAGCATGTGATTACTGAATTGCGTAAACAAGGTGATTCGATTGGCGGCAGTGTTTGTGTGCGTGCGCAGGGTGTGCCGGTGGGTTTGGGCGAGCCGGTGTTTGCAAAACTTAATGCACAAATCGCTGCGGCAATGATGGGAATTAATGCGGTAAAAGCGGTAGAGATTGGTGATGGTATGGATGTGGTGAATCAGCGTGGTTCACAGCATCGTGATGAAATTTTAACGGATGGATTTGCTAGTAATCATGCCGGTGGGATTTTAGGTGGCATATCGACTGGGCAAGATATTTTGGTACGAGCAGCAGTCAAACCGCCATCGAGTATTCGTATTCCTGCACAGACGATTGATGTTAATGGCAAAGCGACCGAGGTGGTAACTGAAGGGCGACACGATGTTTGTGTAGCGATTCGTGCAGTACCAGTGGCGCAAGCGATGATGAATTTAGTGCTGGCCGATGCGTGGTTGGGTTGTCATCCCGGACTTGATCCGGGATCCAGAGAAAATAATATAAAGAATACATTGGCAGAAGGAATTAAATGAGATGGCAGATAAATATAATGTAGCGGTAGTGGGTGCAACAGGCGTTGTTGGTGAAGCTTTATTAAAAATTTTGCATGAACGTGAGTTCCCGATAGATAACATCGTGGCTTTAGCCAGTGAGCGATCGGCTGGTAATACCGTGTTATTTGGCAATAAATCATTGGTGGTGAAAGACCTGGCTGAATTTGATTTTGCTGATATTGATTTCGCCTTTTTTATGGCAAGCAATGAAGTTGCTAAAAAGTATGCACGTAAAGCAGCTGATCAAAATACGACGGTTATCGATAACTCCTCTTGCTTTCGTTATGATCAGGACATTCCTTTGGTTGTTCCTGAAGTGAACCCAGAGGCATTGGTGAGTTACCATAGTCAAATTATTGCAAACCCGAATTGTTCAACGATTCAAATGGCGGTAGCGGTTAAGCCCATTTACGATCAAGTGGGCATTAAGCGTATAAACGTTTCTACGTATCAAGCGGTATCGGGTGCGGGTCGCGAGGCGATTGATGAGTTAGCCAAGCAAACGGCTGCGTTATTTAATGGCCAAGAAGCCGAGACGGAAGTATTTGGCAAGCCGATTGCGTTTAATGTGATTCCACATATTGATGAGTTTCAAGACAATGGTTATACGCGTGAAGAAATGAAAATGGTGCTGGAGATGCAGAAAATTTTTAATGATCCTAATCTGTTGGTTAATCCTACGGCTGTTCGGGTGCCAGTGTTTTATGGTCATGCGGAGGCGATCCATATGGAGACAGCTGAGCCGATTGATGCAGCTACGGCTAAATCCATTTTAGAAAAGATTCCTGGTATTGATGTGGTTGATGACGACAACACTTATGCCACACCGATTAGCCATGCGGCCACCAGTGACGAGGTGTTTATTAGCCGTATTCGTAATGATATTTCTCACCCGAATGGCCTCAATATGTGGGTAGTGGCGGATAATGTGCGCAAGGGTGCTGCGTTAAATGCGGTGCAGATTGCTGAATTACTGGTGATGAAGAATGAAGCAGTAAAGCATTAAGAATCAAATGATTATTTTACGGTAAGGTGGTTAGTTTAGGTATTAATAAAACCTTAAGGCTTGTGATATAAACTAACACCTTAATATACAAGACATAGTGGGTCTGTAGTACTTTAGGGTGGGTTGAAGCCATGGTAATTTTACGTTTAGTCGCTGTTTTTTTGGTCGTGTTAGTGCCATTTTATTTTGCTAGCACTTATTACACTGAAACACGCGATAATCACCCTTTAAAAGACAGGGCGGCCAATCAGGTATTCACCAAAGAGAAGCCTAGAAATACCTATCAATATGATTACTAAAACAACTCATGAGTAAGCGGATAACGGCGATCTTTACCAAAGGCGCGCTGTGTGATGCGGGTGCCAATGGCAGCTTGCGAGCGTTTGTACTCATTGCGCTTAATTAATTTAATCACATCATAAACGGTATCTTTATCGAAACCTTCGGCGATAATGCTTTTTGCACTTTGGTCACATTCAATAAAACGCTCAATGATGGCATCGAGAATATCGTAAGCGGGTAAGCGATCTTGATCGAGCTGATCATTAGCTAACTCTGCTGTGGGTGGTCGATCGATGACGCGTTGTGGAATGGCGGGTGAGAGTGTGTTGCGATACTCTGCTAGTTGGTAGACTAACGTTTTTGGCACATCTTTTAAAACAGCGAAGCCACCACACATATCACCGTATAAGGTAGCAAAGCCCACGGCTAATTCGCTTTTATTGCCGGTGGATAATACTAATGAGCCAAATTTATTTGATAGTGCCATTAAGATTATGCCGCGGCAACGTGCTTGCAGGTTTTCTTCAGTAATGTCAGCATCGCGCCCCTCAAAGGCAGGTGCCAATTGCTGTAGCAATGTTTCGTATATTGGTGAGATGGCTATTTGTTGGTGTTTAACGTGTAGGAGCTTACATTCTTCGACAGCATCTTCATTGCTGATGTCGGCGGTATATTGTGAAGGCATTGAAATGGCTTCTACCTGTTCGCAGCCTAATGCATCAACGGCGATTGCTAAAGTGAGAGCGGAATCAATTCCGCCTGATAAGCCTAGAATAACATTTTTAAATCCGTTTTTATTGATATAGTCTTTCAGTCCTAGCACTAAGGCTTGGTAAATTAACGCATGGTCATTATAGGTAATTAGATTGTCTGCCGGTTGAATGCTGGGTGAGATGCTAAAGTCCAATGTAGCTTGTAAGCAATCGGATTCAAAGTAGGGCGCGTGTTCACAGATTTCGCCATTGCGATTAGTGATAAGTGAGCCGCCATCGAATACTAACTCATCTTGACCGCCGACCATATTGACATAAGCGATCGGCAGCTGCACTTGTTGTGCTAATGATGTGAGCATATTCACGCGCTGTTCGGCTTGGCGGCGATGAAATGGTGAGGCGTTTAAACTAATAAGCAGTTGTGCACCGGCTTGTTTTGCTTGTTGTGCAGGCCCTGGCCACCATAAGTCTTCGCAAATTGTGAGCGCCACACGCACATCTTTTATGGTGATAATGCAGGTTTCGTCACCGGCAGTAAAATAACGTTTTTCATCGAATACATTGTAGTTTGGTAGGTGTTGTTTGTTATAGCGCGCAACGATTTCACCGTTTTGAATGACGCTGGCTTGGTTAACCATAACATCTTCTTGTTTGGCTGGGTGGCCGACAATTATAGTGATTGCTAGTTGTTGCTGACAAATTGATTGCAGTGCTTGTTCGACGCGTTGGTATAATTCATCGCGGTATAATAAATCTTCCGGTGGATAGCCGGTTAATATCAATTCAGGGAAGATGATGGCATCAGCAGCGTTTTGCACGGCTTGGTGGCAACACGCGATCACTTGTTGGGTGTTCGACTCAATGGCGCCAACAGTTGGGTTGATTTGTGCCAAGGTTAATGTCAGTTGACTCATAGCTCAGTTATTCCACGATCATTAATGTATTAATAAGGCGGCGGCGACAACGCGCCCCTCAGCTTGTAGTGCTGCATAGGTGCGGCAAGCGGCGCCAGTATCCATGCACTCCACACCGATATTGTTTTCGTATAAGCTGGCGAGTAGTTCATGTGGTAATAAGTGAAATTTTTCGCCGGTACCAATTAGGGCAATGGTGGGTTTAAGTTCTAATAAAATTTGCCAGTGTGCAGCGGCTAGTTGTTCGACATTTTGTGGTTGCCAATCATCTATTAGCTGTTGCGAACTAATGATTAAGCTGCGTTCATAGTCAGTTTGATTAACCTTGATGCTTTTTCCTGCCTCATAGCCACGAATGATATATTTATCGTGACTTTGTTCTTCGAGAATTTGCATCATTTGCTGGCTCGATCTTCTGGGATAACCGCAAACATTTCAATGTCTACTGATTGGTTGTTAAAAAATTTATAATTACGCAGAGTGCCTTCGTGCTTAAAGTTAGACTTGGTTAGTACTTTTTGTGAGGCTTGATTCTCTGTCACAGTAATCGCTTCGATACGTTTCAATCCCATGGTGTCGAATGCATAGTCAACGCATTTTTGAATAGCAGCGGTAGTAATGCCTTTGCCCCAATAGTCTTCGGCTAAATCATAATGGATCTCACCGCGGCGATTAAAGCTGTTAGTGGTTATGCCAACGGCGCCTATCATCACATTATCTTTTTTGCGTGAGATGCTCCAATAGATGCCACGCTTAAAGCGATATAAGTTACGGCAATAATGAATTTCAGCTTCTGCTTCGGTTAGTGATTTAGGGTTGGTGGCAAGAATAAACTTGGCTACATTAGGATTGGTGTAGTAGTCAAAAAATGACTTAATATCATCGGTGGTATGTTCGCGTAATGTTAGCTCGTCATTGAGCTCCAGGACTGGAAATGGAAGGTCAAAATTTATACTCATAATAATTGGCTTTTGCTGTGTAGTTGTTCCATATTATGCCGCAGCAGTGGTCGATTCGGAAGCTAATTTTTTTAACCAAGGGGTTAGAATCATTAATAATATGGCTGTGGCAAAACAAATGGCAGCATAAACAATAAAAGCATGACCATATATCTTGGAGATGCTGACAATACTCATGGCTTTATCGGGGATACTAGCAATTTTAGCCAATTGACCGGCTATGGCTGTTGAGGCGGAGAGTGCGAAAAACCAAGTGCCCATCATAAAGCCACGTAAACGAGGCGGTGAGTATAAAGTGATCATCGCTAAGCCGATTGGTGATAATGCCAGCTCACCGAGAGTTAATCCAAGGTAACCAAAGACCACGGGAATTAATGAGGATTGGTGCGTCGGTGTAACACTAAAGGCACCAAAGGTGAGCGCTATAAAACCTAAGCCAATAAACAATAGGCCAAAAGTAAATTTACCACCAAAGCTAAAATCACTGTTTCGCGCTTTTAATGAGCGCCAGACTTTCACGGCGACTGGAGCAAAAGCTAAAATAAAGAAGCTGTTCAGTGCGGTGACGGTGCTGGGTGGTATGCTGAAACCAAGAATGTTTAGGTTGACAGCGCGTGCAACAAATAAGGTCATGCTCATTGGCATTTGCATATACAATGCCCAGAAGCCAACTGACATAATCGTTAAGATGATCGCCGCAAGAAAGCGCCCGCGCAACTCTTTTTTGGTGAGCTTATATTGGTAGCCCAAGTAGCTGAGCAGTAATACGCCGAATAGCGTTATGATGGTGTTAGCTATATCGGGGTGACGTAAGCATAAATACAGTAGTGCGATAATAATGCCGCAAGCGATAACGACAACAAAAGTGTTTAGGTTAATAGCCCGTGAAATTTTTGCTAAGCGGTGGTGGGTATGAATTTGGTCTCGTTGAACTTGTTTGATGCCCGTGCTAAATACAATGATGCCAATAATCATGGCAAACGAAGCGAGCGCAAATGCCCATTGATAACTGACTAGTTTAGCGACGAATCCGCAAGCAATGGTGCCTAATATAGAGCCGGCATTAATGCCAAAATAAAAGATAGTAAAGCCACTTTCACGACGTTTATCTTTATTGGTGTAGCAGGTTCCGAGTAAGGTTGAAATGTTTGGCTTTAGTAAACCATTACCGATGATGCAGGCAGACATGCCGGCATAAAAAGAAACAAAGTGACCAACCGCTAAGCTGGCATAACCTAACATTAAGCATAAACCGCCTAAAATAACAGCGCGATTATAGCCGATAAAGTGGTCGGCTATGTATCCACCGATTACCGGCGTGGCCATCATGAGTGCGCCGAAAGCGCCATATATTAGGTAAGCTTGACTATCACCAAAGCCGAAGTGCTGAGTCATGTACAGTACGATCAATGATTGTACTGACCAATAGGAGAAGCGTTCCCACAGTTCGGTCATAAATAAATAAATTAATGCGCGTGGTTGCTTGTCGATGTGTGTTTTTGTCATTGTATTCATCGGCACAGTCTATGGATTAAAAAAATGTTTGTCAACGTACTGGTTGGTCAGTACGTGGTGTCGTGTTGACTAATAGTTACGCCAGGCTAGAAAAGTTGGATTAAACCAGTTAATATAGCTGCATATTGTGATGATAAAAAACGAAAGGACGCGCAATGGCAAAGCAAGTTGTACACCGTGAACGTGAAAGTGATGATGTTGATTTTTCTTCGGAAATTCCACCATTGCTCAAGCGCATTTATGCCACACGTAATATTAATTCAGACTCAGAGGTTAATCGCGAGTTAACAGCGTTATTGCCTTATGAGGGAATGCTGGGCATGGAAAAAACGGTTGACCGTTTAGTCGAGGCTTTACAGCAGCAACAAAAAATATTAATTATTGGCGATTTTGATGCCGACGGTGCTACTAGTACAGCGGTTGCCGTGCGTTCGTTACGTTCGTTTGGAGCGGAAAATGTCGATTATTTAGTGCCTAACCGATTTGCCTTTGGTTATGGTCTGACGCCTGAAATTGTAGAGTTAGCTAGCAAGCGTGAACCTGATTTAATTATCACGGTTGATAATGGTATTTCTTCACATGATGGCGTTGATAAAGCCAATGAGCTTGGCATTGATGTGTTGGTGACGGATCATCATTTACCCTCAAATGAAAAAGGTTTGCCTAATGCGGTGGCCATTGTCAACCCGAATCAATTTGATGACGAGTTTCCTAGTAAGTTTTTAGCCGGCGTAGGCGTGATTTTTTATGTCATGTTGGCGATGCGCTCACGTTTAAAATCGATGAATTGGTTTGAGCTGAATGATATCGAAGTGCCAAATATGGCGGAACTTTTGGACTTGGTCGCATTGGGTACGGTTTCTGATGTGGTGACTTTGGATCAAAATAATCGCATTTTAGTGCATCAAGGTTTACGTCGTATTCGTGCTGGTTATGCCTGTCCTGGTGTGCGAGCTTTGTTATGTGTAGCTAAGCGTAATCCTGATAACGTCGTGGCTGCCGATTTAGGTTTTGCGATTGGTCCGCGTTTAAATGCAGCTGGTCGTCTGGATGATATGTCATTTGGTATTTCGTGCTTATTGGCCGATAGTGGTTCGGCAGCGGTTGCGATGGCTGAGCAGCTCGATAGCTTAAATAAAGATCGAAAGGGCATCGAAAATAATATGAATCAGCAGGCTTATACGTTTGTTGATGAAATGCAATTGGATAATCAATTGCCACTGGGTGTTTGTTTATATGATGCTGAATGGCATCAGGGTGTGATTGGTTTAGTGGCCTCACGAGTTAAAGAAAAATTACATCGTCCTGTGATTGCATTTGCTAAAGTCGATGACGACACCATTAAAGGTTCTGCGCGCTCAATTCCTGGTTTTCATATTAGAAATGCGCTAGAAGAGATAGCTAAAAAACATCCAGAAATGCTGACAAAATTTGGTGGTCATTCTATGGCTGCAGGTTTAAGTTTGAATATTAATCATTATGATATGTTCCAAACAGCATTTGCTGAAGAAGTTGAAAAGCATTTAACCGAAGAAGATTGCTGCGGTAAGGTGGTAACGGATGGCAGTCTTGAAAGTGCTGACTTTAATTTGCCGACAGCAGAAATGCTGCGCGATGCGGGCCCGTGGGGGCAGGGTTTCCCAGAGCCTGTGTTCGATGGTATGTTTGAGTTGGTTGATCAGCGCATCGTTGGTCAAAACCATTTGAAGTTATTGTTAAAGGCGGAAGGTGTTGATGTTTATTGCGATGCGATTGCATTTAATGTCGATACTGATCATTGGCCTAACTACAATTGCAGCAAGATTCATGTGATCTATAAATTGGATATCAATGAATACCGCGGCCGTCGTAAGTTGCAGTTGTTGATTACCGAGATTTTATAATAACGCGTTCGTTTGAGTGCGCGCTTTGTCATTCCAGACTTCGAGCATCATTCGTAAGGGTTGGAAAAGCCAAGCTTTAGCAACAACTCAGTTTCGAGCTGCTCCATCACTTTTGCTTCATTTTCTTTGACATGGTCATAACCGAGTAAGTGTAGTAGCCCATGAATGATAAGGTGAGCCCAATGTGCTTGTAGGGGTTTGTTTTGATCTTCGGCTTCTTGTTGGACAACTTCAGCACAAATGGCGATATCGCCTAAGTAGTTGGAGGGCGGTTCGTGTGGTTGCACTTCGTCGGGGAAGGATAGGACATTGGTGGGGCCGACTTTCTTGCGGAAGGTTTCATTGTAGTAAGTCATCTCTTCGGTATCGACAATGCGAAGTGAGACCTCCTTGTCGCCTGGCAAAGTTTTGACCACCTCATCAGCCCAGCCCTGTACGTCGTCATAGGACGGTGCAGTTATTCCTTCAACATTGATTTGGTAGTCGATAAGTAAGTTCATGGCGTAATTGTAGCAAAAATTTTAGCCAGGTCCAATTATCCATTGTAGGTCTTATGTGGGTGCTTTCTTTAGCCTATGGTACAATTTTGTTTTCACGCATGGAGGGCGGTAAACCGTGAATGGTCAGTCTAGAGTAACTTCATTTTGGTACCCCAGTATTGTTGGATTAATTTGCATGATGTTTGGATTGGCGTTGTGTCGATTCTCATATACTCCAATGATTCCATTTTTGATTAACCAGCACTGGCTCAGTGCAGCGCAAGCAAACTATGTGGGCTCCTATAATTTTATTGGGTATTTTATTGGTGCGGTATTGGCTTTTACGGTCTCACGCTATATTGATCGCAGTATTTTGGTGCGTGTTAGCCTGGCATTGACGGTGGTGTCTTTAGCTTTTTCCGGTTGGATGCTGGGTTATTGGTGGTTGTCATGGTGGCGACTTTTAGCCGGTATTATTGGAGCATTTATGGTGATTCTGTCGCCGGCTTTCGTGTTACATTTTGTTGATAGCAATAGGCGCCATATTGCCAGCGGTATTGTGTTCACTGGTGCCGGTATCGGCATTATAATTTCCAGTTTAGTGATTCCATCTTTAGCTAGTCTGGGTTTAAGTGTTATGTGGCTTATATTTGCCGCATTCGCAATGATTTGCGTTTTAATTGCCTGGTCATTGTTTGGGCGCGAAGTGGTGGAAAATGCAGCTAACTCGACTGATAGTAATGATCACCATCAACGCAGTAAAATTATTTTATATTTATTAGCATTCTCTTATTTTGTTTGTGGTATTGGTGTGGTGCCGCATACGTTGTTTTTGTCTCATTATTTGCATCAAGATATGCACGTTAGTTTAGCCAGTAGCGGATTATTGTTTTCCTTGTTTGGTGCTGGCTGCTTATTGGGTGCATTCTTAGGTGGTGTGTTGAGCGCGCGCTTTGGTGTATACGTAACGCTGTGCTCGGGTTATGTGATTGGTATTGTTGCTCTATTGATGGTGGTGTTGTTTCATTCAACAGTGTGGGTATTGGTTTCTTCAATATTAATTGGTATTTATTTGTTTGCTACCGTTAATTTAACCTCATTGCGTGTTGGTGAAGTTGTGCCGATGCATCATCATCCCAAATATTGGGGTAGAATTACCTTGTGCTTTGCATTAGGTCAGGCTTTTGGTGGTTATGGTATGTCAGCCATGGTGGCTTCAGGAGCAAGTTATATTGCTATGTTTTGGTTGGCGGGTGTTGCGCTGTTGTTGGGGTTGATTGCGATTTTGTTTTCAAAATAAATGGGCTGGATTGCAGTTATAAAAAGCATTAGAGATAAGAAAGATGTCATTATTTGTAACTGATAATAAAAAATCAATGTATTACCAGGTTGTAGGTTCGGCTGGTGCCAGTGAAGTCATTGTCTTATTGGCTGGGTTAACGCGAGATCATACGGTATGGCGTAAGGTTGTGCCGCTGCTAGAAAATAAATATAAATTGATACTAGTAGATAATCGTGACGTGGGTCAAAGCTCAGCTTATAGCCATCCTTATGAGCTCTATGATATGGCGGATGATGTCATTGAGCTGCTGCAGCATCTGCAATTGTCGCTGGTTCATGTCGTTGGTCATTCGCTTGGTGGCTTTATCTCATTTCATATAGCGGCAAAAGCACCTGAAATAGTTAAGTCATTAATATTATGTAATACCGATTCTATACAGACGGAGCATGGTATTGGTTATCTTGATCTTCGCATAAGGACCGCGCAATTAACCCCGATTGGAGAGTCGCCAGTTGCTAATCTCGGCAATATAGTAAGCATTATGCCTTACATATATTCTGAGGCTACTTTATCAGATGCCTCATTTGTTGCGGAGATAGCTGACTATGATGCGGCAAACCCTTATCCCCAATCGCCAATGAGCTTTATTAATCAGGCAAAAGCGGCACGTAACCATAACGCTGATGGGTTGTTGGCGGATATTCGGTGCCCAGTGTTGATTGTAACGGGTGAAGATGATGAGCTTTTTACGTCGGAGGCAGCATATGTGTTATCCGATAAAATGCATAATACGACAGTTGAGATACTGGCTTCAGTGGCTCATATGCCACAGTTAGAAGCACCCGAGGGATTTTCTAAGGTAATTAGCGACTTTGTGGATAAGCAATCTTTATAAACGTAGTTACATATCAGTTTTATTCATACCAGGAAGTTAACTATGAATAGTTAAGCACGATTATTGACGTAGTTCGTGCTTAATATTAGTGTACGTTTCATAGGTATTAAGGAAAAGGTATGACGCAAACGAGTGAGTCTTCAAATTCCAGTTCAAGCGAGAGAGCGGTGAGTGTGCCTCAAGACTGTGGAAAATTAATTACAGTGATGCACGATTGGCATCCGGTCGTTGCTGAGATGTTATTGTTGTTACGCAAAGGCACTGCCAATGAGCGATATGAGGAAATAATGTCTCAGCGGGGTGGTAAGACGTTGTTGGACTTATGCTGGACATACTATATTGAAAAAAAATCTGAAGATCTTGAGGCAGTTGTCAGTGCTGTTACTGAATTTTTAAACACGGCGTTAGTGAAACGTACTTTCAACTTACGTAATCATAAGTTTCGATTGATCATTCAAACCAAGCCCTATTTTGCAACTGTGTGGCTGATGAATAGAGTGGATGATATGCGAAATACAAAGATCCAGCCCTATTCCGGTTATAAATTGCGAATTAATTTTCCGCATGCGCAATACAATACAAGGGCGTTGCTAGTGATGGCACGCCTAAGAAATATATTAAGCGGCTATGCACGGGATGACACGCAGCCGGCACCCGTATTCTATTCGTTTAAATGGAAAAGAATGATACATTCCAGTGTCAAACCCGGTGAGGTGACTGCCACAGATCATGGGGGACAGGTCACCATTTATGTTCATCGAGCGGCCAGTTTGAGTGCTATTCATGTGTTTATTGATGAAATGCACGAGCTCATGGTTTCTTTGGGGTTCCCCATTACTGAGGGTGTGGCTTTAGAAAGGGATTTTCCAGTGAAAACACGTACTGGCAAAACAACGATGCTCAGTATGCGCAGAGGAACAGTTGATGATGTTTATATAGATAAAAGTTTGCTCGATGACAGTCCGACGCTAACCATTTTATTACATGCGTTGCAATCAGACTCAAAATATTTCGCGGTTTTGAGTGCAATGACAAAGCCACGCGCTACAGAGGAGGATCAAATACATTGGCAACTAAGTTGTTTAGTACTCGATTATCAGCGTGCCTTACAAAAACGTAAGAAAGACAAAGTGTCTAAGAGTGATTGGTCTGATTATAAGAGCATTATGCTAAAGAAGATGGGGGTATTGCTAGATGCACGTGCAAAGCAGAAGCGCTCAAAAGCATTTGATCCACATGCGCTACCATTATTAGGCGGAGATGCCCGTCATGCTGTTATTGATTTGATTATGGCGGATAATAGGTCTTTGTTACAGTGTGTAAAACAGAGAGTATATCTAAAATATTTTGATCTCGTTCTCTTTTACGGTTACTGCTGCTATGAAAATGACTATCCGTTAGATCCATCCATTATTCGAGGCATGCCATTTGAAAAAATAAAAGCATCGGTCGATGAGTTTCTTAAGATTAATCCAGATAGAAATAGAGAATTCAATATGGAAGTTACCAAACTTTCTGAGTATGGTGCGGTAGCTGATTGGCTTTGGTCTAAAAAACCATTAATTAAAGTCTATAGTGTGCTCTGGTGTTATCAAAACCAATTCAGTAAAGATGACGGGCACAACCCAGACTACGTTGCAATTCGTGTCATTTGCAGGCATATGCTGGCGCTGTACTTTACAGATGATAATAGGCAGGAGAAGCCAGAGGCTATGAAAACTGACCGTGTGCTAGATGAGCTCGATAGTATTTTTGATGCTGCTAGGCCTCGCTGCGCTAAATAGCGTTAATGACCTAAGCAGTATCCGGTCAATTTTACGGCAAAACATTGTTTAGGTATTCAAGTACGACTTGTAGTTTTTTGCTGATATCTTTTTTTGATGGATATACGGCATACATTTCATATGAAGCGGTATTGTATTTATTCAGTATAGGTATGAGAGTTTCTGTTTTGATTGCATCATTTACAGTAAAGCTGGGTAGGTAGGCTATGCCCATGTCTGATAATGCTAAATTTTTTAAATCCAAGCTGCTATTGGCTCGTGTATTGCCTTCGATAAAAATATCTGTTGGCTTACCATTGATTTTATAGCTCCAAGTGTTAGAAAAGTTATCATAATGATCAAGGCAGTTATATTTGATTAAGTCTTCAGGATGTCTTGGTGTGCCATGTGTTTTTAAGTATTCAGGTGATGCGCATGTGACCTTATGCCAGTTGCGTATTTTTTGATAGTAAAATCCTGAGTCAGGTAATTTTCCACAGTGGATGATAAGGTCAAAACTATCAGAAAGTATATCTAATAAATGGTTGCCAATGACTAATTTAAATTTCAATTCTGGGTATTGCGCTGATAATTGTTGTAACGTGGGTGTGATCCATAAATGGCTGATTGATGCGGGTAAGCCAATTTTTATCGTTCCTGATACGGTTGTTGTTAAAGTTTGTAATGACAGTAGGCTGGATTCGTATTGTCGAATGATTTCTTTGGCTTGGTGATAAAACAGTTCACCAGCTTCGGTTACGGTTAGCGCGCGTGTTGAGCGATGAAATAAAGAAGTGTTTAGTTCTGATTCCACTTGTTGCAATTGACGTGTCATTTTTGGTGTTGATACGCCGAGCTTGTTTGCGGCCTGTGTTAATGAGCCTTGTTCGTATACCGTGCAAAATGCTTTTAGAAACTCTATTTGCATTATTTCAAAACCCGCAATAATGAATTGGTAATTGTAGCTATTATTATCAACTAATGCAAGTGGTATGATGTCTTATAGATCACTGAGGAGCTATAAAATGAAAGATGAAATTTACGATAAAGGTTTGAAAATGCTACAAAAATTACATGGTGGCCATGTGGGTGAACAGATGGTGGATATGGCGAAAGCACCGAATGCCTTGCGTTTATTAAAAGAGGTGGTGTCATGATAGTGAAGGTTATATGTGTATTTTTAGGTTTAGTGTGGTCTCTTTCAGGTGTTGCAGCAACAATGCAGTCAATGAGTAAGGCGCAAATTGAAAGGACATTTTTCAATAAAACTTATACATCCATACCTGTCGATTTTCTGGATAATAAGTCTGTTAATGATAGTAATACGATTTATTTGGATGATAATGGCAAAGTCATTGGTGAGATGGGGATTAAGCCAAAAGGCGAGCCTAAGATAGACACCGGTAGTTATAACATCAGTAATAGTGGGGTTGTGACTATTCAATGGCAGCATTGGGATTTTCAAAATCGTTTGTGTTTTCATATATATCAAGCAAAGAACGCTTATATCACTGTCGATAGTCATGACGTGTTTCATAGTGTGTTTATGAAGTCGTCTATGAAGCTTGGTAATCAAATAACTAATAAATAGGAGTAGGGTATGTCTAGTCATGTGTTTGTAGTTTCGGAGTGGCTTGCTGAAGATGGTAAGGATCAAGAATTATGGCAGGTGTTTCAGAATTTAATGTCTATATCGCGAAAGGAGAAGGGTTGTATAAGGGCAAATGCGACGCGTCAGATTTCGCACCCTGGTTCACCGGGAATATCAAAATATACAATTGTATTATTGCAGGAGTACTTAGATATAGAATCATTTGATGAGCATTGTGCTGCTGATTATGTTGTTAAGTTTTTTAAAGATTATATCGAAAACCCAGATGCGAATTTAATTGCTGATTGGACGTGTCGATTATTTTGTGACGACAGCTAAAGTTTGTTAATAAATTATTGGAGGTAGAAGTGATGGTTATTATTGAATTGACTTACAAGAAGGCACTGTCAGAAGTGGATAGGTACTTAGCGTTGCATAGAGAATTTCTGCTGAAATATAAAGGTGCTATTGTAGCATCTGGCCCAAAGGTGCCACGTACAGGCGGGGTCATATTGGTTAATGTATCAAAGCAAGTGGCTCAGGATATGATTGCCGAAGATCCGTTTTATCAGCATGGCATAGCTGAATACCGCTTCATTGAGTTTAACGGCTAGGTGGGCCAGACTTGACCCCGTTATATGGCCGCATTATAATCGCGCATGATGAAGATACTGGTAGATGCGGACGCCTGTCCCAATGTTATAAAAGAAATATTGTTTCGTGCAGCGGAACGTACCCAAACGCTGGTGATATTAGTGGCTAACCAACGGTTGAATATTCCTAAATCAGATTATATAAAAATGCAGAAAGTCGCTGCGGGCTTTGATGTGGCTGATCACGAAATTGTGCAGCAGGCACAAGCAGGGGATTTAGTTATAACTGCTGATATTCCTTTAGCTGATTTGGTGGTCAAAAAGAATTGTATGGCATTAAACCCTCGTGGTGAGTTGTATACAGAAGAAAACATACGTCAACGTCTTGCTATGCGTAACTTAATGGAGCAGCTTCGAGATACCGGTATCACCACTGGCGGCCCTAATAGTTTGAGCAAACAACACCGGCAAGCTTTTGCCAACCACCTTGATCGATTGATTACTCAATCGAAGTAAGCGAGTCAATTAAGTAAAATATTTTGCGATTGGTATGCTATCAATATCAATGATATGGTGTGGCATTAATTTATTGCCATTGCCTAAGGAAAGTCATTGAACAAAATGCTCAAATATTGCTTGATATTAATTTTATGCAGTTCAACTTGCTGGGCAAGTTCAAGTTATTTCCATAATGATTTTTATGTTGCCGGCAATGTGTTAATGCTTATTCCTGCTAATAAGCTTGAATTGACTAATGCCGGTGCCGCCGCACCTTTTTCAACACGATATGATCATGGTAATAAAATTGGTATTAGCGCTTTGGGTGGCTATCAGTGGTTATTTAATAATGCTTATGTCGCAGCGCAGTTTGGTGTGCGGACAATTTTTGGTAGAACTACAGGCACACTGTTGGATGGTAATATTAATACACCGCAAGTGTCGCTACCGGTTACTTTTTCTTTCGCAGCAAAGCCAGGTTTAGTGATTAAGCAATCAGCATTGCTTTATGGTTTGTTTGGTGGTGTAGTGTCGAAAATCTCGATGAATCAAAGTTACGATACTATACCGCTTTCAATTAATCAGTGGCAGGCAGGTTTGTTGTTAGGTTTGGGTGTTGACGTACCCTTGTCGCAGCGTTGTGCCGTAGGTTTATTATATCAATATGAGTGGTATCCAGCAGTTAATCAGTTTGCTAGTAATATTCGGAATAATTTTAATGATACTTTATTTCCGCGTGCCCAAACGATAGCTGTGACGTTGAGTTGGTTGCTGCAAGCCTGAGTGTGATATTTCGGTTAATGCTTTACCGTTAGCAGATTGATGGGCTGTTCAATTTTCCAGTCGAATGGCGAAATAACTGGCTTTAGGTTAGACTGATTTATCAGTTTGAACAAAGGAGTCTGCCATGTTGCGTATATTATTAACTGCCGTATTGAGTTTGTTTTGTGCATTTGCTATGGCAAAAAACTTAACGGCAATTTTTGCTGGCGGTTGCTTTTGGTGCATGGAGGCTGATTTTGATAAGGTTCCTGGGGTAGTTAAAACAGAGTCAGGTTATGACGGCGGCACTACTGCAAACCCAACCTATGAAACGGTATCGGCGGGGGCAACAAATTACGCTGAGGCACTTAAGGTGATTTATGACCCAAGTAAAACGAGTTACACAAAACTTCTGACTTTCTTCTGGAAGAATATTGATCCGACAGTAAAGGATGCGCAGTTTTGCGATCATGGTCATCAGTATCGTTCAGCGATTTTTTATCTGAATCCAGAGCAGAAAAAATTAGCTGAGCAATCATTGCTTCCTATTAAGAAAAAATTTAAAACCGTTTACACAGAGGTAACACCGTCTACGCATTTCTATCCTGCTGAGCAGTATCACCAAGAGTACTATAAGAAGAACCCAGTGCGTTATAAATTTTACCGTTGGAACTGTGGTCGCGATAAACGTTTAAAGCAACTTTATGGATAGCGCAATGGGTGGTCAAGACTTGATCCGCTATTACTTTATTTCCAAGAAACATCTGCGGCATCGATATTGCTGACAGAGCCTTCTTCATCCATGCGGGTAATAAATAAATGACTATGCATCGAATCTACTAGGTTATCTTTTTCAGTTAACACAAAGTGTTGGATAGCTGAATCATTGGTGTGTTGCACAAAAGCATCGTGATTGGTAAATTTTTCAATGATGGTAATTTCATTGGGGTTATCGAGGCTTTGTAGCACTTCATGGTATTCGCAACTGTCTTGCTCTCGAGTGGATTTACCGGTTTGTTGTAAGTGATCGAGTAACTGATTTACCATGCCAGGTTTGGCAATAAATTTTACATGACAGGTAATTTTAGGTTCTTGCTTATTTTTTGTCATTCTTTATCTCCTGGCAGTACCAGCCGGTTGTGGGTTCGTAAACAGGGCCTTTATAAATATACTTAGCAAGCCTATCTTTTTGTACCCAGTTTTCAACTTGTTTATAAGTAAGTTTAGCCATGTGTGTGCCGCGTTTGTAATTCGTTTTAGTATTTTTTATGTCGCGACAGTCATAATACTTATGATCTTCTGACCAACCAATACACGCGCAATTGTAAAGCGTTTGCTTTGCGATGGATAGGGCTGGTAGTAAAGCGCATAATAGCGCCATGGTGATTTTGTTCATTAAAGTCCATTTTGGGTTGAGAGTCCAAGCAATACATTATATATAATATATCGCTTATTAGTACTTTCACAGTGTTTACTATTTTCAGATTAAATTCACGGTTTTTTATTCATTAGTTATAGAAATTAGGTAATTAATATTGTTTGTTATATGATCAGCTAACTTGATTGAATAATGCTCGGAGTTTATTATGCGCAGAGGGAAAATGGCAACTATCAAAATTTATTCGCTTGAAGATTATATGAGTTTGGTTAACGATTATTTACATCGGCGTGACGGGGAAAATTATAATATTGACTATAAAATAGGCGATCATTTGTCTATTGCATCTGATCAGCTGAGAGGCCAAGACAGCAAAGCGAACTTTTTGGCACGAGCTGCTCATCATTATATTCATCAAAATGATACTAATGTGATGCTAAGGCGTCGACAGATAGTATCATTGCTGAGTGTGGCTATTAGTGGAGCCAAAAAACGTAATGCTGGTGAGCAACCACTAGAGATGTATGATAACAAGGCGCGTGTTGATGCATTAAAGGCTGCGATAGCAGGAGATCACAAAAGCTGGAAGCAAGTATTATTGGCTATTAATCAGGTTGAATTGGTAAAGGCTAGTGGTACACAGCATACCTTTTCGCGAGACGTTATGAGCGATGATGCTGCCATCATGCCAAGTAAAAGAGTCGACATCAGAGCATATGAAAGTAAGATCTATAGTGCATCTGCCGCCGTAGCTGCGGGTAGTTCATTTGTTACAAATAAGATGGATATAATTCGTGGCACTTTAGGTCAAGATGGTGAGCTTGTGCCTCATGTTTCTCTGGATGCGGCATATTCGGCGGTAAGTAAGGATGGCTTTGTGGTTGCTATAGCTGATGGCTGTGGTGGGCATTTTGATAAAATTGAAGACAGCGCGATTCGCCGTGCGGCAAAATTTAATGTTAAAAGTGCGTGTCGTTTAATCGAAACCTGCAGTGCTGAAGAGTTGAGCGATGAAAGTTTTCGGCACATTTTTTTTGATAGGATAGCTCAAGAAACCATAGCTAAGAACCCCAGGCATCGTGATGCAGCAAATTCTACGTTAATCGTTGCACGCGGTGTTACTCAGCCGGATGGAAGTGTGCAACTGTATGGTATTGGTGTTGGGGATTGTTCATTAGTAGGTTATAACGCTAGAACAGGTGAGGTATATAATTTTTTGTCGGCCTGTCAACAAGGTTGGGGCACAGCCAGTGTGCCTGGCGCGCGTTCGCTTGTAGAAGAGAGGTTTTTTTCCGTTAACATTCCAGCGGATACTATTATTTTACCTTTAACTGATGGCATTACAGATGATTTAGATAGTGAGACAGTGGAGTCTGGGCGATTGCGTTATTCATCAATAAAGCCAGGACAGTTAATTGATATTTTAGCCCCGCTTGGTGGCAGTCCATCAGCTCAGGATTGCTTAACCGCTATAGTGGAGCATGTTTTTGCTAAAGCGGAACGAAAGCGCCTTGCCGCCAAAGATACGACTCCAGAGATGTTTGGATTGCTCGCAAAAAATGAAGCATTACGAGAACGACTAGCACTGTTGCAATCGCAACAGAATGCATCCCCTGCAGACAGGGTATATGATAACTTTCTTGAGTCATCTGAGTTTAAAGCAGAGAATCAAGCGATTAGGGCAAGTCAAAGCAGGGTAGTGGAGTTATTCTGTCAAAATGGTGATGATGTCACTGCTTTAGCTGTGGTTCCTGCGCTGACACAAGGTTTTTATGCTAGTTCGCAACACACATTGTTTAAACCTGTTGATCTTCGAGTCCCTGCTGATGCTGGGGGTAGCTCGCAAACATTATTGGAGCCAAAGTCAAGTGCGAAGCCAATTGTGGCAACTAGGCATTCACACATTTGCTGTTCAACTCGTTTAAATTTTTAATTGTAAGGTGCAGGTTTTAATCTGTGCCGTAATCACCGTCTTGGATATCGATCAGCTCACCTTCGCGGAAGGTTAAGTATTCGATAAAAGTATCGCTGCCGCGATTATATATCCATTGTTGGTAGTGGGTGTCTGATTCAATTAGTTTGGCGCCATAACGTGTAAAAGATTTTACGGTATGGTGTTTCATATGGCTGGGTTTGCCGCAAAGCTTATACACAAATTGTGCGCTTTCGCCAACTGAAAGCCATTGGTTGTAACAATACATTGTGCCGTCGTTGGCAAAGCAGCTGAGCGTCAGTAGGGGTAGTAGTAAGGTGGTAATAATTTTCATACGGCTATGCTATCAAATTACCCATAAAATGTACATAAATCGCTGTAGATTGTTATGTTGTGCAAGACCTGGCATGATGGACGTTATGTTATTCAGCAAACTCAAAATTGGTTTATTAAGCACAGTGCTATTATCTGCACAGGCTTTACCGTTGTATGCAAAGCAAGCTAAGCCAGTAAAGCCAGCAAAACCACAGTCGAGTACAGTTTGTGCAAATTTACAGACTACATTAAATCAATTTCGTAAAAATAATAGCTCTGAAAAGCATATGATTAATGCGATGGGTTTGTATGTGAGTCAGACCAAAGATAATCAACCTTTATGTTACTTATTTAGTGGCACGGTGAGAAAAGGCATACCGCAACCGTTGACCAAAAATAATCTATGGGAAATAGCGAGTATCACGAAGTCTTATTTTGCGGCAATGGTGCTGCAATTGGAATTGGCTTCACAAAATAAAAAAGTACCGATTAAATTTAATCTTACTCAGAAGATAAATAAATGGTTTCCTCAATATCCTGATTGGGGTGATGTGACAGTTAAGCAATTATTAAACATGACCAGTGGTATCGTTAGTGATGCAAATTCTGATGCGTTTATGAAGATGGTGTTTAAATATTCACATCGCGTTTGGACCGCTAAAGAAATTATTGATATGTCCTATGCGCGTAATCCTAATACCCACTTCAAACCAGGAATGGGTTATCACTATTCAAATACGACATATGTCATCGCTGGCGAATTAATTAAAATTTTAAATAAACAAGTCTATGGTAAAGATTGGGATTTGGCATTGTTGTTTGACCGCCACATTATTAAACCATTTGACTTAAAAAACACTTATTTTTATACCGGTAAAGTGCCTCAGTCTACCTTGGTGCGGATGGCGCATGGGTATAATTATTTTTATAATGTTGATACCACTAATTATAATTTATCACTTGCGCAAGCAGCCGGGGGGATTATTGCTACCCCACAAGCAGTGGCGCAGTGGGTGTTGGATCTATTTAATGGGCGTATTTTACCGAAGAAACAATTAGCACAAATGAAGAGCTTAGTATCGACAAAAACCGGACAGCCGATAACATTGCAACAAGCCATGAAAACCAATACGACAGGTTATGGTTTGGGTTTGATGATGCAGCCATCGCAAAAGTATGGTCCAATTTGGATGTATGAAGGCATTTCCTATGGGCATACAGCGGTTTATATGTATGTGCCTAAATATAAAACCATTATTGTCTACACGGCAGGGTTAGGCAGTTTGCGCAAAAACCCTGTTAACTTTACCGCGTTAGGTAAGCAAGTCTTGCAACAATTACTTGGCGATAAAGTTAATTCAAGCAGTTAATATGCACTATAATTACCGCTATATAAATCACATATAGCGAGTATTTCAATGAATATAATGAAAGTGGTAGCGGTAGTGTCTTGTATCAGTTTACCTGTTTTAGGATTTGCGCTAAGTGGTGAACCTTATGGTAAAACCAATGTAGGTGACAAGCAAATTGGTGTTGAGTTTGTTGGTAAAAATTCACAGAATAAGTTAGTGACGAAACCTATGGGCACGCAACCAAACACAATGAAAAAAACACAAAACGTGCAAGTCACTACTACACCAAATGCAGTTAATACTAAATCTATTAGCGTTGACTTTGTTGGAAAGCCTAAACCGGCGCCTTAATCAGCGCCATATATTACTCGTGTTGCTCGTAGGCACGAATAATTTTTTGCACCAAGGTATGCCTTACCACATCATCGGCCTTAAAAAAAGTGAATTTAATTTCCGGCACTTTTTGTAAAACAGTGATGGCATGACGCAGACCGGAAGCGGTAGATTTAGGTAAATCGATTTGGGTGATATCACCAGTAATCACTGCTTTTGATCCAAAACCTATCCGTGTTAAAAACATTTTCATTTGTTCTTGGGTGGTATTTTGGCTTTCATCTAAAATAATAAACGAGTCATTTAATGTACGACCACGCATGTAAGCTAATGGCGCAATTTCAATGACATTTTTTTCAATTAAACGGCCAACATTTGCACCGCCAAGCATTTCAACCAGTGCGTCATATAGCGGGCGTAAGTAAGGATCCACTTTTTGCGCTAAATCACCGGGTAAGAAGCCGAGTTTTTCACCTGCCTCAACAGCGGGGCGTACTAATATAATACGGCTGACTTGTTCATTTTCTAGTGCATGCACTGCTTGAGCTACTGCTAAGAAAGTTTTACCAGTACCTGAAGGGCCAATACCGAAATTAATATCGAATTTACGTAAAGCTGATAAATAGTGATGTTGATTCGGTGTTCGTGCTTTAATAGTGCACTTTGCCGCTTCAATTTTAAATTCATCTAAGTCAGCATCGTTTGAAGATTCTGTTCCTGAGTCACAGGATTTAATGATCAGTTGAATATTGTTCTTGGTTAGCTCATGTTTACTGCCGGTTTCATCATACACTTGCTGAATGACTTCACAGGCTTTGTCAATTGAATCGGGAATGCCAATAATCTGGAATTCATTACCGCGGTTGCTGATTTCAACGCCCAAATGATGCTCAATGATGTGCAAGTGCTCATCAAATTGTCCGCAGAGTTCTGCTAGGCGGCGATTATCAAGTGGTGCGAGAGTAATTTTACGCTGGGACTGATTCTTCTGTGCTGACAAGTTCACCTCCAAGTGAGTTAGGTTTGGCTTCTGTAATCCTTACAGTAACCATTTGACCAATTAACTGTTGATCACCTTTAAAATTTACCACACGATTGTTCTCAGTGCGAGCACCGAGTGCATTGACATCTTTTTTAGACACACCTGTCACTAAGACCACTTGTTCAGTACCCACCATGCGGCGGCTAATTTGAGCCGCTTGTTGTAAAATCCGATCTTGTAAAATTCGTAAGCGTTGTTTTTTTGTGTCCATGCTAATGTCATCAGGTAATGATGCGGCGGGTGTGCCTGGACGGGCGCTATAGATAAAGCTGAATGACGTATCAAAGCCGATATCATTAATAAGGTTCATTGTTGCTTCAAAGTCTGCATCGGTCTCACCCGGGAAGCCAATAATGAAATCACTGGATAAGCTAATATCCGGGCGCACTTCACGTAATTTGCGAATACGGGATTTATATTGCAATGCGGTATAGCCACGTTTCATGCCAGCTAAAATGCGATCGGAACCACTTTGAACAGGCAAGTGTAAGTGGGTTGCCAATTTGGGTTCAGTAGCAAATGCTTCAATTAAGTTATCGGAAAAAGCATTAGGGTGCGAGGTGGTAAAACGAATGCGCGCAATAGCATCAATCGCTGCAATGTAATGTATTAATAAAGCTAAATCAGCAATTTCACCATCATGCATTAAGCCGCGATAGTCATTCACGTTTTGACCAAGCAAGTTAATTTCGCGCACGCCTTGTTCAGCCAGCTGCACGACTTCGGCAATCACATCATCAAATGGTCGTGAAATTTCTTCACCGCGCGTGTAGGGCACAACACAGAAGCTGCAATATTTGCTGCAACCTTCCATGATGGATACAAATGCGGTTGGTCCTTCAGCGCGAGGCGCAGGCATACGATCAAATTTTTCGATTTCAGGGAAGCTGGTATCAATGACGGATTTTTTACCGGCCAGCACTTCGTTGAGCATCTCAGGTAAGCGATGCAAGGTTTGTGGGCCAAACACTAAGTCGACATATGGCGCACGTTGCGTAATGGTCTTGCCTTCTTGGCTGGCAACGCAACCACCGACACCAATAATTATTTCGGGGCGCTTTTGTTTCAATTTACGCCAGCGGCCAACCTCGGAAAATACTTTTTCTTGTGCTTTCTCTCGAATCGAACAGGTGTTTAATAGTAACACATCAGCTTCTTCTGCTTCTTTTGTAAGCTCTAGCCCGTGAGATTCAATTAACACATCCGCCATTTTAGATGAGTCATACTCATTCATCTGACAACCGTGGGTTCTAATGTACAGTTTTTTCATTTTTTCAGCCGTTTATTTCATGCCGCGCATTCTAGCATGAGGAAGGCAGCTAATCCAGAATATGTACAGCCTCGATTGTTTGTATAATGCCCAATCACTTGATAAAAACCTGTTTAAAGTTTATTCTATTAAACAATAGGTTAGCGAAGGAGTACGCTTCTGTTATGAGTCACCCAACGCTAAGATTGCAACTAGCGCGCTGGACCGGTTGGTTCTTCTTAATCAACACAGTGATGTCTTTTGCTATTCAAATGGGTTATCTGCACTTGATGCCAAACCTGCACATGGTTTTTGGTGCCACCGTTGGTCGTGTGATTTTTGCCTGGTCATTCCTGTTGGCTTCTTATGTAACCCAGGCGCTTATTATTAATTTCGTGTTGTGTTTAATCGTGTTACTTGTTGTCGCCATCGTGCCGCGCTATTGGTTTGTAGCGATGGTTGGTGTGATTTTTGCGGCAGTAATTGATGTTGTGCAAATTATTGATGTTATTTCCTATCAGGTTTTTCATACGCACAATATGCATATTGCATTGGATGTATTTCGTGCCAAGGCTTTTGCAGAAGTGTTGCCGATGTCGGCAACAGAAGTAGGGTTAGGCATATTTATATTGGTAGGTTTATTGCTGCTGTGCACCGGTATCGGCTATTTGTTGTGGAAGGGCATTAAACTTAAGCATCGTGTGCGGCACGGTCGCCGCGTGTTTTGGTCGATGGTGATTATCGTTGTTTATTCGTATGGTTTGATGGCATTAATAATTTCTATGCCACCAGGTTATCGGTTAAGCGCAGAGAGTAGTCGTTTACTGCTAAAGACAGCGCGCTTTGTGCCCTATTATAATGATTTGTTTACTGCGGTAGTGCCAGGTAGTGAAGATGAAGTGCGTCATGTAGAAACCAAAAATGGCTTTATTCGTCTGCAGACGCGGCAAATGAATCGGCCTTTAGCCTATCCACGCATCCCCATGGTTTGCAAGCCACCTAAAAAACCAAAAAATATTGTGATGATTGTGTTAGATACATGGCGATATGATGCATTAACGGCACGTATAACCCCCAACATTTATCGTTTTGCACAACGCAGTTTGAAATTCACTAATAATTGGAGTGGCGGTAATTCTACTCAGCCGGGAATATTCACTTTGTTTTATGCCATACCTCCAAACTATTGGACGGCGATGGATCAACAAAAAGTCGGCCCAGTCTTTATTGATCAATTAGAAAAAGCGGGTTATCAAATGGAAATTCTCGCTAGTGCCACCTTGCGATTTCCAGCATTTGATCGAACCGTGTTTTCTCAAGTATCAGATCTGCAAACGCATATACATGGTGATAGCTCGATATCACGTGACCAAACCGTCACACAAAAATTTAATCAGTTTTTAAATCAATATGACCGTAAAAAACCATTTTTTGGTTTTCTGTTTTACGATACCGCACATAACTATTGTGGTGGAGGTTCCACCAGTAACCAAGTTCCCTTCCAGCCTGCAATAGGTGAATGCAAACGTTTTTCCTTAACTAAAAATACCGATCCGCGCCCTTACCTAAATCGTTATCACAATGCAGTGCATTATATTGATAACGAAGTAGGGCAGGTGTTAAAAGAATTAAAACGTAAACGCTTATTAAAAAATACCATTGTGATAATCACTGCCGATCACGGTGAAGAGTTCGATGATGAAAACCTGAATTACTGGAGCCATGCCAGCGCCTATACCTCTTACCAACTGCATGTACCAATGATTATTTCATGGCCCGGCAAACTGCCGAATAATTATCGTTATTTCACTACGCATTATGATGTGGTGCCCACGTTAATGAAAGGCGTATTGCGTTGCAGTAATCCAATGGCAAGTTACAGCATAGGCCATTCATTGTTCGAACCAGGCAATCGACCCTTTCTTATCGCCGGTAGTTATGGTGACTACGCCGTTGTTTCCGGTGATAGAATTGTGCGGGTTTATCCTGGTGGCGATTTTGTGATTAATAAACGCAATGGGCATCATATGCCGTATGCGCGGTTGAGTCCGGAGCTGATGAAGCAAGCTTATCAGCAAATCATCCGTTTCTTCCAATAAAACTGACAGGGATAACGAGCTGCTTCGTTAAAAAGTTCTATCGTAATCCTCATTTAGCTGCCAGTAAACTCCGGTTACTCCCTCACTTTTTGCCTCGCCTTTCATCTACCCTTGGCAGTTTTATATGTGGTGTTAGCGAAAGGCGGCTATGTCATTGCGAGGAGTTTACGACGAAGCAATCTGACCCTCCGGATCCTTGCCCGGGGCAGGCTAGCAATCTAAACTTCATTCATGAGATTGCCGCGCCACTGCGTGGCTCGCAATGACGAGTGTTGTCATCCCGGCCCCGAGCCGGGATCCAGGTTATTTGGGTTAAGCTCGACGTGCGGGTGGTTGCTGTGATGATTCTGTAGCTGCAGTTGAAGCGGCAGCTCTTTGTTCGGGTGATATTGCGGGTTGATCTTGTTTGTCTAACGGTTGCTTGGTAGCCGCGTATTCTGGGTTTAGTTCAAGCACGGTGTCTTTAAGGTTAGGATGCTTACCAATGAATTCATCAAGGAATTGATTGACCGCCTCTTTATTGTGAAAGGGCAGTACAACGACATTGGTGGGCTCTTGTTGGCCGGCGATTTGTTGGTTTTCTTCGCGTGGTTGGTTTTGACCCTTTTTATAAAACTCATGTTCTGGATAGTTTTTTTGAATAAACTCTTTATATTCGTTTTTTACCATGACGGGGGGGGTGGTCTCGGTTCTATTTGCTGTGCTGACATTACCACGACTTGTTGCAGAACCAGTTTGAGTATTTACGGGATTCACGGGATTTGCGAGATTTGCTGGATTAGCAGGCTTGTCCTCGGGTTTGTCTTCTATTCTCACTGGTGCTGTGGTTGGTGTTGCAGTTAATTGCTTTCTTATGTCGGTGGCTATTGTATTGGCTAACATAGCAGCCGCCAATTGTTGCATCATTCCAATGGGTAATCTGACCTGAGCAGGACGAGGCATTGCTGTTGGTTGCCTTAAAAATCGAGCTCTATGAAAAGTACTAAAACTTGGTCGTGGTAAAGGTCTTGCTGGTACATCGGCATGAGCGAGCGGTTTTGATGCTGTAGGACCTGGTTGTGGTAATGGTTGTGCAGGTTTAGCTGGTGGTTCATGTTTAGGTGCATCAGCAAGAGCGAGCGGTTTTGATGCTGCAGGACTTGGTTGTGGCAATGGTCGTGCTGTTGCAACGACCGATCTTGGTTGTGCAGGTTGAGCTGGTGGTTTATGTTCGGGTGCTGCTGTGTCTGCTGTGTCTGCTGGTTCTGGTACTGCTGATTCTGGTACTGCTGGTTCTGGTTCGGTTGGTTCTGGTTCAGATGCAACTGCGGCTGTTTGTATGGGTGCTGCCACTACGCTGATGGTTCTTTGCGCTTGAGCAAGTTCAGTAATTTGTTGTCTAAGCGCCTCGATTCTACCTTGGGCAACACTAGCTTCATCCTTGGCTTGTGAGGCTTGCCGCAATGAACGGAGCGCTTCATTTCTTGCAGGATTTAATTGTGTTTCTATTTGCGCGGCACCACCGGCTGATAATTCAGCGTGCTCAGAAATTTTATCTAAAGCTGTTTGGGCGTCTTCACAGGCTTGCTCTATCAAAACGAATTGGTCTTCTGTCTCTTGATATTTAATTAGTGTGTTGTCTGCGGCTTTATTTATTTTTTCCAGCTCAGCTTCTGCTTGTTGCAGTGATTCCAAGTTATCGACTCGTGAATCATCGCCAGTTCGGCTATTAACTGTTGTTATTAGTCTTTCGACTTCGGTTAATGCATCTTGTGCCAGTTTTGCCTCAGCTCCGGCTTCGGCTGTTTTTGCTATAATGCTGCTTTTATGTAAGAGCACATTTTGTGTTTTTATATTTATTACATTGGTGTATTGCCTAGCCTTCTCAATTTCGGATCGAGTTGGGCGTGTCGAAGCGCTTGAAGCTGGTGCTGAAGTATCTGTAGGTGCTTTGTGTTCTGGTTCTGGTTCTGGTTCGGAAGGTGTGGGTGGTATTGGTTGTGCTGG
>JARGNX010000008.1:88162-160394 GCA_029210045.1 Coxiellaceae bacterium
TTCTGGTTCCGGTTCCGGTTCTGGTTCCGGTTCCGGTTCTGGTTCCGGTTCCGGTTCTGGTTCCGGTTCCGGTGCGGGCGGGGCTGGCATTGTTATATAGCAGCTATTGTGATCGCGCCTGAGGTTTAGGTTATATCTTTGTCTACCTCTGTCGTCTGACAGAACACTATAGGCCTGGCTAATGTATTTAAACATTTCTTCATGGTATTTGATGCCTGGCTGTTTATCGGGATGATGCATGAGTGCTAGCTTGCGATACGCATTTCTTATATCTTTGCGCGTTGCGCCATCCCCAACACCTAATACTTGGTAGTAATTCAAAACTCTCATCACACGCCTCTCGCTAACTCTCTAGATAGTATTGATTTATTGTTTTCTGTTACAACACTTCAAATATCGTTACTTTTTATATTCATTAATACTAGTATTGTAAGTTATCATATAAACCTTAAGTAAGCATTATGGTAATGTAGTTGTTTTGGTTATTCTGTTTGGTTATAAATCAATGCGTCGTTCGATCAGGACGGGTGTGTGAAGTGTGAAAAAAGTTAACTATCGTTTTTGTTTATAGTATTGGTATGAAAAATTTATAATATACATGGTTTTATAATGAAAGATTAATTGAATCAAAGTATACTCTCGGCGATAAAGCTTAATAATAAAGGGGTTGTAGTATGTCACGAATCAGTTCGTTAGGGAGAGGAGTAACCGCTGCACGTCACGTTAATGAGTACAAAAGAAAATGTGAAGTGAGTCCCAGCATTTTTAATCTATTTGATTTATACCTATCTGAGTTGACCTTGGCGACTTATTTCGACGGCGTGGCTACAGCAGATCTTAATCAGGCTAATGTTGAGTTGATTAATGAATATTCGTGTTTAATGGCTGATTATGAAAATACCATGAGCGCGGATGATTTTTATCATAACCTTAACCACTATATGCAAAAAGATGCTAATGAATCTGATACCAAAGACGTTTTAAAACAAAAACTGCAGGCCTATGTTAGCAAAGCCGTTGCGGCAACAACCAGTAATGAATTCACTATAGTGAAAGTTCATCACCGTACGGGTAAAGTGCTTGATCGCAAGTTGGGTGGGCTACGTAAACTAGAACATGATGATCCCAGCATAGCAGACAGAACATCGTGGTATCGTGTCCGTAATAAAAAAACGGGTGAGAGTGCGTTATATCGAGTTGAGCATGGTACTAAAATAAAATTCCCGGCTAAATCTCCTGGTCGGTGTAAGCGCTATCCTGGTGGTGCTACAGCCATAGTTAAGCAGGGACAAAAAGTTACTTTAAGCGAATTGGCTGAATATAAAGAAACAGCTGGCATACCTAAATCAACTTTAAGCAGTGGTGATGCTTCATCACTACCTGAAAAACTGGCGGTTAAGTGTTACAGTACAACCGATCCAAAGAAAGGGTATCTGGCCGCTGCTGAGCAAGCTAGTAGTTACTATACAAAGTCAGGTCAATTTGCGTCAGTAATGCGCCATCATGCAAAAATATTTTTTGCAGCGTCGTGGATTGATGGTATTGAGCTCATGGATTTATTGCTGACAATCCAAGAATCAGGCGATAGGACTGCGGTGATGTCAGGGGTTGAATTACTGGTCGTTTATAAAAGATTAATCAACGCAGTCGTCAATTACCACAGGGCAACGGGTAGAGCTGTTATAGATATAAAACCTGCAAATATGATCGCTGTTCTAGCAGATAACACCAAGCCAGCAGGGCCAGGTAATAAACCAATTAAATTTGCTTTAATTGATTTGGACAATCCGCTCAATATGAATTGCTCACCCATGTGGCTTTCTAAGGATGATCGTCAAATTGCCCATGCGGTGCACTCGGATATAAGAGGAAGAATGAGATTTCCATTGGAAACTGATTTCCGCAGTCTCGCTACGATTCTTGCGGTAAGTTGCTCTCACTTGGTTAATGCACACTTTACATATGCTGAGAAATCAGACAGCTTAGCGCGCATTCCTAATTTCAAGACTTTTTTGCAAGGCGTTAAGTGGTACTCAAGCAAACCTACAAAGGAAGCAGTGGCGATGCATGATTGCTTTGACATACTCAGTAACGGCGTAAACCCTTTTGTTGCCCCCAGCGATGTTTTGCTGAAAGTTCAGTCTGAGCACGATGTTGTGATTCTTCGCGAGCAGCTGGATAGTAGGATTGCTCACTTACAAGCTGCTAGCACTCCGCATAGTTTGCTTTTTACTGATGTTCAGAAAGGTCAATTAGCAAAGCTAGGAATCTATAGGGCACGTATTGAAGGCTTGCCTCACTACAAAACAAACGCTGCAGAACATATGCGTGAATTAACAGAGATTGCTGTAGCTCTCGTTGATGTAGCTCCTGATGTGGCTGACACATTAGCACAGCAATGTTTTTATGCCGATGAATATGCTGCAGCCAGCCAAGCCGCGCTTGGTGATACACGACCGCTCAGTGACGACGTAGAAGCAGCTGCGCGATTGACTGCTATGGGGGCGATGGCTGGCGCCGGGAGTGGGTAGTGTTGGCATTATGTTGAGGCGTTAAGTGTAGTAGGGCCTGGCTTAGCCTGCTCGTGTGGTCTTTGACGTTTTGCAGCTCTTTCTTCTGGGCGGACTTGAGGTGTATCACTGATAGATAATGGTTGTGCTGCTTGCGCATTCTTGTGCTGAGCATATTTCGGGTTTAATTCATGCACTTCGTCTTTGAGGTTAGGGTGTTTATCAATGAATTGATCAAGGAATCTATGGGATGCCTCTTTGTTATGAAAGGGCAGGACAAGCACCTCTGCTTTTATGTCGCCGTCGACAGTTTTTGTCTCAGTGCGCACCGGATTTTTACTATTATTATAGAAATCATTTGTTGCGTAATGTTCTTTAATAAATGCTCTATATTCCTTTTCTACGTTGATCGAGGAAGTTGCGCCAGCTTTATCTGTTGGTTTGATTTTTCCTTGGTTAGTTGTTGTAGCAGCTTGAGCGGTTTCTGAAGCAATGTCAGGTTTATCTTCGAGTAGCATCGCCTGAGCGTGTGTTATTGGTTGTGTTGCGGTTGATGCTAAATGTTTTTTCATAGCTGCGATTATTTTAGAGGCGAATAGCTTGTTTTGTTTAGTACTTTGATTAAGAGCTAGTTGAGCCACAGTTGCAATCCAAGTCGCGTTATCCGATTTTTTAGCTGCGGCTGGTCGTGGTGGTTTTGTTATGTGTATCGTATAAGTTGTGTGAACTCGCAGTCGGGGTATGGTAAATGCAGGTCGAGATCCTCTATTTGGTGTTCGTATCGCTTGCAGTCTATGTATGTGTGTTTGTTTGCGTTGTGGCGGTGGCGGTGGCGGTGGCGGCGGTGTGGTGGTTGTTTTTGCTCTTTTGGATGTTCTCTCTGTTTCGGTTTTTTTGCGTTTTCTTTTCTTTTGTTGGGCTTGAGGTTGAGGTTTGTGTCCGTGAGCGCTTTGTTCGTCGTATAGCTTTTTTCTTTCTGTGTCTAGGAGTATTTCTTTAGCTGTGTTTAATGTCGCAGCCATGTCTTTGTTGGTTTCTTTTACTTCTAGTCCGTTAGCTTTGCACGCTCTCATTTTGGCGTGATACGCTTTTTTGATTCTCTTTGAGTCTGCATCTTTTGGAATACCTAATGCACGATAAAGATCGATTTTGTATGCCATTTGATCATAATCTTTGGGTTTAAATTTGTATCCACCTTCCTCCGCGTCATCTCTCATCTTAAAATACTCTTAGCGTTAGTTGCTTCTATATACCTATTACTATTATATAATAACAATTTACTATTAACTGGATGTTAAGTCATCTGATGGGTTGATATGGACCAAGCTTGCAACATAGTATGCGGTGAATTAGAATCCGTACATAAAGCCAACGGGGAAGCGTACAAAGTGTCCATCTACTTGTTTGTTATCGGATTATTATTAATCGCTGCATGGGCGGGTGCGTTACCGACTCAATTGGCTGCGATGAACCGTCCGCGCAATCACTTAGTCTATTATGGTGAGGCGTTTGCCTCGGGTACCTTCTTAGGTGCCAGTTTGCTGCATATGTTGCCGGATGCGATTAGCAACTTAAGCAAAATTTCTGTGTGGGAATATCCCATAGCGACCACATTAACCGGGGTAGGCTTCTTGCTTATGCTGGTGATCGAGCGTGTGGGTATCATATATAAAGACCACAGTGAGCATGCCAAGCACGTTGAGTGCTCCATTTTGTCATATATTCTTCTGATTATATTGTCGTTCCACTCCATTATTGTTGGTGTTTCGCTGGGTTTAGAAAGCGGCAAGATGGAAGCGATTGTGTTGATGGTGGCGTTGATGTTGCATAAGGCATCCGCTGGTTTTGCGTTTGGTATGACGCTGCGCTATTCCAGCTTTAAACATTTACATCGCTACTTGATGATTACTGTGTTTTCCTTGAGCACGCCGCTGGGTGTAGGTATTGGTTTGTATATCACCCATTATGCGCACTTGCAGATCTCTTCATTGACTGAAGGTATGTTTGATGCGATTGCTGCGGGTACATTTTTGTATATGACGATGCATTTAACGCAGACACGTGACCCATTTCCCATGCCTCAACGGCTGGCTTCATTGGGTATCGTAATGCTTGGTTTTGTTATGATGGCTGTTTTAGCTTTGTATATTTAATTTGACACCCCGTCATTGCGAGCCACGAAGTGGCGCGGTAATCTAGATTGCTTCGTCGTAAACTCCTCGCAAAGACGATATATTTAAGAGGTATAAAATGTTAACTTGTTTTACTACAGATGATTCCAATCTGATTTCGCTTTATCCATTAACTGAAGATCAATATAAAGAATGGTTGCCGCAACAAGACGATGTTATTCAGCGTTGGGCGCAAACGCAGTCGCATGATGCCTCTGCGGGTAGCTGTTTAGCGTATCCCAATGCGCAAGGTGATGTGGCTTGTGTTGTGGTTGTTATTGATGCGGATGATTTAATTACCTTTGGTAGTGGCGCGAGCGCACTCCCGGAAGCGCAATATGCTATTCAAGGTGAGTTTAGTGCAGAGCAATTGAATCTAATGGCATTGGCGTGGGGGCTATCAGCCTATCAATTCCATGCTTATAGCAAAGGCAAAGAACATAAAGCGCAATTGCACTTGCCTGCTGCGGTGGATGCAGACGCATTGGATCATCAATTAACCAGCTATTATTTGGTGCAGGATTTAGTTAGCACGCCGACAGAAGATATGGGCCCAGCTGAACTAGCTGAAGCGGTGAATCATGTTGCTGATGAATTTGATGCGCAGTGCGAAGTGATTATTGGTGAAGATTTATTATCGGCGAATTACCCATTAGTGCATGGGGTGGGTCGAGCCAGTATGAATCAACCGCGTTTGATTGATTTGCGTTGGAAGAGCAAAGCGACACCGAAGCAAAAAATTACCTTAGTGGGTAAAGGTGTTTGCTATGACACGGGCGGTTTATCGATTAAACCCAGTGGTTCAATGAAGAATATGAAAAAAGACATGGGTGGTGCGGCGCATGCTTTGGGTTTGGCGCGTTTGATTATGGCGCATGACTTGCCGGTTGAGTTGCGTTTATTAATCCCTGCGGTAGAAAACAGTGTGGGTTCTGCAAGTATTCGCCCAGGAGATGTATTGACCGCGCGCAATGGGATTACGGTAGAGATTGATAATACTGATGCCGAAGGACGTTTGGTGTTGGCAGATGCACTGGCAGAAGCGGCGACAGAAAAACCGGATTTATTATTAGATTTTGCTACATTAACTGGTGCGGCGCGTGTGGCCTTGGGTCCAGAAGTGCATGCCATGATGAGTAATGATGATCAATTAACGCATGATCTGCAGCAATGCGGTCAACAAGTGCAAGACATTGTTTGGCCGATGCCACTGTTTCAGCCATACAAGCGTTTTATTAAATCGAAAATCGCTGACTGCAATAACATCAACACGTCTGGTGTTGGTTTTGCAGGTGCCATTACAGCCGGTTTGTTTTTACAGCAATTTGTTGATGGTAATCGTTGGGCGCATTTTGATATCTTTGGTTGGAATAATGATGCGCGACCAGGCCGTCCTTGTGGCGCCATGGTGCATGCGATACGTGCTGTATTTCAGCACTTAAATCAGATATTGAGCTAATTTTTTTAACGTGTGGGAGCGAATAAATGACTCAGAGTAGTGAGAAGAAACGAAACGTTTTAGGTGTTGTATTTGGTTCAGCTGTTGGTTTAATAGCATCGGTTATTATTACTGTTGCTGCGAACCCTAAAAAAATAGGGCGTGGTGATGCTGGTTTGTTATTGCTGGGTGGGCTGCTTGTTGGTGGCTTAGTTGGTTTTGGTATTGCGCGATGTGTTAATCGTTGCAGTCCAGCGCAGTCAGGTGTGTTCAAGTTGCCTCAGGAGGATGGTGGCAAGGCAGGGTTGTTGCCGGCAAATCCGTTTGGTGAGCCTGAGGCGCCACCACCTAGCGGGCCATGGGGTGGAAGTAATCCTTTTGCGTAGCCAGTAATGTAACGTTAGCCGCTATTGATGAATTAGAGTCAGGTGGCGGTAGAAAATTCTCTAACTTTTCAACCATGGTGGATGACGCAAAGGATGATTAAAGTAGTCACTCCGATTTATTCCAATAATAATTTATTATTTAAATCCTAAAAATATTGTTATACTCTCGCGCTTTACATTAAGGGAGTAAGGTATGAGAGTATCGCGAAATGATAAGCCGCGTAGCATCGGTGAAATGCGTTTTATGCTTGGTATGTGTGTGCTTGGAGCGCCGGGCGCATTAGTAGCGGGAGTTACCGCAAAGATTGTTTATGATGAAATTCGTCAGTCATGGAGTCGCGATATGGGGCCTACGGTTGTTGCTGTGGCAACGGCTGCACTTACCTTTACTGTAATGACTATTGCATGTATGTTAGCGGGTGGTGCGACTTTAAAGCGTTTGGGTGTGAGTGAGTACTCCCCCTGTCGACTATTTGCTTGCGGTAACAAAGACACGGCGCAAGCGACAGCTCCTGTTATTAAGCATGATGCGAGGCTATCGGCACGTGCAGCACAGGTGTAAGTCATGAAGAGCGTTATGCTGCCGATTATATAATTGATTAATTTAAGGTACGGTTAATATTCTTGCTGTAAGATCCTCATTGATTATGTGAAAAATTGATGTGTATGAGAGGTATGAGTGAGTATTATAAGTCGAGTAAAGTCGGGTGCTTTTACGTTAGTAGAGCTGGTCATCGTTATAGTTATATTAGGTATTTTATCTGCATTAGCAGTGCCAAAATTCATTAACTTAACGGGAGATGCTAATAAGGCTACCGTGGGGCAAATTTTTGCTTCTTTCCAGTCGGCGGTTAATTTAGCCCATGCAAAATGGGTGGTAAAAGGTAAACCTGCCACGATTTCCATGCAAGGGTCAGTCATTCCTATGACAAGCACGGGTTGGCCCGGCAGTAATGCCATGACAAACACGGCATGTGAGGCGTTATGGCATGGGGTAATGACCAATAGTACAACGTCGATATCCAGGGGCATTGAGCATTACACTGAAAATTACAGCATTTTTGGCGAGCATTCATTTTGCTATTTTCATTATGCTAATCCACAGACGCGGTACTTAAAGTACGAGACGGATACGGGTGTCCTTACTGTGGTTAATCATTAGCTGATGTTACGTTAGGTATATAGCTGTAACCCGCCATAGCTGTTCTAATTCTGAACTATAATTACCACTATAAAATATGTATATAAATAGAGTGCGTGAGTTGTCGGCATAAACATTGCAGATCCTTGATAGAACTGGTATAAATTCGACAGCGAAATTCTTAGCAAAGGGGTTAGTTATGTTCACTTTATTAGCATGGGTAGTGCTGCTATTTGTAGTTGGTGGTTTGGCTTATTATCGCGCAAAACCGATGGTGTGGATTCCGACGATAGGTGTGTTTTTAGCTATATATACCGGTTTTCATGCGATGTCATATGTGACGTTGACGATCTTTTGGGCTATTTGGTTGGTGACATCGTTAACCATGATGCTTACAAATGTACGTATGCAACTGATCACCGTGCCATTTCTTTTTTGGTTTCGAAAGCAACAACCGCCTTTAACTTCAGCTGAACGCATTGCGCTAGAAGCCGGTGGTGTTTGGTGGGAGAAAGCCTTTTTTGATGGTGACCCTGATTGGTCTGAATTAGATAAAATGCCAGAAGCAACGCTGACACCTGAAGAGCAATCGTTTATTGATAATCAAGTCGAAACTTTATGCAGCATGCTAGATGACTGGAAGATGGTGCATGATGATCAAGATATGCCAAAAGCAACGTGGGATTATATTAAGAAAGAAAAATTCCTAGGCTTGGTAATTAGTAAAGAATACGATGGTCTTGGTTTTTCAGCGGTAGCCCATTCAGCGGTTGTGAGTAAAATTGCTAGCCGTAGTGTCAGTGCGGCGGTGAGTATAATGGTGCCGAATTCATTAGGCCCAGCAGAATTCTTGTCTCACTACGGAACGAAAGATCAAAAAGACTATTATTTGCCACGTTTAGCTAATGGTAAAGAAATTCCTTGCTTTGGTTTGACGGCCCCTAATGCGGGCAGTGATGCGACCAACTTGTCGGATACCGGTGTGGTATGTAAGGGTGAATACGAAGGTGTTGAAGTAACGGGTATTCGCTTAAACTTCAATAAGCGTTATATCACGTTAGCGCCGATCACCACACTATTAGGATTAGCTTTCCAATTATATGACCCAGATCACTTGTTGGGCGATAAAGATTTTATTGGTATTACGCTTGCATTGATTCCATCCAAACACCCAGGAGTGGAGACTGGTCCACGTCATGCGCCATTGAACTTGGCGTTTATGAATGGCCCGTTACGCGGTAAAGATGTATTTATTCCACTCGATTTTATTATTGGTGGCAAAGATAACTGCGGTAAAGGTTGGCAAATGATGATGGAGTGCTTGGCCGTAGGTCGCGGTATTTCATTACCCTCATTGGCTACTGGTGCAGCTAAGTTCTCAGCACGCATGACCGGTGCTTATGCCAAAGTGCGTGAGCAGTTTAAACGTCCGATCGGTGATTTCGAAGGTGTGCAACTAGCGCTATCACGTATCGGTGGGTTGTCGTATTTATGTGAAGCCACTCGCTTAATGAGTGCGTTAGCGGTTGATGCGGATACGCGTCCATCAGTAGCCTCTGCGATTGTAAAATACCACTTAACGGAAATCGGTCGTAAGGTCGTTGATGATGCCATGGATGTGCATGGTGGTCGTGGTATACAAATGGGCCCATCGAATTATTTAGGCTATTTATATACGTCGATTCCAGTGTGTATTACGGTTGAAGGTGCCAATATTTTAACGCGTAATTTGATCATCTTTGGTCAAGGGGTGCTACGTTGCCATCCGTATTTGGAAAAAGAAATTCGTGCCAGTGAAAACCCTGATGATAAAGCCAGTCAAGCCGAATTTGATCACTTGCTATGTTCGCATGTTGGTTTGGTGATTAAAGAAGTCGTTCGTTCGGTGGTTTATGGTGTGACAGGTGGTCACCTTATTGCTGTTAGTGGGCATGCCAGTACAAAGAAATATTACCGCCAATTGACGCGTATGAGTAATGCCTTTGCCTTATTGACTGAGGCCTCATTGGCTGTGTTGGGTAATAAATTAAAATTCAAAGAAGCGCTATCGGCACGCCTTGGTGATATTTTAAGTCACTTATTTATGGCTTCGGCGGTGTTAAAATACTTTAAAGATAACGGTTCAAAGCAAGAAGAGTTGGTGTTTGTTGATTGGTCAATACAGTACTGCTTATATCAAATGCAGCACGCGTTTAATGAGATTATCGACAACTTCCCCAATCGTTGGATTGCACGCATTATTAAAGTGATGGTATTCCCATGGGGTCGTGCTTATAAATACCCAGGCGATAAAGCCAGTTTTGATATTGCTAAAATTTTACAAACCAACACACCGTTGCGTGATCACATTACACGGGGCATCTTCGTTGGCGATGAAAATGATCCAACTGGTTCTGTTGAGGCGGCATTCCAGGCGTTATCGGTGAATGAACCGTTGATTGCGAAGCTTAACCAAGCGGTCAAGCAAGGGCGTGTTAGCGCTAAACAAAATTTACAACAAAAAGCTAAAGCAGCACTGGAGCAAAAAATTATTAGCGAAGGTGAATACGAGCAGTTGGCTCACTTAGATGCTTTAGTATGGGATTCATTACAAGTCGATGAATTTGGAAAAAATAAGAAAAAGGGAAATCTGAATGACAAACAACAGCACCAAAAAACCACTTAATGTTTATGTTGTCGATGGTTCACGTACACCATTTTTAAAGGCCCGCGGAAAACCCGGGCCTTTTGCTGCTTCGGACTTGGCAGTGCAAGCAGGGCGGGTATTATTAGCGCGTCAAAAATTCACACCAGACCAATTGGATGAGGTGGTGATTGGCTGCATGATGCCGAGTGAAAATGAAGCGAATATTGGCCGGATTATTGGCTTACGTTTGGGTACCGGTAATGGAGTGCCTGGGTGGACTGTGCAGCGTAACTGCGCTTCAGGTATGCAAGCACTCGATTCAGCGGTAAAAGATATTGCTTGTGGCCGTCACGACTTGGTGTTGGCCGGTGGAACGGAGGCGATGAGTCGTGCCCCGTTGTTATTTAATAAATTTGCGGTGAACTGGTTTGCTGGCATGATGCGCGCTAGAACGATGGGCAGCAAGGTAGCTATGATGGCTAAGTTCCGACCTAAATTTATGGCGCCGATCATTGCTTTATTGAAAGGTTTAACCGATCCAATCTTGGGTATTGGTATGGGTCAAACAGCCGAAGAAATTGCGTATGAGTTTGATATTACGCGTAAGGACATGGATGAGTTTGCTGCACGCAGTCAACAACGCGCTTTTGAAGGCCAGAAAGACGGCGCTTTTGCAAATGAAATTACAGCACTATATGACGAAAAAGGTAAAGTTTACGAAAAAGATGATGGTGTGCGAGGTGATAGTACAGTAGAAAATCTTGCAAAGCTTAAACCGTTTTTTGATAAAAAGTTTGGTCGCGTTACTGCTGCTAATAGTTCTCAGGTAACAGATGGTGCTGCTTTGGTCTTATTAGCCAGCGAAGAAGCAGTGAAAAAATACAATTTGCCAGTGATAGGTAAAATTGTTGACGTTAATTGGGCGGCATTAGATCCAAAAGTGATGGGCTTAGGTCCTGCCTTTTCAACAGCGCCGGTATTGCAACGTAACAACTTGTCAATTGACGATATAGATTATTGGGAAATTAATGAAGCATTTGCAGCCCAAGTGATTGGTTGCACGCGTGCATTGGCATCTGATGAGTTCTGTAAAGAGCACTTTGGGCTTGATAAGGCGGTGGGTGAGATACCTGCTGATCGTTTGAATATCGATGGTGGTGCGATTGCCTGTGGTCACCCAGTTGGCGCCAGCGGCGCACGTATCGTATTGCATCTATTAGATGTATTAAAGCGTAAAGATGCTAAGCGTGGTATTGCTACTATTTGTATCGGTGGCGGTCAAGGCGGCACGATGCTAGTGGAGCGTGTTGATCAAGTAGACGCAAAATAAAGAGGATTTTAACATGAGCAGTTATGGCAGTTACAAGAATTTCAAGCTAGAAACAGATGAGCACAATATTTTATGGGTGGGTATTGACCGCGAAGGCATGAAGGTTAATTCATTGGATTTTGCTACATTTGAAGAGTTTGACAAGATTATTGATGAAGTAAAAAGCAAGAAGCCCAAAGGGATGATTATTTATTCTGCGAAAAAGAATGGCTTTGTTGCAGGTGCGGATATCAATCAGTTTGTAAAACTGAAAGATACAGATGAAGCGTATAAGTTAGTGCGTCAAGCACAACAGATCTTAGATCGCTTGGAAGCGCTCACCGTACCAACAGTCGCTATGATTAACGGTTTTGCTATGGGCGGTGGTTGCGAGTTGGCATTGGCTTGCCGTTACCGTGTGGCGCTGGATGATCCTAAAACCAAGATTGGTTTACCTGAAATCAAATTAGGTATTCAACCTGGTTGGGGTGGTACAGTACGTTTGCCAAAATTAATTGGTGCACCAAAAGCCATGGGTATTATTTTAGCGGGCCGTGTTGTTTCAGCTAAGGCCGCTAAGAAAATGGGCTTTGTTGATGCGGCTGTGCCTTTGCGTGAATTAAAGCGCGCAGCGAAGTTTTATGTTTGCCATAAGCCGAAGCCTCATCAAGCCAGTTTTGCTGAAAGCATGACAAACTCGGCGTTAGTGCGACCATTATTAGCTAAAGCCATGCGTAAGCAGTTAAACAAAAAAGCCAATAAAGCGCATTACCCAGCACCTTATCAGGTGGTGGATAACTGGGTTAAGGTTGGTGTTGGTAGTCAAGCAATGGATAAGGAAGCAAAGTCTATTAGTGAGCTACTGGTGACACCTACTAGCCGTAACCTAGTGCGAGTGTTCTTTTTATCTGAGCGTATGAAAGGTTTAGCTAAAGGGCTGAAATTCAAACCGCAACATGTGCATGTGGTAGGTGCCGGCACCATGGGTGGTGATATTGCTGCTTGGTGTGCTTTGCGTGGATTGTATGTCACGTTGCAAGATCGTGCGCCAGAAAATATTGCTCCGGCGATTAAGCGTGCGTATAAATTATTTAAAAAGAAACTAAAAAAACCACGTTTGATTCAAGCGGCAATGGATCGTTTGCAGCCGGATGTAGCGGGTGAGGCGGTTGGTCGTGCTGATGTCATTATTGAGGCGATTTTTGAAAACCTTGAAGTGAAACAGCAGTTGTTTAAAGAGCTAGAAGCAAAAGCGAAGCCGGGTGCGATATTAGCCACCAATACATCAAGTATTCCTTTGGATGAAATTAATCAGGTGCTCACTAATCCAGAACGCTTAGTCGGTATTCACTTCTTTAACCCTGTGGCGATGATGCCTTTGGTTGAGGTGGTGCATGGCGAGAAGACCAGCAAAGAGTCTGTGGATAGTGCATTGGCGTTTGTTGGTAAAATTAGCAAGCAGCCAATTCCAGTTAAAAGCAGTCCTGGTTTCTTAGTCAATCGTGTGTTGATGCCTTATCTAATGGAAGCGATGGATTTATTGAAAGAGGGTGTTAGCGCACCGATGATTGATAAAGTGGCGATGGATTTCGGTATGCCTATGGGGCCGGTTACTTTGGCTGACACGGTTGGTTTAGATGTTTGTTTAGCTGTGGCTGAAAACTTAGGTCAACATTATGGTGGTGATATTCCACAGCAACTGCGTGATATGGTTGCTGCGAAAAATCTGGGCCGTAAAACGGGTAAAGGTTTTTACAGCTATAAAGGCGGTAAGCAAGTTAAGCCTGCTACCTCAACTGATAATACCTCAATGACTAAAGCGGATATTCAGGATCGTTTAATGCTACGTATGGTGAACGAATCGGTTACTTGTTTGCGTGAGGGTGTTGTTGAAGATAAAGAGTTGCTTGATGGTGGTATGATCTTCGGTACTGGCTTTGCACCATTCCGCGGTGGCCCTGTGCACTATGCTGAAGACCGTGGTCTTAAGCAAACAGTGGATCGTTTACAAGAATTAAGTACGCGCTTTGGTCAACGATTTACTCCAGATGCTGGGTGGGAAGCGCTGATGAAACCAGAGCAGACTGCTAAATCTAATGACACTAAAGATAAAGCCGCGGCTTAATTATTCTGTTAATGCGGGGTATTATTGCACTGTGTAACTATCAAGGTGCGGTTAAGTTTGTCATCCCGGCCTCCGAGCCGGGACCCAGAAAAATATTACCTGGATTCCAGGTCAAGCCAGGAATGACAAAAATTGCTTAATGGTAGTTCAGTGGGTTTATCTAGTGTAAAATCTGAAGACAGAACGTGTAATAAGGATTTTTACCATGTACCCACCACACTATGACGATGAAATGCGCAACAATAAGCAGCTATTATGGTTGAGTTGTAAATTGTTTGTTCGTGCCTTGGTTACCATTTCACCAATACTGCCATTGATGTTTGTTCTTGGTTGTATTGACGCGTACCTAGTGAGAGAAATTGATTCTTATATGTGGCGTGTGGTGGTTGAACTGGTGCTGGGTTTGATTGATGGAGCTTTGTGGTTAACCGCTTTGTGTCTATTACACACGCGCTTTACTGGTCATAAAATGCCGCTGATGAAAGCTGTGCATCAAGCCTTGTCGAGGTATTCGCTAATTCTGTTATTGTTGGTGTTGTATGTGGTGTTTGCCGGCGTGTTTTATGAAATCAGTATGTTGGTTCGGTATATTTTTCATTTCTTTACTGCTCATTATGTAAATTACATATTGTTTGGTGTTCTAATATTGATAGGCTTTGCTTACATCTATGTCAATGTGCTTTGTTTTATGACGTTCTTGGTGTTGCTGCTAGAAAAACACAGCTTTTTTGGTGCTATTAAACGCAGTGTTGCCTTGTCTGAGTGTGGTTGGACAAAGGTATTTTTGGCGTATATCGGTTTCTTCTGTATTCTGCTGTTTGTGTTATTGCCAGAGCATTTTGTTTATGTGCAGAACTTAGGTATTGAAAAAACAATTATTCTACAAATAGTATTTGCTTTAGTGTTTATTCCGTTTTGGCTCACTTGGTATCTATTGTCTTTCCATGACTTAAAATTATGCCATGAGTATGATCAGGCGGAAGAAGAGGTTGAGGAAGAAGAGGGCTGAGTTGTTAATACATTTCTTTGTCCTATGTGATAAGCGAAGGTTAGCAAGCTAGCAAACGTGGCAATAATGAGAGAGAAGTGCAAAAAGTGAAGTGCGTAGTTGGTGCCCACTGCGTGGGGTAAATTAGTATCCGTTGTACGTAATACGCTGCGAGCAATAAAGCCTGAAATTAAACTCCCAACGCTAATTGATAATAGCCAGATGCCGGTGAGTAACCCTTCTTTACCGTGCGGCAGTAAACGTGACATCACAGATGCGCCGAGCGGGAAAATCAGCAGCTCTGCTACGGATAGTATGCAGTAAAAGCTAACAATTTGAATAAGGCAGTGTAGCGCAGTGTAATACACAATGCTCAGGATTAAAAAGGCCAGGCTCAGGCAGCTGAGTCCACATAAAAATGGTAAGGCTGACCAGTGGTGTCGGGTGGTGTGGTTTTTTGAGCGACGCCTGCGCAGTACAATTCCATAAATTATACCGCCGAGTATGACAAACAATGGGTTTAGTGCGAAAAATGCTGTGCTGGGTATGGTGTAATTAAAAAACGCATGGTGTTGAGTGCGCTCAATGTATAGCGTGACTAAGCTGGGGGCGAGCAAAAAGAAGGCCCAGAATATGATGGCTGTGCTTAATAAAAACAAACCAATCAATAATGTTTTTTTGCTAATTAAGGCGAGTTCCTTTAACGCCAGGGCGATAAATGCTAAGGCGATAACACCTAAAAACACGAGTGTAATTGAATGTTCAATTGAGTACTTTAAGACTTCACTGATGGCGTATACGGTAGCAGATAGGCTGGCTATGCATATGACAAGTTTAAATGCGTTAATTCGGTGGTTATGTTTTGATTTTGTAATCGGCTGTAACTTATTGGCTGAAGAGATAAATATAAATAGGGCAACAACAAATAAATAAGCACAGGTAAGAAATGCGAAGTGGTAACCCCAGTTTATAGCGACGAGTGTTAGGCAGGCGAGTGCTATAAATGAGCCGATGTTCATACCAGTGAAGCAAATCATAAAGGCTTGGTTGCGGCGTTGATCTGATTTTGAAAATAAACGGCTGAGCATGCCTACCAAATTGGCCATTACGCAGCCATTACCGGTGATAAAGCTAGCCAGGCCGAGGTAGAAATGCTGAGCAGAGGCGATGCAAATGAGGTAAAAACCTATGGCGGATAGTAATAAGCCGATAGATACGGTGCTAACGTTATTTAGCCAGTGAATGGCGAGATAGCTGCCAATTACAGGCATGGTAAACATCAGGGCAATGCTGGTGGCGAATAATAGGCTCGCTTGACCGTCAGATAAATGCAGGATTTGAATGCTGTATAGCATTTGTAAGCCAAGCATAGTGGATAGTCCAATCATGCTAAGCATTAACACAAAAAATATGGCGATCAATCTGCCATTGAGTAATGTGTTTCTGGAGTGTGGTTCTGGTAAAGCTTTCAAAGCCAGTTCTCTCCCCAAATAACGGCTTTAACGAATACAGCCTGCTAAGTAAGCTCACAAAAAGTTGGTGAGATACAGAGCAGGCTGTTAGGTAGACTAAGCTTCAACAGGTTGTTGAACGTCAGTCTCGTTTAAACGTTTTAAGTCCTCAATGGAAATAACCGCTACTAATGGCTTGCCGCGACGTGTTAACACGATGCGCTTTTTGCCATAGGCTGCTTGGTTAATCAGTTCAGAAAAGTTTTCTCTAGCTTCTACAGTAGACATTTTTGTCATTTTCGTTCTCACTTGTTAATGTTATTTTTAAGTATGTCAAAAATATGATCACGTTCCGTACGCACTGTACGGCATTGTTTACCATTGGTCAAGTGAAAATTTAGACTAAATTAAAATTTAGATATAATGCTTGATGATCTTTGTATAACCTGTTGAATTAAAAAGGAAATTCCGCAGCCATTTTTTCAAGCCAACTTGAAAATTCCGCTTCGCGGTCATCAATTGCGCGCCAAAGTTCTTTAATGTGCCTAAAACGTTTGGCAACGACTTGTTGGTTTTCTCTAAGGATATTTTCGGCGGCATTACTGGCCGCACGTGCAGGCGGGTTTAAAACTTCCATATTCTCGTTTCCGATTCCATGCTGGGGGACTAACATGTTAACACGACTATTATTTAAATTTAAATAAGTTTTTTAACTTTTTTAGCGGGCGTTAAATACTGTTTCCCAATCGTTCGGCGCTTGGTTCCATTGTTGTACAAGGTGGCGTTGTTCTTTATTTAGTTCCCCTATTTTTTCTGCACAATCCATTACTGAGTCGAAGTTGGTCAAGCTATGGTAGCTCAATTGTTTGTCGTTAAAGTTTTGTTCGGCGTTAGCAAAGCCGTAGGTGAAAATGGCAAAGCAGTGCGACACGTTAGCGCCAGCCTCGCGTAGGGCGTCTGTAGCGTTTAAAGCGCTGCCACCAGTGCTGATCAGGTCCTCTATAACAATTGCGGTTTGTCCGCTTTTTAATAAGCCTTCAATTTGATTGTTCTTGCCGTGCCCTTTAGCGCTAGAACGAACGTATACCATGGGTTTATTGAGACGATCGGCAATCCAAGCGGCGTGTGGTATGCCTGCTGTGGCCGTGCCTGCTACAACATCAAATGCGCCACCGTGTTCAATAATGGCTTGTAAAAAAGCATCTATGATCTGTTGGCGTTGTTCAGGGTAGGATATTACTAGGCGATTATCGCAATAAATGGGTGACAACATGCCTGATGCATAACGAAAGGGTTTACTAGCGTTTATGCTAATGGCGTTAATATCTAATAGGATTTTGGCTATTTCCAAGTCAGTAGGCATCTGATTATTTCCATACGGTGTAGGTTTTGATGTGGCCGGACCCAGAATTGAACTGGGGACACGAGGATTTTCAGTCCACTGCTCTACCAACTGAGCTATCCGGCCGTATCAAATTGAGGACACATTAAACCCGCTAAGGTGAAAGTAGTCAAGCGTTAACTGTGCATATTTAATGGTTTTTTATTGCAGAGTGGCTTGAGCATTAAGTGACCCTGTGATATATTCGCATATACTAGAAATATACCGATAAAGTATAAGTGAATAAAGATGAGTGACCCACGTAATGAGAAGACAGCAGACTACTGATAACACCGGCAAAAACGCCATTAGTCATTTCAAAGCCGTGAAGCAAGCAGAGTTAGAGCGTATAAATGCAATAGCGGCATCACTAGCTAACATGAAGTGGTTTTGTAATTGGATGTTTATGGGTGTCTCTACGCACCTTCTGCTTAGCAGTAAGGTGCTCAGCACCTTTTGGCAAGAATACACCGATAGTTTCGAACAAGCGCTATTTCAGCGCAGTGAGCAGAAATATGCCGAGGGTATGCGTGTTTTTACTGAGTCATTATCATCTGTATTCAATGTGGCGAAAGCCACAAGATTGGCAACAAAGTACGATTTGAGTGAAGCGGTTAATCAGTGTTTGGGTCAAATGAGGTTCACTGAATTTAATGCGTTGTTCGGTGATGCGTCAATGAAAGCTTGTTACAGTGGTTATCTGGGAGAGATGATTGCGGTCTTTAGGGGAGGGAGGGCTGCAAAAGACTACCAGGCGTTTTCAGCGGCTTATCAAATCGTTGTACGTAAGCTTAGTGGGCTTGTTATTGATTTGGATGTGAGAGAAAAAATGAGCTCACTCAAACACCTGGGGTCCGTGGCAAACAATGCCTATTATTTACGTAACATGCAGCAGGATATTTTTTCTGTATTGCCGAGCTTTTATAAACAACAAGAAACACTTGCAGGTAAGCTTGCAGTAGCCTCCAATTCATCAATACAGGCTATCTTTGGGAGTGTTGCACAAGCTTTTTCAGAGCATAAAATGTTACTTGTTTTTAGTTTCTCGTTACTCGCAGTGCTTGGTTATGCGTGGTACTGGGCTGCTGACATGTTGTGTGTGAAAATAATGCCTCCCGGAGAGTTAAAGGCTGATCAAAGTCGAGAAGAGGCGTTGAGGAAATATAAGGCGGAAACTAAAGCAGCATTTGAACCGGCTTCATGTGCGGCGGGTGTAACGCTGGCAGCAATGTCGCTAGTAGCTGTTTCGTCTATGTTTTTATATGCTTCAGTACGCTCAAGTGAGGAATCGGTTAGCTACGGTGTTATGGCGTCGCTGTCGCTTGCTGTATTGTCAGTATTGACGCTTTTATACAATCCTCTTAGCGGGTTACTTACGCGCGATGAAAATAAATATGCAACGCATCTAGGTAAACAATTAAAAGCCAATTTGGCTAAGCGGGGTGTGAACTTAAAGGTGACGGTTGAAGAAGTTACAGCGGGTAAAAGAAAAGCTTTCTTTTTAAGGTTGTCATGTGTTGGAGGTGTATTAACCAGTTTTGAAAAAGCGGGTATGCTGCGTTATGTAACTGATGTAGATCCGCGAGCTCAATCTTTATCGCAATATGCTGATGGAGAAGTCATTATTTCTACGACCGTTAATATAAAAGCGCTGGAGTCTTGCCTTAACTATTATGTATCTCTTGCTAAGGTTTCACGTACTATGCGTAAGGCGCTAACAGAAATCAAACGGCAGGTTGTTGCTCGCGGTGCGTTATCCATCAAGGAAGAGTTTGGGGGCGGTGACACATACGGTATTTGTGAAGATAGAGTGCTGGAAGTTGATCGGCATGTGGTTATTGATATTAAAAAGCTCCGGTTAGTTTTTCCTGAGTCGAATATTCAATTTACATCGGATGATAAATCTGTAGTGCGTATTAAGGGTTTATCAGCGGTTAATGCTGAAGCATTGGCAGCTTGGTTGCAAGAGGTTGAAGCAGCGCGTCGTATGCTAACACAAGTTTTTGTTGAGGATCATCGACCTGCAACTGCGCAATCTGTCACGAGGCGAAGAGTGACAGGTGCTGCAGCTGTAAGGGCTCGGGGGGCTGTGGATGGCTTTGTTGATGATCCTGCGCCAGCCCCAAGGCGGGTGAGGGAATCAAAATACCCACATGACTTTATGTATCACCATACCGATGGCCATGATTATCGTGCAACGAAAATTGATTTTGTTGATGATAAAAGAAGGGTTGCTTATATGGCATGTGCTCTTACCGTGCGTCAAACTAAAAACTCACAACGGTTAGCCGCATTGCAATTTGCCGTGGGTGGTGTCCTAAGGTGTGGCAGGAATAATAACGTAAATAAATATGGTGAGGAAATTAACGACTGTACCGCGCGCGGGGGTGATCGAGTGCCAGGTTCATACGAGCTTAGGATCATGTCGGGTCCAAGTAAGGGTAGGCGTGGTCTGGCAACCTGTGTAGGCAGTGTTTCGATTGCGGGTGATCGAGAGGGTAGGGTGGCGCCATTACACTTAATTGTAGACGTACCTAATTCGCTAACTAAACATCACGGCAAGCGCCGCTAGTAAGCACAGCTGCTTCGCTGTAAAAGTGCGCTATCACTTGTTTTTGTGTAATATGCCCCCCTTGGGAGATAGTAAAACGTGATGGGGGAGTGGGGGTGAGAATAAGAGATCAGGCGCTTAAGCAATACTTTGATTCAGTTAAGTCGCAAGATAAGTCACGCAGGAAATATAACAATAGTCAGTTTGCTTTAGCGAATTTTTTTTCGTTCATGCTTATGCCGATAGCTGTTTATGTCAACATGCGTGCACAGCCGCAATCAATAGTTCCGGTGAAGGATGCTTCTTGGTTGGTTGATTTCAGTTCTCTCAGAATTGATAGGGTTATTCAAAGAGTTAGTCAGCATAATCAAAGCGCGGCTGTTACGTCTTTTGCGGCATTGCTTTTTATGCAGCTGGTTAGTTATGCGCTGGCTTATCATTTTTTACCAAAAGTTAAAGCGAAAGATAGAGCGAAGTTTAATAAGTCTGACAGCCCCTATGTCATAAGTTGTACGGCAGCTTTAGGTTTTTTGTTTCTTGCTACTGGCATGGCTTACACTAAAAGCACATACGAGCATGAAGAGCATAGTGTTGCTGCGTTGTATTCAGCTAGTCTTTCGCTGGCGGCGTTTTTTGTAGCGGGTATGTTGAGGTATTTGAAGCAGGGAAGTGATTACTTAAGTACGTATGCTACAGCTAAATTGAATGCCTACCGGATTGAAAGGCATGCAAAGCAAATTGGTGTTCATCTGAAAGCTACGGTGTATTGTGCTGACCGTAGAGGCTCTTCTAAATTAATAATACAGTCGAATAAGGGTTATAGTTTATCACAGTGGTTGGTTCATCATGATGAACCAGGTTCTTCTTTTGGTAAGAAAATCGTTATGCCGGTAAATCTTAATGTAAAACGATTTAATGATAAGTTAACTGCCTACATGCAAAATTTTAAAGAATCAAGGCAAATGCTCGATGCTTTAGGGCGAATAGTAGAGGCTGTGGGCTCAGATGGGTTGAAAATTTCAGGTGGAAATGATAATCCGAATCTTGGAGTATGTGATTCTTGGCGACTGAAGACTTATAAAAGGGTGTCGCTAGATTTAACGCGACTGCAAACATGCTTTCCTCATGCGCATATTCAAAGATTAGGGGCGGGAATAAACGTATCCGGTTTAAGCCACGTAGATGAAGGTTTATTAGCTGCATGGTTGGTTGAGTTACGTAACATGGAAAGAGTGAGTGATGTATATCACTGTGTTTCGTTTGCGGCGGTGCCATCAAAACGTAGTGGTAAGCACGGACGTAGGACGACAGGGGGTAGTAACTCCAGGGTGCTTTTACAGCCGCTGCGATCAGAGAATGTTTGTTATCCTGATGAGTTTGACTTTACTGATGCTCATGGTGCGACACATACGGCGCATCGTATAGAAGGTTTGAAAGGAGTGGCTTCTTATATTGCGATTTTGGTTCAATCTGGACCTTTGTATCGTGCCGATGTGGTCGATGTGCTAAATGAGTGGGTGCAGCCCGCACGATGGGGTACAACGGTTAGGGCTATTACAGGTGCAAGTATAAGGAGAGATTGTAGCAATCCGTTAGCAAAGACTGCGGAACTAAAAGGTAAAGCCACGCTTGAAGTACGCAAAGTCAAAGTGGACTTAAGTGAATTCCGTGGAGTCTGTCGTAAGGGGGGTGTATTCGCAGTTCCAAATCAGCCTGAACTAAAATCTGTACCTGTGCATTTTTGCGTTGATATTGCCCGCCACTCCAGTAAGGGGACTGGGTTCAAGTAATCCTTTTATTTAGATCAGATTTAACAGCGAAATTCGATTGATGGTTTACACTTAAGTAATGACTTTCTTTGAAAGCCAATTTGGTGAGTTTTCAGTAATTTATTGAAAATAAACATATAAATTATTTTATGTATTGTGTGGAGCCGAGTCGGAAATGGAAAATAATAACCATAACGATCAAGAATCACGTATTAAAGGCATGATTGATAGCTCGCTTGACGGCATGATTATTATCGACGCAAAGGGTATTGTTATAACCTTTAATCCTGCTGCTGAAAAGATGTTTGGTTATGTTGCATCTGAAGTGTTAGGTAACAATGTGAACATGCTTATGCCGGAACCCTACAGTGGTCAGCATGATCAATATATTAATAGTTATATACATACAGGTGAGAAGAAGGTTATTGGTATTGGCCGAGCGGTCGAATGTAAAATGAAATGCGGAGGAACATTCCCGGCATTTTTGACTATTTCTGAATTTACAGCAAATAATAAGCGATACTTTACTGGCACACTACGTGATTATTCAGAATTAAAAATACGCGAATTGGAAGTTGAGAATCTGCTTGATAAATTATTGGAGTCCACTGATAGTAGTCAGTTTGATATCAATGAAACTAAGCAGTTCTATAGAGACCTTACGCTGTCTATATTTGATCAAGGTGCTTTGAATAAGCTTAAACAAAATAAGTATTTGGGGGCAAGTAAGCCTATATTAAACTTACCCAGTAGCTACATATTATTCCAAAGTGAAATTATTAATATTTTGAGAAACTCAAGTTCATATGAAGAGTTTATAGCTGGTTTGGTGTCGATAATTACAAAAACATTCAAATACGAGATAGGGCATTTTTATACTTATAACCTTGGCAGTGATCAACTGGAAAGTTCTGGGGTATTTTATACTTCAAGTGAGGAAAAATACGCTGAATTTATACGGATTACAAAAAAATATACTTTTGCGCTAGGTGTTGGCTTGCCTGGCTTGGCTTGGGAGCGCAAAGAATGTATTTTTTATGAGGATGTATATAAATCCAGTAATTTCCCAAGAGCAAAAGAGTCTCAGTTTTTAAAGATAATGGGTGGGTTGGCGTTTCCAATATATAAGGATAATTTGATAGTTGGTGTTTTTGAATTTTATTCTGATAAGGGGGTTAAATTAAACAGTGAAGAGTTACGCTTCTTTGATTCGTTTTCATCTTATATCGGAAATTTTATATCTATCTTTAAAAAAAATAGAGAATTAGATTTGATTCTAGATGCCGCGGGAGAGGGGATTTATGGGTTGGATTTAGCCGGAAATACTACGTTTGTTAATCCTTCAGCTTGCAGGATTTTGGGGTACGAAGCGCATGAGTTGGTAGGTAAGCCTATGCATATCATGGTTCATCATTCATATCCGGATGGGTCGGTGTATCCTCGCGAGAAATGTTATATGTATGCCGCTTTTAATGAAGGTAAAGTGCATTGCATAGATGATGAGGTATTGTGGCATAAGGATGGAACAGCGATACCAGTGAGATATACAGTAACTCCAATATTTGAAAATAATATCATTCAAGGTGCGGTTGTAACTTTTATTGATATTAGTAATGAAAAAGCAGCGTTGAATGCTCTGGAAGAACTTGCGCATTATGATACGTTAACTAAGCTGCCAAATAGGTATAGCTTCAATGAAGAACTGGATAAGATTTTAGATATCACCGATGAAAAGAAGCAGCATTTAGCAGTTTTATTTATTGATATTGATAATTTCAAAAACGTTAATGATGGCCATGGTCATAATGTTGGTGATCAATTGTTGATTTCTGCCTCTAAGCGAATTAAGCAAGCATTACGAAAGTCGGATTTTCTTGCGCGTTTAGGTGGCGATGAGTTCGCAGCTATTTTAACTCAACTAGATCAGCCTCAAATGATTGGCTACATTGTAGAGAAGGTATTAAAGGCATTTAATAAGCCATTTGCGTTAGATGGCGTTGAGTTGAATGCTACGTTAAGTATAGGGATTTCTATATACCCCACAGGCGGCACCAGTTCTGATACTTTGTTAAAGCATGCAGATATTGCTATGTATAGAGCTAAGGCGCAAGGTAGGAATAATTTTGTTATTTTTACTGATACATTAAATAAGCAAGTTAAGCGAATTCAAGAAATTGATTCTTGCTTGAATAATGCGATCATGCTGGATGAGTTATATATCTGCTATCAACCTATTTTTAATATAAAACAAAATAAAATTGAAAGTGTTGAAGCTTTGCTGCGTTGGCGCAACGATGATTTAAATAACCCTGGTCCGGATGAATTTATACCAGTTGCAGAAATGTCATCTTTGATCGAAAAAATAGGTTTGTGGGTTTTAAATAAATCTTTGGAAGAGTTTGTTGTGTTAGTGGGGGAGTGCAAGGTTGGTGATATAAAGCTTTCCTTAAACGTTTCCCCGAAGCAAATAAATGATGATGATTTTATGTTGCAGCTTTCGAAGGGGTTGTGCCGGCATAATATTAGCCCAGACAAGATTATTATTGAACTTACGGAAACCTGTATTATGGATAATATTGAACATTCCACGGATATTATGACGCAGCTAGGGTCTTTGGGTGTAAAGATCGCAGTTGATGATTTCGGTACGGGTTACTCTTCAATGCTTTATCTAAAAAAACTACCGTTGAATTATTTGAAAATCGATAAAGAATTTGTAGGAGATATTCCAAATGATGTAAATGATATAGCAATAGTGAGCGCTATTATTTCTTTATCGAATAAATTGGGTATTGAGGTGATAGCTGAGGGTGTTGAAACCAAGCAGCAACTTAATTTTATTAAGCAGGAAGGGTGTTCAAATGCGCAAGGTTATTTATTCGCAAAACCTATGCCGCTTAAAGAAACGATTGAATATTTACATCAATGGGATTCTAAACGTTATTTTTCAGGTGGCGAATAGCCTTCAGGCTTAGATCCGCCGCCTTCAAATAAAAATTTTGTCATTTCAGCTTCTAAAAAATCACGTGATTTTTTGTCGGTTAAGTTAAGGCGGTATTCGTTGATTAGCATGGTTTGATGATCAATCCAAGCCTGCCAACCTTCTTTCGATATATTGTTGAATACGCGTTCGCCTAAGGGCCCAGGGTAGGGAGGGTAGTCTAAACGTTCTGCTTCTTTACCCAATCGTTGACAAAAAACCTGATTGCTCATGTTGATACTCCTGCAGTATTCGTTGTATCGGTGCGGCAATGCCGCCCGGTAATGGTTGGTCGAAGTTATACCAAATATTTGGTTTAAGGTCTATTTGATTTGATGTGGTTGTGGCTAGGATGGGAAATAAATCCAGTTGGTAATGACTGAATTGGTGGCTACGTGGTGTTAGGTGTTGTATTGATTCGAGCTCTAGCCCCCAGTTGTCTTGCGCAACTGTGCGAAGATCACGTTCTATGCCGCATTCGGGTAAGCTCCAAAGGCCACCCCATATGCCTGACTCGGGGCGTCGATAGAGTAATATTTGGTTATTTTTATTGATGACTATGACAAAGTACCGCTGTTCGATACGTCGGCTATTGGCTTTAGCTTTGGGGGTTGGGTATTGTTTAATGGTATCTGTTTGAAAAGCTATGCAATCATCCTTTAGCGGACACTCACTGCAGATTGGTTTGCTGCGAGTGCAAATGCTTGAGCCTAGGTCCATTAAACCTTGATTATAACTTTGCGTATTGTTAGCAGGGGTTAATTGTTCGGCTAATTGCCAATAGCGTTTTAATACATCTGCTTTACCATACCAACCTTCAATCGCGTGTGTGCGCGCTAATACGCGTTTTACATTACCATCTAATATCACAGTGGGTTGATTAAATGCGAAGCTGGCAATCGCTCCTGCTGTTGAGCGGCCGATGCCTGGTAGTGTTATCAATGTGTCAACATCTTTAGGAAAGCGTCCTTTAAATTCAGATTGAATTAATTGTGCGGTTTTATGTAAATTACGTGCGCGAGAGTAGTAACCAAGACCTGACCATAAATGCAAAACGTCGTCTTGCGGCGCATTGGCTAGTTGTTTTAGCGAAGGCAGTGTGCGCATGAAGCGTTGATAGTAGGGGATAACGGTTGTTACCTGCGTTTGCTGTAACATGATCTCTGATATCCACACACGGTATGCGCTGGGGTTGTGTTGCCATGGCAAGTCATGCCGCCCGAAACGTTGTTGCCAGCGAATCAGGCGACGAGCAAAGTTCTTCATTTAGTTGAATAAACCTTTAAAGAACTGTTGAATTTGTTTGCCCGTTTTTTTGGTTTGGTCTTGAATTACTTTTTTAATTACCTGGCCAACAATCGATGCAATATTGGGTGTGATTTTAGGATGATCCAGTGAGCCACTAATAACCAGAGGGAAGTTCCATGGTTGTTGAGCAATAGTGGGTGCTCTTGGGCCTACTTGCATACGGTAATTAATCGTTTGATTAACCATGTTGATTTGCCCACGACCAGAGGCCATTGCACCATTGGTGAGTAAAGCAAGGTCATTATTGGTAAGTATTCCATGGTTAATGTGATAGCTACCACTAAGGCGTGAAAAGTTGGTTTCATTACCGGTGCTTAATTGTGGCTTGCCTACTTTGCCTTGTTTTAAAAAGGCCGTAGCTTGTGCGACCAGCTTATCTAAATTAAAGCCAAATAGCTTGCCGTTATTGACGAGTAGTTGGCCGTTGCCGCTTAAGTTACGCATCACGGTGCCTTGAGTATTACCTGAGCTCGTTAGTTGCGTACTAAAGTTGGCTTTGCCATCCATGACGTTCTTATGCGCGATGCTCATGAGTGCTTTACCTAAGTTCACATGCGCAATTGAAGCGCTAAAACTGTAATCAGGTATGGTTTTATTGGCAAGCATTGTTGCTTGTGCATTGACGTCACCGCCGTATAAGTTTGCTGTGATTGGCGCTAATGTAATGTGACCCGCATTGTTGGTGGTGTGAATGCGCAGATTATTAAACGTAATCTTATTCACGATTAGCGAGCCGATATTAATTTTACCTTGCCAGTTGGTGTCGTAAGGTGATGTGGTTTTAGTGCCAGGGTTAGTTGCTGCTGGGCTCGATTTTCCGGTGACTGCTTGACCAATGGCTTTGTTTACCGGTGCACCAGTTGATGGGCGATTATTCTTGCTTGCTGGTAAGATTTCATCCAAATTTAATTTATTGGCATTGACTGAGAACTGCAGGTTTGTCTTAGGTTTGGTGGTATAGACTGCTTTTGCGTTTACTGTCGCATCATCCAATTTTATAGTGAACGGGTCTAGGATGATCGTATCATTATTGGTGTTTATTTTTATATCAGCTGAAGCTTTTTTTAGTTGGAATTGTTGCGAGCCTTTGGTTTGTAAATTAAGTGCTTTAGCGAATGTGTTAGGATCGAAATTGGGTATTTCAATCGTACCTTTGATGCGTTTCAAGCCATCATCACGATCGGCATTTAAGTCAGCTTTAACTGTTAGATTGGCAATTTGTGATACATAGCCTTCAAGCTCGAATTTTTGCTGGTTAACGACGAGTTTCTCGAAGCTGGTGTTGAAGTGAACGGGTTTCTTTAATGTGGCATATAAGTTGTAAATGGTGCCTGATACGTTTACATCTGACATTTTTACATCATTATTGCTTTGATCGATTGCTATATTGGCTGAAGCTTTCATCGTTAGTTTTAATTGTGGTGCTGCTTGAGCTAATGAGAATTTTGTTTTAATAAAGAAGCTGTCGCCATTAAGATTAAAGTCGCTGCTGTCTAGATTGAAATATGTCAGATCAAAACGTTGGCCTGTTTGACGGTTAATCACATGCACATTGGCATTGTCGATTTCGATATTAGCAATACTGATCTCAGCTTTGCTTTTTTTGCTAGGGACTTGTTGGTTATTGTTATTTGCGGCTGGCTTGCTGCTTTTCGTTGTATTCGAAGCGTTCGTTGGTTTGGATCCCCAGTTAGTAGTGCCATTGGCTTGGGTGATTAAATTTATCGTAGCATCATTTAACGCAATGTTTTTAATTTCGACATTACCCCAGAAGAGAGGAAACAATTTCATTTTGATTGCAGCATCGCCCACCTTCATAAATGGGTTGGGGCTAAAGCCCGCTGGGTTTTGTAGGGTGACTTGTTTAACGTCAACACCTAGCCATGGGAAATACTGCAGTTTGATCTCGCCTTGGATAAGCAGCGTGCGTCCGGTTTTTTGTTTGACTAACTGCGTGATCTTGTCGCGATAATCATTAGGGTTAACCATGGTTTTAAGAAGAATGGCAGCAATAATAAGGATGGCTATTAAAATGAGCACAATATAGCCAATGACTTTTGCTAGCGATTTCATGGTGTAACCCCTTGTTTATAAATAAAGGATCTATGCTACACGAATTTCGTGGTGGGTAAAGTGTTTGATCACAAATTAAGCATCAAACCCTTGAATGCACTTAATAATTGGTTAATCGCAGAAACTTATAATATATTTATACATTAGTGGGATAACTGATTAAATAATAAAGTGATAGCCGTAATGAGTACTAAGACACTATTTCGCCACAGCCAGAATTTATCGCTCGTCGATATCGACGATATATTGCATGATATTGCTTGTAATCAAGAGGTTGAGGTATTAGTGTTGAATAACAATCGATTGGGTGATGAAGGCGTGTGTAAGCTAGTCGAAGGATTGATGGCCTATCCACAAATTAAACACCTGGCGTTAAGTAATAACGAACTGACTGATAAGTCATGTGAGTATATTTCAAACTTAACTCAGCTTACCCATTTGGATTTGTCGAATAATAATATCACTGATAATGGATTAAGGTGGTTATGATGGCATTAACAAAGCTAAAGCAGTTGGATGCTTCAAATAATCCAGGAATATCAGCCAACGGTGTCATCGAGTTTGATGAGCGTCACCTGGATGCTCAGACTGAATTTTTTGGTTGTGGTCAGAAAAAAGCGAACAACGCCAAGGTTGATCTGGAAACAAATGTTCAACGCCAGAGCGGCAATAGGCACATTATATTTAATCAAGCTAACAAATCCAGTGATCAGGGTATAAGTGTTCAACCTGAATCTAAAACACCGGGCCTTTCGTAACTAAAATACAATAATATCAATAAATTATCCTAGCTCAATAGCTAATTTTTCTTTAATAATACAATTGTATAATTGTTTTAAAGAATATAAATATTGGCTATGTATTGATGTCGAGAGTAATAATCCCTGCTACCCTGGAGAAACTCCAGGCGAACGAATATTTAACAGCGCTTGTTGATTTGGATCAGCAAAAGCGAGATTTGCCTGATAGCCGGCATTGGGGACCAGTAAGCAGGGAAGAATATTTCACTCATTTAAAGATTATACTGGATGAGCCGAGTGTTGTGCTGGGGCAAGCTATGCGCCCGGGCGGTATGGGCTTTATACAGCCGCTGGTAACTCCTGACGATGGCACTTCAACCGACACCCGAACCACATTACATATGGGATTGTTGCTGGCATTGTTACAACATAGCTACAAGCGTGAGCGAGAGTTATATCCAATGAGGGCTGCGTTGTCTCCGTTGTTGCCGTTGTTACTAAATAAGGACATCGGTATTGGAGAGGTTCTTTCAGCTGCCACTCAATTTGGAGCGTTTAGGCAGACATTAGTTGATTTTGCCGATTCGCTGAACGGAAAGCCTGCAGTGACAGAGATGCAAGCGGTTATGGTGCGTGTAATTTTGAATATCTTACGTGCTGCTCAAACTGACATTGATGCGCTGGGAAGGCTTGCAAGGTTTGGTGTCAATCGCATAGCTGACTTGCCACCATTAATAGTTAGCTACCAAAATTTAAGTCGAGTGCCTTTAGCGGTTACACCGGTAGCTGAGCCGGATGCTGCAAGGGTAACAGAAGTTGAATCCAAAGCAGGCGGTGCATCAGGAGCTGCTCCGGCTCTACCGCCTGTTCCAGCTGCGGCGCTGACGCATGAGGCTCCACCAGCGGCGCCTACTCCGACTCTACCGCCTGTTCCGACTGCAATGCCGGCACCGGAGCGTGTGCCCAGAACTGATAGGCTAGTTGATGAGATATGGCGTTATATAAGAGCGCGAACACAAAATAATAAAAATAAGCATCTGTATTCACGGGTGGCTTTGTTTAAACGACAAGGTTTTAGTAAAAACGTTAAGCTTGGGGCGGCGCGTGAATTGATTAATGCTCTTCGAGGTAAAGACGAACCTTTCTTACTGGATGACGCAGTGCGAGGCAGCTTTGATTACCGTTTAATGTGTGGCGCCCTTTGTCAGGGCGAGTTATATCGCCATATTTATGATGCGCTACCATCAGATACACAAGCGCGTCTTAGTCGTATGGATAAGCCTGAAGCCAAGGTGGGTTTAATAATACAGACTTGTCGAGCAGAGGCTACACCTCGGGACGGGGCTGGTGATACTTATGCCGCTTCCGTTGTTCCTTCAGTGTAATCTATTGACTGGTAAAGTTGAGTAGAGAGCTGTAAAATCCCTGCTCATGAAACAAGATCACCCAAAACGTACAATTCGTAGCTATGTATTACGCCAAGGGCGTATGACCATTAGCCAATCTCAAGCATTGAAAAATCTATGGCCGCAATATGGCATTGAACTAAGCAGTGAGTTATTAGACTTCGAATCACTATTTGGTAACACCAATCCGGTGACGATTGAAGTTGGGTTTGGTATGGGTGACTCTTTAGTACAAATGGCTGCTGAATATCCCGATCGAAACTTCCTTGGTATAGAGGTGCATGGGCCTGGTGTCGGTGCATTATTAGCGGGTGTGCAGAAGCAAGGTTTGACTAATCTGCGCGTGATACAGGATGACGCTGTTAAGGTATTACAGCAAATGATTCCACCACATAGTGTGAGTTGCTTTCAAATTTTCTTTCCAGACCCGTGGCATAAGAAGCGTCATCATAAGCGCCGTTTGATTCAGCCGGAGTTTGTTGCTGTTTTGGTGTCAAAATTAGCGGATGGTGGACTGATTCATTGTGCTACTGATTGGCAAGCCTATGCCGAGCAAATGATGCAGGTGTTATCTGCTAATGAACGATTGCAAAATACTTGCGGTGATCAACGGTATGTTGAAAACCAGCAACTACGACCATCAACTAAGTTTGAAAAACGCGGTGAGCGATTGGGGCATGGTGTATGGGACTTGTTGTTTGTATTAACATAATAGCTGCCTTACTGGGAATGCTGCCGTTATTTATCAAGGTGCACAGCGTACCTCTTTTACTTCATGGCTCGCTGCACTCCGTTCCGCTGCGCTTTACTTCCGTAAAAGAGGCACCCTATACACCTTGATGTCACCATCCAGTATCATCACTGCACCGGATACAAGGCGCACAGTTACAGTTGTTTGGCTGCCATAATCCGTGTGGCCAATTCTTCAATCGATAAATGGGTTGAGTTTAAAAAAGGAATACGTTCACGTTTAAATAACTTCTCAACGCGCTTGATTTCATGTTCGCATTGTTTGCGACTGGCGTAGCGACTATCGGGTCGGCGTTCGTTACGGATTGCCATTAAGCGTTCAACATCAATAGTAAGGCCAAATAGCTTATCTTTATATTTTTGCAGGCTTTTAGGTAGCATAAAGGTATCTAAGTCTTCTTCGGTGATGGGGTAGTTGCCGACAAATATACTTTGATTCAATGCCAAATACAGACTGGTGGGGGTTTTGCCGCAGCGCGATACTCCAACTAATATTAGGTCAGCATTGGCATATTGGTGGGTGCAGGCACCATCATCGGTGTTCAAGCTGAAATTCAGTGCATCGATACGCTTTTTATATTTCTCATAGTTGGTCATGCTATGAGAGCGGCCAATAGTATGTGACGACTTTTCGCCCAATGTTTCTTCTAGTGGGCCAATAAAGCTCTGTAAGAAATCTAATACAACCCCGGGGGCTTGTTGGATAATTTTTGAGATGTTTTTTTGGATGATGGTGGTGAAGATAATCGGGTCTTGGCGTGTATCGCGGTAAATTTCTTGGATTTGTTTAAGCACATCATGCGCTTTTTCCTCGGTATCAACGTAAGGGATATTCACTTGCACGAACTTGATATTGTCAAATTGAGTTAGCAAGCTTTGACCCAAAGTTTGTGCAGTAATACCGGTGCCGTCTGATAGGCAAAACACATGGCGTTCTTGTGTCATATAAAATCCTTGTACGTGTCTTTTCTCGATGCGCTTACGATAGGGTTTTAAGCATTGAAAAGCAATAGGGTTGTTTGACTAAATTATGCTCTGGTGGTGGTTCAATGGCGTGATGAATATAGCTATAATAAACCCCTCTATTAATACTGTCTTAATAATATTCATTTATATTAGTGTCATATAATATAATATAATTAATGAAATAAGTCAGATGAGAAAATTATTAGTCGGATATGCTATAGCGGGTGTTAATGGTGAAAATACTGCAACCCTATCAATGGCTGAGTCATGGGTTCGCAAGGGCGGCAGTGATTTTGATATTAAAATTTTTGTCAATACTGAAGATGTAGAAGCTATCAAAAAACAATTGTCTATTTTTGATAAACGACTTTCTGCTTTGCAATCAGCAGGTGTTAACATTACTGTTTACACTGCACCTTCTGCTGACCCAGTAATCTCTTATGGAGATAACGATCCGCTCAGAGAATATACCAGCGGATTGGTTTATCCTATGCCATCTGTGTCTGTTGAGCCTCACATAAATTTTACTTCCGCTACCGCTCGAGTACTAACAACAAAATCACTGCGTCGATTACGTTACAGCGAAGGATTATGGAATTTACGCACAGTATTTGCTTATCAAAAATTCACTGGCAACACCATGGCACAGATTACACGCAAAAAAACCACTAGAGAGCACCTAGAGTTTTGCCAGCAACCGCGCCATATTGATGTTACACCTATACGACCAGCTTTTTTAGAGGATAAACCTTACTACCTGTTTTATTGTAATCCTGATATTTGCGCTGGACTTTATCATCGTGGCGTTAACTATCTAGAAGCGTTTTTAACATTCACCTTGCATGGCTTAAGTAATTATCCCGACCAAGAGATTACTATTTATCAAAATAGTCGTAAGGCCCCTGATTTATGTGGTTTTAAAGCAATCGCTCGTCAACTCATAAAAATTAATCCCAATTTAATCATCCAATACGATGCCCCGTCTTCTTCTGAAGCAAGCGGTGACATTATCACAGTACCAGTGCAGAACGAAGGTGCTACAGGCCCTGTGGTAAACATTAAATTATACCCAAGAATGTCTAATCCTGAGTTCCTTGGCTTTATGCAACAAGCTGAAATAGCAGCTGTCACTTCGTCAGGGTCCGGTGATGAATTACTTGCAATGGGCAGAGCCTGTTTATTTATTGATGGCGGCATCCTTAATCGCATTAAGACGCTGTTTGCAATTATTAAAATCGCTAACAAGGCTGACGGTTCATTTGCATTGCTGCATCGCTTTTTTAACCTGCAACGTGAGATCCACACTTTTCCAAAATTTAAAGGCAAACAAAAAATCTGCACAGCGCTAGCAGCGCTTTTTTCGCCTGAAAATCGTGCTGCGCTCGATGTGGAATTTCAGCAATTAAGGGATTTATTGGAGCGAGATTATAACTTAAGTGATGAGCTCTATGCCGCCTTAGACGAACTGGCTGTGTCATTGGGTTATACACCACATATATTTGCTCCAGTGCCACCAGCTTCTTGCGCTGGGGAATCAGCATTAACTGAAGTTGAATCCGAATACAAACCCGAACCTGAGTCTGAACCTGAACCTACATACTTGCCTAGCAATGGCATGTGAATTTCAGCAGGCAACAATTGCTGTATTGGTTTCGCTATAATGATGGACCTGAGTGGTGCGCGTTTGTTGCGGTAGTTTGAATGATTCTAATGTGCTCAACGCTGTCTGCGCTAAACAAGTGGATATTTTCTTCATTGAAAAACGATGGTTCATAGTGATAAATTTGATGTAATATATCGTGCAGTTGTTGATGTTCCACTGCGAATATAGCTGTTGCCGTTCGGGTATTTAAACTGCTGGCAAAATCGTTTAAATCTAACCTGAAATGATCTAGAGAATCTTCGGCAAAGAAGTAACTGTATTGCATTTTCATAAGGTTGATATTAAGTTGTTGAAATGCGTCCCAAAAAGCGTCAGTCGCAGCAACTCTTGATATTTCATCTTGTTCGGGCTCGTCTACATCGTGAAAAAAACTTAGCATACATATACCTATATTTATAGTTATGACTACCTATGTACAGGTGGACATTATCGACAATAAATTAGAGATGCGCAATATGTATACAGATATTCAGATGTAAGAAAGCATTACTATTGAATATTTCGATGGCTTCATCATCAGCTATTGAGGCGATATAGGTTTAAATTGTGACTCAGCAAATTGATTAAATTTTTGGGTATCAAAGCTTTCAGCTCCAGATTCTGCCAGTAGGGCGAGAGGGCTTTTGAGGGTTTCGCAAAATTGTCTACCAAGTTGTATGCGTTGCCTTTCGCGGTATCGAAAATCGGTTAACGCTCTTACTTGCTTTTCACGCTGTTTTTTTTGCTCTGCGTTGAGAGTATCTGGTTCTGGCTGCGGTGCGGGTGCAGCGCTTGCAGCTGCAGTATTAGGCTGCGGTTCAGACTGTGCGCGTGGTGCTTCTTCTGTGGTTTGCTTGGATTCAATTGCGGTTGTAGAGCTAGATCGAGTAGGAAATGGTTCATACTTGGGGTTTAACCTAACAGAAATAAATTTAAGTGGGTCGCCATTGGTTTGTTCATAGCAGTAGTTTAGTGCGGCAAATAACTGCTTTCGGCGTGTTGCACTTATTTTTTTATCTTTAAAAGCCTGATTGATTAAGCGACAGGCTTTACGGTATTTGGGTTTGCGTTCTTGATTAATAAGGCGCTGTCTAATTTTTTTAATATCATAATTGTATTGATACCCGATAACTGAAGCAGTTGCTGCGCGGTCTATTTGTGTGTCTGGTTCGTGAGCGAAGCGATCTCGCTGATGCCTTTCTTGCATAGCTTGCGTGGCTTCTTTAAATGCTTTTATGCGCGCATCGTAACGTTCTTTGATGGATGGTTCATTTTTTGTTGTTAGATATTGTTGTCGCATTTATTTATCGCTCTATTTAAATCTTTTTGTGCTTGTCGTTTGTACTGGGCTCAAGGTACGGGCTTCACGGTGTTTGCTTTCAGAATAGGTAGATGCCGCTCTTGGTTTTGGGCTGGTGAAGTCGCTTTGTAGATCGAAAATTGTTGGATTGTATAATAATGGGGGTGCAGATTGTGGCCTTGTTAGCGCTGTATCTCTAGAATCCAAATTTTTACGCTTAGGCACGTAAGATTTATTTCGTCCATCAGCGCGCTGAAAATGGTGATAAGTAAAGGGGGCGGGAGTGAAAAATAGGTCTTGTGGTGGTGAAGAGGCTCTATGCAGTTGATTTTTTTGTTTCTCTTTCTTATATTGCCTTATCACATTACTTTTATATTGCTTTATTATATCACTGTATGCTTTCTGCATAACTTACTTCCTATTTTCTATTAAACAAATATCGCGCTAATGTAGTGTAGAAGTATTGATCACGCAATTGTATTTGAGGCATAAATTACCGGTTACCACTTTCATCAATATCAGCTATTCCCCCTTAATACCTTTCATGCGTAAGGTTCTGTCTGACTTGTTTTTAACGGCAATGCCGGATAGCATACAGCTTGGTTTCTGACGCTGTTTACTAAGGAGAATTGCATGGAATATGTACTGCCATTTCAGGAAGTTGGTATGGGTGATGTGCCGCGAGTGGGTGGTAAAAATGCTTCTCTGGGTGAAATGATCAGTAAGTTGGGCGAAATGGGTGTTAAGGTGCCTAATGGGTTTGCTACAACGGCCGATGCTTACCGTGAATTCTTAGCGCAAGGCGGTTTGGATAAAAAAATTGCTGACCGACTCGATAATCTCGATGTGAATAATATGACTGATTTGGCGGCAGCGGGTAAAGATATCCGTGGTTGGATTATGGATACCACTTTTTTGCCTGAATTTGAACAGGCGATACGTGATAGTTATCAGCAGATGCAAGGTGATGCGGCTGAGCCACCGGCGGTGGCAGTGCGCTCGTCAGCTACGGCGGAAGACTTACCTGAGGCGTCATTTGCTGGTCAACAAGAAACTTTCCTCAATATCCGCGGTGCCGATGCCATCTTAGAAGCCATGCATAAAGTATTTGCTTCGCTATTTACTAATCGCGCGATTTCCTACCGTCAACATCAAAACTTTGATCATAATGAAGTGGCATTGTCTGTTGGTATTCAGCGTATGGTGCGCAGTGATATTGGTTCCAGTGGCGTGATGTTTACTGTTGATACTGAGTCGGGCTTTGATGAAGTGGTGTTTATTACGTCAGCTTACGGTTTGGGTGAAATGGTGGTGCAGGGTGAGGTCAATCCTGATGAGTTCTATGTGCATAAACCCACATTACAAGCAGGCTTTGCTTCGATTGTGCGTCGTTCTTTAGGTTCGAAAGCGATTAAGATGGTATATACCGACCTGCATGAGCCGGGTAAGACAGTCACGAAGCAGGATGTGGATGAAAAAGATCAGCGTCAGTTTTCATTGAATGATGAGCAAATTTTACGTTTAGCTAAATATGCGGTGTTAATTGAGAAGCATTATGAGCGCCCAATGGATATTGAATGGGGCTTGGACGGTGAAGATGGTCATCTTTATATTTTGCAGGCGCGTCCTGAAACCGTGGCTAGCCAGAGCAATAGTCAGGTGATAGAAAATTATCAATTAGAAACCAGTGCCGATCCATTGATTACCGGGCGTAGTATCGGTCAAAAAATTGGTGCAGGTGTGGCGCGAGTGGTTTCATCGGTAGATGAAATTAATGAGGTCAAGCCAGGTGATGTGTTGGTGACTGATATGACCGATCCAGATTGGGAACCGGTGATGAAAATCGCCTCGGCGATTGTGACTAATCGCGGTGGTAGAACTTGCCATGCTGCAATTATCGCGCGTGAAATGGGCATACCTGCAGTGGTGGGTTGTGGTGAAGCGACTGACCGTATTAAACACGGTGATGAGATTACTGTGAGTTGTGCGCAAGGGGATACGGGTTTCGTGTATCCAGGTAATATCCCATTTGAAATTGAAACAGTGAATATCGATAGTATGCCGGATATTCCATTCAAGATTATGATGAACGTGGCTAATCCTGATCGTGCTTTCGATTTTGCTAGTTTGCCGAATGAAGGCATTGGTTTGGCGCGTTTGGAATTTATTATTAACTCCGTGATTGGTTTTCATCCAAAAGCGTTATTGCAGCCTGAACATTTACCGGCCGATATTGTTGCGCAAATAAAAGAAGAGACGGCGGCGTATGCTACGCCTCGCGATTTTTATGTCGATAAACTAGCGGAAGGTATCGCGACACTGGCAGCGGCATTTTATCCAAAACCTGTGATTGTGCGTATGTCAGATTTTAAATCGAATGAGTATGCGAACTTGATTGGTGGCACATACTTTGAGCCTGAAGAAGAGAATCCAATGATTGGTTTTCGTGGTGCCGCGCGATACATCGATGATTCCTTTAAGCCTTGTTTTGAATTAGAGTGCGAAGCGATTAAAAAAGTGCGTAATGAAATGGGACTACGTAATGTGCAGGTGATGATACCGTTTGTGCGTACGGTTGATGAAGCTGAGCAGGTGGTTACTTTGCTTAAAGAAAACCAATTGGAAAGTGGTCGTGATGATTTGAAGTTAATTATGATGTGTGAAATTCCATCGAATGCGGTATTGGCCGATGAATTTTTAAAATACTTTGATGGTTTTTCAATCGGTTCGAATGATATGACGCAATTAACTTTGGGTTGTGATCGTGACTCGGGTATTGTTGCTGGCAGTTTTGATGAGCGTAACGATGCGGTGAAGGCGATGTTGTCGATGGCCATCAAGGCTTGTAATGCCCAAGGCAAATACATCGGCATTTGCGGTCAAGGTCCTTCTGATCATGCTGATTTTGCTGAATGGTTGGTCGAGCAGGGCATTGGTAGCGTGTCATTGAATCCGGACACGGTGATTGAGACATGGCTGTATTTGGCTGAACACAATGGTGTTAAGGCTTAATTGTCATCCCGGCCTTGAGTTTGTCATCCCGGCCCCCGAGCCGGGAGTGACAATGTGACTGTATCCATTTCACGTTGTAGCGCTTCTTTTTGTTCTTCAGAATAACGTGACCCATCACTAAATAGCCGCGTTCTAATCGCGCAGATTGAATCTTCACACATTTGATACGTGACCTCAGGACGTTCATTGTCACGCTTACATTTAGCTAATAAATACTGAAGAACGAGAGTCATGATAGGTAAGTGTTCTTCAGAGCGAATATAAGCGGGACCATCGTGTGTGCCAGCAGCCGCAAGATGCTTGGTTAATGCAATGCGCATGGCAGCACGCCAGGCTTTATACGTTTCTGCGGAAGCTTCAAATGCTCTAATGAATTTATCTGCGGTGAGGCTAATGGCTTGCCGCTCATCACTCGCTTTACTTTCAGCATAATCGGTTTGCTGATGGAGATAAGATATTGCCAACAGTGTCCTATATGCATTTTGAGTAGCTGCTAGCGCGCAAGTACCTCCTTTGTGACTTGTTTGGTTGAAGTGGCCACCTTGTATTAACGTTAATTGCAAATCATAGCCGAAGGTATTGGCTGTTGTTGAATCCATACCCTCGCTGTATTGACGCTTAAGGCAGTTGTTAATCAGCTGTTTGGTCGCACCTCTGTTTTTTAAATATTCAATGTTACCAATATGGTATGGAGTGGTTCCTATTTGTTCTTGTTGGCCATTGGCACCGCGGTTAGATTTAGTCAGATAGTATTGGTCTTGAAATTTAAAAAAAACTAACTGAATGCTGTGTGTCCCGTCATCTCTCCATTTTATATTGATACTAATTGGCCGCCCTTGTTTAAGGCGAAGCCATGCAGCTATATCAGTAGCTGGTATGTCTTCTCTTTCATCAAAGTAGCTAACACACCAGCTGTTCGTCGCTGCTAAGTGCCTCCATAGCCGTGCCTGATGCCCATCGGTGCATGCATCAATATAGCTGCGCGTAAGATCAGCGTAATGTAGTTGAGCATTCTTAGAGTTATATCCCTTAGATATCATTTCCATGCCTGAATTGTGGTATGTTTTATCACTGGCACCAATAGCCATTAAACAAAATTTAATATGTGGAGAATCAGTTAATTTGAATTCTGTTTCTTCAAGGTCGCTAGGGCAGCCGAAACCTGGCTCATAGCAATCAATAAGGCACTGCTGTGCCGCAGCAGCGTATTTATAAGAGGGATTAGCAACGTGCCTTTGTAGTTTTTTCAGTGCTGCTAGAGAGCCATCGCGTACTGCCCTTAATAAACTGACGGGGTGTTGCTGTGTGGGGTATGCTATGTCATAAGAGGTTATATCGCCTAGGCGTGCTGCAAGCATGCGATTTTCTCTAGCCTTCGCTGGATCAGGAGAGACGCCGAGGCCTTCTTCATAGCATATGGCTTTTAATATATTGATATGAATGGCTGTGAGTGGCTCTTGCTCTTTGGTGAATAAAAAGTTGAATATGCGCTGTTTCAATGCGGTTGATTGGTCAAGGTCGCGTAATATTTCCAGGGTTTCTTTTTGTGTTACTACCGCGAGTGCACCTTCCGTTTGATAGCGATTTACAAATAGCTGCTGATAAGTGATTTCATCGACTTTTTGTTCAATACCTGCTGCGATTATAGCTTCTGTGTTGCTGCCGCAGTCAGATAGGCATTTATAATATGCATAGATACAATAAGGGTTGGTTGGATTTTGGTAATACAGAATGCGCGATGCTCTCAGTGCTTTATCATTGGCTTTTATGTGAATAGCGAGGTCATGAACTATTTTATAGTGTTTCCTTTTTCCTGCTGTGATCATGAGATCGATGGCTTGTGCCGTTTTACTGAGATTAACAATGATTGCATTGTAATGAAATTCGATGTGTTTGCTTGACGAGGTATGTAGGCGACTCAGTTCATAGAGCGTGTAACGATTGTCTCTATTGTCTTCACTGAGTAACTGATGAACCCGGTGGCTTAAACTGTCAAATTCTGTGGCTTTTCTTCGATGCGTATTGTTATGCCAATCTATTTGGCGTAACTCATCGAGTTGAGCGGCAGACAGGAAGCGTTCGTGTGATTCTCTATAGATATCAAGTGCTCGATAAAACCGCCTCGGCACTAAATGCCACACACGCCTTTTTGCATAAAGCGCTTCATCCATATAGAGATATAATAAGACGTTAGGGAGTAGTATATTGTTAGCTGCATCTGTTGTTTGTTCAATTATGGTTGATGCGGCTAGTTCATCCTCTGCTAATAAACCTAATAAGCGTACAGCGGTACGATTGCCTTGAGCTGCTAGTGGATAGAGTGTATTTGCGGATAAACGGTTGCGATGTTGCAGTAACCACTCTCCAGCAGCTGTGCTGCCGGCTTGCATGAGCGAAACAACAAATGACTGAACAATGCCGATAGCCTGACTGTCGGGTGCTTCAGTTTGCAGTTTTTCTAGCTGGAGCAAAACATAGCTAATGATCACTTTGACGGGCCTAAGCAGTATGCTCTCAGGTAGGTCTTCTATTGTGACTCCTCGAACATACTCTAGCTTATGCTTGGTTTTTTTTAGTAAATCAATAAGATGTGATTTGCTTAACATTAATATTACCAATAATTAACTATATATTTCTAGTAATTATATATGGGTAGCGTTAAGATTTTCTTAAATAGCTTTACACATTTTTAGTGCGGGCTTTCTATATATTAAAATAAGATCAGGCCTGATGTGGCAATCACGGCAGTCTTTCCAATTTCCAGTTAGGGCGTGGTCACAATATCGCTTTGACAGTGGTTTATCTGTGGCAAGTAGATTGACGGTTGTGAGTAATCGCTTCTTAAAAAGATTTTTATGTGTGGTGGATTTTTTTTCGCGCTTATAGTCTTTTTTAAACTGACTAGTGTATTTAACTGTCCTCATCCAAGCTATCCAACAATCCATCAACGTTAGTTGAAGTTAACGTACCCTTGCGAGCAGCTTTTATTGCCGAAATTGTTTCTTTGTTTGGGGCCAATGGCTGGAATGGCAATGCCTTTTCTGTAGCAACTCGAACCAATAACATTCGAAACGCTTCCGAAACCGTTAGCCCCATTGATGCTAGTACTGCTGCCGCTTCCTCTTTAATATCTTCATCAATACGAGCCCGAACTACTGCATTTGCTGCCATGATCTTAACCTCTAATGAGCCACGCAATCAACAGGCAAATCATCTATTAAAAATGGTCATCGCAATACCGTATTTTGAAATGTGTAATGCACTAAGGCTGACAGTTATTGTCGTGAATGGTTTGTTCAACCGGTGACGTTTGTTTGCTATAGAGTGCGTGTTTGCGTTCATAGTCTCGTAAACAAGCGCAGACATCTTGTGTTTGTTTGCAGTGAGTGACAATTAATTTTTCAGTTTGCATGGTTTTTTCATACATATTGCTGACAGAGTCCGCTGGTTGTTCACCAACAACTTTTACATTGGCTTGGGTAACCCCGTCTGTGACCTCAATGTTAACGTATTGCTCAGCATAGGCAGTCATTATATAAGGTAGGCTTAAAATTACTCCGAATGCTAAGTATTTGAATAGTTTCATCATATAATTCCAACTCGTTAAGTGTGCATAGATCAATTATAGACACTTTAACTGGGCTTGCTGACACCTAATAATTCATATACATCGTTATGATGGAGGCTTTGCGTGATGTGATCGGCGCCGGCTTGGCTCAGTTGATCACCGTAATTATTATCATTGGTTAAAGCAATAATGCAACCAATGTTGGCGGCTTTAGCAGCAGTAACACCATTCAATGAATCTTCAAATACCACAGCGTTAGCCGGATCAATTTGATGTTGTTCAATCGCCATTTCAAAAGGGCGGGGGTGAGGTTTACCATATTCGGCTGCATAGTTTTCTGCTGTTACATGGTGGCTGAATAGTTCGTTGATGCCAATTAAATCCAAGAGTCCATTTATCTGGTGAGACTCTGAGCCCGTACAAATCGATAGTTGAAAATCTTGCTGGTGTAGATGCTTGGCGCAAGACACAGAGTCATCAATTGCCATGGTATGATGTAACGCCTGCTGCCATATGTTGCGGTAATCGCTGATTAAACGCTGGTGGTCGAGTTCAAATTCAGTAGACATGTATTCTAAAATGGCGTGCAGTGAGCGGCCATAACAATAGTCGGTGACTTGCTGGTATTGGTCGTCAGTAAGCTGTAAATCTTTTTGCTGTTTTACGGCTTTGGTTAAGCTGTCTTCAGCATGTCCTTCGGTATCGGCCAATGTACCATCAAAATCAAAAATGGCTACCGAGTAGATAGGTTTATTGTTGCCTTGATGTACTGGCTTTAGTAAGTGGCGCAGATGACGGTGGTTACTCGGTCGCATAGATATCATCCTTATTAATCGCTTGTTGCCATTGGTATATTAAATCCAGTGCTTGGCGTGGTGATAAGGTGTCGCTATCAACCGCGTGTATTTGATCAATTAATTCTTGATGCGGTGAGGGTGTAAATAACTCTGATTGTTGCGGCGGTGTAGTAGCCGTGTTAACCGGGTTTTGTGTTTCGAGTTCATGTAATTTTTGTCGTGCTTTGCGTGTCACGCTTTGCGGTATGCCGGCTAGTTTGGCGACTTGAATACCATAGCTTTGGTTAGCTGGACCGGGTTTTACTTGGTGCATAAACACAATGTCTTCACCGTGTTCAACGGCATCGAGATGCACGTTAGTCATTTGTGGCTGTTGTTCGGCGAGTGTAGTGAGTTCGAAGTAATGTGTGGCGAAGAGTGTAAAGGCTTTGCAGTGGCCTGCCAAATATTCGGCAAAGGCCCACGCGAGTGATAAGCCATCAAAGGTACTGGTGCCTCGACCGACTTCATCCATTAATACCAAACTGTTTTCGGTGGCATTATGTAAGATGTTGGCGGACTCTGTCATTTCAACCATAAAGGTTGAGCGCCCACTGGATAAATCATCAGCGGCACCAATGCGAGTAAAGATGCGATCGATGGGGCCGAGTGTGCAATGTGAAGCGGGCGCATAACCACAGACATACGCCAATATAACAATGAGTGCGGTTTGACGCATATAGGTTGATTTACCGCCCATGTTAGGCCCGGTAATCATCAGCATGCGTTGCTGTTCATCAAAGCTGGTATCGTTGGCAATAAATGGGTCGGTGATGACGGTTTCGACTACAGGGTGGCGGCCTTGCTTAATATCAACACCTGCTTGTTGTTGAAACTGTGCCGCACCCCAATGATGAAAGTTAATGCACTGACTAAAGCTCAATAACACATCGAGTTCTGCTACGGCAGCCGCACAATGCTGCAAAGCCAGTAAATCTTGGTTAATGGTTTCAATCAGTTCGCTGTAGAGCTGTTTTTCCAGTGTTAATGCACGTGATTTGCTGCTAAGTACTTTGTCTTCAAATACCTTTAGCTCTTCGGTGATAAAACGTTCGGCATTCTTTAGAGTTTGGCGGCGTGTGTAATGTGTTGGTGCTTTTTCACTTTGTGCACGACTGATTTCAATGTAATAACCGTGTACACGATTGTAGCCGACTTTTAATGTGCTAATACCGGTTTGTTGTTTTTCACGTACTTCTAGATCCACTAAAAATTGTGCGCTGTTGTTGCTGAGTTGACGCAGCTCGTCAAGTTTGGCATTAAAACCTTCAGCAATAACGCCACCATCACGAATCACGGCTGGTGGATTATCGATTAAGGCAATAGTTAAGTGAGAGGCTAATTGGTCAAAGCCATGCAGTTGTTGTTGTAGTTGTTGTATATGTGGATCAGCTAGCGGGTGCAGGTAGTCAATTAACAGTGGCAACTGCAATAATGAATCACGCAGTTGTGCACAGTCTCGAGGCTTAGCGCTGCGTAAAGCCATGCGTGATAAAATGCGTTCCATGTCTGCGATTGTATTTAGCACCGGTTTGATTTGTTCATTAATCTGATATTTGATGCAGTCCGCAATGGCATATTGGCGTTGCTGCAATTGATTAAGGTCACGCATTGGGCGAGTAATCCAGCGCTGTAACAAGCGTGAGCCCATGGTGGTATGGCATTTATCAATCACGCTTAAGAGTGTATTGGTCTTGGTATTGTGTAGATTGCGTATCAGTTCTAAATTATTTTGCGTTATATCATCAAGGATAATGTATTGCGATTGTTGTTCAACGCGAATGCTATGGATGTGTGGTAGGGCGGTGCGTTGGGTATATTGTGCATATTGAATTAAGCAACCGGCTGCGCGTAATGCGAGTGGGTAGTCGTTGACACCAAAACCGGTGAGGTTATCAGTTTTAAATTGTTGGCTTAGCGTAAGTTGTGCTTGCTCGAATTCGAATTCCCATAGGGGGCGACGAGTAACGGCGGTTTGCAAATTAAGTTGTATGTCTAATTCGCTGTCATCGGACAGTAATAATTCGGCGGGTTGTAAGCGTTGCAGTTCAGCGCTTAAGGCTTCGATATGATCAAATTCACTGATAACAAAATCACCATTGGTCAATGTCACACTGGCTAAACCAAAGCGGTTGTTGGCTTCACTGATCACGCATAGCACGTTATCACTATCAGCAGTAATTAAACTGTCATCGCTGACAGTGCCGGGTGTGATGATACGTGCGACTTCACGTTCAACGGGGCCCTTGCTGGTGGCAGGGTCGCCCACTTGTTCGCATATTGCGACAGACTCACCGGCTTTGACTAGCTTAGATAAATAATTATCAGCGGCATGGTAGGGGATGCCTGCCATTGGGATCGGTTTGCCGGAGGCTTTGCCGCGAGCGGTTAATGTGATGTCGAGCAGCTTAGCTGCACGCTCAGCATCGTTAAAAAATAGTTCATAAAAATCGCCCATTCGGTAAAACAGCAGCATGTCAGGGTGCTGTGCTTTGATTTTTAAATATTGGCGCATCATTGGGGTATGTTGTTCTGTCGACATGAGTTATTATCCATCAGAAGTCTTAGTCAATTCGCAGACAGCATAGTCAAAGTTAACGTCGAGCTCAAGAGGCATTTTATGAACAATGATATTTTGACATTGAGTCAGCAACTCGGTGATCTATTAAAGCAGAAAAAACACACATTAGCACTGGCTGAATCTTGTACAGGTGGCGGTATTGCACAAGCGATTACGGCTATTGCCGGCAGTTCAGCGTGGTTCGATCGCGGTTTTGTAACTTACAGTAATCAGGCGAAGATGGATATGTTGTCGGTAACATCAGAAACGCTTGCGTCTGATGGTGCGGTGAGTGAAGCCACGGCAAAGCAAATGGCGCAGGGTGCTGTTGATCATAGTTTGGCTAATGTTGCTTTGAGTGTGACGGGAGTGGCGGGACCGGATGGTGGTTCTGATGAAAAGCCAGTGGGTACTGTATGGTTTGGCATGACCTGTAATAATCATGTTACTGCAGAACAGCAATTGTTTAGTGGCGATCGTGCCGCGGTTCGTCAGGCAGCTGTACAGCATGCGCTGCAGTTATTGATAGGGTGTGTGTCCGCATGTTAATAAAATATGTATTAGGTTTGGCGTTAGTGATGATGAGCTCAATGGGGTTTTCAAAACCGTTGATCGACTACCCCAATGAAACCATTCAACAAATTAGCCAATTGGTGAGTAGCAAACAAATCAGTTGCCGTCAGCTGATTCAGCGGTATCAACAACGCATACTGACATATGATTTGGCGCATAACCCAGGTCAACCGCCGATTAATTCAATCATTGCGTTAAACCCCTTTGCTGTAACAGAAGCAGCGCAAATTGATCGACAGCTTGAGCAGAACAAGCAGCTGCCGATGTTATGCGTGCCTGTAGTGGTTAAAGATAATATCGATACGTTAGATACGCCTACGACTTGCGGTTCATTATCACTATTGGGCTCACAACCGAAAACCAATGCCTTTATCGTTAATCAAATGCGTGCAGCGGGTGCGATTATTATTGGTAAGGCGGGGATGGACGAGTTTGCTTCTGGGTTATCGGGAATTAATTCACGTTTAGGGCGCACCGGTAATGCGTATAACACGAACCTATTACCTGGTGGATCATCATCCGGTTCTGCGGCGGCAGTCAGTGCGGGTTTTGCTGTGGTGGGAATTGGTACGGATAATAGCGGTTCATTGCGTGTGCCAGCAGCGATGAATGGTGTGTACACTATTCGTGCTGGGCGCGGCATGGTGAGTCAGCAAGGGATTTTTCCGCGTGGTAACTTGGATGGCATGGCAGGACCCATTGCACATAATATAAAAGACGTGGCAACGGTGATGGATATCATTGCTAACCCAATACAAAATGGTTACCGTCATTATCTTAATTCAGATGCATTAAAAGGTAAGCGCATTGGTGTGTTGGTATCTTATGCTGATAAAAAAATTGATTATGATACACCTGCAGCAAAAGCTATCTATAAAAATGCCATGAAGCGCTTTGAGAAGCTAGGCGCGACCTTAGTGCCTAATATTAAACTGGCTGAATTTAATCCCCATCGCAAACATAACCTTGCTGGTGAAGTGCAACAAATCAATGCGTACTTTAAAACGTTTGCTTCAACACGAAAAAGTTTTGATGATCTTTGCCGATCTGGTCGCACGATTACGTTTGGTGATTTGAAGGAGTGTTTGGCTCATGGTAAAGATAACCCCGCAGTGAATAGTGTGGTGTACCGTGATGTGGTTGCAATGTTTCGCCATAATAAAAATATTATTACTGATGTGATGAATAAGCATCACTTGGATGCTTTGCTGTTGCCGATTAGTAAGCACGGAGTACCGATTGCGGAATTTAGCACGGGTTTTTATACGGTGGTTTCGCCCAACGCTGGTTTGCCGGCAGTCGAATTCATTGCAGGCTTTACGGATGGTAAGCAACCATTACCGGTGGGGATGGAGTTGTTAGGTATGCCTGTCAATGAAGCCAAATTGCTAGGAATGGCCTATGCCTATTCAAAAGATGATAGGCGTGTAACGCCAAAGCTAATGCAGCCTCAGCATGGAAATAGCTACGATTCTATAGCGCGCTTTAATAATGCTAAAACATCCATTGGTTATCAGGTATATAAGCAGCTAATACAGCCAAAAGGTAATGAATCGGTGACTAGTAATGCGTTTTTACAGGTATTAAAGCAGCTATTCCCGCTTTAAAACAATGTATACATTAACGAATGCTTAAGAGAGTAACAAAGTTAAAGCGCAGCTGAGGGCTTGTGTTAGCATGACCTTAATGAAACGGAATTAATAAAGAATACAATACGTTGGGGTATTGTAGTAGCAAGCAGCAGCATTTGAATATTCCATTGTGGATGTCATTTGCTGCTGCTTTTGTTCCTGTTTGTTTCTTTTTTTTGTATTTACCCCTTATGAAGTCTCTGAGTACATTACCTATCTTGCTTAACTTATAAATTTCGGTATAATTAGTAATATCAATGCTGTGGGAATAATATGTAATGATAGTCTGAGAGGATGTATGAGAGGTCACAATCCAGTAGTTCGTAAAACTGTCGCAGAGCTTAAAGCGGTCAGCAATAAATGTCTTAGTTATGTTGATCAAACAAGAAGTGTCGTCAATTTGGTGTCGAAAGATTCGGCACAGCGTAATCCATTTGTTAGCATAAAAATAGTACCGTGTGCTGATTTAATTCATCAATCACCCTTCAAAGAGGTAGCTGAGGTTGAGTCCTATCAGGCAGTAGTAATGGCTGCTAGCTTAGTGGCACATAACAGCCTATTTAAATTGAATCGTGAGGCCTTGGTCATTCCCAGCAGTGGTGCTTGTATTGCTGAAGATTACTATAAAGAAGCGATGCGATTACTAGCGTTTCGTATTCAACTGCTGACGAATGCTTATCAGATTCACCTATCCACCTTAAAACGGGCTTTAAGCGCTGGAAAACAGACAGCGATTTCGAACAGTTTAAATAAAGTGAAACAGATACAGCAGTATATTGCTGGGGCATCATTTATACAAAAACAATATATGTTAATGCAACTAAATGTTGACGATCAATTAGAATTATTCCCAGAAGCCTATATGCAATGCTTGATAGCCGCTAAAGCCATTGCTAGGCGTAACGGTAATGTTATGTTGACTACAGCTACATTACAGCAGCAATTATATGAAGCGGCTGCTCAAGGTAATGTGGATAGGTTATATACATTGCTGGCTGAGCCGGGTGTGGACGTAAATCAAGCCGACTTAGTGACAGATCGCTCTGCTTTGTACCTGGCTGTTCAGGCAAATAGGGAGGCTGCGGTAAGTGTGCTTGTTGAGAATGGCGCTACTGAATCGTCTGATATAGATGCTGAACATTCTGCGCTGACTTTAGCCATGATGAATGATAACTGGGGCATGGTAAAATATCTCAAACAAAATCTTGCGATTAAGAGTGTTATCGACTTGGCCCCGTTACATCACGGGCCCTCAACAAAAAATCTTGCTTTAAAGGCCGTGGAATATATTTTTCACTGCATGCTGGGCATTGAACACATCAGTGACACCTTATATGAAGGTGAGTTGTATGCACAAAAATATGATGGTGATGACGAACCTTACCGTTTTAGACTCGAGAAAAACAGTGATAATTTATGGCTTGCGCATTGCCCTAATGGTCGCAGATATAACCTATCGTTGGCATTAAAGCATGCTAACTTCGAGTATTTCATGCTAAACGAGTGCGATAAATCACAAGAGATCGTTATGCGCTGTGAAAAATTATTGCATCAGAGGCGGGGTGGTGAAGCGATCAGTCGCGCTGATAAAATGACTACAGATATTGGAGGTATTGACACACCCGTACCTTTATACGCCGCTGAACAAACGGCGATAAAATACTACACTGGTACTGGTTCCAATGACATAAACCCCTTGTTACGTGGAATGAGTTGTGATGTTAGTGAAATTAAATTGAAGGAATATTTTGTGCACTCTATGTTAGTTATTAGTGGTGTTAATAAACACCGATCCTCTGATAAGTATGAAGAGCGAGCAGTATTGACTCGTCATGAAAAAGATGATTTACCTGTAGATATGCTCGAACGCATGAAAACAGCTAATCAAGTTGTATCGAGGGCGGCGCCATTAAGCTTTTCTGAGCATGGTAGAGTATTTAGTCGGCGATCAAATGCATTGTTGATAAAAAATTTACACCAGCGTCAAGCTAGCATTAAGAAATTTTCGGTGTGTCCTGGTGAAAGTGAAGTGATATTTCCTCCGCATCATCTTAGATTTTTGAGCTATGATCGTAACCCTGTATCTGAAAAATCATTTTTTACTACCGAGATAGTATCTGGCCTGGAAGTTGAATATCAGCAACAGTATTTACTTGATTTAGCTATGGTTGATGCGTATGAAATATTAAAGCGACCGTATAAAGAATCGCTCGATCCTCGCTTTGGTATTTCACGACATTATCATGCATTGGCTCATCATGTACGTGCGTGTCTCTTGGTCGAGCCGGTAATTAAGTATTTCAAACAACATGCCGCTTCTGATGAATTTAAAGTTTTTTGTGATCATTTAACGCCCGAAGAAATCACCATTATGAAGCTGATGATGATTTTTTCTAGGACAGGGCGTGAATCCGAAGCTGGCCCCAGTCAATTAGCTATTTTTCTGAGCTACAATCGTAAATCAGCAGAAAATCTTGCCGATTTTTTGCGGTATCATATGGATATTGATGAAGATACTATTAATTTTTATATGGATGTGTTGATTAATGCCGGTAATCCACGCTATGCAGAGTTTGTTACAGGTGCTACTGAAGAAGAGAAGCAGCGGAAGTTATTTTTTAGTTATATTGCAGCGTTGGCTCACAAATTGGATTTGCCACGCGTGTTTGGTGAGGCGCATTATGATAGTAATGTAGCGGTGCATAATGGTTCGCAAGAAATGACTGCCGGCGGCTTTCTTGTTACTGCATCAAAGCAACAAAAAGCCTCATTTAATAGGCTGGAAGCCATTGCAATGCGAATGCTACAAGTGACTGGTGATAATCTGTGTTTTTCAAGGCATGGTATTGACGCTTGTAGTTATGATGAAGCTGAATTTGTGAAGTGTAATTCTGATATTAGCTATTGCTGGCAGCAGTGCCAAGTGGCTACTATGCAGGTGCTGAATGAAAACAGTACGAACTGTAAGAAAGCAGATGGCTTCATGGCTGCCATTAAAGAAAATAATCGGCAACAAGTGATGCACTATTTGTTACATTATACTGAACACGACTTTGAGCGTTTTGAGTTTGCTTTTCGTGGCGGTGTATTGATCGCGTTAATGTTTGCTCCTCATGATTATAGTGATCTATTAGAAAGCTGTATTCCCTTGTTGTCGATCAACAGCACTATGGCGTTAAGCGCTCTTTCAGAACAGCTAGACTCTGCTCATTGTAATAATGTCATTGTGTTACCTTTGGTAGAGCGTCTTTCGCTTGATGACCTGATTGCAGCTGTAAAAAAGTTATTGATTAACAACGCTGGTATGGATCTTGTGGGTACTGTGTTGTCTAAAATAAAGACGTTAGATGCAGGCAAATACAGCTCTCATTTTAACGTTTTTTTTACACAGGCGGTGCGCTCGCGTTATTCTACTGATGCACTTGAAGTATTCATTCAGGCGGGAGCGGTTGTAAAGGCGGAGCATGTGCTACAGGCGGCTAGTGTAATTGGCGTAGATAATAGAGATGTTTTACTTTTTCTGCTGAGTAAAATCAATACGATCGAAATTCTACCTGCACAAGTGGTGTTTAAGTTAATAATAAAATCGCCTGCTGAGACGCAGTTGCCAATATTACACTGTCTAGTGGATAAGGGTTTTGTAGTCACTACTGATCTGTTGTTGAAGCTGATTACTTACTATAACCGGCATGAATATAACGATACAATAATGGATTTGTTGCTTTCAAAGACTGACATTGAGGCGCTGTCAGTTGCGAGCCTTGCCAGGCTATTATCTGCTTCAAGTGATGCCAATCTGATGAAACAAATGCTTGATCCGCATAGACTACAGCACGGTGCTATTATACGGGCATTGGTATTACAACCCCGGAGAGGTGAGGGAAGTGACATAAATTCGGCGGCAGCTATCAAGTATATGCTGAGTTTTAATGATGGAAAGTTTGTTGATCATTGTCTCGATCTGCAATGGCGTACTGAGTTGATGCTCGCAGTCAAGTCGGGTAAAGAGCGCGTTGTTGATGTTTTCATTGAAGCAGGTGCTGATGTTAATCTCTGCGATGCTAATGGTAATTTTGCACTGACTTATGCGCTTATTGGCTGGAATGGTCGTATTCTAGATAAATTGGTTCATGCCAGTAATCCTTTGACCTATTCTCGTAAAAACGAAATCGGATTCTCCCCATTAACGATTGCGGTTCTTATTCCTTATATTAAAAGGAATGCTTTTGTAAATAATGCACTTTCCATTATGTTGCAGCATTGTTCGGTGAAGCTTTTATTTCTACTGGACATTAAGCGTTTAATATGTGGTAGACCTTCGAGTTTTGAGGTTCGTGGGCTTGTTATGCGATGGCTGATGTATTTATTCAGTACTGATCTAGCGCCTAAACTTATCATGGATAATCTGGTTGCTGTTGAAGAAGCATTAGATAGAAAGCTTATTTTCCGTTGCGCGGACTTTGATTTTCAGGGTTCTGCTGACAATGCTAGGATATTTGAAAAAATAATGACACATGCTGACTATGGCAGTCTGGCAAATGCGCTACTAGACCGCTGCGATATTAATATAGGCCTATCTATTGCGCTTTTTGAGAGAGTTGCGAATCGTATGCATAACTTGTCGCTTCTAGAGAGGCTTACAAAACATTATGCTCGTCGGGTAGTATTTTCTGGTCCGATTGATGGTTTAGAGGATGTATTAGGCAGGCTGACTGGTGTTGTATGTAACAGGTTGGTTGGTCGTGCGCAGTTAGAGGTAGTTCAGATGATTGCTACGCGTAAGTTGAATGTGGAGCAGCCAGGAACGCACGGTGCTAATAGACATAAAGTAGAGACTGTGTTGTTGCTTCTGTCGTTAAATTCTGTGATAAGGGTTGAACATATTGATAAGCTATATGATTGCTTGTTAGATAAGCAACTGTTGATATCATTGTTTTTATTAGCGCAAGGTGCTGGTGAGAAAACTCCAAAGCAAATCCGCACGGACACGAAGCGATTTTTTAAGCTGCTAATACCTAAGCACTGCGGATTGATTTTTCGGCTGGGTGATGGTGGTGAGAGCCGTCCAGATGAAATGACTCCGAGTGGTAAGCGGTGTGTTATTTCCTAACGGGATTTACATTAAGGTCAGCTTAAATTGTAGGGCCATAAGCGTACTTATCATTGTTTATGGTAAAATATTATGATTAATACAGTAATGAAATACAGAATAAAGAAGGGGTGTATATGAGCCAATCACAAAATTTAGACATTCCACTGTGGATGCCATTTGTTGCGGCGGTTGGCGTTGCTGCACTCGTTGTGTGTGTTGCTAGAATTGCACGCAGCTGCCAAACCGGTCAGTCCATTTGCCCATCATTTAATCTGAATAGACCGCGTAGATATGGCGCAGGATTATTTCCTGAGGGTGCGGATGGTTACTATGTGGAGATGGCTGACACATGGGGTTTAGGTGTGCGTGTAGAGCGGCGGTCGCCAACAGACCCATTTTTGACGGTATAGGTAAGCCATAAAACTACAGATTATAATATAATCTCCTAATTTAATATTCAATTAATATACTACTAGTATAATCTTTTGTATAGATAATCATGCGCAAGAGATTTGATGTGAGAATTCAAGAAGATACAGCCGCTACGAGTATTATGCCTCATCTTGATCAGCTACTATCCGCTGCTGCAAGTGGTGATGTTGATCGGTTAAAGATTTTGCTAAATGACCCCGAATTAACAGTTAATGCTACCGATGCAGAAGGGCGATCAGCTTTATTTATGGCAGCACAAGCCAACCAGTTAGACGCGGTAAAGTTATTGTTAGAATATGGTGCTGCTGAATCGGCTGAGATACCAGCAAGCAAGTCAGCTATAACAGCGGCGTTACTGTCTCAGCATAATGATATTGCTGATTATTTATTAAAACATATGCCGACATCACACGTTATTCAGTCACAACCTCTGCATCAAGGACCATCTCAGAAAAACAGGGCACTAAAAAATGTGGAGTATATATTCCACTGTTTGTTGGGTGTTGAGTATACCAGCAATACCTTATTTGAAGCAGAGTTGTATGCTAAAAAATACGATGAAAGTGGTAAAGCATGCGAGTTTTCTTTAGTAAAAAACAGTCATAAACTTGTCGTTGCTCATTGTCCAAATGGGCGCAGTTATAATTTATCCCTGGCGTTAAAGTATGCCAATATGGCTTATTTTATGCTCGATAATAGTGTAGAAGCTAAAGCGCTTATCGCTAAGTGCGAACTAATTTTAGGACGATCGGCGGATGCTGAAGCTGCAAAAATCGCAGACACCTTGACAACAGAGGTTGGTGACTACGTGGTTTATGATGCCGAGCAAGCGGCTATCAAACACTATACGGGAGAGTCTTGTGCTGTGATGAATGCGCTATTAAGAGCTATGCCAATAGAATCGCTTTCAGTTAACTTATCTAAGTTATTTATCCACTGTATGTTAGCTATCAGCGGAACTAATAAAAATATTCACTTTGATAAAAGACCAGAAAGAGCGGTCTTAACTCGACATGAAGCAAAATTACCAGAAGAAATGCTTAAGCGCATGAAAACTCAAAACCAAATGACTTTAAGAACTGGTTTATTGAGTTTCTCTGAAAATGACACCACTTTTGACACCCATGAAAACCGTTTAGTTATTAAGGATACGCATCAGCATAGATCTCCAATAGCCAATGTTTCATATCATAAAAGTGAGATGGAGGTGCTTTTTCTGCCTTCTTATCTCCGCTTCACCTCTTATGAGGAAGATAAATCTGCACATAAAAATATATTTACTGCTGATATTGTTACAGGTGTTGCCACTGAATACGTCGATGGCTATACAGTTGAGTTGGCGTTATTGGATGTGCATACAATTTTAACGCAACCATACAAAGATGGCCGGGATGTTAAGTTTGGCATCGCTCGACACAATCATGCCTCGGGACATCATGTGCGCAAATGTATTTTGATAGAGCCTGTGGTTGACTATTTTAAACGGCATGCTGCAGATGAATCTTTTAGGCACTTTTGTCATCATTTGACATCAGATGAATTACTAATGATGAAAGTCATGATGATTTATTCGCGATCAGGTCGAGAGTCAGAGGTGAGCGCCTTAAGCAACCTTGATGCTTATATGCGATATCAGCGAGCCTCAGCTCAAAATATGGCGCGTTTTATGCGTGAGCACATGCATTGTGACGAAGCAACGATTGCCTATTATTCAGAAATTATGATTAATATGGGTAATCCTAATTACACATCGTTAGTCACCGGAGAAACTGAGGAAATCAAGCGGCATAAACTTTATATAAATCAAATTATCGCATTCACACATGACCTGGATTTACCGCGTATTTATGATGAGGCTAGTTACAATCGAGCTGTATCCGGTTATAACGGCTCACCTCAGGCCGATACAGCGGTTAATTATATTATCCCATCAGAGATGCAGGCAGGCGCATTTAAAAAGCTTGAGTCCATTGCTATGAGGATGTTAGTGGCCACGGGTGATCGTTTATTGTTTTCAAAGCATGGCATTGGCATGAGTGACTATAGCGAGTCGGAATTTGTTAATAGCAATTCTAATGTTAGTCATTGTTGGAGGCAGTGCCAAATAGCTTATATGACCGTATTGGGTAAGTATAATGAAGGAGATTTAAAGTTAGAAGCGCTACAGCAAGCGATTAGAGGTTGTAAGATCCCTGTTATATTGCATACGATTTTTCGTATGAGTACAAAAGACCTTAGAAAGTATGAAAATAAACATGGCAAGTCAGTATTAGCTGATCTTATTCAATCGGACCATGATTACATGCGGATATTGGAGCAGTACCTGCAATTAATGCCGCTTGATTCTCACAGTATTATACTGCTATTTGAATTAGCAATTAGCTGCGATAAAACTGCTATGGCATGGTTATTGAGTGACTATTTAACTGCAGATAGTCTGACTACAGCATTGTCTTACTTATGCCGTCACAATTTTAATCCAACTATGTTTGCTGAGTTGCTGGGTAGGGTTGAAGATGTTAATCAGCCGGCCCTGTCAGGTCGACGCGTTCTAGAGCTGGTAATTGAACAGAAACATCCTAGATATATTGTGCAAGCTTTAGTGGATAAAGGTGCGAGGGTTGATGCAGTAGATTTGACGTCGGCGCTACTAAAAGACGATTATACTGATGTCAGTTTATATTTAATTGAAATCATTTCTATTGATGAGCTTACTCCTGAGCTTTATATTACGATTTTAGATGAAAACAAGCCACCTGAGTATGCTGAAAAATTAAGCGCGCGTATGGGCTCGCGTGATGTGCTTGTTAGACATTTATTGAAGCAGACTAAAGCTGAATTATCTGATCGTAACTTTTCTAACTTTATTGTTAGGATGTTAAGAAATTTACCCAGTATGGAAGGTATAATCTTTGATGAGTTAGTGGCGATTGGTTATGACTTTAATGGTGGTTCAGTATATTATGATAAAGTTTTATACTTTGCTGTCACTAGCTCTTTACCTGTACCTATAATACGTCGCTTAGTGGCTCATGGTGCAAAATTCAGTCCTGTTATGATCCGAAGTATCTTTAGTGGTGCTAGCTATAGTGAGGTGCAACGGGTATTTCTTGAGAGTGCGCCTGACATTACAATGCTAACACCTGAGTTGTTGGTGATGATTTTGAATCGAATACCCGTAGGTGCGCAGGACGACTATCTTAAGAGTTGCTTAGAGCAGGGCTTTGCGCTTAATCATGCTACTTTTGGAAATCTAAAGGCTGTCAGTGCAGCGTTAAAGCATAAGGTATCTTTAACGTTGATTAGGGCTTTAATAGATAGGGGAGCATCAGTAAGCACTTGCGATATTGAAACCTGCGCAGAGTTGTTTCGAAAAGATGAAGTTTATTTTGAGCCAGTGTTGCACTTTTTGCTTACATGCATCGCAGTGGAAAAATTGACACATTTTAATGTGTTTAAAATACTGGGAGCCCTTCCTAGTGATCAGGGAAATGTACTGATGGAGCGCTTATTAGCATTAGGGTTTAACCCTAATAAGGTAGATGACTCAGGGAATACATTTGTAGTTTATGCTATTAAAATGAGGGTGCATGCATCAATTGTGTGCTGCCTCTTAGCTCATGATATCAAGTTAACCGCAAAAGATTTAAAGGATGTAGCTTCATCAGAAGCTTCTGAGGGTATTAAGCGTCAAGTATTACTGAAAGCTGATGTTGATTTATATAGCCAAGAAATTGTTGCTCGTTTTATTGCTAATGAATCGCAACAAACGCAGCTGGATAGCTTGCATCAATTGTGTGATAGAGGATTTGTTATTAATAAAAATCCCTTTAATATGTCAGAAGATTTCCTATCTCATGTTGCAACAAGTAATGTGTCCAGTGAAGTTATACATTATTTAATTACTATTGGCTGCAAGGTGACAGGATGTGCATGTATTTCTGCAGTTCAACGAGGTTGTAATGAAGCGACGATATTATTCTTGCTGCAGCATATTAGCGTTGAGCAGCTAACAAGTGATTTGGTTGTAAGAATGCTTAAAAATAAATCACTTGATGAGCAATTAAGCATATTGTCCATTTTTTTCGAAAAAGGATTTTTGCAAGATGGTGATAGTAAGCATCGTGCGAATGGTCTTATTGGTTGTGCTATCAGGGCGAAGCTACCGTTAGTCGTTATCAAGGAGTTGATTGCTCGAGGAGCAAGGGTTATTTATGGTTCCGTATGCGCGGCAGCAGATGCAGTAGTCTCAAAGGAATACGATGCAACATTATTCGAATCTCTATTAGATGGTGTGTTGGCTACTGGTTTGACGCCTGCAATCGTTGGGTTATTTATTATTGGTGATACTGGCCCTTCATTTTATGCGCGATTAATTAACCATGAAATTGTGGATATTGGCAAAGTGATTGAACGCTTGCTTTCAGTGCATGGCAAAGAGGTGGTGTGTAATTTACTGATTGATACAAGACTGCGTAAGCAGTTGGCCATTTTAGAAGCGTTAGAATTTATTTTTAGACGTTACCCTGAATACCTACATAAAAAATATATTGGTCGTGAATGCTGTACGGTTTCTATGCGAGCAGCCGAGCTGGGTTTAGGTCGCGTGGTTTCCTTGCTGCTTAAGTTAGGTGTGGATGCAAATATACTGGATAACTATAATAATTCTGCTCTTACACTCACTCTTGGTTGCTATCACTCTAATATTGCTAGAGAGTTATTAGTATATATTGATCCGCGCTTGTTGGTAGCTCAGAATATTTTTGGCTCTTCGCCATTATCAATAGCCTTCGAAAATTCGATCGATGTTGATGTGGTATTGAATATTGCTGAGAGATGCCCTGTGGAATCACTCTCAGACGATTATTTTAACCAAATAGTTATACTCTCAAAGCATCCTGTAGCGTTAAAGGTGCTGGTAAATCGATGTGTGTCTTACTTGCTCAATAATCAATTAGACGACGATACATTATACGCGAGCTTAAGTCGTATATGCGGTAATGAAAAAATATCAACGGACGATATTGGTGTGATGTTTGTTACAAAAGGCATTGATGGCCGTTTACCTTTATTAAGCGCTATGGCTGCAGGATCTGGTTCTCAACTGGCTGTTTTGATGGCGCGGTATTGCTCGATAAAAAGTTTATCGGTCGAGGATTTCTTTGCTATTGCGAGTGGCTTGCCACATGAAGAAGCTTTTTCAGTTCTTGCAAATCGCTTTGTTGGTTTTCAATTAGCGAGTGCAGAAGGTGATGAGCATAAGGCTGGTTATGTGCGTGTTCATTTGCGTCAACTCTTGTCGATAGCTGGTTGTAAAGTAGACGCAGTGACGCAGCACAATATAATATATCTTCTTGCTGCCTTAACCAGTAAGCACGAAGGGCGTGAAGGGGGCTATGAGTCACAAATGACGAGAGTGATGAGTTGTTTGACTTATACTGGTGATGCATTAAAAGTAGAAAACTCTGAAGTTATGGTGCGGCTGCTTATGGATGATAAGATGCTAGCTCAACTGAGTGCTACTATTGGCATAGTAACTGGCTCCAGGATCTGCACTAAAGCCTCTAAGTATGGCAATAAGCGTGATGTTTGCATTAATTTCTTAAGGTCAAAGGGCTGCCGCTTTGCCTCCAGCATGACAGAAGCAAAAGAAGAAGACCTCGAAGAAGATGAGGATCCGAAGTCGCAAGGAATGTGTGTTATTTCATAAATCCGTTTCAACTAGGCTGGGGTTGCTTTCATCTTTACTTAATTCGACCTGCTCAATTTTGCTAAAGCGTGAGCTGATTTTTTTCGATGAGGCAAATACTTTGTCGACATCATCATTGGCTTGATTAATGTGACGAGCTAAATTATCCATACGTGATTGGAAGCGACCAAAGTCTTTGCCGAGTGCGATCAAGTGCTCTTGAATAATATGCACCTGTTTACGTGTGGCGGCATCTTTTAATACTGCACGTGCTGTTGTGAGCACGGCCATCATGGTGGTGGGCGATACCATCCATACGCGTTGTTGGTGAGCATATTCTACTAAATCGGGATGGTTGGCATGGATTTCAGCAAAGATGGCTTCTGCAGGGATAAACATCATGGCTCCATCAGCCGTTTCACCATCAATAATGTATTTATTTGAAATATCGTTGATGTGTTTCTTAATATCGCGACGGAAGGCGGTGTGGAGTGTAGGTAGGTTGGTTTCGTTAGCCAGTTGGATGGCTTGATAGGTTTCCAATGGGAACTTAGCATCGACGACCATGTTGCCGGTAGGTTCGGGCAAAAACAAAATACAGTCACAACGTTTACCATTCGAAAGCGTGTGTTGTAATGAAAAATGGTTCTCTGGAATCATATTACGAATCAATGCGCTCATTTGTACTTCACCGAAGGCGCCACGCGATTGTTTGTCAGCAAGAATTTCTTGCAGGCTGACAACGTTGGTAGATAGTTCAGTGATTTTTTGTTGTGCGCTATCGATAATAGTCAATCGTTTTAAAATATCATTAAATGTCGCCGTGGTTTTTTCAAAGCCCTGGCTAAGTTTCTTATCGACTTGTTGACTAATGTTTTGCAATTGTTGTTCGGTTTGTTTGGTGAGTTGATCAACCCGTTGATTCATTGACTGGGTGTTTTGTTGCAATGTGGTCGTAATTTGTTGACGTAACTCTTGCGCTGCTTTATGCAGGCTGTCTTGAATTAGCGTCAAACTTTTAATTTGGTGTTGATCAAACGCTTCACGTTGCTTTACGGCTTGTTGTTGTGATTCTTGTAACAGGCGTAGCACACTGTCTTTATCAGAGGCTTGTTGCTGTAAGCGTTCAGCAATCAATGACAGTTGTACGTTTTGTTTTTGCTGCAACATATGCATAATGACAGCCAAAATGCCGATAACTACTGGTGCTGTGATAGCGAAATAAATCCACATCGATTAAACTCCTTGATCCAATTGGCAATGATAACGGTAAAACACGTCCATGAAAAACACTTTCTTAGCGATCGGTGAATGCTTAATTGAGCATCGCGTGAATGATCAACAATTGTATTTTGCTGGTGATACTTTAAATATGGCGATTTATTTAGCACGCCTGGTGCCAGATGAGGTATGTGTGCAGTACGCAACGGCCTTATCGAGTGACGCAATCAGTCAGCAGATGAAGCAAGAATGGCAGCAAGCGGGCATTGAACTATCGGCGGTAGGTGCTGTTGCTGGTAAGGCGGTGGGTGAATATTGGATTGAATTAGATCAACACGGAGAGCGCAGTTTTCGTTATCAGCGCGATGATTCGGCGGCGCGCTATATGTTTGCCGATGACAACTGCTGTAAAATAATTACGCAAGCGGTTCAGCAGGCCGATATGATTTACTTATCGGCTATTACCTTGGCTATTTTGGATGAGTCTTCACGTCAAACCTTATTTGATTTGCTAGTGGCAGCTAAGCAGCGCGGTGCGCATGTTGTGATGGATAATAACTACCGTGAGCGATTGTGGTGTGATGGTGTGACCTGTTGTCGCGTATTGCATCAATTTGAAACGGTGGTGGATTTAGCTTTGTATTCTTTGGCGGATGCACGGGCGATGGCGGCTAATGCAGCGTTATCAGCTGATGAGCTGGTTCAGCAACTGAGGTCTGCGGGTGTTAAGCGCATTGTGATCAAGGCGGCGGAGCAGGGATATTGGTTGGCAGAAGCGGATGGTTTGCCTGAGCCCATCGCTGTTAAGGCCATCACGCAGGTTGTTGATAGTACGGCAGCGGGAGATGCGTTTAATGCTGGCTTCATATTAGGTGTTTTGCGTGGCGAAAGCTTAAATCTTTGTGGTGGTTTGGGTTATCAGTTGGCAACGGCTGTTTTGGGGCACGCGGGGGCAATTATCCCGAAAGAGGCTATGCCTTTGCTTTAAAACAATTTTCGCCTTAATGTTTTCATCATTACCATTATTGATGTTTTAGATATCTAAAAAATCTATATTTAGTTATGTTGATTTAATATTACCTTAAGGTTCGGGGCGTAGTCTGAAAAAGTGGATTAGGAGATGTATAACGGGGTGAGCACGATTTGAGCGCGTGCTACAGGTTAAGGGTAAAGTTGTTGTGGGGTTAAGTCGATGAGTGGGATCAATACAATATTAGCACTGTCCAAAAAGATTCATCAAAATGTGTGGTCGGACGCTTCAGTCCAGTCTTTCAAAACTCACTTTAGTCCTAAATTTAAGGCATTTGCTGGCCAAGTCGAACAATCGAGTGAGGACTGGACTGCTTTTTTATTCGCATTAAAGAGCAGTGAGCTGAAGCTAGTTATTGATGTAAAGGATGCCATTGTGCGGGGCGGTGATCGCCTGATGGTTATTTCAACGTGGAAGTTTATTGATCCATTTGGCTGTGAGCGACTGGTTGTTGAATCAATGATGAATTATGTGTTTGAGCGCAATATGGTCACCGAGTTGTTTTATATGTGGGATTATCGCCTACAACAATTGACGACATTGCTTGAATCCGTGCCTGCTAAAGAGGCATTGTCGGCAGAGCAAATTAAGGCTCAACTGACACCACGTGAGCTGCAATGCTTCTTATATGTGGTTCAGGGCCGCACAGCGAAGCAAATAGCCAGTGAGCTGCAGTTATCAAAGCGTACCGTTGAAGAATATTTAAACCATATGAAGCAAAAGTTAGGTCTCACGTATCTGAGTGATGCCATTAGCTATGCCTTTAATGGCGGATTGTTTCATGTTTCACCAAAGCTGCATGCAGCTGTGGAGGTGTGATATGTTGCAACTCAATCAAGCCAAGCATTTATTAGCGCAGATTAATACTGAAGTATGGCAACAACGTAATGCCGATGCCCTGTTAAAGTATTTTGATCGTGATATTACTTTTTGTACTCAGAGCTCAAGCATGTCGCTGGATGAGGTGTATAGCTATGTTGAGCAATCACGTGAGCTGGGTATTTCAACGCAGCTAAAAAATGATCCAACCATTGTATTGCAGCCAGATGACAGCATGATGGTGTGGTCAGAGTATGAAATGCGCGATGCTGACAATAAAGTGTTGCAGACTGTGGAGTCAATGAATCACTACGAATTGTACGATGGTAAAATTGCCAACAACTTCTTTATGTGGAATAACGATTTAAAACGTATTATGTCGCATGCCAGGACTAATAACACTAACTCAACCACAGCGAAACATTTACCTGGGGGGGGAGTGGAGACATTAACACTGCGTGAATTACAGTGTTTTCATGCGTTAATCCAAGGTGCGTCGCCCAAGCAGGTGGCGCGCCAATTGGGCCTTTCACCACGTACTATCGAAGAGCATATTGCTCGCCTTAAAACAAAGCTCAATGTTAAAACCTTTGATCAACTGATGGACTTCGCTATGGCAAATGATCTATTGCAAGTGACGCCATTACTGCAAGTGATGCTTGATCAAGCGGATATCGCTATATCCTAACCCGTTAACACTAGACGCAAGATTATATAACCGATGATGAACCGAGCTTGCAAGAATCAGTTAACTCTAGACACAAGATTATATAACCGATGATGAATCGAGCTTGCAACAAAGTATAGGTTTAAAGTATATAACACCACCAGTTAACTCTAGACGCGGCGCAAGCGAGTGAATCGAGGGCGTATATAGTGGATATATAACCGATGATGAATCGAGCTTGCAACAAAGTATAGAGTTAACTGGTGGTGTTATATGGTGGTGTTATGGAGAGTGGTACCACAATGCTTCTCACGCGATCCGGTGTCTTGATCGAAAGAGGGGATACGCACGGCTTTTCATGGCACCACTAGGAGCCACTATAGACGGCAGAAAAAGGCATTTCCATAGTCTACAGTGTTAATTTAACTTTCAGCGGTAAGTTTTTAATTAAATTGTTTAATATTTACATGGATTTAATATATTCCAAAATTTCTTCGACGTGTTGTTTTACTTTAACTTTGCGCCATTCTTTTTTTAGCTTACCTTTTTCATCAATTATGAAGGTGCTGCGTTCGATACCGATGTATTCTTTGCCATAAAGTTTTTTTGGTTTAATGACATCAAAACATCGACATAGCTTCTCTTCTGGATCTGATATCAAGGCAAACGGTAAGGTAAATTTATCGGTGAACTTGTGGTGTGAAGCTAAGCTATCACGAGAAACACCTAGCACTACGGTGTTGAGCTTTTTAAGTTGATTGATCGCTGCTTTGAAGTCGTTTGCTTCAGTGGTGCAGCCTGGTGTGTTGTCCTTTGGGTAAAAATACAACACGATATTTTTGCCGCGCAGTGATTTAAAGTTGGTTATCGATGGGTCTGTGGATTCAAAGGTCTGTGCCGGGACGACTCGGTTGAGTTCAGCGCTTTTTGTCATGTTTGTTCCTGTGATTGTTGTCGTGCTAATATAATGGGCTTGCATCTTACCATAAGGACCGCGCTATGTTTCAAGGGAGTATGGTGGCAATAGTCACACCATTTACTGCACAAAATGAAGTCGATTATGCCGCTTTGGAAAGGCTGTTTGATTGGCATATAGAGCAGGGTACTCAGCAGATTATTCTATTAGGCACGACAGGTGAATCCGCTAATATTCGTTTTGAAGAACGTACACAAATGATTAAGCATGCTGTGGCGTATATCAACAAGCGTGTGCCACTGATGATAGGTACGGGTACAAATGCTTTATACGAAACCCTTGAGCTAACAGAACAAGCTAAACAGTTGGGCGCTGATGCGGCGATGATTGTTACCCCGTATTATATTAAGCCGCCGCAAAAAGCCATGATTGAATATTTTGCTGAAGTGGCCAAAATTGCATTTCCGCAGTGTTTATATAATGTACCGTCACGAACCAGTATTGATTTGCTGCCAGAAACCGCTGCCGTTATTGCAAAGAATACTAATGTACACGGTATCAAAGAAGCCAGCGGTGATGTATCTCGAGTGAAGCAACTGCGTGATTTGGGATGTGATTTTGATATTGTCAGTGGTGAAGACGGTAATGCTTGTGAGTTTGTTTTAGCGGGCGGTGACGGCGTGATTTCGGTGGTAGCTAATGTTGCACCGGGATTAATGCGTACCATGGTTGATGCGGCTAAAGCCGGTGATAGCACGGCGGCAAACGCCATTAATGACAAATTGTCGCTATTGCATAAAAATTTGTTCTTGCAATCTAACCCAATCCCGGTTAAATACGCATTAGGACAAATGGCGATGATCGATAACAACGTTCGATTGCCATTGGCAGAATTGGAACAAGAGTACAAATCAGCGGTTGCGGCAGCATTGCAACAAGCAGATATTAAAACGGTGGAGAATGAGAAATGCGCATAATAAAAACAGCAGGGATTGCCTGTGCAGTAATAGCCTTAGCAGGATGTAGTTACACGAATCGTCAATTGCATCGTCATGATAATGATTATGCACGTGGCGCTGGCACTGTATCGCATATGAATTATCCGGCGGGTGCAAAGTCACAAAGCATGGGTGAATATTACCCCGTACCAAGTCATGCAGATTTGCACGGCAAGCCACCATCGATTAAGCCACCAGGAAGTGGTTTGCAAACCAGTAGTGTTTCGGTGCCTAAAGGTAAAGCACGTTTAGTTAAGTCTAAATCGGGTGATGAAACTTTAGTGATGGCTGCTAATAATCGTGTTGCTTGGTCGAAAGTGGGTAAGGCATTAAAAGCCAGCGGTTACCAAGTATTGGATCAAGACAGTGAAATGGGTGCGTACTTTATTTTAGATGCTAAAGAAACGCATAATAAAATTACTAAGCAAACACCTATCTTGCGTGTGAATTTAAAAGCCAATGATCAGCAAACCGATATTTCTATGGCTAGCCATGATAATGCTAAGTTAGATAGTAAAATCAGTGACCGCGTGTTGCATGAAATTCAGAAAAATCTAGGTTGATACTGTTATCGCTATGAGGCTCGTCATTCCTGATAGAGTTTGTCATACCGGCCCCCGAGCCGGTATCCAGATTTAAAACTGGATACCGGGTCTTCGCCCGGGATGACAATATAGGCATATAAGCGAAAGGAAATAAAAAAAGTGGAATATGAGAAGGGTGAGCTGCTTTACAGTGGTAAGGCAAAGTCGTTATATAAAACCAATGATCCAGCGTATTTGATCAGTGAGTTTCGTGATGATACTTCAGCGTTTGATGGCGTTAAGTTAGCCAAGTTGGCGAATAAGGGCCGCATTAATAATCAAATCAGCTCACTGATTTTTGAGCGTTTGCAGCAGGCGGGTATACCCACGCATTTTGTAAAGCATTTAAACGATCGCGATATGTTGGTTAAACATTTAACCATGATTCCGCTGGAGAGTGTGATGCGCAATGTCGCGGCGGGCAGTTTGTGCAAGCGTTTAGGTATTGAAGAAAAAACTCCACTAGAGCCACCTTTATATGAAACGTTTTTAAAGAATGACGAGCTGCATGATCCTTTAGTGACCGAAGAGCATGCGCTGAGTTTTGGTTGGGCAACATCCGAACAGTTAGCGCAAATGAAATCGTTGACAGCACAAATCAATGACGTATTATCGTCGCTATTCGCTGATGCCGGCATGATGTTAGTTGATGCCAAATATGAATTTGGCGTTGATACGGAAGGTAACGTATGTCTCGGCGATGAAATTAGTCCGGACTCTTGTCGTATATGGGATGCAAAAACACAAGAGCGTTTGGACAAGGATCGCTTTCGACGAGATTTGGGTGATGTGGTGGAGTCCTATCAAATCATCGCTGATCGTTTGTCTGTATAAAAAATAAATATACGTCGTATAAGCCATCTGTAGGGAGAGATACCGAAGTGGTCATAACGGCACCGATTCGAAATCGGTTGGGGGCTTACGCTCCACAAGGGTTCGAATCCCTTTCTCTCCGATCACATATTTTAGGAGTTTTTTAATGAGATTTTCTGTTAAACAGATTGCGATGATAGCGGCGAGCGCTGCATTATCTTTTACTGCCGTTTCAAGTTTTGCTGCAGGCTTTCAGCTATACGAACAAAGTGGTGCGCAGACTGGTGATTACCATGCGGGTTATGCTGCTGAAGCCGATGATGCCAGTACAGAATTTTATAACCCAGCGGGTATGACACGCTTAAAACACCCTGAAGTCAGTGGTGGTGGTGTGTTGATTCCACTGAGTGTGGCGTTTAATGGTGATATTATTGAGACTATTCATAACGTACCTGTTGATACATTTAGCACAAATGGGTGGTCGAGTGGTGATACCACTAACTTTGTGCCTAACTTCCATGCGGTTTATCCATTTTCAGATCGTTGGGCAGCAGGTTTTGGTGTCACGGTACCGTTTGGTTTGGCGACCAGTTACCCATGGACCGAAAATGTTGCGTTTGGTGCTACGGTTACGCGTTTACAGGCAATTAACATTAACCCTAACTTAGCTTTTGCGATTACTAAGCAACTGTCGATTGCGGCGGGTGTTGACTATGTTTTTGGTTCCGCTACTTATGATAATGCTGTTGGTCTTCCGGGTCTTATTGGCGGTACAGCACAATTTAATAATTATTTATCTGATACGGCGTGGGGTTGGAATGCGGGTATGCTATTCCAGTTTAATCCGCGTAATCGTGTAGGCTTAACTTATCGTTCACATGTATTGCTTAAAGCAACAGGGACAAGTACGGTAACAAACGATCCAGCAAACCCATCTACATTTCCTGACAACTCGACAGATAATCTAAATGCGCAGCTTGATTTGCCTGGTTATGCGACGTTATCGTTCTTTTCTAATGTGGCCAAGAAGTGGGATCTGATGGGTACCGCGATGTGGACCAATTGGAATCGCTTTAATGCTTTGGCTTTAAATAATACGGCGTTGCCATCTTTTTTGAATTTAACCAACTTGGTAATTCAAGAGAACTACCGTAATACCTGGAACTTCGCTATTGGCGCGCACTACCATATTACGCAACGCATTATGTTGAAGATGGGTGGTGGTTTTGATTTCACACCAACAGTGTATGGTTATCGCGATTACCGTTTACCAGACCAAAACCGAATTGCGGCAGCTTTGGGTATTCAGGCTAAAGTGACTAAATCGATTACCGCCAATGTGGGTTGGGCTCATTTCTTCTCAGGCAGAGTACCGGTAGATAATCAGCGTTCAGGAAATCCTGTTGATGTTAGTGGTACAGGACGCATTACCGCCGATGTATTGGGTTTTCAGTTGAATGCTGAGTTGGATTCGCTTTAATTTGTCATCCCGGACAGCCTGCGAAGCAGGCGTGATCCGGGATCCATGTGTTAGGTTTCCTGGATCCCGGCTCGGGGGCCGGGATGACAAGGCAGAGGCTGAGATGACAACCTCTGGCCGGGATGACAATGAAGGTTAACCGTTATTCAAAGTAACCGTAATCAATTGTGGGTTGCTTTGATCTACATTCACTTTGTAAGAACTACCATTGGTGTTGTGAGCGCTGCTAACATCGCCACTGTTCATGTCGCTGTGTACAGTAAACTCAGCATGATAAACATCACCGGCACCATCGTTGAATTCACAGGCTGATAATTGACTGATACCGGCGCCATCAGCATAGAGGATTACCCAAGGAAGTGTTGTCGCGCTGCCGTTCTTAGAAGGAGGCAGAGGGATAGATTGCTTAAAGTTTTGCCCAGTTACTGTGTTTCTGCAGTTTGGTGTGAAAGTCTTGTTGGTATTGTTGATGAATGACAGGCCACCAGCGAAGGCTAGGTTGGCAGCTATTGCCAATGATCCGGCTACTAATAATTTTGCTAATTTCATTAATTAGATTCCTTTTGTTTTACTGGGTTCCGGTTCAAGCCCGGAATGACAGCAGTTGTGGTTATTGTTGACTTGTTCTTATTTTGCCAACTTGGCGCGACTATACCGCCTTGTAAACATTAACGCAAATGGCTTGAGATTGTGTTAGTAATTCACTGAATATATGACGATTAAATTTGAACAAATAGCGATCATAATATTTAACGTGTAAACATTGATGGGGTGTGGTTTTATTGCTTTCTGACTGGATCCCGGCTCGGGGGCCGGGATGACACCCTTCGAGATGACTGGATCCCGGCTCGGGGGCCGGGATGACACCCTTCGAGACGACCGCTTCACGGTCTCCTCAGGGTAATCGGATGGGATGACACCCTTCGAGAGGACCGCTTCACTGCCGCGAACATGGTCAAATCGGCTTTATCAGGCCATTTCCCTATACATCGCCCGCAAATGCCTTTAAAATGCAGCTAATGACTGAAATGAACGACAATGAGGGGCTATGGAACACCAAGATCGCTTAACGGAGATATTAGACTTTTGGTTCGGACACGTAGAAGAAACGATTGCACCGTCACCACACCGCGCTCGAATCTGGTTCGCTGAAGATCCCGCCATTGATGAAGAAATGCGTGAACGCTTTACCGATGATTTACATCGTGCTTGTAAAGGTGAATACAATAGCTGGATGCAAACAGCACGTGGACAGTTGGGATTGATTTTATTATTGGATCAATTTACCCGCCATATTTATCGTGATACGCCCGATGCTTATGGTCAAGATGAAAAAGCGCTAGCGATTTGTTTAGACGGCGCACAAAATGAAGAAGAGCATACATTGAGTTTGATTGAACGGGTGTTTTATTATTTTCCGTTGTTGCACTCAGAAGATATTTATATGCAAGAGCAATCGGTGAATGCCTATTACTTGTTATCGCAATATGCATTAGAAGAAACGCAATCGATATACGATAGCTTTTTGAAGTTTGCTAATTATCATTACGATATTATTAAACGCTTTGGTCGTTTTCCGCGTCGTAATGAAATTATGCAGCGTGATTCAAATGAAAACGAAAAAGAATTTTTGTCAGAATGTGATCAACACTTAGAGAATTAGTTTTAATATAGAGGAAACCATGTCAAATAATAGCTCGAATAATAACAATAATAATGATACCAGTGATCTGATTTATAAGGTGGTATTTACCCAATTTGAAAAAGTGTATGAGGTGTATGCAAAATATATTTCAGAAGAAACACTGATGGGTTTTATCGAAGTTGAGGAGCTGGTTTTTTCTGATACGTCATCCGTGGTGGTTGATCCGGCTGAAGAAAAATTAAAACTAGAATTCAAAGGTGTTAAGCGCAGTTATATTCCGATGCATGCGATTTTGCGTATTGATGAAGTGCGTGATCAAGGTGCCGCACGTATTCGTGATAAAGAAGGTAATCATGCTAACGTCGCACATATTCATGGTGGCGGCTTTGATCCAGAAGCTAATAGCAATCAAAATAAATAATTTTAGAAGGGGTGGTACCATTGCAACCGGGTTGCTTGCTGCTTGATATCGAAGGAACCGAACTCAGCTCAGAAGATAAAGAATTATTGCTGCATCCATTGATGGCGGGGGTGATCTTATTCGAGCGTAATTATCAAGACCCGCAGCAACTTAAAGCATTAACCGATGCAATATATAACGTGCGCTCTCCTTTAATTATTTGTGTTGATCAGGAGGGTGGTCGCGTTCAGCGCTTTAAGCAAGGCTTTACCGATATACCAGCCATGCGATCAATAGAGTCGAAGCAACAATTACGCGCTTTAATTCAAACACAACTGACGGAATTAACCGACTGCGGTATCAATGTGAATTTAGCGCCGGTGTTAGATCTAGATGATGGCGTTAGCCAGGTCATTGGTGAGCGTAGCCTGGGTGCAACACCTGAGCAGGTGGTTGAGTTCGCGCAAGTGGTGATTGCTGTGATGAATGAAATGAATATGCCGGCGATTGGTAAACATTTCCCAGGGCATGGGGGTGTCAGTTTAGATACGCACGTGGATATGCCAGTGGATGATCGCTCGTTAGCAGAGATTGCACAACGTGATATGTCAGTGTTTACTCAGTTAGCACCTTTATTGTCAGGTATTATGACAGCGCATGTTCAGTTTCCCCAGGTTGATGAGTTGCCGCCAACGTATTCAGCACGATGGTTGCGCAATATTTTGCGCGATCAATTGCAGTTTAATGGGGTGGTATTTAGTGACGATTTATCGATGCAGGGGGCTTCACAATACAGCTCTCCCGTCGATCGATGTATGCAGGCAGCGGAAGCCGGCTGCGATTTATTGCTGTTGTGTAATGATCGTGCAGCTACCATAAAAGCGGTTGATGAGATATCCTTGTCATCACTTTTAGTCAATGTTGAACGCATTACCCATTGGGTAGAACAATTACGAGGACCTTGGCATGGATAAATATACTAGTTTTTTAAATCAGTGGGTGGGTGCATACGCGCCGCTGGTGCAAATTGCTATTTCAGTGTTTTTTGGTTTAGTGCTGACGTGGATAGAAATGATGGTATACCGTTCGTTACTGCCACGTTTTTCTAGATCACACCGTTTATGGGATGGCGCTTTGGTGCGTGCCATGCATCGACCATTGCTCGTGTTGATTTGGATTTATATTCTTACCTGTATATGGCGCATCGGTGTTTATGCTTTGTTAGGCCGCACATTGCTACCGGATTGGGGTATGCCGTATAAGCTCCTGTTGATCGTATTTGTGTTTGTGTTTATTCAACGATATATCAATGATGTACAAAAAATAATTATTCGTCGCACATCCAAAGACGAAAAATTTAACGTCAATAAAACCACAGTAACAGCTGTTTGTATGCTGATTCGTGTCATTGTCATTCTGATGGTGGCGTTAGTAGCAATGCAGTCACTAGGTATAAAAATGTCGGCATTGCTGGCCTTTGGTGGTGCATCAACCTTGGTAGTTGGTTTGGCAGCTAAAGATACGCTGGCAAACTTCTTCGGTGGCTTTATGATCTTCGTTGATCGCCCATTCGAAGTGGGGGATTGGATAGCCTCACCCGATCGCGATATTCAAGGAACAGTAGAGCATATTGGTTGGCGGCTAACAAAAATCCGAGCATTTGATAAGCGACCGCTGTATGTGCCAAATGGATTGTTCTCAACGATCGTACTCAACAATCCCTCGCGTATGAGTAATCGCCGGATTCGTACTACCGTAGGTGTACGTTATGATGATGCTAATGTCATAGCGCCGATGTTAGCTGAAGTCGAAACGGCATTAAGAAACAACCCCGATTTAGATATGAATCAAACTATGTTTGTAAAATTAGTAGAATTTGGTGCATCATCGCTCGATTTCTTGATTTACACTTTCACAAAAACCACGGATTGGGTAAAATACCAAACCATCCAGCAAGAGGTATTCTTGAAGGTGATAGAGATCGTTACTAAACACGGTGCCGAATGTGCCTTCCCAACCACAACGTTGGAAGTGCCCAATGGAATCCGTATAGAAAAGCAAGAGGAAGGAATTGAACACCATGACTGAGTCATTAAATGTTAAAGCTGAGCAAGATAACCTGCAATCAGTACCAGATACTATTCGCGAGGTGTTTGCCAAAGCCACTTGCCTATATACCAAATCAGAAATCGAAACAGCACTCGATAAAATGGCCACAGAAATCAGCTACGAATGCTCGCATTCAGATCCGATCTTCGTATGCGTAGTGGTCGGTGGCATGATCCCACTCGGTAATTTATTGCCACGCCTATCATTCCCATTAGAAGTGGATTACGTTCACGCCACGCGTTACCGCGGCGGTATCGTAGGTCAAGACCTACAATGGAAAGTGAAACCAACCCGCGATATGAAAGGCCGTACCATCGTAGTCGTCGATGATATTCTCGATGGCGGCATCACCCTAGCAGGTATCGTAGATTTTTGTCAGCAACAAGGCGCAGAAAAAGTCTATACAGCCGTATTAGTCGATAAAAAACACGTGCGTGAAGACGGCGGCGTGCAAAAAGCTGATTTCTGTGGCTTGGAAGTTGAAGATCATTATGTGTTTGGGTATGGGATGGATTATAAAGACTATCTCCGGAACGCCCCAGGTATTTACATGGTCTCCCCCGAACACGAATAGAAAGGCCATCTTTGGGCTATCTCAGACGATTAGGTGTTTTTCAAAATCCTCAGGTATTAATTATACATTGCGGTTTTTCAAAACACCGAATCGTCTGACCTAGCCTCAAATCTGGCCTTTCTATTGAGTATGGAATCTTTGGCCTACCTTGAATGTAAACGCATTCTTCAAAATCCTCAGGTATTAGTTATACATTGCGGTTTTTCAAAACACCTAATCGTCTGACCTAGCCTCAAATCTGGCCTTTCTATTGAGTATGGAATCTTTGGGTAATTAGTTTTGTCATCCTGGACTCTAAGTTTTGTCATCCCGGCCTCCGAGCCGGGATCCAGGAAAAGAAAAAACTGGATCCCGGGTCGTTGCCCGGGATGACAGGTATCTGTATTTTTATCTCAAGTCTGGCATGATACTGGTGCGCTAAACCTGCCATTGCTGTAATTGATTAAGGCGGATCGGGTGTCCATTTTACGGAAGTAAAGCGCAGCGAAGCGAGCCATGAAGTAAAATGGATACGCTATTCGCCTCCAAACTACCGTGTAACTGCTTTCAATAACTTCGTATGTATGTTCATA
>JARGNX010000025.1 GCA_029210045.1 Coxiellaceae bacterium
TAAACGCGCAATGAAATCCAAAGGCTCAAAGATAACATGGGTCGTCCCATCTCGGTACGGCGTCTTTAGGGCATATCGTATCTTGCCATGATTTGTTAAAGATAAACGTTTACTGGAAACTGCTGGCCTGGCGATATAACGACAAAGCCGTTCAAGCTTTGCTCGCTCATGTGCCTTTGCCGCCACTCCTGCATGCAATGAAAAGCCGGAGCGCTGAGTGTTGATACTGAAAGCTTACAAAAACTCACCCATTACTTGGTGCAACGGGTGTATTGACGAAAACAGCTTGTTAATGCATGTACCTTAATACCGCATCCACAGGAAGGTGGTCAGACAAATCAAATGCCGTTGGAAACTTTGACATCAAGTCCCCTGTATCCCATAGCTCCTTCTGTGTGAAGCAGCGAAGAATAAACGATCGATTATAAGAAGCCTGTTGTGGATTTACATCGTTGACTATTGGCTGCTCATAACCCTTCATCGGTGAAATATAGTCAAGTCGATTTTTCGTCATGACTCCCGTATGCATGCGGTCTATGCTTGGATCAGAAGAATACGGATAGTTGATGATAGGTAATATATTCATTCGAATGATATTTACTAAACCATTTAAATCACCTGGCGTATATTGATCCGCATTAAAATCACCAACTGCAATAACAGGCTCACTGGATGGAATATTTTGTGCGTGTACAAAATGCGAAAATTGCGTAAGGTTAGCAATAAGAGTTGCCTCGCCCGCCACACGATGTGTCGCAAATAAATGGTAATGTTTACCTTTTTTATTGATTTTCACATATAGAACACCTTTAGCAGCTAAGCAGTCCCAGCGACTGCAATCGCTATACTGGCTCTGCACTACCTTTTCAATCGGGTACTTACTAAAAACCATCACACCTCCAGAAAATGGTTTTTTGAAAATATTGCGCTTAAAATTTAACGGGTCAGTGACATAAGCATAATTAATCTGTTGATACCCAGTGGCTGGATGAAGCACATGAAAAAAATGCGCCTGATGAGCACGCAAAGTAATGGGATAACCACCATCCATATGCTTTATAAGAATATTTTCTGGTTCAAGCTGATTAAGTGGGGCAGCAAAGCCAAATAATTCCTGCATGACTACAACGTCGTAATTCTTGACTAATGCAGGGATGACTCTAGCACGTATGCGTGGATGATTAAGGTCATCACCCGTTAATGGCCCCCCCATACCTGCCGGCCACTCCTGTACGTTATACGTCAATACTGACAGTGTATTTTTATCTGGTGTCGGTTTGGATAGCGGCTGGTTTTTATTGAGATTCGATATCACAAGATGGAAATTATCATATAAACTGCCTATATTTGGCCATCTCAAGGTATACAGCGCCATATCATTGCTCCCCCAAAAGCTAAAACCTGCTTTCTTTGGCAGCCGGCTTATCACATTATTAAAGGGTATAGCTATGCGATGATGGTCCGGCATAATCATGGTATGACTAATTGTAGAGCTTAAAAATGTAGTACGGATTTGGGTCATTAGATGAGCAGTTTCTGTGATGATTGGCTGCTGTGTTTTTGTATCGAGCGGTGTAATTTGAGTGTCGAAGTCATAGGTTTTACCCCACGTTAATTGGTGCATACTCGGATCTGTAGCCATGCGTGCCACCCAAAAAAAGGCTTGATCTGATTTATAGGCGGGCATAATTATCTGATGGCCATCCCAGATCTTATCACTTAAAGCTTGGGCATTTTTATTTATAGGTCGTGTCACAACAGACAGTAGCTTGCTTGTTTGATTTGTTAAAAAAAAATGAGAGGTCTGTAGTGCACAGGTAAATCCGGTGACCGGCAAATAAGACAATAATAATAACAGCGCGTAAGCAAGTAATTTGTAGTATTTAGTTATTGCCATTTATTTAACACCATTTATTGTGATTTGAAGGTGCTGAGAGTTTGGCATATTGCGTGACGCTTTGCCACACAACCCGGCCTATAAGAAGAACTAAAGGAGCGGCTCAAAAAACTCACCCATTACTTGGTGCAACGGGTGTATTGATTCGATTATTGATTCACGAAAGGTTTGTAATTACGTGGATATTCCATACGTTCCAATCCATCTTCTACATCACAAGGCTGGACACGCTTGCTAGTAGTACTTGTCACACCACCCGATAACAAGACAACCTCATATTGTTGCTGCTGCTCAGATGGCTTTGGTTTACAATATTTATATAAGCCATACACCGCTGCGCCTACTAGTGCCAAATCAACAGTAGCCAACGCTGCAAGCCCAGCAATACCACCAGCACTGTGTGGTGACTTCCAGTATGCTCCACCGCCTACTGCATTAACTGCAAACACACATAGCGCCAATATATCTGCACTACCACTGCAATTTTGATTACCATTGTTTCTATTATTTCTAGACATTCTCTCTCACCTCGCCTTATTAAGCACTATAAACATTACAAGTTGTTGTTAATTTCAGGCATATATTACATGAAGCAATAAAATGCCACAAGCGCAAGAATGGCACTTAATGTTCGCTTAAGTATTTTTACCCAATCGCAATATAAGCGGGAATCTAACGGTTCGAGGCTTTTGCTTGTCAGGCCAAAGGCCTTCAATTTTTGGCATCATAAACGTTTCAACAGGATTTTCATTGTACTTTTCAATATGGATTTTTACCGCTGACCAGGTGTTGCTTATAAGTAGAATAAAAGGGTTTCGTCACATTTCGATACGCTAAACAGCGTTAACACACATTGCCTATCGATA
>JARGNX010000009.1:0-124310 GCA_029210045.1 Coxiellaceae bacterium
CAGAGCCAGAGCCAGAGCCAGAGCCAGAGCCAGAGCCAGAGCCAGAGCCAGAGCCTGAACCAGAACCAGAACCAGAACCAGAACCAGAACCAGTTCCCGATCCAGAGCCTGAAGAGGGTGGTGCAGGCGAAGTGCATGCGTTTACCTGGAATTGGGGTGGTCGCGAAGTGCTATCCGATTTTGATGCTAATGATACGATTGACTTGTCAGCGTTTTGGACCGACTACAATCACTTGTCATTGCAAGATGATGGTGGTGGAAATGTTGTAATTGATATGCTCGATCTTAATAACTTAACTATCACATTACAAAACACATCGATTGATCAGTTATCGGCAGATTCATTTGCTGGTGTGTTTGGTAATTACAATGATGCGGTGCAGGACAGCGCGGTCAAGTATTATCATTACAGTTGGAACTATGGCGCTGATAGTGAAATCAATGGATTCGATGCGGATGTTGGTGTGATTGATCTGGCCGCATTTAATCAGTCATACAGTAATGTGCAGGTTGATCAAGATGCTGAAGGTAATGCCATAGTGCAACTCGGTTTTGATCAACAAAGCATTACATTAAACGGTGTGAGTGCGAGTGAGCTGGATGCAGATAACTTCCTCATGTAGCTCGCCTGCTTGGTGTAATAAATTAGCTTGTGTGACCTAAGAGCTGCTTATTCATTTGGCTTTTTAGTGTCTCTTACATTCAGTCCGCATAGCGCAAGAATTTCAAGCACAATAAACACCGGTGCGATAAATATTTGAAACATGCTAGACAAGAAGGCAGGTTTTTTCTTTTCGATGCCGTGTCCTACAAATTGCACAATCCAGCCGCCAACGAATAATACAAAAAATACAATAACGCTCGCTTCAGTGGGGTCGGGACCGGTCCACCAAACAGTGAGTAGGGTGATTGGAATGAATACAATGGTCATGATGCCTGCAACTTTAACATCGAGCATGTAGTAATAAATCAGTGTGCCGACTACAAAGAACCACGATAGGGCAATGGTATAACGATCAAAGAAATCGATGCGGACCCATGTGAATAAGACGATCAAACCTAAAACGATGGCTGGTATGCCAATTAGGTGCGTTATCTTTGTCCATTTCTTGGTATGATGCGCGCCATAGGCGGCTAATTGGTCATCTAGCGATTTCATGCACAGCTCCTTGTGATAGGCTAAACCGAACTGAAATCAGTATAACACCCTACACCAGTATTATGGAACTGATGTGAGGTGTTGATGTTGTAATGCTAAAGCTTAGGCTGGGCCGGCTTCACAAAATCAATAAACCGGAGTAGAATAAAATGGCAACTCGACAAATGGACTTTAAGCAGGTGTATTTATGGGAAAAATTATTCAAATTGTGGCGTGTTCAGCATTGATTGCTGCCTTGGCTGGCTGTCAAAAAACTGATCATCATGGTTATCCGTATGGTGATTCAACGCAGCACGGTGACGTGGTTGGCGGTGTTGTTACTTCTAGCGGAACTGCTCATTATCGCGGCGGACCAGATAAATCAACTATCACGGGTGGTACATTACTAAAAGGTGTGTTAAATAGTGATGTGGGTAAAGCGATGGATCGTCAAGATCAGATGAATATGCAGCAAGCGGTGATCAATACGCCATTAGATCAAGAAGCGCAGTGGGGTAATAAGCGACGCCATGCCAAATATTCTGTGACACCTTTGCGTGATTACAGTAATAGCAGCGGGCAACAGTGTCGTGAATACGAAGCTACCGTTGATAAAAATGGTAAAAAAGAACGCGCTTATGGTAAAGCTTGCCGCGATGCTAATGGTAAGTGGAACATTAAAAATTAAGCTATTCCCGATTACTAAAGTGGGAATAACTGTTTAACAACAAAAATGAGCATGACTATGCTCATTTTTGTATTTTGCAGGAGTACACCGATGACAATTGAGCTCGACGATCATATTGCGATAACCGAAGCGGGTTTTCCGCAAGTGCGTTTACGCCGTTTGCGTGCCACCGAAGCGATGCGTCAATTGGTGCGCGAGACGCATTTGTCTGTTAAAGATATGGTGATGCCTCTTTTTATCAAAGAAGGGCACGAACTTAAAATTCCGATTGACTCCATGCCGGGGCAATATCAATTTAGCGTTGATCAACTTGACCATGAAATCGAACAAATTGCTGCATTAGGTATTCCAGCGGTTTTATTGTTTGGTATCCCAGCGCATAAAGATGCTAATGGTTCTGATGCGTTGAGTGGTCAGGGTATTATTGCACGCGCGATTCAACATATTAAAGCGATTGCTCCCGAGCTATTAGTGATTAGTGATTTATGTATGTGTGAATATACTGATCATGGGCATTGTGGTGTTATCCATGAAAATGCGCACGGTAATGATGATGTGCATAACGATCAAACTTTAAGTTTGTTGGCACAACAAGCGGTAGTGCATGCACAAGCGGGTGCTGATGTTATTGCACCGAGTGGCATGATGGATGGCGCTATACAAGCGATACGCTCAGCATTAGATGGCGCCGGCTTTCAGCATGTGACCATTTTAAGTTATGCGGTAAAATATGCTTCGAGTTTTTATGGGCCATTTCGTGAAGCCGCGGAAGGTGCTCCACAGTTTGGTGACCGTCGTAGTTATCAAATGGATCCAGCAAATGGTCGTGAAGCATTGCGCGAAGCGGCGCTTGATGTGGCAGAAGGCGCCGATATGTTAATGGTTAAACCAGCGTTAAACTATTTGGATGTGATTTGCCGTGTGAAACAGCAACATCCAAATATCCCCTTAGCGGCGTATATGGTGAGTGGTGAATACGCAATGATTAAAGCTGCCGCGGAGCGTGGTTGGTTGGATGAGTCGCAAGCGATGCTGGAATCATTAACGGCGATTAAGCGCGCAGGTGCGGATTTTATCATTAATTATTTTGCTAAAGATTTTGCTAAGTGGGCGCAGGTATAATAATGAAACTAGATATTACAGCAATTACCAAGGCGTGTGCCGCTGAAAAAGGATTGTTAGCCGATGTTGATCAATGGATTGTTTTTCGTCAACAACGTAATATTTCATCGTGTACTTACAACGAAGATAAAGCGATTAGCGTATATGGTACAGCTGTTCAGTTTGTTGATGAGCTGCAAAAATTAGTGATTGTCCTGGAACAGAAAAATCAATGATTAACCTTGAGCAAGACCAGCTTGATATTTTAAAAAATATTTTACAACGCTTTGTGCCTGAATATGAAGTAAGGCTTTTTGGTTCGCGTATTACAGACCAATCGCTAGCGACAAAGAATCGCTCCTTGTTTACTTTTGCATTGTCTGAATCGGATTTGCGCTACAAGGTGGATGTGGTTGAATGGTGTGATCTGGATGACAGTTTTCAGCAACGTATTGCTTCAGCGTATGAAGTATTACAAAACCCTCAAGGATAAATATGGCTAAAGTCAAAACGATTTTTAGTTGCCAGCATTGCGGTTCGCAATATAACAAGTGGCAAGGGCAATGTTCGGAATGCCAAAAGTGGAATACCATTGTTGAAGAAACGCCGGCGACAGAATCCAGTAATCCGCGTGCCAGCGGTTATGCGGGCAGCACACCAGAATTGACAGCTATCGGTGATGTGACCCTTGATGAGAAACAGCGCTTAGGCACAGGTCAGGCTGAATTTGATCATGTGCTAGGCGGTGGTTTGGTGACTGACTCGGTGGTATTAATTGGTGGTGATCCAGGTATCGGCAAGTCAACGTTATTACTTCAAGTGTTGTCGCAAATTGCTAAACATTTTCCGGTGTTATATGTCACTGGTGAGGAATCGTTACAACAAGTGGCGATGCGCTCCAAGCGGTTGAGTTTGCAAGAGGCGGGTGTCACATTATTAGCTGAAACCCAAGTTGAGCGCATAATGGCATTAATGCAAAAGCATAAACCGCAAGTGGTGGTGATTGATTCCATTCAAACTGTGTTTACAGATCGCGTGCAATCGGCGCCGGGCAGTGTGAGTCAAGTGCGTGAATCGGCGGCGAGTTTGGTATGTTATGCCAAACAAACGGGTACAGCGCTATTGTTGGCGGGTCATGTGACTAAAGAGGGCGCATTAGCGGGTCCGCGCGTATTAGAGCATATGGTTGATACGGTTTTATATTTTGAGGGTCAAAGCGATAGCCGTTACCGTGTAATTCGTGCAGTAAAAAATCGTTTTGGTGCAGTGAATGAGTTAGGTGTGTTTGCGATGACTGATCGCGGACTGCGCGAAGTGAGTAACCCATCAGCAATTTTCTTATCGCAATACGAATCGAAAGTTCCGGGCTCAACCGTGATGGTCACCTGGGAAGGCACGCGCCCCTTATTGGTCGAAGTACAAGCCCTGGTAGATGAAAGCCATTTGGGTAATCCGCGACGTGTGACTGTTGGGTTAGATCAAAACCGTTTGTCTATGTTGTTGGCGATATTGAATCGCCATGGTGGCATTGTGACTTATGATCAAGACGTATTCGTTAATGTAGTCGGTGGTTTAAAGGTTACTGAAACTGCCATTGATTTGGCGGTGATTGTGGCTGTTGTTTCATCACTGCGTAATCAAGTTATTCCGAATGACACCATTATGTTTGGCGAAGTGGGATTGTCTGGTGAGGTGCGCCCAGTACCGAGTGGGCAAGAGCGTTTACGCGAAGCGGCTAAGCATGGTTTTAAGCGTGCCATTATCGCTAAAGGTAATGCGCCAAAATCAGCGATCGCAGGATTGGAAGTCGTCACGGTTGATAAGTTGTCTGATGTTTTGGCGGCTTTATCTTAATGAATTCAGCTTGATTCTTGCCTCACTCATCATCGCAGTAGTCGGTTATTTCTCGCCTTGAGTTTGTTATCTCGCCTTGAGTTTGTCATCTCGGCCCCCGAGCCGGGATCCATTCAAATAGCAATATCTTCATTCTCTGTTAATACCAGCGTGTTATGGTATTTAGCATAAAGAAACAACGAGATGTAGAGTATATGAGAGGAAGAATAAAGATAGATATCAGAGACTTCGATGATGCGATGTTGCTACGAGATAGCAGTCATCGTCGCCGACGTTCGTTGCCTGAAGGGACGGTTGAAGAGGTGACTAAGGGTGATATGCATGGTAACGCTATGTTGCTGATTTTTACCTTGATCGCTGAGGGTGCATTAAATGTTTCAAGAGAGCAGTTTAATGAGCTGTGGCGCATTTATGATAAACCGGTTGCCGATTTAGAGCTTGATGACTTGGCGCGTTTTATCACGATTTTAAATGGTATCACTGCTAATAAAGACAGCTGTGGCTTGAGTTTTATAGGCGATATGTTAGCGGATAGGGGAGCTAACGATTGGTTTACCTTGAAAGTAATAGAAGCTTTGGATGCCAAAAAGGTACCCTTTGAAATTGTATTCTCTAATCATGATGCGGGATTTGTTCAGTATATGAATGGTCGCGATGTAACGCATAGCCCTCGCACTTCTTTAGAAAATCTACATAAGTTATTAGCTGATAGATCAAGTGGTGTCAACGTAGGTGATGTCAAAGCGATCTACAATAATGTGTACTTGAAACATTTAAAAGCGTTAAGCTATCGTTTGGATGAGTCGCAAGATCCGCCGATTGTTTTACGGACGCATGCACCAGTCGGGTTGGATACCGTTAAAGGTGTAGCGGCTGAATTGGGTGTGGCCTATGATGAGTCTACCCCGAAAGCATTAGCGCAAAGCATCGATCGTATTAATCAGAATTTTACAGTGAGATTAAAAGCGGCAGACCCAGTTATTTTGGACTTGTTAGCGCAACCCGCGGCGGGTGCTAGGCCTTCACATTTATTTACTTTGATTTGGAATCGCGCTGGACCGTCAGCTAAGCCTGAGCAACGACTAGCGGCATTACGACTAGAGCCGGAAGGGGCTGCTTATGCAATTGCAGTTGTGCATGGGCATGATGGTGCATACCTGCCGGCTGAGTCTAACCGGATAAATATAGACAGCGATCTTGGCTCGGGAGCTGATTGTGAAACAGAACAGTATGTAGTACACAGGGCGCGTGGAGCTGACCCAGCGTTCAGGGCCGAAGCAAAGGCGACTGAAGCAAGAGTCTTGGATGGACCACCTGTAGCGACTGCACTAGCAGCGGTGTCTGCAGCAAAAAAACCTTGTTGTTGCCCGGGTATTCAGTTCTGGTTGCGGCGCCGTAAGGCTGCTAAACCACCTGCTCGTAGTCAGGTAGCGCCAAAACCATAGCTCTAAAGCAGAGCATACCTTCAAGTCTTCCAAGAAAGCTCCTACAAACACATCAGAGAATTGATTTCGTTAATTTTTACTTAATTCTTGTCCGGTATAATTATATATTTAGTAGCATCAAACAGGCTAATACACTTGAGACCACTCATTTCAACACCAAAAGTACATTTTTTATGGGTGGGCAATCCCGCCAGTCGCGCCTCGGGCACATTACACGGCCAAGATACACTCGGGCCTGAAACCTTTGATGGCGAACACTGTCAATTCTGGTGTCTTGAAGCTTGTTTACCTTATTATACAGAGTATTTTGCTGGTAAAGGAAAAACCAATATCACTGTCACTGCCATTAAGCCCTATTTAATTGCAACCGCTGGAACTGATAACGAAACATTGCAGCGATTCGCTAGCGCTGTATTAACACTGCATGACACCCTACTTGCTAAGGGTAGAAACACAACGCGTGATCGTGTTAGCTTTAAGGTTTTATTCGCCTACTTTCTATTGTATGCTCAAGGAGGCTACGTGGCGGATAGCAATGTGACCTTCTCTGATCCAAGCCGTCTGTTAAATTACACCCATTTTCATTTTCCAGCATTTTATGAGTCAAGTGACGACCCTGGTGAATTGACGGGCTTCGATATTTGGCTACTGTATTCACCCCAATTTCATGATTATGCCCAGCGCACGTTACAACGCTTTATTGACAGCACCATAGCACTGGAAGGCACGGTCATAGAAAGAGGCGATGACTTTCGTGCCACACCCGAATACCACGAAATCTGTGGCTGTAATGCCACTAGTGCCGTACTTTTGCCAGAAGACATCGGTGGGGCTCAGGCATGGCGTGCCATTGAGGTCAATTCGCTACGCACCACTGTAGAAGTACCCAAGCTAGGTGTTACAAAAGAATACTTTAATATGCATAAACATACCGTAACTACCGACCATTTGCATGTCTACCTGCAGGTAGGGAATTTAAAAATGTTGCGCTATTTATTATCACACGGCAACGATGTGAATCAAACGCATGACTTAACAGACCCTCCATGGGTTGCGATGACTTTATGTCACATCGCTGTTCTCAACAGGGATATAGAGGGACTCAAGTGCCTGCTTGAATACAAACCTGATCTAACCCTTGAAGCTACTCTTGATCTTGACTGTTACACCCCACCGACATTAGCGTCCTTTCTTAATGAGTTATTCCCCGATGAACCAGCTTACGCCGAATGTCAGCACCTGCTAAGCGAATATAGCTCCAGCCTAACAACGGTAGCTGGTACAGCAGCTGGAACTAGCGCGGTGATGACGGCGGAAAATCCACATCGTTTGATGCCTCGGCCTTCAACGGATGAGGATGCAGTCCCAGTTTATACCGCCGCTACCGTTGCCGTTACACGCAAATCTAATTTACCCGCCTGATAAAGCTTAAGCATATCTTCCATGTTGCTGTTGAGCAAGCCAGAGCCAAGGGCATCGCCACTAGGTCTCTTTAAATCAGGTAATTACTGCATACACCGAGCATACCTTTATTCGTCTTATAAGCTGCGTTATGTTCCCGGTGCTATTACTGCTTTTGGCTTGGGTTCAATGGCATCAATAGAAGCTTTAATAAGCGCTTCACGTGTGGTGTAAGTAGCGCCATATGTTGTATCTAGAAATTTCCTAATAGGTTCCAGCAAGTCATACTTATTCTTAGGCTCACTTTCCAAGCTGTCGCCACTCTTACCAGCTACATAGGTTACAATATGGCGAAGCAGTCTTTCATGCTGCTCTTTTTTCATATGCCTTTCAATAGTATGATCACCAAGCATAACGCAATTCGTAATTGATCGCTTACGAGAAAAATGTTTGAATTGTTTGTATAGCATTTTAACCTTACTATAAGCCGCATTGACTTGATCCATCGTTAATACACCCGCATGCCCCGGCTGGTTTAATGTTTTTGCAATTAATTGAATTAAAACCGCATGATTGCAACAAGCCAGTGCACAATTACCAAAATGCTGATCTGTTTTTTCTATCTTTGCTATAGCAGTTAAACCAAGATCTTTATACAACGAATCTTCTGTTGTAGGTGCGACTGCCTCAAGATAAGCACGGCACTCGCTTTCATGACCCCATAACCATAACTTATTTAAAAACGCTGGGCTATCCAATAGCTCTGGATTCTCAACGCAAAAGAAGCTAATCCCGCCTTTTGTAGTATGGGTAGATCGAGCACCACGGTTCGCATAAGCTAAGTAAGTAACACCATCTAGTTGAAAAAAGGATAACTGAACTACATGAGAGCGCCTTGCGACTTCCCATTTGGCTGCTATCGACACCACTTCACCACAACGCAATCGTTTTGTTAATGGACGACCCGCTGTAACATATGGGCCACGTTTATTTGCTTGAGCATCTTCTCGCAACTCTTTTTCAGTAGTAAGTAACATGTGCTGTTGATCATCTGATTGCGGAGCTGCATCAGAGCGAATAAATTCACCAAAAATATCCAACATTATAAAATTAGCGTCTTTGACATAAAATCCACGCGTATCGATTATTTCATTATTTCGCAAACGATACTGCTTATCTCCAACACCACTGTTCATCACATGAAATGTGAGCAAATTAACGAAGGCAGTCGCATTGCGTTTAGCGCGCGATTCATCACAAAATAAACGAAACATTGATAATTCACTACATTCACGTGCTCGAATAATGTCACCGTGTAGGCCACGAGCCGCTTTAGGTGGTTTTGAAGATTCAGTAATTCCAAACCATTGCGCGGCAAAGCCTGAGTCGATTTTCAAATAGTACTCAGCTACCGCCCTTTTTGCTTCATCAGCATCACCATGCCGTTTTAACATCTTGTGTCTGCACATCGCTAAAAATTGTTCGTCATCAAAAATAACGCGTAAATAATTAACTGGCAATACCGCATACTGTATTTTGTCAGAGCTACTATGCAAATTTTTTAAAGTAATACGGACTGCTTCTAAGAGATGTCCACCAAAAGGTATCTTTTGTTTATGATCGCTGAGTATATGCGTAAGCTTTGCTAAGTTAGTCTCAGTCAATGGTTGTGAAAGCAAATAGCACGTAGTATAACGTAATATTCTTCTCTGTGTAGCTTCATCACCAACTGTAAATGCTCTTTTAAAATCTTCGTATGTCTGATCACGTAAAGTCTGATCAAATCGTGCCAGCTGCAAAAGCGTTAAAATATTTTGTTGTGCTACATGTGAGTCGCTACTCGTTAAGCCGTCAACTTTCCATGGTACCTTGCAGAGCGCATCGATTTGTTTATCAACCATCTCAGTGTCGCCCGAGGGTGCTGTCTTTAAAATATTAATACACCGCTTCATATTTCTGGATGTAATAAACACTACAGCGATACCATAATTGGTTACGGCTTCTCTAATGTTATTTAATATGATCGTATTTGAAACGAATGGTCGGCACTGTTCACGCAGAAGTTCGGCTACATTATCATGAATGACGCCAGTCGCGAGTGAAGACAGAGCTAATCGCAAAGCCAAATCTCGCTCATCCATATAGCCATCAAAAACTTCATTTGGCGCATGTGCTACTACCACCGGATAAAACAGCAGATCTCTATGTGAGCCAATTAAGTCAGATGCAAATCGCCGCAGTCGTTCCTGTTGTGAGGCATCACTTAAGTCATTAAAAATGAAATTGAAGCTGTCGATAGTTATACCATGCAGTGCGATTATTTTTGATAGCGCGTAATCGTTGTGCCTTGCAAGCTGATTTAACACCGACACTTCGCAGGATGCTGCCAAATAATCAACAAGCTCATTTGTTAATTCACTGGCGTTTGTCACAAGCCAATTTAACGCACCCTGGTTTTTCTGTGTTATAGCTATTGCTTGCAATTTTCGCTGTGCGAATCTATCTGATAAGTCAGGATATACCAAAGGTAATAACGACTCTGGTAAATTATGTAGCTCGCGTAATGGCTCAATAAGTTCAGGGAATCTTGCTAAAAGTGCAAGTACCTCTTCCTCATCATGCGCTGTAATTTCTTTGTGAGTACAATACAGTGCGTTAAATAGCGCTATCGAAAACAGTTGACTATTCTCACTGATTAACCGCTTCAACATACCGCTATAGTCTCTGGTATTTTTCTTTACTAAGTTGAGTAGAAATTTTTGCTGTAAAGGTGGGGTAAGCTGCAAACACACAAAACTAACCGTCTGAGAGGTTGGTTCACGAACCTGGTATAACAAGTCCAGCGCCGATTTATTACCTGCCATGCAGAGGTCACGTAAATATACTTGCTGTTGAATATCGTTTAAGCTACCGCTTCGTAGTACTTTAACGATATCCTCGGTACGCATTTCAGATATATTACTAATAGGATTAAACTGTAGTCTTGTCATAATCAACCCATATATATTCTGTATTACTAGTTATATTATAATATATGAACATTAATAAATTATTATTGATTTAGATAAATTAAAAGTAAGGTTTATAGGCTTTCAATGCGTTAAGCGTATGATTTATACGCTCCTGCACTTATTAATTGCCCAGCAATTTCGGCAGAATCATAAAAACCATCAACACGGCTGTTAGCTGTTAGGCAATCAGTCAATGCCACCTAAATGTCTATTTATTGACTAAAACAAACATATGTCTCATAGTGATTTCTCAGTGATTGTGTTTCAAAGATTCTAGTGTTATGTTTATATATTCATGTATTTAGATTTTACTCTTGTCTAGTGGAGGGGCAGCTATGAGTCTGATGTCTGAGAAAGTAAATTTAAAGCATTATCCGAGGCCCCGTGTTTGGCCTGAAGAAGAATCAAGTGATACTCGTCATACAGTCTCCTCTGGTGATATGCATGGCAATGCCATGAAGCTGATTTTTATTGCATTTAAAGAGGGTGTGCTTGATATTTCTGAAGATCAGTTTAAAACGTTGTGGGAAATATATGAAACGCCTACCGATCATTTAACAGCTGAGCAAATAAATGTATTTGAAACGATTATTCGCGATGCTAAATATAATAAGTCCTGTGTGTTGCGTTTTATTGGGGATTTATTGGCTGACAGAGGGAGGAATGATTGGTTTACATTGTGCGTGTTGCAAGCGTTGGATGCGAATAATATAGAATATGAAATTATGCTATCCAACCACGATATGGGGTTTATACGGTATGTTAATAGCCATCCGATTATTCATTCACCGCGAACATCTTTAATAAATCTTAGGCGCTTAGTGGCAAAGCCGAGCATCCCTCAAGTGACTGCGCCGGCAATAAATGAGTTGTACAAAAAGGTGTACTTAAAGCACTTAAAGGTGCTGTCTTATGATCTTAACCCCGGGGGCGATCCACCGATTAGTGTTTTTACGCATGCCCCGGTAGGGATGGAAACCATCGCGGGTGTGGCAAAAGAGCTGAGTGTGAGTTTTGATGAGTCGACGGCTGAGTTATTAGCTGCCAGTATTGATCGCATTAATGCTGTTTTTTCTGAACGCATGTTGGCTGGTGATACTGCGTTGTTAGGGCTTTTAGAAAGCCCGCGCAGTCATTTGTCTCATATTATGTGGAATCGTGCTGGTGATGCGGCTTTAATGAATGGTCGCATGAGGAAGCCGAGCCCCTATACTGTTTTGGTTAGGCCTTTGCGATTGCAACCAAGAAACAAAAGTTACCCAGTGACGTTTGTGCATGGCCATGATGGTGTTTACACGCCTGAGCAAGCGAATAGAGTCAATATTGATAGTAAGTTGGGGATGGGTGAAACAAGGCACTTAGTGGGGCAGTATGCCAGTTATCGAACGGCTTCTAGAGCCATGTCAGCGGCAAAAGTAGTGACTGGATTTGCAGAAGCTAAGGGAGAAGCAGATGATCCTATAAAGGATCCTGCGTTGGGATCAGGAGAAGTTCGTTCTAGGCGTGTGAGGCGGTTACGTTGTGGTCGCTTAAGGCTGTTTTCTCGAAAGCCAAGAGCGCCGGTGACGCGGTCGGAAGGGGTGGACGCTTCAGACTTAAAAGAGGCCAAGACCTGCCGATAATTATTTGGTAGAATGGCCGCTTAATTTGATTGCCTGAGGAGTGCTCCATGTTTGATTCATCGATGAATGTACGTGACTTTGATCCAGAATTGGCCAAAGCTGTGGACCAAGAAGTACAGCGTCAAGAAGATCATGTTGAATTAATTGCTTCTGAAAACTATGTCAGTCCACGCGTGATGGAGATGCAAGGCACTGTTTTAACTAATAAATATGCAGAAGGCTATCCAGGTAAGCGTTACTATGGCGGTTGTGAGTATGTTGATGTGGCAGAACAGTTAGCCATTGATCGTGCTAAGCAATTGTTTAATGCCGATTATGCTAATGTGCAGCCTCACTCTGGGTCGCAGGCTAATGCGGCGACTTATATGGCAATGATTAAGCCGGGTGATACTATTTTAGCGATGAGTTTGAGCGATGGTGGTCACTTGACCCATGGTTCGCCAGTGAATTTTTCAGGTAAATATTACAATGTTGTGCCCTATGGCGTGAATATTGATACCGGTTTGATCGATTATGACCAAGTGATGGATTTGGCTAAAAAGCATAAGCCTGCGATGTTGGTGTGTGGGTTTTCGGCTTATTCACGTGTTTTGGATTGGAGCAAAATGGGTGAAGCGGCAAAAGCGGCGGGTGCTTGTTCAATGGCGGATATTGCTCATGTGGCTGGTTTGATTGCAACGGGTCTTTATCCATCGCCGATCAATGATGTTGATGTGGTGACAACGACAACGCATAAAACTTTACGTGGTCCTCGTGGTGGTTTGATTGTATCGAATGGTGATGAAGCATTACAAAAGAAATTGAATTCGAGTATTTTCCCGGGTAATCAAGGCGGTCCATTGATGCATGTGATTGCTGGTAAGGCCGTAGCTTTTAAAGAAGCGCTGCAGCCAGATTTTAAAGACTACTGTAAGCAGGTGATTGTAAATACCCGTGCGATGGCTGATGTGATGATGGAACGCGGATATAAAGTAGTATCAGGTGGTACAGATAATCACTTATTCTTGGTGGACTTAACGGATAAAGATATTACCGGTAAAGCCGCCGAAGCGGCGCTGGGCGAAGCGAATATCACGGTGAATAAAAATACCGTGCCGGGTGAACAACGTTCACCGTTTGTGACGAGCGGTTTACGTATAGGTGGTGCGGCGATTACAACACGTGGATTTGATGCGGTGGCCTCAAAGCAATTAGCCGAATGGATGTGTGATATTTTAGATAATATGTCAGATGAAAGTGTGCGTGTACGTGTGAAAAACCAAGCGATTGAGTTATGTCGTCAATTTCCAGTGTATACACCTGCGGTTGAGAATATCACTTAACAAAGAGGCCAGGAGGCGCTATATGTTTTGTCCGTTTTGTAATGCAGAAGATACCAAGGTGATTGACTCACGTTTGGTGGGGGAAGGCAGTCAAGTGCGACGTCGACGTGAGTGTGCTAAATGCCAAGAGCGTTTTACCACATTTGAATTGGCGGAGTTGGTGATGCCACGAGTGGTTAAGCGAGATGGCGCGCGTGAATTATTTGATGAAGAAAAAATTCGTGCCGGCTTAACAAAAGCATTAGAGAAGCGTTCGGTAGATATGGAGCAAATTGAAACCGCGATTAAATATATTAAACAGAGTTTACGTGCGACCGGTGAACGAGAAATTGATTCACATTTTATTGGTGAGCGTGTAATGGAAGAATTAAAGGCATTGGATCAAGTGGCGTATGTGCGCTTTGCTTCAGTGTATCGAAGTTTTCAGGATGTCGATGAGTTTAGTAGGGAAATAGAGAAATTACAGAAAGTAAGAGAGTGTCAACAGCATGAGTCAGAACAAGAGCAATAAGAATAACGATAAAGTTAATCCAAAACATAAGTCACGTGCACTGGCGTTGCAAGCCGTTTATCAGTGGGACATGACGCGCCAATCGACTAATGAAGTCGTTACGCAATTTATGACAGAGCAAGACCTGAGCGGTTCAAAGCAAGGGTATTTTACTAAACTAGTCGATGGTGTATTTGAAAATCTCGATGAAATAGATGCGTTAATCGTAGCAAGAATTGATCGTGATAAATCTGAATTAAACCCGGTTGAGTTGGCTGTGTTGCGCGTTGCAGTGTATGAGCTAAAATTTTGCTGGGATGTGCCGTACCGTGTGGTCATTAACGAAGCGATTGAATTGACGAAAGAGTTCGGTGCTAATCAAGGTTACAAGTATGTTAATGGCGTGTTAGATAAAATTGCGCCAGAAGTGCGAGAGATGGAAGTTAAGCAACCCCGAAAATAAAACTAGATATGAAGTAAACACTTTAAATACAGTGATTTACTTTTTTAAGATCCCCTTAATAATATTGTGTTACTTTTGCCTGATAATTTGGTGGGTAAAAGCATATTGGGGGAAAAAATGAAAACGGTGCATTCTATTCTTGTGGATGGTGAGCTTTATAGTGATAGCGTACGCGATGGGTATGAGTCGTGGCTGCGGGCGGTTAACGCTCGTCAAGGTGAAGTTCCTTTGCGTAAAATGAAGATGAGACACGTGAGTCTTGCGCATACTGCAGGTCATAATGGCCACTTTGAGATCGTCAGGCAGGTGTTTGATCTGGCTTGGGAGCGGTATCAGGTGACAAGTCCGTTGGCATTTATTTCTATAACCGCTGCGGGTAAGTTGGGTAATTATGCATGCGCTGTCGGCTTTTATTTCAAGACTGTAAAGGCTCACCCCAAAGAAGATCGAATCTACAGCGCTCTGATTGCTGCTGCTTTTTTTGCGAATGATTTTGTTCGTGCTGAAAATGTGAAAAATGCGGCATTGATGAGTCCTGTGTTACGAAATAAAGGTGCTGTGTTGGAGGCGTTTGGGAAAGGGTATGCATATAAGCTCGTAGGCTTGAAAAGTCTCTGTTTTTATCGCCATGTTGATGATGCAATGAGTCTATGGACTAAAGGTTTGTCGTTAAAAGAAGTAACGGTGGATTGGCATATGATGGTGCTTGGTATGCTTGACTACCCCCGGAATCTACCTGATTTGTTAGCCGTTTATAATACCGCACTGAAAAGAAAAGAAGTCAGTGCTGCATTTTTTAAAAAAATCATTGTGTTAGCAATTCAATATGAAGATAGGGGTTTGTCAGACCATGCTTATCAATCGGCTAAATCAATCGGTCTGGTAGATGTCCGCTTTGTTACTTCTTTGGTAGCGATGCACGAAAGCCATGGTCAGCAATTTGTCGTTAAGCCTCTTCTATTGAGAGTGTTTGAAGAAATTCCAGGATGTAAGTCGAGTGTTGGCTTGAGGTTTAAAGCATCTCAGTATGGTGTTGTATTGCCTGACTGCGCTTCTTCAGGTTTTAACTTTCGTTTATTTGCTAGTCCGCTAATGCCTTGTGATAAGAGGGGCTCATGCGTGCCTCAAACTGTTGGGCCAGAGGATGGACGAAGTGTGAGTAAAGATTTATTGGGGGCAGAGTTTCTTGCTGAGCTTGGAAGTGTTGAGAGGCCAGCTGGACTAACGTACGGTTAGCGTTGCTACTCTGATTGGTCGGGTGCAGAGGTTGCATCCGATTTTGATTCAGCTTTTTTAACCCGGATCTTGCTTCCATCTACTTCTGTAGCGTTCAATGTTTTCATCGCTGCTTTGGCGGCTGCCGCTTTAGGCATTTCCACAAAGCCAAAACCTTTAGATTTGCCGGTTACTTTATCCATGACGAGGTTGCATGCTTGCACAGCACCGTGTGCTTCAAACATTGTTTTTATTGCCGCTTCAGTCGTGTCGCGTGAGAGATTGCGGATGATTAGTTTCATAGGTCACCATAATATTGCGAGAGCGCTAGTGTAACACCTTTGGTCAGCGGCGTATCGCATTATTTGGCAGTTTGAAATGCCTATAATGTACGTATTGGTTATTTGATTGGGCGCGTTGTGGCATAGGCTTCGCGCAAGGCAATTTGCATGATAGAATGCCGTCTTTTGAACACACCATCTATAAAGGACAGCATGATGTCAATATTGGCGAATAAAATCGTATTTATCACCGGTGCGTCTGGCGGCATTGGAGCTGCTAGTGCGCATGCCTTTGCAAAAGCAGGGGCTCATCTGCTGTTGTGTTCACGTCGCCTGGAAAAAGTGCAGGCATTGGCGCAACAAATCACAGCAGAGCATGGTGTTAAAGCGCATGCCTTTGCGTTGGATGTCACCAATGCGGATGCGGTTAAACAGGCGATTGAAGGTCTTGAGGCGCCATGGAATGGTGTTGATATCTTGGTGAATAATGCGGGCTTAGCGCGCGGTATGGAACCCATTCAAGTGGGTGATCCGAAAGATTGGGACGAAATGATCGATACCAATATTAAAGGTTTGCTTTATGTGTCACGGGCGGTATTACCGGGAATGTTAGAACGTGACAAGGGGCATGTGATTAATTTGGGTTCGGTAGCAGGTTATCAAGCGTACCCGAATGGAACAGTATATTGTGCTAGTAAGTTTGCGGTGCGTGGTATTACTGAAGGTATGAAAATGGATTTACACGGCACGCCGATACGTGTTAGCGAAATCGCACCAGGCATGGTGCAAACCGATTTTTCTAATGTGCGTTTTAAGGGTGATAGTGATCGTGCTGATAAAGTGTATCAAAACATTACGCCGTTAAGCGCCGAAGATATTGCGCAGACAGTTGTGTTTTGTGCGCAACAACCTGCACATGTGGATATTATGACGATGTCAATTTTTCCGGTTGATCAGTCGTCAGCGACAATGTTTAATCGAAGTGAGAAGTAGAAGAGGTAAAAAATGCATTTTGTAAATATTTCAGCGTATAAATTTGTGGCTTTGAGTCCTGAATACTCAATAGACTTACGTTTTAAGTTAAAAGAAAAAGCGGATGAGTTGTATTTGAAAGGTACGATCCTGTTGAGTAATGAAGGCATTAATATGTTTTTGTCGGGAACGCGCGAAAATATGGATACAATGAAGGCATATATTAGCACCTTCGCTGAATTTGCTGACGTGTGGTATAAGGAAAGTTTTAGTGACCACCAGCCGTTTAATCGTATGTTGGTGCGCTTAAAGAAAGAAATTATTTCGATGGGTTGTGATGAGATTGAACCTGAAAAACAAACCCAGCCGCATTTGGAGCCAGAGCAATTTAAGCAGTGGTACGATGAAGGTAAGGATATGTTGGTGCTGGACACGCGTAACGATTATGAAATTCGCTTAGGTACATTTGAAAATGCGGTTGATTTAGATATTGATCATTTTCGCAAATTTCCTGAGGCGATTAAAAACCTGCCTGAAGCTTTTAAGAAGAAGCCGATTGTCACTTTCTGTACCGGTGGTGTGCGCTGTGAAAAAGCCGCTGAGCTTATGCATCGTGCGGGTTTTGAAGAGGTGTATCAATTGAACGGTGGCATTATTAATTACTTTGAAAAATGTGGTGGTGATCACTACGATGGCGATTGTTTTGTATTTGATAAGCGCGTGGCATTGAATCCGCAATTAGAAGAAGCGGAAAATGTGCAGTGCTACAGTTGTCGTGAACCATTAACCATGGAACAGCTCGATACCTGTGGTGGCGAGTGCCCCTATTGCCATCAGCGTGGAGGATTGCCGGATGTCGATGCCAGCATTGCCGATTCTTTATAGTTTTCGCCGCTGTCCCTATACCATAAGAACACGTATGGCATTAATTTATGCCGGCGTGCAGTGTGAATTGCGTGAGGTATCATTAAAAGCCAAACCGGCAGAGATGTTAGAAGCTTCACCCAAAGGCACAGTGCCTGTTTTGCTTTTAGCAGATGGCACGGTCCTGGATGAAAGCAAAGACATCATGCAGTGGGCTATTAAGCAAAACGACTCAGAGATGTGGGGCGATGCGATATACGATGATATCGCAACGACTTTTGCACAAGAGTTTTCACGTGCGGTAACGCATTATAAATATCCTGAGCGTTATTTAGATGAGAACATCAATATCGATCGTCAAAAAGATAATGTTGAACGTTATGTTGCAGACCTTAATAATCACTTGGCGCAACATGCTTTTGTGGTCGCTGATCATTTGACGTTGAATGATGTGTTTATCTTTCCATTTTTTCGCCAGTGTCGCTTAGTGGATGCTGATTGGTTTGATGGTTTGCATTATCCGCGTGTGCATGCCTGGTTAGATTTTTTGTTGCGATCAGATTGTTATATGAAAGCGATGGAAAAAGTAGATGTTTGGCAGCCAGGGCAGGCCCCAGTGGAGCTGTTTCAAAACGATGAGTGTTGATACTTTACCTGAAATATACCAATATTACGCCGATATCATTCCTGATATTGATCAGGCACATGAGGTGCTGTCGCAACCATTGCCAACGACAATTTGGTTGAATCCATTAAAAACTAATGCAGAAGATTTTGTCGCATTAATGCATAAAGAAGGTTTTGAATTGGAACCTATCGTATGGCATGCCAATGCATTTCGTTATTATGGTAAGAAGCAAATCGCTAAGTGCTGGGCTTATGCCGCGGGTTTGTTTCAAATTCAAGAAGAAGTATCGATGTTAGCAGGTCATGTGCTTGATGCACAACCTGGTGAGCGCGTACTGGATTGTTGTGCGGCGCCGGGGAATAAAACCGCGCAAGTGGCAATTCAAATGCAAAATCAAGGCACGTTGATTGCGAATGATATTAATTACGGTCGTATGCGAGCGTTTGGTCAGATAGCTAAACGATTGGGTTTGATAAATGTCAGTACGACAATTAATGACGCGTCGAGCTTACCGAATGTTGGTGAGTTTTTTGATAAAGTGCTTGCTGATGTACCTTGCAGTTGTGAAGGGACCTTTCGTAAGAATAATAATAAGGCTTCGGTGCATACGTCTGAGCGATCGGCTTTGGCGATGGCTAAGCGTCAAAAAGATATTTTGATGAAAGCTGTGAAATTATGTAAACCGGGTGGGCATTTATTGTATTCTACCTGCACGTTTTCGCCGATCGAAAATGAAGGCGTAGTGAGCGAAGTATTGGCCGCGATGGGTGATGCTTTGCGTGTTGTGCCTATTAAAGTTGGTCATCTTAAGACTGCAAATGGTTTAACTGCATGGCAGCAGTATCAATTTGATCCGAGCTTAAAAGATGCCGTGAGGGTATGGCCGCATCAAAACAATACCGGTGGTTTTTTTATTGTAGTATTGGAGAAGTTACATACTACCAATCGACGACCGTTTGAGTTAGCACCGTTACCTGATAATGCGCTGCAAGACTATCATCAAGACGTGATAGAGCGTTTTGGTTTGCCTGAAGATATTGCCGAGCAGTTTCGTTTTGCACGCTTAAGTAATAAAGGCTTATATTGCATTAATCGTGATAACCAGCCGCCAGGCAGAATAAAGCTGGATGCCACCGGGTTATTTTGCTTGAAAACCAGTATACAATTCCCCAAGCTTTCAACCGCAGCCGCGATGTTGATTGGGCACTGGGCAACACGTCACGTAGTGCATGTGAGTGTTGAACAGCGAGACGCTTATTTGGCTAAAGACGATATTGAGCTGACACTTGATCAGGTAACACCGGAATTTGCTACCGGTTATGTCGTTGTTATTTATGATAAAACCTCTTTAGGTTTGGGGTTGTATTTCTCGCCTAATGACCAGCATCAGCATGTGATGCGTAGCCTGTATCGCGCTACGCTAATATAGAAGCCCTTAATATAGAATCTCCTTGTCAAACCCCGGGTATTGCTCGGTTTAAATGACTGCGTATTATATGCCTAGAAATATTAATTAAATATGTCAATTAATACATGTAAAGCATAGGTGCACAATGAGTAGAAAAAGAAAAGCAGATGATTGTAGCGAAAGGGCGTCAGCAGATAATCCGAGCGTAAGGACAGCTAGATTTCAAGACATTGCAAAGCTGAGGCTCCTGAATAATACACTTGCAGCTCAACTTTTAGATTTGGTAAGAAAAGTTAATGCCTTGTCGCCTGATGCATTTCCTGCTTTTGAAGTTTACAGAAGGAATTTACGAGGTAGGTATGATCAGCTGAGAAGCAAGGCGAATGCTGAATTAATGACGTTTCGTGTGAGTGAAAACAATATATTCACCGAATTAGTGAGCCGCGCTGGTTGTTCAGAAGAAGCATATAAGAGGCTAAGAAATAATAGAGATTCGAAAATCTCCCAACGAAAAAGTGTTGTCTCTCAGGGGGTTCAAACAGAATACAATTATTACTTAAAAGATGAGATGCAGAAGTTGTTAACTCTAGAAGAACAACTGCTAAAAGCTGGCGATAGTGTAAAGAGACGCAGAATTGATCCAGACTTGCTATCTGAAATAAAAGCATTTAATGATGCTTCCGATTTAGATGCGCTTGCGAGATTAGATTCTAAGATAGCTGCTGCTAATGGTGGTATCTTCTCACCCGCAGTAATTGGCGGCTTGTTTGCTTCACCGGCTTCAGCTCCAGCTCCAAGCGGGGATACGTATGATGCGGTCTTTGGTCCTTACGGTTTGTTTGGTCCCACGGTTTAACTGATAAAGTGTATAGAAGAGGAATGTTATGCGTAGCTCCAAAAAAAGAAAAGCTACATCTAGACCTGATAATATAGGAACTGATGATTTAAAAAATGGGGTGTCAGACAATGGTAGGGTTAGTAGGTCAGACGGTAAACCAAAATCAAGAATTTCAGGACGCAAACGCAATGTTATAAAGACTGAAGTTTTAAGAAGTGAAAGTGAAAAACTGAAGCGCGAGATTTTAAATTTGGTGACAGAGCTTAACCGCCTATTTCCTGGTGCAAACCCTGATTACAGCACTTATGCAACACAAATTGAATGTATGCATGATGAAATGAAGGTGAAAGTGGAAAATAGCGTAGCTGAGTTTAGAAAATATCAACATGCGGTTTGTGAAAAGATGCTACCCTCAAAAAAACCAGCAGAAACAACAAAAATAAAATCTAGATTCAATTCAAAAATTTACTATAGAAAAGTTGCTGCTACGCTAGCTGGTGAAACTAAGTTCAACGGTTACTTGAGCGATGAAATGCAGAAGTTATTAAATCTAGAAAAACAACTGCTAAACGCTGACGATAGTGTAAAGAGACGCAGAATTGATCCAGGCGTGCTATCTGAAATAAAAGCATTTAATGATGCTCCATTCGATGTAGATGCGCTTGCGAGATTAGATGCTGAGATAGGTGCTGCTAATAGTGATATCTTCTCACCCGCAGTAATTGGCGGCTTGTTTGCTTCACCGGCTTCAGCTCCAGCTCCAAGCGGGGATACGTATGATGCGGTCTTTGGTCCTTACGGTTTGTATGGTCCCAAAGTTTAACTAATAAAGTGATAGAGGAGGTATGTTATGCGTGAAGGTGAGTTAATGGATCAGCTTGAAGAAGCTACAGCTAAGAATGGTCGGTTGATGGAAGAGGTTGGGTTAACACGAAAAGATATTGCCTGCTCCCGTGAGCATTTTCAAGCTTTATACTCGGGTATGAGAGAAGATCTAAGGGCGGAACGGCCAGCTGCAAATCTTGATGCTGCATTACTTCCGGCCTATGGTGATGTGGTGGGTATTGAGGAAATAAGTAAACTCCAGGAGCGTCTCAGTGATATAACCGCTGAAAATATACTGTTGCAGCAACGCCTCACCTTAATGCAAACAGAATTGGATGGGTTGCAAGCAGGAATTGACCGAATGCGCCCATATGCTGGTAGTGGGTGTATGGTACCTGCGGAGCCACAGCTGCAGCCACAACGCGGGCTATCACAACTGTCTTCTCCTGCACAACAGGTTGTTGTGTTTGGTTTTTTAGGTGGTAGAGTGCCATTGCGGGTTTCTCCGGAGGGGGCTGCTTCAACTTCACCGCTAACACCGATGTCAGATGTTGATGGTGATATTGTTATGGATGACTATATAAATTCACTTAATGCAGATGGCTATTTAAGGGTTGATGGGTTTATGGAAGATGAGGAGCCAGGTGATGATTGTAACCCGTTCGCAAAAGTGTGAGGCTTGATTGTTAGCAGTAAATCAGCCACCATGGTGTCGTCAAATAATAAGGATTTATTATGGCGTCCTATCGCTACCATTTAGTACAACATATTCTAGCGTTTTATTGTAAAACGTTTGCTGGTATTGCGCGCTCTCATCGTGTTCAAGTGCCAACAAAGCCGATAAGTTATAGCACTGATTATGTTTTGTCTAAAGCGATGTATAAAAAATGGTTGCAGTTATTCAAGGTTAGCGATACATCCGTTGTTTTACCGTTCACCTATGCATCACCGTATATCGTTTTGCGCTATTGTGATGTGTTTAAGCAGCTCAAGATAAGTTATCGCCATGTATTGCACTTACGCACTGAAATGCGTTTTCTTAATACGGGTGTTTGCGTTAAACCTGGTGAGCCATTCCGTGTGACCGTTGGGTTAGAGGATCTCGCTTATACCTCTGGTCAGCGTATAGCGGTTGTTATGGGCATTAAAGTGCATAATCAGCAAGGGCAGTGTTTACTAGAGGGCAGGGATTTTTTATTTGCGAATAAAGTGCCGCAGCAGGCGATTGATCAACTGCTGGCGTCCGCGCAATTTAATAATAAGACCTATGACAACATCAGTAAAATATCGAAGCGCACTTCGCAGTTATATGGTACTGACGCGAACAACATAGCATTTACTATTCCAAAGAATATGGGTAAGCAATACGGTGTGGTCTCGGGTGATTTTAATCCGATTCATACTTCGCGTTTATTGATGCATTGTTTTGGTGTGAAAAATTTATTTATACAAGGTATGTGTGGATGGAATTGGGTGATGAAAACGCTGATTACTGAAGCGGGCTTAAGCTTATCAGAATTAAACATGACATATTGCAACCCAATGTTTGTCGGCCGAACACTTCAATTGTTGTATAAAGACCATCGATTTGAATTGGTTGATGGTAAAGGTAAGCTATTGGCTTTTGGTCAGTATTCATCGCTTGTAAAGACGCTGTCGTAAATAACTGAGCATCTTGATAATACAAGCGGGCAGCGTTAGGTATGTCATTTATTGACATATGTCCTTAAATGACATATAATTGTAATATGTCATGGAGAATTACAATAACAAGAAAGGTTAAAAAACAGCTAAATAAGCTTAATTATGATGTTTTATCTGTTTTTCGTTTATTGGTTGAGGATCTTTCGGAGCATGGACCTAGGCCAAGTAGGCGTTGGCAAAATTACAGTAAGCACAAAGGAGGAAAAAATACTGACAAAAGGCATTGTCATTTAATCAGAGGTAATCCCACTTATGTTTGTTGTTGGGAAATTATCGATAAAAAAATAAAAATTATTGAGGTGTATTATGTCGGCACACATGAAAAAGCACCGTACTAAACTTACTGTTAAAGATTCGTGCGGTCGTATATATTTAATTCCAAAATACATAGCAGAAAAATATAGAGAGCCTGATGACAGTATATCGGCAGAGGTATTTTTTACTGAATATGACAGTAATCATGCTACCAGTAAGTCTGGTATGTTATTGCGTGGTATCCGCCTAAGAGAGGGCTATACACAAGAAGCGTTCGCGAATTTGATTGATGTATCGCAAGCAAATTTATCTAAGATGGAATTGGGTAAAAGACCGATTGGTAAGGAAATGGCCAAGCGTATAGCAAAAGTATTTGATATTAATTACCAAAGCTTGCTTTAATCTGATTTATATAGAAGGTTATGGTATTGGTTTGTTGTGCCTCTTCCCGTAGTTGTATAGGTTCGTTATAATCGAGAGCAAGAGGCAGGCAGTTTATTTTTCAAGGAGGAGAGAAAATGAAGCTGTCAATTTTATCGAGTGTTTGTTGTGCTGTTGCGTTAACAGTGACGAGCTCTGCGCAAGCCATGGATGTGCACACCCATCATTATGTCAGAGCGACTGATGGTAATTGGAATGGTATGCTGTCTTTTACTTCGCCAAATGAAGCGGGTTATTTTGCAGACAAAGCAGGCAATAAATTGCCCGCTCAACCGCAGTTTACACTGTCAGTGCAGCAGCCTTATTATTTTGGTTTTGGTTTTGCTATTCCCGGCACCGATTTTGATGTGTCTTATGTGCTCACTATGGTTAAGTCTAAACAGCAAGGTGTAAGCGCCTCACATTTCGCTTCACCCAGCTGTCAATTTAATGTCAGTGCCAGCAGTCCGGGCCATCCTGATGTACGCATTAGTACTTATAATGGTGCCAAGTGCCAGTATTTGGATAATGGCCAAGGCGGTGATTTTCAAGTCGGTTAATACTTTGTTTTGATGGCTAAACCCTCAGCTTGCTGGGGGTTTTTGCTTACTTTATCCTGACCCGGTTATTGTCTGTCTTAATCATTTATTATACTGTAAATACAGTAATATAAAGTGATTTTAACAATATAGAGTGACATATGACCAGAAGACGTATAGATGATAGTGATTATGATGGTTGTAAACCTAAAAGAAAGAAGTCTAGATCTAAAAGAGGCCGTTCTGGACTTGAATTGAATTCCTATAATTTAGCTTTACTAAAAGGCAAAAACGCTGATTTGATGGTCGAAGTTAAACGTTTGCAAGCAAGGGCTATGCAGTTATGTGTTGCGTTGCGTATAGCTCCAGAGAGCTGCATTCTTGATGTTGATTTAAAAAACATGGCGTTGCGTGTTGAAGGTAAACAGTATGCTGAGTCTCTTATCAGGCCAGGTATGACTGCATTTCAAAAACGCTACCGTAGAATAAAAGGAACACTGTTCGGTGAAAAAAAGATTAACGAATTTTTGCTAACAAAAGCAAGTAAATTAGATCGTTATATAGCTGGTTTGGTGCACCGAATGTCTCCTACGGCCCCAATTGCTGCTGCAAGCTTTTCGCCAGTACCCGAAGGTAAATCGGTGGTTATGCAGTTTCAACCTGGACTTTTCCATACTGTTTTTCATCAGCGGACAATACGATCTAATTTTGATGAGGCGCCTGAGGCAGTATGCCCAGCAGACAAAGCGCCCGGCGCTAAGGTGTGAATAATACAAAGTTAGTTATCTTAAGCGACCAACTGGACATCTGCATATCTGCTGTCTATGATTGAGTGACACCTTAATACGATGGACGAGGAGCAACTCATGGGCGATACCACCAGTGATCAAGTGATACAAATTTTGCACGAAGCCGGTATACGCCGTGCCTACGGGGTGCCTGGCGATGCCACCGACTTAATGCTGGCTTCCATCCATACCCGTGATGATTTTGATTTTATTTTGTGCCGTCATGAAGAGGCAGCTGGCTTTATGGCCAGTGCGCATGCCAAACTGACTGGTGAGATGGGTGTCATCTTAGCCTGCCAAGGCCCCGGTTCAGCGCATTTACCGAATGCGATGTATGATGCCAAGTTAGATAAAGTGCCCATGTTGGTCTTGACGGGGCAAATTGAAAGCGCACAAATTGGCACCGGTGCTGTACAAGAAATCAACCAAATCTTATTATTTGAAGATTGTACTTGTTTTAACCGTGAAGTGCGTACGGCTGAAAACTTAGTTGATATTTTACAATTAGCCATTCAATCGGCTTTGGTGCATCGCAGTGTGGCGCATGTATCGATTGCCACTGATGTGTTGCGTAAAGCAGCAGTAAAACGTATGCCTAGCACGGCTGTTTATAATATGCCGCATCGAGTAACACCGACAGATGACTTACTTGATAAAGCCGCAAAAATATTAAATAGCAAAAGTAATGTCACTATATTATATGGCGGTGGCACTCGCGGTGCGGTAGATGAGTTATTGCAATGTGCAGATTTGTTGCAATCACCGATTGTGCATACCGTAAGATCGAAAGAAATTGTTGATAATAATAATCCGCACTATGCGGGCGGAATTGGTTTTAAAGGATCAAAAAACGGTTGTCACTTCGTTAAAGATTGTGATGCCTTATTAATTGTTGGTTGCGCGTTTGCTTGGCGAGAATTTTACCCTGAAGATGTGCCGATTGTGCAAATTGATATCGATGCACAACGTATTGGCGTACGTTGTAAAGTAGAAGTTGGTCTGATTGGTGATGCTAAATTAACCTTGGCTGAACTGGCACCAAAATTAAAAGCTAAAAAAGAAGGTGTATTTTTAAAAGAGGCGCAGAAAGATCATGCCAATGCAATTGAGTCCCTAGAAAAAGAAGCGCAAATTAAAGAAGGTAAAGATATTTCTTCACCGATTTTAACTGATGTGATTAGTCGCTTTGCTGATGATGATGCCATCTTTACTGTCGATGCCGGAACGGTATCGGTGTGGGCTAATAACTGGTTGCGTTTAAATGGCGTGCAACGCTTGATTGGTAGTACGGAATTAGGAACTTTAGGTTTTGGTATGCCAGCAGCATTAGGTTGTCAAATTGCTGAGCCCAAAAAGCAAGTGATTGCATTGGTGGGTGATGGTGGTTTTCATATGACCATGGGTGATTTTGCTACGGCTATGAAATACAACTTACCAATCATTGTGGTGATTTATAATAATTTTTCGTACCACTTTATTGAGTTAGAGCAAATGAAAGAAGGTGTGGCGCAATGCTATACCCATTTAACTAATCCGGATTATGCTGCATTGGCGAGAGCGTTTGGTGCGGAAGGTTTTACCATTACCAAGCCTGAAGAGTTGGAGGATACCATTCAAGCGGCGTTTAGTTGTGGTAAACCATGTATTGTCGATGTGCATACTAGGCGTGATGAACTCATTAAGCCTAATAAATTAACGGTTTCTTTAGTAACAAATTTCATGAAGGGTATGATTAAGACTAAGCTGTCGAAATCTAACAGTTAACTTTTCCTGTCATCCCGGCCCCCGAGCCGGGATCCAGAGGTTACCCATATATAAAAACACCAGGGGTGTTTTTCTTCAAATTAAATCAATAAAATCATTTGGTTATTTAATATTTAAAACGTAATATTTCGTTAATCCTGGGAGAGTATAATAATCACAAATAACATTATGAAAGTTTAAAGTATTTGCGTATAAAGTGGGTAAAGTATCATGGCAAGAAGAAGTAGAGCAATCAGAAGAAAAAATCGCTTACAAGCAGAAGTAGCAGCACAGCAAGCAGTCTATGAAGCAAGCCCAGAAGGCCGGCAAGCTACACGCGCTAGTTGGATGGATCAAGCAAGCAGAGCGGCTCGTGCGCAACGATTAGCAAATCCTCCTGAACAGTCAGCACCGGTAAGTGGTGGTGCTGAATACCAACCAACACCATCACCAAGCCCCGTGGGTGCCGCATTAGAAGTGGGTACTCGAGTAGGCATGGGTGCTTTAATGGCCTCGTTAGCTAGTAAAGCAGCGATTAAATATTTAATGGAACCTTCAGCGCATACACATCACTCTCATTCAGCCACTTCTCTTCATTTAGCACCTACACATCACGCCCAACCAATGCATTTGGTAACGCCTACAGGTCATTTTACGACGGCTCACTTTGCGGCATTTTCCTATGTTGGTGTCATGATGATTGGAGGCTGGGCTTATACCTTAGCACAAACAGCTAAGTCACCTAATGTTAATCGTCACCAACTGACAAATGTGGCTATCCAAACGGGTGTGGCAACGACCATTGGCACCACGGTGTTTGGTGGATTTGCTAAAAAAGCATTAGCCGCAGGAGGACCGATTGCATTCTTTGCTATTAATGCGGTGATGTTTGCCAAGTCAGCATTCAGCGCTATGCAAAATCATTGGCATGCACGAAAATTAAGAAAAAATGGCAAGGCAAATAGTCGGGCTTATAAAACCTATATAGCTAAGCGTAACCAACATGCAACAGCTGCAAGCTTACATGGAATTGGTGCTATTGGTACGGGGATTCTTATTACTTTTGCACCAGTGATTGCGTTGGGTTGGACAATTGCTACGGCAGCCGCAAGTGCAGGAGCACAGTTATTTCCATTAGTTGCGCGCCTCTTTCGTAAGAAGAAAAAACCAGCACAACAGCAGACTAACACGGTTACTAATAACACCGATCACCCACGTGAGCATGTTTTGCAAGGTGCGCGTATGACTAGCCGTATTGCGATTCAGCATGTAGCAAGTGAACAACAGCACCATACTCATGCCGTTAAAGCTTGGAGTGAGACACATGAGCAGTTGCATCGTAATGCGGGGGTTCGCAGTTATGATTTGCGACATCATTATCGACATGGTTTGTTCCACCCAGTGAAAGATTCAGTTGCGCCAATTGCTCAGCCATCACCTCGTGATGCAGTGACAATGAAAGCTCGGATGCTAGGTGTATTGCAGCATGCGATTGATAAAGCAAAAGAGGATTTAGGTAATAATCCAAACTATGTAAAAGAAGGCATGTTGCAGCGTAAATTAAAGCTAGCTAGAACGTTATATCATTCAGTGCGAGAAGATGCGGTTACGGTTAATAGTGTGCATCAAGCGGTTAAGACGAATAAAGGCAATATGCTTCAGCTCAGTGCTTTGTCATCATTTAGGCGTCGCGTGGGTCATATGCAGTCTGTGGTTGAGTCGGTTGAATATTATGCGGCTTGGCTGGATGCGCATCAGCAGGGCAAGACTGAAGTAGATCACAGTGATTTACGTTATCAACATGATGATGGTTACCTTATTGAGGCAAAATGTTTACAGAAGCATCAGCCAGAGGCTGTTACTGGTGATGCGCCAGGTGATAGTCCTGAAGAACAGCAGCATCTTACACCTGCTATGCGTTAAGTCGTAACAGTGCCGAGTGCGGGACATGAGGCAAACTAACTGATGGCGATGATTGATTCGCTTGGCGTTAACGAAATATTACTCGGTTCTACGTATATATCCGCATAAAACGAAATCGTATGGCTGAATGTATCGTAAAACTGAAAATCTAAATCATCTGTAATGTATTCAGCAACACTGGGGTCTAATCGCATTACTGCGAATGAGTCAGCGACTGAATCCTGATCCTGGCAATGTGAGTTTAGGTTGTTGTAGTGCATCTTAAATGACTGCTGTGGATCGAGCTCAAAGCCCTCGGTGCTAGCGCCGTTGCTGTCTTTTACTGGAAAGCTGCTAAAGTGACTGCCATTGATGGGGGTTAGGCATCTGATGCGGTAAACGTTATTGCTTGGATTGTGGGTTTTATTGATATGGCTAACGACATACCAGGGGTGGTTCGAGGTATTAACGACGGTAATGTCCATCGACCGCAGGTTGGAACCCATGCTGGTAATATTAAAGGCTAATGTTGGCGCAGATAATGTACAACCAAGCAGTAGTGTAATTATTGATCTATTCATCGTTGAGCTCTCATACCTGATATAATTCAGCGCGGACTATAAGGTATAATTAGCTAATGAGCAATATCTTGTTATAATTGTCACTAAGTAAGCTAAGAACCAACGGAAACCACATGAATTTAAACTATTTAGATTTCGAACAGCCCATTGCTGAATTGCAGGAAAAGATCGAAGAACTGCGTCGAGTCGGCAATGATCAAGATATTAATCTGTCAGAAGAAATATCCAAACTGGAAGAAAAGCGTGATAGCTTGACGCGCAGTATTTTTGAGTCGTTAAAGGCTTCACAAGTGGTACAGATGGCGCGGCACCCGCAACGTCCTTATACCCAGGATTATATAGAAAGTATTTTTACAGAATTTGATGAGCTAGAAGGTGATCGTCACTTCGCTAAGGCGCAAGCGATTATTGGTGGTATGGCACGTTTGGATGGTCGACCAGTGATGATTATTGGTCATCAAAAAGGTCGTACAACGAAAGAAAATGTTGAGCGTAATTTTAGCATGGCAAACCCGGAAGGCTTTCGCAAAGCATTGCGCTTAATGAAAATGGCAGAGCGTTTTAATATGCCTGTGATTACTTTTATTGATACTAAAGGCGCTTATCCTGGTATTGGTGCCGAAGAGCGTAATCAGTCTGAAGCCATCGCACGTAACCTATTGGAAATGTCACAACTGCGTACACCGATTGTTTGTGTAGTGATTGGTGAAGGTTGTTCAGGTGGAGCGTTAGCGATTGGTGTCGGTGATCGTATTATTATGTTGCAATATGCCTACTATTCAGTGATCTCACCTGAAGGTTGTGCATCGATTTTATGGCGCAGTGCCGAAAAAGCCAGTGATGCGGCGGAAGCATTGGGTTTAACGGCGGATCGTTTATTTGAACTCGGTTTGGTGGATGAGGTGTTGCCTGAACCGTTAGGTGGGGCGCATCGTGATCCAAAGGCTATGTGCGCGCTGATTAAATCGCATATTATTTCCAACATTAATAGCCTTGAAGCACTGACGACTGAGCAGTTACTAGAAAATCGATACCAAAAACTTACTGCGGTTGGTCGTTAATACTATGTCTTCTGATTTTCAATCCATTATGCGCCGCTATAGCGGCGCTTCACGTTGGTTGGTCGCATTCAGTGGAGGAATGGATTCCACGGTATTATTGCATCGCTTGGTGCACCTGCGTCAGCAATTAAATGATGCGCCGTCTTTAGTGGCTGTGCATATTCATCATGGATTGAACGATCAGGCGGATCAATGGTTGCAACAATGCCAGCAATTATGTCAACAATGGAAAGTTGAATTTATTGCTCACACCGTCACAGAAGCATGCGATTCAAAAGACAGTATGGAAGCGTGGGCGCGACAGCAGCGCTACCAAATATTTCAACAAATGGCTCAAGCTGATGATGTGTTTATCACAGCGCACCATCAAAGCGATCAAGTGGAAACTTTGTTATTGCAAAGTCTACGTGGAGCTGGACCTTACGGTTTGGCAGGTATGCCTTTGGTAAAAAAACTAGGATGCGCGGAACTATTAAGGCCGTTGATTAACGAAACACGGCAAGATTTATTGCTGTATGCATTAAAATATAAATTGAAATGGATTAATGATCCCAGCAATGCGAATACCTTAATCGATCGTAACTATGTGCGTCATCAAGTGGTTCCTGTGTTGTATCAGCGTTGGCCATCCATGAATAAAACCATGGCACGTAGCGCGCGTTTATTAGCAGACAGTTTAACCTTGCTTGATGACTTGGCTCAAATCGATTTGCCGCATGTATTATCTGAATGGCCGAACTGTTTATCGATAGCAGGCTTGCAAACGTTATCATTCATTAGGCAGCAACATGTGATTCGTTATTGGTTGCGGCAGCGTTCATTGCCATTGCCCAGCGAAGATCAATTACAGCAACTATTTGATGCGGTAATTGCGGCAGCAGAAGATGCGCAGCCGCTATTAACATGGACATACCAGGGCGTGACTGTAGTGGCTCGCCGTTATCGTGATATGTTGCATATTATGCCAGCGATTGATCATCAGTTGTTAAGCGTTGTTGAAGAATGGGATACCAAAACAACGTTGGCGATCACGTCTGATGTAATATTAGATTATGCAGATTTTTTTGCTGATAACACGGCTTATGCTAATCAGACTCTGCAGGTTAAATGGAATCAATCGGGCGCTTCAATTAAAAAGTTTTTTCAATCAAAAAATATTCCCACCTGGTTACGTACTTTGATGCCGGTTTTCTATAAGGATGAGCAGCGTATTAGTGATATCAGTTATCATGCGCTTGTTGGGAAACTGTTAGATTAAATTCTTAGGTTTAATGCAGGAATAATCACTTCGGCTCTTGGTGCTGTTGCTCGTTGATGACAATTCTGAATGATTCCTTTGCAAAATGCATATAAAAAAGCAGAAGCGGTAAGCATCGCAAGACAAACGCCAGCAGCTGCTACTAATGCTCCCCAAGATTGTTGTGGTGTGATCACTGGTTGTGGTGATGCTTGAAAGAATGTGGTGCTATTGGCGCTAATATTCATGATGAAAAGCTTACTAAGTCTTGTAATTGGGTGTAATCACTTTCGCTGTCATATGAACTGCTACTAACAATCGAGTTGTTGCGCTGTTTTTCTACTTGGTTTTCATCGAGTTTATTACAAAGCTTGTTGCACTGACATCTTATGTAGAAGGCTCCGATGACAACGATCAATGAGCCTAGTGTGGCAACGACTGACCACATGATAATTTGTTGCGGTAGACTCAAGACTGACCATGGTGAGTTGGTGGTATTGTAGGTTTGCATTGGGTTGGTTGGTATACCTGGACGTGTTGGGTCATAGTCTTGAAAAATTCCCATGGTGCGGACCTTGTTCAGTATTTAATTTGAGCGCAATAATGCCGATGATTGTATTGGTTTGCAACGATATCAGTTTTACTAATAGCTAGTTATTTATTTTGTTGATTACACCGCGGTGGCTACAAATGCTGGTGGGTCGAACGCTTCGCCGCTACTGCTTCTCACCGAATCGGTTTGTGAGGCGGTCTCATCTTTATCGGCTTTGGCTATTAACGGTTGCCGTGCTGGTTGTTTTGATTTACACCACAGTGATACCGATTGCGATGTGGTATCAACATACAATGCGGTTTTTTGATGGTAACCCACTACGGTCAGCGCAGTCATCGGTAGGAAGATAGCCAGGTACCAGTCGATTTGACCGAAAAAGTTAGTGTATTGCGCTGAATCATTGATCGCATAAAATAAATTACAAGTCATGGCGGCAGCAGCAATCATCATGCGTTTACTGCAGGAGCAAGTTGCGGGTTGCTTTGAGATATTGTTGGTATTACTGCTTTGGTAGCTGTTATTCGATGCGCGTACAAATAAATCTAAAGCCCCCCATAAGGCCATATCTTTAATGATTGCACCAAGATTGAAGTGATTGAACTGCAGTGCGGAATCACTGTCGAGCGTTAATTTTGCAATGCTGAGGCGAGTAATAATCATGCGCATTGGAGTCGCGATAGGTTTAATATATAGCCCGGGAAATGTCGACGTTTTGTTTAATAGGCGATTATTGTCTATTAACGATTTATCGTGATAGCTTGCAGCAAATAGCGCAAGCTGGATATTCTCAACGGCCGTGCTTAATAGCAGTAACATGCCTGAGTACAATAGCGCGTTGGCTATGGTAGTTGATTCTAAATCGGCTGTGCCATCACGCAGAGTTTCATAAAAGCGAAAATACTCCCAGCCGGTATATAACAATCCGACGGTCATAGCGGCAATGGCTTTTGTGCGGCTGCAGCGTTTGTTTGGTTGTGGGGTGCTGCCATCAATTGGCAGGTATTTGTCTGCTTGTGGTCCAGCTGCTGGTTCGGGCTTGCGAGTTTGGGTTAATTTGCAGTAGGAGATGGCAGTGGCGCAGGTTAGCCAAAGGGCAGAATAGACCCAAAATTCATGTTGCTGATAGTCTTTGTAGTGTGTGATGGGGTTGGCTTGCTTCGGTGCCATGCAGGCGCCTTTGATACCTGCAACGATGACTCTGGCGCTTGTAAAAATTTGTCCACTATTCAAAACGTTACCCTCTATCACTACAATACCATTACGCTATGTCGAATATATCCTAACAGTTGGATATGACAAAAATATGACCCATTGTAATGGAGGGGGTCAAGTCTTGAATTATAAGGTCTGCGTTTGCAGGCCTTATAATTCAAGACTTGCCCCCCTAATTGCGATAGAATACCAGCATTTTGGACGGGTAATAAAACACACATGGCAGCAAAGCTTATTCCACAAGACCATATTCGTAATTTTTCGATCATAGCGCATATCGATCATGGTAAATCGACACTCGCTGATCGCTTTATCGCTCAGTGCGAAGGCCTATCTCAACGCGAAATGAAAGCGCAAGTGCTTGATAGCATGGATATTGAGCGTGAACGAGGCATTACGATTAAAGCGCAAAGCGTGACACTATATTATACAGCGAAAAGTGGTGAGACCTACCAGCTGAACTTTATTGATACACCTGGCCATGTCGATTTCGCTTATGAAGTCTCGCGTTCACTCGCCGCCTGTGAAGGGGCATTATTGGTTGTTGACGCGGCGCAAGGGGTTGAGGCCCAAACGGTCGCTACGTGCTATACCGCGATCGAACAAGATCTTGAGGTGTTGCCGGTATTAAATAAAATGGATTTGGCGCAAGCCGACCCAGATCGTGCTAAGCAAGAAATCGAAGACGTGATTGGCATTGATGCCAGTGAAGCCATTCCTATCAGTGCTAAATCCGGTATGGGTATTGGCGATGTGCTTGAGCAGTTGGTTGAAAAAATTCCGTCACCTGAAGGTGATCGTGAAGCACCATTACAAGCCTCAATTATTGATTCATGGTTTGATTCTTATTTGGGAGTTGTGTCGTTAGTGCGTATCGTGCAAGGCACACTAAAGAAAGGCGAAAAAATTAAAGTGATGTCTACAGGTAAAGACCATGTTGCCGATGATATTGGAATCTTTACCCCCAAACGTGAGCCGCAAAAACAATTGTGCGCTGGTGAAGTGGGCTATGTCTGTGCCAGTATCAAAGATATTTTTGGCGCACCTGTTGGTGATACTTTAACGCATGCTAAAGGTGGTGCTACGGAAGCCTTGCCAGGTTTTCAGCATATCAAACCACAAGTCTATGCTGGTTTGTATCCTGTTAGCTCGGATGACTATGAATCGTTTCGTGATGCGCTATCTAAATTAAAACTCAATGACGCCGCATTGGCCTATGAACCCGAATCTTCTGAGGCTTTGGGCTTTGGTTTTCGTTGTGGTTTTCTGGGTATGTTGCATATGGAAATTGTGCAAGAGCGTTTAGAGCGCGAATATGATATGGATTTAATTACTACCGCACCAACAGTAGTCTATGAAATTTTATTAAAGTCGGGTGACGTTACTTATATTGATAACCCGAGTGGTTTGCCTGAGCCTACATTGGTGGATGAGTTGCGTGAACCTATGGTAACGGCAAATATTCTAGTGCCTTCTGATTATGTGGGTGCTGTTATTACGTTGTGTGTTGAACGTCGCGGTGTGCAAAAGAAACTGCATTATATGACGAATCAAGTGGCGATCACCTATGAAATCCCAATGGCGGAGGTGGTGCTAGACTTCTTTGATCGTTTGAAATCAGTTAGTCGTGGTTTTGCTTCACTGGACTATGGTTTTTCACACTTTCAAAAAGCGGATTTGATTAAATTAGACTTCTTAATCAGTGGTGAGAAGGTGGATGCGTTAGCCGCCATCGTGCATCGTGATGAATCACACTCACGCGGTATGCAAATCACCAGCAAATTAAAAGAACTTATTCCACGGCAAATGTTTGATGTTGCGATTCAGGCCGCCATTGGTGGTAAAATTGTGGCACGCTCAACCGTAAAGGCGTTGCGTAAAAACGTGACAGCAAAATGTTACGGTGGTGATGTGAGTCGTAAGCGTAAGCTGTTAGAAAAGCAAAAAGCTGGTAAAAAACGTATGAAGCAAGTGGGTAAAGTAGCCATACCACAAGATGCCTTTATGGCCGTGTTGCGTGTGAATAAAGGCGAGAAATAATACGCATGATATTGAATTTTGCATTTTATTTAACTTTAGTTGTGCTGCTTACAGGTGTTGTAACACTATTGGATGTTTGTTGGTGGCGACGCTACCGTTCAGGTGCAGTGCCGGGGTGGATTATTACTTGCCGCTCGTTATTCCCCGTGTTATTGGTGGTGTTGCTATTTCGTAGCTTCGTCATGCAACCGTATCGCGTTCCTACCGGTTCGTTAGAGCCCACGATTTTACCCGGTGACTTTATTGCCGTTAGTCAGTTTGACTATGGTTTGCATTTACCGGTAGGTGATACGGTCATTTATAAAACCGGACAACCTAAGCGCGGTGATATTGTGTTGTTTCGTTGGCCTGTGAATCCGGCGATTAATTATGTTAAGCGTGTTATTGGCCTGCCTGGTGATCATGTGCATTATGCCAATAAGCGGCTAACGATAAACGGTAAGCCATGCCCTCTTACTTTTGTAGGGCAGGGGATCGATCAAGAGCCGGGTGGGGGGTTAATTATTGATGAATACCGTGAAAACTTGTTTGGTGTTGTGCATAATATACTAATCAATCCATATACACATCAAAGTGATGACTTTGATTATACGGTGCCGAAGGGCGAGTATTTTGTGATGGGTGATAACCGCGATAACAGTAATGACAGTCGTGGCTGGGGTGCGGTGCCTTATGATAATTTAATTGGTAAAGCACGCATGATTTGGATGAGTTGGAATAATCAAAGGCATGCCATAGAATGGCGGCGCTTAGGACGGCGGATAGGCTAATGACACAATACGATGAGCTTTATAAAAAAATGGATTACACGTTTAATGATGCAGCTTTATGTGAACATGCGTTGGTGCATCGCAGCTTTAGTCGTAGCAGCAATGAGCGTTTAGAATTTTTAGGCGATTCTATTTTGGGTTTTATTGTTGCGCATGAGCTTTATCAGCGATATCCCGATATGCCTGAAGGGGATTTGAGTCGCTTACGCTCAAGCTTGGTTAATGGTGAGATCTTGGCGGATATTGCGCTGACTTTGCATTTTAATGACTTTATGCAATTGGGACAAGGCGAGGAGCGTAGTGGCGGACGTACTAGGCGCTCGATTTTAGCCGACGCGGTTGAGGCAATGATCGCTGCCGTGTATTTGGATAGTAATTTTGAGACTTGTTTAAAAACGGTTCTGCATTGGTGGAAAATGTATTTAGATGATATTTCTGGGGTTGATGTAGCTAAAGATTCTAAATCGACTTTGCAAGAATGGACACAAGCAAATAAGTTACCGCTACCTATCTATCAAATCATTTCCGTTGATGGTAAAGCACACGAACAAACCTTTACGATTGGTTGTTTTGTGGTGGGGTTGGATTATAAATCAGTAGGTATTAGCAGTAGTCGTCGCAAGGCTGAACAATTTGCGGCGCGACATTATTTGGAGTTAATTGATGACAAGCAATGATAAAGTGCAACGCATGGGTTATGTGGCCATTGTTGGCCAACCTAATGTTGGTAAATCGACATTAATGAATCACTTGCTGGGAGTGAAGTTGAGTATTACTTCACGTAAACCGCAAACCACGCGCCATCAGATTTTTGGTATTAATACCATTAATGATGTGCAGATTGTTTATATTGATACGCCCGGCATTCACAGTAATGCGCATAAGGCGATGAATCATTATATGAACCGCGCTGCTAAAGCTGCATTATATGATGTCGATTTGGTTGTGTTTATGGTGAGTGGATTGTCGTGGGATCAGCAGGATACTAAAATTGCTGACTTTCTAAAGGAAATTGATCGTCCAACGATTTGTGTGGTCAATAAGGTTGATAAGATTAAAGATAAAGCAAAATTATTACCTTATATAGAGGAGTTGAATGAGAAATATAACTTTAAAACCATCGTGCCTCTGTGTGCGAAAGAAAACGTTAGTGTTAAAGCGTTTGAACAGCACTTAGTCGCGGAAATGCCGGAGGGTGGCCATCACTTCGAGCCGGGACAATTAACGAATCGCAATGATCGATTTATAGCGACTGAAATTGTGCGTGAAAAGCTAATGCGATTCTTAGGTGAAGAGATCCCTTATGCGACAACAGTTACTATCGATGCCTTTTCGGAAGAGGATGACTTAATTCGTATTGCAGCGGTGATCTGGGTTGAGAAAGACTCACAAAAAGTGATTGTGATTGGCAAAGGCGGTGAAAAGTTAAAGCAGATCAGTACGGAAGCACGTATTGATATGCAACAGTATTATGAGAAGAAAGTGTATTTACGTTGTTGGGTTAAGGTCAAAAGTGGCTGGTCTGACAATGATCAAATCTTAAATCAATTGGGGTATACCGAATAATGCAACGGATTGCATTGCAACCAGCTTATATTTTACATACCCGTCCTTATCGCAGTACCAGTTTATTAGTTGAATTGCTTTCGCAGCACTACGGTCGATTGACGGTGGTGGCGAATAGCGCGCGCGGCCCAAAGTCGCGTTATAAGGGAATTTTACAACCGTTTCGTTGTCTTTTGGTTGATTGGTCTGGGGCGCGTGAATTAAAAAGTTTAGGCAAGGTCGAACTGCGGGGTATGCCATATCGTATAAATGGCCTGCGCTTGTTTTGTGGTTATTATCTTAATGAATTGCTGATGCGTTTGTTGGCGAAAGACGACCCGTATGAAAAACTGTTTGATCACTATCAACAAACGTTACAGCAGCTGTCAGATACCGACGTGATATTAGAAAATACGTTACGCTTATTTGAAAAGCATTTACTGCAAGAGCTGGGTTATGGTGTCTCGTTTACGCATGATGCGACTCACCAGCAAATGATTGTAGCTGAGCAATCCTATAGCTTAGCGGCTGATCGTGGGTTTTATGCGGTAGTGGGGCATGGTGAGCAACAGCACGCGGTATTTTCGGGGGCTAGTATTATTGCCATTGCTAACGATGATTATTCCGATCCGCAAGTGCAACAAGATGCTAAAAAAATTATGCGCTATTTGCTGCGCTGTCATATTGGTACCAAACCGCTGAACTCACGCGAGTTGATTAAAGGTATGCTCTAAGAGCTGAATATTGCTCTGTGGTTTGGCCTGTCGTATACTCCCGCTTTATTTATGGACTGTTTAAAAGGGAGGCAGTATGAGTAGGGGTGGTGCAAATCTTAATGAAGAAGTAAGAACAAATGATGTTGTGGAGCATCCTAGAGAGGTGGGATGTGATTCTCCTCGATTGTTTAAAGGCGCGCTGAGTGAATCTAAACGATTTGAGTGCGCGATTGTGGCATTGAAAAGGAATTTCCATTGTTTGAGTCTGGGTGGCGCGTCAGTGGCTGATGTTAAATTACAGGTGGGAGCACTAATAGGTAAGCGTGGTTTTTTTGCCGAGTTTGTTCATGGTAATAGTCAATTGCCATTGAAGCGTTCTGATGTGCTAATGCAGTATCTTAGTACCAGTTTTATGTATTTATTGACACTAGCGATGGAGATGGTTTCTATCAAAGTAATACCAGCAAAAAAAATTGCTATTATCGCGTGTGATTTTGCTAAGCATAGTGCTTTACCTGTAGGTACAATTCATGCAGTCACGGAAACCATAGTAAACACCTATTCACGTCGTGGTGTTAATGTTCATCATCGTCACTTGTTTCAACAAATAATGAATAGGTTAAAGAAAGAGGAGTTAGTAGGCAAAGCCTATAAGGCCACGATTCCAGACAGTTTGGAGCGTTGTGATGGTGCGACGGAATATCGTAGGGATACCTATTTTGATTCCGAAACGTGGGGAGACGATGGTGAAGAAGCGGAGGGATATCATGCCGAAGCCATGACTCATGGTGGGGGAGCATTTTCACCTTAACATTTTTTTAACCAGGGGTGCTGCTGAGGATTATATAATCCACGTGTGGGCGGCTGAGAAGCGCAAAGCGCTAACCCTTTAACCTGATGCGGTTAGTACCGCCGGAGGGAGGTTGTTATGCGTTATGCCGAAAACGGTTTGGCTGTATTTACCCTTATAGCGAAGCCTATACTCAATGGCGGACAAGCCAAATACTTGAGTGAAAAATACAGCCAATGCTGGTGGCAATTACCTGATTCCATAGGGCGAGAGGCTTATGTATGGAGCGCCGCCATATTGTGCGGTGGTTTTATATTGGCGGCGCGAGGGCCGGCGATTTGGCGTCACCGTCATCGACAGCGTAAACAACAAAAAGTGTCACAGGATGGTTCATACCCACTGAATTTTGGTTTGCTGTTAGCGGCAATCAGCGCGAGCTTATCAGGCTGGTTGGGCGCGCGTAGCTTTTACGCCAGTCAGTCGTGGTGGGCGATCGTGTCATTGAGTTTTGCCACGGCAAATGTCGTATCGTTTAGTCAATTTAATCGACGTAAGGCGCAGAAGAACTACCAGCATATGCGGCGCATATTATGCGGTGACCAAGCCATCAATAAAAAAGCGCTTGTATGGACGGCGTTGTTAGGTGTGCTGGGCTCGGTTCAACATGCGTTTTATAGTTTTTCAACTAATCGAGCCGCATTACAAACAGCAGAGGAATATTTTATTGGTCAGCCGTGTGAGTTGCAGCATTCATTAAATATGGCAGCCTCATCGATATTATCAATCGCTATTTTGTTTACCAATTTACTGACACGTTCTTATGCCTGTTACCATTGGTTTGATCGTCGTTGGCCTCTCGACGAACAAAGCCAATATGTTGAGTTAGAATCTGGCATTGCCGATAAAGCTGAAACCCCCATTGCACATTGGCGCTATGGAGTTGTGTTGCCATTTGCGGTGCTTGCGTGTATCGAAACGATAAACACCTGGTTTGGTTACAGCGAAACGTTTGTCGATAGTTTTAACCCTGATGCTTGTGAAGCGCATTGGCCGTATCGTATAGCTGGTACGTTACTCAGTGTGTTTGCAACGTTTGGCCATGCTGTGTTTACGGTGTCGATGGCAAATGAAGAGTTAGGATTAAATTTAGGTTTTTAAGGTTGGTAAGCGAGGCTGTCGCAAAACAGATTAGGATATAACGTTACTTTAAGGTACTTGGCGAGGGGGGTTGGTATATTATGTCGCGATATAAATTACTATAAGGTGCCGTGCGATGACAAGAGTATATGATGATCAAGTAGATGTCTTTGATATTAAGACTGTTGATGCAGCGAATGCGTTTTCTCCTGCTGACAAGCTTAAAATTGCAACATTTTGTGTGAGTCATGCAGAAGCGTTAGTGCAGGCTGCTACCAAATATGCTGATGATGTGAAAAGCTATCTTACTGAAGCTACAAAAGATTCAACGGGACTTGATGCCACAAGGATTTTGTCAGCTCGGGCTGAAGCTTCAGCGGGTGAGAGATACTGTGGCTTAGCAGGTGCTGATTTAATGGATGCTAGAAGGTGTCAGCAAGTAGTGAGATTGCTTCAATTGGCAACAAATGATGGAGCGACTCAAAATCAATTGCGCAGGTATGGGGATGCGATTTCCAGTTTTGTAGCAGCCGTTGGCTTAATGGCGAAAAAGGCAGATGGTTTGGCTGATCAGGTTAATGAGGCTTTTAGTGCTAAATCACATAAAGCAAAAGTGTCTGCTAGCTCCGTTTAACTGGTCTTGGTGATTAACCTGGTGCAGCTATTATTTAATCCTGGCGCTGACGGTATATTGCAATAATATGCCCGATCGCCTGGATCATTTCTGCATTATGCTTTTCACAGATAATTTCGCTAAACCGTTGACGTTGCTCACGATTTTCTGCGTTTACGCGTATTTTAATCAACTCATGTGACTCTAGTGCGAGTTCGATCTCATTATGCACGCCATCGGTTAAACCGGCAGCGCCGAGGATAACCACAGGGTTCAAGCTGTGAGCTTTCTGTTTTAAATGTTTTTTAATGGTCTGATTCATGCGCGCAGTGTACCAGAAACAACTATTTTTGCCTAACTTAAGATTACCTTAACGAAATGTACTTATACTGACACCTGTATTGATTGTATATGAAATGTATGAAAGAGAGAGTAGGTATTATGTCTAGAGAGTCCTTGGGAGCATATCTTGAAGCGTTAAATGCTAATTTAAAGTTTTCTATGTATGACCCCGGTCGAAGTGATGCAGAGCACAATTTTGCAAAAGTAGCCGAAGCAATGAGAGATCTGACGAGTAGCGGTTCGGATATACATGCAGCTGTTGTAGCCCTCAGTAATTCAGGTAGAGAGTCTGACAGACGCGCTGTTACAGGTTTTTTTCAATCGCTTATGCAGATTATTGGTAATGTGAGGCCCCAATTAATGGGTACTACTGAACATCGGCAGTTGGATGCTTATATCGTATCGCTTAATACACTAGAAGCTAACGTTAATGGAATGACTATAGTGTTAGAGCTTAACGAAATCATCGACTCTGAGCCTGATATGCGCACAGTGCAGCAGCTTTTTATGCAGTTTCAACAAGCAGGTAATCGCTGCTTTGCATTATTAAATGCTCCAATTGAAGACGATAACCAACTGGTCGTTAAGCTAGCATTAATCGAGCTTTTACAAAAGTTGGCGCTTTATGCGGCTCAGCGAGTTGGTCTGAGTAGTGAAGCTGAAAGCGCTGTAGGTCAAGAAGCTGAAGCGGCTGCAAAACCTGATTGGGAAGCATGCAAATCCAACGCTGTAACATTATTTTATGCGGCTGCTGATAGTTTAGCGAACAGCGGATATGATCATAAGACGCTGTTGTCGATGAGTATAAACGCCTTCCTGCATAAAAACATTGTCGCAGGTCTTACAGATTACAACGCAGTAACTGAAGAAACAACCTGGAAACCTGGCGCTATCACTGAGCAGCAACTGAAAGTTTGGAACACGATGATTTTAAGGTTGGGTGCTAAGGAAATGATGCCGGCTGAGGAAGCTAAGGCCACTCTCATGGGCGATTGTGCTGAATTTATTACGACACTGGAAGATGCTGTTGCAGCACGCGCTGCAGAAAGATCCAGCTGTTTGCGTGCAGCAGCTTTTGACGATGGTGGTAGTGTGAGTAGTGCCTCAGATTCAGGTGAAGATGCTGCATCTCCACTACCTTCTGCACCGACAGAAGATGAATTAGCTGTAGGCATCGCGGCAGCAGCACAACGGGAAGAAGAGATAGCACAAAGAATAACTGTGCTACATGCAAGCATCATGGCTGTACCGCCTCCTGCTTCACAAGCGATAGCAGTTGCATGTGAGCCACCACCATCATCAGCACCCACAGCAGCCCCTACAAGTGCACAGTTGTTAGCGGCGCAACGCCGACGGTTGGCGCCTAGAGCTGTTGCTGTGCCACCTCCGGTAACAGATAGTAGTGGTGCAGTTCATGATCCTGCTAATGAAAGAAATCTATAAGGGGTTAAGTATGCGTAAAGAGACGCCAGCTTTTATCGATACAATCCCAGTAATAACAGCCTCGTTATTGCAACCAACGGTTGAAAGAAGCGAAGTGGTTGCGGCTATTATGGCAGCAAATACAGCTGACTATATGAATGCCATAAAGCGTATAGCAGACCCCGAGTTGCAACAACAAGCAAAAACAGTGATTTTTTTGCACTTAATGATACTTAGCTTACGCGCTGCACGAATTGTAACGCCTAAATTACAGGTTATGGTTAACAAGCTCTATGCTCAAGTGCGTGTTGTGCTGGAGAGTATGGAGCCTGAATTGGTTGGTAAGGTAATGAATTTGCAGTTTGATATTTCAGCCATTACTGATGCAGATAAAGAAATTTTCAATGGCTTATTGACGGCAGGTGCTTTTGCTCATGCTAAAAAGGTCGCTGTTGATTTATTCAGTAAGCCTGCGGATGTGGCTTACGATATGGCTGATAAGGAAAACGTGCTCATGTTGATTGAGTGTATCGCTCATGCTTCAGGTCATCCGGTTGAGCCAAGTGCTGATATTGCTGCTTTAGCCTCATCGATAACCGCTGTGCTAACACCTCCTGTTTCAGAGACTGACGAAGATGATGTGACAGGTGAAGATGATCATTTTGCTATAGGTGGCCTAGGTTCAATCTGCGGCGTCCAGTAAGTGTCAGTTCAGCAGTTTATTGCATGCGCAGACTATGCTAGTCTTGCGCCATGGCAAAATCGAATAAAAACTGGATTAAGCGTCACGTCAGTGATCCCTATGTAAAGCGCTCCCAAGAGGATGGTTATCCGTCGCGGGCGGCGTATAAATTGACTGAGCTCGATGATAAATACCACTTTATTAAACCTGGCATGACCGTGATTGATCTCGGTGCCGCCCCTGGTGGCTGGTCGAAAGTGTCGAAAGAGCGGGTTGGTGAAAAAGGGCGTGTAGTGGCATTGGATCTATTGGCTATGGACCCTAGTGTCGGCGTTGAGTTTCTGCAAGGTGATTTCAATGATAACGAGGTGCTTGAGCAATTACTGCAACTGATTGATAGTCAGCGGGTAGACCTTGTAATCTCCGATATGGCCCCCAACTTATCTGGTAATAAAGGCATTGATCAACCGCGAGCGATGAATTTGGTGGAGTTGGCATTCGATTTAGCACAGCAAGTACTGAAACCTGGTGGAACATTTTTATTCAAAATGTTTCACGGTGATGGACTGGAAGCTTTTGTAAAACAATTGAAGCTACACTTCAAATTGGTCAAATATTGCAAGCCAAATGCCTCTCGGGCTAAATCGAGTGAGATCTTTGTACTCGCTACTGATTTTATAGGTTATAATCAATAAGGTAAGTTTCGGAAGAGGTCAGTCACCTTGAATAAATATAAAAATATTTTACTCTGGTTATTTGTCGCTATCATTTTGATTTCGGTATTTAGCAACTTTGGGCCGCGTCATACTAATACGCAGTCGTATAGCTATTCTGAATTCATTAAGAATGTAGCCGCAGGTAAGGTCAGTAGTGTGCTCATTGAGGGTGATAGTATCCGTGGTACTACCTCAGATAATCGTCAATTTACTACTTACTTGCCGATGCAAGATCAGTATTTGATGAGCGAACTCATTAAGAAGGGCGTTAATGTGACAGGTAAACCACCTGAACAGCGGGGCTTACTAGCTCATATGTTGATCAGTTGGCTACCGTTTATCATATTAATTGGTATCTGGATCTTCTTTATGCGTCAGATGCAGGGCGGTGGTAAGAGTGGCCCGATGTCTTTTGGGCGCTCGAAAGCGAAATTATTGGGCGAGGATCAAATCAAGGTCACCTTTAAAGATGTGGCGGGTTGTGATGAGGCCAAGCATGAAGTGGTTGAATTGGTCGAATTCTTACGTGATCCTGGCAAATTCTCAAAGCTCGGCGGTCGTATACCGCGTGGTGTTCTGCTAGTTGGCTCGCCAGGTACTGGTAAAACCTTATTGGCGAAAGCAGTGGCCGGTGAAGCTAAGGTGCCATTCTTTACTATTTCCGGTTCAGACTTTGTTGAAATGTTTGTTGGTGTTGGTGCTTCGCGTGTACGTGATATGTTCGAACAGGCCAAAAAACAATCACCGTGCATCATCTTTATCGATGAAATTGATGCGGTGGGTCGTCATCGTGGCGCAGGTCTAGGTGGTGGACATGATGAGCGTGAGCAAACATTAAACCAATTATTAGTTGAGATGGATGGTTTTGGTGCGGCCGATGGCGTTATCGTTATGGCAGCTACTAACCGTCCGGATGTGTTAGATCCAGCCTTATTACGTCCTGGTCGATTTGATCGACAAGTGGTAGTGCCTTTACCTGATATTAAAGGCCGAGAAGAAATTCTTAAAGTGCATTTGCGTAAAGTGCCGATGGATAAAGATGTTAAAGCCGGTAATATCGCGCGTGGTACGCCAGGTTTCTCCGGTGCTGACTTAGCTAACTTGGTTAACGAGGCTGCTTTATTCGCCGCACGTGCTAGCAAGAAATTGGTTGATATGCATGAGCTGGAAAAAGCTAAAGATAAAATCATTATGGGTTCAGAGCGCCGTTCGATGGTGATGGACGAAGATGAGAAGAAACTTACCGCTTACCATGAAGCAGGTCATGCGATTGTTGGTTTGTCAGTACCGCAACATGATCCTGTTTATAAAGTATCGATTATTCCACGTGGCCGTGCGCTGGGTGTGACGATGTTCTTACCAGAACAAGACCGTTACAGCTATTCACGTTTACGTTTACACAGCCAAATGAAAAGTTTATTTGGTGGCCGCTTAGCTGAAGTTATTATCTTTGGCGAAGAAAACGTAACTACGGGTGCTTCGAACGATATTGAGCGTGCTACAGAGCTTGCTCGTAATATGGTAACCAAGTGGGGTCTTTCTGAGAAATTGGGTCCGTTGACTTACGGTGAAGAAGAGGGCGAGGTATTTTTAGGTCGTCAGATGTCACAGCGTAAAGAAGTGTCTGATGAAACCAACGCTACTATCGATCAAGAAATTCGTAACATTGTTGATACTAATTACAAAGCAGCCGAAGAAATTCTTAAAGGTAAAATGGATATTTTGCATTTGATGGCGGAAGCATTAATCAAATACGAAACCATTGATGAAGAACAAATCGCTGAGATCATGCAAGGTAAGCATCCAAAGCCACCGAAAAACTGGGATTTGGATGATAATAATAATGATGCTAATCAAACCAAGCCGGAAACCACAGCTGATCAAACGGATGATAAGGCTGATAAAGCAGACAGTGCTAATGCGGCGGCCAATGAAGCACCAGACAAAGATCATGAGCAACAAAACAAAGGTGATACCGGTGTTGATGCACCGTCTGAAACCTAAAGGATAGTCTATGAAATTAAGGCTATGGATTGGCCTGCTACTTACCTCTTTTTTAATGACAGGCTTTGCAACTACTGCAAAGCCTGTTTCAGTTACAGAGAATAAACCAGTAGATCTTCCTGCTATCATCAAGCGTGGTTATATTATTTCGGCGATGTACCCGCGTGATCTACCGCCGTTTGTTAGTTGGAGTCATGGCAGGCCTTCTGGTTTGGCGGTGGATATAACTAACAAGTTTGCCAAAATTTTGGGTGTTAAGGTTAAGTACTATACCAGTGCCAAAGACTTCGAAAATATTGTTCTGGCTGTAAAGCAGCATAAAGCAGATATGTCGATTTCTATGTTAACGCGATCGACTCATCGCGCCATCTCTGTAGCATTTACAACGCCATATTTATCACCTGATATTTGGATGCTAGTGAGTCGCTTGCAGTTTGCTGGTTTAACCGATAAGCAAGTCATTGCAAAGGTGATGATGCCGAACAGTTTCAGTTATGTAACTTACCCAAAGTCTGAATTTTCGCATTTGTTGATGGAGTATGTGCACCATCCCGCCAAATTTATAGTAAAGACAACTCAAGAAAAAATTGATGCCATTGCTCAGCACAAAGCCGATTTATGTTTAATTGATGCGTTGAGTGGCGGTTATTGGTTGGGTAAGAATTCAGCATATTTGATAAATGTGCGACCGATTAAAATGCCGTATATTCACGACCCGCTGTCAATAGCAGTTCCTTACGGTGTTCCAGTTTTACTGGGAGCATTAAATGTTTTTGTTGATACGATGCGCATGAATGGCTATATAGGTCGGTTGACTGATTCTTATTTTTCTAAGGCGGTGACACTTGGAAAAAAATAAGCTCAGCTGGTTGTTATCACCTTGGGTTATTTTAGCCAGTATCATACTTGGTTTATGCACCGGCGCTTATGCTTATCAACACCAGCAACACATGGCGGTGATCAATGCCATTGCTTATATTTTTTTATCGTTACTTGAGATGTGCGTTATTCCATTGATCATTACGGCTGTTACCGGTAGTTTTGCCAAGTTATTATTGTCGCGTCATCGCCAAGGTATACGACGTATTATTTATTTGCCGGTGGCCTTTGTGCTTGGTATGTTGGCCATGAGCGCGCTGGGTATCATTGTAGGGAGAATAGGTAATGTTGGTGGTGCAATTGAGGAGAGTATTAGGCAAAAAATTGGTGGCGCTATCCATGCTAGCTACAGCAATTTAGTTCCGGGTTCCGTTGATGGTACGGCACTGGGTAATTTACATAGTTTGCTGCATACCATAGTCGGTAATAATGTGTTTAAAGCCGCAGTTAATGGTCAAGGCATTACGTTAATTATATTTTCTATTCTATTAGGTTTGTCGCTGGGCATGATAACGTCACGTGCTAGTCGTTCTACCATGTTGTTGTTTGATGGCTTATTTGAAGCGTTGCTACGGTTGGTTAATGGTTTAATGTACTTATTGCCAATTGGTTTGTTCGCACTGTTTGCTCAGCAAGTATCAAAGTCGGGTATCGAGAGTTTTATTGCATTATATCGTTTGGTATTGTTTATTTATATTCCCTGCATAGTTATGTTAGTGGTTGCTGTTTGGGTTATTGCGAGACGCACCGGTGAAGGTTGGCTGCGAACTTTTGTTCACCTGCGAGAAATGATGACGATTGCATTTGTATCCAGCAATGGTTTTTCGGCCTTGCCATTCGGCTTAAACATTTTAGAAAAAAAATTAAAATTTACGCGTGATGATGTTAATTTATTATTTCCTATCACTATTAGTCTTAATTTTGTTGCTAGTTGTTATTTGTTTTCATTAATGGCTGTGTTTATGGCGCATTTTTATGGCCAGGATTTATCATTTGCTAAATGCATTATTGTGTTGATTGCCTCGGTATTAACGTCGATTGCTGTTGGTAGTATCCCGGCGATCGCCAGCTTTTCAATGATCGGTATTTTATTTACGCCAATTGGTTTGCCGGTGGGAACGGCTGTTGCCATCTTGGTGATTATCAGTCAAGCCATTGATCCTATTGTTACACTCACTAACGTCGTTGTGAATGCGATGTGGGTAGCGGTGTTTTCTCAGCGTAATCTTGAAGGTGAAGATGAAGTGCTTGAAGTTGAGGCTGTCGTAGCAGAATAGCCAGGTAGGATTAAATACGTGACTACATTATATTATCGCTTGCTGTTGGTTTTGTATACAATCACTTTGTTTTTAAGTGCTGCTTTGCTTTTTTGGGTTCAGCCGCTGTTAGCAAAAATGTTATTGCCTCATCTTGGTGGCAGCCCAGCGGTGTGGAATACCTGTATGATGTATTTCCAAGGTACATTACTGCTTGGTTATCTGTATGCCTATTGTAGTTCGCGGTTTTTACCACGCAACTGGCAGCCGATTTTACAAATTATTCTACTGTGCACGGGGCTAGTGTTTTTACCATTTTATGCGCCAGCACATTGGGTGGGTTTAGAGCAATCACCTATTTTTAATTTAATACGACTGTTAGTTACCACTACGGTTATCCCCATTTTAGCAATCTCTGCTAGCGCACCAATATTGCAACGGTGGTTTGCATTGAGTGATCACCCTGAAGCAAATGATCCTTATTTTTTATATGTGGCGAGTAATAGTGGGTCGCTATTAGCATTGATTGCATTCCCATTTTTGCTCGAGCCTTGGCTGCCGATTAGTACGCAGCGCTGGGTGTGGAGTGGGGGCTTTGTTTTATTAGTGATATTGACAGCCTTATGCGCGTATCGCACTTTTATGCGGGAGCCTGCTCGTGTCGCCAGTCGATCAGCATCGCACTTAAGTGAACATATTGATTGGAAAAAGCGAGGCACTTGGGTGCTGTTAGCTTTTGTTCCTTCCAGCTTGCTACTGGGTGTTACCACCTATATCACTACCGATATCGCTTCAACGCCTTTGTTCTGGATCATACCGCTAGTTCTTTATTTATTGTCATTTATCATTGTTTTTTCACGCAAGCCTATTATTAAGCCTTATGTTGCGGCTTTCTTTCAATTATTTTTTGTCATTTTATTTTTTATTGTGTTTGTAAAAGGAGCTCCTGGATTTAATTACTGGGCTGTTCTGATGCTTAATCTTTTATTGTTTTTTACAACAGCGTTGGTATTGCATGGCGAATTAGTAAAGCAAAGACCACATGCCTCACATTTAACAGAATTTTATTTATGGATGGCGTTTGGTGGCTTCTTGGGCGGTGTCTTCAATACATTAATTGCACCACTTGTTTTTGTTGATGTTATTGAGTACCCGATGATGATTGCTGTGGCGATACTGATTAAGCCGCCGTTGCCTATAAAAAGGTATGTGATTTTAGTTGCAATTATATTGATTGCCGTTTTTCAGCATTACCTTTCAGTTGATAAGCGCGATACGATCTATACCACACGAAACTTTTTTGGCACCTCTCGTATTCTTCACAAAGGTGACAATGTGCATATACTGTCACACGGCACCACCAAGCACGGCGTTGAAATCCGCGATAAAAAGCTTGGGAAAAATGCAAAGGGTTTTTATGCTGCACTCGATGATTTGATTAAGTTGATGCACAGAAAGCAATCATCCTTAACTATTGGGGTGATCGGTCTTGGTGCGGGAATGAGCTCTTGTTTTGCTAATTCCAAAGATACACTGACATATTATGAAATTAATCCGGCGGTTGTAGATATTGCTTCGAATCCGGCCTACTTTTCATACTTAACTCGGTGTCCGCCTAAAGGTGGCATTATTTTAGGTGATGCTCGCTTGCGCCTTGCTGAGGCAAAACAACGGCGTTATGATTTGTTGGTGATAGATGCTTTTAATTCTGACTCAATCCCCGTTCACTTAATTACTGAAGAAGCGATTTTATTGTACTTTCAAAAGCTACAATCAAATGGGGTTGTGTTAGTACATGTTAGTAATCGTTATATTAATTTATATAGAGTGTTGAGTGCGAGCAGCTATGCCAATGGAATTAAGTCGGTGTTTAAGCGTTATAAAAAGAATGCAGAAACATATGCATATTCTGCCGAGTGGATTGCCCTTACTAAATCTGCAGATCGTATTGCTAATTTGAAAGAGCAAGGATGGAAAACACTTCCATTGGCGGATAAGAAATATCGCTGGCGTGATGATTATTCTAATCTTATTCGCGAACTCAAGCTGTTGCAATAATACTGTACATGTACCTTTAAAGCCGTTATGTTACTGTCATTGATATGATACTGATGTAGGTGGCAGCATGACTAGTACGCTTAAACTTCCGAAAGGAATTAAAAAAACATTTGAGCAACCCGCGGTAATGGGGGTGATTAATATGTCACCGAATTCATTTTATCAGCCGTGTGAAAGCCTGGAGCAAGGTTTGGTTCAAGCTGAGCGGATGATTGCGGAAGGTGCCGATATACTGGATATCGGTGGTGAAGCGACTAATCCGTTGGTTGATATTGCTGCTGAAGCGCCGTCAGTTAATGCTGAGATTGAGCGTGTTGTGCCATTGATTGCAGCTATTAAACAGCGTCACCCTGATATATTGTTATCCGTAGATACAAGTAATGTTGCTGCAATGCAGGCTGCGATTGATGCTGGTGTTGATATGATTAATGATCAGCGCGCTTTACGTCGAGACGGTGCTCTAGAAGTGGTAGCAAATAGTGATGTGGCGGTGTGTTTAATGCATTTCTTTATGCCACAACGCCAACCACAAAGTAATTCGAGTGAGGCTATGTTACAACAAATCTGCAAAGAGTTGCAGCAGTGGGCGCAACGTTGTGAGGATGCTGGTATTGCCGCTGATCGTATTGTGCTAGACCCAGGGTTTGGTGGGGGTAATTTTGGCAAAGATACCCCGGAGAATTTTTATCTATTAAGGCATATGGATCTATTGCACGACTTAGGTTATCCATTGCTTGTAGGGTGGTCGCGCAAGTCAATGATCGGTGATGTACTGGGTGGCGTGAGTAGTGATCAGCGCTTGTATGGTAGTGTGGCGGCTGCTACACTGGCTGCGGTGCAGGGTGCCGATATATTGCGCGTACATGATGTGGCGCCAACTGTCGATGCAGTGAAAGTGTTCTCGGCGGCCTTGTGCTGACGGTTATTGATAACAGGGAGACGTTAACATGAGAAAATATTTTGGTACTGATGGTATCCGTGGTGAAGTGGGGCAGTCACTAGTAAATCCCGAATTTATGTTAAAGCTCGGCTGGGCTGTGGGTAAGGTATTGGCACATGATGCGAACCCAACGGTATTAATTGGTAAAGACACGCGTATTTCTGGTTATTTATTAGAGTCTGTTTTAGAGGCTGGCTTTGTTGCTGCTGGCGTTAATGTGCTATTGCTCGGTCCCATGCCTACTCCTGCGATTGCCTACTTGACCAAAACTTTACGTGCAGCTGCTGGCGTAGTGATTAGTGCGTCGCATAATTCCTTTGAAGACAACGGTGTTAAGTTTTTCTCTAGTGAAGGTTTGAAGTTATCTGATGAGATGGAGCTCGCTATCGAAGCGCAATTGGAAAAACCGATGGAGACGGTTGATTCATTGCACTTAGGTAAGGCGACGCGTGTAGATGATGCGCCTGGTCGTTACATTGAGTTTTGCAAATCAACCTTTCCCTCACAACTTACCTTGGGTGGATTAAAGGTTGCTTTGGACTGTGCTAATGGTGCCACTTACCATGTTGCTAAATGTATTTTGCGTGAACTCGGTGCTGATGTGATCAGTATTGGTGATGACCCCGATGGTTTAAATATTAATTTGAATTGCGGTGCTCTGCATACCGAGCAGTTGCGTGCCATTGTGTTAGAAGAAAAGTGTGATGTTGGTATCGCCCTTGATGGTGACGGTGACCGTTTAATTATGGTGGATCATGAAGGTGAAGAGGTTGATGGCGATGAGATCCTTGGCGTTTTGGCGCTCGATCGTAAAAAACGTTTAGGCACTGAGTTTGGTGTAGTTGGTACTTTGATGACTAATCTTGGTTTGGAGTTAGCGTTAAAAGAGCACGGTATCGGTTTTGAGCGCGCGAAAGTTGGCGATCGTTATGTGATGCAACGTCTGCAAGCATTGGGTTGGAGCTTAGGTGGTGAGTCTTCCGGTCATATTGTTGATTTGGGCTTGACGACCACGGGTGATGGCATGATTACCGCGTTACAGGTATTGGCTGTAATGCAGTCGCATGAAAGCCACTTGGCTATATTGAAACAAGCAATACAAAAATGTCCACAAGTGCTTATTAATATCCGTGTTGAAAGCCCAAATAAAGTGATTGAGCACGAAGCTATTCAAGCTGCTGCTAAGGAAGCCAGTGATAAGTTAGCTGATCGCGGCCGTATTTTATTACGCGCCTCTGGCACTGAACCTTTAGTGCGTGTGATGGTGGAAGGCCGTGATGCAGAAGAGGTTGAGGCGACGGCGCAGCAGTTGGCTGACTTTGTTAAAGTTACTGCGTTGCCGTAGTCACAAAGGACCTTCCGTCTCGAAGGGGAGGGGCAAAGCGCACAAGCATACTCGGTTGACATTTGATTATCATTCATTGAGAATGCTGTTAGTTTTTAGACAGTTATGCGGGTGCTATGATGCAAAAGCCAGTTTTTATGTCACAGATTTGGAACGTTTAGAGTGCGGTTATCTTTTTGATTTCCCTCCTTTTTTCTATTTCCTTTGTGTTGCAACATAACTAAACCGCTTAAGACTTGAGTTTGCATCGCCACAGTGTGGCTCGCAATGACGGTTTAGTCATCCCGGACTTTGCCTTGTCATCTCGGACTTGATCCGGGAACCAGGAAAACAATAGAGGATTACATGAAAAAGTTAGGTGTATTTAGTTTGGCAATGATCACACTGGGATCAGTTGATAGTATTCGTAATCTTCCAGCAACGGCATTATTTGGTAGTTCTTTAGTATTTTACTTCTTACTTGGCGCGGTGATGTTTTTATTGCCCAGCGCTTTGGTGTCAGCTGAATTATCTTCTACCAGTAAATTGCATGGTGGTATTTACAGCTGGGTAAAGCAGGCCTTTGGTCCTAAGGTGGGTTTTTTGGCTGTGTGGTTTCAATGGACTGAAAATGTGATCTGGTATCCGACCATACTGTCATTTGTGGCAGGCAGTATTGGTTATTTAATTTCACCCAGTCTGGCGCAAAACAAAGTATTTCTAGTTAGCGTTATTTTAGTAGCGTTCTGGGGTACAACGATTATTAATTTATTAGGTATTCGTTCATCGGCACGCTTTGCTAACTTTGCAGCCATGGTAGGACTATTATTACCAATGACATTAATTATTGCTTTAGGTGTCGTGTGGTTATATTCGGGCAAGCCGATTCAAATTTCTTTTACCGCGCAACAAATTTTGCCTCATAGTCAGAACAGTGGAATGTTAGTGGCACTAACGGGAATTATGATGTCATTTTGCGGCATGGAAATTGCGACTGTGCATAGCGGGGATGTCGATAACCCTAAAAAAGCTTTTCCGCGTGCGATGTTGATTTCTGTGTTGGTATTAGTGTTTACTTTAATGGCGGGTTCTTTGTCAATTGCCAGTGTGATACCCGAGCATCAAATCAGTTTAGTGGCCGGTATCATGCAGGCGTTTTCGGTATTCTTTAATGCCTATCATATGCATTGGATCCTACCGCTGATGGCTGTTATGTTAGTGATTGGTGGTCTGGGTGGCGTTAGTAACTGGATTATTGCACCCACTCGTGGTTTGCAGTTAGCGGCCAAAGATGGCAACTTGCCTAAACATTTTCAAGCCAGTAATCGTCATGGCGCACCTAAAGTTTTATTACTTTACCAAGCCATTATCTCAACCATCATGACCATGGCATTCTTATTAATGCCCAGTGTGAATGGTTCCTATTGGCTATTAACGGCTTTAGCTGCACAGCAATATATGCTGATGTATATGATTATGTTTGTTACCAGTATGCGCTGGCGCTTTTTATCTAATCAAAATGAAGACGGCTACCGTATTCCCGGTGGTAATTTTGGTATTTGTCTTGTATCAGGCATGGGCTTTATTGGCGCATTAGTCACCTTTATTATTGGCTTTATTCCGCCGGACAATATTAATGTCGGCGGTACGCTGCATTACGAAGAGTTGATCTGGATTGGCTTGATTGTGATGACCGTGCTACCGTTTGTGTTTCGTTTAAAAAAAGACTCTAAAAACTGAGTCATTTGCATAATTAATTATCAAAGGAGTGATAATGGGTGACGATTTACTAGCTATGAGGCATATGCCTCAGTCGGTAGCTAAAGGTAAGTCTGGCGTCGCTTCAGCGCATCCACTGGCAACAGAAGCGGGTATAGCCTGCTTAGAGGAAGGCGGGAATGCTTATGATGCATTGATTGCTGCTGCAGTCACGTTAGTTGTCGTTGAGCCAATGATGAGCGGCGTGCTGGGTTGTGGGTTGGCCATGTTGCATTCTCCAAATCAAGCTAGCCAAGTCTGTAATTTTTCTGGCAACGTGCCTGCTGATTTTTCTGCTGTCGATTGGAATCAAACTCGCTCCGCTCCATTAAGTATTGTAACGCCTGAAACTTTAATGGCATGGTTTGATATTCACGAGCAATACGGGGTATTGCCTTTTGAGCAATTGTTTCAACCAGCTATTGAATATGCTGAGCAAGGTTTTCGTTTAACGGAAGCAAATTGCTATTTTCTCGAGTTCGTGAAAAAATCTGCGCCGCAAAATATTGAGTATGACTACTACGTAAGCCGCGATTTTCAAGTAGGTGAATTATTTAAACAAACGAAAACAGCGGCTGCTTTACGATGTATTGTAAAAAATCCAAAAAGTGCATTAACGTCAGGTGATTTGGCTGATGCAATGGATGTCACGTTAAAGTCACATCAGTGTGCATTGACGGTAGATGATATAAAACACAGCAAACCTATGTGGCAGTCGCCACTGTCATTGGTTGTGTTTGGTCGTCGGGTTGAAGTTCCTCCACCTAATAGTGATGCCTTTGTCATTTTGCAAGCCGCTAAGCTGCTTGAACAATCTGATATTAAATCAATGGAACATAATGGCATGGCGTATATTGACTTGGTGGTTGGTGTACTTAAACGCGTGCTAAGTGAAAGTAAAGGTTGGGGCGGTGATGCAGAATATGTTAAGTCAGGTTTTTCACCTTTAAAGCAAAATACAACGACCATTGTTGCCCATGATGAACAAGGAAATACGGCAATTATGACTCAAACCCTAGGTGGTTTTTTTGGTTCAGGAGTTTGGGTTGAAGAATATGGATTACCGTTCAATGGGATCGGCAGTTATTTTTTTAATACTGATATCAATTTAATTGATAGTCGTCAGACTTTGGCGGGTCGGCATGTCCCTGTTTCAATTAGTTTAGTCCAGGTTTTTGATGGTGACAATTTACAATATGCATTTGGAACACCTGGTGGTTTTACAATACATCAAACTGAATTGCAGGTTTTGTTGAATATTCTCGTGTTCAATATGTCATTGCCTGAAGCGATAGATGCACCACGTTTTTTTGTTGATGATAGACAAGACATTAGCATAGAAGGCCGTGTTGATTCAGCCATTATTGCAGGATTAACTGATAAGGGTTATAAGCCAAAAGTGCTGGGTGATTATTCTTGGATGCTAGGATGCATGCAGGGTGTTACTTGTGGAGAGCCCTCAGTTTTTGTTGGTGATGCTAGGCGACATGCGCAAGCAAAGGCTATTTTCTGAGTGATATTATTTTAATCAATCAAACAAACACCATTCAAAGTAGATTTGGTTAACGCGTGTATCAATGCGGTTATGGCTTTGGTGCGTGGAAAACTATCGCGCCATGCGAGAGCCACAGTGCGTTGCGGTTGTTTGCCAGTAAACGGGCGGGTGGTTAGTGTGTTGCTGTAATGCTTGACTTGGGTAGCACTGCTAGGGAGGATGGTAATGCCATATCCTGATGCCACCATAGCGCGTAGGGTTTCTAAAGAACTGTTTTCGATGGTTTGTTGTTGCTCAGTTGCGTTATAGCACTGCGGGCAAGTTTCCAGGATCTGATCACGAAAGCAGTGACCTTCACCAAGCAACAGCACATTTTCATGATTAAGCTGACTGGCTTTGATTTTATCGTGTTGCGCCAACGGGTGCTTTTTAGGCATTAATGCGACGAACGTTTCATCGTAGAGTGGTTTGACGACTACGCCTGGTTCAGAAAAAGGCAGGGCAATAAAAATAGCATCGAGCTCACCTGTTTGTAATTTTTCACGTAATACCGCGGTGTAATTTTCTTGAATGATCAGCGGCATTTGGGGTGCGGCACGTTTAACATGCGGTATCAATAGCGGAAATAAATAAGGGGCAATGGTATAAATTGCGCCGACCTTAAGTGGCACTTGGATATGCGATTGATCGACTGTTGCTAATTGCGTAATTTTGTCGGCTTCTTCTAATACGCGTTGTGCTTGCTGGATAATGCGTTCACCAATGTCGGTGATGCGTACTTCATTCGGTCGACGCTCAAAGAGTGATACTTTGAGTGACTTTTCGAGTTTATTGATTGCCACACTGAGTGTTGGTTGGCTCACATGGCATAATTTGGCGGCTTGGCCAAAATGTTTGGTTTGCGCTAATGCGGTAATGTATTTTAGTTCAGTTAAAGTCATAGAGTTATTTGATCAGATTTGTGTTCAAGACGCAATGGGGTATACTGCAGGATTGGCATGGGGGTAGCGAGACGGTTAGCGTAAGAGTGATTTTTCTGTGCGACATCTGATCGAAGTGCGAACCCATAATGCATGGGCACATACTAGTATTGCCGAAATGGCATACAATTCTCAATTATCTGCGAATCTAGAACACATAAAACAAGTTCAAGCGATTAGTGCTGGCTCCCCGGCTAATGGTGATATCATTCAGCAAATTACTGAAGAAATATTGCAATTGGTTGATGTTGAATCGCCCAGTGATCAAGTAGTGACGTTGAATTACCCGAAAGTAAATCCATGGCTATTTATACATTACAAACCTGTTGCTAAGGCTGCCGATAATGAGGCAAAGATGTTTGTTTTTGATAAGGTGGTTTCTTTGAGGGAGGAGTTAACTCAACAGCAAAATGACACGCTAGAAGATTTCGCAAAACACGTTGAATATATTATGCTGCAGGTTAATTCAGCCAGACACTACACTTTGTTGCCAAACCATAAACAATTGGAAAAAGACAAAAGTAAAGTAGATCGTGTAACACTGCCTACGGTGGAGGCGGGTTTCGCTTATGGGTTATCTACTAAAGGATTCACGTCTTATTTGCAACAGCCCTCAGCGCAATCATTTTCATTGCTTAATAATAATTGTGCGGATCATGTGTCACGGGTTTTAAATTTTTGCCAAACACAAGCTAATAATCACAAAATAACCAATCAACTACGACAAGCAGAAAAAGCCACTCATTCATTGCTGGGTGTGAGTAATCCTAATGTACGACTGCCTTGGGGAAAAACAACCAAAAGTTATGCTAAGGCGATACGTCAGCATATCTTGCAAGCAACCATTAATGATGCTAAAGCGCTTTTGAGCTCAGCTGAAAAAACTCGCCAAGTGATAGAAATTGAAATGCTTCGCTTGCAAGATGGTATTCATAATATTAAAAATAGTTGTATTTCTGCGTTGCGGCAACAAAGCTTGGTAATGAAATATGGTAAGTTGAATGCACTTAGGCAATATTTGCAGGCGATGGATGAAAAGAGTGATGCGCTAATGATTTCGGAATTAGCTGAATTGTGTAATAATCCTGATATCAATGCCGGCACGACTCGGCATAAAACGGTTGATCACTTGCGCGAATTGTTAGCAGCGGTGCAACCACAACCAGAATATGAACCCACACCACAAGGAATGACTGTATGAATACTGCATTAATCAAAGAGATCATCGCTTTTTGGTTGGGTGATGTGTCTGCTGAGCAACCACTACCCACTGAGGCGACCACCTTACAATGGTGGCGTAAAGACGCCGCTTTTGATCAGCAAATCAGAATGCGTTTTGAGATGCATATTAAAAAAGCCGAGCAAGGAGGTTACACTGAATGGTTGGCAACACCGCGAGGTTGTTTGGCATATATTCTGTTGTTAGATCAATTCAGTAGAAATGTTTTTCGTGGTACGGCACAATCCTTTATATACGACCCGCTAGCTTTGGCGGCTGCCGAATTTTGTGTTGATGCAGAAATGGACCAAGAGTTGTTACCCGTTGAGCGTGCTTTTATCTATATGCCGTTTGAGCACAGTGAGTTACTCGAAAATCAACAGCGCTCAGTTGAGTTGTTTGAAGCTTTAGCACAGTCTGTTGATGTTGCGGATCGGCAGTTGTTTTCCGGTTTCGTCAATTATGCTATGGCACACCTGCGAGTGATTGAGCAGTTCAGTCGTTTTCCGCATCGTAATGAGTTGGTTGATCGGCCATCAACCGAAGAAGAGCTTGAGTATCTGGCGCAGCCAAATAGCGGGTTTTGAGGTTGGTGTGCTGTTCGCCTTGATTGCTGGCCTCAGTGCAGCGGCAAGGCGGCGTGTCTCGCAGCTTTTCATCTATTGGTCAATAATTTGCTTGCGCAAATTCGGTTCTGAGGCTAGAATAGGCCGTTAATCTTAATCGGAGATTAACATGAAAATAGTCCAAGATGCCCTCACGTTTGATGATGTTTTACTGCTGCCGCGCTTTTCGTCGGTATTGCCGCGAGACGTTGATTTAACTACACAATTAGCCCCTAATATTCAATTAAATGTACCACTGTTATCCGCTGCGATGGATACAGTGACCGAAGCCCGTTTGGCCATACGTATGGCGGAAATGGGAGGTATGGGTGTTTTGCACAAAAACATGCCCGTTGAGCAACAGGCTCGCGAAGTGCAAAAAGTGAAGAAGTTTGAGAGCGGAGTTGTGTTAGATCCGCTAACGGTGCCCCCTACGGCGACGGTAGGCGAAGTGCTTGAGCTCACTCAGGCGCATCAATTTTCTGGTATGCCCGTGGTTGACGGTAAACAATTGCTAGGTATTATCACCAACCGTGATGTACGTTTTGAAAGCAATTATGATCGCCCAGTCTCTGAATTAATGACACCAAAAGAACGATTAATTACCGTTAAAGAAGGTGCGAGTCGTGATGAGGTTATGGACCTCTTTCGTCAGCATCGTTTAGAGAAGGTGCTAGTGGTCAATGATGCATTTGAATTATGCGGTATGGTCACTGTTAAAGATATTTTAAAGTCAAAAGAAAATCCGCATGCCAGTAAAGACAGTGGTGGTCAGCTACGCGTAGCAGCTGCCGTGGGTACAGGTGATGCCGGTTGTGAGCGTATTGAAGCATTGATCGCGGCGGGTGTTGATGTCGTGGTGGTTGACACAGCGCATGGTCATTCCAAAGGTGTTTTGGATCAGGTTGCTTGGGTAAAGAAAAACAACCCTGATGTCACCGTTATTGCAGGTAATATTGCCACTGCCGATGCGGCGATTGCATTGGTGGAGAAAGGTGCTGATTGCGTTAAGGTGGGCATGGGGCCTGGCTCGATATGTACGACGCGAATTGTTGCCGGTATTGGTGTGCCACAAATCAGTGCGATTTATGATGTAGCACAAGCATTAAAAGGCAAGGGAGCTGGTGTCATCGCCGATGGCGGTATTCGCTTCTCTGGTGATATTTGTAAAGCGATTGCTGCTGGTGCGCATGCGGTGATGGTTGGTAGCTTATTGGCAGGAACCGAAGAAGCACCTGGTGAAGTGGTGTTGTATAAAGGACGTTCATATAAAGCTTACCGTGGCATGGGCTCAGTGGGTGCTATGTCACAAACGCATGGTTCTAGTGACCGTTACTTCCAAGAGAAACATACTGAAGTGGGTAAGTTTGTACCCGAAGGTATCGAGGGTCGTGTACCTTATAAAGGTTCATTGCATGCAGTTATTCATCAATTAACCGGTGGTCTGCGTTCAAGCATGGGTTATACCGGTTGTGAAACCATCGAGCAAATGCGAAGTGAAACACAATTTGTGCGTGTGACGAATGCGGGTATGCGCGAATCTCATGTGCATGATGTCACGATTACCAAAGAAGCGCCCAACTATTCGGTTGAAGGCCGCTCAGAATAAAGGAATCCATGTTATGACGGTTGATATTCATAATCAACGCATTTTGATTTTAGATTTTGGTTCGCAATATACGCAATTAATCGCACGACGTATTCGTGAGCTCGGCGTATTCAGTGAGATTGTACCGTGTGATTGCGAAGGCAGTTTTATCGAGCAGTATGCGCCTGATGGAATTATATTGTCGGGTGGACCAGAGTCGGTAACTGCCGATGAAACTTTAGTGGCTCCTGATATGGTATTCGAAATGGGCTGTCCTGTATTAGGTATTTGTTATGGCATGCAAACCATGGCAAAACAGCTCGGTGGTCAAGTTGACGTTGGACACGTTAAAGAATTTGGTTATGCTAAAGCCGAACTGATTGCTGAAACCAATCTGTTTACTGATATCGAAGATGAGGTATTACAGAGTGGATCAAAGGCGCTAGACGTCTGGATGAGTCATGGTGATCATGTGTCAGCCGTGCCATCTGGATTTGAGGTCGTTGCGAAAACGGAACAATGCCCGATTGTGGCAATGGTAGACAGTAAACGAAAATTTTATGGTTTGCAGTTTCATCCTGAAGTAACTCATACGCAACAAGGTGGTCGTATCTTAGGCCGATTTATTCACGACATTTGTGGTTGTGGTAATGAATGGACCATGGATAATATTATTGAATCTTCGGTTGAAGAATTACAACGTACCATTGGTAATGACCATGTGTTAGTAGCGTTATCCGGTGGTGTCGACTCATCAGTGGTAGCAGCATTATTGCAACGTGCGATAGGCGATCAACTCACATGTGTGTTTGTTGATACGGGTTTGCTGCGTTTGGGTGAAGCCGAAGAAGTTGAACGCTTGTTTAAAAAACATCTGGGTATGAATCTTATTACCGTTGATGCGAAAGATGAATTTTATTCCGTGCTTGCAGGGAAGTCAGACCCTGAAGAAAAGCGTAAAGCGATCGGTGAAACCTTTATTCGCATATTTGAACAAGAATCTAAAAAATTAGCCGGTGAAATAAAGTGGTTGGCGCAAGGCACGATTTATCCTGATGTGATTGAATCAGCCAAAGCCAAATCAGGTAAAGCGCATGTGATTAAGTCGCATCACAATGTCGGCGGCTTGCCTGATGATATGCCGTTCGAATTGGTTGAGCCATTACGCGAACTGTTTAAAGACGAAGTGCGTGTCATGGGGCAAACTTTAGGTTTACCAACAGAATTGGTGTATCGCCATCCGTTCCCTGGTCCTGGGTTAGCGGTGCGTATGCTAGGTGAAGTAAAGCCTGAATATGTCGAAACCTTGCAGCGTGCTGATGATATTTTCATTTCTGAATTACGTAAAGCCGATTTATATTATGAAACCAGCCAGGCATTTGCTGTGTTTTTACCAGTAAAGTCAGTAGGCGTAAAAGGCGATCAACGTTGTTATGAATATGTGATTGCTTTGCGTGCAGTTAAGACCATCGACTTTATGACGGCGCATTGGGCGGAATTGCCACACGCGTTTTTGGCACAAGTCAGTAATCGTATTATTAATGAGATAGGGCATGTGTCGCGTGTAGTATACGATGTATCCGGCAAGCCACCCTCTACAATCGAATGGGAATGATTACATTTCTACTATACCGGCCCTAGCAAGCTGATTTTCTGCGCGTTGATGCTCATTTAGCTCGCTGTAAATTCCGCTTCAATGCTCGAAAATCAACTTGCTAGGTCTCAGTATAGCGAAATCTAATCTTGCTTAGACAGTAAGTAATTGGTTGCGTTTGATAGCGTAATTTGTGTAAATAAAAAATCTTGTGGGAGAGATGATTATGATGAAACCAGATCCAGATTCAAGTCCGTATGATGTTGAGGCGCCACAACCTGGTGCTAGACTTCCTTCGCCAGCGACGCTCGAGGGTGATTTAGCTGATCCATTATTTGGTGTGATGGGTGGAAAGCCAATGGTATACAAGGTGATGGAACAAGAACGTCGGCAGATGCTGTATAATTCAGCGGGGCGTTTAGCTGCGATGGCTGCCATAATGACAGGGTTACTTACACTTGCGGCTGCAGAAATCAATGCCTGTCGTAACGCCCCTCTTGATGGTCATGTTGCTGGTAAGTGGGGGTTATTAGGATTTTTGGCCGTAACCATTAGTTATACCGCTGTTAGAACTTATACAGTAAATGCACATAACACTGAAGATAAGCGTAATTTATCAGAATTGGTGCTTACACCTGTGATTACTATTCCTGTTACAATGTTGTTGTTGGCGAAAGAGGGAAATTGGAAATCTGTTGGTGATGGATTTGTCGTTAGTGCGGCAGCTGTTGGACATATTGCATTAGGAGTAGCCATAGCGGCGTTAGGTTACTTTGCTAAGAAAATGTGCGAAACTTGCCGTAATGAACAACCGGCATTAGATATGTATACTGATATCGGAAGTCAATATGAGGTAACTTTGTAGCTTATGATGAATTATCAAGCACAATATATGCAACGCGCCAAAGAGTTGGCGCAACAAGCAGCCAATGAGGGAGAAGTCCCGGTTGGTGCTGTCATTGTGCATGATAATAAAGTAGTGGGTGAGGGTTATAATCAACCGATCACCCATACTGATCCTACCTTGCATGCCGAAATGGTGGCTATTCGTGCCGCGGCTAAGCAACTTGATAATTACCGTCTACTGGAATGTGATTTATATGTGACCCTCGAGCCATGCCCTATGTGTTTGGGTGCCATGCTCTATTCGCGTGTAAAACGACTATTTTTTGGCGCTTATGATGATAAAGCTGGCGCTGTCACATCCGTGTTTCAACTGCTTGACGAGCCGCGTTTAAATCACAAGATTGAGTGGCAAGGCGGTATTGATGCTGATGATTGTGCACAGTTGCTGAAAGACTTTTTTAAACAGCGTCGATAAATAAACATAATAGCCTAATGGGGTATCCAGGCGCACGACGTACCTCTTTTACTTCATGGGGCGCCTCTCTATAGGTGTGGTGATGCGATGTGCGTTATTTGACTGTTGTTGATGCAAGTCTTCCAGTTTTTGAATTATCGTCGGCAAATCACCCTCGACTTTAAATAAACAGCACCGCTTGAGTTTATCCAGTTGCTTTTTTGTAAAGTAAAAATCATTTCTATCGCTATGGCAAAACGTCATGCCGTTATGAGTAGCTGTTTGGCAGTGAGTAGCTGCATCCATTGCCAGTGATAAAGAATCTAATGCTTGTTTAAGGTGTAACTGACAAGTTTGATTGCATTCCTTATCAGGCTCACCATTCTTTTGGCTATTACTGTAATAATTAAATAATTCGTATTGGTATAGTGCCGTCAATAAACTACCAAGATAATAGTTTTGCTTGGTTATTTGAATGAACTGCCTTTCAAGCTCTAGTGGTTTTACAACAATGTCATTTGGATGTTGTCGGTTGCTAGCGATTGTATTGCATAGGCGCATAATCTGTCTTTTTTGTGGTGTAAAAGCATTAAGCTTTACGGCGGCCTCTAGATTAAGGTCTGCATAAGCTTTCAGTTGCGACTGTGTATGATTGCTTAGTCCGATGAGTTCTTCAGTGAGCTCATCCAGTTGGTTGAAGTTGTCACTTTCAATCATGCCTATTAGCTGGTGATATAACCTGAGGTCATCAGGGTCTAAGCGCTGATTGTGTTGATTGAATTGTGATAATAACGCTAAGGCTTGTGTGGTTTTATCTTTTCTACATAGCAACATTGCTTGTAGTAGCATGACCGGTTGCCAATGAATATTGGGTAAGGGTTGCTCTGCATGATGTATGTAGTGCTGGAATAGGTCAGCATACTCAATCGCCATATCAATATGGCCGGCGTGGTAGGCTTTGAAGCATTGGTTAAGGTTGTATAGTAACTGCATATTGAATTGATGGTCGTAGCAGGAAACCATATAACCGGTAACGACTTCTGCATCACTGCGACCCGTGCTGTATTTTGTCGCAGGCTCGGATAAGAGTTCCAATTGTTGGCGCTTTACCCGCCAGTATTTATAGTAATCTGGATGACTCATGGTGGGTTGGTCGGGTTCATCTACCTGGCGCTGTAAAAACGCAAAATAATCACCATCGGGTATGGCATCGTGGTAGGGGGTAGGAGTGGTGAGTTCTATCTCTCCTGGTGACTTTATTGGTTGCGATCGCAGAGGAAATTCCATCCTTTGAAATAAAAGAAACTTACGCATGACTGATCCTATCTTTGTTAGCGTTAACAAGGCGAAACCTGACGAACACGCAAAGAAATTTAGCACGCATCAAAACCGAACTCAAAAATAAATTAGGCAAAAACCTGAGAAACAGATTACTAAGTATATCGCAAATAACTTACAAGTAAAGGGTGGTGCCTCCTAGTTATATAAGGCTAGGGTGCAATACTCTTGAAGCTTTTAATACCCATCTCGCTGAGTAGAATATCGTCCAGCATATCACTTATAACGGGCAACTCGTTTAAGATGTTTGCAGCTAAGATATGATCTCGATGCTTGATGAGGTAAGCAGTAAAATGCTGTTGCACAGATTCAGGATAGTTATGTAGCTTAAAGCCGCTATCGATGGCTTTAAGTTCCGCCATTAATTCAATGGATAGGTCACGATGAAACTCCCCCTGCAATCTTAGCGCGCGCGTAATCAGTAACGGATCTTGCTCTAAATTCGCATATGATATTGTACTTAGTGGCGCGAGTACGGTTTGCATTACATCCTTGGGTTTGGCTGAACCTTCGTGATTTAAAATGATGTATTTACCATCACTTTGCTGGTAGGTGTATGCGCCATTTGGATTGAAATCTGCATTGCTTGGTTGGCTTAATTCATAGTCTAGTTCTGCTAAGCGGCATGGCTTTATAGTAATGTCTAACACAACCTCTTTACCGTCGATATTTAGTGGGAGCTTGGTTGTCATGATTGGCTGGCCAGTACAATCGGTGATTAATATTGGGTTTACTAAAGTATATTCAGGCGGTAGTAAAGTAGCTAGCTCACGAAAATCACCAAAAAACTCAAAGTCCCAGTCGCCCGGCTCATTTCCTGGCGTCAGTAAAAAGTCTCTAATGGCCCCGCCATGTAAGCGCATTCGATGAGCGAGTTCTGGATGAAGTGTATTGAGGCTTTTCATAATGTTTAAGAAGTCAGGGTTGTCTAACACAATAACTTCAGGGCCTTTAACTTCGATCACCTCTGATTCTAATAGCCAAGCGCTTGGTCGCAATGTGTGTAGTGAGCGTGCTGGTGTTGGCTTAACGTCCATCAACATACACCTTGCATCATCTATTTGTGCTGTAACAGGTGTGCGCTCAAGACGACATGCGCTGGCTGTTCCTGGCTTGAACAAGCCGGCGGTGCTTTTTGTGGGTGGAGTAATTAGCTTTAGTGCTTTAACTATCTCAGCTGTTCGGCTATTGGGATGCCATTCGTCACGTGGCTTGGGTCCCGATTCGTCACCGCGCTTTATACGACTCTGCTTTGCTCTTTCTAAAATTCTTAAGCGACGTGCTTCATTTTTTTCTATGGTGCGAAGGTACTCATTTTCACAGTTCGAAATTTCATCGGTAACGCTAGTTAATATGTCAACGTAGTCTGTTGACATACCTTCAGTATGCTCATTTAAAGCTAGAATTTCTTTTAAGGCAAGTTTTGTATATTGGTTGACTACTTCTAGGTGCGATTCAACCTTATCTAAAAAAGGGAGATGACCACGTAAAAATTGCAAATAGCAGCCTGCCGTAAATATCGCTTTTTGTGCGCGATGGTTAGCGTCCACATCAGGAATGGCTCGAATGGTTTCTAAAAATTCTTCTAGTGAGCGATTTACAGCTAAAAAGTTGGGTGGTTTGCTGCCATGTGTTGCTTGAGAAACTTGTATTTTCACCTCTTTGACGAGAGTCATTAAATCCAGGTGTATTACACAGCACTGCCTTTCGAAATCGGGAAGGTATGGGAAAAGAGGAGTTACACTAACACGGTGTGAGGTGGCGCCTTCATCAGGCGTGGGTGCTCTTGTTTCTGATGCCCTATTAAGTGTGTTGATATGCAAAGCTATCCGCTGTTGTTCAGCAACTTTTTGTTGTTCTATCTGTAGGCGTTGCTCAATATATTTCTGTTGCTCTTGCTGCAGCAAGTTAGCGAAATTCATCTCAGCTTGAGCATATTCACTTAAGCGTCTCGGCGCATTGATTAGCCATTCAATTTTATCTGGCGATACTCCCGTCAAAGTAAGGTGTTTATGAGGCGTTATACCCAGTACCGTTGGGAAGGCATAAATTAACTTAAGGGCCGTGGTAATATCAGCACACAAGAGTGAGTCTGTGTCTTCTTGTGAGGCTACAAGTGTTGAGTAATCTTGGATTGCTGCAATCAGTGCTGATCTGAGTCCGTCTTTGCTGAGATTGTGTAGATAGGTTTCTATTTCTGCAGTACGGCTTTTCAGATAACCACGCAGAATCATCTCCCCCTTTTCAGAGGTGATGCTATCGCCTTCAAATAGCTCTTGAGGGTATTTCTGTCGGCATAATAGTAGAAATGTTAAGGTTCGTGCATAAGTTATTTCTGATGTTTCATTTGGAAATTTTGGCTCACTTCCCCAGCTTATAATTGAAAGATACATTTGAAGTATATATTTACTTAATGTAAAGGCTGTAAATTTTGCTAATGATTTTTTCGGGTCATCTAGTGTCGCGGGGTATTTTTTAGCCCCTTCTTGAACTTCATGATTTAATTGCTCGAATATGTTTTTATTCGAGTATGGCTGTGATTGGATGTATTGCGCGCACAATGAAATAAGGGGTTCTAGCGCATGGCTTGGCTTGCGCATAGGAAAGCGTAGCATCTGCATTTGTAATCTGATAACTTGGGTGAGTAGTTCATAGTCGGTTCGTAGCAAGGTATTAATTTTCATGTTATAAAAATAAGGCAAATCTATTGCGGTTTCATTTAGTAATTGCATGGCTAAGGTTAGGTGCTCTATATTTTTTTTAAAGTAGGCTTGAGCTTTAGGCCAGGCTTGGTCATAAAATTCCTTTTCACTCAGCACTTTTCCTAGTTTTGTTGCTTTCACTTTCATGTCTGACACCGTTCCATCATCTTCCTGTAGAAGAAATACCGTGCCGCGATGGGGGACGCGTTTGTTTAGGTAGGCATTGTAATCAAGGATTGCTGATAGCTCCGCAAAATTCCTATTGGCTTCATTTGAAAGGATGATTATGCGTTCTTCGTTAGTTTGTGTGGGAGGTACACCTTCTCCGCTATGACCGCTACCGGCTTGATCGGCGCGGTTATCGTCGTTAGGCGCACCTACGCCTGCGCTGGATTTAATTCTTTCTATATGTTGACGGTGCTTTTTCGCTCCGCCCTTTTTTCCGCGTGACGTTTTTCCCATTGAGGCTCCCACCTTATATTTATTCGTTATCAGCCTGTATACTATATTACTAGGCTTATAGCCGTCAATCGATGTATTGTACTGTTAGTATTTAACATGCTATATCTCGGTGAAAAACCTGGTATAATCGCTGCGATTTTCACCTTATAGAACCAATGGAGCAACCGATGGGTATAGACAGTATTTCGCCAGGCGCGGATTTGGCGAGCGATATTAATGCAATTATTGAAATTCCAGCACATAGTCCTGCTGTAAAGTACGAGCTGGACAAGGATAGCGGTATGCTAATGGTTGATCGCTTTATGGCCACTTCTATGCACTACCCATGTGATTATGGTTTTGTGCCAAACACCTTATCTGCTGATGGTGATCCGGTTGATATTATGGTGGTTTCACCGATGCCACTGCAGGCTGGTTGTCTTATGCGTTGCCGTGCGATCGGTATGTTACGTATGACGGATGAAAGTGGTGAAGATAACAAGGTGTTAGCGCTGCCGATCAAAAAAATATGTGCTCACTATGCTCATTTAGATACCATGGAAGATTTATCACCTATCCTATTGGAAAGCATTGAGCATTTCTTCGAAAACTATAAGAAATTAGAGCCCGGTAAATGGGTGAAGTTAAATGGTTGGGGTGGCGTTGATGAAGCAGTCCAAGAAATCCAAACCAGTATTGAACGACACAAGCAAAAGGTTGCCGAAGAAGTCGCTTAATTTGTATTAATAATATAGCCCCGCCTATCTTGGGTGGGGCCTGTTCGGAGGGGATTTTATGTTGTTTGATTCGCTCTCATTGTCGCAATCACCTTTGCGTCAAAAGATTACTCAAGCTTATTATTTAAATGAAAATGAAGCAGTTGATCGTTTGATTGATTTTGCTCGTTTTGATCAGCAGTCAAGTCATCAAGCCGGTGAAACGGCGCGCCGCTTAATTGAGGCCGTGAGAAAAGATGGCAGCAATCGTTCTGGTATCGAAGCCTTTATGTATCACTATGACCTGTCATGTGAAGAAGGCATATTATTAATGTGTCTTGCGGAGGCTTTGTTAAGAATCCCTGACAAAGAAACCGAAAATTTATTAATCGAAGATAAGCTTACCAGTGCTAATTGGGAGGCTCATTTGGGCTCCTCAGAATCGGGTTTTGTTAATGCGGCCACATGGGGCTTAAGCATGACCGGTAAGTTGCTTAATAATAAGCAACGCGGTGGCAAGTATATGCAATCGATTTGGCGGCGCATGTTAAAACGTAGCGGTGAACCAGTGATTCGCCGTGCGGTACGTGAAGTGATGAAAGTATTAACCCAGCAGTTTGTTGTGGGGCGCACTATTGAAGAAGCATTGTCACGTTCAAAAAAACAAGTGAAGCAAGGATACAGTTACTCCTATGATATGCTGGGTGAAGCTGCTCGCACACAAGCGGATGCGGATGAATACTTTAAATCCTATCAACATGCGATTGAAGTGGTTGGTCGAAAAACACAACAGCATGATATTTTTCAGGCGCCGGGTATTTCGGTCAAGTTGTCTGCGCTGCACCCGCGTTACGAATTTGCTAATCAAGAATCCGTAGTTCCTTATATGGTTGAGCGTTTAAAACAATTAGCCTTATTAGCCAAGCAACACCATGTGAGTTTAACGGTAGATGCTGAAGAAGCTTATCGTTTAGATATCTCATTAGATATTATTGAGCGCGTATTTGCTGATCCGGATTTAAAGGATTGGCAAGGTTTGGGTTTAGCTATTCAAGCGTATCAAAAGCGCTGTTTTTATTTAATCGATTGGCTGGTTGATATGGCAAAGCGTCATAATAAAACTTTGCAGGTAAGGTTGGTGAAAGGGGCATATTGGGATACTGAAGTTAAGTTTTCCCAGGTTGAAGGCTATCAGGATTATCCCGTATTTACACGAAAAATGGGTACCGATGTTAGTTATATTGCCTGCGCCAAAAAATTACTAGCTGCCAATGATGTTATTTACCCGCAATTTGCTACGCATAATGCTTATTCTGTTGCGGCGATATTAACATTGATGGGCGATGATGTTCATCGTTATAGATTTGAGTTTCAAAATTTGCAAGGCATGGGTAAGGCGTTGCACGATACGATTGTTGCAAAGCAAAAATTAAACTTACATTCTCGGATCTATGCGCCTGTTGGTGTGCACGAAGATCTTCTGCCGTATCTCGTCAGACGTTTATTAGAGAATGGGGCGAACTCATCGTTTGTGAATAAAGTGGTTGATGATGAAACATCCATTGATGATTTAATTGAAAACCCTATTGATAAGCTCGCTAGCTACAGCGATAAGAAAAATACTCAAATTCCATTGCCTGCTGATTTATATGGCAAGGTAAGAAAAAATTCTGCCGGTATAGATTTAACAGATATCCCTGAGTTAAGTGCACTGCATAAAGGTTTAACCGATGCGGGGAAAAATAGCTATGTGTATGGTTGCGAGCATGATAAAAATGCATTAATCCCTGTTTATTCGCCAGCGGATAAGCGTTGCCTAGTGGGTGAGGTGCATTATGTTAGTCAGGCTGATGTCTCGCAAGCAATAGAACAAGCCAGTTCTGCATTTGCGAGTTGGACACGTGGTGATCTAAAGCAACGTGCTGATATTCTAAATGCAATTGCTGATTTGTTAGAGCAGCACAGTGATGAGCTAATGTTTTTAGCGATTCGCGAAGCGGGAAAAACCGTACCAGATGCGATTGCTGAAATCCGTGAGGCTGTCGATTTTTGTCGCTACTATGCCGCACAAGGCAAGAAGGTTTTAAAAGTAAAAAATATGCCTGGACCTACAGGCGAAACTAATCAGCTGATGATGCAAGGCCGCGGTGTGGTGTGTTGTATTAGCCCATGGAACTTTCCAATCGCGATTTTTACTGGTCAAGTCACGGCCGCGTTAATGGCGGGTAACTGTGTACTAGCAAAACCTGCTGAACAAACTTCTTTAGTGGCCATGCGTGTTGTTGAGTTAATGCATGAGGCCGGTGTGCCAAAAGAAGTATTGCATTGCTTGCCGGGTCGCGGTGAAGATGTGGGTGCTCGCTTGGTGGATGATGAGCGCGTTGCTGCCGTTATATTTACTGGATCCACTCAAACCGCAAAAGGTATTCAAAAAGCATTGGCTAACCGTCAAGGAGCTATTGTTCCATTGATCGCTGAAACTGGCGGTATTAATGCCATGATTGCTGATTCATCTGCGTTACACGAACAGTTGGTAGATGATGTGATCAGTTCCGCATTTGGTAGTGCTGGTCAACGTTGTTCGGCATTGCGCGTGTTGTTTGTGCAAGAAGAAGCGGCGGATGATGTGATTACCATGTTGAAAGGGGCTATGGCTACTTTGAAGGTCGGTGACCCCGCCTTATTAAATACTGATGTTGGACCAGTAATTGATCAAGATGCACTCGATATGTTGCAGTCCCATGCGCAGCGTATGGATCAAAAGGCAGAGCTATTGCATCGAGTGGAAGTGCCAGCTCATTTAGATGGAAACTTTTTTGCGCCATGCGCTTACTTATTAAAAGACGCTAGTCAATTAGATCGTGAGGTGTTTGGTCCTGTCTTGCATGTGGTTCGTTACAAGCAGTCTGAGTTGGACAAGACGATTGATGCCATTAATCACTTTGGTTATGGCTTAACTTTTGGTGTGCATAGTCGAATTAGTGATGTTGTGGATTACATTACTGACCGTATTGAGGTAGGTAATGTTTATGTTAATCGCAATATGATTGGTGCGGTAGTTGGAGTGCAACCTTTTGGTGGTTGTCATCTATCAGGTACTGGTCCAAAGGCTGGTGGACCGCATTATTTACTGCGTTTATGTGATGAAAAAACTATCACAATAAACACTACAGCGGCCGGTGGTAACGCTAGTTTAATGTCTTTAGGTGATGAATAAGGTGTGCTACACTTGCCCCTCACTTGTTGTGATTTAAGGAGAAACTCGATATGAAACTTGTTAAGCTAGTGGCGATGGCTACTGTTATAGCGACTGTTAGTGTGACGGCGCAAGCAGCGGCTACCACGAAGTTAACCAACCAAACTGATAAAACCAGTTACGCTATGGGCCTAGAAACGGGTATGGCATTGAAGTCTCATGAGGCTAAAATCAATCCTACTGCTTTTTCTCAAGGTTTAACTGATGGCATTAACGGTAATAAACCATTAATGACCAAAGACGAAGTCAGTTCAACTTTGCGTGCTTTCCAGCAACAGAGCATTAAGAAAATGCAAAAGAAGCTTGGTGCATTAGCAAAAGTTAATCAGGCAGCAGGCCAAAAATACTTAGCTGCGAATAAAGCTAAATCAGGTGTGGTTACATTGCCTAATGGATTGCAGTATAAAGTTTTAACACCAGGTAAAGGTGCTAAACCTACAGCTAAAGACAAAGTCACCGTTAATTACGAAGGTAAGTTAATTGGTGGTAAAGTTTTTGATAGCTCATACAAGCGTGGTAAGCCAGCTCAATTCCCAGTGAGTGGCGTGATCCCTGGTTGGACACAAGCATTACAGTTAATGAAAACCGGTGCTACTTGGATGGTGTATATCCCAGCTAAGTTAGCTTACGGCGTACGTGGTGTTCCAGGTGTTATTGGACCAAACCAAACGTTAATTTTTAAAGTTAATTTGATCAAAATTAACTCGTAATACTGTCATTATTGGCCGCTCTGCATTTGATGGAGTGGCCATTTTCCCACATATTGTGCTTTAAATTACTGACCGTGAAACTCCAATATTCTGGTCATTGTTTTGCCAGAGTTACATACTTAATGCTGAAATCGTGTAGATATTTCATTTTAGTAAACCACTAAAAGCCAATGAGTTACTGCGGTTACTTAAATAAAAAATTCAGCTTTAAAATAAATCAGAGTGTTACATCAATCCATCACTATTGATTATATTTATATTATATAACACACTGAATCAGCATGGATAACTGCATATTTTATTTAAAAAAATATTGGAACCAGTACATTTCGTGTACTATATTGTCCATAGTACTTTTAGGAGACATGTGTGGGAAAGGAAATTAATGGGGAGGACCATTCAAATGAGAACTTTTACCAATAAGGGCTTTACCTTATTAGAACTTTTGATCGCTATTGCTATTGTTGCTATTTTGGCGGCTGTAGCTATTCCATCATATTTACATTACATGACCAAGTCACATATGAGTGAAGTGGTTTCAGCTGCTGACCGATACAAAGTAGCTGTTGCGGAGTGCCTGGAACATAATGCCGGTACAGCAACAACATGTGATGCAGGTGCAGATGGGATCCCAGCTGCTGTAACCAGTGGTTCGGGTAATATCAATACTATTGCAGTTGCTGACGGCGTTATTACAGCAACACCTAGAGCACAAAATGGGCTTGCAGCGACAGACACTTATGTTCTGACGCCAACTTGGAGCTCAACCAACGGTACAAGTTGGGCTGCTACTGGTGGCGCATGCACAAATGATTTAGTGAATTGTTAATAGGTATATAAACGACGGGGGAGAAAGTACATAAGCTAAAGAAGACTTCAGTCTAAAGCGCGGACCTAAATCAGGGAGAAACAAGCCGAAGGCCCTGCTGTTATCCGGAATGTCAGACCTGATAACAGCAGGGCCTTTTAACATGAGCATATTGATTGGGCGGTGAAGTATGCAAGATTTATTTGAACAACTAGTTGCACACCAAATTAGTACTGAGGACCAGTTAGAGCAATACCATCAGGCATCTCAAAAATCTGATGATAAGTGGTTAAGTCATTTATTAAAAGATGAATCGGTCAATTACAAAAAACTAGCAGAAATACTCAGTTCTCATTTTGGCTACCCTTTATTTGATTTATCCTGTTTTGATCCAGGCTATATTGTAGCCAACCTCTTAGAAAGCAGTATTGTAACAAAATCTCAAGGTTTGCCATTATACGAAAGTGAGCAACATATTGTGCTAGCAGTTGCAGATCCTACTTTACAGTTATTAGAAGAATTAGAATTTTTATCAGAAAAAGACATTGAGATTGTTATTGTTACTCAGCCAATGTTGTTAGCTGCTATGAAGCATGTTCAAACAGATGATATTGCTTCATTGTCTGACTTAACAGGTGAAGATGATGATGATTTTGAAGGCTTTGATGATGTGGATTTTAGTGCGTACCAAGAAGATCAAGGTGAGGCTAGTGAGGCAGATGTTAATGATACACCGGTTGTTAAGTTTGTTAATAAGATTCTAATAGATGCTATACGCAGTGCTTCATCAGATATTCATATTGAGCCATATGAAAAAATGTATCGAGTGCGTTACCGTCAAGATGGAATATTATATGAAGTGTCGCAACCACCATTGCAGTTATCAAGTGCGATAGTCGCGCGATTAAAGGTAATGTCAAATTTAGATATATCAGAGCGCCGCATGCCTCAAGATGGTCGTTTTAAATTGAATCTATCTAAACAAAAATCAGTGGATTTTCGTATTAGTACGTGTCCAACCTTATATGGTGAAAAAGTTGTGATGCGGATTCTGGATTCAGCAGGCGCATTAATAGATACTTCTCAGTTGGGATTTGAAGAAAGACAAACTGCTATTTATTTGAATGAAATAAAGGCATCACATGGCATGATTTTAGTGACAGGTCCAACGGGCAGTGGAAAAACAGTCACGCTTTATAATGGGTTAAATATGCTTAATGATTCTGAAAGAAATATATCCACCATTGAGGATCCGGTAGAAATTAATATGGAAGGTATTAATCAGGTACAAGTGAATGTTAAGTCAGGTATGACGTTTGCAGGGGCTTTAAGGTCATTTCTACGTCAAGACCCCGATGTGATTATGCTGGGAGAAATTCGAGATTTAGAGACTGCCGAGATTGCTATTAAGGCAGCGCAGACGGGTCACTTAGTGTTGAGTACTTTGCATACTAATAGTGCACCTGAAACGTTAACCCGGTTAGTGAATATGGGCGTTGCATCGTTTAATATAGCTAGTTCAGTTAACTTGGTAATGGCGCAACGCTTGGTCCGTAAGTTGTGTCAAAAATGTAAAAAGAAAGCGGATATACCTGATAACGCGTTATTGGAGGCGGGTTTTACTGAAGAAGAGGTTAAGGAAGGTATCGAGGTGTTTCAGCCAAATGGTTGCAAAGAGTGCGCGCAGGGTAAGGGATATAAAGGCCGCTTAGGGATATATGAAATGATGCCGATTACAAATGAATTAGGTCGCTTGATTATGGATGGCGGCAACGCTATTCAAATTTTGGATCTTGCGGTTTCTCAGGGTATGAATACATTGAGGCGATCGGGTTTAAATAAAGTAAAAATGGGTTTAACGAGCTTGGATGAGGTTAATCGGGTGGTTACGTTATGAGTAATGGACATAAAGTTGAGTACCGTACTTTTGTATGGCACGGGATTAATAAGCGTGGCGTGGAGGTTAAAGGTCAATTTTATGCGGAGACTCAGCAGGCAGTAGAGGCGCAATTGCTGCATCAAGGGATCGAAATATCTGAAATTAAGATGAAGCCCAAATGGATGGAGATTGGTGGTGCTGGAAGAATAAAGAATGAAGATATTGTTATGTTTACTCGGCAGATGTCTACGATGGTTATCTCAGGTATCCCATTGGTTCAGGCCTTAGAGATTGTTGCTGGTGGGCTGGAAAACCGCTCAATGCAAGCTGTAGTGATGACAATTCGCAACGATGTTTCAAGTGGTACGACCTTTGCGGATGCTTTAAGAAAGCACCCAAAACAATTTGGTACATTATATTTTAATTTAGTTAAAGCAGGTGAGCAATCAGGGGTGTTAGACACTGTATTGGCTCAATTGGCTGCTTATATGGAAAACGTGCAAATGATGCGAGGGCGAGTTAAAAAAGCGCTATTTTACCCTGTTGTTATGTTGGTAGTCACTTTAGGAATCTCGACGTTACTATTAGGCTTTGTGGTACCACAATTCCAAGATTTATTTGGATCATTTGGCGCGGATTTACCGTTTGCTACCCAAGTCGTTATTAACCTGTCTGACTTTGTGCAAGGCTATTGGTGGATGATAATTATAGTTGTGGTAGGCTTGATCATTGCTCATGTTAATATCAAAAAGCGATCGGAGCCCTACGCTTTTCTCTTAGATAAGATCGCATTAAAAGTATTTCTGTTTGGTGATTTAAACCGCAAATCAATTATTGCACGTTGTATGCGCACCTTGGCGATAACGTTAGCAGCTGGTACACCACTGGTTGAAGCTCTGGATGCTGTAGCTGATGTAGCGAGTAACAGAGTCTATAGTAAGGCTATCTTGCAAATTAAAGAAGATGTAACGGCTGGTCAACCTATTTTCTTATCAATGAGTACAACGCGGCTATTTCCCAATATGGTGATACAAATGGTAAGTATCGGTGAGAAGGCGGGTGAATTAGAAGCAATGTTAACTAAAATTGCAGATTTTTATGATGAACAAGTTCAAGCGATGGTGGATGGGTTGAGTACATTAATTGAGCCTGTAATGATTGTTGTGCTTGGTACCATTATTGGTGGTTTTGTGGTAAGTATGTACTTGCCTATATTCCAATTAGGTACAGTAATCTAGGAGGTAAGTATGAAGTTTCAGCGTGCTTTTACATTAATGGAATTGGTAATTACTGTTGCGATAGTTGCGATTTTAGCGGCTGTTGCTATTCCTACATTTAATAGCTATTTGCTAAAAAGTCATCGCAGTGATGCTTATTCTTCTTTATTGTCAATGCAGCTAGCTGAAGAGCGTTACCGCGCTAGTAATACATCGTATGGCACACTTGCGCAAGTATGGAATGGGGTAACCGCTACGGAGGGTGGGCGATACACATTGGCTGTGTCGAATACTTCAGCCACAACCTATACGTTAACAGCTACAGCAGTTGGCGGACAAGCATCCGATAGTGAAGATGGAACATCATGTGCCACATTAACGATTACTTATAGTGCCGGTGTTGAATCCAAAACACCTGCAGCTTGTTGGTAGAAGGAAAGGTATGCATAAACTAAATCTTATAATAGCGGACAAAAAACAATTATATCAAAGCTATATGCCATTTGTTTTACAGGGAGGCTTGTTTATTCCCACCAATGACGAACTTGAGTTGGACCAGACGGTTGATTTAAATTTAGAATTGATAGGTGCAAAGTATCAAGTCGTGTCAAAGGTGGTTTGGAAGACACCACCTGCTGTGGTAGGAAGAACGCGTCCTGCTGGGGTAGGTGTTCAGTTCTCAATGGATCAAGAAAAGATACGTAATGAAATTGAGACACAGTTAGCTGGTTATAGTCCCTCAGATGTTGAACGATTTACCTTCTAGTTTTATTTTATTCGAAAAAATATTACATATAAAACCGGAACAATAATTAAAGTTAAAACTGTCGCAAAACTTAATCCAAACATGATTGTTACCGACATACTGGCAAAGAAGGCGTCGAATAATAAAGGCGCCATACCTAAAACAGTCGTTAATGCAGCAAGAACAACTGGTCTGGCACGGCTCAGCGAGGCATCAATGACAGCCTGCATATGATCAGTCTGGGACTTCATTTCCAGGTCAATTTGATCTAATAACACCACGGCATTCTTAATTAACATTCCAGTTAAGCTTAAAAACCCAAGTAATGCCATAAACTCAAACGGTTTATTTGTGATTAATAAACCAGCGACAACCCCAATAAATGCCAAGGGTACGCAAAGCCATATGATGAGTGGTTGGCGGACAGCATTGAACAGTAAGATAACAATTAACACCATCAAGATAACAGTCATTGGAATTTTTCCAAATAAAGCCACTTGTGCGTCATATGAGGATTCGTATTCACCGCCCCATTCAATGTGGTAACCAGTCGGTAGTTTTATGGCAAGAATTTTAGGAGCAAGTTGATTGAATAAGGTGCCTGCTGGAATCGTGTCAGGATTGCAGGAGGCTGTTAGGGTGAGCATTCGATTACGGCGACGTATAATGGCATCTTGCCATATAGTGTTAAATGAGCCGACTAATTGCCCTATAGGTATAGATTTATTTAATAATTGACTCCACACGCTAATATCGTTGATGTTGCTTATATTTAAACGTTCAACGTCGGGCAGTCGTGACACAATGGGAATTAATGTATCACCCTCACGATAAACTCCGACGGCTTTTCCACCAAATGCGCTTTGTAGTGTGTCGCTCATCTCGGCACGTGATATGCCTGTTTGTCTGGCGCGATTTTCTGCATACATTGGTGTTATTATTTTTACACGATCGCGCCAATCATCTCGAATATCTATTGCCTGTGGATTGGCGTGCATGATGTCGGCTACCTGCATGGCAATTTCACGCAGTGTGGTGGGATTCGGTCCCATTATGCGCGCTTCAATTTTCGCACCACTGCCGGGGCCTAAGCGAATTTTTTCAGAGATAGGTTGTGAGTTGGGTAAGGCTTTTTCAATGTAGTCTACGGCTTGAGCGCTGATATGATCGATTGCATGATAGTCATCGACGGTTACCAAAAATTGACCGTAGCTGGCATTGGTTTTTTCGGGTGTGTATACCAATGAGAAGCGTAATGCAGCCGATCCAACTACGCTGGTAACTTTCTCAACGCCAGGTATTTTTCTTATTTGGTCTTGTGCAAGCTGCATTTCATGAGCAGTGGCGCGAATGTCTGTGCCTTGCGGTTTCCAGTAATTAACTAAAAACATCGGAGTTGTGGAGTCAGGGAAAAAGCCGGGTTTGAGTTTAGTAAAACCAAATATAGATAGTGCAAGCAGCACTAACATGGTGATAATGGTTATGTATTTGTATTTAATGCAGGTGGTTAAGAAAGCGTGATAGCCGCGGTACAGTAAGCCACTGTAGAGTGGTTTACTTTCGGCGCCTTCAGCCTTTTTAGCTTCTTTTTTTAGTAGCATTTCGCAAAATAAAGGGGCTACTGTGATCGCTAAGATCCAGCTAAACATCAATGATATAAAAATGACATAAAATAATGAGCGAGTATATTCACCAGTGGAGTCTTTTGATAATCCAATAGCTGAGAAAGCAAGAATACCCACTAACGTTGATCCAAATAATGGCCACTGGGTTTGGTTTATGGTGTCTTTAGCGGCTATTAAAACATTTATACCTTGCTTGACCTTGATTAATATACCTTCGACTATAACGATGGCATTATCAACCATCATGCCTAATGCAATTATTAATGCTCCGAGGGAGATCCTTTCAAGCTGTATACCACATAATTTCATGACTAACAGCGTTGCAAATACTGTTAATAAAAGCACGACACCGATTACCACACCGGAGCGTAATCCCATTGATAGCAGCATACAAACTACAACAATGGCTAGGGCTTCGCCAACGCTGATAACAAAGCCACTAACAGAGTCTTTAACATATTTCGGTTGATCATAAATGGTGTGAATCTCAACGCCAATAGGTATGTGTTGCATGAGGTGATCAATACGATTTTTGACTGCTTCACCGATCGTGACAATATTGCCACCGGATACAATGGATGCACCAATGGTTAATGCGCGCTTACCGTTATAATATACTAATGATTTCGGCACTTCCTGAAAGCCGCGTTTTACTTTCGCAATATTATCAAGGTGGATTAAGCGTTTTGAATTTGGGCTATAGATAAGCAGGTTACTAATGGTGGCGACAGAGTCAAGACCACCTGTAGGTTGTATGCGGATATACTCATCACCAACACGAACCTGCCCGGCATTGGAGACAAGATTTTGATCGCGTAAGGTTTTATATATTTCTTGCGGTGATATGCCAAATTGTGCGCTTTTACTGCGCGATATTTCAACGAAGATATTTTCAAGCTGTTTACCATTGATGGCTACTTTAGCAACACCTGGGACTAGTAGTAATTGTTTTTCCAGGTATTCGGCATAATCTTTTAGTTCGCGATAATTATAGCCGTCACCGGTAATTGCATAATACATGCCATAGACATCACCGAAATCATCATTAACCTGTGAAGTTAGTGCACCTTTCGGCAGTTGTGGTTGGATATCATTAATTTTACGGCGTAATTCATCCCAAACTTGAGGCAGTGTTTTTTTGTCGTATTTATCTTGAATTACTACGTTGACTTCAGAGTAACCAGGCATCGATATAGACACAACGCGTTTAATTTGTGGTAGTTGTTGGGCTGCCTTTTCGATTTTATCAGTGACTTCTTGTTCAACTTCTCGAGGGGTTGCGCCTGGGTATTCAGTTTTTACTACGGCTTCTTTAATGGTAAATTCTGGATCTTCTAATCGGCCTAGTGCGTGATAGGCCCAAATGCCGCCAAAGACAATCAATATAATGAATGACCAGGTTATAACTTTTTTAGTTATAGATATTTCCGCTAAGTTACTCAAGTGAGCCTTCCTTTGGTAGGGTGACCTTCTGGTTTTCGCGCAAAAAGTGTACGCCAGCTGTGACTACACGGTCGCCAGGCTTGAGCCCTGATGTGATTTCAACAGCTTTGTTTTGTAATTGCCCCATGGTGACAGGTTGTTTTTTCACGGTCATGTCTTTGCTAACTAACCAAACATAGGATTGTTGGTTGGATTCGGTAAATACAGCGCCTATAGGTAAACTGTAGTAGTTGTTGTAGTCATAGTGCTTGCTCGATATTTTCGCATAAACGGTAACGCTCATGCCGGGCAGTACATTGATTTCATCAGGCTGCGCCATCTTGAAGACGATGGCATAAGTTTGCGTGTCAGGATCTGACTGTGCGGCAAATTCTTTAAAGAGTACAGGGAAGCGCTTCTTGGGATAAATATCAAATACTACAAATGTTTTAGCTTTATCATTTGAGTCTTTTTCTCGTTCAGATTCCTTTATTTTCAGCATGAATTTTTCAGGAACGTGTGTTTCGATATCTAAATACTCAATATCATGAAATGACATCAGCACTTGTTTTTCTTTAACTTGTTCGTGATTTTCAACATATCGATCAGCTACTATGCCATCAAATGGTGCTCGTAAGGTACTATCTTTTAAATTGCGCTTTGCTGTGCTGAGATTAGCTTCCGCAACTTGATATGCAGATTGTAATTTGTCATATTCAGCTTTCGAGATATAATTGCCTTTGACTAACTCTTTGCCGCGATGAAATTGCACTTTACGGTAATCATAATGTGCTTGCGTTTGTTGGGCTTTGTCTTCAAAAGGGATTTGATCCAGTTGTGCCAATAGTTGGCCTTTTTTGATTTTCTCACCTTTTTTGATGGGTAGCTTAACGAGTTTTCCTGGTACTTCAAACGATAGTTCGGCTCGCTTAGAGGCCAGCACTTTACCGGGGAAGTGGCGCTCCAGTGTGGATTGAGAGTCACCTAGTACAATTGATTTAACGGGTCTTATTGTTTTAGGTTTGTTGTCGTCATCATTGCTACAAGCCACTATCGTGCTTATTAAACAGGCTGATAATATAATTTTAAATACGGTTTTCATTCGAGTTTGCCTTTTTGAGCGATAAATGAACCAACAAGTTGAGCGATTAATATGGTGAGATATATTTGACCCATTGCCGCTTCGACCCACGCAAAGGTGCGTGCTACATTTGATAGCGGTGTGATATCGCCATAGCCTAATGTTGTTAGAGTAACAAAGCTGTAGTAAGTAAAAATTTGAAGCATTGAGTCTTTATGTAGCAAATGATGAAAGTTAAAGGAATTTTTCGTGCTGACATCAATTAACCAAAATATATTAGCAAATACTAAGCCAAGCAATAAATAGCTTGCTGCAGCACCGTATAGGACATTAACAGTCACTTTACGTTTTTCAAGTGTCGAATATAAACAGATAAATGTTATCACTGCAAAAAATAAAATGATCAATGAAATTCGTGCTATCTGAACTGATCTTGAAACGGATAACATGTCTGTAAAGCCAGATATAATTATCACTGCCACACCAAGAAAAAGACTCAGAATGACTACTAATTTCCTATGTCCATCCAATGTAAATAAACTGACGGCGACAAGTATGATTAAAAAAATACTGTTGGTGTAGGTTAGTGATGTTTCGGAAAGAAAGGCATTGCAAAAGAAAAACATCAATAAGGCAATAAACAAATAGAAAAATTTATGTTGGATTACATGATGTTTTTTTGACATGCTGGCACTCCATTGCCTATCGGTATTAACTGTGTGTCGGTGGATTCATCTCGTTAAAACGCAAGTTAACAATTTTATTTCCTGAAGAGAGATGCCCTTGATTACGAGTAACCCTGGCCAATTGAATGGCGAGTGCGTTGGAATCCCTGTTTGATTCATGCAGCGATTTGTAACGTTTCAAGCAATTACGAGCAGTAACATAGTCTTTATTTTGGTAACTTAGTTCGCCTAAGTGCAGTAATGCATTAGGTAGGTTAGGGTCATTTAATAAAGCCTTTTGGAAGTAGTGCATGGCTTCTGTTTTATCGGGAATTTGTAAGGCACAAATTCCAGCATTTTCATAGGCACTGCCGTCTTGTGTGTATCTGGGTTGCGATACGGCGAGTTTAAATTGCTTTATTGCTTGCTTGTATTTCCCATTACGGCATAAAAAAGTTCCGTAGTTATTATGTGTTTCGCCTGAGTCGGGAGCTAAGTCTATAGCTTTGCGAAACTCTTGGTCTGCTAATTTCTCTTTACCAGTTACTTCATGGTAATAAGCCATAGCATACCAGCTGGCCGGTAAGTCTGGTGAGGCTTGTAGTGCTGCCATGAATTTTTGTTTTGCTAAGGCTGATTCGCCTTTATCTAAGTAGGCTACACCTAGCTGTATGTTAGATGTGCTTGTTTCGTAATTAGTGGTAGATAGAGCCTGTTTGCTTTCATTGGTTGTAACGCAACCTGACAGTGTTAAGGCACAACCGGTGACAATAATGAACGGTGTTAAATAGCGCATTACTTAGAATCCCCTTGCTGCGATTGTTTTTTTGTTTCTTTCTGATGCATTGCAAGTTGCTTTTTCTTAAGTTCTTGCTTCTTTGCTTGCTCTTGTTTTAATTTCTTTTTCATTTCTCGTTCGTGATAGGCTTGTTTACGTTGCTCTTCGTATTTGTAGTATTCGGCCCACCGTTCTTGGCGTTGATGCTTTCTTTTTTCCGCTTCAGCGCGCTCTTCTTGCTTTTTCTTTTCGGCTTTATTGGATTCGTCCTCAATCTCTTCTCTGTCATCATTGTTGAGAGTCAGTTTTGGCTTGATGCCGTGGTTCAACTGATTTGGATTGTTGATTATTCTAGGCGTTAGAAAGACCAGCAATTCCTTTTTGTTGTTTCTAATTTGTGTATGACGGAAGAAAAAGCCAACGATTGGAAGGTCACCTAACCAAGGTACCTTTTCGACAATTTTCTCACTGGTATGCGTAAAGACTCCCCCTAAGACGACGGTTTGTCCATTATTGAGGAGTACTTGTGAACTTTCTTCTTCGGTATCGATAGGGACAACTTGTTGACCGTCGATACTTACAGTGCCAGTTGCCACTTTGTCACGTGTTACTTTCATGGTGAGTATCACACGATTGTCTGGTGTCACTTGAGGCTTAACGGTTAAGCTTAGTGTGGCATTTTTAAATTCAATGTTGGTGGCACCACTTGATGTCGATGCTTGGTATGGAATCTCTTGACCTTCTTGAATATGAGCCTCGTGTTGATCCGAAGTAATGACACGGGGGCTACCAATGATTTCTGCATGACCTTCTTTTTCCATGGCTGATAATTCAGAATCCAAAAAGAAGCTACCAAAATTAAGAGCAGCTAGAGCAATCGTTGCTGGTGATGCAAATAGTGTAGTGGCTGGTAGGTTGAAGTTTAGTCGATCAGTAATAGGTGTGACATCAGTAACATCTATTCCATTTGCGATTTGGTTAGCACCTGCAAATTTACCTGATAAGTGGTTGGAGATGGTTAAACCAAAACGTGAACCAAATTCTTTTTCGTAAGGTTTATCGAGTGTCACCATACGGGCTTCGATTTCGACCTGTTTTACGGGTTGGTCAAGTCTGCGTATTAGTCTTTTGACGCTATCAATGCGCGCTACGTTATCTTTAAGCCATACAGTGTTAGTTCGCTCATCATAACTGACTTGTCCTTGTGCGGAGAGTAGGCTAACGTTTTCCTTCTTTAGCATATCTACGATGTCTTTTGCTTTAGAATAGTTGAGGTGTACTAATGCTGTGACCTGTGGTTCCAGTTGTTCTATTTTCTGGTGAACTTCGAGCTCTTTAATCTCTCTTGCAGCCATGGCGTCAATGGGTCCGATCATGGTGATGCGGCCAACTTGTTGGCGAGATAGGCCTTGTGATTTCAAGATGACTCGTAAGGCTTGAGTCCATGGTACATCTTTTAAGTGAATGGACATTGAGCCTTTTACTTCATCGCTTATAACAAAATTAGAGTGACTAAATTGAGCCAGTATCTGCAATAACTTTCGTGTTTCAATGTTTTGAAAGTTTAAGGTTATTTTTTTTGATGAAGACAGTGGCGCATAGCCATTGGGGCTTAGTGGTTTTGGCCTAAGAGTAACATTTGGCGAGCCTGCTAGTGTGTTAGCTTTGTTATCGGCAGCTCCCGCATAGCTGAGTCCACAGCTGATGCATAAGGAAAGTATTAATGTGGAAGCTTTAGTTAAGCGACGAATGATCATGCTACTTCTCCTGTACCGTCAGCGTAAATATACTGGAATAGGGGTTATTGGGGGTGCTTTTTGTGCTGAGTTCCACACTGTTGCTTGTAATTTTATCTACCACGGCATTTTGTTTGCCGACATGGAAGCCTTTAGTTAACGCATGCATTTTGCCATCTTTAGCCTCAATGATTGCCCATTTTTTATTATCTTGGATGATGATGCCTATTAATTTTAATTTGTTTATATCTGTGCCTTTCAATAGGATTGTAACATCTGATTTTTGCTGGTCTTTCACAATGTCTTTAAAAGGGCTTTGCTTTTTGTTAGCAGAATAAGTAACGGCAGGAATGGTTTTGCTATTGTCTTCTGATTTGTTCTTAAAGGGTAGCCGTTGTTTTAATTCGGATATAAATTGGGTAGCCGTTTTTTTTGCTTTATTTTTGCTGTCATCACTACAGCCAGTTATGAGTGAAGTACAAATTAGGATGATGCTAAGTGTGGCAAGTGTGGTTTTATTCATCTGCATCACCTTTGGGTTGGTATAGTTTTAAGGTAACATCAAAATTAAGCGACGTTTTTTTCTTGGAGTCGGGCTGTTTTAATACAAAGTTACCAATAATAACCACTTGCTTTAAATTGGCAATATTGCTTAAAAAACTTGCTGCTTGATGATAGCTCGCTTGTGCCTTGATTTGCAGAGGCGTAATAACATAATGCTCGTATTCTTCAATAGCATTAGCTTTGAATGAAGTAATGCGTATGCCTGACTCATTAGCGGCATTTTGTATCATGCCGTTGATCTCATGTGTTTTGTCTTTGCTAGGAAGCATGCTGGTTATCTGCTTCAACTTTTTCATGTCGTGTTGCATGTTAAGTTCAATTTGATGAAATTTTCGGTATTTTTTATAGTTTTTTGTGTATTGCTTCTGTAGTTCTTCATAGTGTTGTTGGCTGCGTTTGAGTTTATCTAATTTTCCGCTACCTATGAAGAAATAGCCTAATAGTATCACAACAATAAATATGCCCGCGATGGCGGCTAGCTTAATAGCAGTTGGCCACTCTTCAATGTGGTTTAGGCTCAATTTATTTGTTGGGTTTGGCATCTTTTTTCACTTTTGGTTTACTGAGTTTAATTGTGGCATTGAGAGTAAAAAGATTACTACGGCTGTCTGTGGTTTTTATCTCCTTGAGCTTTGCCTGTTCCAGTAAGCCAGACTGGTTGAGACTACCAAGCAATTTAGAAATGTCTTGCGTGCTATTGGTATCACCTTTAATAATTAGTGTGCTGCCATCTTTTTCGACTGATATGAGCTTGACGCTGCTGGGCACGGACTGGCTAATGATATTGAATATGGCAACGATAGCATAACGAGACTTCATTATTGAGCTAAAGTAAACAAGCTGGTCGTGTACACGTTTGGCGGGTTTGTCAATCAGTTCAATCTTTTGCGCTTTGTCTGTAACAATCATGGACTGTTGTTGTATATATCCGCTTTCTTTATTTTGTTGCTTGAGTTGATTGCCGATAAACCAGGGAATAGCAATGCTGATGGCTACGGCTAGCAGTGCAGTTGCAAATAACCAAGTGATAAACTGTTGCCGTTTAAGTGCGCGCTTTTTTTCTCGCCAGGGCAGTAGGTTGATATTGCTTGTCATGGTTTTTCCCTCATAGCTAGTCCGCAGGCAAGCAGGGTTGAGGGTGAGATCAATTCAAAGTTTGAGGAGTCTAGTGCGTTGCTGACGCTCATTTTACTGAGCGGGTCGGCAATAATGACTTCTGCGCCTAATGATTGTGATAACAATGCCTGCGATTCTTTAACGCAAGCCAGTGTGCCACTAAGCACTAAACCTGCTAAGGGTTGGCGAGGTTGTTGGGCTTGATAATATTGCCATTGGCGTTGTACTTGCTCAACAGCTTTACGCAATTCATTGGTGCGATTCTCATCAGGCATGGGTGTGGAGTCGCTATTGAATGCTGCCTCGATAACGTGAGATAAGCCGGTGCCTTCAACGTGTTGATGGTGGTGATAAGTTACTTGATCATTGTTACCAACAATAAATAAAATATAGCGCGAATTTATATGGGCCATGGCTATGGGTTTTTCTTGCCAGCTTTCAGGAATGTCGGATTGAATTAGCGATAAAGCACGGTGTAAGGCTAGGTAGTCGATATCAACAATCACGGGAGGTAACTTGGCTGTAGTAAAGGCTTCAACACGTTTAGTGATTTGTGATTTACGTCCTGCGATTAACAGCGCTTTTTTTGATTCTTTGCCGGGTAATGGTTCGTAGTCGATCATGAGGTCATTGCTTAATTGCGTAAAAGCTTGTTTGGCCTCTTGTAACGCGGCAGCTTCTTGTTGCGTGTCGGTGAGCTTGTTATTCAATTTTATGAGTTTGCTCATGGTGAGTGCGGTAGGCGTGGCGATGACACTCGAAGCTTGTTTTAAATGGGCTAGCGTTCTTAATTCATTCAGTGTTTCAACCAGTAATTCTGGTTTAACGAGTACTTCATTATTGAAGCTGTCTCGGTTGTTTTTGATAGAGGTTAATTGCTTCAGTTTGTACTGCTTTTTTTCGGCCTGAAGCTGCATCAATATCGAATACTTTGAGGACACGTCAATGCCGACCAATGGACCATTATCATTTTTTTTACTGCTGCTTGACAGCTTCAACCATTTGAATTTGGTCATATTATATCCATGTCGTATCTGGGCTCCCTGGGTACACTAATAATATACCCTTAGTTTCAGACTATAATTTAGATAAGCCTAGGAAACAACTATAAATTTTAATGATGGACGGATGAAAAATGGTTAGGAAACTGAAAGCGATTACTTCAATTGAGGTGTTAATTGCGATTGCGATCGTAGCGGTGCTGGTTTCTTTGGCAATTCCGCAATACTTCACCTATATCGAAGATACACGCATTCGACACGCTGCTGAAGATTTGTACCACAAAACAATGTGGGCACGCTCAACAGCAATAAAAAATACACAAAATGTGACGGCGGTTGTACAAACAGGAGGCAGTTGGTGTTACGGCTTTACGACTGCGGCGACTTGCGACTGTAATACAGCGGGTAGTTGCACTTTAGGTGCTTACCAAAGTGGTGATTATCCGAACACTACGATGAGTGCTTCAGGTATTGGCGCAAGCACAGTGTATGAATCGACGCGTGGCACGGTATCGGTTCCGGGCACGCTTACTGTTAGCGCAGGTGGTCAATCAGCCAGTGTGGTGATTAATAAAATGGGGTTATCACGAATATGTGGTACGAATGTTGCGGGGGTTAAGGCATGTTAGGTTGTCGACATACTGAGCATGGATTCACTTTGATCGAGCTAATGGTGGCATTAGCGGTGAGTTCGTTTGTGTTGCTTGGCGTCATTGGTTTATATCTTGCTAGCTCTAAGCACAATAAAATCAATATGGAAATAAGCAAGCTTGATGCAGAAATGCATACGGTGTTGTCTATGATAGAGGCTGATGTTCGACCAGCAGGGTATTGGGCAGCCGCTGGAACTTCTACCACGAATCCTTTTATGGTGACTGGTTCAACTGACTTATACACCAATCCAGGTGAAGACTGTATTTTAAGTAGTTATGACAAAAATGATGATGGGGTTGTGGCAGCGATCAGTTCGGCCAGTGATGATGAGCGTTATGGCTATCGTTTAGTTAATGGGGTTATACAGTATCGACCATGGGGTGCGGCATTTGATTGTAATGCGGCGACCAATGTCTGGACAAATCTAACAGACCCAAACACAACTCAGTATACCCAGTTCATTGTTTCGCCTTATTACACAATAGTTGATATTGATGACGGCGGTGCAGGCACTGATGTGTTAATCATGCGTAATATTACTATACACGTGCGAGCGCAGGTGGTTGGGAGACCGGGAACAGATAGAATTTATATTAGAAATATACGGGTGCATAATGATAAATACGTACCATAAACAGCGTGGCGTGGCCACGTTAGTTGTCACCAGCATTTTATTGTTCTTGGTAACAATAGCGTGCTTCTATAGTGCGCGTGCGATTCTCACTGAGCAGCAAGTGGTCAATAATGCCGTTTATCATGAGCAGGCTTATCAGATGGCGCAGGCAGGCTTGGATTATGCTCAGGGTCATATGATTTGGCAAGGTACGGCTGTGGCAGATGGGACGGTATTAGCAGGTGCAGTAGCGGGTGGCGGTACTTATTCTGTAACGATTAATCATATTGGCGGAAGTAATGATATTGTGCAATTTACGTCTACGGGTACCAGTGCAGATGGCCAAGCAAATAAAGTGCTAATGGAAAAGGCCATGTTAATTGGAAATCCAGGTTTAGGGGCATTTAATATTGCGATTAAATCGAGCGGTGTTGTTGATATCAACGGAACCTCGACCATTATTAATTTATCAAATGATGAAACCATTACTTCGGGCGGGATTACTGATATAGGGGGGAACTCAACAACGGTATTATCATCAGGCGTTAGTTCGGATAAGAACACGTTAGCTTCAGATGTAAACCCTAATGATGCTGTGTTAGCTGCAACCAGTGATGCTGATTTGTTTGATAATCATTTTGGTATGGCTCTTACAGATTTTCAACCCATTGCGGATAGTTCATTCAGCTCAACGGGGAACACAAATTATAATACTCAGTTGAATGGAAAGGTAGGTGAAACCATTTGGATTGATGCGGGAGGTGGAACGGCTGATATCAATTCATCAACAGTCATTGGTTCACCTGCGCAGCCCGTGACATTGGTAGTAAGCAACGGTGATTTAACTGTGGAAGGTAGTGCCACTATATATGGCTCAGTCATCACCAGTGGTGAATATAGCATGGCGGGTAATAGTGAGGTATATGGCATTGTGTATGCCGGCGGTGATTCTTCGATTAGTGGTGCTAGCATTATTGAGGGTGGGTTAATCATCGGTGGTGATTTAGATATACGTATTAGTGGTCGAATAAAATATGTGCAAGCTAATATTCAGAGCTATGGTGCGTCAGGTGGTACAGAATACAGCCGCCTAACCGGTAGCTGGAAAGATTTTTAGTTAATATGAGAGGTTAGTGTAATGCAGTGGAGGATGGCAGCAGTCAGTTTAATTGAGGTCTTGGTGGCCTTGGCTGTGTTGTCGATTGGTATAGTGGCGCTAATGAAATTTCAGGCGAATATCACGACTGATAGGTTGATATCTGCACAGCAGGCGGAGGCGTTATCATTAGCACGCGGTATGATGGGTGAAACACGCCATGATCAAAATCATTTCCTGACGGAGATACCAGGAGGGCCAAGCTTTGGTGAGCCAGTGTCGGGCAGCAGTACGCACATTGCTGGCACGACGACTTATACACTCAGTAGGGTGATTGTGGATAATGCTACACCAGAATATAAGCAAATTACGGTAACAGTTTCTTGGACCGACCCAAAGGGAGTGACGCGAAATGTGACGATTGGGTCTAAAATAGCCAGTGTGGATCCAAATAAAGTCGGTGAAGTGATGACGGAGTTATAAGCCTTATGGTAAAGATAAAGGAAGGAGTGAGTGTCTTTGAGGTGTTAATCGCATTAGCGCTAATAGTGGCTGGTGTCATAGCGTTTGTTGAAGGCAAAGAAATGATCATATACAAAAGCACCGCTTCTCCGCAGCAATTTGCAGCATTATCCCTTGCGCGTGATCATTTAATTCAGTTACAACAGGCGAATGATAAGCCTGCTACTGGCTCCACAGTAGTGAATAGTAACTCAACCCGTTATACTGTTAGCTGGACTGAAGAGACCTATACCAACCCTGATAATAAGGTGATGTTTGTGTCGGTAGCGTGGGAGGGCGGTAAAGGTGTTCAGCAATCGGTAGGATTGATTGATGATATTAAACTGAAGAAGTCTACAGTAAGAAGCGAGGTGGTGGATGAGCTATAAGGGGTTGCCTCATGTTATGGCGTAGTATAACGATATTATTAATGAGTGCTTTTTTAGTGGGAGCTAATGCTGATATTTATCGCACTGTGTCACCTGATGGCTCAGTGGTTTTTACCGATAAAAATGTTAATGGTGATGCTGAAAAAGTGAAGTTAAAACCCGTAAGCGTTTCTAAGCCAGCAACTGAGGTTACTTTAACGCCACAAGATTTACAGTTACCCGCTAAAACCACCAGTAGTGCTGATGGTTACTATACGTCGGTTAAAATCATGACGCCACAAGATGGGGATACCTTATGGAATCAACCGAAAACACCTGTAGTGGTAGGTGTTACGCCACCATTGCAACCAGGCGATAAGGTGCAATTGAAAATGGATGGTAAAGTGGTGCGTACTAATACCACTGGTTCGTTTGAGTTAGATTATGTTGAACGCGGCATACACACCTTTGAAGCGCAGGTATTAAATGCACAAGGAAAAGTGTTGCGTTATTCCAAAACAATCAAAGTCTATGTGCAACGTACTGGGCTTAATAACCGGGCGGGTAAGCTGAATGTAACCTTCATTCGACCCAGTGGGTCGTATAGCCTTGCTAACCTTGCTAGTCTTATTGCAGGAGTAATAAAGTGACTTTAGATGAACTATTAAAAATTACCGTGGAGCGTAATGCTTCTGATTTACATCTCTCTGTTGGTGAATCACCGGTAGTTCGGATTGATGGAACGTTAGAGCGTTTAGACGACCCTGAGCTGACGCAGGAGCAATTGCTAGGTATGATTGAGGGTATTTTAAATGATGGACAACAGAAAGTGTATCATGATGAACTAGAAACCGACTTGAGTTACTCGATTGAAAACCTCGCTCGATTTCGTGTCAACGTATTTCATCAGCAACGCGGTGTAGCGGCTGTATTTCGTGTGATTCCTGATGAAATTCCCACATTTGAAGCATTACGCTTACCTGAAATTTTACATTCATTGTGTGCGCTACCGAATGGTTTGTTGTTAGTGACAGGGCCTACAGGTTCTGGTAAATCTACAACACTAGCCGCTATGGTGGATTCGATTAATGAAAAATACCATCATCATATTATTACCATTGAAGACCCCATAGAATTTACTTACCATAATAAAAATTGTTTGATCAATCAGCGTGAAGTAAAAAAAGATACGTTGAGCTTTAATGCGGCGTTACGATCTGTGTTGCGTGAAGATCCGGATATTATCCTGGTCGGTGAGTTACGAGATTTAGAAACCATTCGTTTAGCATTGACTGCTGCTGAAACAGGGCATTTAGTGTTGGCTACCTTGCATACAAATTCCGCCGCTAAAACCATTGATCGTCTGATTGATGTGTTTCCTACGGGTGAGAAAGATATGATTCGTGCGATGTTATCAGAATCTTTACGTGCGGTTATTGCGCAGACTTTATTGAAAAGGATTGGTGGTGGCCGTATTGCGGCACAAGAGATTATGATATGTACTCCTGCGATTCGAAATCTTATACGTGAAAATAAAATACCGCAAATTTACTCAGCTATTCAAACGGGTAAGGCTGTGGGTATGCGCACGATGGAGCAGCATTTGGTTGAGTTGGCGGAAGCGCAGTTAATTGAACCGGTTAAGAAAACTGATCAAGCTGCTTGATCGCATTCACCTAATTATTGTTGAATTTTATAACAATGCATGTACACTGACTCCTTCAAATAATGTGGGAGTATCTGATGAAGAGTATAATAGTTTCTGCTGTAGCGCTATTGGCCGTAAGTAACATCGCAATGGCTGGCCATCCATTTTTGCCAAATGGCAAATTTATCAATAATTCAAATACAAATTTGCATATCATGCAGCCAAGACAGTACTATTCAATTCAAAATCTTTGGCGTGATTTAATACCTGCTTATACGACTATCCCGATGGAAATTTACGTTACTAACTCGCGTAAACCTATTCCAGAGAATGCGATAACGACCTTTCAGTTAGTACCGACTAATAGCCATGATCCAGCTTGTGTGTACACGGTGTATTCTCGCGGCAGTATGATTACATCAAATAATACAGAGGTATGCCAATACCGTCGTAATGGCAACGAAGGCTTTGTGTTTATATATAATTACAAAGGTTAGTCAATAGGGCGGCAGTTACTCTATTCCGATCTATGGTCAAAAATGCTATAGTACCGGCGTCTCTAAACAGGGTAAGAATATGCTGATATTTGTAGGCCGTCCGGCTTTGAGTTCCTTTAGGCAGCAACAGCTGCAAACACCATTCCAAGCGCGTTATATTTACTGTGTCTCGCGTAAAGCGGGTGCGGTGGTAAAGCAAGATGATTTGATGGCTTTATTGCAGGCGGATGAGCTGGTGAGCAGTTTAAGCTGTGATGATGGCTTTTGTGTTGTACCGCGCTTGGGCACGATTTCACCATGGTCATCGAAAGCGACAGATATTGCACAATACTGTGGTTTCGATGGGGTGGATCGAATTGAACGCGGTGTATGGTATCAATTTGGTCAATCTTGGGATGGCTTAGACGGCGAGCAACGCAAGCACGCTGAGCATGTATTGCACGATAAAATGACAGAGTCGGTGATTGATCAGCCGCATCAGCTGAGCCACATATTTACAGAAAGTAAGCCGCAACCGTTAACGCATATTCCCCTGATAGCTGATGGCCGTGAAGCCCTTGTTGAGGCCAATCAGCAAATGGGTTTAGCTTTATCTGATGATGAAATTGATTATTTGTTTGATGCTTATCAAGACTTAGGTCGTGATCCGACGGATGCTGAGTTAATGATGTTTGCGCAGGTGAATTCTGAGCATTGCCGTCATAAGATTTTTAATGCGGTGAATATTGTCGATGGGGAAGTATCGGACTATTCATTATTTGCAATGATACGCAATACCTATAAGCAACACCCCGATAAAGTGGCGGTGGCCTACAGTGATAACTCGGCTGTGATAAAGGGGCCGATGGCTAATCGTTTTTACGCAGATCCAGCGAGTAAGGCTTATCATCAGTGCGATGAGTTAGCGCACTATGTGTTTAAAGTAGAGACGCATAATCACCCAACTGCGATATCACCATTTGCAGGTGCTGCAACGGGCTCCGGGGGTGAGATTCGTGATGAGGCGGCGACGGGTCGTGGTGCACAAGCGAAAGCGGGGTTGAATGGTTTTTCGGTATCGCATTTGCATATACCGGATATGGTGCAGCCATGGGAATTTTGCAGTGGCAAACCGGCTAATACGGCATCGGCATTACAGATTATGTTAGAAGGCCCGATTGGCGCGGCCGCTTTTAATAATGAATTTGGTCGACCTAATTTATGCGGCTATTTTCGTAGCTGTGAAATCACATTAAATACTGATTTTGGTGAGGTGGTACGTGGTTACCATAAGCCGATTATGATTGCTGGTGGCTTAGGCCAGATTCGCGATCAGCAAGTTAAGAAGCATGCGTTAGTAGCAGAGACCTGTTTGATTGTATTGGGTGGGCAGGGTATGCCGATTGGTTTGGGTGGCGGTGCTGCTTCATCCATTAGCTCAGGTGATAATAAGGCTGATTTAGATTTTGCTTCGGTGCAGAGAGCTAATCCAGAAATGCAGCGTCGCGCGCAGGAAGTCATTAATACCTGTTGGGCTATGGGCGAAGATAATCCTATTGTCAGTATTCATGATGTGGGTGCTGGTGGTTTATCGAATGCAATGCCGGAATTGGTAGAAGCGGATGACTTGGGTGCGTATTTAGATATTCGCAAGGTGCCCATTGATGCGCCGGGTATGAGCCCGTTAGAGATTTGGTGTAATGAATCGCAAGAGCGTTATGTATTGGCGGTTGATAAGCAGCATGTAGAAGCGTTTAAGGCCATTTGTCAGCGTGAAAGATGCCCTGTTGCGGTGTTGGGGCAAGCCACAGTGTCTAAGCAATTGCAGGTAGAAGACCCTTTGTTAAAGCAAGATGCTGTGCATATGCCCATGGATGTATTGTTTGAAAAAATTCCGCCATTAGAGCGTGATTTAAAGGCTGCGCATTATTATAAACCTCAGCCCTTTGATTTTTCTGGTGTTGAACTGGATGAGGCTATAAAGCGTGTGCTGCAATTTCCAGCCGTTGCAGATAAATCCTTTTTGATCACGATAGGTGATCGCAGTGTGACGGGTATGGTGGCGCGCGATCAAATGGTGGGACCATGGCAAGTGCCAGTGAGTGATGTGGCAGTGACCGCAAATAGTTTTGAAGGTTTTGGCGGTGAGGCGATGGCGATGGGTGAGCGCGCACCGGTGGCGTTATTGCACCATGCAGCGTCAGCACGTTTAGCGGTGGGTGAGGCAGTAACAAATATGGCCGCAGCTGCAATTGATGATATCAGTGATTTGGTATTATCAGCGAACTGGATGGCGGCAGCAGATTACGATGGTGAAGGTTTAGGCTTGTATGAAGCGGTACAAACGGTCGGTATGGAATTGTGTCCGGCATTAGGCATTGCTATTCCGGTGGGTAAAGATTCATTATCGATGCGGACCAAGTGGCAGCAGGGTGGTCAGGCGCGTAGTGTGACCTCGCCATTATCTTTGGTGATTAGCGCGAGTGCTTGTGTGACAGATATTCGCAAGACATTAACGCCGCAATTACGTACTGATCGAGGCGATACCGAACTATTGTTATTGGATTTAGGCAAAGGCTCTAATTGTTTGGGTGCCTCGGCATTAGCTCAGGTATATGATCAATTGGGTGATCGTCCGGCTGATATTGATGACCCGCAAGCATTAAAAACATTCTTTAGTGAAATACAGCGTCTTAATCGTGAAGAGTCTATTTTAGCGTATCATGATCGTTCCGATGGTGGTTTGTTGGCAACGATAAGTGAAATGATGTTTGCTGGCGGTGTTGGTGTTACTATCGATTTTGATACGAAAGATACAGCATTATTAGCAGCAATATTTAACGAAGAGTTAGGTGCGGTGATTCAAGTATCAAAGCATCAAAGTGCAGCGATACAGCGCCAATTGTGTGAAGCCGGTTTGAAGGCGTGTGTGCATGTGATCGGTTATTTAAATGATCAAGATGAGTTGCATATTAACGCTTGTGGTGAACGTGTTTATAAACAGTCGCGAACAGCGTTGCATCGACTATGGTCTGAGACCAGTTACCAATTGCAAAAATTGCGTGATAATCCTGATTGCGCACAGCAAGAATATGATGATTTGTTGCGTGCAGATCGACAGGGTGTGTGTGCACAACTTAATTTTGATGCTAGTGAAGATATTACAGCGCCGTATATTAATGTTGGTGCAAAACCCAAGTGCGCTATTTTGCGTGAGCAGGGGGTGAACGGGCATGTTGAAATGGCTTCGGCTTTTCATCAGGCGGGATTCGAGTCTATTGATGTGCATATGAATGACTTGATTGATGGTCGCGTGCAATTATCAGACTTCCATGGCATGGCGGCGTGTGGCGGCTTTTCTTATGGTGATGTGTTGGGTGCTGGTCGTGGTTGGGCACAAGGTATATTGCATCATGAGCGCTTACAACAACAGTTTACTGAATACTTTCAGCGTGGCGATACATTTACTTTAGGTGTTTGTAATGGTTGCCAGATGTTGTCTGAATTAAAGGCAATGATTCCCGGTGCGCAGCATTGGCCGTTATTTTTGAAGAATCAATCACAACAATTTGAAGCGCGATTGGTAAGCGTCCAAGTCGAAGACAGTCCTTCAATATTATTGCGTGATATGCAAGGCAGTTGCTTACCGGTCGTGGTGGCGCATGGTGAAGGCTATGCTGATTTTACAAACGGTGATGCTAAGCAAGCAGCTGTGTCCTTACGTTATGTGGATGACTTGGCTCAGGTGACTGAGCGTTACCCGTATAACCCCAATGGCAGTGCGCAGGGTGTGACGGGTTTAACTTCGACTGATGGTCGCGTGACGATTATGATGCCGCATCCAGAGCGTGTAGTACGCAAAGTGCAGTTGTCTTGGTGCCCGCAAGATTGGCCTGAAGACAGTCCTTGGTTGCGATTGTTTAGGAATGCTCGCTCATGGCTTGGCTAGTGGTGACGTGATATGGTTTTGCACGTTGCGGCCGTTGTCGCAATTGCTTAATAAGTTGTTTATAATCAATTAGATATATATTCTACTGGTGGTCTATACTAGAACTGTTTCGATATAAGTAATAGGGATAGTTTTGAATAAGCAGCCGGCCACATTTCTTTCATTACGCTTAATTCATTGGGTGATATTACTTGCTTCAATAGGGCTAACCTTCTTGGTGTGGTTGGTTACCTCATATCAGACAGACCGGATCAATCAAGCAAAATTTAATCGTGAAGCCAATCATGTGGTTAGCTTAATTCAAGAGCGTATGGATACGTATGTTGATGCATTGAGCAGTGGTGCTGCATATGTCGTTGCGGCAAATAATAGAATTGATCATAAATCATGGCGGAAATATACTGAAAAATTGAAAATAGAAAAGAAATATAAAGGCATCAATGGCATGGGTGTGATTTATGTCGTAGCTAAAAAAAATAAGAAAAAATTTTTAAACAAACAGCGTGCTGAAGGGAATAAGTTCACTATCTATCCGAAGCATGATCATGATACGTTACTGCCGATTACATTTATTGAACCCTTAGAAATTAATAAAAATGCCTTAGGCTTAGATGTGGCGCATGAGAAAAATCGACTACAGGGTGCGGAACAAGCAAAGAAAACTGGAATGGCAACGGTAACGGGGCCGATTGTTTTAGTCCAAGATGACAAAAAAACACCGGGTTTTTTGTTATATGTTCCACTCTATAAAAATGAGTATGGACAGAAAGGCAAGCAGGTTCATGGATTTGTTTATGCCCCGTTTATTGTATATAAATTAATGAATGGCGTATTGGCGCAAGAAAAAAGGTATGTGAATCTAGTGATCTCTGATAACAATCAGGTGATTTTTAAGGATACTGGTAATAAAGAACAGGCCTCTACTTACACTGCTAGAAAAAAAATTAAAATGTATGGTCGGGTATGGGACATTCAGGTTTGGCCGACACAGCAATTCCTTGCAACTATGGATGCCTCACTGCCGTTATATGTATTAATAGCAGGTTGTATTATTGATTTATCATTGCTTATCCTTTTTATGGTTATGGCGCGCTCGCATAAAAATGCAATTGATTATGGTGAGCATTTAACCAAAAAATTAAAAAAAATAGCAAACGATGACTATTTAACCTCATTGCCTAATCGTATGTTTTTTATTGATGAGGTCGATAAGGCGATGCAAACATCTGAGTATGATAAGTTAGCTATTTTATACTTGGATTTGGATAATTTTAAAAATATTAATGATAATTTGGGTCATACATTTGGTGATGAGTTGTTGATCGAAGTGGCGAACCGCATGAGGACTGTCTTTGCTGCGATGAAAAAAGATAAGGCTCACCTGGCGAGAATTGGTGGTGATGAGTTTGCGATATTATTGTGTGATGAAGACATAGAGAATTATAGCCAGCATGTGGCAAAGAAGATACTACACGCGCTTGATGATAGTTTTTTAATACAATCCTATGAGTTACATATTAATTGCAGTATAGGTATTGCGACGGCTGGTGCTTTAACTGAGCATGAAATTAACAGCAGTGAAAAGGTAAAGGCATTATTAAGGTATGCGGATATTGCTATGTATGATGCAAAAGATCGGGGCAAGAATCAGTATTCTATGTACGATGAGTTTTTATCGGCAGCGAGCGAAAGAAAATCCAGTATTGAACTTCAGCTACATAACACTGTTAGTCGTAATCAAATACACATGGTCTATCAGCCTATTTTTGAGAGTGGGTCTTTGAATGTGTATGGTATTGAATCATTAGTGCGGTGGCATAGCTCTGAGTTGGGTGATGTGGGGCCGATGGAATTTATTCCGATCGCAGAAAAAATAGGTTTTATGATTAATTTAGGCTGGCGAATATTTGAGTTGGTTTTTAAACAGATAATGCAGTGGGAGCAAACGGGGCATGCCTATAGTCAGTGTGTTGTTACCATTAATTGTTCGCCGCTACAATTAGAGGATAGGTATTTTTTATCTACCCTCATCTCTATGATGAGAAAATATCGTATTGACCCTTCGCGTATTGTGTTGGAGATAACAGAAACAGCTATCATGGATAATATTGATGATAAAATTAAGATATTGGATCAGTTGGTTCAGGAAGGTATTAATATTGCGATTGACGATTTTGGCACTGGGTATTCTTCGTTGAACTATTTAGAAAATCTGCCGGTGAAGTTCTTGAAAATTGACCAATCTTTTGTGGCTCGTATTCAAGATAAAAAAAGCAATAAAATGATCGATAATATTATTAAGATTAGCCGTGCATGCGACGTGAAGATTATAGCTGAGGGGGTAGAAAACCAAGTCCAATTGCGCTACCTAACCCTTGCTGGTTGTGACTACCTTCAAGGGTTTTATTTCAATAAGTAGGAATAGGTTGTGGCCTTATTTTCTAGCATGAGTTCTTGCATTATCAGCAGTCGCGGCAGCGGTGACCTTTTTGCCACGGCTCGCCCACAAATTAAATGGGTTGCTTGCAGCTTTTCCTGGTGTGGATGTTTTTGGTGGTTCATCCAGACCCCCTAATGCAGCTATCATATCATCTATATTTTTTGTCAAATCGGGGGGAGTCCCTAAAAGAAGGTCAGGTTCATAGCCAAGCTGCTCTTCATTATCATCTTCGTGGTCTCTTGCTCTTTTTCCTGTTATTGGTGCGGTAGTCGCTAAGCGTTCAACCTTTGATGGGTTAGATAACCAAGGGCATTGGGTGGCATATGTAAAACAGAAGTTTAATGCATCCGTACCAGTTAAAGTTTTCATGAGCGCTTTGTGTAGCATATAATAACGAATAAACCCACGTTGAATATGTATTGCATCGCTGATATTTCCATTAGCAACTATATCTATTCCCTCTTTACCAATAAAGGTTAATCGAATGCGCACCTTGCCAGCTAAAAAATCTTCTTCATTTGTTACATTACAAGCAGCTACTGAGACTTCCGGGTAGTCTTTAGTGTGAGCGGAGCAAGAAACACCATTAGTGTAGTGTCGAGGATTGCCTAATTTGGTGACAGCGCAATTAAGCTTAATTAGCATTTTTCGTGCTTTATTAAAATTTTGACTGAATACAGTATCAACATCTGGTATTGGCGCTATGGGGATAAGATTTATCTTTTGTTGTGATCCAGCACTAGGTATCATCGGTTTCAGTACTAACGCCTCATCTGGGCTATTAAAATCAATTTGAACTTTATTCCTACCTTTGCTTTGAATGATGCGTAAATTTTTAGCGATAATAGCTCTATGTTGTTCTCCCCAGTGCATCACCAGAGCATCTGTCTTTTTAGCGATATTGAGTGACTGTCCAGCTGCTGTAACGGGCTCCGCCGGTAATGCAAATAGCTCTTCATCTGTAAGATCCATCACTAGATTTTGTCCAGAGCCTGCAGCTGCTTGTGTTGCCATCGGGGACATAGGCGGTTCAAAGAGACCATCGGGGAGTTCGGTATCAAAATTCCAGTGTTTAGCCGGTGCCGGATTACTATCGCGGTCAGCTTCGTTGTCCATTTGTTCAACGGTAGGTTCAATACGGCGCTTTTTCTTAGGTTGCTTAGATCGTTGCCCGATTACCTGAATTAACTTCCGAGAAATTGCTACGTCTATTAATTGGTGAATCAGATCTTTGGGCGACAGTTTATTCCACGTAGCAATTTTTTTTGTTGTATCTGTTTCTTTTTTGTAAAGGTCCATTATTGAACGACATATCTCATCTCGTGTAAGCGTATCTGCTTCAGGGGCAATTTTAATTGTTGTATTTGTTTTGACACCAGAGGGTACTGAAATAGTGATAGTCATAGAATCAGGGGGATTAGTTCTATTGCTTTTACATTCATGTATTGATATTGAGCCATCTGCCCACCGCGTTGATTTCGGGCAGCTAAAACCTTGCATGGTGCGCTTTATGTCGGCCATACGGGCCGTGATAGCTCCTCTTGAAAAAAAGTAGGTTATCGGATCTTCCACAACAACTCCATGCTCCTCACAATCTTCTTCTGTTAGCCTGTAGTCAGGCCTAAGACTAAGTCTTGTCAGTTTTCTTCCTTTGATAGTAGAATAATATGTTATTCCCTGTTTTTCGCTAGCGGTATACGTTAACCCTGCTCGCGGCGAATTTTGAATCATTCGCAAGTTATGCTTTAAAATATCTTGCACATTAGGCACAAGACCTTTCCATTTATTAACATAGTTATCAAACTCTACCTTTTGCACTTCAGTTAGGCTTAGCTCTTGGTCGGTTGAGCTTGGCCTTTGAGCGAGTGGTTTTGATTTTGGTTTCGCACTTGCGCCTGCACTAGCTATGGCTTGCCGTTTTCTTGGGGTGGCAGCTGTTTCAGCTGCAGTAAGATCAGTGCCGGGGCATTCTAAAAGGGAGCCGTTCCTCAGTAGGCCAGACAGAAAATATCTAGGCATAGCTTTTGCCCGCGATTGGTTGATTTTATCAGCGTCAGGATTTAAATACCAAGCTTCTAGGTGATCATCAGCCAGGGTGAACTTTAATAGCCAGTATCCATTTGTATTATTTTTATATAACGTTAATTTTCCAGGATGACTCTCAGCATACTGCTGAACGGATAAAACATTAGCTTGCGCTGTATCTGATTCATATGGATTGGGTGTGGCTGCTTCTGCTCTCTTTCTTCTTGTCATGAGTTATATTGCCTATTGAATCATTATGTATTTTCATATATATGGAAATAGAGTAATTCAAAGGGTGAATATTCACAATACCCGGGGTGTATTAGTGTGGTCGTTGCTCATTATGTTGATCGATGCGTGAGCCCGTGTCTTTGATAAAGTACATTAATCCCCAGGTGATTAACATCGAGACAGGCATGATGGTCATGGCAATGGTGTAGTCGTGCATGGAGTAAGTTTCTGCGCCGACTTTACCAACTGTATGGTGGACGAAGTCGAGTAAGAAGCCGGTGGCGGGTTGGAATATCACACCACCAATCATGACCAACGTATTGGTGAATGCAATGACAGTACCGGTTGAGCGTAGTGAGAAGTTTTCTTTAGCCAGTGCGAATACCAGTGGGTGCGCACCAGTAAAAGCACCAACCAAAAAGAATAATACAAATGTCAGGCCAGTGCCTGGGGTCATGCCGAGTGGTGGTAAATAAACAATTGCAGTAAATAGAATTAAGTTGCCGACGACACAGTAGGTGATTGGTTTCCAGCGATTGCGGAATTTATCTGATAGCAAGCCGAAAACTGGACCGATAATAATCCAACCAGCAAAGAAGAAGGAGATGGCATGATCAGCATTGGTTTCGGATAGGTGATAAACCGATTTCAAAAACGGAATACCCCACACATCGCCAACCACAGAAGATGGCAGGTAATATAAACAACCAACGATACCGATTAGCCAGATTTGTTTACTGGTAGCGATATTTTTTAAGCGATTTAAAATTTTGCGCGGGTCATAAAGGTTAATATTATGCGCAGGATGTGCAGTTTTTTCTGGGCGATCTTTTAATACGAACAAAATCAAGAAAGCAATCACGACGCCAGACACGATTAACCAGGTTTCTGATTCGCGGAAGCCTGAAGATTGATTGATATGTCCCAAAATTTCATCAGTAAAGATGCCACCGAGCATGCCTAATGAGTCAGCGATGGTTGTTGCGATACCGAAGCGATCAGCCGGTAACCAGATCGATGCGACTTTCAGTGTGGCCACATAGGCAAATGATGCACCAAAGCCGATAATCATACGGCCGATTTGCGCGATCATGATATTGTCATAATAGTGAATCAGGCCGATACCGAATAAACATGATAAACAGGCTAGGAATAAAGTTTTATAAATACTGATGCGATCAACGATAATACCGGCAGGTATTTGCATGGCGGTATAGGTAATGTAATAACAGGCAGTAAAAAAACCAAACTGTGTGGCGTTAATCTGAAAGGCGCGGGTAAACTGGGTTTCAATGGTGCTAGGATAGATGCGTAAGATAATGTCGTAAAAATAGAATAAACCAGCGATAGACCAAATGATCCATGGGATCATACTTGGCTTAATGAACTTTATTTTATGTAAATTAATCTTAAACATACTGCCTCATTCTTTATTAACTGATATAGCTCCCGCACACTCCCTTTGAAAATTCTCCATACTTTATGTGTCAGCGTATAAAGCGCCGACGGAGGTAGATAATTACGTGTTAGCTGTTTTCGCTTTGCTCTTTCGCTACGATCGAGCCATCAGTGAAAACATAGTCTTTGAGTTCTTTATCAAAGCTTGGGTCCCGGCGACGAATCCACTCCAGCACCATGGCGGCGTGTTCTTTTTCTTCATCGCGATTGTGTTTGAGGATGGCCCGTAGGTCATCGTCTTTGCAGGCATCGACGCGTTGGTTATACCAATCAACAGCTTCTAGTTCTTCCATTAATGAAATGATAGCGCGGTGCATATCACGAGTCTCGTCACTGAGTTCTTCTACTGGTTCATGATAACCTTCGTTAGCCATGTGTGCCCCTTTATCACTGAAAATTCTTGCTCATTCTAGCGGGTAGGGTGGGGTGGTGCAAGAACCGTGAAGTAACTAAATGTACATATTGTGTGTTTGTTGTAGTTAGGCAGTGATGCCGCGCTGCACTTTGTTTCCTACCGAAGGCGCACAGCGTACTGCCTTATCATTCCTGGCTTGACCAGGAATCCATGGATCCCGGATAATTGCTTATGACTTCTGGATCCGGGGGCTACACCCTGTACACCTCCGATAGCAAAGCGCAGCTTAATTAATCGCCTCCAATTCACGGTCATATTTCCAATCTTCCTCTTGAGTCGTTATACTCTGCGCCAACATTCATTAACAAGGTAAAACAATGATCAAGTTACAAACAAATATGGGCGATATCGTCATTGAGTTGGATGATAAAAACACACCAGTGACGGCGGATAATTTTCGTCAATACGTTAAAGATGGTTTTTATAATGGTGTGATCTTCCACCGTGTGATTGATGGTTTTATGGTGCAAGGCGGTGGCTTTGATGTTGATATGAATGAAAAAGATAGTCGTGACAGTATTCAAAATGAAGCCAATAAAGGTGGCTCAAACTTGACGGGTACTTTGGCCATGGCACGTACTCCTGATCCACATTCTGCTAGTGCGCAGTTCTTCATCAATGTGTCAGATAACAAGTTTCTCGATTTTAAAGCTGAAACACCGGATGGTTGGGGTTACTGCGTATTTGGTAAAGTGGTTGAAGGCATGGACGTAGTGAATAAGATTAAAGGTGTGAAAACCGGTAATCACGGTGGGCATCAAGATGTGCCAGTTGAACCTGTGATTATTGAAACAGCAACTGAAGTGGCTAACGCAGACGCTTAATCAGTTTATTTATCCCGGGTTTACGGACCCGGGATTCACAATTTATTTTGCGCTTATATTTATTATTGGGCTAGCAGATTTTGGTTGTAGGGCAGAGTTGCCATTTTTGCTTATTTGGCTCCATTCGTCATCACTGTATAATTGTCGATATTCAGATTGTTGGCTGCCACTTGAGAAAACCTCTCGTGCTTTAGCCACTTGGTGCAATTCATCTTGCGCCTTCTCCGCAATGACTTCGATACCATCTTTTAATTTGGCTTTTTCTTGAGCTAATGCGGTTTGCATTTCTGATTCATTCATACCGCTAGCACGTATGGTGCTGCAGCCGCTTAGATACTCCCCTTTTAATTCAGCGAGTGCGTCAGTTTTAATTTGTGTGATACCAGCAGCTTGCCTTTCGGCAGCTAAATCAATGCCAGGCTGCTCAGCGCCATCATCGATCCCAATGGCGTCAAATAGATTCTCTTTGGTTATTTCATAATCACGCTCTTTGTTTTCAGCAGTGGCTTCTGCTTCGACAAGTGCTTCATCGAAGGCTTCTAAGTCTTCGTCATGTTTGATATTGTCGTGTTCGTTATCTTCTCGCTCTTGTTCTTCTGCATTTATTACAGCGAAGTACTGGGTGTCTTGATTGTGCTCGGTTTGATTGGCATCTATTGCGGCAAGGAGTTGTTTGGTCTGCATATAGGCGGCAGTATTGTTTGATGTAGCAACACCAATAAGAGTTAATAGTTTACCGTCAGCTTTTAGGCGTTGCGTTTGCTGTTGAATGCCTTTTTTTCTGGCCTCAGGGTCTGTTTGTTGTACTGGATCAATAGGGTAATGTTTATCTAAAAATTGTTTTCTGACATCACCTACAGAAGTGGTTAGTGTTATTCCTGCAATATAAGCATCCGCTATTTTGCTCATCTGGTTTTGTAATGTCGCTGCGTGTTCGTCCTTTTCACCACCAGTAGTTTCTAAATGATCAGCAAGCTGTTGAGCATAATGATAATATTTTCCAATGGCATTGAACTCACCGGCACGCGTAAAGCTGGGTCGAGCAGCATCTGCTGAGGTTTTTTGATTAAGGACTTGTTGTACAGCTGTAGCTGTGTCCTGGTCATTGGCGGTGGTTGCTCCGAGAATTCTGCTCATAAGGGTATCCAAATCAAAAAGTAAACTTAATTTCATTCTATATTATGGTTAGCGTATTAACAAAGCATTAAGTAATTGATTTGGTTGATAGTGATAACTTGGCTTTAAGCTTCCATGCCTTACTTCTATTTAATAGACAATGTGTTATAATCGCTCGTTTTTAGTGGGGTGAAAACACTGCAAATGACAGCGGTTTTTCATAACATTATGATAATTAACGAAATTAATAACGAGGATATAGAATGTCATTATTAGGTGCAGAAAAGACTGCAGAAATAGTTAAAGAATACCAATCTAAAGACGGCGACACTGGTTCGACAGAAGTTCAAGTTGCCATTTTAACCAGCAAAATCAACAAGTTAACTGGTCATTTCAAAGAGCATAAGCATGATCATCACTCACGTCGCGGTTTGCTGCGTATGGTGAGTCAACGTCGTAAATTGCTGGCTTATCTAAAGCGTACCAATCTTAATGGTTATCGTGAGCTAATCAAAAGACTGGGCTTACGCCATTAAAATCCAAAAATTTATAGGGTGCATTTGCACCCTTCATTGTTTCTAGAGGAAAATAAAGCGTGAATAAAATAGTAAAAACATTTCAATATGGTGACCAAACGGTGACTATGGAGACGGGCCGAATTGCTCGTCAAGCGAGCGGCGCTGTTGCCGTGACTGTGGGTGATACCCTAGTTTTAGTAACTGTTGTTGGTAAAAAAGAAGCAAGAGAAGGCATGGACTTCTTTCCGTTAACAGTAAACTACCAAGAAAAATTCTATGCGGCCGGTAAAGTGCCTGGTGGTTACTTCAAGCGTGAAGCGCGTCCAACTGAACGTGAAACATTAATTTGTCGTTTGATTGATCGTCCGATTCGTCCGTTATTCCCAGCTGGCTTCAAAAATGATGTGCAAGTGGTTGCCACTGTTATGTCATACGATCCTGAAGTACAAACTGATATCGTTGCGATGATTGGTACATCGGCAGCATTGGCTGTATCGGGTATTCCATTCTCAGGCCCAATTGGTGCCGCACGTGTAGGTTACAAAGATGGTCAATACCTATTAAACATGAACGAAGAAGTCGCAGCTGAAGCAGATCTTGATTTGGTAGTAGCTGGTACTAAAGACGCTGTGTTGATGGTAGAGTCTGAAGCAAATGGTTTAACCGAAGAAGTGATGTTAGGTGCGGTGATGTTCGGTCACGAGCAAATGCAGGCAGTGATCACAGCGGTTAATGAGTTTGCTGAAGAGGTAGGCACAACGACTTGGGATTGGACAGCACCAGAAGCGAATGTTGATTTAGAAGCTAAAGTAAAAGCTGCTTCTGAAGCTGGATTGGTTGAAGCGTATCAGATTCAAGAAAAGCAAGCGCGTTCTGAGCGTATCAGTGAACTGCGTAAACAAGTTGAAGCAGACTTAGTAAATGATGAAGCGGGTGTTTCTGCAAACGAAGTGGGTAATATCTTCCATGACTTAGAAAAAACAATTGTACGTGAGCGTGTATTGTCAGGTGAAAAACGTATTGATGGTCGTGATACCACAACGGTTCGTCCGATTAGCGTTGATTTAGGTATATTGCCACGTGTTCATGGTTCAGCATTATTTACTCGTGGTGAAACACAAGCGATTGTTACCACAACTTTAGGTACTGATCGTGATGCATTGCGCATTGATAGCATTATGGGTGATAAAACTGATCCATTCTTATTGCATTATAACTTCCCTCCTTATTGTGTTGGTGAAACCGGTATGATGATGGGTCCAAAGCGTCGTGAAATTGGTCATGGTAAATTAGCTAAGCGTGCCATTATGGCTGTGTTGCCTAATATGGATGACTTCCCATACACATTGCGTGTGGTTTCAGAAATTACTGAATCTAATGGTTCAAGTTCTATGGCTACTGTATGTGGTACTAGCTTGTCGATGATGGACGCCGGTGTGACTACTAAAGCGCCAGTGGCTGGTATTGCGATGGGCTTGATTAAAGAAGGTGATCGTCATGCAGTATTGACCGATATCTTAGGTGATGAAGATCACTTAGGTGATATGGACTTTAAAGTGGCTGGTACACAAGATGGTATTACTGCTTTGCAAATGGATATCAAGATTGAAGGCATTACTAAAGAAATTATGGATCAAGCATTGTCGCAAGCGCGTGATGCTCGTTTACATATCTTAGGTATTATGCAAGAAGCGATTGATAAGCCACGCGAAGAAGTATCACAGCATGCGCCACGCATTTTCACCATTAAGGTTCACACAGATAAGATTCGTGACATCATTGGTAAAGGTGGTGCTACGATTCGTGCATTAACTGAAGAAACTAACACCACTATCGATATTAGCGATGAAGGTGTTGTTAAGATTGCTGCAGTTAACGGTGAAGACGGTGAGCTGGCTCGTCAACGCATTGAAGATATCACTGCTGATGTTGAAGTGGGTGCGATCTATGAAGGTCCAATCGTTAAATTGATGGACTTCGGTGCATTCGTTTCATTGCTACCTGGCAAACAAGGCATGGTTCACGTTTCACAAATTTGTGAAGAGCGTGTTGAAAATATCCATGAAGTGTTGAACGAAGGTCAGATCATTCGTGTTAAAGTTATCGAAATCGATCGTCAAGGTCGGGTTCGTTGCTCAATGAAAGAGGTAGCGTAAGCTACCTTGCTTTGTCATTCGTCATTGCGAGGAGCTAGCGACGAAGCAACCTCAAGACTGAAGTGCTTTAGTTATGAGGTTGCCGCGTCGGCAGAGTGTTGCTCTGCCTTCTCGCAATGACGTTGTTTCATCGAGGGCTTTTGTCCAACCTTTCCGCTCAGCTAAACTTCAATCTGAAAATTTAAGTAAGTTGTCCTCTGGGGGTGTCGGTTTTAGTCTCGTACGGTGCAGCAGCGTCAACGCTGTGAGGCATAGGAAATATGCGACCTTGCTCAAAAAAGCTGATGCTGTGTGATTGGAAATACATTGGGACTGCCTGCTTGATATCCGCCACAATACCATCAATTGCCTGACGGTAAGCGTCAATGGTTTCTACAGGTGGTTGGTGCTCGCTGATGATGCTCCTAATCATGATTTGGGTACTTGGGTTTAGGCCATACTTTGAGCTGGGGGATAATAGATCCTGAGTTAGTTCATCGATCAATAATTTTAGCTCATTGCGCTTGAAAGTGAGTCCTGAGTGTTCGTGTCGTGACATATCTATCTCTTATTGAATTTATGGTTAGATATGATATTAACGTATTACTATTAAGGTAGTATTAGCAAGGGTTCTCATGATAAAGGCTAAGTTGCTGATTTTTGGTATCAGAGATAGGCCCAGAGGCTTTTGATCCACATTACGAAATAAGCAAAGCCATTCCAGATCGAATGACCCTCACGTAAAACCACTACGCTTCCGCTAGCGCCGACACGTAACTCGAGTTTTTTCATTTGCTCAGGGGCAAGAGTTACGCCAAAAGGAAACAGTTGTTGTGCTTGGAACCAGGCGCTTTTATTGCTGTATTCAGGTAAGTTGCCTGAGGGTTTGATGGCTTCGACTTGCACGCCGTGGCCAATAGAAGTGACGCTAGCGTTATAGATGTGGCCAGGGTATAAGTCCAGCATGACTAACGCTTTTTGGCCCATCTTGAGATTAGATAGTCCATTTTCAGCTACAAGCCCTTCAACCCACCAAGTGTCAGCTAGTATAAATGGTATTTTTGTTTTGCCGGGTACGGCATAGGTGCCCTTATGGATGTAAAGGTTTTCATAGTAACCAGCGGTAGGTGCTTTGACGCGGGTTTGGTCGAAGTAATATTGCGCTAAGCGCAGCTGTGCTTGTGCTAATCTAACATGCACATTGATGCCATCAATGGTTTTACCTAAGTGTTGTTTAGCGGCTTTTAGCACCAGCTTAGATTGTGCAAGGTCAGCGCGTTTAATTTGCATCGCGGCAAGCATGTGTTGCACATCTTGTTGTGAGACCACATTGTCAGCATATAATTTATTGTAACGTTCATAATCCTCAAGTGCTTTGGTATAGGCGGCTTGTTTAGCTTCCACGCCTTTTTTCAAATTACTAACTTGTAAGGTTAATGCAGCAACACGCTCTTTAGTTAATACCAATGTATTTTTAGCGATCGCTAGCTTATCTGCATAAGGGCGTGGATCTATTTCAAATAATACTTCACCTTTGGGAACAAATTGTTGTTTTAAGCTCGTGTAACTAGCAACGATATTGCCGGACACTTCGGGTGAGAGGCTTACCACGCGGGCGTAAATAGTAGCTTTAGAGCTGTAAGGAGTTAATTGATTGGCGACGACAAAATATAAAGCGATTACAATTAAGATGGCAACAATCCAGGCAACGATTGCTGGCGTTGTTCCGAACCACTTTTTCCAGAAACTGTGACCTTTATCCATGATCTAACCCCTTGTGCCAATATTTTTTAAATTGAGCCCAGTGCTGAAAAATATGATCTAGGCAGTAACATGTCTTGGCAGAAAAACGATCACTGATAGTATGGCTGAGAGTCGGTTGTTTGTCAGTAGTTACATCATCAAAATGCAGTTGATACTGCGACAAGATATTTTGTACTTTTTTTGCCGAGTACTCATCATTGTTTAATAACCGCGCTAATTGGCGCAGTAAACTAACCAAGCGGCGTAAATCGTAGACTTGGTCATATTCATGTGAGGTGGAGGTTAGCAAAAATCGCTGTTGATTTAATGCTTCGTCAAGGGATGACAGATTTTGATCAATTGCGGCTAATTGATTGTTGATTTCATCTATGGATACTTCTGTTTGGTGTAGTAGTTTCCATGTGGATTGAAGTTGATCAACGACCTTTTGAAATATTTGTGCAATGACCTTTTCGGGTCGATTGGGTACCACCAATAGAACCATCACAAAGGCAATGAGCCCACCGGTGATAACGCCATAAAAGCGTTCGGTGGATAAGGTAATATTAATTGCAGTCGTACCTGTGTTGCTCAGCATGATCAAAAATAACAAGGCAGACTGTAAGCCGACATAACCATAGTTTTTGCTGCGTAAACTCCAACTGGCCATCCAGTAAACAAAACCTGCAAACAGTAACAAATATAAAATCAATGACTGTGTGCTGGCAATAACGAGTAATACGGCAAAGCCAGCCAGTGAACCAATGACAATGCCGGCAAAGCGCATAAACATTTTTAGTGCGGAAGCACCTGTATTGGGTGCGCCCGCTGTAACTATCGTGGCAATGATGGTTTGTATGCCGCCTGGCAGATGAAAGAGATAAACTAAAGCTAATGAGGCAACGACAGCTACCATGGTGCGTAAACTAAAAGAAAATGCTGCTGGGTTAAATCCTGAAGTGTGTGCGGTTTGAGCGCTAGGAATATTGATATCAATTTTTTTATCTTGTTCTACGGTTAAAAGTCGTTCTACATCTTCTGCCGTTAGGTTTAAGTCGTTAAGGCAAACCCAGATATTTCTATCTTTAATGCCGCTGATGCCGAAATTGATTTCGGTCATTTTTAATTTGCGATGCATGGCTTGCATCTCGTTTGGGTTTTTTAGAGTATTAATAATCGCTTGATGGCAGACAGTTAAAAAATGTTGTGCCTTGGGGTTATCAATGAGCTTCATGTGCTTGATAAACGTATTGTGTTTTTTTGCTATCAGTTGTAATAAATAGTTTATTGCTAGATGCTTTTGGTATTGTTGATCGCTGAGTTCAGAACGTGTTTGCAGTAAATGGCTTTTCCAGTAAGATAATAGCGATAAATCAATTGTTTTATCATCACTTAAATTCCGAAAATCTTGACGTATGTTTTCAGCGAGTTTGATCGCGTGTTGTGCAGCGGTATCAGCTCGGCGAAATTTATCGATAATGACAACCACAAAGATAGCTATTAATACAGTGACTGGGAATTGCCAAAAGGCATAGACTAATTGTTTATTGGTAAATACAAAGCTAATTCCTAGCACAATAAATATCATGGCAAGAAAATAACCGTAGTGCCAACGGCTGTGGTTGCCGACTTGGTACATGCAAAATAGTGACAGCAGGAATAAGCTGATGCAATACAGCAGTTGTGAATTGATAAATAGGGTGTAACACACTAAGCCAATAATAACGCCCATGGTGACGCTGATAAAGCGCTCCCATAAAATACCGTGATTTTTGTTTTGAAACGGAAACATTAGCATGCTGATGATGACTGAAAAAGGTGCAAACCAACCAAACCAATATTGGGGGTGGTAGGGGACGGCGAGTACGATGATTAGGGCTAAGGTGGCACCAAGCATAATACGGACGGCCATTTGGTTGGCAAATTCGCGTTGTAACGTTGCTGGTTGGGTCCACATGCTAATAGATTAGCTGCTAACTGATTGATAATCAATCATAATAATGTGGATTCACCAGGGTATGTGGCATTGCTCGAGTAAGCGTCGTCATTGCGAAGCCTTCGGAGAAGGCTGAAGCAATCTCAGGGCTTAGGTGACATGATGTAATAATGGTGTTGCCAGGTTAACAGAAAAGCAATTATATAGCGGCATGCATACTGAAGGTATTTGTTTAAACATTAGACTTAAGCTTTATTTGTTGCCGTATAAATACAATAAGCCTTGGCTTAGCGCGGTAGGAAATATCGTGTCATGATCTTCAAATGGAAATATTTGGTATCGATATTTTTGTTTTTCTTTTTGATAAATTTTAGTGAATTGATTTAAGTCGCTAATCATTTTATAACTACCTAAATTTTCTTTAGCACCAATAGCAAAAAATAAGGCTGGTGATTTTCTTGGATGTTTTATGCCGAGAATTTTTTTTTGTAAATTAAATATCATTGGCCGATCATACCATAAAGATGGGCTCACAATAATGTAACTTGAAAAAAGCTCGGGTTTCACCAGGCTTAACCAACTGGCAAATAAGCCGCCATATGAATGGCCAACTAAAGTGCTTTGTTTAGATAAGTGAAATGTGCTTTGCAAATAGGGAAATAATTCATGCTGTATAAATAAAGCGAATTTAGGCCCACCACCTGACACTTTTTGATATTGAGGTCCATATCCTCCTGAGGCAACGAATGTTGGGGTATAGTCACGTGTTCGATTTAGTTGGTAATGAAGCGGCCCATCATATGCAAGGCCAACAATAAAAGGGGTTTGAATGCGTTTTCGATCAGACAAATGTTCGGCAATTAGTTTGGTAATAGGAAAGCTGTAATCAGCATCCAGTAAAATAATTAGCGGGTATTGTTTGTGTGGATTGTCATAGTAATCTGCTGGAATATCGATATATAAACGATAATCTTCACCAGTGTTTTGTGAATGTATATGCCTAACCTGGGTGTTGCTTAAGCTCAGATTTTCGTAACGTTCATTACCTGTGATGGTTTGTGGTATCGCTGTGCATGAGTAAAGAAGCATGAAAACAGCCAATGGTATTGCTGTAAAATGAGCTCTCTTTAAAAACATAAATAATACCTTATAAACCTAGGGGCTGAATTCCAGGGCCGATTGTACCATGTACAGTAAACACTTGTATCAATTCCCACATATCAGTATAAGAAATCACCTTTACTTGGTCGGCGCCATTATGTAACCTTCAGCTCAAATGAAGAATTTAAGCAGATAAGTGGTAATAATAGATGAGACGAGCAGCAGAAGAATCGAAAAGTGAAATAGGTAGTTCTGATTTGGTCTATCCTGATCTTGATATAGATCTTGCAAGCCTTGAAAAAAATAACAAACAAGTATTTATTGATTTACAAGCAAAGCTTGTTAGCTTAATCGTTCAAAGTGGTAAGCTGACTGAAGGAAAATTTATTTATCCAGGTCTTGGTGGTAAAAATACCACGATGGGGCACCTGATGTGGGAATATCAGGTCGATATAAAGACGTTGTATGTTTATTGCTATTATTTGCAACAATCGCAGCTACAGACATTGATATATGATTATGAAGATTATACTGAGCGCACGTTGTTTGTATTGATCGCTTCATGGTTGCGGTCAACTACAAAAAAAATTGCTGCTAATTGTTATCAAAATAATCCACATAACATGCCTGAAGCGTGGCGTAGTGAAACCAAATATTTTTATAAACTAAGTGAGCTATTTCAATTTCAACGATCAGGGGATGAGGTTATTTTAAGAAATACCTACAAGCACTGGTTTGCGTCAGAAGACTATACACAGGAAGCATTTACAGTTGAGCAGGAGTGCAGTGATGAAGAATCAATCGACGAGGGTTATGACTCCTATTTCGAGGATTCTGATTCAGGCTGTGATGAACAGGCATTAAGAATTGTTGCATATGAAGATGAGGTGGTTGAGCCTGATGAGGCTTCACATCGTTTGCCTCCTCCTCGACCCTAGTGATTATAACGGTATTGTTTAGCTTTTAATTTCCACAGATGATAAACCAATTTACGGAGCATGCAATTGCGACGCTGGTTTATCATGTTGGGTATTTGTTTACTATTGCTGGGCTATGGGTGCTTGCGTATACATTTAGCATTGAGTTGGCATTTGCCGGTTAAGTGGATAGCTAAGCCTTTGACGGTGTCGGGCAGAGTGATTTCTGAGCCAACCAACCAACACGGTTTAATGCGTTTTAAATTTCAAACCGCAGTGATCAATCATCAAGCGATATATCAGGTGATACAGCTATCCTGGTTTCGTCCTCAGAGAAAAGTGGTGTTAGGTCAGCAGTGTTTGGGTGTGGTAAGTTTAAAGCCAGTACATGCGTTACGTAATCCACACACTTTGCAGAGTCGCTTATGGCTAAAATTATTTCGCTACCGTGCGCAGGGATATATTAAGCATGACCAGTGGCATTGTAAAAATACATCAACGGGTCTGCGTCAACGACTAGTACAACAAATTCAATCTTCGATACATCAGTCGTCATTAGCGGCTTTTATTGCTGCTTTAACGGTGGGCATCCAATCCAAATTATCAACGGCTGATTGGCAGGTATTGCAGCATACGGGCACGAGTCATTTGGTGGCGATATCGGGTTTACACTTAGGATTAGTGGCATGGTTAAGTTATCAATTGATTCATTGGCTGTGGCGCTTTTCAGCGCGATTATGTTTGGTTGTTTCATCACCCAAAATAGCGGCTGGTGCTGCCATAGTGGCGATGATGTTGTATGCCATGTTGTCAGGGTTTGCGATACCCACACAGCGTGCATTGGTAATGAACACTGTCGTAATGTTGACGTTATTGTTGGCTGTTAATTGGCCGTTAAGTTGGCGATTGCTATTGGCCGCTCTGGTGGTTTTAATTTGGCAGCCGTGGGATATTTTATCGGCAAGTTTTTGGTTGAGTTTTTCAGCGGTTAGTTGGATTGCCTATATCATGATGCATCTGGAATCGTTGAGCAATTGGCGTGCTTGGTTACGTCTGCAGGCTTTTATAACATTAGGCTTGTTGCCACTGACGTTATATTTTTTTCATGGCTTTTCAGTGTCTGCGATCGTTGCGAATCTTATTGCGATTCCGTGGGTCAGCTTTATATTGGTGCCGACGGTCTTACTGGCATCTATTGTTGGTGTGATTCATTTACCATGGTCGAGTGTGTTATTTAAAGTTGCTGGATGGTTATTGTGGCCCTTATGGGAGCTCTTAAAAATATTCTCGGCCTCGCCGTATTTATATATTCATTATTGGTTGCCAAATAATTACTGCATGATTTTGCTAGTGCTATTTATGTTGTGGTTGTTTGCGCCGCGAGGTGTGCCTTATCGTTGGTTAGCGATAATAGGCATTGCTGCTGTGTTTAGTTATCGTCAGCCACATCCCAAGGTGGGTGAGGTGTGGGGCACGATGTTAGATGTAGGGCAGGGTTTAGCGATGGTGATTCGTACGGCACATCACGTGTTGTTATATGACACTGGTCCGCGTTATCCGACAGGGTTTGATGCAGGGCAAATGATTGTGCTGCCGTATCTGCATTACTTACACATCAATCACATTGATCGCATCATGATTAGTCATGGTGATAATGATCATATTGGTGGGCTTAAGGCGATTTTACAAGCCATATCAGTCGATGATGTATTAACCAGTGTGCCTAAGCGTCAGGTTCATATCAAAACAACTGTACCGATTAAGTTTTGTTTCGCAGGTCAACACTGGCAGTGGGATGGTGTGCAATTTGATGTGTTGTATCCACCGCAGGGATTGGCTTACCGAGCCAATAATAGTTCCTGTATGTTACGCATCAGTGTTAAGCATCGGCATATTCTTTTAACCGGCGATATTGAAAAACCTGCCGAGCAGTGGCTATTAAAGCATGCTAAATATCAATTGCCGGCACAGATTTTACAGGTACCGCATCACGGTAGTCGTACTTCATCGACGTTGGCCTTTCTCAAGGCGGTGCATCCACAGCAAGCATTAATCAGCTCAGGTTTTTATAATCACTTTCATTTTCCGCATCCCTCAGTACTAAAGCGTTATAAGCTGCTTGGGGTAAGGGTGATAAATACAGCTCAAAGTGGATCATCACGATGGTAAGTTTCATTAACGCTCCTATACTGAATGATATCAATGTGTATTCACTGGAGTGGAACGATGGCAGTTTATAAGTGGTTCGTGACAATATTACTGATGGCGCCAGCGCTGGCTGTAGCCAGTGCTATAACTGGTGTGATGGAAAGCAGTATCGCTCCATCGCCTGATAGCGGTGACTCTGGTAATTCAGATGAAGTGCAAACTCTGGAGGACCAAGCACAAATGCGCAATACGGGTGAGAGTCAAGATCAACCACAGTATCAAATGCAAAATCGCTCTGTATCGAGTGGTGCATCACTAACAACGAAAGCTTCGATTAGTGCTGATGGACAGTATTACTGTCCACCGAAACAAGGTTACGCCACACCTAATGTCAGTCCTTATCGGCCGAATGGCTATTCGCAATGCGTTTATCAGCCGTCATCACCGTAGTCATTTTTATCATCAACAATCGTCGGGTCATATTTTGTTAACCATTGTATATAACGTAGAGCAAGTGGCAGAAGCTGGTTCGAATGCGTTGTTGATTTTATTGCGTGAATTAGCATTAGCCGTTGGTTTAGTGGTGGTGATGTTTGTGATTAGTTGGCGGTTGATCTTATTGTTTGTTGTGTTAGGTCCGGTGTTAGTCTGGGTAATTAAAATAACCAGTAGCCGTATGCTTCGTCTCAGTGGTGACGTGCAAAAAACCGTCGGTGATATTATTCATGTGGCGGAAGAGAGTATTGACAGCGCTAGTACCGAAGCCACGAGTAAACTTAACCCGATTTCATTGTGAGGTACGTCATGACGAGATAATCGACGACAGACGCACAGAAGGCGAGGGTCGGTCAGCGATGACTTGGGCGCATGGCTTAAAGCGGGTGTTGGGGTAATCTCAAGAGCATCTTTATTCTACTTATAAGCCTAAGTATATTGCCGCATGGTGTTTAGATGCCGTAAGCCAACAGGGTTATTAGATGGTGGCGAACTATTATCTGAAATAGTTATTTTTGCCAATCGAGTATTTATAAAATAGATATTAAATAAATTACGTTTATTTTAATATTGTTTTAAGTTGCGGTGGCTACACTAGCTTTAAGAAAATCCATTTTTTAAAAGGTATGTGTATGAGATGTTTAGGTGCTAGTGCAGAAGCTGGTGGGGTGGCGTTAGTGAAAAAAAGGCTGGGTTTGTTTTGTGATCCACTGACTGTTGTTGCTGAATATTTATCAGTTACAGATAGGTCTGGTTTGTTTTGTTCTATTGAGCTTGCTAGAGAGTTAACTGGACCCGTTAATGTAACCACATTAAGGAAAGTTTTCCCAGAGCTTTCAGCTGAGCTTGAGAAACAGCATAAGGGTGAGGCAGATTACCGTTGGGTGATTGGTGAATTAAGAACTTTATACCAAAAATATTACGCTATTCACCCAGGTGATGAGCCAAGTGAACAACGAAGAAAAAACTTACTCTGGTATGCTCGTACTGGAAATTGGGGCAAATTTTTTTCGGCGTCGCCAACGCTTATTGAGTTGATGGCCACATGTGATAAAGGCATGCCCAAGCAAGAATATCTGATGGGCTTGATACTCTCTAAACGCGGACGTTCATGGCTTGATAGCATATATCAAAAGCTAGCGATACCAAAGTTTAAGACGTCTGCTGATGATGATTTTTTAGATGTCAGTAGAGTCGATGATGATGAAGCACAGTTGCTGCATTGGGCTGTGGCGTGTAATCAGATTGAAAGAGTGATTAACTTAGTAGCTGTAGGTGTTGCTGTTAATCAAGCAATAACAGGTGGCGCTACAGCGCTTGTTGTTGCAGCGCTATATGGTCATAATGAAGTAGTAAAGAGCTTATTGGCAGCAGCTGGAACAGAGGTTAATAAAGCAATGCCAGATGGCGCTACAGCGCTTTATATGGCAGCACAGAATGGTCATAGTGAAGTAGTAAAGAGCTTATTGGCAGCAGCTGGAATAGCGATTAATCAAGCAGGGCCAGATGGTACTTCAGCGCTTTATATTGCAGCACAAAAAGGTCACAGTGAAGTAGTAAAGATTTTATTGGTAGCACTTGGAATAGCGGTTAATCAAGCAAAGACAAATGGCGCTACAGCGCTTTATATGGCAGCACAGAATGGTCATAGTGAAGTAGTAAAGAGCTTATTGGCAGCACCTGGAATAGCGGTTAATCAAGCAAAGACAAATGGCGCTACAGCGCTTTATATTGCGGCGCAATTTGGTCATCTTGATGTGGTGAAAGCTTTATTGTTAGCCGAGGGCATCCAGGTAAATAAAACCATGCAAGATGGCGCTACAGCGCTTTATATTGCAGCGCAATTTGGTCATCTTGATGTGGTGAAAGCTTTATTGTTAGCCGAGGGCATCCAGGTAAATAAAACCATGCAAGATGGCGCTACAGCGCTTTATATTGCAGCACAAAAAGGTCACAGTGAAGTAGTAAAGAGCTTATTGGCAGCACCTGGAATAGCGATTAATCAAGCAAGGCTAGATGGTACTACGGCGCTTTATATTGCAGCACAAAAAGGTCACAGTGAAGTAGTAAAGAGCTTGTTGGCAGCACCTGGAATAGCGATTAATCAAGTAATTACAGATGGTGTTACAGCGCCTTTTATTGCAGCGCAGAATGGTCATAGTGAAGTAGTTGCAATATTGCCATTCAATGATATCCCTTTACAGCGTACAGCTTTAGCCCTTAAAACTTTTGTTAGTAATAAAGGGGTTGAGATTAAGGCTCGTATGCGTGCGCACATTGGTGATGTGGCAGATGATGCTACGGTTGAAATTACTGCAATCGAAATAGCTGGAATTATGGGGCATGATGATATTGTTTGTGAATTAGAAGCGAAAAGAATGTCACAGTCGCTAGGATGTTACCCTACGATTTAATTGGGTTCTACTTATAAGCTTGTTGCTAAAATAAACTCAATTGCTCTTGAAAGTGGCTTAATTGCTGCTGCCAATACCTCTCCGTATTAAACCAAGGAAAGCTGCGAGGAAAAGCGCTATCATTCCAACGTTTAGCCAACCAACCATTGTAATGGATCATGCGCAGTGAGCGCAGCGCTTCAATCAGGTAAAGTTCATCTCTATTGAAGTCATTAAACTCCGTATACCCTTCTAAAATTGCATTAATTTGTACTTCCTGCTGCTCTTGCTCACTGGATAACAACATCCATAGATCTTGAATCGCTGGCCCCATTAAGCAATCATCAAAATCTACAATGTGAGGCCTGTCTAAATTCCATAAGATATTCCCAGTATGGCAATCGCCATGTAATCGTATATTAGAAACCTTGCCCACCGCCTGATAGCGTAAGGCTATTTTCTCTAATAGGCCTTCAATGATCGGACAGAAGCTTTTTTGAATGTTCTGTGGGATAAATTCATGCTCTATTAAAAATTGATAGGGTTGGTGACCATAACTATCGATATTCAATTCTATGCGATGCTGGAAACCACGTAATTTACCAAAAGCATGTATGCGACCAATAAAGCGCCCCATCCAGGCTAAATGATCCAGTCTATCAAGCTCAATCGTTCTACCACCCCTGCATGGATAGAGAGCAAATAAAAAATCAGCATAACGATGCAAGGTGTCTCCATTGTCATCACGAATGGGGGCAACCACCGGAATTTCTTCAGCAGCAAGATCTAAGGTAAACTGGTGTTCTTCGATGATCGCATCAAAACTCCAACGATGTGGACGATAAAACTTAGCAATGATCGGAGACTCATCATTAATACCTATTTGGAAAACTCTGTTTTCATAGCTATTCAGTGTCAAAAAGCAGCCATCACAGCGATAACCAACGCTTTCAATGGCGTTCATCATTAAGCTAGGGTCTAGGCTGCTGTAGGGGTTGTGCTTATCCAATAGGATTTCCTCGTACAAAATAGCCGCAGTATAAATTACAGTGTTGTGCAAGGCAAATACGATGAACAGGTTCTTTCACACCTTGTATCTTGATATAACCGTTTTTTTTGTTGTTAAGTTGAATTAAATATTATCCAGTTATCAACTCTACTAATAAATAGTAATAAAAATAAACCGTTTTTGTTTATGCGTACGTATAAGTATAGTGACTTCATGGTATAAGCAATTATGAACAATGGGTTGATAGGTATTAAACATGATCAAAGAATTATATGATGCAGCGCGTGACGGTAATGTAGAAGCGGTCAATACGTTTATAGCTGATGGAGTTGACGTCAATCAAGTTGGGAGTAGAACAGGTGCAACACCGTTATACATTGCCGCCCAAGAGGGGCATGCAGATGTAGTTGGACAGCTTTTAGCCGCCGATGCTGATGTTGAGCGAGCGTTTATAAATGGTTCAACAGCGTTATTTATTGCTGCTCAACAGGGGCATGAAGAAGTAGTGGCGTTGCTTTTGTTAGCAAAGGCTGATTTCAATCAAGCCAGGGAGGATGATGTAACGCCGTTATCTAAGGCTGCCGAAAATGGTTATGCAGATGTGGTTGCACAGCTTTTAGCAGCAGGTGCTGATGTTAATCAAGCGGCGAAAGCTGGTCAAACACCATTATCTGTTGCCACCTATAATAAGCGTAATGATGTAATTAAGTTATTGCATCTGCATGGTGCAGGATCATCATTAAGTACTTTTAGAGAGGATTTGTGGTGCACACGTAGGTGTCGACCAAACCATATTGAAAACAGCTTATTAAAGATAATTACGACTTATAGAAATTTGCTAAATATTAAGCGTGTATTAGGTATTAGTAAAGCACGTGAGCATAAAGTGAGTGCAGCAGATAAGTTAATCAATGTATTGCAACAAGATGATAAACCAAAAATACTTTATTTAACCCCAAATGACATATTTGTACTAAAAGAGAGAGGAAGCGCATTGGCTATTTTGTATGAGGTGTTTATGGAAAAATATCCAAGTTGTGTGATTTGCATTCAAGGTTCTCATGCAGAGCATGAACCCTCGGCACCACAAGAGCCGCCGCCTAGCTATGCTGATGTAATGAGTGATAAAAGTAGTGTTGTGCGCTTGTCTGAGATAGCGCCTGTTCAGTTGTCGCAACAACGGTCCATTACTAAGTGTGACGTGAATAATGAGACTAAGGGCAATAGCGAAAATAGTTCTAAGGATGCAGAAAGTCATGATGAATGGATGGCCAATTTAGGCCGAATAACCAAGCCATATCGCCACGTGGAAGTAGTATTCGACGGCGTTCCCATAGAGACGGAAGTGGCAATTCCACTAACGCTAGAACAACTTGTGGAAAATCAATCTAATCATAAAGAGCAGAAAAAAGTAAACTCACATGTTGTCAATGTGGTAGGCAGTGAAGAGCAGAGAAGAAAAGCAAAGTTAGCGGCTTATGAAAGATCTCAGCAAAAGACGGTTAAGCAAGATCAACTGCGAAGATTAAATGCAGTGCGCTTATGGATGGATAGAGGAAGGCATGCTGATGCCATCAGTAACAAGCCAAAGCGAGCGGCAATAGTGCCTGCGGTAATCTACAAAAAATAAACCGTCATGTTATGAATCGTTATAATGTTCGTTAGTGTTGTTGTTGGTAGGCGTAAGGTCAATATAAATAAATTTTGAGGTAAAGCTATGCGTAATTGTGCTCAGTCAATATATCGTGCTGGTGTTCGTGTCAGTGAGGTGGGTGTTGTTGTAGTTGCTGGTGTTTCGGGTGGTGTCTGTGGCGCGGTAGTCGGAGTTGTGGCAGGTTCAATAGTGGGTGGGGCAGCGAATGAGCCGGGTTATGGTGCTGTGGGCGGTGCTGTTATTGGTTTTCTAGCTGGTGCAGTGATGGGGGCAAGCTTTGGCTCTCGGGCGATGCGCCGTGAAATCGACTCAGATGCACGGGTGGTGGATACACCGCAAGAGCCACTGATATTGGCTGAAGAAAGTGAGGCTTCAATGCACGGTGGTTTTTTTTGTTGTTAAGTTGAAACACAGACCGCCCAAGTAATCGAGGAATTCATAAGGCAGTCTAGGGAAGAAGAGCCATCGACATTGCACAGTTCGGTTTATTTTATCAAGACTTGACCATTTTTTTTCTGTATAATGCGTCACTGACAAAGTGACGTATGGGTGAGCTAAGTTGTTATTTAAATTAGATAAAGAGGGCCGTCAGGTCTATGGTCGGCTGCTAAAAGCGACACGTGAATACTGGAGAGCTTTCCTATTTGGTGTGATTGGCACATTGGTGCTATCAGGTGTTGATGCGGGGTTTGCCTGGCTGATTAAGCCGATTATCAATGAGGGCTTTATTAATAAAAATACCCATTTTATTACCTGGTTACCGTTGGCTATTGTGATTATCTTCCTCTTACGCGGTTGTGCCGGTTTTGCGTCGAGTTATTATATTGTGCGAGTAGCACGTTGTGTGGTTCGGGATTTTAGGCAAAAAATCTTTGCGCACCTATTAAAATTACCCAGTCGTTTTTATGACCAGCATTCGTCGGGTCATATCTTGTCAACCATTGTTTACAATGTTGAGCAAGTGGCAGAAGCCAGTTCAAATGCTTTGCTGATATTGCTGCGTGAGTTGGCGCTCGCTGTTGGCTTGATGGTGGTGATGTTTGTAATCAGCTGGAAATTGACCTTGCTGTTTGTTGTGTTAGGCCCAGTGCTGGCTTGGATCATTAAAGTAACTAGTCGTCGCATGCGACGCTTGAGTGGCAACGTGCAACAAACCGTCGGTGATATTACCCATGTGGCGGAAGAGAGCATTGAAGGCTACAAAGTGATTCGCGTGTATGGTGGCCAAAATTACGAATCTAATAAGTTTAATAAGACCACTGATTTGGGTCGGCAACGTGAATTAAAAGTAGCCGTTACGAATAGCATTGGCACATCAATTGTGCAGGTGATTATTGCGGTACCGATTGCTTTGACATTATGGTTTGCTACCTCACCGACGTTAGGCATTAGCGCCGGTGCGTTTGCAGCGATGATTGCAGCATTATTGCAATTGTTGCGTCCAGTGCGCCGATTGACGTTAGTGAATAATACCGTGCAAAGTGGGTTGGCTGCAGCCGAGAGTATCTTTGAGCTATTAGATAAGCCGGCTGAAAAAGACAGCGGCGATTATAGGGTGGATCGGTCTAAGGGTCAGATTAGCTTTAAAGCGGTTGGCTTTGCCTATGGTGATGATGACAGTAAGGCGACGCTATCGGACATTAGTTTTGATGTCGCGCCAGGACAGGTAGTGGCCTTAGTAGGGCGCTCCGGTGCGGGTAAAACTACGTTGATTAATTTACTGCCGCGCTTTTATGAATTGCAATCGGGTGAAATTACGATTGATGGTGTGCCGATTCAGCAATATGAATTAGCAAACTTGCGTCAACAGATGTCATTAGTATCGCAACATGCGACATTATTTAACGATACTATCGCGCATAATATTGCGTATGGTGCGGGCAGTAGTGAGTATACCGAACAAGATATTATTAATGCCGCCGAAGCCGCGCATGCGATGGAGTTTATTAATGAGCTTCCGCAAGGGCTAAACACCATGATTGGTGAGAATGGTGTGTTGTTATCGGGTGGTCAGCGTCAACGCTTAGCGATTGCTCGGGCGTTATTAAAAGACGCGCCGATCCTCATTCTTGATGAGGCGACATCCGCATTGGATTCGCATGCGGAGCGTCATATTCAACAAGCGTTAAGTCATTTAATGCAAAACCGTACCACCTTAGTGATTGCACATCGCTTATCAACGATTGAAAATGCCGATAAGATTGTGGTGTTAGAGCAAGGCAAGCTCATTGAGCATGGTACGCATGATGAGCTGCTGCAAGCTGAAGGCAATTATGCTAGTTTACATGCCGTCCAATTTGGAGCGACGGTTTCCACTTAGGATTAGTATGAAATTTTGGTACCAAAAACGTTCACTAAAAGCATGGATGCTGTCACCGTTAGCGTTGCTGTATCATTGTATTATCAGTATTCGTAAATCGCTTTATCATCTTGGTATTTTCAAAACCACTGCAGTATCAGCCCCTGTCATTGTTGTCGGTAATATTACCGTTGGCGGCACGGGCAAGTCACCGATGGTGGGTTGGTTAGCCAAGTATTTGCAAGCACAAGGATTTAAGCCCGGTATCGTGAGTCGTGGTTATGGTGGCACGTTAAATAAGCAGCCAACATTAGTTACTGCTGAGCATAAAGCCAGTGAAGTCGGTGACGAAGCATTGATGCTGTTTCAAGCTGCAAGAATACCTGTGGTGGTATGCCGTGACCGTGTGGCTGCGGCGCAATATTTATTACAGAAAACAGACTGCAATATCATCATAAGCGATGATGGATTGCAGCATTATGCTTTGGCACGTGATATCGAGATCATTATGGTCGATGGCAAGCGTCGTTTTGGTAATGGCTGGTGTTTGCCAGCAGGGCCATTACGTGAGCTGAAAAGCCGTTGTGAAAATGCGCCATGGGTGGTGTATACCGATGATGATAAAGCGCCTTATAATTTGCATCTACAGCCTAGTCAATTATTGTATCAAGGCCAACCGACTTCATTAGAGCAGTTAAAAAATAAAACGGTGCATGCGGTGGCGGGTATTGGTCATCCAGAGCGCTTCTTTGATACCTTGCGATCACTCGGTGCTAATGTGATTGAACATCCGATGCCGGATCATCATGTCTTTACTGAAAAAGACCTGCAGTTTGATGATGAGCATTGGGTAGTGATTACCGCAAAAGATGCGGTAAAGTGTAAGGAATTTTTGCTATCTGATATGGATCCCGGGTCTTCGCCCGGGATGACAAATTCGGACCCTGGCACTGTCATCCCGGACCCTGGCACTGTCATCCCGGACCCTGGCACTGTCATCCCGGACCCTGGCAC
>JARGNX010000009.1:124410-139086 GCA_029210045.1 Coxiellaceae bacterium
TGTCATCCCAGACCCTGGCACTGTCATCCCGGACTCTGGCTCTGTCATCCTGGACTCTGGCACTGTCATCCCGGACCTCGATCCGGGATCCAGTCAAAAAGCCCCTTCCATTTATGTATTGGAAGTCGAGGCGGTATTAAGCGAATCACTTCTCAACGATCTTTCTCCAGCGCTAATAGCCTATAATCATTTGAAGTGAATTTGGCTGAAAGGAAGTGTCATGTTAAAAATCATATTAAGCAGTACTATTGCGATAGTTTCTGGAGTGGTGATTACTGGCCAGGCGCTGGCACTTACATTAACTAGTCCAGCGTTCAAGGATAAAGGTTATTTCCCTTATAAGTATGGTTATTGTCGCCCATCAGCGAATGGTGAAGCCAAAGCCGCATCAGATGTAAGTCCACCATTGCAGTGGAGCGATGCACCAAAAGGCACGAAATCATTTGTACTGATACTAACTGATCCTGACATTCCTGACTCTCCTAACTTTGATAAAAAAGGCACGTTGATAGAGCTATCGGCCAAGCGCGTGACTGGTTACCATTGGCTATTGGTTGATATCCCAGCAAGCATAACAGCCTTACCGCAAGGTGCTGGCTCAACAGGTTTTGTTAAGGGCGGTAAACCAACGGGCAAAACACCTTATGGCCTAACGGGCATCAATGTGTATACCGGTGCGTTTAAGTCACCGTTTGCACCGTTGATTAATTATCACCACATGACTAAAAAACAATTGCAGGGTACTTATGGTGGTTATGACGGCCCATGCGCACCTTGGAATGATAAAGCGATTCATCACTATACATTTACGTTGTATGCGCTCGATGTCAAAAGTTTAGGTTTGCCGAGTGACGGTAAGTTTCATGGTCCACAAGTGATAAAAGCAATGCAAGGGCATGTATTAGCTAAGTCCGTGTTATCTGGGCGCTTTATTACTAATCCAAAGCTAATGAAAAAAAACAATCTAACATATTCGAGTGATTGATCTGTAGAAATTAAAAATTACCATTTCTGGGCAGTAGCTATGCGCTGTATACTGTCGTCTATTGAAAATTATATTACGCGGGCGATATAGTATGAGAAAAGAGCACGAAAGTAAGCAAGAAAATCCTCAACCTGCAGCTAATGAGCTGATTGATATAACCGCCAGATTGCAAGCAATGAAAGCTGATGTGCGTTATCATGAGGTCTCAGCAATGGATGATCCTGTTGTCGTTGCGTATGCTGAGTTATTTAATCATATAAGAAAAGTGGCTCCTAAAAAGAGGAGCGCATCAGAAAATAATTTATCTCTACACTTACATACATTGATTTCTTTATGGCCCAGGTACTGTGAACAAAGCCGAGACCTTATTCTTCAAATGATGCTTACTGCTGTCGAAAGCTTGACGATGACTTGGGCAAATTTTTTTAACATATATTTTCCCTCACTTATCCAGCAGGTTAAGGCTGATAGCTATGTATCGCAGGCTGCGCTTCGGCATTTGTCTAAAATTACTTTGTTAGCATTTTCCAAGCGCAAGGAACTAACTGATAAAAGCCAAAAGTTATTTTTTAAGCGCGTGTGTGAAGTGATTTTTATGTCAGGTTGGAGTGTAGATGATCGTTTACGGATTTTGAAGGACGTTCAAGAACTGCTTGATAATTCTGATAATATGCATAGTTTTGTGACGCATTTAAAAGACTATACAGGTAGTGATTGGTTGGAGTTGCTGCAGTATTGCGATGGGATTTTTGATGATTGGGTAAGGTATTTTATTTCCAGGTCTCGCAAGAGTGATTCTTGGCTGTGTGATAACTTCCAATCATTACTGAAATCGTATTGCAGTTTACACAATATTACCGGTACAAATACTGAAAAAATATTCCTTCTTCTCATTGAGAATAGGTTGTGGCAATTAATGGCAGATTCGCAGCATGGCTCTCAAAATGATAACGAAGCAACTGCAAATTACTGTTATTTTATGGCTCACAAAAATGCGCCTCTATTACACGATGTGTTCAGCGAACTTGATACCGTAAATGCTGTTGAGCGCTTGGCAGCATTGCCTTCATTTTTTGCAAGTTTTCCCAAGAATTTTACGCAAGATTTTCTAGATCAAGCTGTTGATTGGTTTGCTGTGTCCTCACAAATGAATCAAGCACGGGTGACAGAATATATTTTAGTCGATGCTTATGCTAAGGGCTATGGCTATCTGGTTAAAAAGTTATCACTACAGTTCGGTGATCCAGCGAAGATAGATAGGGTTTTTGCATACAACGGGTTGCAGGAGTATGAGCAATCGTTGGCGCTAGGCTTGTGTCATATCAAGCAGTGGGGCGTAGTGCAAGATGTTACGCAAGCGTTGTCGCATTTTAATAAGGCGCATCAAGCAGCGACATCTTCATCGACCACGCGGCCGAGTAAAGCACTGGTCATCGAAATTCAATTGCACCTGATGTTGCAACGTTTTCCTGATTCAACACAAGAAATCACTAATGCGCTAGTTGATTGTTATGTAAGGCGTGGTCAATATGCCGCGGCACTTAAAATACATTTACAGTATTGCGGTGAGATACAGCCGTCGGCGGTCAGTTGGTTGGTGCAGTTTTCGGACTCAATGGCGTATGATGGTGAGATAAATCTAGGTGATGTCGTTATTGCTGCAGAAGAGGCGATGCAATCGGATGGCGAGGCTAAGCAAGAAGAGTTGCTTCACGCACAATACAATAAATTAAGTTTGCTAGAAGCTTGTGAGCGACTCGGCAATAGTGGTGCAGCAGCGTGGCAAGCTTTGGTTAATTATTACACCAATCATCCAACATCACCCAATCCACATAAGGCAGAACACTACCGTACTCAAATAAATAACGCGAGTGAAAGGGAAAATCGACAGCAAATGCTAGCCGGATTACCACAAGCTGCTTTTGATATTAAAACCAAGGGTAGCTGGAGCGACAGTGTTGGTTTGATAAGACGTAGGTTGCATGATAGTGCCACATTGTTGTTGGCTGCTGCACGGTTAGATGATGTTGAGATTTCTTTGGATGCGTTAAAAAAAATAGCTCATTTACTGTTGAATCATGCTCTACCAATAGAGCGAGGGGCGCGAAATGCTTTTATTCAGTTATATAATCATCTAAATGATATACCGTATGATCAAGGATTGAATGAAATTGGTGCGCACATGCCGAGCGTACTTAAAGCGGCAATTGCCGAGCGTGAGAAGCAAGTATCTGCTTCACCAGTGGAGCCTTCGGCACCTGAGGCTGCTCCTGCAGCTATTGTGCAAGAATCTAAGGGGGAAGGATCTAAAGTGGCAACTACTGATGTGGGTGAGTTTAGTATTGTGTATGAGCAAACACTTCGCTCAATGGCGCATTTGACTGATTTGTTAAAAGGCGGTGCGCAATTGACCACTGCGCGGCGGGAGTCGTTGCAACAGCAATACACTTGTCTGCAGCAACAACTGCCATCGCATTCAACGTCTCAACCTGTGGCTGATCGTGTAATATCACCCGGTGAGATTGAGGTGCCGTGGATATCAGCTTTTGGTTTGGTTACACAGGCGGGTCGTGACGCTGCATCGGCATTATCGCAACCAGCACAAGTTGAAGGTGTGGTAAATGACGGCCCACATTTAGATCCTCCACCTTGTGTTTAGGCTATACGCCAGGCATGGTAGCAGGTCTAGTTGCGTGATCACCTGCTTTCGCTTCTGCTTCTGTAACACAGCCAGTCATTAAGCGTGTAATGGTAATTTTTGCTTCGAGGGGTTCAGTAAAGCCAAAACTATTACTAGCACCTAATCCTTGGTTTAAGCTTGCAAAGGCAATAGCCGATTCGCTTTCAGCCATTTTTGCATTGGCCTTCTCACAGCTGCGCATGGCTAGTGAAAAGAAGTGGTGTGCTTGTCGGCATTCTTTGGCTGTTTTGTCGGGTTTTTTTGAATAGAACAGTGCTGCGCGTGTGTTGGCTTCGGCGAGCATCATGCAGGCATAGCTGCCATAATCTTTGATCATCGATTGGCAGCTGGCAATAATTTCCAGGTAACTGCTTTCAATTATTTCAAAGTCTGGTTCGGGTTTCGCTAGCTCTTTATCGATTTCTTGGTAGCGATACGCGTTGTAGCGTTGTAAGGCATGGATTGATCGATGGGTGGTGAACGCATATTCCAAATATTTCGCCACGAGTGGTGGAAATTCAGTATCTGGAAAAAGTTCGGCTACTTTCAGAGACTTAACGCAGAGATACAGGCCACACATATGGTTAAAAGCTGATATGGAGTTTTTTAATTCCAAATCAAAGGTGGGTAGTGCAAGTTTGCTGCAAAGCAGGATCATTTGTGTGGCACTGACTACGCCCCATCGCTCTTTAAAGGGCTCAGTGGCGCAGAAGGCTGCAAAAATATCGTTATGATGACTGGCTTTGATAATAAACGGCAGGTGTCGGTCGTCGGCCATGATGTGTCCATTTTCTCGGATTAATAGTTGCATCCGTTCCAGTGGATCCTCAGTGCTTTCTGTTGACGCGGTAAATTTATTTAGCGTAATGCGATCCAGTGCGTTTAAAGTTAAAAAATCATCAATAGATTGGACTGCAGTAAATAGAGCTCGTGACATGTTATCTCTCCCACAAGATAGTGTTTTGCCTTGTGTTCACTATATCAAAGTGAGTAGGGCAAGTCTTCATCCCATTGATTCGTAGCGAAATTTGGACAAAAGCGACAAATGCGATATACTGTACGCGTCGGAAACAAAACAACACGGAAGGGGATATCCATGTCAGGTAACAATCAAAAATTAAAAGTGTGCAGTTTTGCCTTTGCTCTCGGCTTATGGTGGGGTGTAGGTATACTGTTGGTCGGTTGGTTCAGCTGGTGGTGTGGTGGCTGGGGCTCAATGTTCGTTAATACTTTTGCTTCAGTATATGTTGGTTATGGCGCTAGCTTCTGGGGTGGCATTATCGGCTTTATTTGGGGCTTTATTGACTTCTTTATCTTTGGCGCGTTAATTGCCTGGATTTACAACTGCTGTTCCGGTGGCTGCTGTAAAAAAGAAGGTTAATAATCAATAAGATAGATCGTTATTATTAGGCCTGCTTAACACCCGTTAGGCAGGCCTTTTTGCTTGCTTTTTGTGCCTTATCGCTATAGAATCCGTCCCTTACAATTTGTTTGAATGAGTATTTTACTTATTCATGAACTCCTTGCTCTACCGCTGTTGGTAGGGCTAATAAACCGAGAGGAGCCGATATGAGGCACTACGAAGTCGTATTTCTCGTGCACCCTGATCAGAGTGCGCAAGTTCCAGCAATGATTGACCGCTACCGTGGCGTGATCGAAGCCGATAATGGCAAAGTTCATCGTCTAGAAGATTGGGGACGTCGTCAATTAGCTTATCCCATTAATAAGGTGCATAAAGCGCATTACGTATTAATGAACATTGAATGTGATCAAAAAGCACTCGATGAGCTAGAAAATTTATTCCGTTATAACGATGCCGTGATCCGTAATTTGGTATTGCGCAAAGATGAAGCAATTGTCGATGCATCGCCAATGATGAAACGCAGTGAAGGCCATAAACGTGACCGTGATCGCGATCGCAAGCCTGAACCTGAAACCACTAAACAACCAGCTGAAGAGTCAACGACTACTGATGCTGCTGTTGAATCTGAATAAACCTGGGAGAGCAAAACTATGTCTAGTTATTTTCGTCGTAAGAAATTTTGTGCTTTCTCAGCAAATGAAGCTGCCGAGATTGATTATAAAGATGTCGATACACTGAAAGATTATGTGATGGAGTCTGGCCGTATTGTGCCTAGCCGTATCACTGGTACCAGTGCACGCTATCAACGTCAATTGTCAGCTGCGATTAAGTTAGCACGCTACTTATCCTTGTTGCCTTATAGCGACCAGCATAAGTAAGCATCATTATTCATAGCGAGGGCAATTAACGTGCAGAAAATAGGTCATTGGCTACTAGCTAAAAACATGAACGCATCTATTGTGGCGTTTGTGTGTGCCTTATTGCCTGCGATTACGTTACCCGGCGAATTTTTAGCATCCATTATTGTTGCTTTGGTCACCTTACGTAAAGGTGCGAAGAGTGGTTTAGCGGTGTTAACCTGGGTTGCTTTGCCCGCTGTGGCGATGATGCTGATTGGTAAACTCAGTCTGTTTGATATTATGTTAGCACGCTGCATTTTGGTGTGGGCACTAGCATTGGTGTTGCGTCAAGTGCGTTCTTGGTCGTTAGTGATATTGCTATTGACCGTGGTTGGTGCAATTGGCGTGGTGTTTTTCCATGCATGGATTGCTGATCCGGTATCATTTTGGTCCGCTAAGTTGTCGATTTACTTCTTGGACATGGCTAAAAGTTTGCCGTTGCCGGCTGATAATATCAAAGAAAATGTGCAATTAATTGCTGGCTTTGCCACAGGGCTTTTAGCCTTTGTGGTAGTGGCTGGTATTTTCTTGCAGTTGTTTTTAGCCAGATGTTGGCAATCGAGTTTGTATAACCCTGGTGGTTTGCGCAAAGAAGCGCAGCAAATTCGTGTCAATCAATGGGCATCACTGGTGTTGTTATTGGTTGTTGTAGCGGCTTGTTTCAAGATCGCTATTTTGATCGATATGTTACCCGTGTTGTTGATCCCATTTATCGTGGCTGGTTTGAGTTTTATTCATTGGTGGGTAAACCAAAAACAAAAAGGTGCTTTTTTGTTAGTTGTGGTTTACGTAGGTTTTGTGTTGTTCCCGTATGTGTCAATCGCTTTGGCATTATTGGGGATAACCGATAGTTGGGTTGATATGCGTAGTCGCTTTCAGCTCAAACAATCTGTATGAGGTATTTGTAAATGAACGTTATTTTATTAGAAAAAGTGAGGAACCTGGGGAATATCGGTGACAATGTCAACGTTAAACCAGGTTATGGTCGTAATTATCTTATTCCGCATGGTAAAGCTGTTGCAGCTACCACACAAAATGTGGCCGAATTTGAAACACGTCGTGCTGAATTAGAAAAGATTGCTGCTGAACAACTAGCCGTTGCTCAAAAGCAAGCTGAAACATTAAATGACTTGGCAGTAACAATTGCAGCGAAAGCCGCAGACGAAGGTAAGTTATTTGGTTCTGTATCTCCAAGAGATATCGCAAAGGCAGTTACTGATGCAGGGGTTGAAGTGGCCAAGCATCAAGTGGTAATGTCTGATGGTGTGATTCGTCATACCGGCGAATACCAAATTGCTTTACAATTACATATGGATGTTACGGTAGCCATTAAGGTTAACGTTGTTCCAGCAAAGGATTAAGAGGACAATTTGAACGCGGTCGCAGAAGATAAAAAAAAATCGATAGGTAATAAATTACCACCGTTTTCCATGGAAGCAGAACAATCGGTACTAGGCGCGCTAATGTTAGACAATCGCGCCTGGGATAAAATTGCTGATCGCGTTGTGACTGAAGATTTTTATCGCCCGGGTCATCGGGCGATATTTCAAACGATGGGCCGGTTAGTTGGCCGCAGTCAACCGCTCGATACTTTAACGGTTTCAGAAGACTTACGTATCTCCGGAGAATTGGAGAAAGTAGGTGGCGAAGCCTATGTGTTTGAGTTGGCACAAAAGACACCATCGGCTGCGAATATAACGGCATATGCTGATATTGTTCGCGAACGATCAATTTTGCGTCAATTGATTGAGACGGCAACTGATATTACCGAAAATGCGTTTGATACCCAGGGCAGAAGCCCGCGGGATTTGCTGGATGTGGCTGAGCAAAGCGTGTTCACCATTGCTGAGCAACATACACGTGGTGTTGGTCCGGTAGAGATTAGTAAATTATTAGTACAAACCACCGATAAGATTGATACGCTTTTTCATAGTAAAGGCGCAATTACAGGTATTAGTACTGGCTTTTCAGATTTTGATGAAATGACCTCAGGCTTGCAGGCGGGTGATTTAGTTATTATCGCTGGTCGACCATCGATGGGTAAAACCACTTTCGCGATGAATATCGCGGAATATGCCTCTCTGAAGCAAGACAAGCCGGCACTCATTTTTAGTATGGAAATGCCGGGTGATTCGCTCACCATGCGTATGATGTCATCGCTAGGTCGAATTGATCAGCATCGATTACGTTCCGGTAATTTAACCGATGACGATTGGCCGCGGATTACATCAGCGGTAGGCATGTTGTCGCAAGCAAAAATGTATATTGATGATACACCGGCATTAAACCCAACAGAAATGCGTTCACGTGCGCGACGCTTAGCGCGTCAATACGATGGTTTAAGTTTAATTATGATTGATTACCTGCAATTGATGCAGACGGCAGGTAAAAGTGAAAACCGTACGAATGAAATTTCTGAAATTTCTCGGTCATTAAAAGGTTTAGCGAAAGAAATGGGGTGTCCTGTATTGGCGCTATCCCAGTTGAATCGTAGTCTAGAGCAACGACATGATAGGCGTCCCGTCATGTCTGATTTACGTGAGTCAGGGGCGATCGAGCAAGATGCAGATTTGATTGCATTTATTTATCGTGATGAAGTGTATAACGAAGATTCGCCTGATAAAGGTATAGCAGAAGTGATTATTGGAAAACAGCGTAATGGTCCTATAGGTAAAGTGAGGTTAAAGTTTCATGGCAAATACACGAGATTCGACAATCTCGTTGCAGAAGATGCAGTATCATCAGGGCCATTTGGCGGCTGATCATTTAACACAAAGCACAGCTTCGGCAACAATCGACTTAGATGCTTTGCGCCATAATTTAGGCGTTGTTAAGCGTCACTGCCCCAATCAAAAAATTATGGCGATGGTTAAGAGTCGTGCCTATGGGCATGGTTTGGTATCGTGCGCACGTGCCTTATCTGATGCTGACGGTTTCGGTGTTGCTTGCTTACATGAAGCATTGATATTGAGAGAAGTCGGTATATCACAAGAAATATTTTTAGTATCAGGCTTTCATCATGCTGAAGAAATAACAGCTATTACCGCACATGACTTTACGGCAATTATTCATTCCCCTTGGCAAATTGATGCGCTTGAGCAAGCTGACTTATCCCAACCAATAAAAATTTGGATGAAGATCGATTCCGGCATGGGACGTTTAGGTTTTACTCCCGAAGTTTTTCAAAGCGAGTATCAGCGTTTACGTGCGATCGCGGGTGTGCATAACAATATTGGTGTGATTACGCATTTATCATCTGCAGATGATGTGAATGATCCTATTACTTTGCAACAAATTGAAGCTTATCGCCAATTAACTAAGGACATTGCAGGACCTAAAAGTATTGCCAATTCAGGTGGTGTTTTGCATTGGCCGCCAGCGATAGAGAGTACGGACTGGGTGCGACCAGGTATTATGCTTTATGGCGTTGCGCCGAACATGGCAGAGCAGGGTGAAAAATATGATTTGCGTCCGGTGATGACGGTATATGCGCAAGTATTAGCAGTAAAGCAAATGAAAAAAGGTCAGCCTGTAGGTTATAGCCACGCTTGGTGTTGTCCTGAAGATATGAAGGTGGCTGTTTTAGCTTATGGCTATGGCGATGGATTACCGCGTACGGCGGCAGGATTAAAAGTGACACATGCGAAGGGGCAAGCTGCGATTGTTGGTCGTGTGTCGATGGATTTATCAACGATTGATTGCCGGGGCTTGGATGATATCCAGCCAGGTGATGAAGTTATATTGTGGGGCAATGGAGGAGAGAGCATAGAAACGGTAGCTACTGAGATTGGTGATTTCACTTATGAAATGTTAACCAACGTCAGTGGTAGAGTTAGACGCATATATATGGAGGCATAGAGAATGCAAGCAATTATAAAAAGTTGGATGACGCGGCGCTTAGTCGGTCTCGGTTGGATTATTTGTACGTTAGCAGCAATGTTTTATTGTTACGAATATTTATTGCGTATTGAGCCCAGTGTAATGATTAATCCATTGATGCGAGAATTCCAAGTAACCGCAGGCAGTTTAGGCTTGTTAGTTGCGATGTATTACTATGCTTATACACCTTTGCAGGCAGTGGTTGGTGTGTTAACCGATTATTTTGGTCCGCGCCGTGTGCTTATTGCTGCAATTGCGTTCTGTACGGCAGGCGCATTGATTTTTGGTGAAACCAGTAATGTGTATGTGGCTGGTGTTGGCCGAATTATGATTGGTGTCGGTAGTGCTTTTGCTTTTGTTGGTGTGTTAAAGCTGGGTGCAGTTTGGTTACATAAAAAATATTTTGCTATTTTCGCAGGTCTTACTACTTCATTAGGTATGCTGGGTGGAATGTTTGGTGATGTTGAGCTAAGCAAGATGGTACAGCAATATGGCTGGCACCATATGATGATGGTCAGTGTGATTGCTGGTGTAGTACTAATGGTTTTATTTTGGTTGTTTGTGCATGATAAAAAGCACGATGCCAGTAAAGATCGCGCGGTAGCGCATCCGCCAATGAGTATGCGCATGATAATGGTGGGCTTTTTAAGTATGTTTAAAAGCCGTCAATTGTGGGTGGCTGGTTTAGTTGGTTGTGTATTGTATATGTCACTAACAGTGATTGCTGAAATGTGGGGTATCCCCTTTATTCAAAGCATGCACCCAGGCGCGCACTTATTAGCGGCAAAATTAAATTCAATGATTTTCTTCGGTTGGTTGGTCGGTAGCCCATTAACTGGTTGGGTTTCTAATAAAATGAAATCACGTAAAAAGCCAATGATTGTTGGCACGCTGCTGTCAGCTATTTTAATTAGCATCGTGATTTTTGCGCAACCGCAAAATACATTCATTTTATCTACTTTATTATTTTTCTTTGGTGTATTCTCTAGCGCTGAAATTTTAGTGTTTGTAATTGCTCGTGAATCTGTTCGAGTTGGGTTGGTTGCGACAGCTGTTGGCTTTATCAATTTATTGGTAATGCTGGGCGGCATGATAATACAGCCGATTGTTGGTAAATTTTTAGATTGGGGTTGGTCAGGTACTGTTACGAAAGGTGTGCATATGTATCAAACCATGAACTATGAGCACGCTTTAATCTTGGTGCCTGTATTCTTGGTTATTGCATGTGTTATGGCGATGACGCTTAAGGAAAGTTATTCCGAATAGTTTGTCATCCCCGGGTTACAGTTTTGTCATCCCGGGGTCTACAGTTTTGTCATCCCGGGCTACGACCCGGGATCCAGGAAAATAATATGAGTGACAGATTGCGTTGTACTGCGTTATCAAGGCGAACAGCGTATCCATTTTACTTCATGGCTCGCTTCGCTGCGCTTTACTTCCGTAAAATGGACACCCTATCCACCTTGATAACATGCCTGGTGCATCGTAAGGCTTGTGTTGTCATCCCGGGATCCAGGAAAATAATATGAATAACAGACTTAAGCTGTACATGGTAAGTCTTGTGTTGTCATCCCGGAAATTGCGTAGCAATTATCCGGGATCCAGATATGATAAACTGGATCCCGCATCAAGTGCGGGATGACAAAGGCCAGTGCGGGATGACAAAGACCAGTGCGGGATGACAATAAGATTTAGGAAAACAATATGAACGATATACAACATAATCAAAAACGCCTACGCTGGAAGTGTCGCCGTGGCATTTTAGAGCTCGATATCTTTCTTAATAAAGTACTCGATACTGATTACCCGCAATTCTCTGAAGCTCAACGTGAAGCTTTCGATGAATTTCTCACCACCAATGATCAGTTGATGATTGATTGGGTGTTAAAGAAAAAACAACCTGAAGACACAGATTTTCTGTATTTTTTATCCTTGTCTGATTGATGGTATTGCGCGGTAATGACAGTCTATAATATAACTATCTGATCAATAATATGAATGGTGAATTATCATGTTAATGAAAGGCTTAGTGACTTTTTTACTTAGTTTTGGTTTGGTGGCAAGCGCCCATGCCTCATTTGTATTAATCGATAGCGGTGCTTTGCCGGCGATCAGTTTCAGTGAAGCCGATGGGCTTCAATCTCAAACTTCCTCGATTATTGAGCGCCATTCGAATAGTTCCACGTTTTATCCAATAAAAATGCCAGGTATCGGTCGAGTGGGGAATATCACCCTACGCCAAGGCGTGGTAATGAATAATGATCAATTTTGGAATTTTTATAACGAAGTCGAAATGAATACCATTGCTAGAACAACGATGGTCTTACATGGTCCTCGAGGTGTTACGTTTACCCTGCATAATGCTTGGCCAGTAAGAATCACTGGCACCAATCTCAAGAAAAAAGGTGAGCAGGTGACACTGGAAAGTATTGAAATTGCTTATGAGCAGCTTACTATTTCGTATGATGGCGGTAACGATTAATGTATTATTGTTTTCGTTCAATGTTAATTACGTCGGGCAGTTCGCGTATTTGACGCATCAATTTATTCAGTGGTTCTAAGCTATCGATCTCAACTGTGAGGCTAATTTTGCTAGGTGCGCCTTTACGACCTGCTTGGGTGTGTAGGCCCGCTAAGCCAATTTTTTCACCGGCAATTAACTGGGTAACATCACGTACTAAACCAAGTCTTTCATGCACTTGAATAACCAGGTCAACTGAAAAATTACCAGGCGCTTCATCGCCCCAGTCAACGACAACAATACGTTGCGGACTATTTTTTTGTGCGCTTATCATATGGTGGCAGTCAGATCGATGTATGGTGACGCCGCGACCTTGGGTGATATAGCCAATGATGGGGTCGCCAGGTATCGGTTTGCAACAGCTAGCTAGTTGTGACAATAGGTTATCGACACCCGCTATGTTGATCGGCGACTTTAAGCTTTTGCCGGATTTCTTTGGGCGACTCGGTGTTAGCTCCTCAATTGTCTCTTCGGGTGACCTGTCTTCAGATCGGGTTTGTATTTGTTGGGTTAGTGCTGCACTGCTAATATCACCAGATCCTAGCGCCGCTAATAAGCCTTCAACGCTTTTGAAATTAAAGTGCTGATAAATGGCTTGTAGCGCGTTTTTGGGTAAGTGTTTAGAGCGGTAAAGCTTTTCCCAAATGGCTTGGCCTTTTTCAATATTGTCTTCGTGGTTTTGACGTCGGAACCAATGTGCTACTTTTGCTCTTGCTTTGGGTGATTGCAGGTAACCGTTGTCAGGGTTTAACCAGTCGCGACTTGGTTTGCTTTCTTTTCCGGTTTGCACGCTGACCTTATCGCCGGTTTTTAATTTATAAGTGAGTGGCACCATGGTGCCATTAACTTTGGCGCCACGGCAGCGATGCCCAATATCACTGTGTACGTAATAAGCGAAGTCGAGTGGGGTGGCGCCTTCAGGTAAGTCGATAATGTCACCTTGAGGTGTGAATACATATACGCGATCTGCAAATAAGTTTTCATAAGAAGGTTGCTCACCTTCGGGTGCTTGTTCCTCAGAAATCTCGCGTTGCCAGTCCATCACTTGGCGTAGCCAGTTAATTTTTTCATCGTAACTAGAGGCGCCGCTGCTTTCCTCTTTATATGCCCAGTGGGCCGCTACACCCAGTTCGGCTTCATCATGCATTTTATAAGTGCGAATTTGAATTTCTACATTTTTGTTTTGCGGACCAATAACAGCGGTGTGTATTGAACGATAGCCATTAGGTTTTGGGTTCGATACATAGTCGTCAAATTCTTGAGGTATATGCTCCCAGCGACCATGAACGGCTCCCAGCACTTTGTAGCACTCTTCGAGCGTGTTCACTAATACCCTGATCGCAATCGCATCATAAATTTCTTCAAAGTCGACATGCTTGCGGTTGATCTTTTTATAAATGCTGTAGATGTGTTTAGCCCGACCACTAATATCAAATTGCTCAACGCCTTCTGCTTTAGTCATTTGGCTGATTTCTTCAATCGTATCGGCAACATAAGTCTCACGATCTTGACGACGCATATTCAGCGCTTTTTTGAGCTTTTGGTATTCGTCTGGATTGCCATAACGAAAAGCCCAGTCTTCCAGTTGCCATTTGAGCTGGCCGATACCCAAACGATTGGCCAGTGGTGCATAGATTTCATTCACAATATGCGCAGCTGATTGTTGTTCGATGGGGGATGCTTCGCGTAAGGACTTCATTCGCATTAACTGCTCAGCCAGTTTTAATATCACCACACGCATATCATCAACGATGGCTAATAACATTTTACGTAAATTGTCACCATGCCCTTGGCGCGATGGCTTGGCTTTTTCACATAACACCTCAACCTGTTCAAGGTTGTGTGCGCCAACGATCAGTTTATTCACTTCGCGGCTGGTGATTTTACTCAACTGATTATTACTATAATCCGACGCTATATAATAGAGTAACGCCGCTTCGATCAATGGTTGATCAGCATTCATTTCTAGTAATAAATTTGCCATGTCGAGGCTGATGGGGATCAATGCTTGATGTTCTTCGAGTCGCGTGCAAAGGGCTGCTAATGGGGCAGTGTCTAACTGATTGTATTTGCTTTGAATTTCATCAAGCCATTGCTGAGTCGTAGACATATTATTCGCTTACTTATCAATTCAGTTATACAGATTAGCATATTATGCTCACTGTACAATAGCTTGAAATAAATATGTTATTTGCGCTTAGCTGGGCTCTAATACGCCCATGACTTCAACATGTTCGGTGTGGGGGAACATGTCCATGCGATGCTGAGCAAAAAGTTATAGTGGTGTAAACACTCCCATGACTTCAACATGTTCGGTGTGGGGGAACATGTCCATGCGATGCTGAGCAA
>JARGNX010000009.1:139186-141331 GCA_029210045.1 Coxiellaceae bacterium
GTGGTGTAAACACTCCCATGACTTCAACATGTTCGGTGTGGGGGAACATGTCCATAATACCGACCTGTGTGAGTTGGTAGCCTAGCTCTTTTAATAAGCCTGTGTCACGAGCGAACGTGGTTGGTCCGCAAGAAATATAAACAATTTTTTTCGGCTTCCACTTTGCAATAAAGGGCACGATTTCCTTGGCGCCACTGCGTGGTGGGTCAAGAATGATTTTATCGTATGATTGTTTAACCCAACTTGCTTGCTCATCGACCTCAAATAAATTGCTTACATGAAAATCACAGTTACTAATCTGGTTGTTCTTGGCATTTAATTTAGCAAGCTCAACCGCTGGTTGATCGCCTTCAACGCCTGTCACTTGTTTGGCAGTGCGTGCTGCCGCTAAACTAAAGTTACCGATACCACAAAACAAATCCAGTACGGTTTCATCTGCTTGAATGTCGAGTAAATCAATCGCACGTTTTACCATCTGCTGATTGATATCCTGATTGACTTGAATAAAGCCGCTGGGATGAAATGCAAACTGTAAGTCGTAATCAGGCAATTGATAATGCAATAAGGGATCGGTATCTTCTGGGTGCACTAAATGCACACTATCATTACCCTTCGGTTGCAAGTACAAACGGAAATTGTTTTCTTTACAAAACGTGACTAGTTTTTCTAAGTCATCATCAGGCATGTCAATTAAATGCCGGAAGATCAGTGCGATCTCCTCATCACCACTGCTGACTTCTATCTGTGCGATTTCTCTTTTAATGCTTAACGATGAAATCAAACGGCGTAAGTCATCAATGCGTTCACCGACTTCAGGGATCAATACTTCACATCGGTGCATGTCAACAACATAACTAGAGCGTCGCTCACGAAAGCCCACCAATACATCGCCTTTACGATCTACATTCTTAACGCTCAACCTGGCTTTTCGACGATAACCCCATTGCGGTCCTTGCATCACAGGCATCCAGTTTTCTACTTCAGTATTGCCTTGATGTGTAATGAGCTCAGCAACTGTCTGCTGCTTAAGTTTGAGTTGTTCATCGTGTGACATATGCTGCAATTTACAGCCGCCGCACATGCCATAGTGTGGGCATTTAGCTTCTACACGCAACGGTGATCGGGTTAGCACCTCTTCAACGTCGCCCTCATCAAAACGGTTGCGACACATTTTATAGTTAAATGTCACTTCTTCACCGGGCAGCGTGCCAAAGATAAAAGTGGTTTTGTCATCAATGACGGCAATACCGCGCCCTTCGTGGCTGAGCCTAGTGACAGTCGCCGGGTGGGGGCCTGTATTTTTCAGTCGTTTAAATCGTTTCGACATTTGCTTCTTCTTTGTTCATATTCGTTGATAAAAAGTGGGGTATGCTAGCATTAAGTCATGATAATACTCAATGTAATCTTAGTTATTGCCATCCAGTTCTGCTCGCCCAGCTTTAAGATATTACCCAATAGCTTGTAGGCTATGTCTCAATAAAAGTTAATAAGCTGCTGATGGTGTCACTACTTTCAGGCTCTTCTCATGCCGTGTCACAATATGCTCAATCGAGAGCCTTGAAGCCAACCGCAGCTATGCTACATTAAAAGTGTTCTTGACTTCTACCCCCTGACTCTTGTAGTTGTAAAGGCGACGACAATAAAACTCAAAGAAGCCCACTCCCCAGTGGGCTTTTTTTGTAACGCTTATCTGTGGGCAATCTTGGACGCTTAATGCCACTCAAAACTGCTTATGTATTTCACTATACACGTCGCATTTTTTCGTAACATCAAGCGTCCAACCTTGCCGCACAGCTAAGCGTTACAATTGATAGCATCTGTGGGCAATCTTGGATGCTTAATGCCACTCAAAACTGCTTATGTATTTCACTATACACGTCGCATTTTTTCGTAACATCAAGCGTCCAACCTTGCCGCACAGCTAAGCGTTACAATTGATAGCATCTGTGGGCAATCTTGGATGCTTAATGCCACTCAAAACTGCTTATGTATTTCACGGCAATCTTGGACGCTTTTTTACGCCTTTTTGCCTATCTGCCTTTTAAAATTCTGCGGCAAGAATCAAACACATCTCAGTAATATCAACCAAGTTTACGCCTTTTTGCCTATCTGCCTTTTAAAATTCTGCGGCAAGAATCAAACACA
>JARGNX010000009.1:141431-153757 GCA_029210045.1 Coxiellaceae bacterium
TCTCAGTAATATCAACCAAGCTTAATGACGTTAACGTACTAAGTAGTAATAATATTTGCATATATTGTAATTCTAATAAGTTATTGGTAGAATTTGCCATCAATATTATATTAGTGGAGTAAATTTATGTACGATGAAGAATCTGAAGAAGAAGAAAAATGTGAAACCACAGAACAAAAAGCAATCGCTGCATACCAAACAGCTATTGAAACCGATCCAATGATTACTCGGACAGACGAACGCTATGGCCGCATCCTCTGTATGCAGTACCGTGATGTGCCGCCGCGCTCACCAGTAACCACCCGACCCTTTGATGATGACCAGTTTCCTATTGTTGGTAGCCAATATTTTATCAGTCGTATTGACGCCACAGAGCACTACACGTCATCCCTTGAGGGTAAAACCAAAAAGTATTTGCGTGATGGTTTATTGGCATGGGTAGATGCATTTAACGATGAAAGTGTTGATCCTTTTGTTGAGGACATGAATAAAATACAATGCCACAACTATTTTGTTCACGCTTTACAAAATGGTTTTGATGATATCGTGCGTGCGGCATTTGCTCGTGCTTTGATGAAAAATAATCAGGCGGCTTTTGGTTTTATGCAAGGGCTTAATGATATGCCCCATCATAAAATGGACCTCCTTAACACTATCGAGGTAGGTGTATCAGGTTTTGATGCAGCTGAGATTCAAGCCATCCAAAGTCGAAAAGTATTGCTTGAACAAAACGCTAGAATACAAGCAGCACGGTTACGAGACATGCCGGACAATGCATTCGATAATGCTATCGATGCCAAAGTGGGTGCTCGAAAAACTGCTGAAGTCGCGTTCGTTAAAGTGAATGATTTGAACGTTGAATTTAGTGCAATGCTCACAGCCAGAAAACCGGCAGATGAGGTTGTACAATGGCTCAAAGATCATAAGGCAGCTATTTGCAGCAGCTATGAAACATTCACTTATTTGTATCGCGTGTTTGCTAAAGATAAGTATTCATATAGAGGTGAAGCTGGCACTAGTATCGAAACTGAATTCGGTAGATACAGTGAAGAATATCACTTCAAAGAAGAAACAGAGCGTCGTGCTCAAGAAAGCTCACGTCATAGGTTAATGCCTGCACCTAGTGCCCCTCCACTCGCAGATGGTGCTGCCGGCGGTGTTGATTATCCTGGTCCATCAGCAGGAGCAGCAGCTGGGCCAACTTAATTGATTGAACGGGTTCGGCGTTACAGCATCAATTGCCAAAATTATTGTGAATCATCAGCACTGGCAATTTGATATATGAACTACTGTTGGGCAATTTGTATCTGTAAGAGACCTCCATAGACAGGGGGGATTTTGTACGGAAAAGATGGTCCAACAGTAAGCACTGACTGGTTTGTTCCATCATGCCATCGCGCGAAGCATTTAAAGTGATTATTTTTTGAAAATAATTTTTGGGCGATAAACCATTAATCGTAACAATATATTCGGCGGTTCGATTGACAGCAAATGGAATTCCTTGCGTAGCTTGCCATTTGAGTATTTCACTACAAATAGAGGTTGATTGGGCTAATGCCATGTTGCTTATCAGTAAAAATACCAGAGTATAAATCACCTTTTTCATTATTGATTCCCTATACGTCTGTATATTATTTGTAACTATAGGGCATGAGTGATATCTCGTATCGATTGTGTCATTGAATCGATCCGTTTATAATGTTGACGGTATTATTTAACGCCGTTACAAGGATTCTTCACTATGACTTACCGCCGTGTTGCTTCTCGATTAGCACTCATTTGCTTAACTTCTGTTGTTTTTTTAACCGGTTGTGCTAAGCACCCGAAGACCGATTCTTATGATACTGCTGCCGGTAATTTTCAAAACACCAAGGCATGTAAATCAAATGAGTTCTTACAGCGCTATGGCTGCTCGCTAGATCGTGTGGAACAAGCGGCCGAGAGCAATGATCCTGATGCCATGTATGCCTTAGGCTATATGTATTATTATGGTGTCGGCACCGTGAGAGATACTGATACAGCGATTGTTTGGATTAGTCGCGCAGCTGGTCAAAATCAGCCGTTAGCGGTTAAAGCGATGAACATTATTCGCAAAAAGCAGTTCTCGCATCAAGGTCAAACCAAGATGGCGGCGAAATCAACCAAAGGAACCATTCCGAATACTGACCCACATCAAGGTCGTACTAAACACCCTTATGTTCAAAAGTTCACCAAGGCTAAGCCTAAAACACCGGCTGTTCATTTAGCTAAAGCACCTGTACCTGCCGCGAACATACATGCAGCAACCCCGGTGGTGAAGCCGGTTGTGAAACAGCTAGCTGTGAATGAGCCAGTGGCTAATGCGAATGCTTCGAGTAATTGGGCCGGGTCTAGTGCACCTATCAGTGGTGTTATCGCAAGTCATACAGCCGGTACTACGGCGGATAAAGAGCAGAAGCATTACACACTGCAGATCATGGCGGCGCATCATTTAGATGTACTTAAAAAATTCCTGGCTAATCACCATTTAGGCCAGCAAGCCAGTTACTACCATACCTATTTCCAAAATAAAAATTGGTATGTGCTGATTTACGGAGACTACCCAAGTGTTAAGCAGGCTAAACAGGCCATGCATACACTTCCAAAAAATGTACAGCGTATGCACCCTTGGGTGAAATCATACCGTACGGTACAAAAAGAAATTTTACAAAAACGCGTTATTTAAATGATGGAGGTCAAGTCTTGAATTATAAAGTCTCCTGAGGAGGCCTTATAATTCAAGAATTGACCCCTTCATCTTTTTTGGTTGTTTAGGTATACTGCACGCCCTGTGTGCAAAGGAGGTTCTAAGATGGAAACACTAATGTGGGTTATCCTGTACGTTGCGTTGTGGATGATTTTAGCTTTTCAACGAGCAAGGCTCATTATTTGGACAATCGCTTTCGGCGTCTTGTTGTTGGTGCAATCACTATTAGGTTCTGTCGGTGGTGGTATTACGAGTTGGGTGATTTTTGCTGTGATAGCCATTGCACTTAACGTAACGCCTTTGCGTAAGTTGTGGCTAACGGGGCAAGGGTTAAAAGTTTTTCGAAAAGTCATGCCGCCAATGTCAGTAACGGAAGCTGAAGCATTGACTGCCGGAACTGTTGGTTGGGAAGGTGAGTGCTTTTCCGGTAAACCTGATTGGAAAAAATTAAGAAAGATTCCTGCACCGCAATTAAGCAAAGAAGAGCAAGATTTTATCGATGGACCAGTTGAGAAGCTGTGTTCAATGTTGAATGATTGGCAAATTACCCATGAACTAAATAACCTGCCTGAGAATGTTTGGCAATTTATTAAAGACAATGGTTTCTTCGGTATGATTATTCCGAAGGAATTTGGTGGCTTAGAGTTTACCGCGCATGGCCATTCTGCAGTCATTAGCAAACTAGCTGGGATTAGTGTTTCAGCAGCGACAATCGTTTCTGTGCCAAACTCATTAGGACCTGGTGAGTTAATTATGCACTACGGTACGGATGAGCAAAAAAATCATTACTTGCCACGTTTGGCAAAAGGCAAAGACATTCCTTGTTTTGCATTAACAAGTCCAACAGCTGGCTCGGATGCCGCTGCAATGACAGACAGTGGTGTGATCTGTAAGCGTACGATAGACGGTAAAGAGCAGCTTGGTATTTTGATGAATTGGAACAAGCGTTATATTACCTTGTCGCCAGTGGCAACAATTGTGGGTGTCGCGTTTAAATGCTATGACCCTGATCACTTAATAGGTGATACAGAAGAGCTCGGTATTACATGTGCATTGATACCGGTGAATACACCTGGTGTGGTGACTGGTCGTCGTCACTGTCCATTAAACTCCGCTTTTCCAAATGGTCCAACGCAAGGCCACGATGTGTTTGTATCTTTAGATGCAGTGATCGGCGGTAAAGACATGGTTGGCCACGGTTGGCGTATGTTAATGGAGTGCTTAGCAGCAGGTCGTGGTATCTCATTGCCTTCCATGGTGATGGGCGGGGCTCGCATGGGCGCTTTAGCGAGCGGTGTTTATTCGCATGCACGTCGCCAATTTAATACTGCAATAGCAAATTTTGAAGGTGTTGAAGAAGTACTGACCCGGATTGCAGGTCATGCTTATATGATGGATTCCGTACGTTGTTTAACCTTGTCATATTTAGATGTGGGTGAGAAACCTGCCGTCGCCTCCGCGATTGGTAAATACCATGTCACTGAGATGGCTCGTAAGGTTGTGATTGATACGATGGATGTGCATGGTGGTAAGGCAATCTGTTTAGGACCAAATAATTATATTGGTCGCGGTTATCAAGAGTCGCCAGTGAGTATCACAGTAGAAGGTGCCAATATATTGACACGTTCGATGATTATCTTTGGGCAAGGGGCTGTGCGTTGCCATCCTTATATGCTGGAGTTAATGCAATCGGCGCGTGATGAAGATAAAGCGCAAGGCTTAAAACGTTTTGATAAAGCGCTGATGGGTCACTTAGGTTATATGCTAAGTAACTGGACGCGTTGCATAATGCTATCAATTACTGATGGTATTTTTGTGCGCGGTTCTGGTTATACCCGCCGTTATACTCGTATGTTAACGCGCTATTCAGCAGCGTTTTCTCATGTGGCAGATATATGCATGATGACCTTGGGTGGTGACTTAAAACGTAAAGAAAAATTATCGGCACGTTTAGGTGATTGTCTAAGTAACTTGTATATGGGTTCAGCCGTTATTAAATATTATGAAGATGGTGGCAGTAACAAAGACGAGTTGCCTGCATTGCAATGGGCGATGGAAACAATTATTGCTGATCTTCAAGAAGCGTTGAATGGTATTCTGCGAAATATGCCGAATCGCTTTCTGGCATGGTATCTGCGTTGCTGGGTATTCCCATATGGACAATTAGACAGTAAGCCAAATGATAAAACCGGCCATCGCTTAGCTAAGTTACTAACGCAGCCATCAGTATTGCGTGATCGTTTAGGGAAGGGCGCTTATTTAACGCCGAGCGATAACAATTTGGTAGGGCAAATGTGTCATCACTTTAAAGATTTTCTTGAAGTGGAAAGCTTGGAAAGCAAGCTGGCTAAAGCACATAAGAAAGGTAAGATTAAAGGTTACACATATGAAGCATTGGTGGAATCTGCATTGGATGAAGCAGTGCTAACTAAGTTTGAAGCTGAGCGCTTATTGGCTGTGAATGAACTGCGTACACATGTGAATGCAGTTGATGATTTTGATCCGAGTGAGCTTGCTAATCCACAGGGTAAACCATCCAAAGTGAAAACGGCGTCTAACGATGATAAGCAACCGAAAGTCGTAGACGGTTAAGGGGAATATTGTGGACAAAACATGGTTTAGGCATTATCCGCCTGGAGTGCCGCACACGCTAGCGGAATATAAAGACCAGTATTCAACTTTGGTTGAAATGCTTGAACATAGCTTTGCTCAGTTCTCAGATTGTACGGCGGTTAGTAATATGGGGCATAGTTATACCTATGCTGAATTAGATCGCCTCAGTCAACATGTTGCCTCCTATTTACAGCACACTTTAAAACTAAAGCGTGGTTCTCGTGTCGCTATTATGTTGCCGAACGTGTTGCAGTTCCCTGTAATGTTGGTCGGTGTTTTGCGCGCAGGCATGACGGTAGTAAATGTTAATCCGTTATATACCTCGCGTGAACTCGTGCATCAATTAAATGACTCAGGTGCGGAAGCTATTATAGTGTTGGCTAACTTTGCTAATGTTTTGCAAGATGCCTTGCCAAAAACTGAAATGAAGCATGTCATTGTTACAGAGCTCGGTGATATGTTAGGCGGTTTTAAAGGTCCGCTGGTGAATTTTGTAGTAAAGCATATCAAACGCATGGTACCGAGTTGGACGATTACACAAGCCATTACATTTGACGAGATGTTGCACCTGGGTAGTCAAACTCAATTTGAACATATTGATGTGAAGGCCGATGATGTGGCCTTTTTGCAATACACAGGTGGTACAACAGGTGTATCAAAAGGGGCGGTATTATTACATAGCAATATGATTGCAAATGTCATGCAAATTGTCTCTTGGGTGGAACCTGTAGGTGTTGTGAAGGGGACAGGTCGAGTGATTGGCGCGTTGCCGCTATACCATATCTTCTCTTTAACCGTATGCTGTTTTTGTTTTTTTTCTTATGGTTCTGAATGTATTTTGGTTACTAACCCGCGTGATATGGGTTCTTTTGTTCGCATTCTGCGCAAATCAAAATTTAATTTCTTTGTTGGACTGAACACTCTATTTAATCACCTAGCCAAGCATAAAAAAATTAGCTCAGTTGATTTCTCGCATTTAAAATTAACGGTTTCAGGTGGTATGGCATTGCAAAGCAGTGTAGCGACACAATGGCATGAGTTAACAGGACTGCCAATTGTCGAAGGTTTTGGTTTAACCGAGGCCAGCCCAGTAGTGACTATTAATCCAGTGAATATTGAGAAGTTTAATGGCAGTGTTGGTTTGCCGATTCCATCGACAGATGTCTGTGTAGTCGATGCTGATGGCAATAGCTTGCCGGTAGGTGAAAAAGGTGAATTGTGCGTCAAAGGGCCGCAAGTGATGGCAGGTTATTGGCAGCGTCAAGAAGCGACCGATAAAGTGATTGATAAAGACGGGTGGTTACATACAGGTGATATCGCACGACTAGATGAAGAAGGCTTTGTCTATTTGGTAGATCGCCAAAAAGATATGATTGTAGTGTCCGGCTTTAATGTCTATCCAAATGAAATCGAAGAAGTGATTTCAACTATGCCAGGTATCAAAGAAGTCGCTGTTATTGGTGTGCCCAGTGAGCGCACCGGTGAGGCAGTCAAGGCCTTTATCGTTAAAGATAAAAAGCAAGTAAGCGAAGATGAAGTAGTGGCTTATTGCCGTGAGCGATTGACGGCTTATAAGGTGCCTAAACAGATCGAGTTTCGGTTTGATTTGCCTAAATCCAACGTCGGAAAGGTATTGCGCCGTGAATTACGAGATGAGGCGCTCGCCGCTTAAGCTTGTCATCCCGGACTAGATCCGGGATCCAGTTATTTTTTATATTTGGCGGCGTTAAAACATGCGTTGCCTAATTAGGGGCGGTGCGGTTCATAATGGTCTTCGACATCATCATGTACCTCATCTGCTGGTCTATTAGTTTGAGCGCAATGGTGAAAAGTGACGCAAGCCGCAACAATAGCAATGACAAATACAGCTAACAGTAAGCTCATTTTGAAAGTACTTGAAAAGATGCTGCTGTCTGTTTTACTTGGTAGTACGATACTTTGTGTCAAGTGAGTAAGTAGGCTGTGCGCGCTAGCTGTACCATCTGGCTTTAAAGGCATTGTTGTCTCCCGGTATAAATTCGCATGGATTGAAGGGTTGATAATTATACAGGGCATAGGCTGAAATGAAAGGATTTTACCAGTAATCATACCAAGACAATTGCGGCAACGTTCTGTTGCAATGCTGCAATTGGTTTTTATAGACAGCACTATTATGTTGCACTTGCCAGGCAATGTTTTTTAACCATAATTTACGGTCGTAATTATGTTCAATATAGCCGCGTACGCCTTCATGATATGCCAGATACAAATCATAAGCATCATTACTGGGAATCCCGGCTTTGTCTCGTGCCATATGGGCAAACCAGCCAATAAAGTCCGTAGCGCTTGCAAATGAGCTGCGATCTACAAAATATTGACGGGTGTTTTTGGCATATAAGTCCCAAGTGGAATCAATTGCCTGGGTGTAGCCGCTTGCTGATGTGATGTGCGTCCATGGTAAAGGAATGCCGAGCAACTTTCGGTGCGGTGTTAGCGCTAAGGCTTTAAAGTGTGACTCTTCACGAATAATCGCAAGTTCAACATTAATGGGCACGTCCCATTTCTTTTGTGTTTTTTGAAGGTCAGCATACCAGCGGGGGTATTGCTGAAAGATATGGCAAGCATTTGTCATATCTTTTGGTGGTTCATTAGTGTGCGGGATTAAACTGACAAGCCATAAAATAAAAATGATAGATAATAGAATCAAGCTGTATCGTTTAATTGTGGCCATTAGCGTTCCAATTCCGTGAGATTAACATAGCAGTCCAGTGCTTCTGGGTTGGCAAGCGAGTCAGTGTTGGTGACGGGCTCGCCATGTATGACTTTTTTTACGGCAAGTTCAACTGCTTTACCACTAATGGTTCGTGGGATATCAGCGACTGCAATAATTTTTGCTGGCACGTGGTGTGGTGACGCATTCTTACGTATCGCTTCTTTGATTTGCTTGATCAAGTCTTTTGTTAACTCATGGTCTTCACGCATGATCACAAATAAAATAATTCGTTCCGAGCCTCGCCACGCTTGACCAACAGCAATGCAATCGAGTATGTCATCGAATTGATCAACTTGATTGTAAATTTCGGCGGTACCCACACGCACACCGCTGGGGTTTAATGTGGCATCGGAGCGGCCATAGATAATCACACCATCGTGCTCAGTGATTTCAGCGTAATCCCCGTGAGCCCAAATGTTATTGAAGCGATCAAAATAGGCTTTATGGTAACGTTCTCCATTGGGGTCGTTCCAAAAATATATTGGCATAGCAGGAAACGACTTGGTGCATACCAACTCACCTTTTTGTTGTTTAACTGGTTCACCTTGTTCGTTATAAACATCAACAGCTAAACCTAAGCCACGACATTGCAGTTCGCCACGATACACCGGTAATATGGGGCACCCTAAAGCAAAACACGAAACGATATCGCTGCCACCGCTGATGGATGATAGTTGTACTGATGCGGGGAAGTGCTCGTAGATATAATCAAAGCTTTCCGGCAGTAGTGGTGAGCCAGTGCTAAGAATAGTGCGTAATGAACTTAGGTGATGGCTATCTTTAGGGGATAAGTGACGACGCGCAATCGCTTCAATGTATTTCGCACCAATGCCAAACACACTGATGTCGAATTCATCAATTAAGTCTAATAATGCGAGCTTGGTAGGGTGAAAAGGTGAGCCATCAAATAATATCAGTGTGCAGCCCAGTGCCAAGCCGCTGACTAACCAGTTCCACATCATCCACCCACATGTGGTAAAGAAAAAGAACGTGTCATCACGCGTAATATCAGTATGCAATTGCAATTCTTTTAAATGCTGCAATAAAGTGCCGCCGGCAGAGTGCACCATGCATTTTGGCTTGCCCGTGGTGCCAGATGAATACAAAATATAGAGTGGGTCATTAAAATGAACAGGTATAAAATCAGGTGTTTTAGCGGGTGGTATTAAACAATCTGAAAACAATTGGCAGTTGGTTATGCCCGTAATAACAGGTTTGTCACTAACATAAGGAATAATGATTAATTCCTTTAGTGCGGGTAATTGTTGACGGATTTTTTTTACTTTATCCAGGTCATTAAATTTTTTACGTCCATAGTAATGACCGTCAACGGCAAATAAAACTTTGGGCTCGATTTGACCAAAGCGATCGATGACGCCGTTTAACCCGAAGTCTGGCGAGCATGAGCTCCAAACGGCGCCTAGATATGCGGTGGCCAACATAGCAGTAATCGCTTCTGGTGTATTCGCGACAAAACCGGCAACGCGATCGCCAGCAACAATGCCTAGAGACTGTAGGTGTGCAGCTAAAGCGGTTACTTGTTGGTTTAGTTCTGCGTATGTTAATGAACGCCGATCACCGACCTCATTCGCAAATTGAATGGCAATTTTATCGTCATTAAAACGCAAAAGATGTTGTGCAAAATTTAATGTGGCACCAGGAAACCATTCAGCTTTTTGCATTTCATCTGGATTATCTACGATACGTTGAGGAGGCTTATCAAATTTCACGTCGCAGAACTCAACAACTGAACCCCAAAACAAATCGCTGTTTTCGATTGACCACCGGTGTAACTGTTGGTAATCGCCGATATGTGTTTTATTGGTGTTATTAACGTACTGGATAAATTTCGCCATCTGGCTATTTTGTAAGTCGCCCTCTGAGGGTTGCCATAATGGCGTGGTCATTTTTTGTCCCTTTGTGTTGTCATTGCGAGGCGCGTAGTGCCGAAGCAATCTTAACATATTACAGCCTAAGTGAAGGGATTGCTTCGTCGCAAGCTCCTCGCAATGACAGGTCTCAACAAAATCTTAAGGGAAGCTTAAGAGAATAAATACAGCTAGGCAACTGATTTAGCGTCGATAGAATATTTTGGAGACTTTGAGGGGAGAAACAAATGTCACGTTCACCAGATCCTATGCAACAATCATTATTACAAGCTGATCATTTAGCTACACCACCCGCTGTATTTGTTACTGAGCAAGGAGAAGATGCTGCTGCAAGAGAGGGTCAGTCGCAACAATCACCGCGACTCGCATCAGAATACCAGCGCTTATCTGACGAGCACCAGCGGTGTCTGCGTTTACAGTCAAAATATAACGCATTACTTGAAAAGCTTAATGATAGGTTTCTTAAGCAGCATGCTGCAGCGGTGGATGCTGCAAATCCAGACTCAAAGTTTGCTCTGAAATTGCATGAAATTGATAATATTGGTGACTACGCAAGCATATTAAGTAATGTAAAACTGTCTGCCAACCCTAAAGCGTTATTGAAAAAATTAGTTAAGGAAATCACTTCAGATCTTGGTAATGCTCAAAGGGAAATGAAGCGTTTAGAAAAGCCTTTTCGTGCTGCCGAGTTGATTCATGAGCGTGCGCGTGCTGAAGCATTAATCGCCGTACAAGAAACCGACTTAGAGGCGTTAAATACATTTATGCGTAGCCGCGCCGGACAAAGAGCACTTGTTAATACTCCCGGCCTATTAGCAAGAATTGAAGGTTTGCCAGCAGTTGCTGAGGTGATAGAGAATGGCAGGAGAAGGCAGCACCAGGAAAGTATTGAGCAAGAAAAACGTGATTACCCTCAAAGATTGTTTGAAGAACAGGGTGTCACCTTGGTTGATCAATGGAATCAAGCAAAGATTTTTTCTATGCTCACGGCTACAGTTGCTGTGTTGGGTGGTTATATTGCAGCTTTTGCCATTAAGCGTGATGACCCTGAAGATACAAATACCACTATTTTAGCCAGTGTATTAGCTGTGGTGTCGATAGCGGGTTTTTGTTGGGGAGCAAAAAATCAGTTTAGTTCGGCCAGTCGCAATGCTGAAGCTATTTTGAATTGGCCAGATCTTGTTTTAGGTAAGCAGTCTGGTTACATAAGCACAAAAATATTACCAGACAGCAATAATGCAAAACCGGTAAGGCAGCACAGCCAACCGTTATCATCTGATGTGTCAGTGTCTGCAAGCGCATTTGTGCGTATGCAAAATAATGCGCGTATGTTTGGCTTGTTAGCGCTTGCTATGGCTGGGTTAAGTGCTTATATCGCCATTACGGTGAAGCGTGATGATCCTGAAGATATTAATGCTACGGTTTTAGCCAGTTTGTTAGGGCTGATCTCATGTGTTGGTTTTTCTTGGGGGGCAAGGCATCAAAATAAAGAAGCGGAAGAGAATGCTGAAATGGTACTGGACCGCCCGGGTGGCATAGCTGAATTTTTGCCTGCGGCAGGCGATGATGCTGAGGCTGGAATGTTACGCGCAGCAAGCAAGCGTGCTTATATTACACAGGAGAATTTCACTTGGATTGAAGGTGCGGCCACAAAATCTCGAAAAGTTACGACTGGCGTTAAGTCGGGTCTCTTAGGTGGCGTTATTATGATGAGTATCTGTGCTGGTTCTGATTGGCTTACTAAGGGCGAAACGCGAGTCGGCCCAGTTGCTCAGGGTATTATGGTTGGTGCATTTCTGTTTACGGCAATCGCGGTGCCATGGTCATTACAGCGTTGGCAGCGATTGCCTGATCCATTTGGCGCTTCGGTATGTAAGTCGTTTACTCCTGATGCTCATGCTGCTGTTGCTCGTGGTGAGTGTAAAGAGGATCATAAAGAGTTGATGTATCGGGGTCAATCGGTCAGCGCAGCGGAGCAGCGCGGTATTGATGCAGGGTTGTTTGAGCGTGCCCCCAGTGGAGATGACGCTAAGGCTGTTCTTACGATGACAGCAAAAGGTGAGGGTGAATTGGCAGCTCTTAGGGCGCAAATAGCTGCGGCCAAGGCTGCGAAGCAGGCAGCTGATGAGCAACAAGCGGCTGGTGTGCCAGCTGCATCACCGCCATCAATGTAAGCTTGATAAATGTGAGGGCTTGGTATACTCTTAGCCCTCTTTTTTAGGCACGTAGCTCAGCGGTAGAGCACCACCTTGACATGGTGGGGGTCGTTGGTTCGAACCCAATCGTGCCTACCACCACTTCGCCCCTGATCGGGGCTCACTGGTTCCTTTATATGACACGCTCGCCA
>JARGNX010000021.1 GCA_029210045.1 Coxiellaceae bacterium
TTCGCCTCCAAACTACCGTGTAACTGCTTTCAATAACTTCGTATGTATGTTCATAAGCTTTTAGCTTTAAAACTCAGGATTAAATGTAAAACTATCTAACCCATCTTGTTCTGGTTTTGGATCTGCGGCATCTGATGAAGAAGATGCTGATGTTGCACTTCTTGCTGCTGCGGTAGTTGTTGCTGGTGCTGTTTCTTTCGCGGGTTCAAACATCATACCCCAGGCAAAATCAGCATCCTTTTGCTGGCTAGCAGTTGTTGTTAATTTAATTTCGGCAACAGCTTTTTTTACTTCTTTGAGTAGGCGGTTTAATGATGTGACTGTATCTTTGTCGATTTGTAATACCTTTTTATGGACCTGTCCATATATGCAACCAATACGTCTTGATATAACTCTCAATTCAGCAACGCCTGATTTTTTTTGTTCTGTTACCGTCCTTACACGCACCATAGCAATGTCCATTGTGGCTTTTAGTGTGTTGTTTGATGCGGTTGCATAATTAGGGAATTCTGCAGCAAGCGGAGTGTCTACACCTGGTAGCTTGTCGTGTAATTCAATTAAGCTACGAACTTGAATGCGCAGTGAATTATCTCGCATACGACTTAGGGCTTTTATTTCTCGTGCCATATTATCGCGCTGTTCATTTAGTTTAGCCTTAAACGTGGCCTTTTGTGCTTCAGGTAATTTAGACAAATGACCTTTAATTTGGGCTGTTAGTTGCTTTAGTGTTTTTAATAATTCTTGTTGATTTGCTCTGGACATACTTACCTCTTTGAATAGTCTATATATACTTATAATACATTAAATGGCTATATATACATTCTAAATTGTTATTATTAAGGCAGCATTAAATGTATTGTTGGGCATTGGTGTTATTTCATGGTGCCAAGATCAGATACGGTTAATACCACGTTAATATACCCCCATTAAGATACCAATATATAGAGTAAAAGATGTGTATATAGAGAGGTGGTCGTGTTTATAAATCGTGTAAAATCAAAAGGCTTTACGCTCGTCGAGCTTATTATCGTTATTGTTATTCTGGGTATTTTGTCGGCTTTTGCTGTACCTAAGTTTATTGATTTAACCAGTGATGCAAATAAGGCAGCGAATTCCGGTGTTTTTGCCGCATTTGAATCGGCAATTAACTTAGCCCACGCTAAGTGGGTTGCTAAAGGTAAACCTAGCAGCATTACGATGCAAGGCAGCACCATCCCAATGTCGGCGGAAGGTTGGCCCAGTGGTAACTGCGCTGATTTGTGGCGTGGCATTATGTCAACTAACACAAAGATTACAACATCATTCGATGATCAAGGCACTGATCAGTATCTTGCTATAACGAGCTCAAGTTCAGTTTGCTATTTTATGCATTTAAAGGAGCTGCCTTATCGCTTTATTCAATATAATAATACTAAAGGCTACGTGGAAATTCATAACGCCTAACGGGTGTTAAGCTTACTTACCCAGCGGTGTGATATCTTTAAAACGAACCGATTTTGGATCTTTCATTTGGCGATGGTCAACGTAACCACTGCGTAGGTATAAATCGCCTTGCGGAGGTGAGGCAAAGCCGCCCCATAAAGTGTCGCCGGGTTTTTCTTGGTAATCTTTCGTGTTCATATTTACATTTAATGGTCCGCCATGTTGCACACCGCACGGTGCCATTAAGCAATCGTGTATATTCATTTCTAACCAATGCCCATCCAAATGCCCGCGCGCTTGACCGGCCCATACCATGACGCACTCATCTGAGATAGGGTGCACATGCGCTGCGAATTCATCGCCTGTACCACAACGGGTTAAGTGAAAGCCGCATTGGCGCACGCCATGCCCTGGCCATAACACAAATCGCATCGGACTGCCGTTAGCATCAAATTCCGCACCGCGAAACATATTAAATAACGCTCCCTTTTTTCGAATATCACTCGACTTCATATTCCAGGCGCGAGAGTCGGGGTGTGTAGCGTTATATCGCAAATAACACTTTGGTGTGATGTTGCCACGCTTACTGTTTCTTTTTGCTTCCTCGGCTGCTTCATAATCAAAACGCCCCAGTTTTTCAATATAAAAACCAGCCTCTGTATATAAACTTATAAGCGGCGGTGTGATGGAGCTAACAACAAAGGTGTCGCCGGCATTGTCTTGGCTAGCACGAATAGCGTGCGGTACATTTTCAGGAAAGTAGGCGATATCACCGGGTAGGATTTCCAGCCATTTGTTATGTAAAAATACTTCGCAGCGTCCTTCAACGCACATCAAAGCTTCTTCTGAAATCGGGTAATTATATTTATCGCTGTCCATGCCGGGGGAGAGTGTTAACACGTGAATACTTTCGGTTTGGTAGCCATTGCCAGGCCAAGCAATAAGGCGAGTAGGTATATTATGTAGTGTAATTTCAATGCCTTCGTTAAGGTTTCCGATAGCACCATGGCGACGAATTTGCTCGGGATCTAGGTTTTCAACCAGGTAATCTTTGCGCGTTTTCATTGTGCTGACTCCACCTTAATATATACGTCTCTCAAGGGTAGGCCAGAGTCTGTTAAATATCCACTTACGACACAGGGAAAATTTCCATCACAATGCCGTAGAGTGGGTAGTCAATGTAGTTTAATTCTTTGCTACGCATGCGGCGGTTTTGTAATAAATTAAAATGCATCACACCATTATCAAGCGTATTGTAATAATCGTCTTTGCTCATTGAGGCGATTTGTTTTAATGGTGCTGAGAAGACTAAATTAAATGCGACATTAAAATAACGTTGCACGTTGATTGACATCATGCCGTCGATTTGTGGTTGCAGGTTTGAAGCATCATCACCGGGCACCGCTGGGTCACCATTGGTGTTAAAATATTGGCCGCCTGTAATGTGGATCGGGATTGCTTGGCGCGGTGATTTCACTGCGGTACGAAAGGCGATATGCATGATCGTTTTGTAGTCGCGATTACCATTGAGATGACGTTGGACGTTCTTTAATTTAAATTGACTGCGTGGCAGTAGTTGAATTTGGTTTTTTATTGTTTCACCATCAATGGCTGTGCTGTCATTTTTCACTAGTGAAACATACTGGCTGCTGGGTAATTGAAATGCGGGAGTGACGGGCCATTGTTCAGATTGTACCGCCTGCGGTGTGATTTGTGAGTAGATAATCAGCTCTACTTGATATTGTTTCGGTTCATTTGCGCTTGCGTTATCAGCCCAGGCTTGGTTTAAAAACATGCATGTAAATAGCACTAATAAGCATCTAAATAACGAAATGAATTTCATGGTGTTTACTCTTCGGATATGATAAAAGGCCAATTGACTATATCATCATTCAACACAGGGATAAATACGTGAACAAGCAAAAAGAAGTCATAGCCGCTGTTTCGGGCACGTTGTTACAATGGTACGATTTTTCTTTATTTGGCTTTTTGGCACCCATTATTGCTAAGACATTTTTTAATACGTCTAGCCCATTTATTGCCATCCTGAATACCTTTGCGGTGTTTGCTGTTGGTTATCTTTTGGCTCCTGTTGGGGCGATATTCTTTGGTTATCTGGGTGATCGTCATGGGCGAAAGCTGGCCTTAACGTGGTCTATTTTGCTGATGACTATCCCTACCATGGTGATTGCTGTCTTACCTGGCTATGCGCAATGGGGGATGTTGTCGCCATTGGTGTTGGTGGCTTGTCGTTTAGTGCAAGGTTTTGTGGCGAGCGCAGAGTTTGCTGGTTCCGCGATATTTATGGTTGAACACGCAGCGCCACATCGACGTTGTTTTTATTCCAGTCTAACCAGTTCTGCGTATAGCATAGGCATGACGGTCGGTGCGTTTGTCTGCTCAATATTAGTGGCGCCATCGATGCCGAGTTGGGCATGGCGATTAGCGTTTGCATTTGCTGCAATTGGTGCGATGCTGGTGTTTTTCTTGCGTTCACAAGTCAAAGAAACCGATAGTTTTTTACAGCACTGCAAGACCGCAGAGGCTGTAAAACAAGGGCCACTACTGCAAGCGTTTAAGCACAATAAGCGTGGTATTTTATGTGTACTAGGCTTGGCGTGGTTTGTGGGTGTAGTAACGTTTGGTAGCTTTGTGTATATGAATACCTATTTGGTCGAGACCACAACGCTGCATTTATCAACAGTGATTCGCTATGTCACCTATGCGCTCGTGTTTGATGCGGTGCTTGAACCCTTTATGGCAATGCTGGCTGATCGCTATGGCAAAAGAAATGTTATCTGGATAGGCTCAGCGTTGATGTTGGTGTTATTACCGGGCATTTTTATGATGCTGCATTTTAATAATGGCGACTTTGTATTGGCGGCTTTGCTGATATTGTCTTTTTGCATTGCTGTGGCCTTTGCACCTGTGAATGCGTTAATGACTTTACTGTTTGAGCCGCAATATCGATTTAGCGGTTTTGCCACTTCTTTCAACATTGGCATTAGTTTATTTGGTGGAACGGCCCCATTGGTATTAGCGACCATTGTGCATCATACGCACAAAATATGGGGTATGGTCGCTTACTTCGCTGTAGCGATTATTGTAGGTATGGTTGCTCTGTATGCTTCGCCGCGAACGCAGTCAACAGCCGACTAATTGTGTGCTAGAATCCGGCTTTATCGTTTCGTGGAGAAAATTATATGATTGGTTTAATTATTGCCATCGTTATTGTGCTAATTATTGCATGGTCAGGCTTTTTTATTGTTGAGCAACAAACTACCGCTGTGGTAGAGCGCTTTGGACGTTATGTGCGCATGGCGAATGCGGGTTTGAATTTCAAGATTCCATTGGTTGAGCAAGTCGGCGGGCGTTTAAGTTTACGTGTGCGTCAGTTGGATGTGCCGGTAGAAACTAAAACTGAAGATAACGTGTTTGTACGCGTATCAGTATCTGTGCAGTTTCATGTATTAATAGAAAAGATATTCGAAGCTTTTTATAAGTTAGATAATCCTGAGCAACAAATCACATCGTTTGTTTTTGATGTGGTGCGTGCGCGTGTACCAAAAATGAAACTTGATGGTGTATTCGAAAAGAAAGACGAAATCGCTGATGCGGTGAAGTCGGAATTAATGGATATCATGAGTGACTTTGGTTACGGCATTGTTAAAGCATTGGTGACCGATATCGATCCGGACGCAAAAGTGAAAGCGGCGATGAACGAAATCAATGAAGCGCAGCGTTTGCGTGTGGCGGCTAATGAGCGCGGTGAAGCTGAAAAGATTTTACGCGTGAAAGCCGCGGAAGCTGAAGCGCAAAGTAATGCGTTGCAAGGGCGTGGTATAGCTGATCAACGTAAGGCGATTATCGATGGTTTAAAAGAATCAATCGATGAGTTTCAAAAAACCGTTGGTGGTACAGGCGCGCATGAAGTGATGAACTTGGTTTTATTAACGCAATATTTTGATATGTTAAAAGGCTTGGGTGAATCATCAAAAACTACTTCGGTGTTGATACCTCATACCCCAGGTGGTTTGGCGGATATTTCTTCGCAAATGCGTAATGCGATGATGACAGCGGACCTTGCTAAGCCAGCTCCAGAAAAAGCGGAGTAAATAGCTTTAGTCTGACTGGATCCCGGATCACGCCTGCTTCGCAGGCTGTCCGGGATGACAAGGCAAAAATTAAGCGGTTAATAAACCGATAACTCTGTTCACTGAGTCAAGCTTGCCATCAGCCGTTTTTGCTGTCAGTTGGAAGCGCAGCGTGCTGCCGCCGAGTAGTTGATACTGCTTAGATTGCTTTTGTATCAACTCTAATAGTTTTGGTACATTGATCTTAGGTTCTTTGTCTAAATGTAAATAACCAAACTCACCGCTGCATTCAATTTTTGTAATCTTCATTGGTTTTATTTGTAATTTTAATTTACTAATTGCTAATAGGTTGTTTACCTCTTCTGGTAACGCACCAAAGCGATCGATCATGCTTATTTTGAACTCATCAATAGCGGTGGTGTCTTTGCAGTCGGATAGCTGCTTGTAAAGCACCAGGCGAGCTTGCACATCAGGAATAAAGTGTTCAGGTATTAGCGCACTAATGCGTAATTCAACTTCAATTTCTGGAGGTGTGTGGTAAGTTGAAATCGATTCGCCACGTTTCAGTGCTTCCACGGCTTGATTGAGCATATCCATATACAAAGAAAAACCGATCACTTGCATATGACCGCTTTGCTCTTCACCGAGTATTTCACCAGCACCACGAATTTCTAAATCATGGCTTGCTAAGTTGAAGCCAGCACCGAGTTCGTCACAAGCGGCAATGGCTTCTAAGCGTTGCTTGGCATCTCTGCGTAATGCTTTTAATGTGGGCACTAGTAGATAAGCATAAGCTTGGTGATGAGAACGACCGACACGACCACGCAATTGGTGCAATTGGGCTAAGCCTAATTTGTCGGCACGATCCATGATAATGGTATTGGCTGTTGGTACGTCAATGCCTGACTCAATAATTGTGGTGCACAGTAAGATATGAATGCGCTGATGATAAAAGTCTAACATTATGCGTTCAAGCTGCTGCTTTGCTGTTTGACCATGCGCCACGGCAATTTTCACATCGGGCAATAGTTTTTGTAATTTCTCAGCAGTGGCCTGTATGGTGGCGATATCGTTATGCAAATAATACACTTGACCACCACGCATTAGCTCACGCATCACCGCTTCTTGGATTAACGCATCGCTGTTCTCACGTACAAAGGTTTTTACTGATAGACGTTTTTGCGGCGGTGTGGCGATAATCGATAAGTCACGAATGCCATGAAAGGCCATGTTCAATGTGCGTGGAATCGGTGTGGCGGTTAAGGTTAAAATATCGACATTAGCGCGCATGGCTTTAATTTTTTCTTTTTGCTTTACGCCAAAGCGGTGTTCTTCATCAATAACCAATAAGCCCAAATCTTTAAACTTGACGCTTTCGCTTAGCAGCTTATGTGTACCAATCACAATATCAATCTTACCGCTGGCTAATCCTTTAATAACTTCAGACTGCTCTTTAGGGGTATTGAAGCGAGTAAAATGAGCAATTTTTACTGGCCAATCAGCAAAGCGGTTTTGAAAACTTTGCAGATGTTGATTGGCGAGCAGGGTGGTGGGTACTAAAATAGCCGCTTGTTTATTATTAAGCGCCGCTACAAAAGCGGCTTGAATTGCTACTTCAGTTTTACCAAAGCCGACATCACCACAGACCAAACGGTCCATGCTTTTATCCGTAGCCATGTCGGTAATCACCGAGTCAATCGCTTGTTCTTGATCAGGTGTTTCTTCAAATGGGAAGCTGGCACGGAAGCGAGTAAAGTCCTCGGTGGTCTTATTAAATGCAAAGCCGGGTTTACTGGCACGTTCACTGTATATTGATAATAATTTGGCGGCCACATCTTGAATCTGTTTAAGCGCTTTTTGCTTTTGCGTGCTCCAATGTTTGCTGCCCAACTTATTAAGCGTGGCGTGCTCAATATTGCTGCTGATATAGCGATTTAATTGATTAAGGCGATCAACGGGAATAAAAATCTTATCGCCACCCGCATATTCTAATTCAACAAACTCATTATCAACACCAGCGGTCTTTATGTGCTTTAAACCTAAATAGCGGCCGATACCATGAGTGATATGCACCACAGGGTCACCAATATTTAATTCGGTTAAGCTGCGAATCATCGTGTTGGGGTCTTGCTGAATCGCGCTTCTTTTACGTCGCTGAACGTGTTCACCCAGTAAATCATTTTCAGTGATGAGCATGACGTTGGGTTCAAGTACCATAAAGCCATCACGCAATGGTGAGATCATTAGTATAAAGGGGCTTTGTTGATCAATGGCTTGTTGCCAACGATCGCACAGTGTAATGCCGCTTATGCTTTTATTGAGTAGCTCATGCAACACTTCGCGTCGACCTTCGCTCTCTGCACAAAATATCACTTTGCCATTGTAGCCTTCGAGTGCATTGGTTAAGCGCTTTAACGGTTGTTGCTGTTTGTGCTCAATGGTTAAGTCTAATAGTGGTTTTATTTTAAAATTGATCTGACCGGTTTTGGCTTGTAATGTTTCAAGCTGTGTTTTAATTTGGCTAAATGCTTTAGCCGCGCTAAACAGTTCGTCTTTGCTAAGGTATAAATCTTTCGGCGGTAAGATCGGTCGTTGAATGTCGTAACGCAGTTGCTCGTATCGGTGCTCGATGTCTTGCCAATAACTTTGTAAGCGATCTGCGACATGAGGCATAAATAGGATATGACTGTTTTCCGGTAAGTAGTCAAATAATGTATTGGTTTGTTGATAGAACAGAGGCAAGTAAAATTCTACACCTGCAACAACCTCTGCGTTGCTTACACCGCTGTATATCACACTATCATTTGGGTTGCCGCTAAATAATTGTCGCCAGCGACCACGAAAGTGGGTAATCGCCTCTTCAGTTAATGGGTATTCGTGTGCAGGTAAAATTTCAATCGATGATAATGTGTCAATCGAGTGTTGTGTCTCACTATCAAAATAACGCAAGCTATCGATTTCATCGTCAAACAAATCTATACGCACCGGGTGCGGACTGCCGAGAGGGTATAAATCAATAATCGAACCACGAATGGCGAATTCACCCGGTTTAATTACTTCTGCAACACGCAGGTACCCGGCTAAGGTTAATTGCTTGGTCCATGGGCCCACATGCAATGTGTCTTTTTCGGATAAGCTTAAGACGTTACCTTGTAAATAGTCTTTTGGTAGCAAATGCTGAATACAGCTTGTTACAGGCGCAATGATCACGCCATGTTGCAATTGGTTGGCTTTATAGAGTGTGCGAATACGGTCAGAGATAATCTCTTCGTGAGGCGAGAACGCATCGTAAGGTAATACTTCCCAGTCTGGGAATAAATAGATATCTTCGCTTTTAACGCCAAAGAAGCGCAACTCATCAGCCAGTTGATCGCATGCTTGATTGTTTTCTGTTACCACCAGCAGCGGGCGCGAATGCGCTTGCATATATTCGGCGATCAGCAGAGCTGGCGCACTGTTTATACAGTTGCCCCATTTGATCGATTCCTTTTTATTATTCAGTGTATTAGACTGGCTTGGCTTGTATGCTATCATGGCTAAATGTCGTTATATTTATGGTCGCCTATAGTAGCGCGAATGGCGGTCAAACAAAAGTAATAGGAGCTGATTGCCGATGTTATTTATGAAAACCTCGCAAACCGTAAAGCAATTAATCGCCAATAGTGTGATGTTGTATCGTGCATCGTTGTCACGCGTATTGTTGGTCAGTTTTTTTTCAGCTTTAATCACCACTGCTGTGAATCATATTCCGGGCTCACTTGCGCTGGCTAACTCCACGGGTGGCCAACGCTGGCTGGTGATTATTGCGATGATTATTAGTGTGTTTGTGGTGTGCTATGCGGCAATTATTATCATGCATCAAATGATGAGTGTTGGTCGTGGCGAGCCAGTGCCGTTATCTACGTCAATTGCTTATGCGCATCCACGCGTGTTGGGATTAACCATGGCGATGGTGGTGATATATTTTTTAACAGCTATTGGTATGGTGATGTTTGTTATTCCCGGATTGTTTGTGATTACCGTCACCTCGATGGTGATGCCGCTGGTGATCTTTAAACAAGTGAAACCATTCGCAGCCATCAAGGCCAGTTTTGAATTAGTCTGGGGTAATGTGTTACGTACCTTCGGCGTTATCATCACGCCAAACGCATTGATCTTTGTGATACTGACATTTGGTAAATTGATGCATTTGCCGGAGTTGTTACTGTCTATTCTTGAAGTGATTGTTATGTTTATTCTTGGGCCATGGGTATATGCCGCAGCGCTTGTGATGTATAACGAGTTAATGCTGCTGCATTATGCTAAGAAGCCTGAGTAACAGTAGGTTGCTGAGTTTCAGGTGGTTGTATAACTGCTTTCGCTTCAACCACTAAAGCCTCCAATGGTTTGACCAATGGATCGAAGTAAGCCCTATTGCCTGAGCGAAAAATGGATAATGTTGATCCGCCTGTTTTTTTAACGCCTTGTATTGCTGAATCTAAAGCATCTACTTCACTTGAAGTGCAAGTTAAGGGATTAAAGTCTTGCAGACATCCAATTAATGTATCAACAGCTTTATCCCGGTTATCACCTGCAGATGCGGCTAGTGAGCTTTGTTTTTCAAATCGTTCTAATTTATATGCTTGTAGTTTACGCAGTAGCCTAGCAACTGTTCTAGACGCAGGTGCTTGTTTGAAAATCCTGCTGACTGCTTTTGCTGAGAGCTTTTGTTGGTCTGTAGCTGTAGCTAAGCGGTGATATTCTCGGGCTTCTGCTAAAGAGGGTTTCGCGTGTTTCACTACAGTAGAAATTATAGTTACTTTAGGTTTCTGATGGTTAATCGCACTTGTTACTGCATCTAAAGGTACAGCAGATAAGCCATGTTTTTTTCTTTGCTTTACCAGTAGTGTCAACATTTCGTTATCATTATTAGCGATTGCTGTTTGGAATGCTTGTTGTGGGGTGGTGGTTTGATGTTCAGAATATCGCTGAGTTAATGTTGTCGCGTAGTTATTTAATGTGGCAGTAATCTCAGCTTCTGTGTCTCTACGGACATATTTAAGATCTAATGCTTTATAAGCTTTTTCGTATGCGAAATTAACGAGCGTTTGAATAGCTATTGGTTCGAGGCTGAGATTGCCTTGTATAAAACGTTGCTGTAACGCCTGCTTAATCAGTAATTCAGCAATGACTTGCAAACGTTGCATTATATTATCGTGGTTGTATTGAAGGTGCACAGGATTTTTCTTGGTTTTGCATGCGTCTTTATACAGCTGATCTGGATTGGTATATTCACCTGACAATGCATCTTGCTTAGGTTCAGCAGTACGGCTTTCGCGAACCAGTTTAAATGTAATCGTTTTGCCGGCTGGGTATATTTTTATCTCGAAGGTTGATGGATCAACTGGCTGCGCAGCTTCGATGGTGGCGGTAGGGAAAGACTCATTTTCTTGTTCTAAGGCCATGCTTAAGAATGCGTTTTGAGACATACAAATTACACCAATGTGTTTATCAAATTAAGTGTAAATCATACGTTATTACCATTAACATAATATTAAAATTGTGAAATAAACATAGGCCTCGTTTGGAGGACAATAACTAGCTGATTTAGATAATAATACCACCACCTAGGCAAATATCACTGTTATATAACACCACCGATTGGCCTGGTGTTATAGCTCGCTGAGGGGATTCGAAGGTGATTTTGAGGGATTGTTTTGGATTGGATCCCGGATCGGGGTCCGGGATGACATTGCTGTGGTCCGGGATGACATTGTTGTGACCTGGAGTGATTTCGATACTGCAGGCTTGATCGGCTTGACGATAACGGGTTTTAGCGCGATAGGTTTTCGCAGGATCAGGCAGGGTGCCACTAATCCATGTGAGCTGATCGCATACCAATTCGGACTTAAATAGGCGCGGGTGGTTATGACCTTGACCCACAATTAACACATTGCGATCGATGTCTTTATCCAGCACGTACCAGGCATCTTCAACAGCGTTTTTAACGCCACCAATATTCAACCCTTTGCGCTGCCCAATCGTATAAAACATAATGCCGTCATGCTTGGCAATTACCTTGCCATCTTCGGTTTCCATATTACCCGGTTGCGCCAAAATAAATTCACTTAAAAAGGTTTTAAAGCGGCGTTCACCGATAAAACAAATACCTGTGCTGTCTTTTTTAGCGCTAGTAATAAAGCCTTGCTGCTCAGCGATTTTTCGCACATCAGGTTTGATCAACTCACCAATGGGGAATAAACTCTGCGCCACTTGTTGTTGGGTGATCGCATATAAGAAATAACTTTGGTCTTTATTATCATCAACGCCTTTTAGTAGCGTGGCTTTATTTTTATAGGTGCCACGGCGAACATAATGCCCCGTCGCTAATAGATCAGCACCTAACGATTTGGCATGCTCAAGCAACACGTTAAACTTAATCTCACGGTTGCATAAAATATCGGGGTTAGGGGTGCGCCCAGCCTTAAATTCCTTCAGGCAATGACTAAACACATTATCCCAATAATTTTGCGCAAAATTGACGGTATGTAGCTCGATTCCTATGGCGTCACACACGGTTCGTGCATCGCTAAGGTCTTGTTCAGCTGTACAGTGTGGGTCATCATTGTCGCTTTCCCAGTTCTGCATAAAGATCGCAAATACCCGATAGCCTTGTTGTTTCAACAAGTAAGCCGCCACCGACGAATCGACACCGCCGGAAATACCCACTGCAACTGTGATTTGCTTGTTTTCTGAACTATTCATGGCGCTGATTAAACACCATATAAGGTATAAGAGCAAGTCACTACAGTTGCACTATACTGACCGGGTGTATATATAAAGTGTGGGTGAGAAGAGATGATTAAGCGAGTGATAATAAGCCTCTTTATTTCAATTAGTTTCTTATTCTCTAGCATAGCCATAGCGGCTACGCTAACCAAAACGAATGTAGAATTGGAAACTGAAATTAAACAAGAGTTGTTCAGTGAAATTCAGCCTGAGATAGTGGGCAGGGTATTGGAGCTATGCCAAGGTCAGTACCTGTGTAAGTGCATTAAGGGTAATAACAGAGCTGAAATGGTGTTGGGTGACTACTACCCGAAGGTGCTTCAGCAATGCAGCAAAGCAAAGCATGATTTGAAATACCCTACACAGTGATCAGTTTTTGGAGAGAGCGATGATAAAAATAATCAAAATGTGTATTTTGTTATTAACCGCCAACTTTTTAATAGTGACCACGGCGGTTGCTGCTACCAGTAACAATGCTCAACCGACAGCTAAACAAAAGCAACAAGTTGATCAGTTGGTCAGAGGGTACCTGGGCGATGAAATGTTTGAGAGCCTTTATTATGGTGCCTGCAAAGGTCAGTTCTTGTGCGACTGCATCAATACCCCCAAAGGGCAGGAAGTGATTGGTAGTGGCGCTGACTATGAGCGAGTGAAGCGGATTTGCAAGGATGTGGCTTACGATATAAAGCACCCAGATAGATGATTTATTTACTGTGCTTTTAGTGCTATCCTTGCCGCACATTGAAGATAAACCGCGAGTGTCATCCCGGACTTGATCCGGGATCCATATAAAAGGAACAAAAAATGAGCTACCAACATATTAAAGTCCCAGCCAATGGCGAAAAAATTAGCGTAAATGACGACTTGTCATTAAACGTACCTAATAAGCCTATCATCCCTTTTATTGAAGGTGACGGTATCGGCGCTGATATCACACCAGTGATGCGTAAGGTTATCGATGCGGCTGTTGAAAAAGCTTATGGTGGCGACAAGTCTATCGAATGGATGGAAGTGTTCGCTGGTGAAAAATCCACACACGTCTATGGCGAAAACGAATGGTTACCTGAAGAAACTTTAGAAGCTGTACGCGATTATGTGGTATCAATCAAAGGTCCAATGACTACACCTGTTGGTGGTGGTATTCGTTCATTGAACGTGGCATTGCGTCAAAAATTAGATTTATACACGTGCTTGCGCCCAGTGCGCTGGTTCCAAGGCGTACCAAGCCCAGTTAAACACCCTGAAAATGTCGACATGGTAATCTTCCGTGAAAACTCAGAAGATATCTATGCGGGTATCGAATGGCAGTCAGGTTCAGCCGAAGCCAAAAAAGTGATCGACTTCTTACAAAACGAAATGGGTGTCGATAAGATTCGTTTCCCAGCAACCAGCGGTATCGGTATTAAACCCGTTTCAAGCGAAGGCACAAAACGCTTAGTACGCCGTGCATTCCAATATGCTATCGATAACGATCGTGATTCAGTTACCTTAGTGCATAAAGGTAATATCATGAAGTTTACTGAAGGTGCATTTAAAGATTGGGGTTATGAATTAGCCGTTGAAGAGTTTGGTGCAGAAGCATTAGATGGCGGCCCATGGCATCAGTTTAAAAATCCAAATACGGGTAAAAATATTGTGGTGAAAGATGTGATTGCTGATGCGTTCTTACAGCAGATCCTATTACGCCCAGCCGAATACGATGTGATTGCTACCATGAACCTAAACGGTGACTACATCTCTGATGCATTAGCTGCAGAAGTGGGTGGTATCGGTATCGCTCCAGGCGCTAACATCGGTGATCGAGTAGCATTGTTTGAAGCGACTCACGGTACAGCTCCTAAATATGCCGGCCAAGATAAAGTGAACCCTGGTTCATTAATCTTATCTGCTGAAATGATGTTGCGTCACATGGGTTGGTTAGAAGCCGCAGACTTGGTGGTTAAAGGCTTAGAAGCCTCTATCGCCGCTAAGGTTGTGACTTATGATTTCGCCCGCTTGATGGATAGCCCGAAAGAAGTGAGCTGTTCCGCCTTCGGTGATTCAATGATCGAACGTATGTAATCTATCTTCTCATCTGGGACTCCTATCTTGTCATCCCGGCCTCCGAGCCGGGATCCATGTCTAACGGGTGTTATTACAAGACTGGTTTTTTAGGTAGTCACGCACTGTGAAGATTTTGCCCTTGATGCCTAGTGAGGCTGTGGCAGCATCTATTGCGCGCTGCTCTCTTTCCATCGTCTTGCTGTCGCTACTATCCCAGCAAATTTGAATGATTTCATATTGATTCTTCTCATCAACGGCAATAAAGTCGATTTCATAGCCTTCAGCAGTATGGTAGTAGTAAATATTTTTATTTTGTCTGCGTAAATCAAGGTAAACTAGGCTCTCAAATAGTTTGCCATAGTTGTTATGTATATTGATCGAGCAGGCATTACTTAGACCATTGTCGATGGTATATATTTTTTTAGGCTGGTTTTGCCTGATTCTCTCTGATTCTGAATAGTAGGGAATCGTAAAAATGAGATAGGCATCTTGTATGTAGGCAATATAATTATGTAAGGTGTCTTTACTTACCTTATAGCCTTGGCTTTTAATGTCGTTTGCAAATTTATTAACAGAAAATGGCGCTGCTGTATTTTTTAGGAGGGTGTTTATTAAGTATTTTAATAGGGCGATATTAGATACATTATGGCGTTCAACAATATCACGTAAGATGACGGTATCCACATAGCTTTGTAATGATTCTCGCCATTCGTTTTCTGGTAGATGAGTGACTGCGGGAAAGCCTCCTTTAGAAAAATAATGCAGCAAATGCTGTTTCATCTTATCAAGGCTAGATTGCCCAAAAGGTGCCTCAGGAGTTGTAATATGGTTAGCAGATAAAAACTCATTAAAACTGTAAGGGAATATTTCAATTGATAAGGCGCGCCCACGCAATGAGGTATCAATTTCCTTACTGAGTAATTTAGATGATGAGCCAGTTAAGTATAATTGCACATCTTTACTGTCGTACAGTCTCCGTACGGTTAGGTGCCAGTCTTCAACATTTTGCACTTCATCAAAAAACAAATAACATTGCTTTTGGTGATTGTCAGGGTAGAGGCTATAAAATTGATCAATTAATTTTCCCATTTGTTTTGCATTCATTGGTAGCAAGCGATCATCTTCAAAGTTAATAAATAGGATCTGTTTGGGGTCGATGCCTTTATCGATGAGTTCGTTAATCGTTTGATAAAGAAAATACGTTTTACCACTGCGTCTCATGCCCATGGCTACCTTAATCATATTGGTGGCATTGGGGAATGCGTACTGCCTCGGTGTGCCATTACGAGCACGTTTTAGCGTTTCGAATGATTCTGATAATAAGGTTTCAAGTAGTTCTTTCATATTATATCCCTCTGTGTAGGGCTATAATAGCACAGTTATATCCCTGTGTGGAGGGATATGATTAGCGAATAATCAATTGGTTACTTACAATCCCGGCCCTTGCTGTCATCTCGGCCTCTGAGCCGGGATCCAGTCATAGATACGCAATAGTTTATGTTCGTCTATTTTACGATGTATCGTAAAAAAGTCATGACTATTATACGATGCGTCGTATAATAGTCAGCCTTGCGGTTAATCGCACGGGCTTCTTCGCTGATCTATAATTTGCATCACCAACGTATTTGAGGTGCAGCCATGATCGGTCACATTATTACTAAACCCCAGTTGCTTTTAATAGGTTTAATCACCAGTGCTTGTTTTTTGTTGCCATTCAATCAGGCAGTGGCACAAAAGCATCATAAACAGGATAAACCCAACTCACCCAAGCAAACCGTTCCTTGCTCACCACAAGCGATCACGTCGTACGGTAAGCTGTGCAAAGCCCCCGATCAATTTTCAGCAGGGTTGTGGGTATACTTATCACCCCATGCGATTACAAATAAAGTGAACGTTACAGGAAAATACGGTGACGCACCCTCGGCTGGTTCCGCAGATGTGACATGGTATATTTATCTTGGTGGTATATGCACATTAAATTATATCGAGCTTGCAGGTGCACCGTCGGAGTTTAGTGTTGGCTGCACGCAAAATTACAACTTAGACCAAGTGGTTTCTAATGTGATTAATGTTCAAACCTGGGCGCCGAATAAAAAGAAATATTTTATTGGCTTGGAATTTTCGCCAGATGCGATTGAAACCATTACGTCACCTGCGGTAAAGAATGGTCCTGAACTGGCCGCTAAAGCGGTGAATAACTTCTTTTATCCCAATGGTAAAAACAATCCAGCGTTTGCAGGATTGGTGCTTGATATTGAAGGGTCTAACCCGGATGGCACGGTACCTTTATTAGGCCCTAAGGCCGCCCAATTTGCCGATGCATTATCAGCAGAAATGCCCAATAGTCAGATGTTAAATATCTATGCGGGCAGCGCTGGTAAAGTGGTGGGTGATCATTACGAATGGAACTTGTGGTCGGCAGTTAATCGAAGCACGAATACCAAATGCACCATAGCTTTACCGTGCCAGATGGGGGTGTTTATCCCGTCAATTTATGATAACCCAATTGCTGAAGTTAATAATTACCCTGAGGATGGTAAAACCTTACAAATGAATAGCAGTATTCAAGATTTCCCTTATCAAATGAAGCTCATTTCAAATCTATCGAATCAATATCGAGGCATGCCCGGTAACACCGGTGGTGCACCTACAATGAAACCAATCACAGTGCCGGGTATCGGTAGTTACACCGCACCGTTTGGTTATTATCAACCAGCACTGGTGGCATCGGGTTCGAATAATAATTCAGCTGCTTATTATACGTTCGACGACACCAAAGCCAAAGCGATGCTAGCCGGTCAGGAATACTGGGGTGGGGAGCTGCCCATGTTAAGTGGCACACAAAACTGTAAACAAATTCGTGGTACAGAAAATGAAATTTGTACCTACTTCCAACAAGAGGCTATTCCCCCTGAAGCGGTTAAAGGCGGACCTCCCGTCAAAAACTTTGAACCATTGGATATCACCAACCAATACCTATGTGCACAATTAAATGCCATTTCTTATGTGCACAGCAACGGCCGCACATTAGACTTAGAAAAGAAATGGGATGCGCATTACTGTAATATCATGCAGCGCGGCACCAATAATGCGCCACAAAAGCTCGCTTTTAGCTATTTAATTTGGGGCAAAGCAGGATCAGGCACCGCTGCTGCCAGTACTATTTACCCCTTTGTGCAAGACGGTTATGGCACGTTAGCGGGGGTGTCGTTGTATCAGATCACGGATCCCGGGATGCAGAAAAAAATCATCGAACAGTGCACCGCCAATGCCTCAGGTAAGAGTTGCTTACTGATTCCAAAGAATGCCAGCATCCAACAAGGTGTTAGCAATAACACCTGGGATATGTTTCTTGGTTGGCTTCAAGTGAACGCCAATGCGGATCGCCCGGCTGGGTATATCAAGAGTATCCCGGGACGATAGTGCTCCTGTCATTGCAAGCAGCTTGTTGAGTCTCCTTTCATTGCGAAGATCTTGTGACTGTCCGTCATTGCGAGCCACGCAGTGGCGTGGCAATCTTCTTGTCATCCATCCTGTCATCCTCGCGAAAGCGGGGATCCATATATTAAAACCAAAACACCATAAACATTAAGGGCGGTCATCCCATGTCCATGATATTGTCATCCCGCCCCTGCTAAATTGTCATCCCGGCCCCCGAGCCGGGATCCAGATCATCATCTATACTTTGTAACACTGAAGTATTTAGGTAGCGTATATGAGTATCAAAGCAGTCGGTAAAGTTAGCGCCTTTCTAATATCTATTGTCGCCGGTTTTTTATTGCTGCTGCCGTTGTCAGGTTATTTTGCTGAAGCAAAGAAAGCCACCACAGCAACAAAAACTTCGTTGGCGAAATCAGCGGTTAAAACTAAGGCTGCGGCTGGAGTGTTGTGCTCACCAGCTACAGCGGGTGGCGAAGGTTCAGCCTGTGTTAAACCAGATCAATTCTCTGTTGGGCTGTTTTTATATTTGTCGAACGAGGCGTTTTACAAAGGACAGAATCTACTAGAAGGCTACGTGAGACCTTCTGGTGCTGCAGTTGCTAAAGACGTTACTTGGTATATTTACTTGGGAGGTGTATGTACTTTATATTACACCAAAGATATTGGCTATAATGTTGCTTGTATTCCAACGCAAGCAGGCCCCAATCCTCCGGCAACAACGGTAAAGGATATTCAGGCTGTAGCCGAAAAACAAGTGTTTGCACCAGCAGCAAAGGCTGGTGATAATACACCAAAAATGAAATATTTTCTTGGGTTAGATATAGGCCCCTCAGCTATCGATCAATTGTATCTTGACTATTCCAATAAGGATTATTCAAAAGCAACTTCAGTTGTTGTTGATTTTATTCAGGCATACCCGAATACTTTTGCTGGTATTATTGTTGACTTGGAAGGGACGGGAAGTTCGCAAGTAAGTAAAGATGCCTCCATGTGTCAAGCGGCTGGTGTGGTTAATATAGCCAGCCAATATGGTGCGGAATATTTATCTGCTCTGTCAAAGGCTTTACCAAATGACGTGATGCTGAATGTGTATGCTGGGAAACCGGGCTGTTTATATAACAGTGAGTATAAGTGGAATTTATGGTCAGCGGTAAATCGTAGTCTAAATACAAATTGTGTTGCTGGAAATGCTGGGGCATGTCAAATGGGGGTGTTTATACCTTCAATATATGATTTGCGAGCCAGGTCAAAGCTAAGTAATTCTGTTGAGCAATTCCCTTATCAATTGGCATCAATTACTAATTTTGCTAACCAAGTATTTGGTGAGCGAGGAACTCCAGGAGGAACTCCAGTAATGGCCCCGATAACAGTGCCGGCCGGCAAGTATGGTGGTACTGAAAAGGGTAGCGATGGCAAATATCACGCTTATGGTTATTATCAATTAGGTTTAGCGGCTTCTGGTTCCGCGAATGATTCAGCGGGCTATGTGTCTTTTACTCTTGGGGGCGCGCCGTTGACAACTCTCCCATATTGGGGCCCGCTTGATTATAGGTTGGATAATAGAGTATTAGAATGCACTGCGGGCGATTGTACTAACTACTTGCAGCAAGAAGATAAGCCGGGTACAACGACACCTTATAAGCTTTCATCTATAAATAATCAATATCTTTGCGCCGAACTTAATACGATCACTTATGGTTATAGCGCCGCTAGTAACACTATTCCGATTATTCCTATATCGAAAGGTGGTGATTGTGGGATTGTTAATTATAAAAGCCCATCAGCAGGCCTGCCGCTAACTATAGCGGACTTAGCAGAGGCTAATACTTTTCCTTTTCCGCAGCAAGGTTATGGTCCGATGGTTGGGGTGGCGTTGTACCAAATATCCGATAGGCAAAAAAAAGATGATTTTACTGCAATTTGTAGGACTGATCCGACAAAAAGCGGCTGCTCATTAAGTCCAGTCTTTAGTACGATTTGGGATACGGGTGATAATAGCGGGTGGCTGATGTTTTTAGATTGGCTAAAAGCTAATTCTGGTGACGCTCCACAAGCTTATATCGATATTCCAGTCAATAAGAGTGCAGATTAGTTACTTTAGCTTGTGGCCTTGGCTGTATAGTGGTGTTCTTACTGTTATTAAGAAGGTCCTGTTGTGACACAGGCTTCGGCGGCGTTTACGGCTTTACCGTCTGTATGTGAGGATTTAATGATCATTATTTCTGGGGATTGCCACTGAATCTTAGCTTGTGCTGTTTCATCTGTATCTGTTGGTTTTGTTTTCATATTTTACTTCATATCCATAGTGCTACTGTAATTGATTCTTACACGGAACCTACGTTTGATCAAGTTAAGATGCCTATGAAGACATATAGCAATAGCAATACAGCAGGTAGTGTGCGGTGAGTTATATAGTGGGCCTACCCAGTTACAGCCTCCAGCAGCAACAACAAGCAAAGCCACCGGCGGCCAAAATCCAAGAGCTTGAGGATGATTTGGATTTGCTTACGCCAAACTAATTTGGAATATGGATTCGTTCAAGGTAACCTAAATAATTCAATGGTAAAATGCTGCGCGTTGAGAGTGGTGGTTGTTTTCGTCGGTGAGAGTGAGCTTATGAGTTAGGCGCTTAGCGTTGTGGTGATCTTGCTTTGTGGGCTGCCTGCCTCGGCTCTGTTTGATTTGTTGTCGCATGTCAGTGGAGGGCAACAACTTAAGGCGAGCAGCATGGACGTAACACTGTGCACTCTACACCGGTTGTTTGTATTCCACTAAGTGTTAAAGGGTTCGACTTAATGATATATAGCTCTGGAAGTCTCCATTTTATATTACTGCGTTTATCTACAAATGCTTTTTTTTCATTTGTATTACTCTTACTCATAGTTCCTCCTTATGGATCTGATTTTTTAGCATATTTTAGCAATCAAATCAAAATAATAGCGGTATTGTGTAAATGTTCTCGATAATTGTTCTATATTGTCTCAATACTTCCTGGTTGGTATGATTTTTGTGAGTAAGTGATGTGGAAAAGTAAACTGTATAGAAAAATGAAGCTTATCAACATTAGTTTAATTGGTGTATTGTCATTTTTTGCAATCAACCTGGTGTTCGCTGCAAATTCAAAACTGAAAGTAATGGAATCAACAGTGTGCCATCCCGGGAGCCCTGCTCCAGTCCAGTGCATTCCACCTGACAGTCCAGTAGTGGGATATTATAGTTATTTAAGCTCAATCGTGGGTTCTGCAAAAAACAAGAAAACAACTACTACAGTTGCTAGTTATGGATCATATCATTACTTTATGGGTGCTTGCACATTAACATATACTCCAGACCCAAGTGGGGCGGGCGGTGGCTCTTTTTCTTGTAGAAATGATGCAGCGCTTTCTAATACTCAAAAGCCAATGAAATCCTTTTTTGTGAATGATGATTCTGATGTTGGATTTATTGGTATCCAAATTGACCCTTCTGCAGCTAGTAGGATTGGTTCAGATGCAAGTGCATGGGACAGTGCGGCAACAGTTGTAAGTAACAAAGTGAACCAATATGTTACTAAAGGTTGGACGCTAGGTTGGAGGGGGGCTCTTTTGGATTTTGGAACGGCAACAACCCCAGAAGAGCAGCCACTTTTGAGTATAAATGGTATGAAGTTTGCTCAGGCTGTTTCTGAGAGAGTGCTGACCTCGACTCGATTGTTTATTAGGGCTGGTATACCCGGGGGGCTAAACAAAAAGCCTCCTACTTCTGGCCCCGGTATTCCTGCTCAGTCGTATACTTGGAACTTTTGGAGTGCCGTTAATCGCAGTACCAAGGAAGGTTGTACCGAGGATGATCAGTGCTATATGGGGGCGTTTATTTATCCTATATATGATAAGGTCGCTGAGCCATATATATATCACGATCTTGCAGTCACAAATCCACGCACTCAAGTCTTTAACATGGGAATTCGTGATTTTCCATTTCAAATGCGCGTAGTTTCAACTATCGCTGCCGAAATAGAAAAAGGTCGGCTCTATCTAACAACAATTATTCCGCCATTTTATGCGGTGATTAATCAGATTCAGCCTGTTCGTTATCCTGCGCCCAGTGCAGAGTCACAAAAAGCAGTGAATGTAGGTACCCCATATGGCGCACCATTTGGCTACTATCAACTGGGGGTGACATTGGCTAGTTCAACTAAGACCTCTCCTACCTTTGGGACGTGGGATTCAACACGGGCAGATCCTATTCTTACACAACAAGCTTTTTTTTGGGGCACTTATGCTAAAGGCTTTCCTGAATCACATATAGTTGCGACTACGCCAATGCCTTATTCAAATACAGGGTGTAGAGAAAAAAATAAGGCGTTTGCACCTAACTGCGGTGTTCTTGTTCAGCAAGAAACGAATCTTAAGTATAATACGCCCTTTACTGTGATAGAAATTATGAATCAATATATATGTACACAATTCAATGCAATTACATTTGTTTATAATAATGGAGCTACAATTAAGACACCGTCCGAAGGTGGTTTTTGTTCGATTGTAGACAGGGCAAACCCAAAAATTTATTTAACCTTTAAAAATCTCACGGATATTATATTTCACGATGGTAGAAACTCAGTTTTTCCATATAGGCAAAGTGGCTTTGGTACAATGATAGGACCAACATTATATGGTTGGCAGAAAATCCCCTTCGTTTATGGCTACTGCGCTGGAGATGCCAAGTCTCATTCAATACCAGGCAGCTGTATCTTAATACCTAAAATAACTGAAGTAAGTTCTGGATTTTATAGACCGATTGAAAAAATTATTTACTGGCTTGATGCAAATGTTTCTACGGCCACTACACCTAAGCCTTGCTATTATGGTGAGTGTCCTTCAACTAATGCTAAGTTGAAGGGTAATTAATGCCTGCAAAGAAACTGATAGCAACGGCTTTAACTTGGCAAATGCGTATGATCATCAGTAGTCTCACCCAGCGGCATTTCACCACCACTTAAAGTGCTTTTGGTGCGCAAAAAATAAAACTCCGGTGCGCGCCAATCCTGTTTATTTGTATTCATCATTTCTATCCTGTATGTTTAAGTGAATTTGATACGAAACGAACGCGCGAAGAACGAAAGAACAAACTAAACAAAGTATGAGATCGGAAACGGAAACGTAAAAAAACTGAACGTTTATTGTTTATTATTGTGCCCAAGTGTGTCCACTGTATTGATCTGAGTGATAGGTTGTAAACCATTTGAGTGATAATTTTGTTCGATAAAAATGCACTCAGATAACGGTTTGATTCAATTGTTAACAAAAAAAATGAATGTTAACGGTTTAGCGTATGATCGTTGGTAGTTTTTTGAACGAGTGTAAAAATAACCCTTATTTCAATAGGAAATATCTGGGATTATCGGCTACCTTTAGAGTAAGGGAAGGGATTGTATTTTAGGTTGAAATTGATTTACCGCGCACACTCTAGACATAGTTACCATGTGTTTTTAGAAAGTGAGGTAAGGTACAAAAGCTGAGAAGTAACTACTAGGGAAAGTCCCTATTTAGTCGGGCACAGGACTTGGGATTAAATAAGATGAGGAGATCGTCATGTTTAGCAAAAGCCTAGAACTCACATTGAATGGTGCCTTCGCCCGAGCGAGGGAGAAGCGTCATGAGTTTATCACCGTTGAGCACTTGTTACTTGCATTGCTCGACAACCCAGAAGCAGGTGCTGTGCTTACCGCTTGTGGAGCCAATCTTGATCGCTTACGTGTTGGTTTGGGAATCTTTATCGATGAAACTACTCCTCATGTGCCCATGAATGTAGAACGCGATATTCAACCTACTTTAAGTTTTCAGCGTGTGTTACAACGCGCTATCTATCAAGTGCAAACAACTGGTCGACCAGAAGTCACCGGTACTAATGTATTAACTGCCATCTTTGGCGAACAAGAAAGCCAAGCCGTGTATTTCTTAAGCCAAGAAAACGTCACCCGTATGGATGTGGTTAATTATATTACTCAAGGAGTTACCAAGGAGCACGATAAGACTATTGAAGGGGCTACCGATATTCCTCCTTCAGATATGCAAAACCCAGGCATGGATCCTGGTGGTCAAATCGAGTCTGCACCTAAAGAAGGTACATCAGAAGAATCATTAGTTGAGCTGTATGCGGTTAACTTAAACGAACGCGCGGGTCTTGGTAAAATTGATCCGCTAATTGGTCGTGAAGAAGAAGTGTTGCGCAGTGTGCAAATACTGTGCCGTCGCAGCAAAAACAATCCATTATTTGTTGGTGAAGCCGGTGTAGGTAAAACAGCAATTGCTGAAGGGCTCGCTCAGATGATCATAGATCATAAGGTGCCTAAGACATTAGCCGGTTGTACCGTGTATTCATTAGACCTTGGGGTCATGTTAGCGGGTACCAAATACCGTGGTGATTTTGAGAAACGATTCAAGTCGGTATTGAAGGCGCTCAGTAAACAGTCCGGTGCGATTGTGTTTATCGATGAGATCCATAACTTAGTCGGTGCTGGTTCAGCGACCGGCGGTACAATGGATGCGTCGAATTTGATCAAACCATTATTAAGTGCAGGTGAATTGCGCTGTATGGGTGCGACAACCTATGAAGAGTATCGTAACTTCTTTGCTAAAGATAACGCTCTAATGCGTCGCTTCCAAAAAATCGATGTGGTAGAGCCAAGTGTTGAAGATACATTGAAGATTTTGAAAGGCCTGCAGTCACGCTTTGAGCGTTACCATAACGTCAAATATACAGAAGAAGCAATGACCAAAGCCGTTGAGTTATCTTCACGTTATATGGCTGATCGTCATCTACCCGATAAAGCTATCGACGTTATCGATGAAGCCGGTGCGTTTCAACAGATTCAACCAAGTACACGCGCTAAGAAAGTCATTGATACGCATGAAATCGAAAGTGTTATCGCTAAAATGGCTAGAATACCAGTGCAACAAATCAGTGCCAGCGATAAACAGGTGCTGAAACGCTTGCCAGCACGTTTGAAGAAAGCCGTATTTGGTCAAAATCATGCCATCGAAGCCTTATGTGATGCGATTAAATTGTCGCGCTCCGGTTTACGTGAAATACATAAGCCTGTCGGTTCGTTCTTATTAGCCGGTCCAACCGGTGTCGGTAAAACCGAAGTGACTCGCCAGCTGGCTGATGAATTAGGTGTTGAGCTGCTGCGTTTTGATATGTCAGAGTACATGGAGAAACACACTGTATCGCGTATGATCGGTGCACCTCCAGGGTATGTTGGTTACGATCAAGGTGGTTTATTAACCGAAGCCGTGATCAAACATCCGCATTGTGTACTACTGCTCGATGAAATCGAAAAGGCTCACCAAGACTTATTCAATATCTTGTTACAAGTGATGGATTATGGTCAGCTAACCGATAACAATGGCCGCAAGGCAGACTTTAAACACGTTATCATTATTATGACCACCAATGCAGGTGCTCAAGATATGGAGCGAAATACCATTGGTTTTGGTAACCAAGAAGATGAAGCGGATAGCATGGGCGCGTTGAAACAAATATTTACCCCTGAATTCCGCAATCGCTTAGATGCCATTGTGCAATTTAAACACTTAGATACCACAACAATTGGTAGAGTAATAGATAAGTGCTTAAAAGAATTGCGTCAGCAATTGAGCGCTAAAGGTGTTAGCTTCAGTATCTCAGCTCAAGCTAAAGCCTGGTTAGCTACTAACGGTTACGATCGCAAGATGGGTGCAAGGCCTATGGCGCGTCTTATCCAAGAACGTATCAAGAAACCACTTGCCGATGAGCTGCTGTTTGGACAGCTAGCGAATGAAGCAGGCAGTGTGCGTGTAGGTGTGGAAGGTGACCAGCTGTCAGTGAAGATTGCACCAGCTGAGAAGCCTGAAAAAGTTTAACATTCGTGCAGGGTGTTAGGGGTCCTTAACCGGACCCCTTTTTTTTAAAGCTCATATTTGGCGCAGCTTACACGAAAAGCTTTCACTCAAAATCCTCAGGTATCAGATATACATTCCGGTTTTTCGTTCACGCATTTCGTGTAATCTGCACTCAAATCTGAGCTTTAAAAGGGTTGGCTATATTTGGCGCAGCTTACACGAAAAGCTTTCACTCAAAATCCTCAGGTATCAG
>JARGNX010000010.1 GCA_029210045.1 Coxiellaceae bacterium
GACTTAAAATCCCTCGGTGGCAACACCGTGCCAGTTCGAGTCTGGCCCCGGGCACACTTCATTCGCTATGCTCATTGCGTTCCCTTATATGATCGCTAAACGAAGTAAATTCGTCTGACGCGATTTAAGGGGAGAGCACAAATCTCCCCTTAAAAATCCCCACTGAGCCGAACTATAGAATTACGTATGGCTTTTGCTCATTCGCTATGCTCATTGCGTTCCCTTATATGATCGCTAAACGAAGTAAATTCGTCTGACGCGATTTAAGGGGAGAGCACAAATCTCCCCTTAAAAATCCCCACTGAGCCGAACTGCAGAATTACGTATAAATTATTTCTCTCTCGAGTCATGATGAAAATCTGATATACTCGTAGCAATGTTAATTTTTTAGTTTGGGTGATGCTATGAGTCAAGATGACATCCGTTGGCAGCAGCGATTAAATAACTTAAATAGTGCGCTACTGCAATTGAGTGATGCTGTGAACTTAGCAAAAAGTCGTGATTTGTCATTATTAGAGCAGCAAGGTTTGATTCAGGCTTTTGAGTTTACTCATGAGCTTGCTTGGAACGTTATGAAGGATTATGCGCATTATCAGGGGAATGTGGTGATCGCGGGGGCTCGTGATGCCAGTAGAGAAGCTTTTAAAATGTGTTTGTTTGAGGATGGTGATGTGTGGATGGAGATGATCAAAAGTCGAAACCAAACTTCGCATACTTATAATAAACAAGTTGCCAGTGAGATAGCTGATATAATTGTTACAGCCTATTATCCGGCGTTTAAGTTGTTTAGTGAGAAAATGGAAAGTTTGAAGGCATGACGAAAGCAAGCGCGCCACGCTATGGACTGGGTGAGCATAATATTTCTCAAATTCAAGGTGTTTTGAAGGCGTATCCAAAAGTAAATAAAGCTATTTTATATGGCTCCAGAGCAAAGGGAAATTATCGGCCTGGATCCGATATTGATCTGACATTACAGGGCAATGAGCTTGAATACGCTGATCTTGTTGCTATAGATAATGCACTGGATGATCTATTGTTACCTTACACTTTTGACCTTTCTATTTTTCATCAAATCGAAAATACAGATTTAATTGATCATATCGAAAGGGTTGGCCTAGTATTTTACATGGCGTAATTTTTTGAGTGTGCAAGGAGTCACATGCAGCAAAGACTAAGCATTATCACTTTAGGCGTTTCAGATTTGGAGCGTTCAAAAAAATTCTATCAAGACATCGGTTGGAAATTAGCTAATCCTGAGGAGGCTGACAATATTGCAGCGTTTAATTTGCAAGCTATGTCGTTAGTGTTATATCCGCGTGAAAAATTAGCTGAAGATGCAGGCGTTGCATTTGTTCAAAGCGGTCATGCTTCAGTGACACTGGCTTACAATGTTGACTCAGAAGGCGAAGTGGATCAGGTCATGTCGGATGTGGAAGAAATGGGCGCATCGATTATCAAGAAAGCTGAAAAGAAATTTTGGGGCGGTTACTCGGGTTACTTTGCAGATCCTGATGGGGTTTTGTGGGAGGTAGCGTTTAATCCGTTTTCTAAGTTAGGCCTTAATGGTGAGTTTCAGTGGGGCGGTGTTGATCAATTAAATAACTAGTTATTTAGTTTTGTGTGATATTTGACAAGTTATCAACGATAAATAAACTGTTGTATACTGGTTTGCAGTGGTTATAAACCTCACGATTAGGAATACCTTATGTACCGTTATCTTGTTCGCATTTTTATCGCTTTGTTGCTTATTGTTAGTTTTAGTGTCAGTTATGCACAATTTTGCCGATGTCAGCCAAAAGATGCTTGTTGGCCAAAGGATAAAGATTGGCAACAATTAGCCAAGCAATTAAAAGGTAAATTAGTGCAATCAGCGCCGGTATTAGCGGCATGTAAGGCTGATCCAAAAAGTAAAGATTGTTTGGCTACGTTAAAGAAAGTCAAAAATCCATTTTATTTACAATCGATATCCGCGGGTACAGAAAGCCAAGGTTGGTTAAATGCTTGGGATGCAGCAGTGAGCCCTTATGCGATTGAAGCTGAAAATGCTGATGATATTGTCGCTGGTGTGAACTTTGCGCGTGAACATAATTTACGCTTGGTGATTAAAGGCGCGAGTCATGATTATTTGGGTCGTTCCAGTGCGCCGAATTCATTATTGATTTGGACACACCATATGCGTGATATGAAGTATCACAAATCATTTGTGCCAAAAGGTTGTTCAAAAATATTCAAAGCTATTCCTGCGCTGACCGTGAGTGCGGGGAATACTTGGTTAGAAGCTTATGATATGGCGACGAATAAGCATGGTCGCTATGTGCAAGGTGGTGGTTGTACTACCGTAGGTGCTGCGGGTGGGTTTACACAAGGTGGCGGATTTGGTAGTTGGTCCAAACGTTATGGGACGGGGGCTGGCAGTATGTTACAGGCGGAGGTGGTGCTCGCCGATGGTAAGAAAGTGATTGCTAATCAATGCCAAAATCCTGATTTGTTTTGGGCGTTACGTGGCGGTGGCGGTGGTACGTATGGTGTTGTAACGCAAATGACTTACCGCGCCCATGCGTTACCTAAATACTTCGGTATCGTTAGAGGCCAAATTAAGGCTGATAACGCGCAAGATTATCAGGCTTTGATTCGTCAAACATTAATTTTAATGCGCGATCATTTGATGAGTCCTGACTGGGGGGAGCAGCTATCTTTTGATGACAAAAATACTGTCGGAGTAATGTTATTTTCTGCAGGGCTTGATGACGCACAAATGCAGGCTGTATGGACACCTTTTGAGTCATGGCTTAAGAAGCAACCAAAAAAATATACCATGGATTTAAAATTTAAATCGATACCGGCAAGAAAGTTTTGGAATTATAAATACCAAATGGGTTCAAAGAGTTTGCTTAAGCCTGTTAAAAATCCTATGCCAAATGCAAAACGTGGCCAATTTTGGTGGCAGGTTACTAGCGGTGAGGTGTATACCTACTGGTATACTTACCAGTCATGGTGGTTACCGTTAAACTTACTCGATGACAAAAACTTAAATAAGACAACGCAGTTAATTTATAATGCTTCACAGTTGTCTACAGTGCATTTACATTTAAATAAAGGTTTAGCTGGTGCCAGTGATGAAGCGCTGAAACTAAGTAAGCAAACTTCAACAAATCCGTCCGTTTATAAAGCGAGTGCTTTAGTTATTATGGGTGCGAGTAATCAGGATGTGTACCCTGGTATACAAGGGCGTGAACCTAATTTAAGCGACGCAAGGCGCCGAGTAAAGGCGGTGAATCGTGCGATGGACATGTTTAGAAAAGCGGCGCCTGGTGGTGGGTCTTATGTTAACGAAACCGATTACTTTGAAAAGAATTGGCAGCAGGCATTTTGGGGTGATAATTACAAAAGGCTATTTACTATAAAACAGCAAGTTGATCCTAATGGCTTGTTTTACTGTCATCACTGTGTCGGTAGTGAGCGCTGGAATCAGCATGGTATGTGCTTACGTAAGCATCAATAGTTAATGCTAGGTGGTTAAAACAATCTTACCTTGGGTTTGTTTTGCCTCTAGCATGGTATGTGCTTCAGCCGCTTTATCCAATGGAAAGGTTTTAGCAATTTGAATGCGTACTTTTTGATTGGCGCAGAGCTCAGCGATATAACTTAAATCATCTAGGTTGGTTTCAGCTAACATACCAGTAGCTTCTACCGTTAGTTCTTTTGCGGCCTCGAGTATTTTGTCACGTGTGATGGTGGGGACAGTTACTATTAAGCCATGTGGCTTTAACACAGTTAATGAACGCAGACCAGTGTCGCCGCCCACCAGATCAATGACCACATCAATATCTTTTACTTTGCTTTCAAATTTTTGTTTTTTGTAATCGATGATGCTGTCAACGCCTAGGCTTTCAAGAAATTCATGGTGTTTTTCAGATGCGGTGGCTATGACTGTAGCGCCTGCTAGTTTGGCGTATTGCACGGCTAAATGGCCAACGCCGCCAGCAGCTGCGTGGATTAACACTTTATCGCCAGCTTTAATATGACCGTGTTGGTGTACTGCTTGCCACGCGGTTAAACCTGCAATCACTAATGCAGCAGCAGCTTCGTGGGGTAGCGCTTCAGGTACGTGTGTTACCTGGTCTGGCTGAGCTATGCAAAACTCGGCATAGGCGCAAGGGTGATCATGACGTCCAACACTGCCAAATACTGTATCGCCAACGGCAAAACCTTCTACGTTATCGCCGCATTCAACAACCTCACCGCAGACATCAAAGCCTAAACCGGACGGTAGGCTCAGTGATTGACAAACAAAGCTGCTGCCATCGCGTATTTTGGCATCGATTGGATTGACACCAGCGGCCAGTACTCTCAGTAAAATAGTGTCATCTGTCACTTCAGGTTGGTCGATTTTAACACTCTGTAAAACATTGGCGGGGCCGTATTGATCAAATTGTATGGCTTGCATTTTTTTTACCTATGGGTTTAAAAACAACGTAAATAGCACGTTAGAAAATTCCAGTTAGTATGATAGTATGATGAGCTGGAATAGCAAGCTTAGGGATGGCAATGAGTTCTACTGTCGAGTACCAAACGGATCAAGTCACGTCTGCGGTCAATATTTTATATTTAGATGCGCGTATCGATAATCGGCAACAATTGATTTACGAATTGAGACTGTCTAAATTTGCGTCAGACCAAGAAATTCTGTTGGCGGCCTATGAAAAATGGCAAACAGATTGTTCGCGCCATTTTGTCGGTGATTTTGCCTTTGTGTTGTTTGATAAGCGTCATCAGGCTTATTTATTAGGGCGTGATCCAATCGGCTGCCGACCTTTGTTTTATTATCATCATGCGGGTCAATTTGAGTTTGCCAATAATATTCCTACGTTGTTATCTCAACTCAATGCGACACCAGCAACTAATCTGCAATGGGTTGCGGAAAATCTCACCCATACGATTATCATGACCACGCAGTATACTGATCAAACTTATTATCAGCATGTATATCGGGTGACGCCTGGTCACAGCTTGGTAATTGCGGGTGATAAAAAGCGTTCCAATGCCTATTGGGACTTAAATACCACATCAGAATTAATGCTGAATGATGACCGTGAATACATTGACGCGTTTAAAGAGCAATTAACACGCGCGGTGTATCGTCGTGTAAAGCAAGCTGATCGCTTGGGCAGTGAGCTGAGTGGTGGTTTAGATTCCAGCTCGGTTGCCGTGATTGCAAAGCAATATCAACCAGATTTACATGGCTTTAGTAATGTGCCGCATCCAGATGATCCAGAGGGTCATAAAACGGATGAAAGGCAGTTTTCGCGTGCTGTGGCAGAGTTTGCAAAGATTCATCATCTGCATGAAACCGATGGTACGCGTGATTGTGATGCTGAGCGCGATATGCGTTTAGCGACAGAGTGGTGTGGTATGCCATGCGAAGGTGTTTTTCCGGTGGTGGCGATGCCCTCGTATCGGGAAGCCGAGCGTGCAGGTGTGCAATTAATGTTATCAGGTTTTGGTGGTGATCAATGTGTCACTATGCAAAGCAGCGGTCGTTTAAATGACCTGGTACGAGCGCATCAATGGGCTGAATTATGGGCGGAAATGAAGTACAAAAAACAATCTTCTGCTGCGCGTTATGTCAGCTTTATGAGGCGTTGGTTACGTGAATGTATTCCAGGATTTGCATATTGGCGTAATAAAAAGCAAAACGAGTATGTTGCGTTAGCGGACTTTGCTTTATCTCAGTCACTATTAGACCAAGTGAATTTGCCTAAGCGCTTTCCTTTGCTTAAAACCATTCGTAGCAAAAAGAATTACAACTTACGCGAATGGCAGCGCCAATTTTTCGTTGGCCCCGACTGTTGGCATGTGCGTGTGCGAGTGGAATGTTCAGCCATTCTAGCGAGTCACTTTGGGTTGCAGTATGCCTATCCATTATTGGATACAGAACTGTTACAGTTTGTGATTAGTTTGCCTTCGCGGGTGAAATATCAGCAGGGCACGCCGCGCTATTTGATACGTCAAGCTATGCAGGGTTTACTGCCAGAGTGTCTATTAACGCGATTTGATAAAACAGGTGGCACAGCGCCGGGAGCGTCTTATGTGCTTAAAGAATATCAAAAGCAACATCCAAAAGTGCATTCGCCCTATGCACACAGCAGTGAACGATTAAGTAAGTGGGAAGGCATTGATCGTCGGCAATGGGATTTTGTGAAAATGATGCAGTTTATGACAAAGTCATGATATGCTTGCGCCATGATTAGACCGTTATCATTATATATAGGCTTGCGTTATACCCGTGCGAAACGTCGCAATGGGTTCATTTCCTTTATATCAAGTGCCTCAATGATAGGTATTGCGTTGGGTGTTGCTGTATTAATCACTGTTTTGTCGGTAATGAACGGTTTTGATTATGAAATTCGCCATCGATTCTTTGCTATAGCGCCACAAGTGACCGCTTTTACAGCACAAGGGTTACAAGGCCGCTGGCAAAACTTACAAGCAAAAATTGATAAGGTGTCTGGGGTAAAAGCATCCGCACCGTATGTGAATGGTAAGGGTATGTTGAGTTACCAGGGGCAGGTCAGTGGTGTTGAAGTAATGGGTATTGTGCCTGCTGAAGAAAATAAAATTTCGGTGATTGGCGGTAAGATGAAATCCGGTAGCCTTAATAGTTTACGGCCGGGTAAGTTCAATATGGTAATTGGTTATAAATTAGCCGACAACCTGGGTTTGTCGGTGGGTGATAAGTTGGTGTTATTGACACCGCAAACCACGACATCTCCGTTGGGCATTCAACCTCGTTATCGACAATTTACCATTGGTGGTATTTTTGATGCCGGTGGTGGTTTTGGTTTTGATAGTGGTGTGGCTTATATTAATTTATCGGACGCGCAGCGATTATATTCTGGTGGTGTGTTATATAGCGGCTTGCACATAAAGCTAGATGATTTGTATCAAGCGGTTAAGATGTCTCGTGCCATAGCACAGCATTTGCCGCGTACATTTATGGTATCCAATTGGACGCGCCAATTTGGCCCGTTCTTTAAAGCGCTGGCTATGGAAAAAACCATGATGTTTATTATTTTAATTTTAATTGTGGCAGTGGCCGCGTTTAATTTGGTATCGACATTGGTGATGGTGGTAAATGATAAGCAAGCGGACATTGCTATATTGCGTACCTTAGGTGCTAAGCCACGCAGCATATTCGCAACGTTTATTTTTCAAGGCGCGTTAGTGGGTTTAATCGGTGTGATACTGGGCGTGGTACTGGGTTTATTGTTATCGTATAACGCGACCAATATCGTCAGCTTTTTACAGCGTGCTTTTCATGTGCAACTGATTTCAGCATCTGTTTATTATGTTAATTTCCTACCCGTGCGTATTATACCGATGGATATAGTCAATATATCATTATGGGCGTTTGGTTTAAGTTTAGTAGCCACACTATATCCCGCTTACCGAGCTTTCAAAACGCAACCGGCGGAGGCATTACGCTATGAATGATGTGTCGGCGGTATTGCGTTGCGATAATTTAACTAAAAGTTTTCATGATGGTGAAATCTCTGTGGATGTATTAAAACAGGTGAATCTAAATATTAATGCCGGTGAAACGGTAGCGATTATGGGCGCATCGGGTTCGGGTAAAAGTACATTACTTCATTGCTTGGGTGGTTTGGATAAGCCCACTTCTGGTGAGGTGTATGTGAATCAACAGCCGCTCAGCAAAATGAGTGAAGCGGCGAAAAGTGTGTGTCGCAATCATACCTTGGGTTTTGTTTATCAGTTTCATCATTTACTACCTGAGTTTAACGCTTTAGAAAATGTGATGATGCCTTTGTTGATTCGTAAACAATCAGCCAAGTCGAGTCAACAAGCGGCGCTAGCAATCATTGAGCAGGTGGGCTTGGCGCATCGTGCGAAACATCGAGTCAATGAATTATCCGGTGGTGAGCGTCAACGCATTGCTATAGCACGTGCGTTGGTCACTAAGCCGCGATGCCTATTAGCCGATGAGCCGACAGGCAATTTAGATCAACATACGGCCGATCAAATCACTGAAATGTTATTAGGCTTAAATAAGCAACTGGACACCGCCTTTGTGATTGTTACGCATAACCAAGATATGGCTAAGCATATGCAGCGTAAGCTGCAGCTAGTTGATGGCGTATTAGCTTCCTGATATCAACGATTTTTATACTCAACTACCACTCCTATCAATACAGTTGTTAGTGCCAATAGCTGCTATTACAATTCAATGGTTGTGTTAATGAGGCTGTGTAAATGCGTCCAAGAAAGCCAAGTGTTGAGGGAAAATCACAGGAGCAAGATAGTGAGCGCTTTTTGTCAGAAAATTTTGTTGATAGGCTGCGTCACAAACAGCTAGTAATGTTATATAGCGATGGGATAGATATACTCCACTATGGTTATCTCAATGGCAAAGAGAGATTTAATGAATACTTTCGATGTCTTGAGCAAGAAAAATCGATAGTTACAGACTTATATTTAGCTATGTTGTACATGCCAGGGGGGGCTCGCTCCACTCTATATGGCTCAGATTTTGGTCAAGAGACTGACTATATGAGTGCAGAAAATTGGCCAGCCATTGATGATAGTAAAGGTGTAAATGTTAAAAGTCTTAGTGCGTCGAAAAGCTATCTTGAAAGGTTCCGTCAGCGCCTTGAGCAAAGGTTTCCTACGGTAGACGACACTTTTTTTACTCAGCGAGTGAAGGCATTCAATGTTTTTCATGAGCGTGTAAGTGTTAGGCGGCAACTGGCGTTTTCACTTGAGCGTTCAGCTTCCGCCGCACCTCGCACCCATTATTCGCCACGGTTACAGGCTGTAGCTACAACGCAATCGGATAGTGAATTGTTGGCATCAGATAGCGATTCAGCTTCTGTGCCTTCGCCGACTCTATTTAAGTGATTTGTTAATAGTCAGCTAAATTCGGTAGATTGTAACAGTTTCAAGTATCACATCTCATATTATCTGTATATCCATGATAACACTCAAAATATAGCAATAAATAGCTGTGCTATAATTACCCGCATATTGAATGATGAGAGTGTGTAATAGTGGCGAAGGGTTGGTTAATAGCGTGGTGTTGTGCTGCAGGGGTGTTATTCACTGGATCTGGGTATGCTTATGGTTACTATGTTTGTTATCAAAGTAGAAACACCATAGGCTCATTAAAATATTTTGGTTGCACAGTTCAAAACGTTCGCTGTAATGACAGTCAACTTTATCATTTCGGTAAATATACTAGTTCACAACATCAAAATATTGCTTATCAGCGATGCATCAACTCAGAACCAGCACCACCACGCGATCACGGTTTATTTGTTTGTTATCGAAACGATGCACCATCATCAAAATTACAACGTTTGAAATACCATGATTGCGAATACAGCTATAAACCGTGCTGGCAACGTGATCTAAAACGTTTTGGTAAGTACGAAACCACTCGCGCATCTGAGTTGGCGCTGGTGCGATGTAAGTCAGGAACACCATTACAAGTCGATTAATTTGGTTCTATAGGGGGAGAGTGAAGATGCTAAGTAAGAATAAACAACCGTGTGACAAGGCGCGCGCTAAAGCTTTGTCATTCCGTGCCACGACACGGAACCCAGTTATTTTAATTCTTTTTTCACTGTTATTAATGGCATTTATGTTGTTACCCACCAAGGTATTTGCCTACGACACATATTGGGGCTATTACGTTTGTTACGATCAAAATACACGTGGAAAGATTGGCTCTTGTGTTATCAGTAACGAAATATGCAATGCGAAATACCTGCATTATTACGGACAATACAACGATCGATACGAGCAAAAAGATGGTTTATTGCGTTGCTACTATGACCGTAAATCGGTCGTAGATCCTGTAGCGAGGACTTGGCTTCACTAGCGAGCATATATTTTTGCTATATATAATATTGTGTTAATGTTTGAAGGTTATAATCATGCTTAATTAAAAAGCCATGATTTTAAAAGTATATAGTATGCTCTCGAGAGAAAAATTTGTTGAAGAATTAAGGTGTTATATAGCGACGTTTTATTTTAAGCGCGGTTATGCCTTTCGTGATTTATTAAAGAATCTTAGCGATGGATTGGCGCTTCGCGAGGTAATCGAACGTTTTGAGGATCATGTACAGGTTTATGATAAAGGTCTTAACGAAATAGGCTTCATCAGGCGATTATTGCAAGCGCAGCAAAAGGTGGAAAACTACCCGTTAAGTTTTATGGGTGATCGTGGCGCACCATCAGTTAAAGTTGTTCCACTGCGTATTTTATTTGGATGCTTAGTACGCGAGGATTACAGGATGTTGGTGGGTTTTGCTGGGACTGGTGACACCCTTGCTAAGCTGCTTGTTTTTGATTGTGCTATGCGGCGAACTTGGCTCACTTATGATGCGAGGGATTGCATTGGTAGGTACATGCTGTCTCGGCCTTTAAGCATAGACGATCAACATATATTAATGCGGTTATATGTCAAAGATAGAAACTCTATTGGTATCTGTTTAATGGAGGGTATGCGCTCATCTCATTATACCGAAGAAACTTTAGCAATAATGGCTAGTGATCAGACTCGGTCAAGTATGAGGGATGCTGCTAGATGCAGGTTAGGTATTATCGCTATGGACCTCACGTATAATATTTCAGCGCTCAATATGCTTGATATACCACCGGAATCATTTGATGCTGTACTAGAGGAAAATTTAAAAAGGAATATGTGGGACTTAGCGTTTCGCGATCTTATGCGAGTGAGGCGCGAGGAGAAAGCAGTGTATGAAAAATATGTTAAGCAAACTGTTCGTTATTACTATAATAATTTGCAGCCATTAAATACGACTGCTGCGACTCTGTTGCTGGCTGTTTCCGAGCCTTCAGATGCTTTATTTCAGGTGGCTAAGTTTGCTTATTATCAGGACCCAGGCCATCAGCTTAAAGCATTCTTGTACTACTCGCAGCTAAAAAAATTGGATCAACACGCTTTGCCGAATCGTGTGCATATTGAAATGCTCTCTATAGCAAGGTTGTTTTTTAGTTACCGAAACTCGGCTGTAGCAAGCGAATACCTCAACATGCTTTTATTGATCAATGGTTATGATGCAACGTTTAGTGAGGCGTATCGTATTGCACGCAACTCAGCAGCGTGTGACTTAGTAAAAAAGGCCTGTTTTGATTTCTGTATGAATAGGATGATGCAGCATGTGTATTTGTATGCAAGACCTAAGTTGCTATTAGTCATCGCTCATTTTTTAAAGCATGGAATAGGCTGTGATGAGGATCAAGAACGATCGCGTTATTATAGGTCTCTTGCAGGCGATGTTAGTTTATATGATGAGGTGATTGAGGACTTAGTTACAAGGGCAAAAGCAGGTGATAATTCAGTTGTTAAGCATCTGTGGAAACTAAATAAAGCCACCACAGCACCGCATGAAGTAAGGACTGCCTTGCTGCGATGTTATGCTTATGGGTGGGGCGTTAGGGCGAATGCTGAACGTGTAAATGATATGGCAATTGAGTGGCGCTTGCCTGTTCCACCAGGTGTTATTGATGAATCGGGTGAGACACTTGCTACAGTAGTTACTGCCCTGGCAGCCGCAAAAGCACGTGAGTATGATGCTAGCCTTCATATTTATTTGATGACGAAAATCAAGCTGTGTTTAATGCTAATTGGCACCAAAAAAAACTTATTGCATGTTTTAGATTTACCGATTTATTCCGATGGTTGCTATGCTGATCAAGCTTTGCAAGAGCTTGCACGTTTAACGCGCAGGTATACGGCTCAATTGTCAGGTGAAAAGCAGCTACAGTGGTTTAATGTATTAAGCGACTTAGAATGGTCACATAAGTATATCTATGGTGAGGCCTCGGAAACAGAAGGTGATATTATTTCACGCCTTAATGACGGTAAAGTGGTCAGCTTTAATATGACTTGGTCGAACTGGTTAAGTGCGCATGCTATTCAATATACGTTTTACAAATGCAAAGGTGAGATTCATCTCAACATCTCTAATCGTGGCGCAAACGCGGAGGATGGTCATTGCGGTATATCTATATTTACAGTGGGAGATATAACGGCCATAAGCTCAAGGGATAAAGTGCAAGCGTTGGTTAAAAGCTGCAAAAGCCGTGCTTTTTGTGAGGCAACCAACAGTGAAGCGGGTGATGGAATAGGTGGTAAGTTAGGTTTAACGCTTAAACATACCGTTAAAAAATCGCCACAACCCAGCGGTTCGTGTGCTGTAGCGGGAGTGCAAAATGCTGTATTGAACCATTGTGCGATTCAATGGATGCACTCGTTATATGGGGTTGGTGTTTCAAGCAATCCTGACTATGCTGAACTCTCAGTAGATAATATTAATTTTTGTTTTGATCTTGGCATTAATAACGATTACAAGCCTTGGCGAGAATCGCTTCGTGTGTATGGCGTTGATGGCCTGCAAGAGCTGCCTGCGTTACCTGCGATGGGGCAAAAAATTTCGACGGTTGAGCATGATGCGGTAATGGGGTTGGTTAGGTATCATGCTGCTGAAAAGCAGCGTAGCGACTGTGGGCAGTCACGTTGCAAGGGGGCTTTAATTGCTTTACATGCCAGTCAACCAGCGGTGTTTTCAGCGGTTACGGAGGAGGCTAAGTTGGTTGGTGATGAAGCTCCTATGCTTGCAAATACAATGGATGCACCGCTTATCTAATAAAGGGTTAAGGCTATATAGGTATAATTAAGCCATATATTGTTAACTTGATGATTTTAAAATGTTTAATAGAAAGCGTCTGGTCAAAGCCATCAAAAGTAACGTTGCAGAATGGGGTCTTGATGAAGTCCCAATATTTCAACGGCTTATAGGTATGCTTAATACTAAGCAAAGCGTCACATCAATGCTTAAGCAATTCAACGATGATAGTGAAGCTTGTTTGGCTGCTTCTGAGGTTTTACCGCAACAACGCGCTTTAATGGCCGCAATTAAAGCCTATTTAGAAGCTGCAAAACTTTTTAAAAAATACCCTTTAAGTTTCTTGCATGGCTTTAGTGATGATTCGTTGGTAGCGATTGGTCAAGCTGTAATCGATGAAAATTTTGAATGCCTGATAGAGTTTTCGCGGCGTGGAAACATTGTGGCACAATCTATTATTAATAAAGTTGCATTTGAAAGAGAGAGGCCTTTGGAGCCGCCTGATTGTATTGATGGATACATGCATACACAGCGTGCTACGTCGGCTGATCAACAAAGTTTATGTGCTTTATCGTTAACTTGCAGCGGACCATTTGCCATGCGGTTATTGAAAAGAATCTTATTTCGGACTTATACATCATCAACGTTAGTAGTGCTCGCTTGTGATGGTGATTATATGGTGAAATCAAAATTACGTGCAGAGGCTAGGGCACTATTAACAGGTAGTGATCTTGATTTTATAAAGCCCCGAGTAGGAGGGTATCAGCCTTGTATCCCAGTTAAATTGTTAGTGCATTTTGATGTTAAAGACAGTAATACCGGGTTAAGTCCTCACGAGTTACGAGCATTTTCAGTGGTGAAGGTGGCATATAAAGATATGGGATTTGTAAGTATTCCTTCAATAGAAGAATTAAGGCGGCTTCGTTGGGATGATACCACCGATCCAGGCCGTACGATTAAATGGTTGTTAGATGGCAGTGGAAAAAATAATTATCGTTATGTGAATTATTTGTCAGGCATGCTAAGTGATGGTGATGCGGATTCGGATAAAACTAAGAATGTAATAGAGATCATGCGTGAGCATGCCAAGTATTACCCTTATATGGATATACTGGATGATATCTTAACGCACGGTAGTTATGCGCTTCTTTGTTATTATGCGGATGTAATGTATCGCAATCGGCCGGATGCGTTTGATGATATAGTTAAGCGAGTGGTTAGTCATTTTGTTGTGAGTGATCATGAGAGGGTTTGGACGCTGTTATGCAATAATCCACACTGTGAGACACCTACTGTATTGTTAGCCGCAAAGATTAAGTATTATCAGAATCCACATAATCCAAAATATGCCTATTTATATTGTAAGCAATTAATGGCTATAGGTAAGTCAGAGGTTGGAGAGGCGCAGCATTATGAAATACTTGCCTTAGCAAAGTTTGCGCTTAATACTAAAGAGCCAGCCGCTGTAGATATGTATCTGAACTTGCTATCGAAGGTTATTGGCCTTCAAGCGGCGTTTGAGGCGGCGTTAGCAATAGCGCAAGAGCCAGGTTGTACTGATGATATAAAAAAGTCCGCATTTAATTTTGTAAATAAGTCTCAGGTTAGTGGAGTCATATCAACAAACGTTCAAGCCCTTGACATAGCTGGTACCTTCTATCGCGAGGGCATTGGGTGTGGTGTGGATACTGCGCATATGCTTGCGTTACAACTGCATGCGCAAGAAGGCGGTAGTAGAGGATTAGCCTTGGCCAATAATATTAAATTTTGTTTAATGTTAATTGGTGCTAGTGATCGTACCTTTACTGTTGAAGGTTTGCCATACGTGTCGCGAGGTTACGCTGGTAGTGGGGTCGATATTGTTTCAACACTGATCGATGGTTATATCGCTGAAAAAGCACCAGAGCAAGCACCTCAGTGGCGACAAGTTAGAGAAGATTTAAATCGCAGGGCTGATGTTGATACGGTTGATCAGCTGGTGGGAGGAGCTGTAGTGAATTTCCATCAATGTTGGAGTGGTTGGCGGGGGAATCACTTGGCGGTGAGTTCGTTGTTTATGTTGAATGGCGAAGTATATTTAATCAATGGTAATCGTGGCCTTCGAAGCAGGACCAAGCCTGGTGGTTTAAGTTTTTTTCATGTGGGCAATACTGAACTGTTACAAACAAAAATTGGCGTGAAAAAATTGATGGCTAATTGTCATCGTCAAGTCTATTCAGAAAGAACTGATCCTACGGTGGATGATGGGGTAGGTAAAGATTTAGATTTAGATTACATGGGCACGATTGTCAAATCAAATCAAAAGGGTGGTACGTGTGCACCTGTTTCAGTATATAATGCCATTTTATCACACTTAGTTGCCAAACGATTGCAGGAGCTATATGAAGGTAAGCCAATGCCCGATGGCTTAACCATGGCAATGGTTCAATCTGCGTTTGATGATGTTTACTATCCGATTTATAAATCATTTCGTACTTACCTGAGAGAAAAAGGCATGCATGGCATTATGGTGCTTTGTGAGTCGGAATTATCTTCCGTGGATCGCGATGAAGCGATAGCCTGTGTTGAAGGGTTTGTCTCACAGTGTTTAGCTAGTGATGATGCTGACACGGTAGGGAAGGGACGTTATTTGGCACAATCTATGCGTGAAATATTCAAGCGTGAAGATAAACCGGAAATGGAGACCCCGTCAGTTGTAGCTGAAGATGCTGTGGCCAGATTAGCTGCTGGTGAATAGTGTTGTTATTTGAAGGTTTGATAGTTTCCCCGCCGGTGATGGCGGGGATGTAACTGGAGTGAAGTCTTAAGCGGTGACTTCTTCTTTTTCTGGAAGCACCACGTTGAGCTCCATTACTGAACTATTGTCTTGGCGGTGTAGGTCCACCTTAACTTGATCAATATCGATCTTGGCGTACTTGGCGACAACCTCTAAGATTTCTTTACGCAATAAAGGTAAAAAATCTTCTTCGCTGGAGCTGTCTGTTCGCGATTGAGCGATAATGATTTGTAAGCGATCGCGAGCAATGGACGCGGACTTCTTTTTAAAGCCTATATATTCTAAGAAACTCATGCCATTACTTCCTCTTTGTTAAATAAACGTTTAAAGAAGCTTTGTTTTTTCCCAGGCATTAATGGTGGAGCGGGTTCGCCTAAGAAGCGAGAGACTAATGCATCGTAAGCCTTGCCGGCATCAGAATCTTTTTCTAAAATGACTGGCTGACCAGAGTTTGATGCATTCAGTACGGCTTGTGACTCAGGGATAATACCGGCCAAATTAATGCCCAATAGTTCTTGAATATCAGCGATTGATAGCATTTCACCTTTATCAACACGCTTGGCTGAGTAACGAGTAACCACTAGGTGTTCTTTTACGGTTTTTTCACCGTCTTGCGCGGCTTTGGTCTTGCTTGCAAGCATACCCAAGATGCGATCAGAGTCACGCACTGAAGATACTTCAGGATTAGTGACCACTAATGCTGTATCAGCAAAGTGCATCGCCATCATGGCGCCACTTTCGATACCGGCAGGTGAGTCGCAAATGATAAAATCAAATGTTTTTTTGAGTTCGTCGATGATTTTGCCAACACCTTCTTGAGTCAATGCATCTTTATCGCGTGTTTGTGATGCAGCTAAAATATGCAGGTTGGGTGTGACTTTGTCTTTAATCAATGCTTGATTAAGATTGGCTTCGCCTTGAATCACATTGATGATGTCATACACCACACGGCGTTCAACACCCATAATTAAATCCAAGTTACGTAAGCCGATATCAAAATCGATTACGACGGTTTTTTTACCGCGTTGTGCCAATCCTGTGGCAAATGACGCGCTGGTCGTGGTCTTGCCTACACCACCTTTACCGGATGTTACCACTACAACTTGTGTCATGTTCGTCCTCTCAGTTAAGTAATATCAATCTGTATTTTGCCATCTCTTAGATGGATATGCACCATCGATTTGACTTTATTTGGTGACTCGAATTGGTCTCTGGTCAAGTAGTGTCCCGCTATAGCAACCAGTTCAGCGTCGAGCTGTTGGCAAAAAATGCGTGCATCGGGATCGCCTTTTGCACCAGCCAGTGCGCGACCGCGCAGTGGGCCGTGAATATGTATATTGCCATCTGCAATTACTTCTGCGCCGGCATTAACCGCGGCTAATACCAATAAATCTCCACCGGCAGCATAGATCTGTTGGCCTGATCGCACTGGTTTAGTGATGATCTTGGTATAGCCTTTAGACGCTGATTTTTTTTCAGCTACTTTTTTAGCTTTTTTCTCAGGCTCAGCTGCGCAGGGTGGTTGCTTGGGTGCTTCAGCGGCTTCTTTTTTATCATTACTGACAGCGATACGCGCATTGAGTAATGCGAGGCCGTTGTCTTCGGCTAGCTTGGCATCTTTTTGGTTGATGCCTCGGATGGCAACGGGTACCACATTAAAGCTGCGTAAAACATCACACAACCCTTTAACATCGAGAAAGGGTTTTAGTTGCTCATTAATGGCGCCGGCGTCTATTACCACAGGCGCTTGTTCAAAATATTTTGGCGCCGAGGCAATGGTTTTAGCCATTTCTTGTTTGATTTTATCGAGTTGACAATCGTGCAGTTTGAGCACAGTCATGGGTACTAAATCAGCTTTGAGTTGCATGCTGTTGGTGCTTTCTTGAGTCGCTTGTTCCATATGCTTTTTTCGTTTCTTTGTTAGTCAGTCAACAAAGCGCAAGCATATCATTGGGGATAGTTAATTGCCAGCGGTTCACCTTACTTGCGTAAAATGGGTGCACTATATGCCTGGTAACCTGGCAATGGATTGCAGAGCACGGTTATTCGCTGTTTTTAAATGCGCTGCATATTTATTAGTGTTCGGCAGCATGGTAACATGTGGCCACATTAAGCTAAGATTTGGAGGATATACATGAATGGCTTTGTACGCGGTTGCTCAAAAGTTGTGGCACCGATTGTTAGGGTATTGGACTTAATTGCGCCACTGATTGATTTAATTATAAGAATTTGGATTGCGCGCTTCTTTTTTGAGGCGGCTATCATGAAAATGGGTTCATGGCAGCAAACGATATTGATGTTCCAACACCAATATCATGTTGGCTTCTTATCACCAGCTGCAGCTGCGGTAATTGGCACTGGCGCCGAATTGGTGCTTTCCCTATTGTTGGTATTAGGCTTGGGTGGTCGAATTTCGATCTTAATCTTCTTCTTGTATAACGCTATCGTCGCGGCCTCATTTCCACACTTGTGGACACCAGAAGGTGCGGGTGGTTTAGCAATGCACGTGAGCTGGGGATTATTGCTGGCTTTATTAATGGTGCATGGCCCAGGAAAGATCTCACTCGACCATTTAATAGCGCGTTGGCACCAACGTAACAGTGATCGTTTAGAAAGTGATCGCATGCGCCGCTTTCATGATATGAGTGGTACACGTAACTAGAAACATCTGTTGCACTGCGTCATTGCGAGGAGCTTATATTGCTTCGCCACCATGTGGCTCGCAATGACGATAGATAATAAGAGGATCAACTCATGGACGAGTTAGCTAATAAAAAACAACCCAAAGGCGAACTACTGGTTCGTACGATGGCATTCCCTAAAGACGTTAATGCCAATGGTGATATCTTTGGTGGTTGGGTGGTCGCACAAATGGATATTGCGGCTGCTAGCATTGCCTACAAGACAGCCAAGTGCCGCATTACCACTGTCGCGATTGATTCCATGTCATTTATATCGCCGATGAAAGTCGGCGATTTTTTATGTTGTTATGGTGAGTTGGAATCTGTGGGGCGCACATCGATGAAAATCAAAATCTCTACTTGGTCATTGTCTGCTAAGGATGAAAGCCGCCGTCAAATCACGGAAGGCATTTTTACTTTTGTGGCGATAAATGATGAAGGTAAGCCGATTCCGGTAAAGCGTTAGTGATCACTCAGCCAATCCATTTTAGGCTTTTCATGACCGATATAAGCAATATAACCATCCGGACGAATTAAGCAGTAGCCGCCAGCAGTTAAGCCTAGTGCTTGTGCCTGTTCGGTTGTACCGGGTTGAACCTTAACACCATTGGTTTTTGCATCACCATTGAAGTCAAGCAGCACACATTCGCTATTGGCGCGCAAATCAAATAGTGGGCATAGGTCACCGGGTTGCACTTCAGATGTTTTTTCGCCTTCACTAAGGTCACTTTTGGTGTAGCAAACACTGGTTTCGCCAATTTCATTCACCATTTTGGTTTGTACTCCTGCGAATGAAGCTAATAAGGGCACTAACGTGTTACGCACTGTTGTCACTACAGGGTTTGTTGATGTTAATGCTTTAGTTAAGCGTCCGGCATTGTCGATGACTTGCTTAGCCACCGGGCGACGTTCTTGTTCGTAGCTGTCTAACAATTTTTCGTCAGCTTTGCTGTGATAGACCAATGCTAATTTCCATGACAGATTGATTGCATCCTGCATGCCGGTATTCATGCCTTGTCCGCCAGCAGGGGAGTGTGCATGACCGGCGTCGCCAGCTAAAAATGCATGACCAGATCGGTAGTGATTGGCTAGGCGCTCATGTATCCAAAATTTTGAAGTCCATAATGGTTTTTTAATATTTATTTTATAGGGTAAGCACTGTGTGGCTAAGTCATTAAATAATACCTCATCAAACTGCTCGACTTTATTGTAACGTTGATCGTGGCTTACTTCTGCTACAATACGCATTGATTTGAGCATTGGGAATATCATTAAAGTGAGATCACCAGTAGTGTAAGCGGTGATGCGCTCAAATACTTCTTTGTGGTCTGATTCAACGGGTGCATCGAGCATTAAAAAGCGCAGCTTCATGTCTTCGCCTTCATATTTAATGTCGGATAAGCATTCGCGTACTTTGCTATGAAAGCCATCACAACCAATGATCCAGTTGCTGGTTATCTCTATTTCGCCTTCATGTGTTTTGATGTGCGATTTGCAGCCTTGTTCGTCTTGAGTGAATGTGATTAATTCGCAGTCACGTTCTACCTCTATACCATTTTTTAATAAATGTTTTAGTAATATTTCTTCGGTCTGCCACTGCGGAACGCATAATGCAAAAGGAAATTCACTGTTAATGCGCTCGAGTTGCCATTCTGCTAGTGGCTTATTGTGGCAGCCGACCTCTGCTGCTTTCATTTTTTTACCGTGTTTTAGCAATTCATCTAAGATCCCAAGCTGTTGCAATAATTCTAGGCTGCGTGCGTGAATACCAACAGCATTTGATGTGGTCGTTGGACCGGATTTTTTATCGATAATACGACAAGGCACGTCATGGAGGGTAAGAAATGCTGCCATGGTTAAACCAACAGGACCAGCGCCAACAATCAAAACAGGGGTATCAAATGACATTGTGTAACTCCTTATATAGACTTTTTTATATCTCTATAAGATAGCATAAGCGAGTATTTTAGCTTGCTTTTGACTATTTGCGTTGCCACAGGACGACCAAGCCCTCGATGGGTTTGTCACGCTCATGGCGTAACACGATGTTTTGTTGTTCAATTTGTTCATATCCCAGCTGCTCGGCTAGCTTTATCAAGTAATCCGGGTTGTGAGCATAACGAATGGTGGGGAGTAAATAGTAGCTGCCTGTTTGGTAGCCTTGTTCAACACTAAAGCACAAGTAACCTTCAGGTTTTAGGTGTTGGTAGCATTCTTGTAGTATGGGTTTAAGATCGCCAATATAAGTAAAAACATCAGCCGCTGTTATAAAATCAAACGAACCACATGGCTTTATACCATTAACCACATCATCACAAATTAACTGTGTGTATAGGTTTTTTTGTTGCGCACACTCGATCATCATCGATGATAAATCGATACCGACTAATTCATTAGTAAAAGGCGCTAATCGTTCACCCATTAAGCCGGTGCCACAACCTAAATCACATACTGACCAGCGGTTGTTGGGTAAGTAGGTTTGCTGGTTTAATAGCTCGTAAATTTTATTAGGCACTTGGTATTTCAATGCTTGCTTTAAGTGCACATCATAGTAGGGCGAGTATTGATCAAATAAGTGCTTCACATAGTCTTCAGGTGCTTTTTCAGCTGCTTGGTCGCTTTGTTGTAATGCGGATACAATGTGCTTGATCTCAGCGTTTTCTGGATCTATGTCGAGCGCTTGTTTGTAATAATCTAATGCGGGACGTAAATGATTACTTTTTAGATGCATGACGCCGAGGTTTATTAAGCTGTCTTTATGTTTAGGGTCGAGCTCAAGTGTTTGTAAAAAATATTCGTTGGCTTCTTTTAGGCGGTTTTCATACATCAATAACACACCTAAATTAAAGTAAGCTTCAAGGTATGGTTTAATCTCTAGTTGCTGTAAAAAACACGGCAGGGCATCGCTATAGCGAGCCGATTGTAAGTAAGCAATACCAAGGTTATGATGCGCATCTTCATAGTTAGGATCCAGTTCGAGCACTTGCTTTAACAGCTCGATGGCTTTGTCATACTCGGCTAGTTCGATATAGGCCAGCGCTTGGTCATGCAGGCTATCCACATGATCGGGTTGCACGGCAATGCGGTGATTGAAATGTTGAATTGCCTTGTCGTATTGCTTCTGTTGTAAATACAACTGTGCTAAGTGACTGTGTGCTTGAATATGCTCAGGCTTTTTTTCAATGGTTTGTTTAAAATATTGTTCGGCCGTCTTATATTGTTCTTTTTGCATATACAGTAGCGCTAGATTATATAAAGCATCGACATAACTGCTATCACGCTTAATAGCTTTTTCATAATGCAAGATAGCAGATTCAATATCATCTAGTTTTCGAAAAGCATTGGCCAGGTTATTGTGCGCGCTAGCGAACTCGGGATTTAATGCAATCGCCTGTTTTAAGCTTTTTACTGCTTTGTCGGTGTTGCCTTGGCGAGAATAAATCAAACCTAGCGTGTTATGAAATAAGGCATTACCTGGGTCGAGTTCAATCGCTTGGCGTATTGTTGTTAGCGCTTCTTTCGGTAAATTCTTTTGTGATAGCAAAATGCTAAGGTTATGTAAAACGTCTGTTTGTTTAGGATCTTCTTGAAGTAGCTCTTCGTATATCTCAAGCGCAGCATTTAAATTACCGTCCTGGTGGTATTGCTGCGCTTGTTGTAAACGATTAGCCGGCATATGCTTGTTTGATTTCCTGGCTGAGTTGATAAACTGCCATAGCATACGCGATCCGTGGGTTGTAACTCATAATCGCTTTAAAGTTACGGAAGGTTAACCAATAGTCATTGTCGTTTTTGCCCATTTCAATTAGCTTGGCTTTAGCATTGAGCGGTAATTTTTGGCTGGCTTTTACACCTTTTTGACGCCATTGCACTACTCTTAATTTCTTCTTACTGGCAAGGTATTTCAGTGCACGCTTATTGGTAACTTTAGCTGTTACGCCAACAGGTTGATTGCGTTTCCAGCCGTTTTTATGCAGGTAGTTGGCAATGCTGCCAATAGCATCTTGATGGTTGTTAAGTAAATCAATATGTCCACTGTTATCAAAGTCGATACCGTAATGGCGGTAACTACTAGGCATAAATTGTGGAATACCCAATGCGCCAGCATAAGAACCATAGATCGTCGTTGGATCAATTTTTTGTTTGCGCGTTAAGATTAAATATTGTTGTAATTCTCTACGGAAAAATTTAGAACGCTTGGGATAATAAAAGGCAAGGGTGGTCAACGCATCAAGCTCGTTAAAGGCGGCGGCATGCGTGCCATAGTTACTTTCAACGCCAATAATGGCTACGATCACAGAAGCCGGCACCCCGTATTTTTTTTCAGCCGCTTTTAATGTCTTGGCGTGCGCTTTCCAGTACTTTGCGCCATTCTTAATCCGCGTTTGCGTCACAAAGTATTTGCGATACACCGCCCATGGCTTCGATTCGTAGGGGAAGGTGATTTTTTTAATAATGGTTTTATTCGGGCCGCGAGCTGCTAGAATGCTTTGTAAGTAATTGTTTTTAAAGTGATATTTTTTCACCATTACCTTAATGAACTGCTGAATCTGCTGTTGTGGATCAGCGGTTTTAGATTTTGTAGCGGCTAATAAAGGTGACGAAATGAACAATAACGACAAAATGATGATACGTAACATTCTAGACTCTCCAAACACAGTTTACGCCATGGTAGCGTAAAGCTAGCTCGCCAGCAACTTGCGGTGGGTGTGAATGGACATGATCATCCCAAAACCGACCATCATCGTGACCATCGAAGTGCCACCATAACTGACTAACGGCAGTGGCACACCAACCACCGGTAAGATGCCAATGACCATACCGATATTGATCAGCGCACAAAATACAAAGGTAAAACTTAAGCTGCCACTGAGTAAGCGTGAAAAGGTATCTTGTGCCTGCATACTGATGACCACGCAGCGTAATAGCACAATGCTAAACAGTATCATGAGTGTTAAGCAGCCGAGTAAGCCAAATTCTTCACTGGTGACAGCAAAGATGAAGTCGGTTGCGTGCTCGGGTAAAAAATGTAAATGGGACTGTGTGCCATGTAACCAACCTTTCCCTAGTAAACCGCCGGAGCCAATCGCAATCTTCGATTGTATAATATGATAACCACTACCAAGTGGGTCGCTCTCTGGATTTAGGAAGGTTAGTACGCGCCGCTTTTGGTAAGCGTGCATAAAGTGCCACAAGATTGGCGCGCTTAATATACCAATGCCCAACATCGAAAAACTTAAGCGCCATGAGATGCCGGATAACAATAAAACCAAACAGCCGGTGATCGCCACTAAGATGGCGGTGCCCAAATCAGGTTGTTTAGCGATCAGCACTACAGGTATGGCTAGTAATAAGCAAGCAACTGCAATATTGCTTGTTCTGGCGGGTAATCGCTTATCACTAAAGTACCATGCCAGCATCATAGGCATAGCAATTTTCATTAATTCACTGGGTTGAAAGCGTAATATACCGAGATCTAACCAACGTTTAGCGCCTTTATCAACGGTGCCAACCACGAGGACAGTAATTAATAATAGCGTTGTGATACCAAAAAACCATGGCGCCCATTGTAAAAAATGACGCGGATGAATTTGTGCAATTAACAGCATCGCACTTAATGCTAATAAAAAACGCATGGCTTGTTTTGTGACGATAGCAATATTCATATTGCTCGCGCTATATAAAATCAGCAAGCCTATGCAGCCAAGGACAAGTAAGCTCAGTAATAAAGTTAAGTCAATATGCCATTTGGATAATTTAAAACCTGTTAAGCTTCGCCTCACTCTAGTCATCTTTTTTGTGGTCCTTTAGGTGAGCGGTTTTAAAATAGGTATCCATGATCTTTCGTGTGATTTGCGGTGCGCTGGCATCGTGTTCAACAACAACGGCAATGGCTATTTGTGGCTGCTTCACTGGTGCAAACGCGATAAATAATGAATGATTGCGTAAGCGCCATGGAAGATTAGTGCGAACGCGATATTCATCGCGCGTATGACCATATACTTGTGCGGTTCCTGTTTTGACTGCTGCGGTGTAGTGTGGGTGGCCAAAATGAATACCCGTTCCGTAAGGCTTGGTGACTACATCACTCATGGCTTTAATTACAGATTTCCACATCCATTGCGCCTTTAATTCGATATCAGCCAACGGTGATGATGGTTGCAGTTGCGGTTCAGCTTGATCGGGGGATTGAGTTTTTAGTATTAATTGTGGTTTAAAGCGTTTGCCATGTTCTGATAAGGTTGCTGTGGCTAACGCTAACTGCAAGGGTGTAACTAATACATAACCTTGACCAATGCCTGCCACGACGGTATCACCGGTATACCATGGGTGGCCTTGATTCGCCATTTTCCAATCGGTTGTCGGTACTAAGCCAGGTAGCTCGCCAGGGAGTGCTATGCCAGTGGTGTTACCAAAACCAAATTGATTGAGGACATGATCTAAACCATGTAAGCCTAATAGCATGGCGAGATGATAAAAGTAAGTATCGCAAGACACGGCAATCGCTTTAGTGACATTGACCCAACCATGTCCTTGCGCATGCCAATCATGATAAATATGGTGCGTGTTATTTATTTTAAACCAGCCGCGGTCATAAATGCGGTCTTTTAATGAGATCGTGCCGGTATTCAAACCTTCTAATGCATAAAAGGGCTTAGCGGTGGATGCTGCAGCAAATACGCCGTGGATCGTGCGATTAATCAGTGGGTGGTTGGGTGCATTAACAATCGCATCGTATTGTTGTTGGGTTAAACCAGTTACAAATGGGTTAGGGTCAAAGTTTGGAGTGCTGACCATGGCCAACACTTGGCCGGTGCTTGGTTGTATAACCACGGCTGCACCGACTTGCTTGCCTAAGGCGTCGATAGCAGCTTTTTGCAATTGACTGTCGATAGTAAGATATAGGTTTTCGCCGGATTGAGCGGGCTGCGCTTTAATTGCGTGCACTTCGCGGCCGCTGGCATCGGTTTCAACGGTTTCATTACCAACAGTTCCGTGTAAGGCATCCTCGAATGATTTTTCAATGCCGGTTTTGCCAATATAGTTGGTGTCGCTGTAATTTTCGGCGTCGATATGTTGTTGCTCATAAGCATTGATGCGGCCCACATAGCCGACTACATTGCCGGTGATTTTTCCTAACGGATAACTGCGAATTAATTCGGCGCGAATATCAACGCCATGTAAACGATATTGATTGACATAAAATTGATCTACCTGCTTTTCAGTTAATTTAAACTTTAGCGGGATGGGGTCGAAGCGATGATGTTGTTTGCTCAGTTGCTTAAAGCGTTTTATTTCATCATCAGATAATGGAATAAACGCTTTTATATTAGCAAGTGTCTTGTCTAAATCCTTAACTTGTTCGGGAATAATCGTTAAGGTGAAGCTGGGAACGTTTTCAGCTAAAAGCACCCCGTTGCGATCATAGATCAAGCCGCGTTTCGGCGCTATTGGTTGTACGTCTAAAACATTGTGACGAGAAAGTCCGTTGTAGAAGCCGTGTTGAAAGACTTGTAAATACACCAAACGCATGACCACCGCTAGTAAGATCACGGCAATAATACATAATAAAATCAAGCAGCGATTCTGAAATAGCTTGGTTTCTTGTAGGTGATTTTTAATCGACAGTTTTTGCATCGCGGTATTGTACCTGTTAGCTATGAATCTGTCACTTATGGTAAGGGTGGCCAGTGATAATGGAATAAGCGCGATACAGTTGTTCGGCAATGACAACGCGGACCAGTGGATGAGGGAAGGTGAGCGCAGATAAGGACCAGCAGGTATTTGCCTTAGCGAGTAATTTTTTGGCTATACCCTCGGCGCCACCAATCACAATCGCAATAGAAAGGCTTTCGTCATGCCATTGCTTTAGTTGCTGTGCGAGATCAAGTGTGCTGATGTTTTTACCTAAGCGATCAAGTGTAACAATATGCTCACCAGGCTTTAGGAGCTTTATAATTTTATCGGCTTCGATATCAAGAATTTTTTCGGTATGATCATTGCTGTAGCGCTTCTCTGCTGCAATCTCAACCAGTTGCAGTGCGTATTGTTTGGGTAGGCGCTTTTGATATTCTTCAAAACCTTGCACCACCCACTTGGGCATCTTCTGTCCGACAGCGATTAAACGGATGTTCAATTGATCTTAAGCCTCTACAGCAATAGGCATATCAATTTCTGTCCATAGTTTTTCCAGTTCATAAAACTGGCGCGTGTCTTTGAGCATGATGTGTACCACTACATCACAATAATCCATCAAGATCCATCGGTTATCAGCCGCGCTGTGGTTGTGATAAGGTGCCGTTCCTCGAGCTTTCAACTCAGCCACTAATTTCGAGTGAATAGCTTGGCAATGACGCGACGATGTAGCCGTGCATATAATCATTGTGTCAGCGAAGTCACTGATATTACTGATGCTGAGGGTTTGGATATCTAACGCTTTGAAATCTTCGAGTAAGTTGACAATGGTACTAGAAAGGTTGTTTTCAAGCATATATTGATTCGCTCCGAATTACTAACATGTTAGGTAACGTATAAACCGTGTACCTGTATATACTCTAACACCTTTTTAGGTATTTCGTCAGCTAAAATTTTGCGCTTTTGGTTTAAATTTGCTCTAAGATTGGTCGAAGAAATATCAATTGCGCTATTTATCCACTGAATTTCAGCCAGATGATGCTGTTGAATGTAATCACTGACAACACTAGGCTGCTTGATAGGGTGGTGTGGTCGTTGGAATACGGCCAGTTGCACTTTGGTTAAGATATCTTGCCATTGGTGCCATTGGTCGAAGCTGTTGAAGCTGTCTGCGCCGATGATAAGCACGTATTCTTCGTCATTGCGAGCCACGCAGTGGCGTGGCAATCTGGATTGCTTCGTCGCAGGCTCCTCGCAATGACGTGAGGCAGTCTCCTCGCAATGACGGATCGTGTCTACCATATACGACGGACCATCGCGATCCAATTCGCAGGTGGAGATTTCAAGTTCAGGGTAATCAGCAATTGCCAGTCGGAGCATTTCAACGCGCTGCTCTGGTGTAGCATGCGGTGTATCGCGATGGGGTGGTATACGGTTGGGAACCAATATACAGCGTTCTAATTGGCATTGCTTCACTGCTTGCAGAGCGATCTGAATATGTGCGCTGTGGATTGGATCAAATGTACCGCCAAAGATCCCCTGTTTTTTTTGCGTCATAACCTTGCCTCAAAACTGTAAACACAATTGGGATAATTGTTGCCACGTTCGTGACGAGTGGCTGCTTTTAATTGTCTCATCCAGCAGGTGGCATCGTTGTAACATCTGCCTGAGTCGATCTAGTGGTAAGCGCTTTAATGCCGCTTGATATAAAGGTCGTTTTGAAGCCCATTGCTTGCTGGTCGCCTGTTGTAAGCTTGCTCCTTGCTCAACCTGAAATTTCATTTGAAATAATTGTCGGCACGTTTGTGCAACGCCCCACAACACTAAAGTCGCTTCAGTATTTTGTTGTTGCAGACCTTGTAAGATATGTTGGCTACGTTGTTTGCTGTTTTGCAATAAAGCATCATTCAAATCAAATACCGTATATTTTGCGCTATCTGATATAACACTGCGTAGCTGATCTATGCCTACTTGTTGATAACCTAACAACACACATTTTTCCAGCGCTTGATGACTCGCCAGTAAATTTCCTTGGGTTAATTCGGCCAACAGCTGACTGGCTTGTGAGCTCAGTTGCAATTCCAGTTTTTTGGCGCGCTGTATTAACCAGCCGGGCAGTTCATGCTGGCTAGGTGAGCGAACATTTGAGCAATTGCCATTGGATTCTAGTTGCTTATACCATTTAGCTTTGGTCTGTGCGCTTGTTAATTTACTGCAACGAATAATAATAATCAGTTGTTCGTTACTTAATTGGCATAGTTCAATTAACGCGGCTGTTGCATTACGATCCAATCGATTAGCGTGATTGTCGATATCGATGACTTTTTTATCTGCCCATAGGTCCATGTTTTGACTGTCAGCAATAACGCCATTCCAATCAAAGTTGGCGGACACACTAAAGCGCTGTACGCTATTAAAGCCATTTTTTTTTGCTGTAGCTATAACTTGCTGCCGTTGCTCGTTAACTAATAGTTCACTTGCACCATGAATAAAGTAAAAGTCAGCGTTCATGTCGGCGGGGTCCTCCCATCGCTTTTAATGCTTCACCTGAAATTAGTTGATCAAATACCAAGTCGGTCATGCGACGATCCAATTGCTGTTTGACCAGTGGGCTGACGTTATTCATAAACAGTTGATTGGCATTTAGGATTACCTCACGTGTTGCGGTGAGTTGGCGTGGCCCAAATACTACTTTGCCATCACGTTTGATTTGAAATATTAATAATAAACGGTAGGTCAGGGTGATCGCTTGGTTACTGGTGGTAATCGCCGGGTTGTCGTGGTCAAACGTCGTGCCGATAACTTCAAAAACATAATCAGCTTTAGCTGAATTTTTTAGCATCTTAATATCGAGTGCCGCAAACATGCGCGTTAGAAGGTTGCTTAAATTTGAATATGGGTCAGAAGTTTGTAAATACATGCTGCGTAAACCGGCGGGTAATTCATCCGGTGAACGGAAATGAATACCACAGCCGATTAATAGCAAACTTAAGCTGGCTATTACTGTTAATCGAAGCCACTGTTTTAACATAGCTATACCACAATATTAATGAGTCGATTAGGTACAACGATAATTTTACGCACGGTTTTATCGTTAAGGAATTTGCTGACATTAGGGTGCGTCGTTGCCGCTTTTTCTAATGCAGGTTGCTCCATATCGGTAGCGACATCAATCTTGGCGCGTAATTTACCATTGACCTGGACAATCATTTCAATGGTATCTGTTGCCATGGCTTGTGTGCTTGGGCGTGGCCAACCGGCTGTGAGGATGTTATCGCCATAACCGAGTTCACTCCATAACTGTTGGCAAATATGCGGTGTTATCGGTGCGAGTAAACGCAACAGCATATTCAAGCCTTCAGTAATGACGAGTTCACTTTGTTCAATGTCGCGATTGATTTTGGCAAGCTCGTTAAACATTTTCATCGCAGCAGATACAACAGTATTATATTGCATGCGCTCATAATCATGGTTAGCCTGCGATAAAATCGTATGAATTTGCTGTCGGTGTTTTGCAAGCGTTTCATCTGTAATATCAGGCAAGCATCTTAAGCAACGCTCATTGGTGAGCTGAATGCTTTCTTGGTGCTCGTTGGCGAAATTCCACAGTTTGCGTAAATATCGATAACAGCCTTCAACACCGCTATCAGACCATTCCATGGATTGTTCTGGTGGTGCGGCAAACATACTAAATAAGCGAGTGGTATCAGCGCCAAATTGTTTGATCAAATGCTGTGGTGCAACCGTATTGCCTTTTGATTTAGACATTTTCGCACCGTCTTTGAGTACCATTCCTTGCGTTAATAGGCGAGTAAATGGTTCATTCGAGTTTAATAGACCAATATCGCGTAACACTTTATGAATAAAGCGCGCGTATAGTAAATGCAATATGGCATGTTCAATGCCGCCAATATATTGATCAACAGGTGTCCAGTACTTGGCGCGATCATCGAGCATCACTTTATGTTGATCAACGCAACAATAACGTGCGTAATACCATGACGACTCAACAAACGTGTCCATGGTGTCGGTTTCACGTTTAGCGGGTTTGCCACATTGTGGACATTTTGTTTTATAAAATTCGCATGATTGTGCTAGTGGCGAGCCATGACCTGTTGGGATTAAATGTGTAGGTAACACTACAGGCAAGTCTGCTTCTGGTACCGGTACATCACCACACTGCTTGCAGTAAATAATCGGAATTGGTGTGCCCCAATAACGCTGGCGCGAAACACCCCAGTCGCGTAAGCGGTAATTCACTTGTCGCGAACCTTTGTTGCTCTCTTCTAATGTTTCAGCTATGGCTTTAAATGCTGTTTTGGATGATAGCTCATCAAAGTCACCAGAGTTTATTAGCGGGCCGCGCTCGGTATAGGCGGCGGCTTGATAGTCCCAGGCTTTACGACCTTTGGATTTAATCACGGGCTCAATCGGTAAGTCATATTTAAGTGCAAATTCATGATCGCGCTCATCATGCGCTGGTACAGACATTACAGCACCGGTACCATAATCGATTAATACAAAATTAGTGATCCATATTGGGATGCGTTTTTTTGTAATGGGGTGTATGGCTTTAAAGCCACTATCAATGCCGAGTTTTTCTTGTGTTGCTATATCGGCTTCCGACGTTTTATTCTTTGCCATTTTCTTAATGAATTTGGCAACCTCTGGGTTTTCGCTGGCGGCTAATTCTGCAATAGGGTGTTCAACAGCTATGGATAAATAGGTGCAACCCATTAGCGTATCTTGGCGTGTTGTAAACACATCAATGCCTTCTTTTTGCTTTAGCACTGAAAAGCTAATATGCATGCCTTCTGAACGACCAATCCAGTTGCGTTGCATGGTAACGACCTGTTCGGGCCAGCTGGTTAGTAAATCCAGGTCATCTAATAATTCTTGCGCGTAGTCAGTGATTTTAAAAAACCATTGAGGAATGCGTTTGCGTTCGACCAGTGCGCCTGAGCGCCAACCGCGACCATCAACCACTTGCTCATTAGCTAATACGGTCTGATCTACAGGATCCCAGTTAACAGTGGATTCTTTTTTATATACTAAGCCGCGTTGATACATCTTTAAGAATAACCATTGCTCCCAACGGTAATATTCAGGGTCGCATGTAGCTAATTCACGATCCCAATTAAATGCAAAACCTAAAGGCGCTAACTGCTTTTTCATTTTCTTGATATTTTTTTGGGTCCACTCAGCGGGTGGCATATCGCGCTCGATGGCTGCGTTTTCAGCAGGTAAACCGAAGGCATCCCAACCCATCGGTTGAAATACGTTTTTACCTAAAGCCGCATGGTAGCGACTAATGGTGTCACCAATGGTGTAGTTGCGTACATGACCGACATGCAGTTCGCCGCTGGGATAGGGCAGCATAGATAAACAGTAAAACTTCTCTTTGCTTAAATCTTCTCTGCTTTCAAAACAGTTGTTTTGTTGCCAATAATTCTGAGCCGCTGCTTCAACTTCTTGCGGCGCATAATCTGCTTTCATTCTGGTCACCTGGTTTTTGCTTAATTCGATTAAGGTGACAAGAATACCCCAGAAAACTGCAAATTAACACCTTTGTCATCCTGTGCGGCACTGTCATTCTGCACTGCCTTGTCATCCCGCGCTGCCTTGCATCCTGCACTGCCTTGTCATCCCGCGCTTGACGCGGGATCCATATATTATCCTGGATCCCGGATAATTGCTCTGCAATTTCCGGGATGACAATTGAGCGAATACGGTACTGGAATGGCGACAAAAATGTGGTAAAATGGCGCAAATCGCAGTTTAGGTCAGTTAGAATATGGCAATATTTAATAGAAAAAATAAATCAAAATCAACCACTCGCCAAGTGCAGCAGTCAAAGCTTGGGCATAGCATCAAAGTGGTGACCGTTGACCATATGTTGGGCAGTCGTCACCATCAGAGAATACTTGAGCAGGTTCAAGAGTTGAGCTTGTTGGAGGATGACCATTACCGTCCAGTATATGACAAGCTAATCCGCGATTTTGCCGCTTATGTACAAGTACTGCCTGCCACTATGCGTGGCGGTTTAAGCGGGCTATTTAATGAGAGCTTGTTTAGTGCCTATTACAACTTAAAGGCACTGGTTGATGAAAAAGGTGATTCGGCTGATGCCTTATTGCGCTACGCGGTATTCTCGGGTGGATTGTTGCGTCGAGTGTCGCACATTGTTGAACGCTTCCGGGTAGTGATTACCGATGACAAAGGGCACTACATTAAAGAGTGGAATGCGTTTGATAGCAGTATGATTGAGCAGGGAGCGCAATATTATAAGCTGTTTCCGATGGGGCCGTTGCTAACAACTAACCATACGATTTTGATGGGTATGATTATTCGCCTACTAATGCCGCGTGAAGGCTTTGAGTGGATCTCTAATGACACGGAGTTGTTCCATGAGTGGCTAAATGCCATGGAAACTGAAGACCACCTGCAAGGGCGAGTGGGTTCGGCATTGGCATATATATTACGTGAAGAAAATGAGTTCCTGTTGGATGCCTTGCCAGGCATTGAAGTGGAGCAGATTGAAACACCAGGTACCATTCATGGTGAGTCGCTCTATTTGTGGATCAAGCGCAACATCGAAGAGCAAAACTTTAAAATAAATACAGCCGATGCTTTACTGCATATTGTTAATAACGGCTTGTTTATTGAATACCCTGGTTTGATTCGTGAGTTTGTGACAAAAGTCTATGCGGTACCAGTCAACTTTAATGTGGTATTTGAGCAGTTTGGTAACTTATTTGGTTTGACCATGCTTAGTGGTGATGACTTTAGAAACCGTCAGTTCTTCTCTGATTACCCTGGTACTAAGCAACTGGGCGGTGGCGGTGGCATTATGTCTCGACCAGCGAGCTCAACGCGTCAAGGCGTAGTGATCCCTAATGCGGCACGTAATTTCTATATGAAAGGCGAAATGCCGAATGTATCAAAGCACTTAAAAGCGGCTGATAATCACCCTGTAAAACAGGCGAATGCATTGCCGGCGGTGGATAAGATCTTTAATGCTTCTAAAAGGAATACCGCCGGTTCAACCCGCAAATAACTTGTAACGTTTATCAGTGGTCAATCTTGAACGTTTAGTGTTATTCAAAATTGCTCACTGATAAACGTTACAAGGGTTTACGGTAATCTTGAACGTTTAGTGTTATTCAAAATTGCTCAGGTATGACTTTATACTGATAAGCGTTACAAGGGTTTACGGTAATCTTGAGCTCCACTCGGTATTGCTTATGCAAAAAAAATGCCGGACAAAGCCGGCATATTTGTGGTGCTATCTAGGTTAACCTTGGCTTCCTGGCCCGCGAGTTTGTCTTGGGCTTTCGCTTGCTGTTGGAGTAGGTTGAACTTTTTGGCGTAATTCATCTAGCACTTTAACTAATAACGAGGCTGTATTAGGGTCACGGCTTAGTAATGCTATGGTGTCCTTTATGCCTTGCTTGCTATCGTATTCACGTGCCACCATTTTTTCTGTGATGGCGTGATATGTCGTTTCATCACCGCGAGTGTTATCACTGGTGGCTTTAGGCGTGTTGGCATTCAATCGAGGGTTATAATTGCTTCGCATAATTACTCTCTCTAGCTTTCTTTGTCATTAGTGTAGAATTTCCCTTTTGATTTCACAGCTGCCAAAACGGGCAGTGGTGCAGGTGAGCCTTTATCCATAAAAACCTTAGTCATGTGCTTAATATACGTGACATCATCGAGTTTGCCAATATAATCCAGCAATAATTTTAATGATGAGACACGGTTAAATTCGATCGTGGCGCGCATGGCGCGTTGTAACATCTTGAATTCGTGTGGGGTAACAATCAGTAAGTAGCTAATGCATTTATCGGAACCTAGCTCGGCGGCTTGGGTTAGTGCATCGCTAACAAGATAAAAGGCGTCTGAGGTGAAGAAATCGTATTCGCTATCAGGCTTTTGCGCTTCGCTCAATTGGTTGGCGACACTGAATGAGTTATCACGTGTCTTGACGCTGATGTCTAAAGCGACTTGTAATTCAATTGGATCGTTGAGTTTGATCGCTTTGTCCAATGCGAGGCGAATTTTATCGACTTTGCCTTGGTTTGAAACGACTGCTTTTCTCATCTTGCTCCCCTGAAATAGTGTCTATTTACCAATCAGTTTGTATTTCTTCATATCTGCTTAATAATAGCCTATCTGGATTAAGGTAGTATTAAAATCTGAAAAGAAATTTCCTTAGCTTTTTCAGTTTATTAGCTAGCCACATAGGGTGCAGTGTGAATTCAACCCGTTGATATTTGGATAAGTTTGATTTTGGTACTTCGGTGAGTATATTTATCAGCAGTAGCAAGCTCACGCCCAAACCCATTAAGTGATCGGTGGCAACGATGAATGGTGTGGTGCCTGTCATGGGTGTGACACTGCCGGTTAATACCGATCGCTGGTCGCGAGAGGATTTTGCTGTTATTTGACCTTGTGCGTCGATTAGCACCGAAGGTCCGGTATTTGACGCGAAAATCACGTATCTTCCGGTTTCTTCGGCCCGCATTTGGGCCATTTGGATATGCTGTGGCGAAGCCAATGAGTCCCCAAACCAGCTGTCATCGGTGAGAACGGCAATAATATTGGCATCATCAAGGTGGTTAGAGACTTCACTGGGGAAGGCGATCTCGTAACAGATATAAGGTGCAATAAAGACACCGCCTACTCGTAATAATTTTTGATTGTCGGGGCCCGAGCTTAAGTCAGATAAGGGGATGGATAGATTGTTATATACCCATGAGAACGCCTTTTTCATGGGGAAGAATTCGCCGAATGGTACGAGATGGCGCTTTTGGTATGTGCCACCGTATTGGCCCATCATTAGTGCGCCGTTATAATACCGTCCAGTTTGTCGATCATATAAAGGGATGCCGTATAAAATCGAACTGTTATGAGTAATGGCCTTTTCTCGTACAGGCATTAACAGCGGCCTAGCTTGCTGTGGTAGTACGGTAACTGCAGCCTCCGGCCAGACGATCAACTGACTACTCCAGTAGGGCTGTGTCATGCGGACATAGGTGTTAATAATGTCGCCGGCGAGCTCGGGGTTCCATTTATCTTTTTGTGGAATATTGCCTTGCACGATGCTGACTTGTAATGGGCTGCCGTCGGGGTGGGTCCAGTAGACGTCATCAACAATCATTGAGCCAAGCCAGATAAACGCTAAGATCACAATGGCCCAAATATACGAACGCTCAGGTAGGCGAAATAAAAAGCAGGTAATTGCACCAGCGGTTAAACACAGCAGCAAGGAAATTCCATAGACGCCAAAGAGTGCCGCATAACCCGACAATGGACCACTGGTTTGGGTGTAGCCCAGCATTAACCATGGAAAGCCAGTAAACCAATGCCCTCGAGCCCACTCAGCGAATACCCACATAGCGGGAAAGGCGCATAAACAATTAATCGTAAAGTTGCGGTGTAACCAGCGTCGCATAATATAGGCGGCAAGCCCATAATACAGTGCCATACCAAGAATCAATAAGGCTGTTAGCATTACGCTGAGAAAAATACTGGCGCCACCAAAGCGGTGCACACTGATATATACCCATGAGGCGCCAAGCGTAAAATAGCCAATACCATAAAGCCAGCCTTGCCAAAAAGCATGGTTTTGTGTACTGGTGACAAAAAAGAATAACTGCAGAGCTAGGCAAATAATCGCTAATGGCCATAAATTAAAGGGAGCATAAGCGAATACGGTAATAGCACCAAGAAATGGTGAAGCGACCAGTTTAATAGTGTGATAGATGTGATTCTTCTCAACACTGACTGCATAAAAGCTGTATTTTTGCGCCATGACGTATTCTGCGTTTGTTCAGGTTTGAATGGTATATATCACACGCAGTTGGTTAAGTCTACGGCTGTCGGCGCTAACGACGCTAATATCAAAGTCGTCAATAATGATTTGTTCGCCAGTGAGAGGCAAATAGCCGAACTGTTGGATGACCAGGCCACCGATAGTGTCGTAATCCTCATCAGAGAGATTGACACTGAAATAGGTATTAAAATCTTCGATGGGGGTTAATGCATTAATGAGGTAGGTATTGTCGTTGACTTGATTGATGTTAGGTTCATCATTCGGTGCATCGGTTTCGTCGACAATATCACCGACAATTTCCTCTAACACATCTTCAATAGTGACGAGCCCAGAAACGCCGCCATATTCATCGATCACTATTGCCATATGATTACGCTTTTGACGGAAGTCTTTGAGTAGAGCGTCAAGCCTTTTACTTTCAGGCACAAAGGTCGCGGCACGTAGCATGGTATCGAGAGGTTTCTCTTCTTTGTTGGTATCTAAATGAGAGGGTAGTAATTCTTTAGCTAGTAAGATGCCAATGATTTCATCGCGTGATTCATTGATTACAGGGAAGCGCGAGTGAGCGGTTTTAATAACGGTTGATAAGATTTGCTCGCGTGGTGCGTCGTGTTCAAGTACAACCATTTGCCCGCGCGGGATCATCACGTCGCGTGCTTGCAGTTCGGAGAAGCGCAGAATGGACTCGATCATATCCAGCGCGCTGGGGTCGATCAGTTCGCGATCTTTGGCATCATGCAGTAGGGAGATGAGTTGCGTGCGCGTTTGCGGCTCGCGTAATAGCGCTTCACTTAGTCGGTCTACCCAGGATTTTTGTGGCTCTTCACTTGTCATGGTTTCATTATACACTACAAAGTCCGATATGCTAGAATAGCCGTTTCAAATACACAGCTTATCAATGGAATAATATTGAACAAAAAAATTGGGGTGTTAATCGTAAATTTAGGGTCGCCTAGCGGCTTGAATAAGTCAGCTATCCGTGCATTCTTAAGAGAGTTCTTAATGGATAAGCGAGTCATTGATTTGCCTTGGTTGGCTCGTGCCATGATAGTCTATGGTATCGTGCTGCCATTTCGCCCACAGAAACTGATATCGCAATACCGCGAAATTTGGTTGGAGCAGGGCTCGCCATTGGTGGTTTACAGTAATCGGGTTACCAAGCAATTGGCTCAACAGCTGGGTGAGGACTTTGTTGTCGGCTTGTCTATGCGTTATGGCGAGCCGTCAATGGCTGAGACGGTGAGGACATTATTGCAGCACTCATTAAAACAATTAATTGTTTTGCCATTTTATCCGCAATATGCGACTTCAACCACAAGTTCTACTGTTGCCGAGCTGTATCGTGTGTTGAGTCAACATACCAATGTACCGCCAGTTGAAGTGGTGATGTCATTTTATGATGATCCAGGCTTTATTGCAGCTCAAGCTGCCGTTTGTCGTTCAGCAATGCAGGCATTTAAGCCAGATCATTTGTTGATGAGTTATCATGGTTTGCCGGTTAGTCATATACAAAAAGAACAGCGAGAGCCTTATGAGGTGTGTATGCAGCATAAGCCGTGCCCTTTGGTTGGTAAGCATAATAGTCATTGTTATCGTGCCCACTGTTATGAGACTAGCCGCTTATTGGCTGATGCTTTAAGCTTGAGTGGCGATCAATATACTACGACGTTTCAGTCACGTTTTGGTAAAAACAAATGGATTGAACCGGTTACCACTGAGGTTTTAGAGCGCTTAGCAAAGCAGGGTGTAAAAAGGTTGGCGGTGACGATGCCGTCCTTTGTGGTGGATTGTCTTGAGACTTTAGAGGAAATAGCGATTCGCGCAAAGCAGCAATGGCTTGATCTCGGCGGTGAAGAAATGTTGGTAATCCCCTGTTTAAATGACCATAGCCAATGGGTATCAGCATTGGAAGGCATGGTTAGGACAAGAGCGTTGACAGAAAACAAAGAGTCATGTAATGTTACATAAGTTCAGGAGGTGTCATGACGACACGACATAACCAGCAAGCTTGGCAACAGTTTTTAGACTTATGCCGTAGTGTGAATAAATCTGAAGTACTAGATGATTTTTTTGATTTCATTTTTACTTCCGAAGAGCGTGAGATGATTGCTTCTCGTATTATTATCACGGAAGAATTGCTTAAGCAGGAAAAGCCGCAGCGCCAGATTTCGAAAGAAACGGGTGTTAGTATCGCCAAGATAACGCGCGGATCGAATAGCTTAAAAAACATTGATGATGGATTGCGCAAATTGTTGGTTAAGAGGTTAGTGGAGTGACAATGCCTGTCATCCCGGACTTGATCTTGTCATCCCGGACTTGATCTTGTCATCCCGGACTTGATCTTGTCATCCCGGACTTGATCCGGGATCCAGTCAAGTAACCGGAACTGGTTTAACAGAATGACGTATAAAGGCAATAACGTGAACTTTATAAAATCAATAAAAGCTAAAATCCAATCTAACCCTCCCGGTCTTTATGTGTTGTTTTACACAGAAATGTGGGAGCTGTTTGGTCGCTTTGGTATTACAGCATTATTGGTTTTGTATCTTACGCATACGTTCAAATTTACCGATGATAAGTCATTCGCTATTTACAGCGGATTCATTGCTTTATTATACGTGATGCCAATTATTGGTGGTTACCTATCCGATCGATTGCTGGGTCTAAAGCATTCCATTATTTTAGGTGCCAGTTTAATGGCAATAGGTAATGCTTTATTGATTTTTCCATACAGCCAGTTTATTTATTTGGGCTTATCTGTAGTGGCTGTTGGTAGTGGATTCTTTTTGCCAAGCATTGTTCCCTTGGTTGGGCAGCTTTATAAAGAAGACCGACGTGGTCGAGATGCGGGCTTTACACTTTATTATATAGGTAAAAACATAGGGGCTTTATTGGCGCCTTTAGCTTGCGGTATTGTTGGTCAACAGTTTGGTTATAACTACGCGTTTATTTTAAGTACGCTGGGAATGATTTCAGGTATTTATGTATTTGTACGCGGTCAAAAGCATTTGATTGATATTGAAACCAGTAATGAGCATCGCTATCGGCGGGCGCGCACATCGACTGTTTTGGTTTATGCCTCTATTTTGGTTATGATTCCAGCGGTTTATGTGGTGTTACTGTATGCACTGGATGGTTATTTATTGGTTTGCGCCGGGATTATCGCATTTGCAGTATTGCTTACTATAGGGATTAGGCATGATGCTAAGGTCAGAAAAAGACTGCTAGCCATTGTGATGATGTTAATATTTGTTGTTGTATTCTTTGCTTTACTGGGGCAGGGTGGTACGACTTTAAATTTATTTATCGAGCGTATTATTGACCGACAGATATTCGGCTACCAGATTCCGCCTTCTGTTTTTTATACGCTTGATCCAATTTTTATGATTTTAACCGGGCCATTACTGGCTATGTTGTGGACTCGTCTAGCAAAAATAGATCGGGAGCCATCCGAGGTGATTAAGTTTTGTTTGGCGATGGTGATTTTAGCCGCTGGCTTTATGGTGTTTGTTGCTGCCGGGCATTTGGCTAGTGAGCAAGGGAAGGTGTCTCCGCTGTTTGTTGTGCTGGGCTATTTCTTATTTCCGATAGCTGAACTGTTGATTATGCCGATTGGTTTGTCATTGGTGACTCGGTTATCACCGAAAGGACATGATGCTATCTTGGTGGGCATTTGGATGCTGGGTTATTCGGTGTCGGGTTACTTGACTGGTATAGTTTCTAAATTGGGCCGTGTAACATTTCATGTCGTGGATGTTGAGGCGGTCAAGCAGGCTTCATTGATCTACAGTCACGATTTTCTCTATAGTGCTTTGATTTTAGTGGCTTCAGCTATTGTTTTATTGCTTATTATCCCAATATTCAAGATGTTAACAAGAAAGAGTCCCGGTGAAAAATTAACCGCATCTACTGATCAGATATATTATTAAGGTGTTATAATTTCCCTGTAATACATAGGGGACATGCATGGCAGATAAGCCTGATTTTTCAGATCTAACCAAAAAATTAAAAATCGGTGGTTTAGTCGATAACGTAAGATCCTTGATTTCTCCCGGAGGCTCTACACCTGATCCAGATGAGGACGATAAGGTGGGCCATCAACTCGCTGAGCTCAGCTTACTCATGCAAGAATTAAATGAAGTGAATGCGGAACAAAGTGAACGCATGGTTGAAATTAATAAATTGTTTAATGTGTTGTTCGAAGAATTACAAGCAGAGCGTGATGCCGTTGAAGAGGCTGTGCATGAGTTAGAAGAGTATGCAGAAGGTGAGGATGATGAAGAGGAAGAAGAGGTAGAGGAAAAGCCTAAAAAGAAAGCCACCAAAAAAACAACTAAAGGTAAGAAGAGCTAATGACAGATAGTCCTACAGAAATGTTACGCGCGTTTGTTGGTTTACCAGTAAAGGGCTTGTTGGCTGATGCGATTGAAAGACAATTACCTGCCATTGAATTGCCTGGCGATACAGAATTGCATTTATCGCCACGCAATAACTGGCATGTAACTCTGCATTTCTTTGGGGCTGAAACGGAAAAAACCAAACTTAAAGAGGCGTGGCCTGCATTAAAGCAAATCATTGAGCGTTGTGACCCGTGTGAAGTTATTTCTCAAGCCATGGTGGGGTTGCCAATGTACCATTCGCAGGCGTGGGTTATAGCATTAGAGCCAACAAATAGTTTATTATCACTGCAGCAGCATGTGTGTACAAAGCTTGATGAGTTAGGCTTTGATATTGAAGAGCGCCCTTATTTTCCACATATTACTTTATGGCGGCCGAAAGGGCGTGGTAAAACAGATTTGCCACAACAAGATATTCAATTAGAAATGGCTACTTTGGATGAGGTGGCGCTGTATAGTAGTTGTCTTTCATCGCAAGGTTCTCAATACGATATTATTGAGTCTGCGCATCTCGGTTAATGGCATTTAAAAAAGACGCCTGCATATTATAGTTTGCCGTTTTTATGTGTGAAATCTGTTGGTTAGGATGCCGTATGAAGCTTCTATGTTTTTATACTATAACTTAATGATGTTGTTGAATGACGTTATTTGAGAGCTTCAATTTTAAGGTATAGATTATGTTAAAAGCGATTATTGTAGGTGTATTTAGCGTTTTATTGGTTTCGTCTGCCGTTGCCGCAAAACAACCTTCTAATTTAAATACGGATGTAAGTAAGACCGACACTAATGCAGGTAAGAATAATTCTGGTGATTATCGAACACTTGTTTTTAGTGACTATCAGCTATTTGATCCAAACCTTACTTGGCCAGGTGCGTATTATGGCAATGATACGGTTGTTATGGTGATGATGAACCGTAGTGATGACCATGATCTTTTTTTTCGTACGGCAAAACCTGAAGAAAATGGAAATTTACACTTTCTTCAGCCGGGTGGTTATTCAAGTGATACTCGGGGTTGGTCGCCAAAGGTGGCAGTTACTAGCAAAGGTACAGTAATTGCAGTGCATGAGGCGGCTGATACAGAAGAGCAGAGGATGTATTATCGCACAGGTAAATTAACTGCTGAGAAAAACACTATTATTTGGAATAAGTGGTATGAGGAATACAATAATGGTCATACGCCAAGCATTGCAGCAATGGGTGACAGGGCGGTTATATCGGTGCATGGTTATGGCGATGGGCATGTTTACTACAATATGGCACCAATAAATAAAGACGATACGGTTAATTTTCACAAGGATGCTATTAGGGTTACAGAAGATCATGGGGTGGCTGGTAATCCAAGTGTTACGGTGCTGTCGGATGATTCAGTTGTGATAGCTTGGGCAAATAACTTTCATTCATTTGCAGATGATGATAATGACAAAATTTATTATCGAGCTGGTCGCATTAATTATGAAAAAAATATTATAGAGTGGTATGGGGGCGTGCAAGAGTTTGGTGATGGTGGTGCGCCGAGTTTGACGACAATAAAGGGTGATACGATCATGGTTGCCTATGGGCACGAAATTGATTTGGTCAAACCCAGTGGTGATGAAGACCAAATACAATCTATATACTATCGCACAGGAAAATTAGATACTAAAAACGGCGTGATTAACTGGTATCAAGGCGATGAAGATGAGCATGCAAAAGTTTTAACACAAGATACCGGTGGGCATCGCAGTGTCGGAAGGATAACTTACTTTACTACTTTCACTACCAATGACTATGTCTATGTTGTATTTAGCGCTGATGATGGGTCGTATTATATGAAGGCAAGGATATAATCATCGTTGCTTATTAAAATGTGTTAAGCATGTTGTGGAAAGTCATTGCAAAATATTCTGTGATAATATTCAATTATACATGTAATAATTTTTAATGAGGAAGTTCTAGTGGTAAAGCTAACAAAAATCTATACTCGAACAGGCGATAAAGGACTTACCCATCTTGCAGGTAAACATCGCGTAAAAAAAACCAATTGCCGAGTGGAATCCTATGGAACCATAGATGAATTAAATGCTTGTGTTGGGATGGTTGTTTCAGGGTTGGAAGGAAATTCAAAGCTCGGCGATTTGAAAACACAATGCATTCGCATACAAAATGAATTGTTTAATGTCGGTACTTTACTAGCTGTGCTTAAGCAGGATAGGCGTGATAATACACCGAGAGTTACAGAGGGCGATGTATTGCGCCTAGAAAATGAAATCGATGCAATGAATGAAACCCTGCCGACATTAAAGTCTTTTGTGTTACCGGGCGGTAGTGAGGCCAGCGCAAGGTTGCATGCCGCTAGGACCGTATGCCGTAGAGCGGAGCGTTGTATTCTGCACGCTGCTGGCAGTGAAGATATCGATGATGTTGTTTTTTGTTATATTAACCGCTTAAGTGATTGGTTGTTTGTTGCTGCTCGATATTGTTTGTCAATTGAGCAGAAAGAAGAGCAGCTGTGGAGCTATGTGCCTTGATCAAACTAATGTTTTAAGTGCAGACTTATCAAATGGAACAGCTTGGTCTAACTGGTCTTGCTGTATTAACTCAGGCCAGTTGGGGTTGGTTAATAACATACGACCAACAGCGACCAAATCAAATTCTTCATTACTCAAGCGTTGATCTAAATCCCCCATGGTATTGTCTTGTGCTTTTGATTCAATGCCCTTAAACGAACTAATAAAGTCGATATCGAGACCAACACTACCGACGGTAATGGTTGCCTTGCCCGATATTTTTTTTACCCAACCGGCAAGGTTTAATGCTGAGCCATCAAATTCTGGTTCATTAAAGCGACGCGTACTGCAATGAAAAATATCGACGCCGGCTGAGACTAAGCGATCAATAAACGCTTCTAGCTCCTCAGGTGTCTGGGCCATTTTTTCATTATAGGCTCCCATTTTCCATTGTGAAAAACGAAAAATGATTGGGAAGTCTGGTCCAGTAGCTTCACGTACAGCTTCAACGATTTCAACCGCGAATTGTGCGCGTTTTGCTAATGAATCACCGCCGTATTTATCATCACGGTGATTGGTTTTCTGCCAAAAGAACTGGTCAATCAAATAACCGTGTGCGCCATGTAACTCTATTGCGTCAAACCCAATACGCTTAGCATCTGCAGCACCTTGAGCGTAGGCATGAATAATTTTATTTATCTCTTCTTGAGATAAAGCACAAGGCACTTCGCCTTCTTTATAATTCGGGTGTAATATTTCGGATGGTCCAACACCCGGCACATCATGATGATCGCAAGCACAGCAATAAGTATAATTATCTGGGGTTGATTCATCGATTTTTTTGGCCTGTCTAGCGCTGCCGACGTGCCATAACTGTGGTGCAATTATTCCGCCTGCCGCATGCACTTGCTTTACTACGTTTTTCCAGCCGGCTAAGGCTTCTTCACCAAAAAAGTTGGGTACATTTGGGTAACCATGGCTGCCTGGGTGATCAATCGCCGTGCCTTCGGTAATGATTAGCCCGACACCACCGGCGGCACGGCGCGCATAATAGTCCGCACTGGCTTGGCTGGGGATATGGCCTTTTGACATGCTTCGAGTCATTGGCGCCATTACGATGCGATTTTTAAGCTGTAATGAGCCTAGGTTAAACGGTTTCAATAAAGATTCTTTTAACATCAACCACTCCAGCAACTGTTTTAATTAAGCCGCAATACTAGCATACCCTTGGGGTTCGTACGATGGTTTCTTGGCTGTGCTTAAAAGCGAAGCCGGTTTATCAGGTTAACTTCCTAGCTAAATTCAGTGGGGTTTCTCAAGGGGAGATTTGCGCTCTCCCCTTGAGTCGCGTCAGTCGAACTTGTTTCGACTAGCGATCATATCCGGTTTATCAGATTAACTTCCTAGCTAAATTCAGTGGGGTTTCTCAAGGGGAGATTTGCGCTCTCCCCTTGAGTCGCGTCAGTCGAACTTGTTTCGACTAGCGATCATATAAGGGAACGAAAAGAGCGAAGCGAATGAAGTGGCTCCCCGGGACAGATTTGAACTGCCGACCAAGTGATTAACAGTCACCTGCTCTACCACTGAGCTACCGGGGATCAATGTAGAGCGATACTATACTGATCTGTCGCGATTCGGTCAAGAGCCGAATTCAAAAAATATTGCTATTTGTAGGGGGTTAGCTGATATTTTGGGGGAGCTTGGCTTTGTCATCCCGGAAATTGCGAAGCAATTATCCGGGATCCAGAAGATATAAGGCTGGATCCCGCATCAGGTGCGGGATGACAGCATCAAGTGTTGACTACGTACTTAGTAGCTTGGTGATTCGTTTCATGGCATCGGCGAGGGTGGCTTCATCGGTCGCGAATGATAAGCGAATATGACCAGGTGAGCCAAATGCAGTGCCGGGTACGGCAGCGATTGAGGCATCATTGAGTAGTTTTTCACAAAATTCAACGTCATTATTTACACCTACGGCCGCATAAGCGCCTTCTACGTTAGGGAATTGGTAGAAGGTGCCGTCTGATGCATGGGTGGTGAAGCCGGGCATATTAGATAATGCGTTATAGACGAGGTCATGACGCTGTTTAAACGTTTCGCGCATTTCGCTAACACAGGTTTGACTGCCTGAAAGCGCGGCGAGTGCGGCGTATTGTGATATAGAGCAAGCATTAGCGGTGGCATGTGATTGCACTTTTTTCATGGATTTGATTAATGGTGCTGGGCCACCGGCATAGCCGATACGCCAACCGGTCATGGCATAGGCTTTGGATACGCCATTAACGACGACCGTACGATCGTATAGTTCGGGGCAAGCATTAACGATGTTGTGAAAGCCGTTGCCTTCCCATAGTAGGTGTTCGTACATGTCATCACTAGCAATAAGGACATTTGGGTATTTCAATAATACATCGCCGAGTGCTTTGAGTTCTTCTTTGCTGTAGCACATGCCGCTGGGGTTGCTAGGGCTGTTGAGTATGAGTAATTTTGTTTTATCGGTGATTGCCGCATCGAGTTCTTCTGCGGTGAGTTTGTGCAGGTTAGCTTGTTGCGTATCAATAAACACCGGTGTGCCACCTGCCAAAATGATCATGGATGGGTAGGATACCCAGTAAGGCCTGGGGATAAGCACTTCATCGCCGGGTTGGATCAGTGATTGTGCTAGGTTAAACAAGCTTTGTTTGGCGCCAGTAGATACTAATATTTGGTTCTTGTCGTAATCTAATTGGTTTTCATTTTTAAATTTTGTAATCACGGCTTGCTTTAATTCGGGTAAGCCATCAACCGGTAGGTAGTGGGTGTGACCTGCATGGATGGCATCGATAGCCGCATCACAGATATGCTGTGGTGTGGTGAAATCAGGTTCGCCGACGCTCATATTAATAACATCTACGCCTTCTGCGCGCAGTTCACCGGCACGTGCGCTGATGGCTAATGTGGCTGATGGTTGTATTTGATTGACTCGATCGGTAAGTTTGATATCCATGTGGGTTCCTAGCGTTTAGATTACGTCGCAAGTATGCCATAATAGCCGCCATGAAGCACCCATTTGAATTGATTTCTGAATACAAACCCACCGGTGATCAGCCTCAAGCGATAGACGCTTTGGTGGATGGTTTTGAGTCAGGTTTAGCGTATCAAACACTGCTAGGCGTGACGGGTTCGGGTAAGACGTATACGGTAGCGAATGTGATCGAGCGATTGCAGCGACCGGCGATTATTATGGCGCCAAATAAGACTTTGGCGGCGCAATTGTATGCAGAGTTTAAAGAGTTCTTTCCCAATAATGCGGTGGAGTATTTTGTATCGTATTACGACTACTATCAACCGGAAGCGTATGTACCCTCCAGTGATCTGTATATAGAAAAAGACGCCTCGGTTAATGAGCAGATTGAGCAGATGCGTTTGTCGGCGACTAAGGCGTTAATGGAGCGGCCGGATACGATTGTGGTGGCGACGGTATCAGCTATTTATGGATTGGGCGATCCTGAGTCGTATATGAAAATGATTTTGCATTTAACGCGGGGGGAGCGCATTGATCAGCGCGCGATATTGAAGCGCTTGGCTGGATTGCAGTATACGCGTAATGATATGGCATTGCAGCGTGGTACGTATCGGGTGCAGGGTGATGTGATTGATATCTTCCCGGCAGAATCCGAAAAAGAAGCGTTACGTGTTGAACTGTTTGATGACGAAATAGAGCGATTGAGTTGGTTTGATCCTTTGACTCATGAGGTATTAAGTGATATTCCGCGTGTAACTGTCTTTCCTAAAACACATTATGCGACTCCACGTGAGAAAATACTTGAAGCAGTAGAGATGATTAAGCCCGAGCTGCAAGATCGTTTGCGTCAATTGGAAGCGTTAGAAAAGCATGTTGAAAAGCAACGGCTGCAACAACGTACTGAATACGATATTGAGATGATGGTTGAGTTGGGTTATTGCTCTGGTGTGGAAAATTATTCGCGCTATTTGTCGGGTCGTGAGCAAGGTGAGGCGCCGCCCACACTTATTGAATATTTACCTTCAAATGCATTGATGTTTATTGATGAGTCGCATGTCACTGTGCCGCAAATTGGTGCGATGTATAAAGGTGATCGTGCGCGTAAAGAAAACTTGGTGGAATATGGTTTCCGTTTGCCGTCGGCACTGGATAATCGGCCATTGCGTTTTGATGAGTTTGAAAACTTAATGCCACAAGCGGCATTCGTATCGGCAACGCCAGGTAACTACGAAAAAGAGCATGCCGATGATGTGGTTGAGCTTCTGGTTCGTCCTACCGGTTTGATTGATCCGGAAGTGGAAGTGCGACCGGTAGAAACGCAAGTAGAAGATGCATTGTCTGAAATTGGTAAACGTGTTGCGAATAATGAGCGGGTGTTAATTACGACATTAACTAAACGTATGTCGGAAGATTTGACTGAATACTTGCATGATCATGGTGTCAAGGTGCGGTATTTGCATTCAGATATTGAAACGGTGGAGCGTGTAGAAATTATTCGCGATCTACGTAAAGGTGTTTTTGATGTGCTGGTAGGGATTAACTTGTTACGTGAAGGTTTGGATATGCCGGAGGTTTCTTTGGTGGCTATCTTCGATGCGGATAAACAAGGTTTTTTACGTTCTGAACGCTCTTTAATTCAAACCATCGGGCGGGCCGCGCGTCACCTGCACGGTAAAGCGATTCTTTATGGGTCACGTATAACCGATGCAATGCAAAAGGCGATAGATGAAACGGATCGTCGTCGTGAGATACAAGAGGCATATAACAAAGAGCATGGTATTACACCAAGAAGTATTATTAAAAAAGTAACAGATATTTTAGAAACCTCATATCAGCCTTCGAAACGCAAAATAGACCGACGTAAGCAAGTGGCGGGTGGTAATGAGATTGAGCCGTTGGTGCCAGCTCGCACCGCTAAGGCGTTAGCTAAACAAATGGCTGAGTTGGAAAAAACCATGTTGAAATGTGCGGAAAATTTAGAGTTTGAAAAAGCGGCTGAGGCAAGGGATCAGTTGTTACTATTAAAACAAGAATCATTTAAGGGAGAGCTATAACATGTTTGGCATTAACATCAATGAAATCGTGATGACGATAGGGTTTATTGGCGTCATCTTTATAATTTTTGCCGAAACAGGTTTGTTTCTTGGTTTCTTTTTGCCTGGCGACAGTTTGTTATTCGCCGCGGGTTTGCTAGCTTCGCAAAAATATTTTGATATTCATTGGCTGGTGTTTTGCGTCATGTTGGCGGCGTTTATTGGCTATACACTTGGCTATTGGTTTGGCGCTAAGTTGGGTGGTTGGTTGGTGACGCGACCTGATCGCTGGTATTTCAAAAAACATTATTTAGATGATGCGCATGCTTTTTATAACAAGCACGGTGGAAAGGCACTAGTATTGGCGCGTTTGGTGCCAATCATTCGCACTTTTGTGCCGATTGTTGCGGGTATGGGCAAGATGAACTTCCTGCGTTACACCATTTACAATATTATTGGTGCTGTGGTGTGGGGCGCAGGTGTTACTTATGCGGGCTATTTTTTAGGCGCGAGCATTCCCAATGCCGAAAAATACATATTGCCAATCACCTTGGGCATTATTGTTTTATCTGTATTACCCGGCATTTATCACATAGTGCAAAAACGCTTAGCTGGGAGAAGGTGAGGCCGTTGCTTCATCTCCGAATGCTGCCTCTGTAGGAGAGACTCCTGTTCTTGCTGAAGAAGAGTCAGGTAGCGTTTCTTTATATTTGATACTGCCAAGGTCGGTGGTCATGTGCGTTCTCTCACCGACAATACCGTTGATATTTATATGGCTATTATCAGCTGTTATATTTACATCATTCCCCACATTTCCACCTACGTATAAGGGGCTTGGAGGTTGAATCACTGCGCCACCAAATCCGACTCCAAAAAAACTACAGGCGTGTCTTGCTAGAGCGTCGTACTTTCTAATTGTTACTGAGTCCTGAATATTCCCTCCGACTGTTAATGTACCGCCACGAATAGTGACGCTTGCACCTGCGCCAATATCACCGTGAATGATAGTATTGCCTATAAATTCAACGACAGCTCTTGGTGGCACATGACTAACTTTCTTTGGCATATTTTTTCTCCCTGAAAACTAAGCATGCTACATATATTATTAAAAAGAATCAATGTAAGCATGGTTATAGCTATTATATATTAACCATTGTGTGTCATCTATTTAAGCTGTATGACCAGCGCTCTTTTAGGTGAAAACTTAATAAATAGCTTGTGTTCACTGCTTTAATAACTACAATGCCCGAATAAAAGTAGTGAGGTGAGAGCATGAGAAGTAAAAAAAATAGTGATTTCCTGTGTGTGTTAGGTTCTGTAGTGATTGGAGTTAGTCTTTTGACGATTGCTATCTTGGGGACTATATATAATAACCGCGCATGTGATGATGGCAATAATGTTATCGCGGATGTTTTGCAGAATAACGTTTGTAATATCGGTTCGCAGTCTGGCAATGCAAATGAAACCGTTGTATTGAATGCGGCGAAAGCGTGCTTTGCGATTTGTGCAGGGATTTCAGCGGCAAATATGTCAGCAGTGGATGATCGATTAGATGCTGCACGTGATCAGATGAGCAGGCTAGTCAATTCATCAGCAGTAACTTTTTATCATTCCTTTATGGCAGCCAGTATGATTCTAGGGCTTATAGGTTTTATTTGTGCTATGTCAGCTGCAATCTCCCATGAAGAAGCAGTGGAGCAGGAAAGTTCTCAAGCACTTGAAACACTAGACGATTCTGATCTTGGACGATCACTTCTTTCTGCTGCATCGCCAGTTTAAGTATTCACTTTACAAATCCAATGTCTTCTTTGATAATCTCCTCGGGATTAAAAGGAGACATATATGAAGCCAGTTGAACAAGATGATACTCAATACGGAGACGTCGTTTACTGTTTTGGTAAACCAAAACCGGGTGGTCGAACAGGACACGGTGCCTTATTGGTACTTAAAAAGGGTGTTGAGCTTCCAGCAAATATAGAATTAACACCGGCCATTATTATCGATTTATTAAAAAGTGGTCAAGCTTATTTCTTTTCTATGTACCCGGATGTTACCCCTGATGTTATTCCCAACTTGACAGTTCGTCAGAAACTGACGACATCATATGACCATGTTACTGTGAATTCACTAGCAGATGATGTAAGGATGCGAGGGCGCTCTGAGGAACGCTTTGTTCAAGCATATATGCTGCATAAAAGAAAGAAGGCACTACAAGCATTAGCTAAGCAGGGAGATGCGTGGGCACAAACAGAGGCTGAAAAAATACACCCCGAATTTGAGAACGATACTACTGGAGATTTGGCTGCCAATATATCAGAAGAAATACCGGCGAAGCTTGAGGAATATGCTCAACTGGGTATGTTTGATACCTTCGTGAAATTGCCCGACCATTTAGATGCAGCCAAAGTGGTGACTTCGCTTGAAGCTACGCGAGAAAATGCACATTGGACAATGCTTGCACCTATTCCTGATATGCTTCCTCGATGCGTACGTATGAAGAATAGGAATGACCAAAACTGTTGTTCAGCGATTCAAGTGGCACTTAAGGCGGGCGGCATTGATGTTAGGCCATCCTATAAGCACAAGCCGTTTTCTACGCTGATAGAAATTGGATTGTGGGCGAGCCTATTTACACATATTATGATCAAGCCAGACACTGTTTTTTCTAAGGAATTAAATCCTTGGAAGCTATTGTTGTTACCCCTTGCGGTTGCGGCTACGCGATTGTTGTCATCGATGAAAAATGCACAATTGTTTTATCGTGATATATGCTTAATGACCAAAAATCCAAACCGCGTTGGGCTGCAACAGCAGTTGTTTTTAGGTGCAGCTATTCCTTTACTTAATGCAGCTATGTGTTTGCTCACACCAAACGCATGGTCTACAATCATTGCCAGTCCAGTAACACTACTGACTGAGCTGAAAAAGCTGGACGGTGTTGATGTGATTGCGGTGAATAAGTCTAAGCCGCAAGAACAATCTACCTCTGAGCAACTAGATGATCCTAGACCGGTGGTTGCATACGCCCGATAATATTGCTGCACCTTGTTTGCGGGCGGTGATGATGGCTGCTCGCAATTTAATCAGGCGGTGAGTTGGAATTATACGAAATGCCGTATATGTATTTTAACTGCCTATTTTATCTAATCTAGATCAAGTGTTTTATTTAATTTACTGTAATGTGGCGATATATCATTGACATATTGCATCAAACGGCTTTAAATTCACTTCTTTTTCTATTCGACGGAAGAGTTTTATTATATGAAGACATTTCGAACAGTAATGCGCATATTCTTTTTAGCAACGACATCATTTTTATTGGTGGGCTGTAAGCATATGTCGCTTTTGGATCCACATGGTAGTATCGCACGTGCTGAAATGCACTTATTGGTTTATTCAGTGCTCTTAATGCTGATTGTGGTAATTCCTGTAATATTTATGACCTTGGGTATTTCGTGGTACTACCGTGCTTCGAATCCTAAAGCGGATTATCGGCCGAAATGGTGCCACAGCAATAAAATTGAAGCTGTTTGCTGGGGTGTGCCGATTGTTATCATTGCGATATTGGCGGTAATGACTTGGGTGAGCACGCATGAGCTTGATCCTTATAAACCCATTGAGATTGATGGTAAGAAACCGGTAGTGGTTCAGGTGGTTGCATTGGATTGGCGTTGGTTGTTTATTTATCCAGAACAAAATATTGCCACAGTGAATTACTTTCATATACCTATTAACACTCCCATATCACTTCAGATCACTGCGGATGCGCCGATGAACTCGATTGAAATTCCTCAGCTAGCTGGCCAAATATATGCCATGCCGGCGATGAAATCTGAGTTGCATTTGGATGCTTACAATGAGGGTGTATACAAAGGATTTTCTGCGAACTATAGCGGTAATGGTTTTGCCGGTATGAAATTTGATGTGACGGCACAGTCTGATCAGGATTTTAATAAGTGGGTTGCTACAGTTAAGCAGGCTAATAAAAAATTGAGTTTGGTACGTTATAAAAAATTAGCTAAACAGAGCATGGATACAAAACCATTAGCATTTTCATCGGTTGAAAATCGTCTGTTTAATTATATTATCGTGCAGTACATGGTGCCTAATGGTAGCAAGAAAAACACAATGACAGTGCCGTATATGTTTAAAAACAGCAAACAACAGTAATCAATAGTAATAGAGAAGACAATATGTTAAATCACTTTCTTTTTGGAAAACTAACGTGGGATCAATTGGCATTTCATATCCCATTGGTCAGATACACCAATATCACCATTCTTGTATTGGCGTTGTTGGTTGTCTTAGGTGTTACCTACTTTAAAAAGTGGGGTTACCTATGGAATGAGTGGTTCACTACTGTGGATCACAAGAAGATTGGTATCATGTATATCATTTTGGCGATTATCATGTTGCTGCGAGGGTTCGCTGATGCGGTCCTGATGCGTTTACAGCAGATGGAAGCGGTGGGTGCTTCGCATGGTTTTCTAGCGGCTAATCACTTCAGTGAGATCTTTAGTGCTCATGGTACGATCATGATCTTCTTTATGGCTATGCCATTTATGTTTGGATTGATCAATTTAGCATTACCTTTACAGATTGGCGCGCGTGATGTGGCATTTCCTTACTTAAACTCTTTGAGCTTATGGTTAACCGTATTTGCCGCTTGTTTAATTATGGCGTCGTTAATGATTGGTGATTTCTCGCATACGGGTTGGTTAGCTTATCCACCATTGTCAGGTATTAAATATAGCCCGGGCGTTGGTGTTGACTACTATATTTGGGCTGTGCAGATATCGGGGATAGGAAGTTTGCTCTCCGGGGTTAACTTTACTACAACCATTATTAAGTTACGTGCACCGGGCATGACATTAATGAAAATGCCAATTTTCACTTGGACTGTTTTGTGTTCTATGATTTTGGTGATGCTGGCTTTCCCTATCTTAACGGTTACTCTAGCGTTATTAACGCTTGATCGTGTGATGGATATGCATTTCTTCACGATTGCCGCTGGTGGTAACTTGATGATGTATATCAACTTGATTTGGGCATGGGGGCACCCGGAGGTGTATATCCTTATCTTGCCCGCATTCGGTATTTATTCTGAAGTGACAGCCACATTCTGTAAGAAGCGCTTGTTTGGTTACAAGACAATGGTGTGGGCAACCGTATCAATTACCTTCTTATCATTTGTCGTTTGGCTGCATCACTTCTTTACTATGGGTTCAGGTGCGAATGTAAATGCCTTCTTTGGTATTACGACGATGATTATCGCGATTCCGACCGGTGTGAAAATCTTTAACTGGTTGTTCACCATGTATAAAGGGCGTGTAGAGTTTTCATCACCTATCATTTGGACTATCGGTTTTATTATTACCTTTGTGATTGGCGGTATGACAGGTGTGTTACTGGCTGTGCCACCGGCTGATTTCCAATTGCATAACAGCGTATTCCTAGTGGCTCACTTCCATAATGCGATTTTGGGTGGTGTGGTATTTGGTTACTTAGCTGGTTTGACTTACTGGTTCCCAAAAATCTTTGGCTTTAAGTTAAATGAAGCACTGGGTAAAGCATCAGCGTACTGCTGGATTTTTGGATTCTTTATCGCTTTTATGCCGCTGTATTTGGTTGGCTTAAAAGGCATGACGCGTCGTTTGTATCATTATACTGATTACAGCTGGCATCCATACTTGGTGGTTGCTGCGATTGGTGCTGCTGTTATCGCGGCGGGTATATTGTTCTTTGTATTGCAGTTGGTAGTGAGTGTGATTAATCGCGATAAGCCAGGCTATAAAGACACAACTGGTGATCCTTGGGGTGGTCGTACGTTGGAATGGTCAATTCCATCACCAGCACCATTCTACAACTTTGCTCATACTCCTCACGTCGATTCAATCGATCAGTTTTGGGAAGATAAGCAGAAGAAGGCTAATGGAACAAGTGAACCAGCTAAGCCTTTCGAAGATATTCATATGCCTTGCAACACAGGCGCCGGCTTTATGATTGGATTATTTGCTGCGCTGTTTGGATTTGGAATCATTTGGCATATTGTTTGGATGGGATTCTTTGGGGTAATTGGTATCATTGCAACGCTTATCTTTAGATCGTTCAATATGCATACTGATTATTATGTAAAAGCCAGTGAAGTGGCGAGTATTGAACAAGCGGGGTGCGCGTAATGAATGCACAAACATTAACACATGAAACTACCAACTCTGAATCCGTTGATGTGTTTGGTTTCTGGATGTATATCATGACCGACTGTATTTTGTTCGGTTCTTTATTTGCGGCATTTGCAGTGCTTCATAGCAACACCTTTGGTGGCCCAACATTGAAACAGTTGGTCAGCCTGCCTTATGTGTTTGGCGAAAGTATGTTTCTGCTGTTGAGTAACTTAACTTACGGTTTTGCATTGCTGCGTTTATACAACAACAAAAAGCAAAAGATGGTTTTCTGGTTGGTCTTGTCGATTATATTAGGTGCCGGATTCTTGGGTATGGAGTTGTATGAATTTGCAGACTTAGTGAGAGAAGGGCACAGCTGGACAAGTAGTGCAGGTATGTCTTCGTTCTTTACATTGGTAGGAACGCACGGCCTTCACGTATTTTGTGGTTTGTTGTGGATGATTATCCTGACCATACAAACAGCTACTTTTGGTACAAACTCTCATATGAAGCGTCGCTTTACATACTTAGGTTTGTTCTGGAACTTCTTGGATATCGTTTGGATATTTGTTTTTACAATCGTTTACTTAATGGGGGCAATTTAACATGTCAGATCATGATCACCCTGTGAGCACCGTACCAACCGGTACCGGCCGAAAGACATTTACTGCTTATATAGTAGGTTTTTTGGGTTCTTTGTTTCTTACTATCATTGCATTCTTTGCGGTAGGTAATCGTATTTTTGACGACACAGGCCTATACATTACGGTTAGTGTTTTAGCCGTTGTTCAATTGTATGTGCAAGTAGTATTCTTTTTACGTGTCGATAGCAGTAAGGCTTCGCGTCTTAATCTGTTGACCTTCTTATTTACTATTTTGATTATTACTGTGATTTTGGCGGGTTCTATATGGATTATGTATAACCTTAACGTCAATATGATGAAGTAATTATTTTTTATCCCGGATCCCGGCCCTGGTGCCGGGATACAATCAGCATTCAAAGCGCACAGCGTACCTCTTTTACTTCATGGCTCGCTACACTCCGTTTCGCTGCGCTTTACTTACGTAAAAGAGGCACCCTATACCCCTTGATGCTGTCATTTCGCACCTGACTTGTCAGTCCGCATCCGCCTTGTCATCCCTGGCCCCGACCAGGGATCCAGTCAGCAATCCTGATCAGGCCGACATGAATCGGGCCTGTGATTATGTGTTGTTGCTTCTTCAGAAGTCCCACTTGCAGCTAGTGACGGTAATTGAAAAATACGTTGCGCTAATTGATGCGATGGCGCATCAGCATTTGTGGGGTCATGGAAGTCATTAGACCAAACCCGATTACGCTTAAAGTTAACGAGCGCAGCAATTAGGTAGCCTTTTTTAAAGTCGCTAGGTGTTGATGCTGCTTTAGCTAGCTCAGCTCTTTCTGTTTGGGCATGTTTATCGGTTCTGGTTTCGTCGCACAGCACCATAGTTCCAGCTTCAGCGGTACCCATAAGCGTATCGATACGAAAACCTGGGGTTTCCCCCTCGAATAGCTCACGACTAAATGGATGAAAAAATTTACCTAATGCATTTATCGTAGCTTGTTGTAGTGCGTTACATTTAATATGCGCTATATCTTCTCTGAGTAAATCAATTAATTGAGACACATTTTTTTCGTTGAAAAACTCACGAGGCGCGTTGTAATAGAGCTCTGCAAATACCGTTAAGCGTTTGGCTGGATCTCTTATTGCTACTAAGAGATCAAAATATAATGTTGAAGGGATTGTGTTATAGGCTTCTTCTACTTTATACAAGGTTTTTGTGTCAACAAGTGCTATGAGTTGGCTTGCTGCAATAAAATCACATTCACCTGTGCGATCATACTGAGATACGGCAAAGTCAATAAATTGTATAAGAACATCTCTCTGATCGCGCTGCTTTCCGTGTTGTATTATGGGCATTGCCAGCTTAACCAGCTGCTCAGGATATTGTTGCATCAAATGTGACAACTTATGCAGTGCGACTGATATAAAGCTATCAATCAAGGTGCGTAGCGAGCCCGTTTTCGCATTATAATGATGTGAAATAGCGAGTTGAAAATGTGCTGTTGGGTTGTGTTCATCAGGTAGTAGGCATAATTTTACAATTATGTCCCAATGGTGAATGTCCTCAACAGGCAATTGCTTTTTTATAGGAAGATTCAATAAAAATAAAACTAGATCGGCGGGTGACTTATCGATGTCGACAAGACAGTTTGCTGTGGAGGCGTGGTATCCATATACATAGTTGTTTTCATAATCCTCATAAAATTCATAGCTTGCTGCGTAGTGCTCATGTATTAAGCGGGGTAAGTGCTCTGATGCGCTTTTTGAGCCTATGGTGAAACACCTTTGCATCATTTGAAAAATTTCTACGGGCTCAAGGTCGTGAAGAATTGATGGCAGTAACCCTGGGTTTTGTTGTACGGCAGCTTTAAATGCATCGTCTAATAAGTGTGGTTGGCTTTTTAGTGGAAAATTGACTATGTATTGAAACTCATCGGCACGACAATTCAATGCAATATAGTACAGCGCGCTAAATGAAGATAACGTATTGTTGCTGCTTTGCTGTGTTTTAGTTACACCAAGCCATGCAATGCGTTCTTTTTTAGGTAATGCTTTATAGATTTTTAAAAAAAATCGAACGGCTGAAGCGCGTTCATTGTGATAGGTTTCATATTTATTAAAACACAATGTGGCTATTTCAATGAATAAACAGGTGCTTGTATTTCTTCTTATTCCTCTTTCGTAATGCCATAAAGTGGACTCGCTTAACATGCAAACTTCAAAATTTTGCATGATACGATTGCCCTGGGTGGCTTTGCTACCGAGACCGAATAAAAAGCTGGCTATATGATTAACGCGAATAGGGACAATTTTTCGTCGAGGACGTTTGGCTTCGTCTATTAATTCCAGGTGCGTATTGATAAAGCTAAAAGTTCCAAAAGCCTCTGCATCACGATAATATTCGCCTATGATAGGATCGGTAATTGCTTCTATGAAATCCAAGAGATGTTTTCTATTATCACGATGCCAGTTTTGATCACCATATTTATGGCCAAATAGATAGCTATTAAGATTAAGTATGTCATCACGGGTATGTATTTTTGTTTCATGCAAACATATGCTCAATGCTAAAGGGTTGCTTAGATCAGTACCAAACGTTTCCTTAAATTTAATATAAAGTTGCTGCAGTCCTCTAGGATCCTCATAGCTAAATGGTGAATATATAGTTTCATTAACGCAACTATAAACTGCCTTTTTTGCTATTGGGGTATCATCAAGGTCGCTTGGTTTTAATTCAAATACGATGGGATGTATGTCTCTATCCTTTAGCGCTGCAATCTGTCTCCTGAATGCTGTTGCGTCTATGGCTTTCCTTGTGGTTGGGTAAGTTCCAACCTCAATAAACACTAGTGAAGTCACCCGTCTATGCTCATATAGTTTAATTAAGGCTACTTTCTTTTGGGGGGGAACCACTTGTATCGCGGGCTCTGTGGGTGCTGATGTTGTTGGCACTTCTACGGCGTGAGTATGCTCTGCAATAATTCTGGCTTGTTCATCCGCGTCTTTAGCTTCAGGCATAGCGGCTGGGTGTTGTGCGTCGTTATTGCGCATAATCATACCTATGTGGTTAGATGTTGCGGTATATTATACGCCGCCACGATTAAGGCATTATTAGGAATATAGAAATAATAACTGATTGTATATAAGGTATTTTTAAGGTTTGGGGCGGATTGAGTACTTACAAATCGCCCCTTGAATGATTAGCGTGAAACAAAGCAGCTTAATTTGCCTTGTTGATCTTTAGATAAGGATAAAGTATTGACGTTTAATATAGGTGTGACAGTGGCTTTAGAGTAAATACAATCGACGGTGCTACTTTTGTTTTTGTATTTTACATTAACCGAATCGATAGTTGTGATGATGATATTTATTTTGCCATCAATTTTACTGCCATCGTATTTAACGTTAAGTGCTTGGCTGTATGGGTCGATATTTAAGCCACTGTGTGGGCTAATAATATTGCCGATAGGCCCAAAAACTTTCTTGCCATCTTTACTAATAAATTCAATATTCGATACTTTATAGCCTGTTATTAGATAATGTGGAGCAGTAACGGAGCTAGGAATGGTGCCATTGTTCAACATAAATAATGTTGGGTTGGTGTTTGCTGCAAAGGCTAATGTGGGTAAGCACAGTGCGGCGGCTAATAGTGGGCGTAAGGTTTTCATGTGCGGTCTCTTTTAATTATTATTATGTAGTGCGGCGCCGTATGATGGTTAATCTAGGTGCACAGCGTAAATTAATCTTTGTTAGTCTACTCGATGAGACATTGCAGACAAGTAATGTGATGCGATTTAACTATGTCTTAACTTAATAATCGCACAATGCGCTTTGTTGTATCGGACGAAATAGCTCTGATGTAATACTGGCCGGCTACACGCTTAGTGATATCACTCATGGTAGGATAGGGCGCAATTATCTCGGTCATTTTTTTAATGGCCATTTTTTGCTGCACAGCCATTACCCACGGTAGAATCAACTCACCAGCCTGTTCACCAACGATGGTGGCACCAATTACAATGCCTTTCTTATTGGTCAGTACTTTAATAAAGCCTTCAGTAGTTAACTGCGCTTGCGCACGATCGATATCACTAAAGGGGAAGGTCGTTTTTTTATAAGCGATTCGTTGTTGAGTGGCCATGACTTCATTCAATCCAACCTGTGCCACCTCCAGGCGGGTATACGTTACCCATGGCATCGCATGGTATGCGACCTTACTAGGTAAGCGAAATAGCGCATTGCGAATGACAATGCCCGCATGATAGCCCGCAGCATGTGTAAATTGATAATGACCAATCACATCACCAATTGCGTAAATATGTTTGTGATTAGTTCTTAGGCGGCTGTTGACTTTAATGGCGCGTTCATCATGATCAATGTTAGCTGCTTTGAGGTTGAGTTTTTGTAAGTTGGCGTGTCGACCAGCCGCGATTAATAAATGGCTACCACTAATCGTCATTGATTGACCATCGTTCGTTAGTGTGACATCAATTCCCGCTGAGGTTTTTTCAATGTGTGAAATATCACTGTATTCATAGAGTGAAACGCCGGTTGCTAATAGGTCCTTACGAATTAACTCTCGGCTATCACTGTCTTCTTTAGCTAAAATCTCGCCGTGTTGAATGATGCTTACTTGACTGCCCAGCATGGCAAATGCTTGCCCTAATTCACAACCAATGGGACCGCCACCAATAATCACTAAATGTTTAGGTAATTCAGTTAAGTCGAATATGTTTTCATTAGTAAGGTAAGATGTTTGGTCGAGGCCTTTAATAGATGGAATGAATGCAGAGGAGCCGGTAGCGATGACAATTTTTTTTGCATGTATGCGATAGCTGTCTGTTTCAATGGTATGCGGATCAATGAATCGTGGAGACTCTTGAATCACTCGTGTACCTAGGCTTTTAAAGCGCTCAACACTATCATTAGGCGCAATGGCGGCGATGACGGATTGAATGTGTTGGTGTACTTGCTGAAAGTCTATTGTCATATGCTCTGCTGTCACACCAAAGCTATCACTGTGCTGCATCTCATAAGCACGACGTGCAGCGCTGATTAATGCTTTCGACGGCACACAACCGTAGTTTAAACAATCACCACCCATTTTATGCGGCTCAATGAGTACCACATCAACACCCATTTGTGCAGCACCTGCGGCAACACTTAATCCACCGGAGCCTGCTCCTATTACACACAGTTTGGTTTTAATGGTTTGCATGCAGCTGTTCCTCGTGGTGCTTAAACTGAATTAAACGAATGATGGTCGTGAGTAAAACCAATGCGGTATAGAGGCAGGCTAACCACGCAAACAAGCTCGGTAGCAATATCATGGCAATAAAAAAGATAAATGCTTCGGCTCGTTCGATAAGTCCGGGGCTGTAATGAAATCCTTTGCCTTTGCTATCAGATTGCGAAAAAATACTCACCACTAAAAATGAAGTGACACACACTAATGTACTGCCCAGCATGGCTAAAGTTAAAATGCCACGATGACCTGGGTCGACAGCGTAAAGCCCAGCGATGATACTAAACTCTACAATGCGGTCCATGACAATATCCAATACGCATCCAAAGTGCGAGGTATGTTGCGTTAGACGTGCTAAGGTGCCATCCAATACATCACATAGTCCTGAAATAATTAATAGCAACACAGCTAGCCAAGGCCAATGAATGCCAATTAAAATCGCTGACACAACACCAAAAAAACCGGCGCAATAAGTTAGGCCGTTTGGGGTGATGTGCTTGGATTTGTGTAGCCAGGCCGCTATCGGGTTGAATAGTCGATGCTGCAGTGTTGGTCGCCAATAAGTTTCAAGCATTTTTTTTACTTTTAATTTTTTTATAAATAACAGGCACTACTGATAACAGTGCCAATAGAATGAGAGGGATTAGAATTTTCGGTTGAAAAATAATTCCCAGGTTAGGGTGTTGCCCACTGGCAAATACAGCGCCGAGCCCGTTACCTACTAAGCAATATACAAAGCTACCCGGAATGATCCCAATCAATGTAGCAAAGAAGAAAGTGCGTAGCGGCACGTTGAGCAGTGCTGGCACAATATTAATCACCCAGAATGGGAATATCGGAATAAGACGAAGCGATAATAAATAGGCAAACGCATCGTGCTGAAAGCCTTTCTCCATTTTAGCAACCCAGCCACCAGCTTTTTGTGATAACCATTCTCCTAAAGCGGTCTTTACGGCTAAGAAGATAATGCTAGCACCGATGGTGGCACTGATGACGACATAGACGGTAGCAAGCCAGGGGCCAAACATAAAACCACCCGCTAGCGTGATAAATACGGCGCCGGGCACCGATATGGCAGTGGCTACAATGTATACCAACATATAGCCCAGGACGGCATATATATAATGAAGCTCGACCCAGGTGGAAATTTGTGCCCGATGTTGCTGTAAGCTATTGAAAGAAAAATACTCATACCAGCGGAAGTACAGTGCTAGCGCTAAGATCACGATAATAATAATCAGCGGAATCCATTTCTTCATGTAACCTCCTGGTAAGCTTAAGCCCTGCATTATCGCATAGCTTATGAGCGATATACACATGATTGTTCTATAATCATCACCATTGATTAACAGGTGCATAAAGGAACTTACGATGAAAAAGATGACTTGTTTACTTGCCGCAACCGTTTCCGTTGGATTATTAACTGTCAGTGCTATCAGTATTGCTAAGCCGCTTAAGTTTCCTAAGGGGTGTCGTACTGCTGGTGCTGCTTATGAGCAAGGTTATTTGGCATTACGTCCTGACTATACAAAGCAAAAACGGACGTTGTATCTTATTCATAATTTAACGTCTTACAACCTTGAGTTAAAGTCTTTAAAGGACCCTAAGGACTTATTCACGCCGCATTATGATCAAACGCTTCCGCGCCATAAATGGGCGGCGTTTGCTATGGATAGAGATCAAATACATTTCAAATGTGTCCATGTGAAGAACAAGAGCACCCAGATCCCTGTGCGCTGTGATGGTTTATTTGCGATTTGCGAATACGATAATGTTAAGTTCCCTCATGCCAGCATGGGTACCTATTGGATCGAAAAAACCGGTAACTTACGTCAAACCATGCGTCATGCCATCCGTGAAGGTATCTTACTGCGCTGGTAACCTCTAACTATCTGATTTTTACTAAGCAAAGCGGGCTCCGGCTCGCTTTGTTAATCTGCTATTAATCCTATGTATTTATAATTAACTCATTGAATTAATTCCGATGTATATGAGATGAGTGTATTGCATGAGTAGACGAGAGCCAGCAGCAGAAGCACGTCTAATTGGACAGGCATTATTTGCGCCTAACGGTGAGCGCGGTTTTGATGCTTTTATACGGCTGCGTGATCATTATGATAAGGCGAAGGTTTTTGAGCATCTAGAAAAGGCATTTACGTCAAGCCTTCCTATAGAGCAAAAGATAAGTGCTTATAAACACCTGTGCTCAATGGACACGCATAAGGTATTTCTGAACTACTTACACAGTCGGCTGCCAGAAATTTTGATGAGTATTCCAGATCCAATTAATAAAGAACAGTTCTTATTAGCCGCATGGGCTGAGTCGCGTGATGTGATTTTTAAGAAACAATTGCAAGCTTTGAAGCAACCAACACAATTGGCAACATTGGAAATTCAATTTCCTGACTTAACTGAAGCTGATCAGCAACGTAAATTAATGACTTTAATTGAGACGGGAAATTCAACGGCTATATTGTATTGGCAGATCAAACAACCTACTTTGTTAAGAGCAGCACAAGCTAGGGCTGTAGGCGAGTCAAAAGATGGATCTAGTGACAATGATAGTGACGATGGAAGTTACATTGATAATGATTTGATGTTGCTCGATATGATGGAACAGCCTGTTATTTTTGTTAGCACAAAAGTCATAAGCAACGAGGATGACGATGTTGTTCGAAGAGTTGTCAGTTTACATACGGAGCGTATTGAAGACCTTCAGCGCTATATAGAGTTTAAGCTTGCTCAGCATCCACAGAGTCCATTCTATTATCGCTTGGCTAGTGAATTATTGCTAAATATTAAAGGGGTTTGTATGACTCCAGAATTGGATACGGACATTTTAAAGTATAAAACTTATGCGAGCACTTATGGTGACATTGATTATTCAAGGGAATTGTATACAGCTAATGAACCTAGTGATTTATTACACAGAGCAGAGAGGCAGGACAAGGCGGCAATTTATATGCTGCATGCGTTAGCCGGTGTGCCAGTAGCTGAGTGTGATGAAAGCGCTGTATCGGATATATTAATGAGCATCAAAGACCGTCCGGATATAAAGCATGCCTATCGGCAAGCATTGGCGGAATGTTATTTGATGGGCCATACCGTTGCTAGGGATGTAATTTATGCTAATCAATTATTGGATCTAGATACATCGTTATCGAGATCTAGCGTTGCAGAAGCTAAGGCAGGTGGTGACCCTGCTATAGAGGAAAGAGCGCAACTTGCTTTATATGATTGCCCTTACAGTATGCGTTATGGTGAAGTTGTAAGACCTGGTGTGGCTGATATGGATAGTTTTAAGCAAAAACAATTAAGTACACACATGCTAAATATTGGTTGCCCTCTGGAGGCTGTTATTGCATATGGCGAGTCATTTGTGCCGGGGTTGTCGGTTGCTGGTGAATTGCTATCCGGCAGTTATGAGCGTTATACCGGACAGTCTATCGCTGAGCATTTTTCAGATTATATTCGAACAGCGACACCTGAGTCAGAAAGTTTTTCAGCCGCTGAGCTAATGGGCTTGGAAACAAGTGTCTATCGTAATTTAAATTCCGCCAATAGCGCTACTTCTGATGATATCTACGAACGCCTAAGGCGTGGTGAGGTGGTGGATATTTTCTCAGGTTGGTCTACGCACTCACTCCAATGTAGCTTTAAAATGATTAATGGCGAATGCTATTTAATGTATGCCAATAGTGGTGGTGGTTCGCATGTGACTGGATCGGGGATAACACTATACCATATTGGTAACCGCGAAATGCTTGGTTCAGCTAATTTTGTGGCAAGATTGCGGGCTGATATTTCAGATCCACGGTATGTTTTATCACACGATAAGCGGCGTCACGGTTTAGGTAAGGATCTGCAGCTAACGCCTGTAGGCTTCGTGCCAAAGAATCGACAAAAAACGGGTAACTGTGCCGTCAAAGCGGCTAAAAACCAAGTACTCATGCATTTGATGTATTCAAAGCTGGAGTCATTTTGCAAGGCTGAGGATTGCCCTCCAAGCCAAGCATTATTGGAGCGTTCACATCACATGGCTTATGAGTGGTATAAACCATTTGTCGCGTATAGTCGTCGTCAATCGGTGCATGCCACATTGAAATTTTGCGATGAAGGTTATCCTGCGCATATTGAGCCGGCGCAGTATCCATCGGTTATTAAGCAAATACTGAATTACATCAACACTAAAGACAGTGGTAATCAAGCTGATTTAATGAAGCTGTTATTACCCGTGCAGAAATTTTTACTAGCAACGGATATTGCAGGAAAGACTGAGTTGTTGGTGAAATTGAATGACACCAAGTTGAAATTATTACAAAACACGATAGCTAAAGATGCCCAACATATTTGTGCGGTGTTGGATGCGTTTACGCCTGAAGAGTTAGCGCCGCATGCTGGGTTGCTTGATGCCATTATGATAGAAGCGGTTAGGCATGGCGATATTGCTGCGATTGAGCGTTGCCAGGAGCGAGGGTGTTCGCTGAATACTGTTGATCCCACGGATCAAAGTACTTTGTTAATTGAGGCTGCTTCGCATGGGCAAGCTGATTGCGCTAAGTGGCTTCTTGATCATGATGCCAACCCTTTTACTGTTGATAGCGCGGGAAAAACAGCGCTAGATTATGCGCGAGACAATGGTCATGAGCGTTGTTGTCGGGTAATGGAGGCCTACCCGGATGATCCGGCTCCTTCGGCTCATATTCAAATGTCTTTTTTATCTGCGCCACAGCCACGCGGTGATGGGGCAGGGGAAACGCATACAGAAGTCCCTGCACCACCTACGATGCATTAAAAAACCATTTTCCAGGTAATGGCCGCTAAACCGGCGCCGATAAGTGGTCCTACAATCGGCACCCATGCATAGCTCCAATCGGAACTGCCTTTGCCGTGTATCGGTAATACGGCATGAGCCAGTCGTGGTCCTAAATCACGGGCGGGGTTGATTGCATAACCGGTTGGACCACCGAGTGATAAGCCGATACCCCACACCAACACACCAACCAAGTATGGCCCTATGCCTATGCTGGGGTGACCTAATGTCGCATGACCAAAGATCGCGCCAACACCAAGTACCAATACAAATGTGCCAATGATTTCTGTCATGACATTGCTGGGGTATGAACGAATCGCAGGCGCGGTGCTAAATACAGCTAGCTTTGCGGCTTTATCTTCCGTCGCTTTCCAGTGTGGATAATAAGCCACCCAAACAACTGCAGCTCCAACAAATGCTCCGGCTAATTGCACTAACATGGTTATGCCCATTTGTTTTAGCGTATAAGTGCCCAGTAAGGTTTTTGCAAAAGTCACCGCCGGATTAATGTCGGCTTGTACCGACCCGGCTGATTGTGCGACAAACACACCAATGACCACTGCGACAAACCAGCCTGTGGCAATGGTAATCCAACCCGCATCAGCGCCCTTGGAATGTTGCAGTAAAACATTAGCCACAACGCCGCCGCCAAACACAATTAAAAATGCAGTGCCAAGGAATTCACCGAGTAGGGGATGTAAAATCATGTTGTCTCCAAATATTGCAATAACGCGTGTTGCTCGCGATCACTTAACACCAATCCCAGTTTAGTGCGTCGCCATAAGACATCTTCTGCTGTTTGCGCCCATTCGTGCTGACATAAATAATCGACTTCACATTGGTATAAATCACCACCGAAATGCTGGCCTAAATCTTGTGTGGTGCTACTCGCACCTAAAATGACTTTAGTTTGATTGCCGTATTGATAACAAAAGCGTTCAATTAAAGTGGCTGGCAAATCGGGGTATTGTTGTTGCATGCGTTGTTGGTAGTCAGTGATTGTTAAGCCGCCCAAGTCGCCGCCAGGTAAAAAGGCTTCGGCCGTCCATTCATTACCCATATGAGTAAAGAACGGTTTTAGTTTTTCAAGTGTATCATGCGCTAATAAACGCGCTGTCGTTAGTTTGCCGCCGGTGACGGTTAATAAGGGGGTATTATCACTGTATTGATCAAGTATGACCTGATAATCACGACTGATTTCACTGGGCAGCTTGCCCTCTTCATCCAATAAAGGCCGCACACCACTGTATTGCCAAACAATGTCGTTAGCTGAAATTGATTTTTTAAAGTAGTGATTAGCTAATACGGTTAAGTAATCGATTTCTTCGTGAGTAATATGTGCTTGGTCAGGGCTGTCATGGAAAACTTCATCGGTGGTGCCAATCAGTGAATATTTTTTTTGATAAGGGATAGCAAAAATAATGCGCTTATCAATGTTTTGTAAAATGTAAGCTTGATCACCATGGTAAAGCTTAGGTACTACGATATGGCTGCCTTTGATTAGTCGTAAACGATGTGGATGACAAGGTTCAATTAGGTTCTGGGATACGTGGCCAACCCAGGGTCCGGCGGCGTTCACTACGGCTTTGCTGCGTATCTTGTGTGTGGTTGATGACTGCTGGTTGAAAAGCGTTAGCTCCCAATGTGTGCGTTGCGTATTGAGTTTTGCTTGGGTGCATTTATGATGGGTTTTTATTGTTGCGCCATGCTGCTGTGCTTGTTGCGCGATACTGATGACTACGCGTGCGTCATCACAAGAGCAATCGTAATAACTAAAGCCATATTGTATGCGGCCGGTTAATGAGGTGAGTAATTCATTTTCGTTTCGATTGAAATGACCGCTGGCTGGAATGGATCGACGCTTAGCTAAATGATCGTAAAGCCACAAGCCTATTTTTATTACCCATTTGGGTCTGAGGTGCTTCTCGTAGGGCAAAATAAATTGCAGTGGCTGAATCAGGTGAGGCGCGCGTTGCAGCCATATTTCTCGCTCACTCAATGCATGCTTCACCAGCCTGAACTCATTTTGCTCAAGATAGCGTAGCCCGCCGTGAATTAATTTACTGCTATAAGATGATGTGCCGCTGGCAATATCATTTTGTTCGCATAGTAATACTGAAAGCCCGCGGCCAGCTGCATCCGCGGCGATACTGCAGCCATTGACGCCGCCGCCAATCACGACGAGATCATAACTTTGTGCGTTATCAAAGCTCATTTGTAGATTCCGATATTGCCCTTGCTGCTAGATGCGGTAATATAACACGACATTTACACCGAATCATCTGCAAGGAACATCATGACCTATCTTATCGCTATTGATCAAGGAACCACGAGTACTCGTGCAATTGTTTTCGACCGAAAAGGTCAATCATTAGCCAATCATCAGGTTGAGCTGCACCAGTTCTTTCCTGAAGAAGGTTGGGTGGAGCACAATGCCCAAGAGATATGGCAGTCTACAGTACATTGTGTGCAGCAAGCCATAGCGAACGCAAAACTCACCGCGAAAGATATTGTGGCTATAGGTATATCCAATCAACGTGAGACCACAGTGATTTGGGACAAAGAAACGGGTGAACCGATTCACCATGCGATTGTGTGGCAAGATCGGCGTACAGCAGCTTTGTGTCAGCGCTTAAAGTCTCAAAAGGGTGTTGAGGCGATGGTAAGTGAGAAAACGGGATTGTTATTGGATCCGTATTTCTCAGCGACTAAAATTGCTTGGTTATTGGGTCATATTGAAGGTGCGCGTGCTGCAGCAGACAAAGGACAATTACTTTTTGGCACCATTGAAAGCTATTTGCTATGGAAAATGACCGGCGGTAAAAAACATTTAACTGATGCAACTAATGCATCACGTACTTTGTTGTTTAATATTCATAATCAACAATGGGATAAAGAATTACTTGAACTATTTGATATTCCACCTCAGCTATTACCTGAGGTTGTCGATAATGTTGGCCGATTTGGTGAAACATTACCGGACCTATTTGGTGAGTCGATTGCGATTACCGGTATGGCAGGCGACCAGCAAGCAGCAACCGTTGGCCAAGCCTGTTTTCAGGCGGGTATGTTAAAAAGCACTTATGGTACCGGTTGTTTTATGCTGTTAAATACGGGAAATAAAGTCTTGGCGTCTCGTAGTCGATTATTATCGACAATTGCTTATCGAATCAATGGTGAGGTTACTTATGGTTTGGAGGGCAGTATTTTTGTAGCGGGCGCGGCTATTCAGTGGCTACGTGACAATATGGGCATGGTTAAGCATGCTGCAGACTCTGAGATGATTTGCCAAGAAGTCAGTAATAGTGGTGGGGTTTATATGGTGCCGGCATTTACTGGCATGGGTGCGCCATACTGGGACCCGGAAGCGCGTGCAGCGATTTTAGGAATGACGCGAGATACAGGTGTTAAGCATATCGTTCGAGCGGCTGTTGAGTCGGTGTGTTATCAAAGTAAGGATCTGTTGCAGGCGATGCTGAATGATGGTGCTGATGTGCCGAACACCATTCGTGTTGATGGCGGCATGGTGTCTAATAACTGGATGCTACAGTTTTTGGCTGATTTGTTGGTGACCCGCGTTGATCGACCCTCATGCATCGAAACCAGTGCATTGGGCGCCGCATATTTGGCAGGGCTTGGTGCAGGGGTGTATCAAAATCTAGATGAGCTCAGTCAATTGTGGCAGTTAGATAGCGAGTTTGCGCCGGAGGCATCCCGTGAGCCGTATGAGCAAGCCTATCAAGGCTGGCTAGATGCTGTTAGTCGTGTAGTGGGGCACCATACTATTGAATTCTCTCAGCAACCTGCTACGCTTACAGAATAACGCGTTGTTATCAAAGGATTAGGAGATCCCCATGAAGATTCAATTGATCGCTGCCATGGCTTTAATTACTACCGTAACTGTGCCTTTATCTGTTAATGCCGCTGACGCTAAACCAGCCGGTGGTGCAAATACCCAGAAAATTGTTCAGCAGCTTCAGGGTCAGATTAGGCAAGTGCAAGGCAGTATCGCTCCAGCTATTCAAGCACAAGCGAAAGTGACGCAAAAGCAAATCCAGCAATTGCAAACACAGACCCAGACCCAATTTAAGCATCTGCAAAACCAGTTGCAACAGTTACAAGATAATTTAATTAAGCAAATTCAAAAGGTTGCGTCTATAAGGTCTGGTGTGGCACCATTAACACCATTGCCAACCAAAAAGAAATAGCGTTGTCATAACTGTCTTCCTACGTTGATTTTGTCCTCCCGCGCTTGACGCGGGATGATTCCATAATATTCATCACTATTCATCTAATCTTGGCATTATAATCAGTGATTGATCACTCGGGATTTGTTATACTGGCTCGTTTTTGCATAACCATAATTAAAGAGTAAAATATGTCCGCTCAGATTCGTAATATCGCTATTATCGCCCATGTTGATCATGGTAAAACCACGCTAGTTGACCAATTACTGCGCCAATCAGGTACGCTTAATGAGCGTTCAGAGCCAGTAGAGCGAGTAATGGACTCGAATGATCTCGAGCGTGAGCGAGGTATCACCATTCTATCGAAGAATACCGCTATTCACTGGCAAGATTTCCATATCAATATCGTTGATACTCCGGGCCATGCCGACTTCGGTGGTGAGGTTGAACGTATCTTATCGATGGTGGACTCAGTATTGTTGTTGGTGGATGCTGTTGAAGGGCCAATGCCACAAACTCGATTTGTGACTCAAAAAGCCTTCTCATGGGGGTTAAAGCCGATTGTCGTGATTAATAAAGTTGACCGTGATGGTGCGCGCCCTGATTGGGTAATTGATCAAGTGTTCGATTTGTTCGTCAATCTGGGTGCTACCGATGAGCAGTTGGATTTCCCTGTGATTTATGCCTCAGCGTTACAGGGCTGGGCTTCAATGGAGTTAGAGGGTGAGCAAAAGGATATGGAACCACTTTTTGAGCTAATTGCCAATAAGGTGAGCCCACCAAATGTTGATGTAAACAAACCCTTCCAAATGCAAATCAGTTCACTGGCTTATTCAAGTTATGTGGGAGCGATTGGTGTTGGTCGCGTTAAGTCTGGTACGGTTAGTGTTAACCAGCTTGTTACGGTTATCGATCGTGATGGTAAAACCCGTAAGGGTAAAGTGGGTCAGGTGCTTGGCTTCTTGGGCTTAGAAAAAACCCCAGTTGAGAAAGCAGAAGCTGGCGATATTATCTCGATTACAGGTATCGATCCGATTAATATTTCAGATACTTTATGTGACCCGGAGGCTGTTGAAGCATTACCTGCATTAACCGTGGATGAGCCAACCGTTACGATGACATTCCAAGTGAATAACTCACCATTTGCTGGTAAGGAAGGTAAGTATGTAACGTCGCGCCAAATTCATGATCGTTTGCAGCGTGAGTTGATTGCTAATGTGGCATTGCGTGTAGCTAATGGTGAAAGTGCTGATCAATATATTGTATCCGGTCGCGGTGAATTGCATTTGGCGGTATTAATCGAAACCATGCGTCGCGAAGGTTTTGAGTTTGCGGTATCTCGCCCTGAAGTGGTATATAAAGAAATTGATGGCGTTATGCATGAGCCTTACGAGCAATTGATGCTCGACGTTGAGGAAACGCATCAAGGTACGATGATGCAGCAATTAGCTGATCGCCAAGCTAAGCTACAAAACTTAGAAATTGACGGCAAAGGTCGTGTTCGGATCGAGTTTATCATTCCTACGCGTGGTTTAATTGGCTTTCATTCGAAGTTTTTAACCATGACGTCTGGTTCGGGTGTGATGCATCACATCTTTGATCATTATGGAAAAGTGAATAGCACTAAAATTAAACACCGCAGTCGTGGTGTGTTGATTTCTAATGCGCAAGGTACTAGTCGCGGCTATGCATTATGGAATTTACAGGAACGTGGTAAAATGTTTATTGGTCCTCAAGTTGATGTGTATGAAGGCATGATTGTTGGCTTACATACACGTGAAAATGATTTGGTGATTAATGTGATCAAAGAAAAGCAATTAACCAATGTGCGTGCATCTGGAACGGATGAAAACATTGTGCTTACACCGCCGGTTCAGCATACATTGGAGCAGGCACTAGACTTTATTGATGATGACGAGCTGGTTGAAGTAACGCCTGAGTCTATTCGATTGCGTAAGAAATTTTTACTGGAACATGAGCGTAAGCGCGCGTCGCGCGCCGGTGCAGGCTAAATTGTCATTCCGGACCCCGGGTCCTTGCCCGTGGCAGGCCCGATCCGGGATCTAGAACACTATAGGGATGTATAAACATGACGGATGAAACGGTTTTAGTTCTTGGCGGTGGTGGCTCTCGCGGTATTGCTCATATCGGTGTATTGCAGGCACTGGAAGAGAATAACATTACTATCGACCGTATTGTTGGTACCAGTGCAGGGAGTATGATGGGCGCGCTATATGCCTACCATAAAAGCGCTGATAGACTCAAAGAAATAATTTATGCCAGTAGTAAAAAAGACCTTGTTAGGAAGTCATTGAATATATTTAAAGGCTTAAGCGAGGGGCATGGCGTTGAAGAGTTTATCAGCTCTAACACTGATCAGGCCGACTTTGACCAATTACAAATTCCATTTTCAGCCGTATCCGTTGATCTCACGACCGGTGAGCTAATAGAAATTACACACGGCCCCGTTTCAAAAGCAGTTCAATGCTCTTGTGCTTTACCGCCGATTTTTCATCCAGTGAAATACATGGATCGTATATTGGTTGATGGCGGTGCAGTGGCTCCTGTGCCTGCGATCGTTGCAAAGCGTCATAACCCTAGATTGATTATTGCTGTTAATGTCGGTATCGAATTACCGGATAAGAATCCTAAACTAGCACTTGGTGTGATGTTTCGTTACGGGTTGATTCGTATTCATGAGCTCGATCATCGTACGGCTGCTGACGCTGATGTGGTGATACGTCCGCATATCCCTGGTGCTGATATTCTTGATGATAAGGATAAGCAAGGGCTTATCGATAAAGGTTATCAGGCAGCACTGCAACAAATTAATACCATTAAACAGCTCCTTAGCACAGCATAACGAATTCTATTTAATCTCTACTATACTCATTGCCAAGTGGATATATTAAGACATTAAGTGAGAGTTTGAAGTGGAAGCAATCGGGAACTTTGACCCCAAATTACTAACTGTCTATGAACGTCGCATTCTGTGGTATTGCATTGAAAAGCATACACGTACTGATATCGTTCGCCGTACTCGTAACTATTCAGCCGGTACACGTGCAAAAATGCTAGATAAGTTAAAGCGCCTGCATTTAGTGGAATCATTTAAGCATGAGTCACATGACGACAAAAGGTTACGTCGCCCAATAGAGTACTGGGTCGCAACCGAATTAGGCAAGCAATATATCCAACAGTTTGAACAATGGTTTAATCAACTACCTGAACCCAGTGATAGGGGGGATTGATATGCGTTTAAAAGCAAAATTACTAAATACACTTTTAATACCATTAGTCTTTGTTGGTATATTAGGTTTGGGCGGTATGATGTGGTCATATTATTGGTTTTCATCGACGATAGAATCCGATAACCAAAAAGTGCATGCGGCACTTGAGATGGAAATAAATATTACAGGGGTCACGCAGAATGTACTGGATTATGTATTGCGTCAAGACGATGAGTCGTTACAGCATTACAGTGATAATATTAATGATGTTGAGAAATATTTAGCTGAATATAAAAGTCTGGAATTAAATGCTGAAGAGCAACATTACTTGGTTGAATTGGAAACCAAATATGCGAAATTTAAATCTTATGGAGATGATTTAATTGATATAGAAAAAAAACAACACGAAATCTTGTCTGCTGTTACTGTATTATTAAATGAAAAAATTGAACCGGTGTTAGATGATCTGTTTCAAAAGCAATTAAAGAAAAATGATAGCGATTATGTTGCTAAGCATAATGCGTCGTTAGAAATAGAGATCAATGCGCATGAGTTAATTTCTGCTACACGTGGATATGCTTTAACAGCTAAGCCATTGTTGAAAAAACGTGTAGCTGATAGTAAGGAAGATATTCAGCAGTGGATTGACGTGTTATCTAAAACAAATCTCAACGAAAATGAAATGAATTGGTTTAAGAAATTAAACGCAGCAACTACGCAACTTAAAACACTAACTGATAAAGCGGTCAGTCTTGAGGATGAAAAGCGGAATAAAATCACTTTATTAGAAAGTTTAACGAGTCAAATGGATAAGCTGCTGGATGATGATATACAAAATGCAGCACTGAATGATCTTCACCAAACACAAGATAATATTGTTGCGTTAATTTACACTTTGTTGGTTGTAATTTTACTCATTATTCTGTTAAGCGCAAGCATAGCCTGGTTGTATACTCGAAATGCCATTTTAAATCCAATTGAAAAAGTTCGTGGTTATGCCATGTCTATGGCTAAGGGTGATTCAGATCTGAATGTAGATATTTATACTAAGGATGAAATAGGTGATCTAGCTGAGAGTTTTCGCGATTTAATCAGTAATACGCAAGACTTAACTGTTGTATCAAAAGCGTTAGGTGCAGGCGATTTTGATGCTGAAGTCAATCCACGCAGTGATAAAGATACATTAGGCTTATCTTTGCTAGGGATGAGGAATAACCTAAAAAAATTAGACAGTGATAATAAAATGCAGGTATGGGTTAAAACACAGATCGCTAGTATTACGCAATCGATGCAAGGCATCAGGAATCTTCAGCAGTTATTACAAGCAGTAATCAAAGAATTATCAACAACGATAAAAGCAGGTGTTGGCACTATTTATCTGAAAACTACAGAATCTGAGGAAGGAAAATATGCGTTTAAACTGTTTGGATCGTATGCCTATGTCGATAGGAAGGAGTTATCACAGGAATTCAAATTGGGTGAGGGTATTGTTGGTCAGTGCGCGCAAGAAGCGGCAACAATTGTTATTAGTGATATCCCGGACAGTTATGTTGAGATTACATCAGGATGTGGCAAAGATAAGCCAAAGTGTATTATCGCGGTTCCTGTGATGCATGAAAATGATGTCTTAGGTGTGATGGAGTTTGCTAGTTTTGAATTGTTCAATAATGAGCAGCGAGAGATTATTAAATCAGTGTCTGAAAATCTAGGTATCATAATTAATAACGTGGTAAGTCATCAGCGTACTGAGGAGCTGTTAGAAGAATCACAAACGATGACCGAAGAATTGCAATCGCAACAAGAAGAGTTGAAGGCTTCCAATGAGGAATTAGAAGAAAAAACTAAAGTGCTGAAAGAGAGCGAAGAAGAACTCAAAGCTTCTAGTGAAGAATTGCAGGCAGCTAATGAAGAGTTAGAAGAAAAAAGTGAACGCTTAAAAGCGCAAAATGAAGATATTGCTCGTAAGAATATAGAGGTCGAAGAGGCACGTTCGGAAGTAGAGCAGCGCGCTAAGGATCTGGCACTTGCAAGTAAATATAAATCAGAGTTTCTAGCTAATATGTCACACGAACTACGTACGCCACTTAATAGTTTGTTGATTCTATCAAAGGATTTAGAGAATAATAAGCCAGGCAACTTGAATGATAAGCAGGTTGAGTGCGCTAAAGTAATTCATGAAGGCGGCCAAGATTTATTAACGCTTATTAATGATATTTTAGATTTATCGAAGGTGGAGTCGGGTAAACTACAGGTTGATGTGAGTAGCATCGATATACAAGCATTTTTAAATGGATTGAAAACGCAGTTTGATCCAATTGTAAGTGAAAAAGGTTTGTCATTTATTGTTGAAATAGGTGAGGGTGTTAATCGATCGTTTGATTCTGATGAGCAACGATTATCGCAAATAATAAAGAACTTATGCTTTAATGCGGTCAAATTTACAAATTCCGGCAGTATTACGATTAAAGTCACCAAAGTTAATGATGATGTGAAGACAGCTAATAAGGCACTTGTCAAAGATGGGGCGATAGCATTTTCAGTAATAGATAGTGGTATAGGTATTTCACCAGATAAGCAAAGAGAAATATTTGAAGCTTTTCAACAAGGTGATGGCTCTACAAATCGTAATTATGGCGGAACAGGTCTAGGGTTGGCTATTTCACGAGCAATGGCGGAGCTATTAGGTGGTGAAATAACGTTAAGCAGTGAACTGGATAAAGGTAGCTGCTTCACTTTGATATTACCATTAGCTATTGAGGATGGTAAAAACACGGATTGTGAGCAAATCAGTTCAGTGAGTGCTAGTACGACATTAGAGAAACCAATGCCAAGCAAAGCCAAAGAAAAGCAGCCAATTATTACAAACAAAAATGAAACGGCTGATGTTTTTATTGATGATGATAGAGAAAATATTGGCGTTGATAATAAGGTTTTATTAATTATCGAAGATGATACAGCTTTTGCTAAAATCCTTCAGGAATCTGCAAAAGAAAAAGGCTATTTAACTTTATGTGCAGGCGATGGCCATAATGGCTTAACCTTAGCCAAGCAATTTAAACCATCAGCTATTGTGTTAGATGTTGGCCTACCTGATGTTGATGGCTTGCAAGTATTAGAGCAATTGAAGTTTGATTTAGATACTCGACATATCCCTATCCATATCGTTTCGGCTCATGAAGAAATACCTGTGTTTAAGCAAAAAGGTGCAATTGGTTACATGTTAAAGCCAGCCGAATCTGATCAGTTGCCTGTGATATTTGAAAAGATTGAATCAGTATTGGATGGAAAGATTAAGAATGTATTGGTGGTGGAAGATGATGAAAAAAGTCATCTAGCAATATCTCATCTAATTGATAGCGAAAATGTTGAAATTGATCAGGCGTATAATGCTAATGAAGCGCATGAAAAAATAATAGGCAGCGACTATGATTGCATTATTTTGGATCTATGCTTGCCGGATATTTCTGGATTTGAGTTGTTGAAGCAATTGAAAAAAGAGGGTGTGGATGCGCCACCAGTAATTGTCTATACAGGTCGTGAATTAGAAGAGGATGAGCATAATGAGTTGCGTCGATATGCCACTAGTATTGTTTTGAAAGGTGCAGAATCACCTGAACGTTTGCTTGATGAAATCTCATTATTTTTACATAGCGTTGAATCGGAATTGCCTGATAAGCAGAAGCAGGTGATACAAATGCTGCATAATTCTGAGCAATTGTTAGCTAATCGCAGAGTTTTATTGGTAGATGATGACGTAAGAAATGTATTTGCTTTGTCTAGTACGCTGGAAGACTATGGATTAGATATTATTGTTGCTTCTAATGGTAAGGTGGCATTAGATAAGCTGAGTGAGGAAGATAATATAGAGTTAGTCATCATGGATATTATGATGCCAGTAATGGATGGCTATGAAGCAATGCAAAAAATCAGACAACAAAATAAATACGTAGATCTACCCATTATTGCATTAACAGCTAAAGCGATGACCGGTGACCGTGAGAAGTGCATTGAGTCTGGTGCTAATGACTATATTACAAAACCGGTAGATGTAGAAAAACTAGTATCGATGATCAAGGTGTGGTTATTTAAGTGAGTCAATTATGAATAAGAAAGAAATTGAAGAGATTGAAATTGACTTAATGCTGGATGCAGTATTGCGTGTGTATGGTTACGATTTTCGTCATTATGCGCGCGCATCATTAAAACGACGCGTCTCAAATTTTTTAGAAAAAACTAAACATAATAGCTACAGTCGATTGCAAGAGGCGCTTATACGTGACCCTGAACTATTTAATAAGTTTTTATTAGATATGTCTATAACAGTTACAGAAATGTTTCGTGACCCGCATTTTTATCTAGCCTTACAAAAGAATGTATTCCCGGTTTTGAAAACTTATCCTTACATTAAGATATGGCACGCCGGATGCGCTAGTGGAGAAGAGGTGTACTCTTTAGCAATCCTTTTGCATGAAGCAGGTTACCTAGATAAAGCGACAATCTATGCCACAGATTTTAATAATGCCGCACTTAAAAAAGCAAAGGAAGGCATATATACGGTTGATGATATTAAGCTATACAGCAAAAATTATTTGTCGGCTGGCGGAAACCAAAGTTTTAGTGATTATTACAATTCAAATTATGGCGCAGTGAAAATGAAAGCATTTTTAAAGAAACGCATAACATGGGCCAATCATAATTTAGTGACAGATAAAGTATTTGGTGAAATGAATTTAATATTATGTAGAAATGTTTTAATTTATTTTAATGGTGAGCTGCAGGATCATGTTTTTCAATTGTTTAGAGATAGTTTGTGCCACCGTGGGTATCTATGTTTGGGTACTAAGGAGACGCTCAATTATTCAACAGTGAATGATCAATTTGAAGTAGTGGCTTCAAAAGAAAAAATATACAGGAAAATATAAATGGGCTTAGCAAAACAACATTCAGCGTTAGCTATCGGCGTCTCGGCTGGCGGGCTGCAAGCGTTGAGTTGTATTTTGCCGAGTTTACGTGAAAATTTTCCGTTGCCAGTATTTGTTGTTCAGCACCTAAGTGATGACCCGGAAAGCTACTTGCATACTCACTTGGCGCATAACTGTCATCAGCCAGTTATTGAGCCGGAAGATAAAGAAAAGATTATCCCGGGTACTATATATGTGGCTCCTCCGGGCTACCATATGGAAATTGACGACGTAAATACTATTGCGCTTTCATTTGATCCACGGGTTAATTTTTCTAGACCTTCAATTGACCTTTTGTTCAAAAGTGCTGCAGATATATACCGTGGCGGATTGATCTGCGTAATACTTACAGGTGCTAATTCAGATGGCGCTAAAGGGATTCAATGCGCAAAATCATTGGGTGCGGTTACTATTGCGCAAGATCCACTAACTGCAGAAATGGCTACGATGCCTCAATCGGCAATTGATACAAAATGTGTAGATATGATTTTACCTCTCGATGATGTTGCGAAAAAGATAAATCAACTGGTTGAAGGCTTATGAATGAGCCAATTAAAATAGAGGATATGGCTAAAATATTAATTGTTGATGATGACAAGAAAAACCTATTGGCCTTGGAAAAGGTATTGCAGGATTTGCCTGCTGATATAATTTCAGCTACGTCAGGTGAGGAAGCGCTCAGTTTGATTACGGAACATGAGTTTGCGGTTGTGTTGTTAGATGTGCAAATGCCAGGTATGGATGGATTTGAAACAGCGGAATTGATGAGAAAAAACCGATACACAGAAGCGATACCAATTATATTTGTAACGGCATTGAGTAAAGAAAAAATACATGTTTTCAAAGGCTATCAATCAGGTGCCGTTGATTATTTATTTAAGCCTATAGAGCCTTTTTTGTTGCAATCGAAAGTTCAAATATTCTTAGATATCTATTATCAAAAAACACAACGTTTAGTTTCATTGTTGCGTGAATTGCAATCAGTAAAATTACAACTGGAAAGTAATAATCGTGAGCTGCAGAAAATCGCTTCTCATGATTCACTAACAGAGCTTCCCAACAGGCGTCAATTCGAGGACGAACTCGATCGGTGTCTTAGCTATGCTAAACGTTATGATGATAAATTTGCTTTACTGTTTGTAGATGTGGATAATTTTAAAGCAATCAATGATAATTTTGGCCATGTTATGGGGGATAATATACTTAGGCTTATTAGCACCAAAATTTTATCAAAATTACGTCAAGAAGACTTTTTTGCAAGGCTGGGTGGTGATGAGTTTGCAATTATATTGACACATTTGAATGCTTATGAACATGCAGGCGCGGTAGCAGAAAATATAAGAAAATTATTTCAATCACGTCACTTTATTGATGAAACAAATGTTTATGTTACTTTGAGTATTGGTATCGCGTGTTATCCACACGCAGGTACTGAGCCCAATGAGTTGATTCAAAATGCTGATATTGCCATGTATCGTGCCAAAGATGCTGGTAAGAATAAAAACATGTATTTTTCTGAAAAGCTTAGTGAGGATTTTAAACAACGAGCCCAAGTTGAAAAGAATTTGCAGCAAGCCTTAGCTAATGCACAGTTTCATATGGTCTATCAACCTATTTTTGATTTAAAGACGAATAAAGCGATAGGTGTAGAAGCGCTTATACGCTGGGAGCATCCTGTAATAGGTAATATTTCACCTGCGGAATTTATTCCGATTTCAGAAGAAATGGGGCTAATTCAACAAATAGGAGAATGGATAATTCACACTGCGTGCGAACAGTTTTCGATCTGGTGTGAGCAAGGGTTTACGGATTATAAGTATGCGATTAACTTATCACCAAAACAGTTGCAGCAACCTGAGCTGGCGCAATACACTATAGATGCCTTAACTGAGTTTAAAATAGACCCCACCATAATCACTTTTGAGCTGACAGAAACCATGATTATGCAGGATAATCTTGATTCCGAAAGTATGATATCGCAGATTCATGATATGGGCATTAAAATTAGTATTGATGATTTTGGTACGGGTTATTCTTCTTTGGTCCGATTGAGGCATTTGCCAATCCAAACACTAAAAATTGATCAGTCGTTTGTTAATGATATTGGTGTTGATGACAGTGGTGATATTATTATTAAAACAATTTTATCGTTAGCACATAGCTTAGGCTTGAGCACGGTTGCTGAAGGCATTGAAACTGAAGCGCAATTAAAATTTTTACGTGATAATAATTGTCAGTATGGTCAAGGGTTTTATTTGTCTAAACCAGTGGCTGGTGACGAAATACCTGGAATATTTAAGCAAGGCGAGCATGATGGAAAATGAACTAACATCCATATTGCCTAAAATTCTTGTCGTTGATGACAATGATAAGAATTTGCTTGCTATTCAGACAATATTATCAGAGGCAGATTGTGAAATTATCCTTTGTCATTCAGGCGAGGAAGCGCTCGAAACCATTATGCAGCATGAATTTGCATTGATATTGCTTGATGTGCAAATGCCAGGTATTGATGGTTTTGAAACGGCAACATTAATGCGTCAAAATAAACATTTCTCAAAGATTCCGATTATTTTTGTAACAGCTATTAATAAAGATCAGCATTACGTGCAAAAAGGCCATGAGGTGGGTGCTGTTGATTATTTATTTAAACCGATAGATACCACTGTGTTATTAAGTAAGGTTAAGGTATTCCTTGATTATTACATCCAGAATAAAAAGTTATTGCAGCTTGTTGATAAGCTCAATATCGCTCAGGAGTCGCTGGAAGTTAGTAATAAAGAATTGGAGACGTTAGCCAGGTATGATGCAGTTACTGGTCTCGCTAATCGATTAGACTTTACTGAGTATTTAAAAACGGAAATATTAAAAGCTAATCGTTACGGTCGCTTGTTGGCGGTTTTATTTTTGGACTTGGATAATTTTAAATACGTTAATGACAGTTACGGTCATGCTGCAGGTGATGATCTATTGAAACAAATAGCCAAACGCTTGAAAAATAGTTTGCGGGGTAGTGATATATTAGGACGCATGACGAATGCTTCATTAATTTCTCGCTTGGGTGGTGATGAGTTTGCAATGGTGCTGACTGATATTGCTTCTCCTGAAAGTACGGCGGTGGTTGCCAAACGTATATTGAGAAATATTGAACCCAGTTTTAAGCTAAAATGTGGTGCTGATGTATCGGTTGGCGCAAGTATAGGTATTGCCTGTTACCCGTTAGGTGGCACTACACATGAAGAATTATGTAAAAATGCTGATATGGCAATGTATGATGTTAAAAAAATGGGTAAAAACTCTTATCGATTCTATTCAGATGAGTTGAATGAACTACACCGCCATCATGTTCTTATAGAGGAAGGTTTAAGAGCCGCCTTGCGATCTAATGCATTTTATTTGGTTTATCAACCAATTGTTCATTTGGCCACAAATGAGGTGCTGGGTGTCGAAGTTTTATGCCGCTGTAGCTTGGAGGCGTTGCAAGGCATATCGCCGCAAGAGTTTATATTAGTCGCAGAAGAATCGGGTCTAATGCAAGAGTTAGGCGCTTGGATTTTTTCTACAGCTATCGCTGAAACAGAACAATATATATTGCCGGTAAAAGAAAGAATGCATGTTCATGTTAATGTTTCTGTGAAGCAATTGCAGGATTCTACATTTTTAGATGTGGTTGAAAAAGATTACGATATGCATTCCGCTATAAACCCCGAGTATATTACTTTTGAATTAACTGAAACTGCTATAATGCATGACACGCAGCTTTTGTTTAGCCAGCTGGACAAGTTAACGGCTAGAGGCTCAAGTGTCAGTATTGATGATTTTGGAACTGGCTATTCGTCCATGGCTTGGTTAAGGAACTTACCTATCTCTTCATTAAAAATTGATAAAGAATTTGTCTCAGATATTACCAGCAACCCTAACGACGCTATCATAACTAAATCGATTATACGCTTAGCCGATAACCTTGAGCTAACGACTATTGCTGAAGGAATTGAAACGCAAGAGCAGCTTGATTTTTTAAACCATCACAGGTGCCAGTTAGGCCAAGGTTACTTGTTTTCCAAACCACTGCCGATTAAAGAATTAGTTGAATATCTAAAAAATCAAAAGTAGCTCCCTGGGTCGCCGCATTATTGATAAAGCATTGTCACTGCTATACACTTGAATCAAGCTTTTCATAAGGACATGTAATGCGCACAAAAATCCCAGTTAATTCTTCTTTTTGGATAACCATTGTCATTGTTAGCACAGTGTTGCTGCCATCGTTAAGTATCGATGAATATACGCCATCCATGCCGCATATGTTACGTGCGTTGCACTCTACCACAGCAATGATGCAGTTAACGGTAACGTTTTATATGTTGACGTTTGCGTTGTCGCAATTTTTTATGGGTTATGTTTCTGATGGTGTTGGTCGACGTAAAGTGCTGCTTTACACTTATCCACTGTTTTTTATCGGCAGTATTTTATGTATTTTAGCCCATAGTGATGTGATGTTAATAATTGGGCGCGTGGTTCAAGGTCTGGGTGTTGGTGCTTGCGCATTAGTTGGACCAGCTTTAATGTCGGATTGTTATGAAGGTGCGGAATTAACTAAAATCAGCAGTTATTACAGTACGGTTTATGCATTTGTTCCTATTTCAGCGCCGATTATTGGTGGTTTGCTGCAAGACTGGTTGGGGTGGCGTTACAACTTTGGCTTTATGCTATTGGTTGCGGTAATTACCTATATTCTTTATTTGTTTAAACTTGAAGAAACGCACCAGCCTGGTGAGCAGCATAGAATGTCGGTTAAAGGATTTGTCCATAATTATTGGGCTGTACTAAGTCATAGAAAATATATTACTAATGTTTTTTGTATGATTTTGGTTTGGGCGCCTATAGTTGTCTTCAGTATCATTGCTCCTTTTATTATGCAAAATGTATTGGGATACAGTGCAGCTGTTTATGGATTTCAGGCATTATTGGTGGGGTTAGGTTTTTTTGTCGGTAACTTAGTGAATAGCGCTATGATTCGCTCAACGACGCCTAAAAATATTACTACATTGGGCATTTGCTTAATGCTATTAACCTCGGTCGTGATGCTGATATTGGCATTTTGCGGTGTGGTTAATGCTTGGTCGATTATGGTGCCGGTGTTTGTGATTATGGTTGGTGGTGGTATGTCGTTTCCTAATATGTATGCCAATGCGATAAGTTCCGTTCCAGAGTTTGGTGGCATTGCTGGTGCCTTGATTGGCTCCTTAATTTTAACCGGTGGTGTTATTATTACTGCGATTATTACCCAGTTTAAGGCGCATTCGTTGGTCACACTTGCGGGTATTTATGTAGTGATGGCGCTCGGGTGTTTGTTGGTTTATGTAATATGTAATCCTAAAGACGCATCGGTCTGATGAACAATCAAATCTGAACTATACTGAGGTGATCTGGCTGTTGATTTAAGGAGTATGCCATGAAAACTTTACTGTCGATCCTCACCGGTTTGTTTTTATTCTGCACAGCATTTGCTTCGCACAGTACGCTGAAGATGTTTGAATCGATTAAAAGCTGTGGTGCATTTTACAATAACAGTACAGCGATGACATTGGTTGGTAAATATAACACTGGTCGAATAAAGCATGTGGTAACTGAGCACAAGGATTGTAGGTATAGTTATGACCCCAAAGGGGATATTGGTTTGTTTTATTACACCAGTAATGAAACCGGTAAAGCGATGGTGCTGCGTTGTGTTAATTTAAACAACACCATTATAGGTACGCAATGTACGGTAGCTAAAAATAAAAGCGGTGAAGTATCCAATCATAAGCACAATGCTGGGGCTGCCTAGTTAAGATGTAAGCATTTTGTTGATAATCATTCTCATTTAAGATACTCTTGATCGAAATTTGATTAGGGGTATTTTTTTGTGAGTAAGTTATCTGATCAGGTGTGGGTGAATCGTTATCGTTATCTGTATGCCTTAGGAGTGGGTAGTACAGCATTTGCTGCGGCTTTTGGTAATCTATATGAATATGTAGATGCGGATGAAAATGCCGATCGTTTAAAATATGCATATACCTATGCAACTATGTTGGCTGTAATGGCAATGCTTAAGGCGTATTGTTTGCCGGGCAGGGATTTGCGTTGTGTAGAGGACATGTCAAAAAAGCAGAGAAGTTCGTCGGGGGAATCGACTCCTGATTCTGTGAGTCTAGACGACATTGAGTCAACGCGAGATTCTGCTGCTTTACAATCACCTGTGGCTGACATTGATGATGAGCTAGAACCGCCACAATACTATCCTTTGAAATATGCTTATCTTGCAACGGATCACTTTACTGCTTTTAATAACTTGGCGTTTATGGGTAATGCGATAATTCAATGCATTGCTCAGCAGTATTATGCGACGGCTGAAGAGGCCAAGGCTAGCCCACTTGATATCCCTGTTTATACTATTGCCATTTATGCGGCTTATTATTTGTTGATCGATATGCCATTTATTAGCGCGATTGATGGTAAGACGAGTCATGAAGAAATCTTTGCGGCTAATAATCCTCGGCCCGATAAATTAACGCAGTGTTTTAAAACGGCGTTTGGTCGAAAGTTTTTATGGCACACTAAAAACACGACGCGCATATTGGGTTCGTTGTCGCATACCGCACAAGAAATACTACCGATCATTACTGCATTAAATCAATTCGCTCGTCTACGTGATATTTATAACAGTTCAAATGCTTATTGGCTTATTGCTGTTGCCGCTTTCAAGGTGGTGAGTTTTGCCACGGTATTTGCTCAGACTTATTATTACGAAGGTGAAGAGCAGGTCGAAGCGTATGACGAGAAAATACATAGCGATCAAGTGGACGCAGGATTCCAAGTGATAGATGATGAGGTGCCTAGTCGATCCCGTTATGCTGTGGATGTATCATTAAAATATATGTTACCGATTAGTCCGATTGCACATGCGGCAGCTGAAGCATTGCCTTGGATTTTGGTGGCACAATTGAGTGATGATTCGGCGGTACGTTATACCTGTTATGGGTTAGCAGCTTGGTCATTTGTTAATGAGCTTCTCGGTAACTGGTATTCGGAATATCAAGAAGCGAAAGGTGCAATTAACAACAACATTAATAGATACCAGACATTTGCGCAAAAACCTGCGGATAAAGTTAGCGATCAGCCTGATGTTTTAGCGCTGCGGCAACCCTTGAGCGTGTAGGGCGTCCAATAGCTTTTGAAATAAAATAACCGGCTTCGACAACTTTATTGAGGTCGACCCCAGTTTCTATGTCGAGTCCTTGTAACATATACAGAACATCTTCGGTAGCGACATTGCCACTAGCGCCAGGCGCATACGGGCAACCGCCGAGTCCGGCGACTGAGCTATCAAATTTACTCACACCTAATTCCAGGCTGGCATATATATTGGCTAATGCTTGACCGTAGGTGTCGTGATAGTGCATGGCGATTAGGTCTAAATCTATTTTTTGATGCACAGCCTTGATAAGGTGCTTAGCACGTCCAGGTGTGCCAATTCCAATAGTGTCGCCCAGTGAAACTTCGTAGCAGCCCATATCCAATAACATTCTGCTGATATTGACGACACGCTGTGTGGATGTTTTACCTTCGTATGGACAGCCTAAAACGGTAGAGATATAACCGCGCACGGCGATATGGTCTGATTTGGCGCGTTCAATAATATCGCTAATGCGCTGCAATCCCTCATCGATAGTGCAGTTAGTATTTTTCTTCGAAAACGTTTCAGAAGCGGCGGTGAATACGGCAATGGTATTTGCGCCGGCTTTCTGTGCGGCTTCATAGCCCTGCAGGTTAGGCACTAAAACTGGGTAGGTGATATCAGGGCGGCGATCTAGCTGTTGCATCAATTGGGTGTGGTCACCCATTTGTGGGATCCATTTGGGTGATACAAAGCTGGTAGCTTCAATGGTTTTTAAACCGCTATCGGCGAGCTTATCAATCAGTGCCAGTTTAACATCGGTCGCTATCGATTTAGGCTCGTTTTGTAATCCATCACGCGGACCGACTTCGACGATTGATACCTGGTTGGGTAGGGCCATGCTGTTCCTTCACTTTATCGCAATAATTGAAGTATAACCTAACTTTATATATTGACCTATCACCAAGTGCAGAGGTGCACAGCGTATCTCTTGTCATCCCGCACTAGATGCGGGATCCATAGCTTTAATGGCATAGTGCTTACGTGGTACAGGCATCCAAATGACTGAGCTGCTTAATTTCTTCAATAATTGACTGCGCTTGTTGCATGGTGTTTTCAATATCTAAGCGAGTCAATTTGCCTTGATCTAGCAAGTGCTCACCTGCAATCCACACGTGTTGCACTTGACGTGAGTTTACTGCATAAATTAGGTGTGACAGTGGATTATAAACAGGGAACTGGCAGTAATCTGACATATCAACAGCAATCATATCGGCCGCTTTACCGACAGTTAAAGAACCGGTTTGATCTTCTATGCCTAAAGCCTTAGCACCATTAATGGTTGCCATGCGTAAAACAGTAGCAACGGGTAGAGCGGTGGAGTCTCCACTATGACCTTTAGCGATAAATGCCGCTGTGCGCATTTCACCGAACATATCGAGGTCATTATTACTGGCTGCACCATCGGTGCCGAGAGCAACATTCACACCTTTGTCTAGTAATTTTTGTACAGGCGAAAAGCCGCTGGCAAGTTTCATATTGGATTCGGGGCAGTGCACAACGTTAACGTTATTGGCGGCCATTAAATCGATTTCTTCATCCGTTAGATGAACCATATGCACGGCGATTAATTTATCGTCGACTAAGCCTAAGTCATGCAGGCGTTGGATTGGGCGCTTTTTGAATTGCTCCAAGCTCATATCTATTTCGTCTTGTGTTTCATGCAGGTGTATATGCATTGGGGTGTTGTATTCATTAGCCAAGTCTTTAGCTTTGCTTAAGCTGCTATCGCTGTTGGTGTAAGGTCCTTGTGGCGCAACGACCCACTGAATCATGGGGTGAGGACTGCCTTTTTCGGTGAGTTCTCTGGCTTTTTTTAAGTAACCGTCTTCATCTTGTGCCCAATCGGTAGGCACGTTCATAATTACATGGCCGGCATTGCCGCGCATGCCTTCTTCTGCTGCGACTTTAGCGACTTCAGCTGGGAAGAAGTAGTGATCATTAAAGCAGGTGGTGCCACCGCGTAACATCTCTGCGATAGCTAGGCGTGTACCAACAGTAACACTATTCGCATTGATCACCGCGCCTTCAGCAGGCCAGATGTAGTTATTAAGCCAGTCCATCAGTTCGAGGTCATCGGCTAAGCCACGGAACAAATTCATTGGCAGGTGGGTATGAGCATTGATTAATCCAGGCATTAGAGCGTGTTGCTTTAGGTTGTGCACCGTATTGGCGGTGTATTTTTGATCCACTTCAGATTGTGGCAAGATATCGACGATTTTGCTTTCGTGAACTACAACAGCGTGATGGTTTAGTGGTTTGTCATTATCATCGATGGGTAAAACCCAGTCCGCTTTTACAATCATATCTACTGTTTTCATATTGGTGCCGCCTTAAAATAAGTGTTCGATATAATCATGTTAACGGAAATCGCTGTGGAATCAAGCGGTGGGTTGTTGTCAGGGGGGAATTGGCTGGTGCAGTTATGTGATGGGTAGTTCTAAAAAAATCGCGTGATTCATTGAATTGTAATTGTACAACAAGCCATTTATTGCTAGAATGCCGCTATGAAAAAATTTGAAAATGAATACATACGTGCAACAGAGTCTCGAATTCACAATATCGGCCTGCATGCTAAAAAACTTATTCCTGAAGATACGCGGATTATCCGCTATATCGGCGATAAGTTAACGCATAAACAAGCGGATAAGCGTTTGGATAATAAGCAAACCAAAGAGGTTTATTTGTTTGAGCTTGATGCTAAATATACGATTGATGGTGATACCAATAACAATATTGCCAAGTATATTAATCATTCCTGTGAGCCTAATTGCTATACCGAAATCGAAGATGGTGAGATTTGGATCTTAGCTTCTCGTGATATTAAACGTGGCGAAGAGCTCAGTTATGATTATGGCTTTCAGCGCGCTGGTTGGGATGAGCATCCTTGCTTGTGTGGTTCTCAGAACTGCTTTGGTTTTATTGTTGATGAAAAGCATTGGCCATCTATACGCAAGACTAAGCGATATCAAAAGTTGCAGGCTTTACGCTAAACAGTGGTTGTTACCAAGGTGCGCAGCGTACCTCTTTTACTTCATACACCTTGATAACGTAGTTCAGCGCAATCGCTGTGGTATACGGCTTAAAGCCGCCGAGCACGGAATTGCCGACCCTTCATTTGACCATTGGTAAGTTTTCGTAGCGCCGGTTTGATGGCATCACGATGAATCGCCACATAAGCTGTAGTATCAAACACATCAATTTTACCGACTTGTTTACCGGCAATGCCTTCTTTGCCTGTCAGTGCACCAAGGATATCACCGGGGCGTAATTTCTGCTTTTTACCGCCGTCAATTTGCAGTGTCATCATTTCAGGTTTCATCACTGGCTTCTTCAGTATGTTGAAGTCGGGTAGTGGTTCATTCTCGATAGTTTTGCCTAGGTAGTCTTTTAGCAGCAGCATCTTGTAGTGTTCTTTATCACTATATAAAGACAGAGCTAAGCCTTTACTGCCGGCGCGACCGGTGCGGCCTATGCGATGGGTGTGTACTTCAGGGTCGCGAGCGATATGGTAATTAATCACCGCGCTGAGATTATCGATATCTAAGCCACGTGCCGCTACATCGGTGGCTACTAAGATGGATACGCTTTTATTGGAGAATCGAACCAAGGTTTTGGTGCGATCGCGTTGCTCGAGGTCGCCATGTAAGGCCAATACGCTAAAGCCTTCATCGCGCAATTCATCGGCGATGGCTTGGGTTTCGAGTTTCGTAGTGCAAAATATAACGCTGGATTCGGGCTGGTACTTTAATAGCAGTGAGCGCAATGCGATGCGGCGTTGCTTGTTATCGCGGACTTTATAGAAGTGCTGGGCGATAGTCTGATTATCATGTTCTGAGGCCACTTCAACTTTGACCGGTTTGGTCATAATGCGCTTGGCAATTGATTGGATTTCATCGGGGAATGTGGCGCTAAATAATAGGGTCTGGCGTTGTTTTGGTGCTTGTTCGATAATGGCGTCAATTGAGTCTTGGAAGCCCATTTCTAGCATGCGATCCGCTTCATCCAATATCAGCATATTCAGGTTATTTAATGATAGGGTGCCTTTGCGTAGGTGGTCTTCGATGCGGCCTGGTGTGCCAACGATAATATGTGCGCCGTGTTCGAGTGAGCCAATTTGTGGCCCGATCGAGGTGCCGCCGCATAGGGTGAGCACTTTGATGTTATGGATGCCACGCGCCAGTTTGCGTATCTCTTTGGCGACTTGGTCTGCGAGTTCGCGGGTGGGGCATAATACAAGGGTTTGGATGCGAAAGCGTTTAACCTCTAATTTTTGTAATAAGCCTAGACCGAAGGCGGCTGTTTTACCGGAGCCAGTTTTGGCTTGGCCGATCACGTCTTGGCCTTCTATTATGGCTGGTAAGCTTTGAGCTTGGATGGGGGTCATTGATTGGTAGCCCATGGTATCAAGGTTGCTTAGTAGCTCGGCTTTTAAATTAAGTGATGAAAATTTCATAGGTGCCCCAATAAAAAAGGGGCTAGCAATGCTAACCCCTTAAAGATCAAGTTGTTATATTATTCAACAACGTCGATGTTTTCTGCTTGAGGTCCTTTCGCACCTTGAGTCACATCAAATTCAACTTTTTGACCTTCAGATAGGGTTTTGAAGCCTGCACTGTTAATAGCTTTGAAGTGAGCAAACACGTCAGGGCCATTTTCTTGTTCAATAAAGCCGAAGCCTTTAGTTTCGTTAAACCATTTTACGGTTCCAGTAGATTTAGACATATTTAATATCCTATGTATATATTGTTACAAATAGCCTTATCAACAGTGATAAGACCGCTTGGCTTGAAATTTTGCTATTACTTATAAACAACTGGACGAGGTACATAAAGGTCAAACTTCGAAATGGTTATACATAATAATAAAGCCACACTTTCAGGCCAAGAACAGTTTACCTGATTGCAGCATTTAGTCAATGGTTTATTGTCAACTTCTTTACTTATTTGTGCTTATTTCAGATTAGGTTAATTGAGTGAGTTTTTGCCATAGAAACAAAGACAATTAACCGTAATATATGATACAATTTCGGCCTTTGAGTATTACACCAAGTATTACACCAACACGACACCAGAGGGCGTTATTCATGGGGCAGCGGGCTAAAGAAATCATCCCAATAACCATTGAGCAGGAGCTCAAGCAATCCTACCTAGATTATGCAATGAGCGTGATTGTAGGCCGGGCTTTGCCAGATGTGCGAGACGGCTTAAAGCCGGTTCATCGTCGCGTCTTATTTGCTATGAATGAGCTCAATAATGACTGGAATAAACCGCACAAAAAATCGGCTCGTGTGGTCGGTGATGTGATTGGTAAATATCACCCACATGGTGATACTGCCGTTTATGACACCATTGTACGTATGGCGCAGCCGTTTAGCTTACGTTATCTATTGGTTGACGGCCAGGGTAACTTTGGTTCGGTTGATGGTGATTCACCAGCGGCTATGCGATATACCGAAGTACGTATGACCAAGTTGTCGCATGCCTTATTAGCCGATCTCGAAAAAGAGACGGTTGATTTTTCACCTAACTATGATGGCACAGAGATGGTGCCCGATGTATTGCCAACGCGTGCACCTAACCTATTAATTAATGGTTCATCTGGTATTGCTGTGGGTATGGCAACAAACATACCGCCTCATAACTTAAATGAAGTGGTGGATGCTACTATCGCTTTGATTAAAAATCCTGAGTTAGATATTCGTCAGTTGATGGAGTTTATACCAGGCCCAGATTTCCCAACCGCCGGTATTATTAATGGTCGTCAGGGAATCATGGCAGCCTACGTTACAGGTCGCGGAAAAATTTACGTGCGTGCTAAAACCGATGTTGAGGTTAAGAATGATCGCTCTACGATTGTAGTTAATGAGCTACCTTACCAGGTTAATAAAGCGCGTTTATTGGAAAAAATTGCAGAATTAGTAAAAGAAAAACGCTTAGAGGGTATTAGTGGCCTGCGCGATGAGTCCGATAAGGATGGTATGCGTATGGTGATTGAGTTAAAACGCGGTGAGCAAGCGGATGTGGTGCTGAATAATCTGTATAGCATGACGCAGATGCAAAGTGTGTTTGGGATTAATATAGTAGCGCTGGACAATGGTCAGCCTCGTATATTAAACCTGAAACAATTATTACAGGCATTTGTTCAGCATCGCCGTGAAGTGGTAACACGTCGATCGATCTTTGATTTACGAAAAGCACGTATGCGTGCACATATCTTAGAAGGCTGGACGATTGCGCTGAGCAATATTGACGAAATGATTGCGTTGATTAAAGCGGCTAAGTCACCAGCCGAAGCTAAAAAAGGTTTATTAGATCGTACGTGGGCAGCAGGTAAAGTCACCGAATTGCTGGCGCGTAGTGATGCAGAGCTTACTAAGCCTGAAGCCTTGGATGAGATTTTTGGTTTGCATGAGCTGCAATATCGCCTATCACCAGAGCAAGCTCAAGCGATACTTGAACTTCGCTTGCATCGTTTGACAGGGCTAGAGCAAGATAAAATTCATAATGAATACAATGAAATATTAGATAAAATAAAAGATTTAATTCATATTTTATCTGAGCCTGATTATTTGCATGAGATCATCACTAATGAGTTGATTGAGATTAAAGAACAATTTGGTGATGAGCGTCGCACTGTTATTGTAGATAATAGAGAAGAGTTGACGCATGAAGATTTAATTCAAGAAGAAGATCGTGTGGTGACATTTTCGCATATGGGTTATGCGAAGAGTCAGTCACTCGATAGTTACAGCGCACAAAAACGCGGTGGTAAAGGTAAAAGTGCGACAAAAGTAAAAGATGAAGATTTTGTTAAGATGATGCTTGTGGCGAATACACACGATACTATTCTTTGTTTCTCATCGATTGGTAAGGTGTATTGGTTGAAAGTGTATCAGGTGCCATTAGCTAGTCGTGGTGCGCGTGGTCGACCGATTGTTAATCTGTTGCCACTGTCATCAGATGAGCGTATTACCGCTATTTTACCGATTAAAGCCTTTGATGATGATCACTTTATTGTGATGGCAACCAAGCAAGGTAAGATTAAAAAGGTAGCTTTAACTGAATTCGCTCGCCCGCGTAGTAATGGTAAGATTGCGGCCGATTTGAATGAAGGTGATCGACTAGTAGGTGTTGCAGTGACAGACGGTCAGCAAGATATTATGTTGATGACCAGTGCTGGTAAGGCTATTCGCTTTGTTGAGTCGGATGTGCGAGCAATGGGTCGTGCGGCTACTGGTGTGCGCGGTATCAAGCTAAAAGAAAACCAGCATGTGATTTCGCTGATTATTCCTGACGAAAGCAAAACCATTTTGTCAGCGACTGAAAATGGATATGGCCAGCGTACGGCAGTTGCAGATTATCGTCCGATTGGTCGTGGTGGTCAGGGTGTGATTGCGATTCAAACCACTGAGCGTAATGGTCAAGTCGTTGGCTCAGTGCAAGTGTCTGAGACAGATGACGTGCTGATGATTTCAGATAAAGGTACGATGGTTCGTACACGTATTAATGAGATTTCAGTCATCGGTCGTAATACGCAAGGTATGCGTTTGATTCGCTTATCTCAGGATGAAAAGCTGGTTGCGATTGAGAATATTGTCGAAGATGAAGGCGATGAAGAGGGTGATAGCGAAGACTAGGCTGTCATCCCGGACTTGATCCGGGATCCAGAATAATAAAAAAGGAATCGTAAAATGCCACGCGTATTTAATTTTTCACCGGGTCCGGCCATGATTCCGGACGAAGTAATGCACCAAGCTCATAAGGAATTCTTAGATTACCAAGGCTTGGGTTATTCGGTTAACGAAATGTCACACCGCAGTTCAACCTTTATGAAATTGGCGGAGAAAATAGAACAAGATTTGCGTGACATATTGTCTGTGCCTGATAATTATCATGTATTAATGATGCAGGGCGGAGCAACTTTACAATATTCAGCGGTGCCTTTAAATCTATTAAATGGCAATAATAAAGCTGCTTATTTGCAAACAGGAACGTGGTCGAAACGCGGCATTCGTGAAGCTAAAAAATATTGTGATGTTAATGTTGCTGCCAGCAATGAAAATCCTGCGGCGACTTATATTCCTTCACCGGATAGTTGGAATATTGAAGGTGATGAGGCCTACTTATATTATGTTGATAATGAAACCATTGGTGGTGTAGAGTTTCATTCGATTCCAGATAGTAAAGGATTGCCTTTGGTGTCGGATATGTCATCGAACATTTTAACTAAGCCAATCGATATTTCAAAATATGGTTTGATTTTTGCTTGTTCGCAAAAGACCTTGGCACCTGTTGGTATTACATTGGTTATTGTGCGTGATGATTTGGTGGGTCATGAAAACCCGATGACGCCAGAGATGTGCAGTTATAAAAACTTCGTAGACAGTAAATCGCTTTATAATACGATGCCAACTTTCCCATGGTATATGGGCGGTTTAATGTGTGACTGGATTAAGCGCGAAGGTGGGCTTGAAGAAATGGATCGCCGTGCTAAGCATCGTTCAAACAAGTTATATGACTATATTGACCAAAGTGATTTCTATTCAAACCCAGTAGATCCTGCTTGTCGTTCACGTGTTAACGTACCATTTTTATTAAAAGATGCGGCTTTAGATGCCAGCTTTTTGGAAGGAGCGACGGCAGTTGGCTTGGCTAATTTAAAAGGTCACCGTACCGTTGGTGGTATGCGCGCGAGTATGTATAACTCAATGTCAGAAGCGGGCGTCGATGCTTTGCTCGCCTATATGCAAGCATTTGAAGATAAGGTTAGTTAATTGTCAGATCAAAATAACCCCCCAGTGATTACCATTGATGGCACCAGTGGTTGTGGTAAAGGCACCTTGGCTCATCTGTTAGCGAGTGCCTTAGATTGGAACTACTTAGACAGTGGTGCGTTGTATCGTATAGCGGCTTGGGCAACTTTGCAGGAAAATAAGCAGCCCGAAGATAGTGCTGACTATGGCGATTTTATTCGGCATATATCCATTGAATTTAAACCTTGTGATAATGACACGGGATTTTTGGCCTTCTGCAATGGTGTGAATGTGAGCGATGCCATTCGTGCTGAAGAGGTTAGTCAAATGGCCTCAAAGGTTTCGTCTTTGCCTGTTGTGCGCCAAGCCTTGATCCAGCAGCAATATGATTTCCGCCAAATGCCAGGGCTCGTCACCGACGGGCGTGATATGGGTACGGTGGTGTTTCCTGATGCTGATGTTAAGCTGTATCTCACCGCTAATTTAGATGAGCGTGCTAATCGTCGTTATTTGCAGCTTAAGAAAAAAGACGAAAACGTACATTTAGATACCATTAAAACAGAACTTGAGAAGCGTGACGCGCGTGATATGGGGCGTGAAAACTCGCCGCTGAAGCCAGCTGATGATGCGTTGGTGATTGATACCAGTGAGATGGCGATTGATCAAGTGTTCGAAGTGGCTATACAGCAAATACGTAAGTTAATCGTAACCAATTGAATATAAATCATTTAATTTTAAGTCGACTCAGGCTGCCCGGTGGTATATGGGTGTATGGGGGATCCATTTTACGTAAGTAAAGCGCAGCGTAGTGGAATACTGAATCAAGTTCAGCACAGGCTACGCGAGCCATGAAGTAAAATGGGTACGCCGTTCACCTGTATACCGCCAGAGTATCTGCGAATTACACTAGTAACAAAGCCTAAATAGTGTTAGTCTTCGCACTTGAATTGGAGCCTCTTAACCCTGTTTAAGCGGCAAACACACTAACCCAATATCGTCCTACTGATATTGGCAACAACATAATTGAGTACTATATATATGACCTCTAATGAAAGTTTTGCTGAACTGTTTGAGCAAAGTCTATTAGCTATTGATTTACGTCCAGGCGCTGTTGTATCAGCGGTTGTTATCGACATGCAAGGCGATCGTGTGATCGTTAATGCGGGTCTTAAATCAGATGCCTTTATTCCTTTAACTGAATTCCGTAATGAAGAAGTTAAAGTGGGTGATCAAGTGGAAGTTGTCGTTGAAACTGTTGAGAACGGTTTTGGTGAAACACGCTTATCACGTGAAAAAGCGAAACGCGCTAAAGTGTGGATTGCACTTGAGAAGCTGCATACCGAAGATACCATTGTTATGGGTACCATCATCGAACGTGTTAAAGGTGGTTTTACTGTGGACTTAGATTCTGTGCATGCGTTCTTGCCAGGTTCTTTGGTAGATATCAAACCTGTGCGTGACCCAGGTTACCTTGAAGGTAAAGAATTAGAATTCAAAATCATTAAAATGGATCACAAACGTAATAACGTTGTGGTTTCACGCCGTGCGGTGATGGAACAAGAAAGCAGTGCTGAGCGTCAAGCACGTTTAGACGAGCTGCAAGAAGGCCAAGAAGTGATGGGTATCGTGAAGAACATCACTGACTACGGTGCATTCGTAGACTTAGGTGGTGTTGATGGTCTGTTGCATATCACGGATATGGCATGGAAACGTGTTCGTCATCCAAGCGAATTATTAAACGTTGGTGATGAAATTAAAGTTAAGATCCTTAAATTCGATCGTGAGAAGAATCGTGTATCACTAGGCCTGAAACAATTGGGCGAAGATCCATGGGAAAACATTGCACGCCGTTACCCAACCAATACACGCATTTATGGTCGCATCACTAATGTAACTGACTATGGTTGCTTTGTTGAGTTGGAAGAAGGTGTTGAAGGTTTAGTTCATATGTCAGAAATGGATTGGACTAACAAAAACATTCACCCAAGCAAAGTAGTTCAGCCAGGTGAAGAAGTGCAAGTAATGGTGTTGGATATCAATGAAGAGCGTCGTCGTATCTCATTGGGTATCAAGCAATGTAAAACTAATCCTTGGGATGATTTTGCGCAGTCACATCAAGTGGGTGAAAAAGTTAGCGGTAAGATTCGCTCGATCACCGATTTCGGTGTGTTTATTGGCTTGACTGGCGATATCGATGGTTTAGTTCACTTATCTGATATTTCATGGGCAGAAGCTGGCGAAGCCGCTGTACGTAACTTCAAGAAAGGTGATGAAGTTGACGCGGTTATTTTGGGTATTGATTCTGAAAGAGAGCGTATCTCTTTAGGTATTAAGCAACTTGAAAGTGATCCAGTAGGTGAGTTTGTTGAGTCCAACAGCGAAGGCAGTGTTGTTAAAGGTACTGTGACTGAGGTTGATGCTAAACAAGCGACACTGAGCTTGGGTGAAAACATCGATGGCGTATTACGCATTGCTGAATTCAGCCATGATCGTACTGAAGACTTAACCCAAGAGCTGAAAGTGGGTGATGAGTTAGAAGTGAAGATCATCAATGTTGATCGTAAATCTCACATGGTAAATGTGTCTGTTAAAGCGCTGCAAGAAACAACACAAGAGCGTATTGAGAAAACCAATGCCGCTTCTTCTGCAGCGACTAAGACAACTTTAGGTGACCTTCTGAAGGAACAGATGGACAGTAAAGACGAGGAGTAATTTCCTTCTCGAAATAAATGTCATCCCGGACAGCCTGCATAGCAGGCGTGATCCGGGAACCAGGTAATATATTACTGGATCCCGCGTCAAGCGCGGGATGACAACTTACAAGGAAAAGTAAATAATGCGTTATATTTACATTGCATTTTGGGCTGTAGTGGTGCTGCTCGGCATTAGTTTTACCGCCTTAAATTCCCATTCCGTTTTGATTGATTATTACTTTGGAAATGCTCATCTCGATTTGCCGGTGCTGCTATTTATAGTGTTGCTATTAGGTATTATATTGGGCATTATTGTCATGTTACCTGTTGTGCTGCGTGCAAAGTATCAGGCCAGGCGAGTAAAGCGCCGTATTAAACAAACCGAGCAAGAAGTTGACAACTTAAGGCGTATGCCGATTCAGGAAAGTCATTAGTATGCTGCAATATCTTTTTTTATTATTACCAGTGGCCGCCGTTACCGGGTGGTATACCGGTAATAAACAACGGGTAACTGAGACAGATCGCAAAAAAATGTCTGCTCAAATCCGTCGAGATTATTTCGCAGGTCTAAATTACTTAATCAATGAACAACCGGACAAGGCGGTAGATGTATTTGTGCGTTTGCTTGAGGTTGATAGTGATACTGTCGAAACACATTTGGCTTTAGGTAGTTTATTTCGTCGCCGTGGTGAGGTGGATCGCGCGATACGTATTCATCAAAACCTGATAGCTCGTCCGCAGTTAGCTAAAGAATATCGGGTGCAAGCCTTATCTGAATTAGGTCAAGATTACTTAAGCGCAGGTGTGCTGGATCGAGCAGAGCGATTGTTTCTTGAGCTGGTGGAGTTGGGTGAAGAAAACGTTGCTAGCTTGAAGTATTTATTGCACATTTATCAGCAAGAAAAAAATTGGCAACAAGCGATTGCAACCGCTCACAAATTATCCAGTTCGGCTAATGAGCGCATGGATCATGTAATTGCCCAGTATTATTGTGAGTTAGCGCAAAAGGCGCTTTCCGAAGCAAATCCTACTGAAGCAGAGCGTTGCTTAAAGCGTGCGACAGCAACGGATTCCAAATGTGTGCGCGCTAGTATGATGAAGGCTGAAATCGCTGCTGAGCGCCAAGATTACCGCGCCGCGGTTCGTTATTACCAACGCATTCGCGAGCAAGATCCCGATTTTCTCACGGAAATCGTTAGTCCATTATGTCAATGTTATCGTGCACTGAATGACGAGCAGGGCATGGTTGATTATTTGCATGAGTGTCTATTAAAGTTCCCACGTGTATCTATTGTATTGGCGTTATCAGATTATTTGCAAAGCCGTTACGACGAGCATGCGGCGATTGAGTTTATTGCAGAACAAATTCAGCGTACACCATCACTGCGTGGATTAAAGCACCTAGTTGCATTGTATTTGCTGCATGCGCACGGTGATATGGAGTTAAAGCTGTCTATTCTTGATAATTTAATGACCGAGTTATTGGCGGACAAGCCGATTTATCAGTGTTCGCAGTGTGGCTTCTCAGGTCAATCGATGTACTGGCTGTGCCCGAGCTGTAACCACTGGAGCTCACTCAAACCTATCCAAGGCCTCGAAGGCAGCTAGCTAGTTATCCCGGACCCGATCCTCATGTTGTCATCCCGGACCCCGATCTTCATGTTGTCATCCCGGACCCCGATCCTCATGTTGTCATCCCGGACCCCGATCCGGGATCCATTCTTTGAGTCATAGACTTCATTAGAGCGTTGATTTATACTTATTTTGTGCGAAGGATAATGAATTTCTAGGGATCGGGGGGAACGGAGGAAAATAGTAGTGTCAAACTCACCCATTATTGTTGCGCTCGACTACGACAATATAGAAACAGCTCGTCAATTAGTTCGTAAAATATCACCCGATTTATGCCGATTAAAGGTTGGTAAGCAAATGTTTACCCAGTATGGCCCGCAATGGGTTGAGGAGCTGGCTGGATTGGGCTTTGATGTGTTTTTGGATCTCAAGTTTCATGATATACCGAATACAGTTGCTAAGGCCTGTGTGGCAGCAGCGAATCTTGGCGTGTGGATGATGAATGTGCATGCCACTGGCGGTTTGACGATGATGCAACAAGCCAAGCAAGCGCTTGATGATTTAAATGCTTCTGATAAACCGTTATTAATAGCGGTGACGGTATTAACCAGTATGCAACAGACAGACCTGCAGCCGTTGGGTATTAATGATGATGTGAATACTTGTGTGAGTCGTTTAGCGGCATTAGCACAGCAGGCAGGCTTAGATGGTGTGGTGTGTTCGGCGCGCGAGGCTGAGATGTTACGTCAGCAGATGGGTAAGGATTTTTGTTTGGTAACGCCGGGTATTCGTTTGGCCGATGGTGATCAGCAAGATCAAAAACGGGTTATGACGCCGGAAGCTGCGATCGCAGCGGGGGCTGATTACTTGGTGATTGGTCGTTCGATTACGCAGAGTGAGGACCCTGCTGGCGTACTGCAGTCAGTATTAAAGCAGATTTAGGTTGTCATCCCGGCCTCCGAGCCGGGGTCCATATCATATAGATCACGGATAAACGATTGTGTCGTTTTCCGCGGTGACAGAATAAGGAGAGTGCTTATGGATACGGATTGCGATAAGAAATACCGAGCAAATTTTGCTGGGCACCAGCAGTTTCAGGGCGAAATTGACGGCAAGCGCTGCGTTGTACCGATTAGTGTTGGCCAGCATTATGTTGAGGGCGAAAAATTTAAGGCATTGATGCAGTTGATCAATGCGCACTTTTCTTCGTGTGATGTGATTGTGATTGATTTATTGCAACGACATACATTACGGTTACAGCAAAACTTAGATTATCGTGGTTGTTGGGGTAAAGCGGTTGAGCTGGGTGGTCAGTGGTTGGAGCGTAACCAGGCGGCGATAGATAGTTTAACTATACCGCATCGAGTACGAGCGTGGCATGAGTGGTTGTATGGGGTGTCTTATCTTAAGCAGCGCAAACTTATTGATTACCTTTATCAGACTCATCCTGATGTTCGTCAAGCGTTTGATGAGAGTGCGGCAAATTTTACGCGTCGTTATGTTGAACGTTATCCGCATTTAAAAGATTTTCCTTTGCAGGTGGCTGATGTCTGCATGCAGTATGTGAGGGAAGAATGCAGTGTAATGCCTTTGTGGGTGAATGAGGGTTACAACTATGAAGTCTATGCGGGTAAGCGTATTCCGGGGATGGTGGCGATTTATGAGTTACTGGTGAAGCCTCGTCACCGTGATTTGCTGCGTTGGCTGCGGGTGAATATGCGCAGTGTTAAGCAGTCTGAATTAGCTGTTTAACGCGTAACATTTGAGGTGTGATGGCGAATCGAGTAGGGTGACTATAAATAAAGTAGAATAAATTCATTAAGTTAACTAAGTTTTTCATAATAATATTACTTTAAGCTTCCTTGAGTATACTTATCTACGGTCTAGTATGTGAGTGAATAGTTGATGCGTATGAGTTATCGTGACAGGCTTGAAAAAGCGGAAGCTACCGAATTTCAAGATGAATATCTTGATTTAATCAATGACTATAAAGCCAGTGTTGAGGCTGATGCTGATGCTAATGCTAAAAAACAATACCACGATGATATCCTGTACGCACTCGATTTGGTCAGTAAGCTGGGTGATAATGGCGCCTGTTGTGACTTGTATCACCAGTTAATATACGATTTCAATCAAATTGCTGAAGCGCGTGCGATTTATGTTAAGGCAAAAGCCGCTTATATAGTAAGCATAAACGCTATGATTGCCGGTAAAAACTGGCTTGATGCTTCTAACCATTTGCGGCTTGTGCTTGAAAACTGTGAAGCTGCCGATTCGATAGACGCTGCTGCTTGTTTTAGTGTTATAACGATGAATACATCAGACCCGCAGTACCCTAGGTATGTGGCAGAGTACTATGTCAGTCAAAATAGGTATGATATGGCTCAGGTATATTGGCGTTTGTCTCACTCTAAATTGACGTCAGATCACTCTCCACAACAAAGGACCGATATAAGCCTGGGTTTGGCTAAGACCTCAGATGCAGTGGGTGACACTGAAATAGCAAAAGTTGCGTGGCGCTTAGTGGTGATATATTTACGTAACTTGTTGCTGGTGGAGGAACAAATGGTCTATCTGGATCAAGTACTCGCTTGTGACGATAGTGAAGCGCGAAAAATGGCTGTAGCGCAACTTCAGTTGATTGGTATTGGATCCAAATTGAATCAGGTTGCTTATGAAAAGTTAGGTGATTACTGCAGTACGCGGCCTGCTGAGGGTGACGCGTATGAATATTACCGTATTGCCGCACGCCAAGGGTCTGAAACTGCATTTGATAAAGCCTATCCTGGTGTTTCATTGGTTCGTTGCTATCAACTAGCAAAAGATGAAGATAATGCTGTCGCCTTTATAAAGTTAAAGAATGCCTGTGACTCAGGGCAAGTGGCTTATCGTAAAAGTGTGGGGCGTTGCTATTTGCATGGCTATGGCGTCAATGCGAGTGAGCATAAGGCCGCGGAATATGGTGTTTTTGCTTTAAGAAGCACAAGAAGGCGTTTATCTATTCAGCAGACTATTTTTTGGCATGACGGAAGTTATCCAAAAAAACTGAATAGGGAGTTGAAGTATATAGTTCAAGCGATTGGAGGTGACGATCTGACCTATTTATTGCATGGTAATAAGGTAAAAATCAATGGTATTAAAGAGTATTATGCTATGAATAATAGTTCAAAGTCATTGAAAGCATTTTTAGGTGCAGTGAACTCACCTTTAGCGAAGGAGGTTTTAGATGGTTTTTATGAAACGTATATCTACAATTTTAAATTTATTGTAGATGGAAATTGGGATGCGCCCACGATCGCTGATTTAAATCAGCGGATTGATGATGGTAAAATGGTGTACCTGAGTATAAACATTTGCAATCATGCGGTTTCTATAAGCTTTAAAAAAATTGATGGTGTGTTGTATATGATTTATAACAATCATGGTCAGACAACACGAAAAGAAGGGGGCGTTGATGCTTCAGGTCATACGGTTTTTCGTGTTGATCACCCGGATGCATTAAATGACCCGGCGGTATTAGCCCATTTAACCTTTGGGCGATCGAAGTTAAGTTTTTTCGAGGATTTTTCTGCTGAAGGGGCTGGATTTGGGAAGTTGCTGCAACTTAAACCGCTAGCTCATATACCGCGTTCACAACAAAAACGCGGTAATTGCTCTATGAAAGTGTCATATAACGCATTTCACAATCAATTATTGTTTCATTATGCGGCAGCGGCTGAAAATCGCTTGCCGGAAGGTGGGATTAATTGGTTAGCCGCACATGAGCAATCAATGCCAATGTATAAATTTTGGCGCTGGATGACTCGTAAGTATTGCTTGGAATATTTGATTCAGATGCGAGAGTTAGATAGTGAGCTTCAATTACCTGCTGATGAGCATTTTACTTTTGTTGAGCCTATTATTGGTTATGTTCATCGTAAATTTCATGGAGCTAATTTCGCAAAAAAAACACTTTTGATGATCATTAAGAATTTTTTGAAGTCGAGTGGTTGTGACTATTTGCCTGCACAAAAAGCTGAATTAATTACTAAAATAGATGGCTGTCTTGCGGATTGTGCAGGGAGTGAGTCTGAATCGATGCCCGTAATGACACCAGCCTGATTGATGATCGTTTTTTTTCAGGTGTTTAACGCGTTGGATAATACCAGTGGGTAATTGTATAAGAACGCTGTTTCGTAGTTGTAATTGCATGTAACAGTGTTGTTTTTTTTATAGCCGTAGGCTCCATTATTTTTACGAAGCTTAATATCTGAGATAGTGTTATTGCTATTTAAATGCCTTGGATGCATTGCACTTTGTGTGCCACTGGTAAATAGTTTGCCGTTTTTGCGGGCTGTGATGGTGCCATTAGTTATTCTAGATGTGCCGTATGGCTTAAATAGTAATTGATTGACCTCCGGGCAATACAGTAGTGCTTGTTTTTTTGTGATAAATGCAAATGACGACTCTGCATATATGCTTGTTGATAGGCTTGAGATGATGATGAGTAGGGTGGTTATTGTTTTCTTCATTTGAGTGTTTCCTTGTTTTGTTTAGTGACGGATAATAGGCTTGAATATATATCATTATGTAATGCTACACAAGTACCTTGGTGGTGCTGGTTAGGTCGGAGGGCTTCGATACGATAGTTAGGGGCTGTTAGGTGAGGAGTTACAGCACAGCTGCAACTCCTCCAGGATAGGTGATTAGTTCAGGTTAATTAAGGAGACATAAGGTTGTAGGTTACCTGAGATGTGTTTGTAGTAACCTGATTCAAACAATGTGTCGCCATCTGCTAGCATCTTGTAAACGATGCCATCAGGATTTGGGTTGAAATGAGTGTCTTTACTGGCGTCTAGTTTATTGATGCGTAACAACACTTTATTCCCACCGATGTAAATAAAGTTACCGTGTTTAGCTAAAGAAAATAATGATGGTAAATCTGGCATATCAAAGCGCTTATCGTTAGCACCGGTGAAGCGGTTGAGCTCTACCGCGCGTTGTGTAAAATACCCTGCTGCATATAGATGGTCACCATCAAGAAGTAAAGCTTTTACAGTATTATTAATTTCCGGGTTGAAGTTGAGGTCACGCTCGCCCGATACTAAGTCATATTTATTGATTTTCCCAGTAAAGCGTCCGCCCACATAAATTGAATTATTTGTAAATGCTGCAGCCCAAACTTGGCTGTTCAAATACAGCTTATAGTCTTTGTCGTATGATAAATCTTTTAAGGAATACCTGGCTAAATAAGGAGTTCCCCACCAGTTACCCGAGATTTTTCTAAACACGCCGCCTACGTATAGGTGGTCATCGTGTGTTTTTAATAAGTAAACAGCATTATCAGGGGTGGGATGAAAGGATGCATCAACAACAGCGGTTTCTTTTGATAGCTTGGCAAGATTTTTAATGGCGCGACCATTGACCTTGGTAAAAGTGCCGCCAATATATAAATCGTGGTTATGCAATGCTAGGGCAAAAATCTTTCCGTTGACTTCGGGGTGGAATGCACTATCAATCTGACCTGTCGATAAATCAATTTTGGCGAGATATGCTTGAGCCTTATTCACTCCAGCTGAATTAAACCAGCCACCGACAAAGAGATGATCATCATTCAGTGCTGAGGTAATGATAGTGCCATTCGTGTCTGGTGAATAATGTGTGTCACGTTGCAGTGTGCTTTTATCAAAACGTGCAATCGTTTGCACGTGGATCCCTGGAACGACAGAGTTAAATGCCCCGGTGAGGTACATGTATTGATTATTGAAGTTCATTGTAGTAATTGTGTGGCGAGATGGTATTGCAAAACTCGCATCTTGTTCACCGCTCGAGGTGTTGTAGCGCCGAAGGTAGGGTGCTTGCCTAAAGGCAACATACAGCCATTCCCCATTTGTGGAGATAGCACCAGGAATTGCCGCGAATTGTACTTTAAACTGTGTATCAGCGGCTCCTGTTGATTCGTCAAGTTTGATAATGTTTTTCATGTAGCCAGATAAGAATAACTTTCCGTTATTGCTGGCAATGATACTTTTAATCGTGTCATTTGTTCTGTAAAAATTAGTGTCTACCGCTCCTGTATCTAAATTAAGTTTGGCAAATTTTGCTATTGATACATTACTTATTGAGCGAAAAATACCCCCAACATATAATCCCTGAGGTGTCGCATGTATGGCGTAAATTGCATTATTGGGCTCAACTAGAAAAGCGGGGGAGATTGTGCCTGTGCTTGGGTTAACTTGGTTTATTTTATATTTTTTATTTGCTGGATCACTAAGGTCTTCGGTGGCGGCATAAAGCTTATTATTGGTTAGCGCTAAGTGGGTGACGGTATGTAAAAGATGGGACTGAAAATTCGTATCAACTGTGCCGTTTGGGTTGATATGAGCGATGTATTTTTCGCTCACCGGACCAGTTATTGTAAAGTCACCCCCAATATAAAAACCACCATCACCGTCAGCTTCAGAAGTGAGCACTTTACCTAAAAAAACGGTGTTTCCTGCGACTAATGCGCCCGCCGAGTCAAATATTGCACCTCCCCCTGTTTTTTTATACAAGCCATTAAAGCTACCGGCGATATAAAGCGCGTTAGTGGTGTTATCTTTGACCATCGATAGTACGCTCTGATCGGGAGTAAGGTTACCATTAAGTGTGCTTGCTTGAAGGCTCAGAGGAATTGCGATCGAACTGAAAAGCATGGCGCAGCTCATAGTTATTTTCAGAATCTTTTCTTTTGTTTTTTTCATAAAAATATCCCTTTGTTGTTTGTGCTTCCGTAAGAAGCAGTTTATAGCTATTGCTATTCATCATACTCTACAATATAATTTATGATTATTATATGCTGATGGTGATATTTTATGAAATTCGTTTATGAGTGGTTGATGGGCGTGGCTCTTTTGTGGGTAGCTAGCTTTAGCTACGCAGCATACGCTTATGCCGTCAGTGATTGCGGTCCTGAATCTTCTGTATGCACTTTTAGAATTAATGTGTCATGTCCTATGGTTCAGGGTAATTTTAAATCTGGTGATTATGCCGGAGATTTTATATTCTGGACTTCGCGTGGAAATGGTAAGTCGGTCATTGTTGATGGTCATTTTGATACCGCTATCTTCGATTATTATGGAGACTATTCGACGTACATTTGTGAGCGACTAGCTTCTTCCGGAAGGTATGATTTTACTTACCTAAAAGAAATTAATTTGCTGGATGAGGTTAAAGTCTATTTTGATCAACATAACCCTTATCTCGTTGACTGTCACTTTATCAAAAATGATCCTACGCAAGGGACTATTTGTAGTGCTCAAGCATAGGCGTTAGCAGAGCAAATGTCAGGACTTAAGGTTGACTTTGATGGTATAAGGCGATCAACTGTTTGCTGCTGCGACAGTCTAATGCACGTTTCATATTGGCGATATGGTCTTCAACGGTGCGGCGAGAGATAAACATTTTTTCGGCGATCTGCTTGTCGGATAAACCTTTAGCTAATAACTGTAAACACATCGCTTGGCGTGTTGAGATTCGCGTGGGGCGATGTGTTTTTTGATTATAAAAAGTTAGCTCACTGTCACTGAACTGTTTTTTTTTATTGTGTATATCCATGTCACTATTGCTTGAGAAGATTTCGATGATCGATTGCACGTGTTCGTCAAGCTCATTATCGTCACTGCAGAGACTGTAGTCGGCTACTTGTTCATTCACCTCATCACGTAACTGATGTAGCTCATTCAGTAATGACTGCGTATCGGTAGCTAATAACGATTTAGTTTGTGCTGATTTTAAGCCTGTTATGCTTTTTATAATACGCTAACAGGGGCCGCAAACTCAGGTGGGTCAATTTTATTTATCAGGTCAGATACAGGCATTATGCGAGTAATATTGCCAGTTTCTTCTAAATACTGCTCTAAGACATTCAGAACGAGCGATATCCTCGCTTTAAGATCATCACTACGCGCGGCTAGGTTGACTAACTCATCATAAAAGCCGGTCACTTCTCTATATAAAAGATCCATTTCTGTTGGGTCTAGAGTGATCTCGTCTGCTTGAAATTGTGTATACCAACGATCTACTGTGCCCAGTACCTGCTCTTCAGCTAGGTCAGCTGGGTTATCAGCAAATAAACGATGTGCTTGACGGCTCATATTGTTTCCTAATGATAAGTTTAATATTAACATATCGCAGATTAACTAAAGCCTAACAATATGAGCCCAACAAGCAGGTTTAGTTACTAGCTAAAACCAAAGCAAGCGAAACACCATTAAATGTTTCGTAACTGTCTAAGCAAGTTATTCTGCCATTAACGATACGACCATAAGCACCCATAACTTGGCGATAGTTCACATTACCGACTGTGTTGTTAGCGTATAGTGTCTTTGGACGACCCACATAACCTGATCCATCTACAGAAACGCTAGTAAAGGTTTTACCATTTTTAGTGCCAGTGATTTTACCTTTTTTAATAACAGCGGCAGAGGCTGGTTTGTAGGTGAGTTGATCCAAAGCAGGGCAGTATTTGCTGGCTTGTTCTGGTGTGTTAAATGTAATGGGTGAATTAGCAAACGCAGTAATTGTAGTTAAGCTCATAGCTGCAGACATCAATACGATTAGGCTTGTTCTCATTTTTTATACCTCAATTGTGACTTTAATTAATAATGACGCGAAATGTACGGTATAATCGGCCTGATAACAAGGTATATGGTGTAATTATATGTTTGAGTGCTTATTCAACAGAAAAATCAATAGCTGTATTTTGAAAATACTGTTGATTTATATAGTTTAATAAGTCTTGAGTAAATGGTTTAGAGATGATTTCATTCATGCTATGCGGTTGTATCTTATTGGCGATATGAGCGGTTAAACCAATAACAGGCGTGTCTTTGTAAGCATCGAGTTTTCGCAGGTGTTGTGCCACTTCAAAGCCGCTAATGTCGGGCAGGCCAATGTCTAATAAAACCAAATCATAAGGTGGTTGGCTGTTATTCAGTGCTTCACAAGCGGCATGGCCGGAGTCAGCAATATGCACGCTAGCACCAGCCTCTTCTAAGATGATTTTTGGTATGCGTTGCGCTATGGGGTTGTCTTCAACCAGAAGAATACGACGTGCGAGTTTCATACGCATCACTCCTTACCTTGTGAGGAATTTCAAATGGGATTTTGCAGGTAAAACACGAACCGACATTGATGGTACTTTTAACGTGGATATCACCACCAACATCCTGTAAAAAGCGCTTAACAATCGATAGGCCTAGTCCTGTGCCGGGGTGATTGCCGGTAGCGGATTTTTCTAGGCGATTAAACTTACCAAAGATATAGCCAATCTTGTTTTGTGGAATACCCATGCCGCTGTCTTCTACTGAAAGTTTGAGTATGACTTGTTTGGCTTGCACTTCTTCCAGTGAGGTTTTCAGTGTGACACTACCTTTGTCAGTAAATTTAATCGCGTTGCCAACAAGATTTAGTAAAATGCGGTGAATACGCATTTGGTCGCCGAGCAGGCTGTCGGGTATTTTATCATCGTAATCGATGTTGAGCTCAACGCCTTTGCTTTGTACGGCGGCACTCATAATGCTTTGGATTTGGAATACCACTTCTTTGAGATTAAAGGGTGCTTTTTGTATGTTATGTGCGCCTTCATCAAAACTGGAAAATGTTAGCAAGTCATTAAACAAATCCAGTAATGCTTCGGACGAGGTCAGTAAGTCCTGTATGATTTCTTTTTTCTCGGGATTATCTTCCTTGCCAATTAATATATTGGTCAAGCCAACCATATTGGTGAGTGGCGTCCGTATGTCGTGCCGCATATTGTAAATAAATTCAGTCTTGGCATAGTTTGCAGTTTCGGCGCGTTTCTTTTCGTGTTCTATATCACGTTCCATTTTTTTGCGGTCGGTAATGTCTATCGATACACCCAATAAACCAATAACTTCATTTTTGCGGTTATGCAGGGGGATTTTATTACTCCAATATACTTTGTATGGAAAAGCAACTTCCTCTAGTGCAATGGCTTTGTCTGTTGACATGACTTCTTGGTCGGTTTGTTTAATGATGTCGATATGATTTTTTTCATACAGATCTTTATAGGTTTTACCGCGGTAATCCTCGGTCGACTCAAGCTGTAATAATTTGAGCATTTGGTTGTTGCAGCCTAAGAAATTACCTTTTCTGTCCATCCAGTACACGTTTGCTGGAATGTTTTCAACTATCTCTTGTAGGCTGGGTTCGTTATCGCGTGAATTCCTTGGTGACAACCAGCGAAAATATAAAATGGAAATAATTACTGAGCCACAGGTAACCATGCTAATCAGGGTGCCGTAGGCTAAAATATGCTCATTATGTAGCAGGGCGTAAGTGGTGGTGACACCCTGGATCAAAAAGAAGCCACAAAAGGCACCTAGTGATACATCATTTGCGCTGCGTTGTCGCCAAATAGTGATCAATTGGAAAATAAATAAGATAGCATTGATGATTAAAGCCATGCTAAATAGATAGGTAACAATGTTGATAAACCACTCCATGTGAGCCCTCACCTGGTTTTACAGCGACCAACAACAGAACAAATGCGAACCTGTTTACCTCACTACTGTATCATAATATCGGGACGTTCTGTATGCATAGCCATAAAAAACCTTAAGATTTAATTATATACAGCAAGGAGTGTTGTAGCCTAATTGATAGTGCGATATAAAGCGCACCACGCGTATAAATAAAGGATGAGAGTATGAGCAGGCATATAAAAGCGAGGCCAGAATCGAATAGGACTTACCAACCAAGCAGCCGTGGTAAAAATTTTGATCCGTTTACTCGTAGAAACTATTCCACTTTTAGAATGGAAGCTCATTATCGGCCGCGGTTTAGCCATATTGTGCTATGTCCGGTTCGTGACTCTAGTGGCGTTTCAATAGTAGAAAAAGATGTTGATGATCTGATTTCGCATGGTCGATCGTTAGTGGAGCGCCTAGAACGACATCGACGCAATAATCCCGTTATGATCAGAGCTGATTATAAAGATCCTCGCCCGAATATTGCCAAGGTTAAAGAGGTCGATCGAGCAGGTGTGATTTATGTTGTAGGACATTGTAATGGCCATATGTTTGGTTCACAGCATTACGGCGTTATTGATTTCGATGCTACGCGAATGGCTGACTGGTTAGAAAAAACCGGTTTAATGCGACCTGGCGTAACCGTTAAATTGATGGGGTGTCGTACGGCATCCATTTGTGAATGCGGCGATATTCCCTTTGCAAGTGCTGTAGCCAGTAAATTACGCGTGCGAGGCGTTAAAATCGCAGGTTATGATGGCTCTGTGAAGGAGTCAAAGAGGCTGGGTGGATTACATAGCTGTAGCGCGCCTTTATTTAGTCTGTTTGATAGAGACAGAGATAGGAGCAGCGATAGAGCTGCGACGACTAGCAAAGGTGAAGAATTATTACGCGCAAGTGACGTTCGTGTTAGCTTTAGATCATGAGGTAGTCGTTATTACCCCAGTGATATTTCCGGTATTTGATAACTGTTAAAAGCATTTAGACTTGAGTTGTTTAATTTAAGGAGAGTCTTTATGAAGATAACTACCGGTTCGTTGTTCTTATTGGCCTGCAGTTTTAGTTTATTGTCTGCTTCACCTTTACTCGCGGCATCGAAGGCAAAGGCGCCTAAGTCGGTGAAAGTGCAAACACTGAAACAAATCAATATTAATAAAGCGAATGCGAATGCCTTGGCAGCGATTAAGGGGATTGGCATTAAGCGTGCACAGGCGATTGTTGCCTATCGTCAAAAACACGGTAAATATACATCTGTGGGTCAATTGTCGGCAATCCGTGGCATCAGTGCTAATAGTCTAGCGAAGATCAAAGCGCGAAATTCTGTCAAGTTACTGTTGAAGTAGTCTGAAGGGATAGCTATCATGGCACTTTCAATTACCGTTGTTTGCGCCATGATAGATTTTTTACTTAAAAGCAGTGTGCTCACTTTTGTTACAACCTTGTTCTGTATGTGGTTGTTGTATCCAATTGCGCTTCAAATAGGTTTAACTGATCACCCAGGTGGACGAAAGTTACACAAAGGTAAGACGCCACTAATTGGTGGTATCGCTATATTTTTCGGTATGTGCTTTGGTTTGCTGACATTGCATATCTCATTGAGCGAATACCGCGGTATGCTCGGTGGTGCAGGTTTATTGCTATTAATGGGTATTGCTGATGATTTTAAGGACATTAGTCAAGGGCTTCGTTTGGTCGGGCAGTTAATAGCCGCTTTATTATTGATTGTTTGGGGTGGTCATCAGCTAAACAACTTGGGTTCAATATTTTTTACCAGCGATGTCATGCTTGGTTTGTGGGCGGTGCCGCTGACCATATTAGTGGTGATCTGTTATATCAATGCCTTTAATATGATTGATGGTCAAGATGGCTTGGCCGGTGGCGTTGCTTTAATACAGTTGGTTGCTTTAAGCATTATGCTGTATCAAGAAGGTCAAATGTTTTCCATGTTGGTGTTAGTGATAGTCTGTGTCGCGACGTTTGCCTTTTTATGTCTCAATATGCCGCTGCCTTGGCGTAAATCAGCCAAAGTGTTTATGGGCGATTCCGGTAGCACGGTGTTGGCCTTTATTATTATTTGGTTTGCGTTGCAATTATCGCAAACGGGTGTGCATCACTTTAGACCAATCGATGCGGTATGGGTGATTTCATATCCATTTTTTGATTTTGTGCAGGTGGTGACTTATCGATTAATGCAGGGGCGTTCTCCATTAGAGGCGGATCGCGAGCATTTGCATCATATTATGTTATCGCTAGGTATGTCGCGTATTGCGATAAACCTATGGATTATGACTTTAACGCTATTTATGATTGCGATTGGTTGGCTATTTTATTATTTGGCCTTATCGAGTGGTGTGGTGTTTATTATCTGGTTATCGTCACTTTTGGCTTACGTAAGCATCTGCAACGTATGGTTGAAGAAGCATGTGGAAGTTAATGCTAACAGTTAGATAGGCCGAATAATCCTATGGAAGGGTGGCTGCATGATTACTGAAATTGCTCATTTTTGTTTTATTCTTGCCTTATGCATTGCTGTCGTGCAAGCCGTGTTACCTATGGTGGGAGCATCAAAAGGTAATATAGCGCTTATGCGCGTTGGACGTTATGCGTCGATGGCACAGTTGTTATTGATTGCGGTGAGCCTTTGTGGTGCGCATCAAGCTTCAATGCTGTTGTGGGTTTTTCTCTTAACGTTGTGGATGGTCGCCGTAAGCCAATTCAGTAAGCGTTTACCTGCGGAGATGTTAGCTCGTACATTGGCTGTATTATCGTGGATTGCGACTGGTTTTTATTTGCTTTTATTAATGACATCAAATCCTTTTGCTCACTTGTTACCGAGTTCACCTATTAATCTTCAGCTACTGATGCTGTATATGGGGTATGTGGGTTTTTCTGTTGTATTTGCCTTTGTGATGGCGGCATTAATCAGTAACCGATTAGATGCAGTATGGGCGCGTTGGGTACGACCATGGACTACAGTGGCTTGGTGCTTTCTTACTTACAGTATTGTGTTTGGTGGTTTACGGCTTTCAGGGTCGGTAGAAAGCGCGCCATTATTGCCATGGTTAATGGCTACCGCTTTGTTACACGCATTGTCGGCCACAGAAAAGCGCGGTGTATTTAAGGCTTGGACGGTGCTGTTAGCTATAAGCACCTTCGTTTTATGCTTGGCGAGTACGTTGCAGGGTTATGCATTGATATTTTTATTCGTGGTGCTAGGTGCCGCACTAGCATTATATGCGATGAGATCACGACGACTGATTAGTCATACAGGCTTTAGCTGGTATTCCCGCGAAATGATGCTCTTATTCAATAATATTTTTTTAGCGGCTGTAATGATAACCATTTTACTGGCGGCGATATTTCCCTCACTGCTAGCTGGGCGATATTATATGATTTTTATTGCCTTAGTCGCGCCATTGTTGTTTTTGGTGGGGATTGCCCCGTATTTTAAATGGCAGCATACGTCACTGATTGGCATTACATACCGCACGATGTTTGGGATTACTGTGGCGGTGGTTTTAGCTGGTATCACAGCGTTATTGATTGGTTACGGCTTTAAGCCATCAGTCATACTCGGATTAGGCTTGGCGTTTTGGATATTGATGCAGACCTTAAACCAATGGCTGCATTTTAATAGCCAGAGAAGAATACTGTTTAGGCGTTTAGCGCGTAGTCAATGGGCAATGGTGTTGGCGCATTGCGGTGTGGCGTTGATGGTGGTTGGTATTACGTTAGGTGGGAATGCGCTAGCTACACATTTGAATGCGTGGGTGAAGTTCGGTGGCTTATTTATGTTGCTGGGTGGGCTAATGGCGGTATTTGACCGTCGTTATCGTGTAAGAGAATCACACCCCGAAAAGGTGTTAATGGTTAATAAGCTGTTGCCAAATGAGTCGGTGAGTGACGGTAAGTGACGATTGCTTTTTGGTGATTATTGGCGGTATTTCGATTTTTTTTATCTTAGTACCTGCCGTAGCGTTGATCTTATATTTATGTTTCTAGATATCAACATCATTGATCTATGGTAATTCAACTTTTTGTCATGCGGTAACCTTGAATTGAACCCGTAAGTGTTCTGCTATAAGATAAAACAACAATCACCTCATAGGATCGGCATGGAAGCAACGGAAAAAACTCATTTGCGTCATTTGATGCCACTGTATTTGGTTATATTTTTTGGTTTTGTTGGTTATAGCTTGATGCTGACTGTGTTTACGCCGATGTTGATTCATAGCTCAATGGCGCATAACACGATTATCCTCGGTATTTTATTGTCAGTGTACCCGTTTGGTCAGTTTATAGGCTCGCCAGTGATTGGTGCATTATCAGACATTCATGGGCGTAAAAGTGTTTTGCTGTTTAGCTTATTGGCTTCAGCGATTATGTATGGTGGTATTGCATTAAGTTTGACCTATCACAATTTGTGGTGGTTAGGTGTTACTTGTTTTATTGCGGGATTGTTCGAGTCCAATATTGCGATCGCTTTAAGTGCGATTGCTGATGTGGCTACGGGACCAGAACGCACAAAATTATTTGGCTATATTAATCTTGCTGCTAGTTCGGCTTATGTCGTTGGCCCGCTAGTGGGAGGTAAATTAGCGGACCCTGCGATACTTAATTGGTTTGATAATTCCGTGCCATTTTGGTTTACCGGATTGCTATTGATCATTGTAATGATATACACCCAGGCAAACTTTATAGAAACCACTAGAGCGCAACCAGAAGAAAAGCCTCATTGGTTGGCTGCATTTACTAACTTAGCGAACGTATTTAAGCCGTCGGGCATACGCCGCATTTACTTTGTGAATTTTTTATTGTTTTTGGCGATCTTTGGCTTTTTTCGTTGTTATCCCATGTATATCGTTGATGAGTTTAATTTAACGGTTAATCAAGAATCGAATTATATTGCTTGGGTGGCTGTGCCTATTTTGTTAACCAATTTATTTTTAACCGGATGGCTCGCGAAAAAAGTAGCGATTAAGTCGGTGTTATTATTTTCAGGGGTGTTGTTAACGATTATGATGGTCGTGGTTGTGCTTCCTAATAATCCAAATTGGTTATGGTTAACATTGTTTATTGCAGGCTTTGCTGTGGCGTTGTGTATGCCAAATGCCTCTTCGTTTTTGTCGCATCATGTCGCCGCGAACCAGCAGGGCAGTGTGATGGGGAATAACCAAGCGGTGCAAGTAGCGTCAGAGGCCATATCTGGAGTATTCGGTGGGTTAGTGGCGGCTATTTTAATTCCATTGCCTTTAATAGTGCTGGCAGCCTGCGCTTTGTTAGGTGTTATTATTTTACTGACGATTAAGGAACAGCAACATTAATAAGGTAAAACGTTGGATCATCATCAATATTTTATTAATGGCGCCATTGTGTCAGGGTGCTAGTGATATTTACACGCCGGCATTGCCTGAAATCTCGCGCTTCTTTGGCTTGAGTCATACGTGGTCACAGTTAACCGTTATTGTTTACTTGTTTAGTTATGCCTTTGGCCAATTAATATGGGGCTATTTTAGTGATCGATATGGTCGTAAACCTGCGCTGTTATACGGCATGGGTATTGGTGCAGTGGGCTTTTTGATATCACCTTTATCACACTCCATGGGCTTATTGCTTTTGTCACGCATCATTCAAGGTCTCGGGCTGGGTGCGATTGGTGTCAATTATAAAACAATTATTATTGATAGTTTTGATGCAAAAGAAGTTTATAAGGCATCTTCTATTGCAAATAGTGCCTGGGGCTTAGGGCCGATTCTAGCGCCGTTTATTGGTGGTTACTTAACCGCGTGGATGGGTTGGAAGGCAAATTTTTGGTTTTTACTTATCTATATTGCGCTGAACATTATTATGGTGGCTACTACTTTGCGCGAAACCTTGCCTCAGCCGATTAAAACACCGTTTAAAGAGGTGTTGCAAATTTATCGCTCTCATTTGGCTTCAGTGCCGATGTGGGCAGGTATTGTTGTGTTAACGGTTATTTATGTGCAGATGCTAGCTTTTAATTTATTGGCGCCATTTTTAATTATTCGTGAGCTGCATTATTCAGTAATACATTACGGGCATGTTGCATTGGCGATGGGGGTTGCATTTTTTATTGGTTCGTTAGTGAATAAAAAATGCTTGCAGTATATAGCGCCGCATTTCTTGTGTTACTACCCAATAGCATTAGCAGTTATTGCTTCCATTGCTATGGTCGTTACGCATATTACGTTGCCACTGAGCTTGTGGGGTGTATTAATCCCGAGTCTAGTGATTAACTTTACTGTTGGTTTGATTTTTCCTAATACGATTATACGCACGCAATATTTATTTAAAGAGCATACCGGCTTGACCACGTCGACGATTGGTGTGTTGATGCTTTTATTAACGGGTGTTTGTACGTTATTTATTAGCTTCTCACCGACGCATACCATGCTACCGCTGGCGCTGTGGGACTTGGCTATGGCCGTAGTGAGTTTGGTGGGATACTATATTTTGCATCATCGCAGTTCAGGTTAGCTCATGTAATCATGAGCTAAAGGTGCAGCAATGTATGAGTTAAGCCATAAATAGCAAAACCAATAAGAATTATTCCACCAGCCCAGTTGATCCTTTGCATAACTTTTTGCGAAAAGCGATGGCGAGTGAAGTGCAGCGTGGTGTTAATGCTTACTACCCATCCATAGGCGCCAATGATGACGCCTGCCCCCATAAATGCGATGGCGGGGTGGTTGTTATGAGCTTGCAATGCGACCTGAGAGCTCACCGACGCCCAAAATAAAATGGTCATCGGATTTAATAGTGTCATCAAATAACCTTCAAGCCAATGGCGCCATTGTGCTTTACGTTTGATGGGTTTATCATTTTTACTAGGGTCTTCAGTGATTTTTGTACGTAGTGCTTCGATACCAAACCAGGCCAGTATAAAAGCACCAATTAATCCAATGACATTAAGCACGGTGTGGTGAGTGAGCAGTGTCAGTGCGCCGAGTGATAGCAATAATAAATAAGTTAAGTCAGTGCAGGCGGCTCCTAAGCCGAGCAGCATACCGCTGGTAGTGCCAAAGCGTAAATTGCGTCGTACGATTTCTAAATTCACGGGGCCTACGGGCATTGCTGCACCCAACCCTAATAAAATGCCATAACCTAAAAGATGTAAATTCTGCATGTCTCGTGTCACAATGTTGTTTGTTGTTGTCATTGCGAAGCCTTCGCTAGAAGACTGAAGCAATCTCAGGGTTGAAGCTTGGATTGCTTCGTCGCAAGCTCCTTGCAATGACGGTGTCGTTAGCGTTCTCGCAATGACGGTGTCGTTAGCGTTCTCGCAATGACGGCGTCGTTAGCGTTTGTTGTCATGGCGAGATTGTAAAGGAATTTGCACATTAATGAAACGATTTTTATGGATCGCGCTATTTATAGTGGTAATGCTTAGCGGGCCACTGTATTTGTTGTTAGCACAAAAGGTGCATTTAAGCAGCAATTGGCGCACGGCTGATCGCAGCAGTGCAGGTATTACACCAAAAGCGAATGAGTATAAACCAGCATTGATTCAGGTGTATGCCGCACATGCTTATAACTGGCGCGGTTTGTTTGCTGTGCATACTTGGATTGCGCTTAAACCTAAAAATGCAGAGGGTTATCGCATATTCCAGGTTACGCTGTGGGAGTTATGGCGTAAGGGCACAACAGTATTTGAGAGCACTGGGCCACCGGATCGTAGTTGGTTTGGTAATAAGCCGGTATTAATTCGCTCGATCAACGGTGCTAAAGCTGAGCGACTAATTCCACAAGTGCTGCATGCGATTGCTCGTTATCCGTACCCTAAAACCTATCATGCATGGCCCGGCCCTAACAGTAATACGTTTATTGCTTATATCGGCCGTCAGGTGCCTGGGCTGGATTTAATTATGCCACCTAATGCGCTTGGTAAGGATTACCTGCCTGCGCGCCAGTTTATTGTGGCGACACCGAGTCACAGTGGTTACTTGTTTTCTTTGCTCGGTATCTATGGGCTGTCGATTTCAAAGCAGGGCGGAATACAATTAATGATTCTTGGGCTTAATTTTGGTGTTAATTGGTCACCATTTCGTATAATCTGGCCTGGCGTGGGTTATATAGGATGACAACTTTTTTACAATCGGAGAGTAAATATGCGATACACGAAAAAAATTATTATGGCTGTGTTGGTTGGACTACCGTTGCTGGGCGTAGCAGCCAGTAGCCAAACGGATCAGGCTGTTGATAATACCAAAAAATCAGCAAACGAATGGGGCGATGTTGCAAAGCAAAAATTACAACAGGGTGAAGCCGCCGCTAAAAAGCAATGGCCTAAGGTTGAGCAAAAAACAAATGATTTAATGGATCGTGCTAAACAAACCTGGGAAGGCACCAAAAAAAGCTGGAAAGAAAGCGGTGAGCCAAAGCCAGCAAAAGATAGTTAGATTGACTGGATCCCGGCTCGGGGGCCGGGATGACAAAGCAAAGGACTGGATGATGATAGATTGCTAGCCTGCACCAGGCAAGGACCCGGGGTGCGGGATGATAAAGCAAAGGACTGGATGATGATAGATTGCTAGTCTGCACCAGGCAAGGACCCGGGGTGCGGGATGACAGGGTTAATCGTGACCTGTCATCAGTGTTTTGAGAAATAGATAGGCCGTGATTTTCTGCATATCAACGGCAGGATGCACATCATTCCAATACATAAAACCTTTGCAGTTTGTGCTTGGAATCGTTTGTGCCTGACTGTAATCACCACCTTTTACTTGGCAGCTATTACCCATTTGTGCTTCGAAATATCCACTGTGGCTAGCATCATGGTACCAGCGATGAATCGGTATAAGTTTAACCTGAACCTTACTAAACATATTGTGGAAATCAATGCGCAGTGCTGTCCAACTGTTATAGGAGAATGAAAGTACTTTAGCTAGCGTAGCAACGTTGCTGTGGTAATAACCGGGTGTTAATCCTGGGTTCATCAGCGTAAATATATACACTTGCTTAGGGCGTTTATCAGCAGGCAGTTTGTTCGCCATTTTATTTATCGCAGTCAATGTGCTTGCTGTGGGCTCGCCTAATATAAAATCTAAAACTCTACCAGGGTTACCCTTCAATAGGTGATTATATGCGTCGACTAAGTTATTACCGCCAATCCAAAAAGTATAGAGCGTATGCTTATCAACAGTTACCCGTCCTGCTTGTTGGTCTTGTAAAAAGAAATCCACTTGTTTGGGTAATCCGGGTACGTTAATTTTTGTGCGGTTATCGTAGGTAGGATCCAGCATATAAGCCTGGCGTGTTGTGATCACGCTATTCCTGTCACAACTTTTGAAAGGGGTGTAGTAGCGGTTGTAACAACCAGCGGCGCCCATTGCTGAGCCCCACGCGTAATTGACAGAGCTATCGTTGGGGATTTTTTGATGCATTAATAGATAGCTGGGTATGATGAAAGGGCTGTTAGTTTGATTTTTTTGCTTGGCATAAGCCAGTAGCAATTCTGTCCAGCTGATGCTGCGGTATGAGCGTGCTTTGCTGCTGTCATCTTGTTCAATGGGTACTTGCGGTGCAAGCAGTGAATTAGTGAGATCAGGCCAGGCAAATGTTTCCTTTATGTTCAGTGCTGGTGGCGTAGCATTGCCATTGCTGCGGTCAACGGGGTTGGAGAAGGGTACATAAAATGATGTGCTGGTATTCGATACGACTTTAGGTGCATTACGCTTGATAAATGGTGTCGGGGATTCAGGGAAATTGCCGTTATCAGATAGGCTATCACCAAATACAATTAAGTTACTAAAGGCTAATAATTGCGCACTGGCAGTTAATGCGGTTAATAGCGTGATTGCTTTGCCGTATGATTTGATCATGTCCCTGATCCAATGAAGTGATGGAGTAGGCAGTTATTGTAATGGAAACAGGTAGGAGTTGTCATCCCAGGCTTAAAGTTTGTCATCCCGGAAATTGCGAAGCAATTATCTGGGATCCAGGTGATTTTAGACTGGATCCCGGCTCGAGGGCCGGGATGACAGAGCCGAAACCTTAAAAAACCGCCTTTATTCGTGAGAACAGAGGCGGTTGAGTGTGTGTACTAGGAGTTTGTTACGCTGCTACACGGACCAGAGATTTGATGTGTTCTCTGAGTGTATTAATGAAATATTCGTTTTCAAAGTGCCTTGCTAATGTTTGAGGGCTACAGCCAATTGAGTTTTTAGCTTTGGAATCGCTGCCTGCTCGCATTAACGCTAATATTTGATTGCGGTTTTCGAGATTTAACATGGCTGTATGGTGCAGTGCTGTGTTCTTTAATTTATTACACGCAGTAACATCTGCACCATAAGCCAACAACTGCTGCACAGTTGTATCTTCGCCCGACAAAAACAGTGCGGCATTATGCAAAGGTGTGTTGCCTTGTTTGTCAGTGGCATGTACATCTGCACCGGCTTCTAATAATTGTTTAACCCCAATGCCGTTTTTAGCGGCTAAATGTAAAGCGGTATTGCCCCGGATATCTATCGCATTGACATCAACAGTTGGGTTGCTAAGATGCAGTTGGATATTATGCATGTCACCACGGTATACCGCATGATGTAAATGCGTCCATCCCATCCAGTTGTACTTTGCGAGATCATTTTCGTTAATCGGTTTCATTTCGTGTTACCTCATCTGTTGCTCACCATGAGTGTTAATGTACCGCAGAGTGTGGGATCGGATAACCCGTACTGTTTACGGGGGTATTTTATTCTGGCCTGTTGACTGTAATATAGCTATTATGTCGGCATGATTAGTTTATTCGATTTATACAGCATTGGCATTGGGCCATCGAGTTCTCATACGGTAGGGCCTATGCGCGCCGCCTATGAGTTTTGTTTTAACCTTCAGGATGATTTGTTTAAAATCAAGAGGATGGTGGTTACCCTGCATGGATCATTAGCGCATACTGGCGTTGGCCATGGCACTAACCACGCTATATTATATGGCTTGATGGGGTATAAACCTGACAGCATAGAGCCTGATGAGGCAGAAGGCTTAGTGGAGCAAGTGCTAAAGTCTGGCCAGATTAACTTGTTAGATAAGCACCTAATAGACTTTAATATTGGCGAAGATCTGTGCTTTGATTATGACGTTGTGCTGCCTGAGCATTCGAATGGCATGCGGTTTCAGGCTTATGATAACGATGACAACTTAATGGTTGATCAAATTATTTACTCTATTGGCGGTGGCTTTATTCATTTTGCTGGTGAAGCAGCAGTGCAGCCGAATAATACTACTATTGAATATCCATACCCTTATACCACTTCAGCTGATTTACTTAAACACTGTGAAAAATCCGGTTTGAGTATTGCTGGCGTACAAATGGCCAATGAAATGGTGTTGCGCTCACATGATGAGATTCAGCAACATATCCTTAAGTTGGCTGATATTATGCAAGCGTGTATCGATCGTGGTTGTCATACTGAGGGTTTATTGAGCGGTAAATTAGGCGTAAAACGTCGCGCACCTGAGTTGTATCAAAAGTTACTGCGTAATGGCAAACCAGGTAAACAACACCCGAATATGATGAACTGGGTGAATGTATTTGCTATGGCGGTGAATGAAGAAAATGCGGCCAGTGGTCGTGTAGTTACGGCACCAACCAATGGTGCGGCAGGAATTATTCCAGCAGTGTTAGCTTATTACCATCATTTTCATGATGATTGGTCAGCTGAATCAACGCGTAAGTTTTTGTTAACCGCTGCGGCGATTGGTAGCCTATTTAAGATGAATGCTTCTATCTCCGGTGCGGAAATGGGTTGCCAAGGCGAAGTGGGTGTGGCTTGCTCAATGGCGGCGGGCGCTTTAGCTGCTGTATTCGGTGGTACACCTAAGCAAGTGGAGCAAGCGGCTGAAATCGGTATCGAGCATAACCTGGGTTTAACCTGCGACCCCGTTGATGGCTTGGTGCAAATTCCTTGTATCGAACGTAACGCGATGGGTGCGATGAAAGCCATTAATGCTGCCCATATAGCGATGGCTGAAAGCGGTGATCATAAGATATCGTTAGACATGGCAATCAACTCTATGCGCGAGATCGGTGAAAACATGAATAGCATCTACAAAGAGACGTCGAAAGGCGGCTTGGCTGTTGCCGTGAATGTGATTGAATGCTGATTTTCTAATCTTATTTATTGATTTAACTCAGAAAATACAGTTTTCCCTGCTATTAATGCTAGCTTAATATTCCTTATATATAGTATGACGATAGTTGATGAATAAAGTCATACCAGATGAGTAGAGTAGAAGAGAGTATATATACGTTCGATGAAGCATTTGCTGGCGCTTACCAGCAAGCTGCTCGTGGTGATATAGCTAATCAGAAATGGTTGAATGACAGGGCATCAGATTTAAAAGCATCGTTAGTTGCTACGCTGTCAGATCTTGGTGTCGAAGCTGATTTAATGGAGGTTATCAAGCATATAGTTAGTCACTGGGATGACCTAAGTCAACGTGAATACTTTACTGATTTAATTACTGAGAGGTGTCGTCAAAACAGAGACGCTACGAATGACAATCTTTTTAGCCTGGCACGTATGTCCTATTATTATCAGCCAGCCAATAAGCACGCCGTTTTTGCCTATTTATCACAGCTAAATACTTATTCGGGCACCACTCATGATGAAGGCTTAAAAAAAGAAATGGCCGTCCTTAGTAAGATAGGGCATGAGCTTGGCAGCATAAATGCGACAATTTATTATGTTAGATTAATGGCAGATGGTATTGGCATGCCACCTGATCTTAATGCCTCTTGTGATTTGTCCTTAGCGGCATTAAAAGATTGTGAAACAGGCTCTGGTGCAGCGAATATACTAATTAAACATGTTCAAAAGCTGGCTGCTGTAGATGCTGAAAGCTTAAAGGTGATTATGACCTTAAGTGAAATATACCGTAATGGTTATGGTTGTATTGCTGATCGCAAATTGGCGGATGAGTGTGATCGAGTTGCTGCAAATCTTGGATCGCTTATAGCATTTTTTCGTCTATACCCAAAACCATTATCGATCGATGAATTATTTGAGTTGGCGCAAGAAGACTGCCATGCGGCGTATAAAACCATTGAGAATTTAGCTCAATTGGTTGATGATAAAGATGAGGCAAAACGTGCCAAGCATGTATTAGCCTTATGTAAATTACATGGTTATGGCACGCATCAGCATTTGGTAACGCAGCCAGCTGCTGTTGAAGACTTGACTGATATGAAGTTTAAGCTAGTAGAGGATAAAGACCGAAGACGTTATATAACTAGTGGCTATTTAGATAGCCGCCACAAGGTTGGCGTGTTTGGTGGTGGTTATTATTTTTTACAAAATCAGATTACCTTGAATTTAATGTTATTGGGTGTGCATCGAAAAGAGTACGATGTTGCACCACATTGCAGAGCTACTTCTAGTAGCATGTATGATGAAATTGCACTAAAAACACTGGCGACATATACAAATGATTATGCTAAGTCTCTGTTCGGTGAAGCGAGAGCCGAGTGGCAAGCGATAGCACAAAACCTACTGGACGCATGCCAGCCGCCCACCGTTGAATCGGTAAAACAAAAATTAGCAGCTGAAAAGCCTGTGAATACCATGGCTGGATGGACTAAGCATGCGGTAAGCCTTACCTTTTTTAAAGTAGGTGATAAATTTTATTTAGCTTATGGCAATAAAGGCGACGCAGTTTATGGCAATAAGCCATCTATAAAGTTTTATCAGATTCACAACCCAGCTAAATTGTTGGATCAAAAATGGCTGACTAATTTATATAAAGGTAAATTGACTAAAGCATACATGGAAATGCATGACCCAACTAAAGAAGGTTTAGGTAAGGACCTTGATTTGGAACTGGTCGGCATAATAAATTGTGATAGGCAAAACGGTGATAATTGTGCTGTTTTATCTGTTTCAGTTTCTGCGCGGGTGGATTTAATGCATGCCGATTTTAAGCAGCAATACAAGAAGAATCCTGCAGGTTTTGCATTAAACACTGAATCGGTTAGTGCTTGTGATGATAGAATAAAAATGCAAAAACATAAACCTTGGCGCTTTGCTATGCGACGTTATGCGGTTAGTACTTTGTGTGATGTAGGTGCTAAACATAAAACCAGCTTATTAACTCAGTATCATTTTGACTTGATAGTAAAAGTAATTGCAGGTATTCATGAGAAATACCCCGGAAGGGATGAGGCGAGTGATGCGAGGCGATCTGTATTGTTAAGGGATGTACAGTTGTATTTAAAAACAAAAGCATGCCAGTTTAATAGCACACAGATCGTCGATCTGACCGAATATATACAGGAAATGAAAGAAGCGTATGCACCGCCAGCACCACCTGCTAAAGCAAAAAGATCAGGTCTGTTTGCCCGTTTTCATCGACCGCCAGCAGCAGCGACTGTGGTAGTCGACAACCCACTGATTCATATGACGAGAGTGACCGACAATCCGCTTAATAGAGTTGGAGTGCCTGTCGCTATTTAATCACCGACGGTTAGTGTATAATCCAATAAAAATATATTATTGAATAAGATAAATGTCCAAGTTAAATAAATACCTGAATGCTGTAATTGCGCTTTTGCTGCTGTCATTATTTACAGTTGTTTGTGCAGCTTCAGATGCGAGTTTAGAAGCTTTGGCGAGGCAATCTATTGCGAATAAAGCTTACCCGGGGTTTTGTATCCAAGTGGGTAATCGACAAGGCATTCTGCTTGATCAATGCTACGGTGCTTTTAGTTATAAAAATAAGTATAAAGATAATACCCACTCATCCTTTGATATCGCTTCATTAACTAAAATACTCGCCACCACGAGTGATATTATGCGTTTATACGACCAAGGAAAAATTAATTTAAATGACAAAGCATCAAAATATTTACCTGAACAATCCGATATCACTGTTCAAGAGCTATTAGATCATAGCTCGGGCTTACCTGCTGGGGCTCGAGTGCCAATCAGCTGGACGAGCATCGTTAATATTAAGCCTAACCATAAACCAGGCACGCACTACTTATATTCGGATCTTAATTTTATCTGGTTGCAACATATCGTGGAAAAAATCAGTGGCGAATCATTTTCAAAATACACACAACAGCAAGTATTTGAACCCTTGGGTATGAAGAACACCGAGTTTGACCCTATAAAAACAGTTAGAAAGCTATCCATTGTGCCAACTTTATTAGATGGTATAGTCGATGATCCGCTGTCACAAAACTTTAGTGGAGTCGCCGGTAATGCGGGTGTCTTTACTACGATTAATAATATCGGCTCATTTGCGCGCGTACTATTAAACCAAGGTCGATACGATAATAAACAGTGGGTAAAAGCATCAACAATTACCTTGTTTAGCCAGCGTGATTTAAAAGTAAAATACAGCACGCGCGCCTTAGGATTTGATACCGTGTATAACCCTAAAATAATAAAGCCTCAGCCGCATCAATTTAGCGCGGGGCAGTTTATAAGCCCTAATGCATTTGGTCATACGGGTTATACGGGTACGTCTTTATGGATAAGCCCACAAGATAATTTGTATATGGTTTTCTTATCTAATCGTGTAAACCCTGTTAATCAATATATGCCGCGCCGTGATAAATATTGGCGCCAACGTATCGCTAATTGGGTATGGCGGCACTACGGACATTTGCATAAAAATCAAACATATACGGAATATAAGTAAGTTTAACCCATTAAATCAGGCTCTTACCCGCTATACCTTATGTGTTTTCAGTAATAAAGTGATAAAATTCAAACAGTTAAGTGATGGAAATGCTTGAGCATACGCCTATAATAAAGAAGGGTACAGCGACTACTAGGGACGCTTATGAAATGGATACTCAAACTCGTTTTGATCACACTGTTAGCCAGTTGGCTTGTTGGCTGTGATTCGGATAAACAAGAGAAGCCACAAGCGCTTCCGGTAGGTGCAGAAAAGATTGAGAAAAGTAACATTCCCATTACTTTGGATTACATTGGTATTACTCGTTCGGTTGCTGGTGTGGATGTAGTGGCGCGAGTACAAGGCTTTCTGGAGCAAATGTTATTTACTGAAGGTGACTACGTTAAAAAAGGTACGTTGCTTTATGTGATAGATCCGCGCCCATTTCGCGCTACATTAGATTCAGCTAAAGCAAACTTGGATAAAGCCATTGCTAATATGGTTTTCCAAAAAGTAGAAGTGCAACGTAAGGCTAAGTTGGTTGTTGAAAACTATGTGTCGGAAGAAGAGTTTGATAATCAAAAGGCTCTTTACCAAGAAGCAATGGCGCAAGTCGAAGTAGATAAAGCGAATGTTGAAACTGCTCAAATTAATTTAAGCTACTGTTACATGTATTCACCCGTTAGTGGTATCGCTGGTAATCGTAAGGTGGATGTTGGTAACCTTGTTGGAACCAATCAAGATGAGACATTAGTGTCTGTGGTTAAACTGGATCCGATGTTTGTGCAGTTTAGCCCAAGCGTTGAGGATTTTACTCAGGTTATTAAATATTACGAAAACATGCCATTCACGGTTAACGTCAATATTCCTGATTTCCCAAAGCTAAGCTTCACGGGCAAAGTGGATATGATTGATAATGAGGCCGATCAAAATACATCGACAATCTTAATGCGTGCAGCAATCAGCAATCCCAAGAAGCTACTGCGCCCAGGCATCTATGTTAATGTCAGCATTGTGCTGGCGCCCAAAGAAACGGTTATTAAGATACCCGCTACCGCAGTGATTAATATGCAAGGGGTGAACTATGTATTTTTGGCTGACTCTGCACATAAAGCACAGCTTACAAGAATCGACCTGGGTAAAACGACAAATACTTTTGCTGTCGTTACCAAAGGCTTAAAAGTTGGGGATATATTAATTACCAGTAACCTGCAGAAGTTACGGTCTAACTATCCCGTTACCTATACACTGAAGGCAACTGCATGATTGCGTTTTTTATACGTCGGCCTATTTTTGCAACAGTTATTGCTATTGTGATGGTGTTAGTGGGTGGTATTTGTATTTTCATTTTACCGATTTCGCAGTTCCCACAAATTGTTCCAGGTGTTGTTGCGGTTACATCATCGTATCCAGGTGGTAGCGCACAAGATGTGGCTACTAACGTTACTACGCCGTTAGAGATCAATATCAATCAGGTTGCGGGCATGATTTATATGTCATCAACCAGCACCAGTAATGGTACGTCACAAATTAATGTCTCGTTTGAAATAGGCTATCCGCTTGATATTGGCGCTGTTGATGTGTTGAACTATGCGAATACGGCTTACTCATTACTGCCCTCGGTTGTTACCAAGGCGGGTGTCACAATCCAAAAAATGTCGACCAATATGGTGTTGGTTGTTAATTTGTACTCACCAGATCACAGTTATGATAATGCCTACCTTGGTAATTATGCGGATATTAATATTACGCAAGTGCTGCAGCGCGTGCCTGGAGTGGGTAATGTCAATAACTTGGGCTTGTTAAAATATGCCATTAGGGTGTGGCTAGATCCCAATAAAATGACGTCGATGGGGGTCTCAACTCAAGAAGTGCTTGATGCGATTAATAATCAAAACCAAATTGTTGCTATGGGTTCTATTGGTATGCCGCCGTTAACGGGTAAAAATGCATTTCAATATCAAATTACTGGTCTAAGTCAATTGCAAAATGTCGATCAGTTTAAAAACATTATCATTAAAACTGGAAACAATGGCTCTATTGTTTATATGCGAGATATTGCTAAAGTTGAATTAGGTGCACAAACTTATACAGCGAGTACATTATTTAACGGGCAGCCGACAGCAACCGTGGCTATTCAACAGCTGCCCGGCGCTAATGCTATTGCGATTTCAAACGCTGTACACAAGGCGATGGAAAAACTAAAAACCCGTTTCCCTAAAGGCATGGATTACGTAATTGCTTATGACACAACAAAATTTGTTACGGCCTCTATTGAAGAAGTAGTAAAAACTTTATTTGAGGCGATATTATTAGTGCTATTGGTCGTGTTTGTGTTCTTACAGAATTGGCGAACCACATTAATTCCAATGGTGGCGATACCTGTCTCGCTGGTTGGTACTTTTGCTTTGTTCTTTGTATTTGATTTTTCATTAAACACATTAAGCTTGTTGGGCATTGTGCTTGCAATCGGCTTGGTGGTGGATGATGCCATTGTTGTGGTTGAGAATGTTGAAAAGAAACTCGACGCAGGTGCCTCAGACATTAAAGCCGCAACACTAGAGGCTACACTGGAAGTGCAAGCACCAATCATAGCCACTTCATTAATCCTTTTGGCCGTGTTTGTTCCTGTGGCATTTATCCCTGGACTAACCGGACAGCTCTATAATCAATTTTCACTGGCTATTGCATTTTCGGTATTGCTGTCAGCTATTAATTCACTGTCGCTCAGTCCTGCATTATGCGGCATTTTATTGAAGAAGAAGAGCGAAAACAAATTCATATTATTCCGTTGGTTTGAAGCTGGTTATGGGTTTTTATTGCGTCATTATGAATGGGCGTTGTCGCATTGCTTTAATGGAAAGAAATGGATTGTATTAATCTTTATTGGATTAGCCGTCGCAACTGGGTTTATATTTAAAATACTACCAACTGGTTTTATTCCTAACGAAGATCAAGGTTATTTTATTGTTAATGCCGTCGCTCCAAATGGTGCTTCCTTGCAACGTACGCAAGAGATCAGCGGCCAAATCAGTAAGATTTTAGCTAAAACCGAAGGAGTTCAAGATGTGGTGGCAGTCAGTGGCTACAACTTAATTGACTCCATTACACAACCTAACACGGGGTTAATATTTGCAGTATTAAAGCCATGGGATGATCGCAAATCACCTAATTTAAGTGCTAATGCGCTCATCGATCAAGTGAATAAAAAGTTTGCGGCTATTCCAGGGGCGGTTATACGAGCTATTAATCCACCAGCCATACCAGGGCTTGGTGCGGTTAGTGGCTTTCAAATGCAGATTGAAGACGTTGGTCATGTAGGCATTAAAACATTAAATGATGCGACTAAGGCTTTTGTAAAAGCAGCTAATGCGCGGCCTGAATTAAGTGGGGTATTTACTACTTTTGAAATTGAAACGCCGATGATTTATTTAGATATTAATCGACCTAAAGTTGAATCGCTGAATGTCTCCATGGGAAGTTTGTTTACTGTGTTGCAGGCGCAGTTAGGTTCCTTGTATGTGAATAATTACAATAAGTACAACAAAGTGTATCAAGTTATCGTGCAAGCCAAAGAGAATATGCGTAATGAAATTAAAGACATTGGTGAATTGTATGTGCAAAGCCGCAGCGGCGACATGGTACCACTCAGTACCTTAGTGACTACCAAAACCGTTACAGGGCCATTTAATTTACCTCATTACAATTTATATAATGCAGCCTTTGTTACCGGTTCTCCGGCGCCTGGTTATAGTGATGGCCAAATGATGTCAGCTGCTGAGCAGGTAGCGAAGCAAGTGTTACCACGTGGTATCGCCTATGAATGGACCAACATGACTTACCAGCAAGTGAAAACCGGTAATTTAGCGGTAATGATCTTTGGTTTGTGTTTAGTGTTTGTGTTTTTATTCTTAGCTGCTTTGTACGAAAGCTGGGCCATGCCATTTATGATTTTGTTAGCGGTGCCATTAGCATTATTAGGTGCGGGTGGGTTCTTATTGATACGCGGCATACCGTTAGATGTCTATGCGCAAATTGGTTTGATTCTTTTGATTGGCTTAGCGGCTAAGAATGCCATCTTGATTGTTGAATTTGCTAAAGATAAGCGAGAAGAAGGTGTGCCTATTGTTGATGCGGCATTACAAGCTGCCAGTTTACGATTAAGGCCTATATTAATGACTGCCTTTGCCTTTATCTTTGGTGTATTGCCTCTAGCGATTGCTGTGGGTGCTGGCGCTAATAGTCATCACTCCATTGGTACTACGGTTATCGGTGGTATGTTGGTCGCGACCATTTTAAGTTTATTTATCGTACCAGTCTTTTATGTGATCATTCAGACATGGCGAGAAAAGATGGGGTTTTATAAACCACCAGCTAATTAAAATGTATCATGTGGTTTAGATGTAATAGTTCAACGCCATCGCAGCACCAGCAAAGTCAGTGGCATTATCACCGCCAACAGTAAACCATGAACCAACGATCACACCCAGGTGCATATTCCAGTTATATTCTATTGAAGGCGTTAGGGAATAATAGTGACTACTTGGTTGACCGACGGGTGCGGTAGCACCTGTAGCAGTGGTGCCTGGAATGCCGCTAAATATGCTTGGGGCTGTGTTGTTATAAATGATATCGCTAGCTAGCACCCAGTTAGCGGTAACACTGTACTCAAAAGCCACGTCAAGATTTTGGCTGTTGCCTAGATTAATCGTACCCTTGGTTCCGAGGCTACCACCAAAGGCATTAAAACCTAATAAGTTTACATTGCTGGGAACGGTATAGGTATATGAAACACGTGTACTAAGGTAGTGCACACCATTGAAGTGCCAGACTTTTTGAAAGTTTAGGCCGATCGCTGATTGATATGAGCCTGCGCCAGTAGCATCGGTACCTAATTTCGCTGGATTTAATTTTTGATAACGACCAGCAGGAAAGGTTTCTTCTAATGTGAGACGTAACGAAGGATACCACCAACTTTTGGGGTCATCTTTCATCGCTTGAAAGCCGAGTAGGGTGCTGATATCGGCAAAGTTACTAAAGGATTGCCCTTCTTTATTGTTAAAGCTGTAGGGTGCAATTAATTCGAAGTCCATCCATTTCAACACACCAATGGTTAATGCTAGCAATGGTTGCGTGGTAATGGTTGCATGATTATGAATTACTTTACCGCGGTTGTTATAGGTACCAAATTTATCCGTAACAAATAAATACGGTTCCCAGTTGACATCACCACCAGGCACAACGTTACCTGGTTGAGCCATGATAGGACCTGTCATCCACGGTAAGTCTTTATAATCGCTGGCTGGCACCTCATCGTTAGGCGAGGTTACCGCATAGCTTGTTGAACAACATAATAAAGCTGAGAAGACGATTAGTCCTTTAAAATTCATCTGATATCCTGATACTGAGATTTGCTACTATCGTATAGTATTAGTCAGTTTTTCTCAACCGCATCATTGGCTTGCGGCGCCACCGGATCAATTTTTGTGCTGTTAAAGCAGTCGTTATTGATGCTATCGACAATCAGGCGATTGACTTGGCAAATTTCGACCACAACAGGTTGGTTAAAGGCAAAGTCAAACACATGACCGCCGAGTTGTTTATTGGCGCTAATAAAATGATAGTGATACGGGCTAGCATTAATGCTATCCATGTAGGTAGGAAAATAAGTCGCCACCATCACACCAGACATATTCTTCCATTCAAAAACGGTTTGTAATTCGGGTAAGGTTTCGGATAATGGCCGATAAGGTGTGGGTTGTGCACATTCTGTTCGTGCTTTGATGTAACTGAATAAACCACAAACACGTACAGCAGCCATTTGATTGCAGCTGACTAATTCTTTGCTTATCAACTCCGATAGCTCATCCATGGATGCCACTTTATCGACAGAAAATGATTTCTCTGCTTCAAAAAAGGTCACCACAGAAAAAGGGGTAACCTCATCATCTTTTAGTATGCGGGCCTTGCCTCCTTCGCCGCAGACATAAAATTTACCTTGATCTATGACTATTTCACCATCGACGCGGTCAACAGTGCCCAAGCCAAAGTTACCATAAGTGTATAAATCGCGTATTTCTGTATCGCCATCATACACACCGCTTAATAGTGAGGCGATGCTGCCAGTTTGGTAATAGGTTCTTGGAGTTTTCATTCTTCTATCTTACGTTATTTTGTCTGAATTACAAAAACAATATTATCTGGCTCGCCTGATGGGTAATTCCCATTATAGATGAAAGCATATACAATGCCTGATGTTATATCAGGAGAACGTATGTTAGCTTACCTTGCAATTCTATGTACGACGATATTATGGGCGAGTGCATTTGTATTAATTAAGCCACTAGTTGCCATTATACCGGCGAGTAGCTTGGCGATTCTACGCTATGGCTTGGCGACGCTGATCATCGTAGTGCTTTACTTGCTTTACCCCAAAAAATCTGACGCCAGCTTTAAAGTTAAGTGTCATGCATTTGTTATCGGTTTTATTGGTATTGGTATATACAACCTAACGTTAAACCAAGCGGAAGTAACCATAACTGCGGCCACCACAGCATTTATTATTTGCGGCATTGGTCCCTGCATTTCAGTTGCATTATCATTGATATTTGGTTATGAAAAACCTACGCTGGCTATGGGTTTGGGAATGGTGTTGTCTGTTGCTGGTTTGGTTTATATGACCGTGCATCACTGGGGTTTTAACAGTGTCTGGGGGTTAGGTTATGCTTTGATTGCAGCATTTTGCGGTGGCGCATTTTCCGTATTACAAAAGCCAGTATTAAAACATTTAAAACCATTTGAGGTAATGACTTTTGCTATCAGTGGTGGCTTTTTATTAACGGCATTTTTTGGTCGCCATGTTGCTCACAGTGCTATGGTGCTTACAACAAGCGGCTGGCTACAAATACTGTATTTAGCTATTTTCCCTGCCATTATTGCTTATTCATTGTGGGGTTACGGCATTAAGCATATTGATATTTCTAAAGCTGTTAGTATTTTATATTTGCTACCTTTTGTCGCTGCTTTAATGGCATGGTATCTTAACCATAAGACACTACCCGCGTCTGATTGGATCGGCGGCATTATTATTTTATCTGGGGCTATTGTGATTAACAATAGGAGTTTGATAGCAAGGAGATAACATGCAATGGAGAAGCTTCGAAAGGCAACATAAAAAATTACTGGATAGCTATTTAGGTTCACACGGCGAGCTTTCAGGCATTAATTACAGCAATTTCTTGCTATGGCAGCATGTGCGCCATTATCAGTTGGCTCGGCATCAGCAGCATTTGTTTGTGCGCTATCGTCATAAGCAGCAGTGGTGTTATTTTTTTCCTTTCAGTGACGATACAGAAAAAGCGCTGTATGATTTGATGTCGCAGTTAAATCAATCGTCAATTTATTTTAATAACCTTAACTCACAGCAACTAAATCAACTTTGCGCTACAGAAAATATTAACGTCGAGACGCATCAAGCATGTCGCGATAATGCGGATTATGTCTATTTGATTCAAGATCTAATTGACTTAAAAGGCCAAGCTTATCGCACCAAACGAAACTTTTGCCATCAATTTGATTCGCACTATGATCCGGTATACCAAGAAATAAATGCAGGCAACCTGTCTCGCGTGTATGACTTTTTAAGTCAGTGGTTTGTGACAGTGGAGGAGGAAAATGAATGGCGGGGGATTTGTTACTTTTTAGAAAACTATCACCTGACTGATTGCCTCGGTGGTATGTTGTTAGTGGATAATCAAGTCGTTGCTGTTACCTTTGGTGAGGTGCTTAATCAGGATACTGTTGTGATTCATATTGAAAAAGCTAACACCCAATATCGCGGTGCGTATCAAGCGATTAACCGCTATTTCTTGCAACAGCATTGGTCAGGCTTCACTTACGTTAATCGCCAGCAGGATCTTGGCATGGAAGGGTTACGTAAAGCGAAAATGAGCTATCACCCGGTTCGATTAATTGATAAATACAGCGTGCAAGTGACCGCTGCTATCTATCAAGGTGTAGTGAATTGCCATCCCGGAAATCGACAACATCGCCCCGTGCTTGTCGCGGGGTCCAGTCTTAAGTCAATTATCAGGGATCCAGTATTATAAAGGCTGGATCCCGCATCAAGTGCGGGATGACAGACAAATGCGGGATGACAGACAAATGCGGGATGACAGAAGTTTAAGCGATGTAGTCGTCTTGTTGCTCTTCATCCGCATAAGCAAAGATAACACTGCCGCCTTTAGTCAGCTTAATAAACTGTTTGCTAATCGCTGGATTCAGTGCAAAGCAACCCCAACTACGGCCTGCGCGGTTGTGGGCTTTAACGAATGACGTAGTCATGTAGCTTGCTGGATGCACAACAATGTTGCGGTCATACGCATTATTGTTTATGCCTTCTTCAAGACCTTGCAAGCGCATGGATTTACCATGGTGACCGTAGTAAGTATTCAATGTCTTATACACGCCTAAGCTGCTGGCGCGTGAATTAGGTGTATTCGAGAAGTCGTCGGCATATTTTACGCCGCTGCCTTTGCCGTGAGCGGCATAGGCGTTTAATAAAACTTTATCAGTTTTAAGGTCGATGACCCATAAACGTTTTTTATTTGAAGGTAGATTAAAGTCAACAACCGTTAAAATCCCAGGGTTGTTAATATCGTTATTTTCTACGGCCCAGTTGTAACCATCAACGGCATATTTTAATGCGTCGGGTTGCAAGTTTGGCGCATTAGCCAAAATATCAGCTTGATTGATAGATGGTGACATACTGGTAGACATTAGCTTTGCGAGGCTGCTTGTTAGGTTAGCAAAACTCGGGCTTGGAATGGCCACTACTACTAAAGTTAAAGCTTGGCACCCCAATAGTGCCGCTTTTAATGAACGGGACAACATAAATCAAAAACCTTGTACTCAGAGGCTTATCTATATCAACTATAAAAAATCAACTATAAAAACCTTATCAACCTTTAATCTCACTGAAAGATAATCGACGTCCTGGTCATTTGATGAACATCGTAACAAATTTAGTGGCGTTAACACAAGGGAAAGCGCTTATTTCGATGTTTTATTAGTTGAATGAATACAGTTACATAAGCTTATTTAATCTTGTCTTAAGTTACACTTAAGCCTCCATTGACCATCTCTACATTGCCGGTAATATAGTCATTTTCCATCAGGTAAGTGGCTGTTTTTGCTATTTCAGCAGCTTCAGCGTAGCGCTTAACAAGCAGTTGAGGGCCATAGGTTTCAAGTACTTGATCTATGACTTCTTGTCCCATTTCTTCAAATAATGGTGTCATTGTAATGCCTGGTGACACGACATTAACGCGTACTGGTGTTAGTGCGATAGATAAAGCGCGACCAAGACCTTCTACAGCGGCATTTAACGAGGTCAGTGCAACGCTGCTTTTGTTGGGACGCTGGCTAGCTCCTCCTGAATACAGTGTAATTGAACCTTCAGGGCTAACTTGATGATGACCTATTTTAATGGCTGTATATGCACCCCAAAACTTGCTATCAAATGAGCGGCGCGCTTCCTCAATGCTAAGTGTATCGAGTTCGCCAAAGCTTACTTCACTGCCTGTGATTTGCAGGTGATCAATTTGGCCAACTGTTTTAAACAAGGACTTAATCGAATCTTCATCAGTTAAATCGACAGCGTAAGTTTGGGCTGCGTTATTGAGAGTAGCGTTGGCTTTAGCTAGTTTTTCTTTATTACGGCTAGCGATAATCACTTTGGCGCCTTTGTCTAGGCTTGCTTGTGCTATGGCTAAACCGATACCTGAGCTGCCGCCAATAATGACTACTTTTTTGCCTTCTAATGACATGGCTTTTCTCCATAATTACAGTGAATTAGCCATAATATAGCAGATTATTGATTTGATGTAAGGCAGGGGATAGGGTAGCATTGCGTTTTGATACAACAGCGAGGATGACCTCATGTCAAACAAGCCATTGGTTGCCGTAGTGATGGGATCACAGTCAGACTGGACCAGCATGCAAAATACGGTTAATTTACTAAAACAACTGCAAGTGCCTTATCACGCACAAGTGATTTCAGCGCACCGTACGCCCGATTTACTGTTCGACTTTGCTGCAAGTGCACGCGAAGAAGGGTATCAAGTGGTTATCGCAGGTGCCGGCGGTGCTGCACACTTGCCAGGCATGATTGCTGCTAAAACGTCTATTCCTGTTATTGGTGTGCCGATTCAAAGCAAGGCATTGAATGGCATGGACTCGTTGTTATCTATTGCACAAATGCCAGCAGGTATTCCTGTTGCAACGGTAGCGATCGGTGATGCTGGTGCTAAAAATGCTGCATTACTTGCGGCTTCAATTTTATCGATATCACATGATGGTATTAGAGAGTCATTGGATGGCTTTCGTCAAACACAAACACAAACGGTAATGGATAACCTTGAACTCAAGGGTAGCTAATGAAGGTTGGTATTATTGGTGCTGGGCAACTGGCTCGTATGATGATTGTAGCGGGTATCCCCATGGGGGTTAAATTTGCCACTTATAGCCCTGATGAAACGACATCAATGGGTGAATATGCGGCGCATACTGTAGGTGCATATGATGACACAGATGCATTAATGCGCTTCGCCGATACCGTTGATGTGTTAACGTATGAACATGAGAATTTACCGGTAGATGTGTTACGTCAAGTTGAATCAAAATCCCCTTTATACCCAGGCGCAACGGTCATTGAAAAAGTGCAAGATCGATTATTCGAAAAACAAATGTTTGAAGAATTGGGTGTGCCAACTAATGCGTTTGTTGAAATCAATTCTGTAGCAGAAGCTAAGGCAGCAAGTGAGCAGTTAGGGCTTCCATTCATTATTAAGGCGCGTCGCTTTGGTTATGATGGTAAGCACCAATACCTCATTAACCATACTCATGATTTGGACTCATTAACAGACGAACAATGTCAGAACTGTATTGCTGAAGCTTTTGTCGCTTTTGATCGTGAAATCTCAATCATCGCGGTTCGTTCCAAACAGGGCGAGTGTCAGTTTTATGATGTTTGTGAAAATGTGCATGAAACAGGGATACTGCGACAAACTGAAAATATAATTATTGATCCGATGTTTGATGACGCTTGTGAGCAGGTCAAAAAAATCATTGATGCAACGAACTATGTTGGCGTTTTGGCGTTAGAGCTGTTTGTAAAAGACGATCAGTTACTTGCAAATGAAGTGGCGCCGCGTGTGCATAATTCCGGGCATTGGACCATTGAAGGTGCAGATACCAGTCAGTTTGAAAATCATTTACGCGCGATTTGTGATTTGCCACTAGGCTCCACGCAATCCGTTACTGATGTGCGCATGGTTAATTGCATTGGTGAGATGCCTGATATCCATACGGTATTACAAGACCCTATGGCACATTATCATAACTATGGTAAGAGTGCGCGACCGGGCCGTAAATTAGGTCATATCACGACGATCCTTGGTTGATTGCTGAGGTTATTTTAAATGGCCCAAGATTGTTTGTGGTAGGCGCTGTCCCAAAACATCCATTCGAGTTTGGCGCTATATATAAAGGCTGTTTTAACGTGCTCGTGGTTATTTAAATGAGTGGTTAAGTCGTCCAAGATGTTAAAGGCTATATCGGTTGAGCGCTGAAACTCTTCACTGGCGTATAACGCTATCCATTCGTGATAAGGATTAAGCTGCAAGTTATTTATTTTCTGTGTCATATGCTCTGCGACTTTTTGATAGATGTAAAAGCAAGGCAGTAGGGCGGCAATCGCTTGCTCGACTGGCTTTGTACTTGCTGATTGCAATAAAAAATTGGTATACATAAAGCATGATGGAGACGGCTCAGTGATGTTTAAGTCTGTAATAGTAGATTTAAACTGTCTTAAGTATTTGGTGTGAAGCGCTTGCTCGTCATCTATTGCTTCTAAAGCAAATTGTAAAAACATTTTTATATCATTATTGTTGTTGAGTCGTGCAGCTGTTAGCGCAAGCGCTTTCGCATATTCAGTTAAATAGAATTTATCCTGCAAAAGGTAAAAAACAAAGCGTTTTTTGCATAATGTACCGTCCAGCAGTTCTTTGTTAAAGCTATGCATTAATATACTGCATAAAACCCCTTGTATTTCAGTCTTTAAGCATGATGATATCATCTAACACCTTTCGTTGGTTATAAAAATGACAAATTGGACCATTGCCGCGGCCTATTTGGCGCGTGGCACCAAGTTTTATGGCGTGAAAAATATATTCGTGCGCAAATTTGACGGAGTCTATTAATGAAAAACCACGCGCTATAAAAGTGGCGATTGCAGACGATAAAGAACAACCTGTTCCATGGGTATTATTGGTTTTTATTCTTTGTGATGTGAAGCGCTGTATTGCGTTTTCACGCTGTATATACAGTATATCTTCGCACTGTTTATTTTTTTCATGGCCGCCTTTTAATAAAACATTACATGCATATTTATCAGAAAGTTTTTTTGCTGCTATTGTTTTTTCTGAACCCCGGATCAAGTCCGGGGTGACACCCTGCAAGTCCGGAATGGTGGATAATAAAATTTCAGCTTCAGGAATGTTTGGTGTAATCAGTGTAGCTAGTGGGAATAGTTTTTTTTGTATTTTGTTGATTAGATTTGGATGGCTTAACGAATATCCACTTTGTGAGATCATGACAGGGTCAACAATGATATTATGCAAAGCGTATCTTTGGATTGCTTGTACTATGACATCCAGGTTTTTTTCGCTACCCAAAACCCCTATTTTTATAGCATCAAATGCGATGTCATTGCAGACTGAATTAAGTTGTTCGGCCACCAAGTTGGAATCTAAAGGTGCTACAGCCTGAACCCCCTGAGTATTTTGCGCTGTTATTGTGGTGATGACGCTGGCAGCATAGCCGCCATTGGCGCTGATCGATTTGATGTCCGCTTGTATGCCTGCGCCACCACAGCTATCTGATCCTGCGATGGTTAATACAGTGGGATATTTCATTGTAATTCCTGTAGTAATTGCTGTGCTGCAAATTGAGGTGATTGCGCCTGAGTGATTGCTGAAATCACCGCGATGCCAGCTTTGTTTTTTGGTAGTTGCGCTACGTTTGTGGAGGTAATGCCGCCAATTAATACGCAAGGCGATGGCGCTAATCGTTCTATGATATGCGCTGCTTTCACAATGCCTAGTGGTTTGGCTGCATCTGATTTTGATGTTGTTTCAAACACAGGGCCAACACCAAAATAGTTTGCACCGCATTTTTTGTAGCGTTCAGCCTGTTCGATATTTTCAATTGATAAACCTATGCACGCGTCTTTCCCCATAATATCTCTAGCGCAAGTGTATGTGTGGTCAGACTGGCCTATATGCACTGCGCAGTTTAACTGCTTGGCTAGCATTACATGATCATTAATAATTAATGGAATATGTGAAGGTAATACCCTTAACAGTTGTTGAGCTATTTCAAGTATATGCTTCTCTGTGGCTTGTTTTTCACGTAACTGCACGCTAGTAATGCCACCTCGAATAGCTGATTGAATGATGTCGATCCACGAAGTTTTATTACAAGAACTAGGACCAATCACCAGACAGCATTTAAGCGCTTGTTGCCAATTGATCTTTGTTGTCATTGGTATTAATTCTATTGGTTATTTCTGATTGTGTTATCGAGTAAATTGAATCAAGCAATGCGGGGTAAAAACTACCAGGACCATTGCTTTGTTTTACCGCTATTTCAGCAGCTATTTTTATAAGCGTCATTGCCTGTAAGCTTGCTTGTGCTGGGTCATTGGTAGTGGCTGCAAATGCACCAATTACTGCAGTAGCGGCACAGCCCATCCCGGTTACGTGTGTTAGTATTTTATTGCCACCTGTAACGGAGCGCACAGCATTTTGAGAGCAGATATAATCAATTTCCCCGCTGATAACAACGCAGCAATTGTATTGCCGTGAGATGTGTTGTGCTGCTTGTATGGCGCAATCACTGTTGTGCTGACTATCGACACCTTTGGTTTGGAAGCTTGAGTCATTTAACGACAGAATTTCTGAAGCATTGCCGCGCACTATATCCACGCCAGTACGCAGTAATTGCTTAGCAGACTGTGTGCGCAGCTGAGAGGCTCCTGCGCCAACAGGGTCAAATACAATGGGCTTATTGTGCTGCAATGCCAATCGTTGAGCTTGCTGCATTGAGTTAAGCCATTGCTGATCTAGTGTACCTATATTTAAAACTACGCTATTGCAGATTGAAATAATATCTTCTAGCTCTTCAGGGGCATGCGCCATTAAGGGTGAAGCACCTATGGCTAATAACATATTGGCACATGTTTGCATCGTTACGAAATTGGTAATATTCAGCACCAGCGGTGCTTGGTCTTGTAATATCATACAGCTTCCTACGCCGGCATTATCCGGATCAGGTTATAGGGTTAACTCGATGAGACGGTCTCAGTCGGGTTTCTCAGCCAATTGGCACCCCTGTGTTTGTGAGGGTTGATCATAATGCGCAAATCACTTATCGTCAAGCAAAGGTTGGGTGGAGCCACTGATGATTAATACAAGCACCATTGGTGAGTGGAGTCTGCAGCTATCTGCAGCGTTATATTTTATATGGTTTATGCCCCAGTTATTTCTGACGTATCGACGGCAATCAACTGAAGGTTTGTCGTTGAATATGCATTGCCTATTGTTATTGGGTTATGGAGCAGATTTAATTTACGGTTTTGGTTTGCATATGCCGTGGCTGTATCGTGCCGTTACCTTATCCGGATTATTAGCTTTGGTGATTCAGCAGCTGCAATTTTATTTCTTTAATGATCAGGCGCCTAAAAAATTAATGATTACTGATATTGGCTTGATTGCTTTAGTTGTGATTAATGCTCTGCTTTACAAGTATATTGCTTCATGTAAGGAGTATTTTGATTTGTTTGGTCTTGTATCGGTAGTAACCGGGTTTGTTTATGCTTGGCCACAAATCATTAAAAATAACCGACTGCATTCAGTTCAGGCAGTTAGTAAATTGTTCGTTGTTATTGCGATTATTACCTGCATGCTCGATATGTTGTCTGCAATCACACTGCAGTGGGATTGGCCCAGTAAGCTGGGCCCATCGCTGGCATTGCTGCAGCATGGTGTTTTGTTATGGCAGTCGGTATACTTAGTCAGAAACCAACACCGCCAAGGAGTGCTTGCATGAGCCTTACTAAAGAATATGTAGCAAACGTTTTCTCTCTGCTAGAGACAGGGGATTTGGATGGCTTTCTACAACAATATGTCGATGAGAATGTGCAGTGGACCATTACGGGTACTAATGTGTTGTCAGGGCTGTATGCGTCTCGACAGGATTTTGTTGAAAACGCAATCAACAAACTTAAAGTATCACTTGAGGGTGGTATAAAAATGAATATTTTGAATATTTATGTTGATGGTGATACGGCTGTTGTTGAGATGGAAGCGATTGCTAAAGCTAAGCGTGGTCATGATTATGATAATCAATATGTTTGGATACAGCGATTTAGTGATGGAAAAATTGTTGAGGCGCGCGTTTATTATGATGATGTGTTAGTTAATAAAACCATGGGGTAAGTATCAATGCATTCACTTATTTATTTAATTGGCCAGGCCTTTATCGGTTTGTTTTTTATAGTGACGGGTGTTTTCAATATTGTTAAACGCAATGAGCAAATCGCTAAGCTTGAAAATACAGTTATACCAAAACCTGTATACGCTTTGTCTATTGCGATCATGCTACAAATTGTTGGTGGCGTGTTATTAACTATCAATGTTGCCCCTGTGCTTGGCGCCTGTTTAACGCTTTTATTTACGTTATTAGCGACAATCTTCTTTATGCGCTTCTGGCAAGAGCAAACAGCTCAGATGCGCGAAGTGAAATTTTTATTTTTTGTTGAGCATTGCGCTGTAATGGGTGCGTTGTTAATGATTATTTTTGCTTAAGCGCAGAAAGAGTATTTAGTTTGTCTCTTCGGTCGTATTTATATTTCGCATCTTCACCGTGTGTTTTAACATAGCAAAGTAATACTTGTATTTGATATTCGCCTGTAAATTCATCTCGGCGATGTGGTATTTCCTTGCCATAAAATACAGCCATATCGCCAGTATTAAGCGTTGTCTCTAATGTTCCCTTTTTTGTTTTAACGTATAAGGGCCATATATCAGGAGCTTTAAAGATGATTGGGGTGGTACCGACAACGGTGCAGCCTTTGCGGTCTCGATGTTCATTTAGCTTTTCGCCGGGTCGATACCAGCGTAGGCGTGAATAACTTGGATACAATGGTTCTTCTATTAATGATTCGAACAGCGGTTGCATTTGTTCAAGAAACCTTTCAAAAAACGGATCACCGTAACGAAAAAATGAATCTTTTACTTGCCTGTCGACACTCCAAAACTTGGGGCTTTGAATTAGTTTGTGTGTGTATTGTTGTAATGGTAAAAGCAGGTTATCATCAACAGCATCTTTTACCAGTGTGGCGCGCTGCTGTTTTAGTTCATCAATATGCTGCTGGCTTATAGTTGTTTGAATATTAGACATCTGTGCCTCCCTGAAGAAGGTATCTTAAGAGGCATCCTTATAAGTTGTCAAACAAAGAAAAAAACCTTGACGAAATTGCAGTTTGGGCGTAGCATCTGAGAGTTGGATTTGTTGTTAATATTCATTAAGTTACTATACATATATTATACGTTACATTAGGTAATAAGTCAATAGAAAGTGAGGTAAGAATGAAAAGTAAAATAATAATTATCACTGGTGCTACAAAAGGAATGGGGCTAGCTGCGGCTAAACACTTGCTGAATTTAGGCGCTAAGGTAACCATGGTATATGCCGGTGATAAACAAACGGCTGAAAAGGTGACAGAGCAGCTTAGCGCATACAAGGATAATATACTGCTATTACAGGCTGATATTACCAGTCGTGATAATAGACAACGCATTGTAGATGAAACAATTGCCGCGTTTGGTGGTATCGATGTGCTAGTTAATAACGCGGGCGTTGCCGCTAAAAAAGCATTCCTAAAAACTACTGAGGAAGATTACGATCGTGTGCTCGATGTTAATTTAAAAGCGCCTGTTTTTTTAGCGCAACTGGTTGCAAAGCATATGATAGAACGGAATCGTGGTGGTTCTATTATTAATTTCTCATCGGTTTGTGGTCATCGTGGCGCTGGTGTTGTTGCATATGATGCAGCTAAAGCCGGGATTATTCGTGCAACACAGAGCATGGCAAATACACTAGGGGTATATAATATTCGTGTAAATAGCATAAGCCCAGGTACCCATAAAACCGAAATGAATCGCTCTCACTGGGAAGGTGATGAGTCAGAGCTGCTTCAAAAAATGAATGAATGCACGGCATTAAAACGATCTGCTGAGGCGAGTGAAATAGCAGGCACAGTTGAATACCTAGCCTCGGACATGTCGAGCTATACCACAGGCACTGATATTTTGGTTGATGGCGGTTTTTTAAGTTACTACCCTGGAAGGAATTAATCTTACGTGAATACTTGGTTAAGTTGGAGCTCAGGCAAGGACAGTGCCTGGGCCTTATGTCAAATGCAACAAAATCCTGATATAGAAGTATCGGGGCTATTTACTACAGTCAACCAAAAGCGTGATAGGGTGGCGATGCATGGCGTTCGTCACTCATTACTTGAGCAGCAAGCGCAGCAGCTGAACCTACCCTTACATACTATTTATATTCCAGAACCTTGTGATAATGACACCTATCTTTCGGTCATGCAGATGTTTATCGATAAAGCAGAGCATACTCAAGTTAAACAGATGGCTTTCGGTGACTTATTTTTAGAAGATATTAGGTCTTATCGTGAATCACAATTAGAAAGCACCAGCATAAAACCTGTATTTCCATTGTGGTTAAAGCCTACTAAGCAGCTCGCTGTTGATATGATTAATGCCGGACTCAAGGCGAAATTAACCTGTGTAGACACTAAGCAAATCTCCGCTGAATTTGTTGGACGTGAGTTTGATCGCGATTTGTTAAGCGATTTACCAGACAGCGTTGACCCTTGCGGAGAAAATGGCGAGTTTCATACCTTTGTCTATGACTGCCCGCTGTTTGCTAAACCTATTGAGACACAAACTGGGCAGACTCATCAGTCCGATCAGTTTCTTTTTATTGATCTATATTGCTGGTATCAAAGGCATTAGCACTTAATATGTCGTTAATCTTTATAACCTATAATACCGGATATATGGTAATCAAGGCGAGTGTATATTAATGACAAAACAAACCAATAGCAGCGATAACTCAGTAAATTGTGAAGCCTGTCATAAGCATATCGATAAATCAGTGGCGTTAGCAGCCGAAGGTGCTGATTATGTGCGTTATTTCTGTGGTACAGCGTGTTTTAAGCACTGGAACCAATAGGTTAATCAGTACTGGCTAACTCTGCAGCAAATTTCTTGTATTTACCATCTATATAAATTATATGTCCTCGTAACCACATTTTTAAGAACTGAAAGAAACCATCATCCAGCGTGCCTGTGCGGCTAAAATCATCGATATAGGTGGTTAAGTCTTCAAATAGTTTTCGGTGCTTTTGTTTGTGATCTTCAATTTCGCCATAGCCAATCGATTCCATATAGGCTTCTTCATCACTAAAGTGTTTTTTGGTATAGGTGATAAATGCATCTAGCGCGATGTTTATTTCAACTAATTGAGCTTTTGCTTCGCTGAGGTCGTAAACTTTGTTCATTAATGCGATTAGCTCAATGTGTTCGTTGTTCATCTTATCAACACCGACATCAAGTTCCTCAGTCCATTGAAAAATTGGCATGCTGTATCCCTTATTAATTATTGCTAAATGGATTTCCACTATACGGAAATATACCATATTAGGTTATATTGTTGCTATGGAATCACATCAAAACAACTTAGCTTTGCGCACAAAATACGCTATAACGGCGCGATTTTATGATATTTTAGATTATCCATGGGAACGCATGTATAAAAAGTGGCGTCCAATGCTGTTGCATAATGTATCAGGGGAGGTGCTAGAGCTAGGAGCGGGGAGTGGGCGTAATTTTCGCTATTACAATGCCGGGGTTAATCTAACGGCAATCGACTTAAGTGATGCCATGTTGTCCCGAGCACAAAAACGTGCACAGCAAGCAGCGTGCAATATTACTCTACTGCAGCTAGATGCGAGCCTTATGAGCGACATTCCTTCTAACCACTATGATTGGGTGGTTAGTACATTTATGTGTTGTGTTATGCCCAATGAATTACAGGCTCAAACGCTACAACAAATTCATCGTGTACTTAAACCGGGTGGCCAATTTAAGTTATTAGAAATGGTATACTCGACAAACCCTACAATACGTCGCAAGCAAGCCTTTTTCGCACCCTTTGTAGAGAAGGTTTATGGTGCTCGATTTGATCGCAAAACACTGGATTATTTAAAGCAAACAAAAGGCCTTGAGATCACCAATCAATCCTACCTAAAAGACGATACATACCTTTTGCTTGAGGGTGAAAAAATACGTAGTAGTTAGCCATTGGTTATTGGTGTGCATCAAATTGAGTGAAGAATATCGGCTGCTCAGGCTCATTCTGAAGATCAAAGCACTCATCTAATTTTTCATTAAACCATTTATCAAAAGGATTGGTAGAAGAGTCCCATGACTGTAGCTTTTCCATGCCATCATCATCCATGTCATGAATAAACATCATGTAATCTTTGCCATCTATCGATTGAAACCATATTTTTGCATTATTGAGCCCATACCTTAATAAAAGGTCTTTGTACGGCTCTTTTTTGCTTCCGGTGCACTCGTTCATGAACTGTTTAACTTGTTCTAATTTACCGGGTTTTATTAGCCTTACGAAAAGAGTGGTGTTCATGTTTGTGTTTCCTTGGTAGCTTTAATTGCATTGATATAAAAATGAGCTATATTGTTGTGATACTAAGGCTAACATAAGAATATGCGTACAATCAAGGATATAGAATAGTATGAAGCTGATATTGCTGGTTGTGTTACTGATCACTCTCTTGGGCATAGATTTTTCCAGAAAGGGACTTACTTTGCATGCTAACAAAGATGCCCCAGTAGCAACACCAACACCTAAACCAATCACTAAATCCCTAGACGCAAAAGCAATTAAATCATTAAGTAAGACAAAGCTTTTATTGCAGCGTAAAGCAAATGGTTTGCCTCCCTCCGTAATCGATAAGGTAATGAATACTTTATATTGCGCTAAAAGAAATGAATTGGATCACAATAATATATTAACCATTATTGACTTTTCGCAACCATCAAATAAAAAGCGTCTGTGGGTATTCGATTTGGCCAAATCAAAATTACTGTATAACACTTATGTTTCACATGGCTTGAAGTCAGGTAGTTTTAATTCTACTTACTTTTCTAACAAAAATAACAGTAAAGCAACCAGCATAGGCGTCTTTAATACGGAGAAGAAGTATTATGGTCGGTATGGCATAGCATTAAAATTGTTAGGTTTGGAGCCTAGCATCAATGATAATGCGTATAATCGATTTATTGTGATGCATGGCTCATGGTATGTAAATGAAAGATTTATTAAAAAATATGGTAGAGCAGGGCGTAGTTGGGGTTGTCCTTCATTGCCACTAAATGTTGTTAAGCCAATCATTAACACCATAAAAGATAATTCTATTATGGTGGCTTACTACCCGAGCGATGACTGGCTTAATAAGTCAGACTTTCTTCATTGTGACGGCGCAAAAAAAACCACTATTGAAGCCAAGGCACTCAATAAGCAGGATGAAAACCGTGGTGATATCGTATTTGTTGATTTAAATAATAATGATAAAAAAGAGAAAGACGAGCCAATTATTGTGGTTACTGCCGACTTCTACAAGAAAGCCTTTAATAAGCAGCCGCCGCTCAAGCGTATGTTGCGAAGACAAATTAAGAAAACGGAGTACATTGCTTTAGATAATAAAGAGCTCGTGGTCTTGGACAGTAATAAAGATAAAAAGCTTAGTTCATTAGATAAAGGTAACTTTAAAAAGGTGTATATCGTCGTGCCCGAAGTTAAAAAATTACGAGGTTACTGGGCTACGGAAATGAAAATAAAATCGCTAGGTAAAATAAAACAAGTTAATCTGCAACCGGTTTCAAGCATTAAGTTTGAAAACAAACCGACGGTCTTCTTAAAATCGACCAATAAGTTTATTCGTTGGCTGGGCTTATAGTTTGTCTAACCTAAGTAATGTAAGAGATAATGGTCTCATGGATATTGGTGGGCGTAAATGCCCGGGGAAACCGGGATTTCATTCAATTAGTTATATGATTCGTGCTGCAGGACCTTCCGCCGTGCTACTATCGCCAGGGTGGGGCGCTTCAGTTGCAACTTTATCTGCGAATAGGCCCACTGATTTCGCATGCTGTGACACAGAAGGTGCATGGGGCGCTCGAGCTGCTAATTGAGCCCCTATGTCATCAATTTTGTCTTTGGCTGCATCGGTCAATCGAAGAACTGCTAGCGGAACATACCCGTCTCCATTCTTTATGTCTAAAGACGAGAATAAGAGCTCAAAACCGGTTTCTTTTTTAATCGCTAATTGAATTAAGTCAATAAATTCGTTTGGATGTTTCAGAGCCATGTAATTAAAGAAATTGCCTTCAGTTGCGATGGCTCCCTCTCTGGTGTGGGGTTCTGTATAGAAGGCTAAGGTGATAAAATCGCTTGCACAACCTTCGCTGTGTTCAAGGTGGTGTCGTAACACAGGATACTCTTGATCAAACAATTTTGGAGTGTCTATCCAACGAGTGAGATATGAGTATTTTGTTTCATAACTCTCAGGTGGCCCACCATCATATTGCGCTTTAAGCCCTCCCAATAACGACGTGCAAAACTCGGGGTGATGTATCGCTACTTGTAATAGAGGCTCTAACACAGGTGAATTATTCATTAAAAGAAGATAAAAGTTAGAGCTGTCGTCTATCAATGACTCAGCGATTACCTCCCTCATGTCATTACCTAGCCTATCATTTTTTTCTGCAAGGGCAGTCAGTTTCATAAGGCATGTAGGGTTGCTTTTTACAATTCCAATAATCAAGCGCTCATCAGATTTTATATTGGGCAGCCTCATTGCGTAAACTAAAGAATCTAGTGCGGCATCATTAATAGTTGCTAGATCGATAATGGCTTCTAAAATTGATGGGGATTTTATAGCTACGTGACTAAATAAACATATTTTATCCCCGGGAAATGGCTCGTTTAATGCTAATAGAACTACGTCTAGCATGCTTGGTATGGTGTGCGCCAATTCAATTAGCTTTAAAGCTGCTCCTTTAGTGTCATTGTAAAATAAAACTCTCTGCGCGATGGTGGCTAACTTTTCTACGCCGCCTATTGTAATAGTGCTTAAGTCTTTCCTATTGAAAGTTTCGCCTACGTTACTATTTAATATGTTAACAATCAAAGGAATGATTAAAGGATCTTCTGCAAAAAAATCAATTACATTAGAAAAGCTTCTTCCATTACTCATCGCAAGTAACCCAATGCTTCGTGCCGCCAGATCATCTCTTTCTATCAATGAGTCGACCACATCCTTACGTATATGCGGATCATTTGCGCAAAGCTGGAGTGTGAACTCCGTCATATGTACAAGCAATGTATTCACGCCATAATCGTCTACCATAATCGCGGAAGCAAGCGTCAATGTTAAATTGTGGCTTTTGTAGTATGACGATTGCATCATGGCAAACTTAGAAAAATCATCCCTTAATAGTGGGCTAGCTAGTAAAATTTTGTGGATGAAACCCTCAAGCTCTGCGAGGCATGTATTTAAGGCGGTATGGTCTGATATATTTGCTGTCATCAAGGCGAATACATGATGAGGCTTTATTTTTTTATTAATTTCCTTATCGGATAGTGTTTCCATGAATGCTAGATCATCACGAGAAGGCTGTGATGAAAAATCTATAAGGCGAATATTTTTTGTTTTTTTTGATTTTTTCTTTTTTCTTTTCTCCGCGCTAGTCAATTTTCTAGCAAACGATATAGTAAAGTCCGTAGATGGTGGTGGTTTGACTTTGTTTGCTTTTGGGGCGGCAACGGGCCTATTTACTGTTTTTTTACCCTTAGGTGCCTTCTTTTTCTTTTTGCTTTTCTTTTTAGTTACAGGCAAATCCACAGCATCCTCTTTTGTCGCAGCAGGATTTGCAGATTTTGACTCAATCACACCTGAGTTTGCTGAGTC
>JARGNX010000011.1:0-47273 GCA_029210045.1 Coxiellaceae bacterium
CGGTAAGGTTGAACAAAAAGCCCCCCTTGAAAAACCCGGAATGTATAAACAACACATTAAGTTTTTTCAAAAACAGTTTTGCAGGGTGTCCGTTCTGCTACTTAGCAGCTTTAGCAACGCGGTAAGGTTGAACAAAAAGCCCCCCTTGAAAAACCCGGAATGTATAAGTAATACATGAGGAGTTTTCAAGGGGGGCTTTTTGTTCAAGATTGCCCGTTGATAAAGCTGCTAAGCGCCTTGCTTTTCTTTGATCTCTTGAAAAGTTTTGCAATCGATGCATTTAGTCGCCGTTGGCCTCGCCTCCAAACGCCGAATACCAATATCCGCACCGCAATCTTCGCAATAACCGTATTCACCACGATCTAAATCGTCCATAACGGATTCGATTTTACGAATCAATTTACGCTCACGATCACGGGTACGTAATTCTAGGTTAAAGTCGGCTTCCATACTGGCGCGATCAACTGGATCAGCATAGTTGTTATCATCTTCTTTCATATGACCAACGGTACTATCTACCTCTTCCATTAGTTGGCGCTTCCATAGCTCCAAAATATTACGGAAGTGCTCCACATGTGGGGCTCCCATATATTCATCACCCTTTTTTTCTACATAGGGTGTAAAGCCAAGCGGTCCTGCTGCTGCATTCACTGGTCTTTTACGCACTGCTGTGGCTGCAGTTGCACTCGGTGTTGTTTTTTTAGTTGCTACTTTTTTCGTCACGGTCTTTTTCTTCACAGTTTTTTTCGTTGATTGAGTAGCTCGTGTTGCCGTCGTTGCTTTCTTTGCAGCTGGCTTTTTAGTTGTCGCTTTCTTAGTTACTTTTTTAGTAGCTGTCTTAGCGGTTTTTGCCTTTGCTTTTTTAGTAGCTGTCGTGCTTGCACGTGCCGTCGATTTCTTCGTCGTCTTTTTTTTACTGGTTGATTTTGTGGTTGTCGTTTTCGGCATCTCGCACCTCCTGCTTAAAAATTTGTGTACATCCCACAGTGAGACATTGTCCGCAATGTCTGTCTCCCACTGTCTGATGGCAACATCCCTATTTAGTCACCACACCATCCGCCATTGTAAACCCAGACGACTGGACCGCATATACTAACAGCTAAACCCTCATTAGGCCAAGTAACTTTTACATCCCCACCGGGTTGCGTCACAGTAATTGTGTCAGATTTAACCCAATTGTTAATACGCGCTACAGTTGCGGCGGCAATCGCACCACTGCCACAAGCCTGTGTCCATCCAGCACCACGCTCTAGGACCTGCAGCAAAAGATGATCATCTGCTTTAACGTAACAAACCCCTACATTCACTCCTTCAGTAAATGACGCATGTTCGGCTATAGAATAAGCAATCTCTGTCGCCTCATCAGAACTGGCATTTTGTACGCGCCAAACGGCATGGGGGTTACCAACACTCACAACACCTATCGGCACTGCAAGATCATCAGTCAATGCGAGCTCATACAAGTCTTGCTGCGTCTCTGCAGCAAACGGCACCTCTTGCGGCATCAATACCGGCGCCTCCAATTGCAAGCCGTATTCATGCTCGCCCGTTTGCATCACGGTATAATCAACACCACCAGCCTGTAATAGCCACGATGACTTATTTTGATCCACTAGTGCCTGCAACAAATAGCCCACTGAACGCATGCCGTTCACACATTGACCAGATTCGCTGCCATCACTATTAAAAATACGAACAATATAATCAGCCGCTTGATTCTCAGTCGCTGGTATCACCCACATCAGCTGATCAAAACCAACCCCGCGATGACGATCTGCGACCTGTCGAATCAATGCTGTTGATAATATGGGCTGCTCAGCTTTTGCCAGAACAATAACAAAATCGTTCCCTAAGCTGTGCAATTTATGAAATTCGAAAGTCACGCCATCACCTCATCTGAGTAGCTTCACTCACTATATCATTTCGTTAGAAATTATATACCAGTGAGACCGCACTAATCGTATCGGTTTTCTGAGTAAACGTACTATTTGGTGGGATTTTGGAGTAATAATCCAACTCAAATGATACCTGGATCGCCAAGTTACCAATAATTTTATTTTGGAAAGCTGTGATCGTTTGAAAATAATCAAATGGAGCACCGATATCGTAACGTAATAACTCAGTAAACACCCCCTTATCGGTAACATTCCACAAGAAATTTGCCTGCGTTACAATAATCACATGACTATTGGGATCACCATCAACGCGCACCTCATTACGTCGCCAACCAGGCCCCGCTTGCGCACTCAATACTATTTTTTGTGAACGGTATAAATCACGCCCATAACCCGCGGAACCAACAAACACATAAGAGTAAGGACTAAATCGATCGGCGGTAAAGTCACCGTTCATAAAGAAGAAACTTTTATCTTGCTTATGAAAGCTGTAGTTTAACTGATCAACAGCAGTGAACTTTTCTTTATTCACCGAACCATCGGCTTTACCCCATAACACGGCTAAATTTGCAGTGTTTGACCAAGGATCATTGTTATACAGCAAATTAAAACCAGCATTGATTGTCGCTGTACGCGTATTACCCGTATTTGCATTCGCGCCCAATGACGCACTACTACCATCCCAATGTGACTTTTCAATTGCCTCTGACTTTTGTTCTGCTTGCTTTTTAGTCAGCTTCGTACCTTCAGGAGCCGCCATAGCAGGCAACAAACAACACACCAATAACAAAGCTAGCAAAATCCTCGACAACATCCGGCTTCCCTCCGATCAATCAAAGGGACGCATTGTAATCAGCTGCCCCGGGTTGTGCAACTTGCAAAACTTACTTGATTCAATACGCCGCATCGGATATAAATTAAACATGACAAACATTATCTCTTGCGAAACCGACCAATGGACTGATACCGTTCAGCCCAACCTAAATCTGCTTAATGACCTTGAGCATGGTAACGTACTGTTCTTTCCGAAATTAGGCTTTGATCTCAGTCAGCAACAACAAATTCTACTGGAGCAGCCGGTACTAAAAGGCAAAAACCATTACGTGCATTACGATCCACGCAACCACCAGCTCAAAGGGCATAAAAATTGCAATAATGAACTTTACCAACTGCTTCGTAATTACTGCAGTCACAGCAAATCATTAGTTACGCGACTATTTCCGCAATATGAAAACCGCATATCGTTAGGCCACACCTGTTTTATACCGGCCAATCAGCGCAACACACACGGCAATGATGGCGTTAACTTGCACATAGATTCATTTCGCACATCACCACTGCATGGCAAACGTATACTGCGTATATACACCAACATTAGTCCAGACGGCCAAACCAAGGTATGGCATGTCGGCGAGCCATTTAATAAAATTATGCAGCGCTTCGCCAAGAAAATAAAAAAACCATTCCTACTGAAATTGCTACTGAGCAAGCGCAGTGTCTATGATTATTTCATGTTGCAACTGAACCGTATGATGAAAAATGACAAAGACTACCAGCAGCAAATTGAACCGGTGCGCTTTGACTTTCCGGCTTCATCCAGCTGGATGGCTTTTACCGACCAGGTATCACATGCCAGCTTGAATGGCCAACATATTTTAGCCCAAACATTTTATTTACCCATTAGTTCGCTGCAGAATCCGCAGCTATCGCCGCTGTCTTTACTCGAGAACTATCTTGATCATGCGTTAATTTAGGAGGCGCCGGCATATACAATGCACCGTATTGACCACAACCGGTCAAAACTGCCATTATCACCACTGCGCCGATTACTCGTTGTATTTTATTCCACATCTTGGTATGTTCTCCGGTTATGAATACACCACTACAAACTTTTGTTATCGAGCCTAAACAGCCAGCCAATTACAGTGTTATTTGGATGCATGGCTTAGGCGCCACTGCTAACGATTTTGAAGACATTGTACCTGCAATGCAACTTCCAGAAAATGCCAATGTGCGTTTTGTGTTTCCGCAAGCACCCACACAGCCAATCACCATCAATGGCGGCATGCCAATGCCGGCGTGGTATGACATTTACCACTTAGACCGCTTAGACAAACAAGACGCAGAAGGCGTACAACTATCGGCCGTTGCGATTACTGCATTAATCGATATGGAAATTAATAACGGCATCGCCAGTGACCACATTATATTAGCCGGTTTTTCACAAGGCGGTGCAATGGCATTGCATACTGGCTTGCGCTACCCAAAAACTTTAGGCGGGGTCATGGCAATGTCATGCTACTTACCATTATCCGACTTATTAGATGCTGAAAAGCATCACGCCAATCACGATACGCCCATCTTTATTGCGCATGGCACTTTTGATCCCGTGCTACCTTATGTGCTTGCTGAGTTAACGATTTCTGAATTGCAGCGACGTGACTACAAATTAACAACCCATCAATACCCGATGGGGCATGAGATGTGTATCGATGAAGTTAATGACATGTCACAGTGGCTTAGTACTTGCGCGTTGCGATGATGCCACATATTGGCTCAACGCATCTAATTCTGTTGGAGTACCCACATTATACCACGCCCCCTTATATAGCTCACCGGTAACAGTGTGTTGCTCAATCGCGGGCATCAGTCGACTGCTGATCGAAAATTTGCGCTCAGTCACACCATCAAACAGCATACGCGTTAATATGCCTATACCCGCATAATTCCACTTCTCGCCTTGCAAAGTAATCGCACCTTGCGCATCTAAAGCAAAGTCGCCGTCGGAATGGTAAACCGGGTTTGGCACTAGCACCAAGTGCGCTGCAGCATTCATCGGTTGCTGCAACTGCTCGTAAGGAAAATCAGTATAAATGTCTGCCGATGTAACCAAAAAAGGTTGGTCACCCAATAATGGTAACGCCTGATATACGCCGCCGCCAGTCTCAAGACCACCCACTTCTTGCTCGTAAGAGTATTCAATTTTACAACCAAAGCGTTGGCCATCGCCTAATGCATCAATAATTGATGATGCCATATAGCACACATTGATCACCAAATCAGTAAACCCAGCAGAAGCTAAACAGCGCACCTGATGTGCAATCAAAGTTTCACCACCTACCTCCACTAACGGCTTTGGTATACGCTGCGTAATACCGCCTAAGCGTTTGCCGCTGCCCGCAGCTAAAATCATCGCTTTCAATTCGTTTCCTTCTCACTTAATAGTGCTGCTAAATCAGCAAATCTGGCATGACGTGCCGCAGCTGATTGTAAATACTGCAATGCATAATCACGCGCTTGCCGATACAAGCTGCGATCTGACATACGCGCAAATAAACCAATGCAACGTAAATGGCGCAGCAACGTAGCCGCATCAAACCATAATAAAAATTCTTCCCAGCTAGTGGTAAGCACAACCGAATCACAGCCCTGCAGCTGCTCATAATATTGCTCGAGCAATTGCAGCACCAAGTCATCCGACAAACGCACATAAGCGTCACGCAAAATCGAGGCCAAGTCATAACTCAGCGGACCAATGCACAACATTTGAAAGTCAATATGCGCCAACTGCTGGTCGTTTTTTAACATGATATTGCGGCTATGAAAGTCACGGTGACATAATACCTGAGGACCACGTTGCAAAATATCAATACAATTGATCACACTGCGCTCAACCACTTGTCGTTCATGTTGATTCAATTCGCTATCGCGCCACTGACTCAAAAAACAATCCACGCCATCAACTGCTCGCGTTTGATAGCCAGCCCAGTCAAATGATGGAATCTCGAGCGCTGCATCCAAGTGAAATGACTGTAATTTCAACAAATCACTCAACACCAGTTGATAGTCTTTAGCAACCAACTGATGCTGCATACGGTCATACCAATGCGAGCCACCCAAATCTTCTTGCAATAAATAGCCGTTATCGGTGTCCACCTGAAAAACTTCTGGCGTATACCACCCCACTTGTTTTAACAGCTCACCAAGAGAGGCAAAACTCAAAATACTGTCTGGTATTTCACGCGCATCGGTAACGATATACGTTTGCGCTGGGGTAACCGCTCGATAATAGTGACGTCGACTAATCACCTGCGGCAAATCTTGTAGCTCAGTCAACTGTAACGCACAATGGTCTGCTAACCAGTGTTGTACTTGTTGTTTACTTGATATATCTGTCATAACCGGTACCATACTCATCGCATATAGCTGGAGAAAATATTCACATGAAGCATGCGCTTTGCAAATTAATTGCGCTAACCGCCGTATTTTACGCCGGTGCTGCGCTTGCAACGCCCAAGGCTAACAAAAGCACCATAACACCTCAAGTACTGAGCGGAAAACAAATTGCAGATATGCTCGGTTGGCTTCCCAGCAAAAATAGCGACAATATCTGTGGTGGTAGCTACAAAGAACCCAAGATCATCATAGATAACCCTTCCCCCACAGCTGTTGAAGATAATGCTACAGCCGTTACTGCCGATGGTCCGGCGCTATTTTCCACCAGCGGTCGATCAATTTTACAACAAAATGTGATAGTCACACAGCCCGGCCGCTTAATAAACGCCGACAAAGCGTACATATACCGCGATGCAGACAACGGTAAGATTTCGGCCATCGAGTTGTTTGGGCATGTCCGCTTACAACAGAAAGACAAATTAATTGTCAGCCAACACGCCTATCTCGACTTAAGTGATGGCTCATCGGTACTGGATGATGGTCTCTACCATGTACTATATAACGGCGGCAAGCATAATGACTTAAGCGCCTGGGGACGCGCCTATCAAGTCAAGCGTCATGCCAATGGCGTAATTGATTTATATGGGCGCGCTTCATACACCACTTGCCCACCGATAAAACCCTCGTGGATGATTCATGCCAAACGCATGCACTTAGATAAACATAAAGGCGTGGGTAAAGCCTATGGTGTTGTATTAAAATTTCATAAAATCCCACTGCTATACACGCCTTACTTTTCTTTTGCCATCGACAAACAAAGAAAGTCCGGACTCTTAACACCGATTATTGGCCACACCGGCCCTTCGGGTGTAGATATAGCATTACCTATTTATTGGAACATGGCACCCAATTACGATATGACAATTACACCACGCATGCTAACCAAGCGTGGCTTCCAATTAAATGGTCAATTTCGTTTTCTCAGTAACACCACCCAAGGGCGATATTTTGGTAACTTTTTACCGGGTGATAAAGCCTTTCGTACTTTCAAACAGGACACAATAGATACCACTACAGCCACCCCAGAAAACCTGCCTTACATTAATGCAATTAAAGGTTATACCAATAACCGCTGGATGATCGCTATCAATCAACACTCCTCCTTTTCTGAAGGCTGGACTGCTGATTTTAATGTTAATCGCGTCAGTGACTCCTATTACCTAAAAGATTTTGATATTACAGCCAACGGTGCTACCGCTAACCAATTACTCAACCAAGCCGACTTGCATTACCAAGGAAAGCACTGGGAATTCACAGGGATGTTCCAGGGTTATCAAACCTTACACCCAATAAACCAACCCGTCACTAATGACCAATACCAACGTATTCCAGAAATTGATAGCGCCGCCAATTACCCCGCACTAACAAACTGGTTAGACTTTGGCATGTCTACGTCATTAATTAACTTTGGCTACAACAGTTACTTTGTACCTGACTTACCCGTTGGGCAACGAATCCACTTGCGACCAAACGTTAGCATACCGCTTAACTGGGCCGCCGGTTATGTTACACCCTCTATTTACCTCGATAACACGGACTATATTGTACAACACCAATTGCCACATCAAGCAAAAAACATCGGGCGCACCTTACCCATTATCGATATCGACTCTGGCTTATACCTCGATAAATCCGTAAATTTCGGTAAACATCACTTGATCGAGACATTTGAACCCCAAGTTTTCTATTTATTTGTGCCCTATCAAAACCAAAGTGATATACCTAATTACGATACCTATAGTTTGCCGTTTTCATTTGCGCAAGTATTCTCACTCAACCGCTTCACCGGTTATGATCGCATACAAAACGCCAACCAATTTAGCCTAGGCTTTACTAGTCGCTTTCTAAATGCGAACAACGGCGCACAAAACTTTCGCTTCGATGTCGGTGCCATTTACTATATGGCAGAACCGAAGGTTTGCCTGAACAGAGATTGTGCACATACTACCAATAACTTTTCCCCTATTGTCAGTGACATAACATTCAATCCTGCCGATCATTGGTCCACCACCGCTACTTGGGCCTGGGATCCTAACGCGAAACAAACCAATAATGCCGGTGTGACCTTTAACTATATCCGCGATAATTCGCATTTATTCTCGCTGCAATATAATTATGTACGAGAAACTGACGGCTCAGTAGACATACCCAGCCGGCAAACCCACAGTAACTTAATTGGTGGCACCTATTTTCCACTGACTTCTCACTGGAACGGTATTGCTTACGCTTATTACAACCTAACCGACAAACACCCTGAAAGTTACTACTTTGGCCTCGAATATAATACTTGCTGCTGGAGTATACGTTTCTTAACTGACCGCTTATGGCAAAGCAATATCCCAGCACCCGGCACTGGTAACTCGTACCAAACCGGCTATTATGTCCAGCTTAACTTAAAAGGACTAGGGTCACTTGCAAATAAGAACACAGACCGTTTGTTTATGAATACGCTTCCAGGCTATAATCCGGACCTACGATAATCGATAAGGAACGTAAGCGCATGTTAAAAAAGATGAGTTCAGTTATCCTCAGCGGGCTACTCAGCCTCACCCTGTCATGCGGTATCGCTACTGCGGCCAATAGCACACCGGTGCAGTCGGTCAATAATATTGCCGCTATCGTTAACAAAAGCGTTATTACTGAATACCAAGTGCAACAAGCTATGAGCAATGTAAAAAAACACATGCTAGCCGCACACGTTACAATGCCTGATGATGCAATGATTCGTAAACAAGTCATCAAAACACTCGTCAATGAAGAGCTGCTTACACAAATGGCTAAACGCGCCAACATCACTGTTAGCGATGCCGAAGTAACTGCTGCCATTACCAACATCGCCAAAGCGAACAAATTAACAGTCAGCCAACTTCAACAAAAAGTAAAACAACAAGGCGAAGATTTTACTGACTTTAAAGGCGATATCAAAAAACAAATACTCGCCAGCAAAGTGCAACATGCTGCTGTAGCAAGCAAAGTGCATGTTACCGACAAACAAATCAATCAAGCGATAGCTAAATATAACAAGAGCCAAGGTGCACAACAAAGCTACCACATTGCCGATATTGTGGTCGCCTTACCTGATGATGCAAAAGATACTCAAATTGCCAACGCTAAAAACCGCGCACAAGACATCTATAAGAAATTATCCAAAGGCGGTAACTTTAGCAAAATCGCTAAACTGGAATCCAATAATGAAGACGGCCCTAACGATGGTGATCTAGGCTGGAAAACAGCGAACGAGATTCCTGACTTATTTATAGACCAGCTAACGCATATGAAAATAGGGCAAATCAGCAAACCCATTCAAGCGGGCAATGGCTTCCATATTTTAAAATTACTGGGCGTCAAAAAAAGCGATAAAACACTTTCTCGTGATGAAGCACGCAAAATGCTGGAAGAGCAACAGTTCCAAAAAGCGATACATACATGGCTCAAAAATATTCGTAAAAGTGCATATATTAAGGTAATGAAGTGAAACCAACCCATCGCGCACGGAAGCGCTTCGGTCAAAATTTCTTGACCAATGAAGGTGTAATCCACCAAATCATTGCCAGCATCGCGCCTCGCCCCAATGACAATATGCTCGAAATCGGCCCAGGCCTAGGCGCACTCACTGATGCCTTATTACCCGAGCTTAATCACCTAAACGCCATTGAGCTGGATCGTGATTTAGTCGCACAGCTGGAAAAGCGCTACGGTGAAGATGGTAAACTTCAACTCTACCAACAAGATGTTTTGCAATTTCAATTTAATGTATTGGCCAATGCAGGGCCACTACGCATCGTCGGCAACCTGCCTTATAATATTTCTACACCGCTATTATTTCATTTATTTAAAGTCATCGACTGCATCAAAGATATGCATTTCATGCTGCAACAAGAAGTCGTTAGCCGCATGGCCGCCCCCGTAGGCAGTTCCAACTACAACAAACTCAGCGTGATGGTGCAATATTATTGTGAAGTAGAGCAACTCATTGCGATTCCACCTGAAGCCTTCGAACCAGCCCCTAAAGTCAACTCCGGATTTTTACGGCTCATTCCGCACACAAAGCGTTATGATATCGACAGCCGCACATTAACCGAAGTGGTTAGCCTGGCATTTAGTCAGCGGCGCAAGACGCTCAACAATACACTCAAACCATTATTAAATACCGAGCAGATCAAACAGTGTGACATTGATCCAGGCGCACGCGCACAAGAGCTAAGCGTTGAAAAATTTGTTACACTGGCACAATTCGTGTCAACACACAGGGAAAATTGATGTTAAATTACAAAAATATCCTAATCGCAACCTGCCTGACGCCGCACTCAGATACCATAGCAGCACGCGCACAAGAATTAGCCGAATCCAATAAAGCTACACTGCATATTATGCATGTATTAGAACAAACCACCGCCGCCTACGGCGGTGAATTCAGCATCAATATTGATGTTGAATACGAGCAAACACTGGAACAGAACTTGCAAAAAATGCTTGATGCACAAGCCGAGAAACATGACATCCCTGCCGCTAATCGCCACCTTGAAACCGGCGCCATTAAACACGCCGTTGTTGATCTTGCGAATGACTTAGGCTGTGACTTAATTGTGGTTGGTTCACACAGTCGCCATGGTATTGAGAAATTATTAGGCTCTAAATCCAACGCCATTCTGCACTTAGCCAAATGTGATGTATTAACTGTTCGTATGGATGAAGACTAAAATGGAGCAAGTCGAAATTCCGGTCAGATGGGTGGATATTGACAGTTATCAACACGTCAATAACGCTAAATATTTCGACTACATGACTGAAGCTCGTGCTTTATGCTTAATCAATTTAAATACAGACCCTAATATACAATTTATCTTAGCTGATACCAGTTGCCGCTTTAAGCAACCCATTAATTTTCCGAGCACAGTTATCATTCAGCAATCCATTAGCAACATTGGTCATAGCAGCTTTCAAATTAGCTATCAGTTTTACACCAGCGACAGCCCAGATAAACTCAGAGCCACAGGCACTGCACGCATGGTATGCTTTGATGCAAAAAATAAAACAAGCTGCAATATCCCGCAAAATATTATTAACTATCTACAGCAACACTTAGAGGAAACTGATTAATATGGAAGATGAAAAACTACAAAAAGTAATTGTTGATGAGTTATTAGTCGATCGCCGAAAAGACAGGCGGTGGCGTAACTTTCGTTTCTTTCTTGTGCTGCTCGTTATTATTATCTATGCATCACTCATTCTATTAGCGCCCAATAAGAAAAGCAGCGCCAGTGAGAAGTTTGACCCTTCAAAACCTTATGTATCGTTAATTCGTTTGAGCGGTGAGATCATGCCTGACAAACCATTCTCAGCTAATAAGGTGCTGCCCCTACTGCAACGTGCATTCAGCGACCCACGCAGTAAAGGTGTGGTGTTAGTGATCAACTCCCCTGGTGGAAGCCCTGTTCAAGCATCAATTATCCACGATAAAATTATTCAACTGAAGCAACGTTATCTTCAGCATGTTATTGTTCTGGGCGTTGACTCACTGGCTTCCGGTGCTTACTTAGTAGCCTCTGCCGCTGATAAGATTTACGTTAACCCAGACACTATTACCGGCTCAATCGGTGTGGTAATGAGTGGCTTTGGCTTCACTGATGCCATTAAAAAGCTAGGGGTTACACGCCGCGTATTCACGGCGGGCAATAATAAAGTTCGTATGGACCCATTCGAACCCGTTAGCCAAGCCTCTAAAGAAAAAATCGATCATGTGCTTGAGGCTGTGCATAAACATTTTATTAAAGATGTAACCGAAGGACGTAAAGGTCGCTTACACGGTGATCCCAAACAATTATTCTCCGGTGATTTCTGGATAGGCAGCGAAGCCGTTAAATTAGGCCTAGCCGATGGTACAGGGCAACTATGGACCATCATGAAAAATAATTTCAAGGTAACGCAATACCGCGACTACAGCCATCGCCCTTCTTTCTTGCGCGACATCATTAGCGATGTGCGCTCAGAAGTGGCCTTTAGCTTAGTTGATAATCACATGACCCCAGTGAAGGCGGAACATGCTTAATGGCATGCTATGTCATTGGTGATGTACAAGGTTGTGTTCATGAGCTGCAGTTACTACTGCAGCTCATTCAGTATGATGACAACAAAGACCAACTAGTTTTTGTTGGCGACTTAATTAATCGCGGCCCGCACTCATTAGATACACTCAAACTCATCCGCTCACTTAATAATGTACGTGTCACTCTCGGCAATCATGATTTATATTTATTGGCATTAGGATATCAAGCCGTTTCATATGACGGCCATCATACCCTGGGACCATTATTACAATCAGACGATTTAAACGACCATCTCGAATGGTTACGCCAACAATCCATGTTAATCATTGATGATGATCTTGATTTAGTAGCCGTGCATGCAGGCATACCGCCGCAATGGAATTTATCACAAGCAAAACAGCACGCAGAAGAACTCGAAAATATTTTACGTGGCCCAAACTATCTCGATTTTTTACAACACATGGTTGGTCACACGCCAGCTACTTGGTCAGATGACTTAACTGGCTGGGATCGTTTACGTTATATCACCAATGCATTTACGCGTTTGCGTTTTTGTAATGCTGAAGGCACGCTGGAATTAAAAATTAAATCTTCAAAAACTATCGATCTGCCCGGTTATAAACCGTGGTTTGATTGGCCACATGATTTTGGCCAATACCGTCTGGCGTTTGGTCACTGGGCATCACTCGAAGGTCATTGCGATGCTGATGGCATCTATGCTACCGATACCGGCTGCGTGTGGGGCAACAAACTCACGGCAATGAAAATTGCTGACGATAAATCCCTTAGCCTAGTTTCAGTGCCTGCTACACCAAAAAACTAAATAATTTTTTGCGTTAATTATTGAGGCATCAATGAGCTATGACAGCTTGTCAGCTACTCGCTCTAACGTGACAAACTGGTAGTCATAAGGGTTTTCTTTATCAGCGCTGCACTCCATACGATCAACTAACTGCCATTCATCGCTATCCCACGCCGGGAAAAAAGTATCGCCTTCGACATCGGCATCAATAAAAGTGAGATACAATCGATCAGCAAATGGCAGCGCTTGTTCATATAACGTTGAACCACCGACAATCATAATATCTTCTTGAGCATCGCAGCTTGCGATCGCTTGCTGCAAATCATTAAACACATCACAACCATCAATCACCAAATCCGCTTGGCGACTTATCACTATATTGCGGCGCTTAGGTAACGGCTTACCAATACTATCAAAAGTTTTACGACCCATGATAACCGTTTTACCTGCTGTCATATTTTTAAAGTGTTTTAGATCTTCCGGCATATGCCATGGCATATCACCCTTTAACCCAATCACCCGTTGATGCGCCATGGCGGCGATTAATGCAAGCATTGTATTTTTTCCTTTATCCTAATGTATGACAACGTATAGTAGCTTCCCAGAACGCATAATAGCCTCCCAGACGGGCACTGTATCTATTTTACAACGCATAGTAGCTTCCCAGGCGGGCACCGTACCTATTTTTACTTCATGGCTCGCTTCGTTCCACTACGCTGCGCTTTACTTCCGTAAAACAGGTACGCCACCCACCTTTAAACCGCAGCTTACGTTACTACTACAGCTTCGTTGTAATAACAATTTCAAATAAACGTTCAGCTGTGCGGCAAGGTTGAACGAAAACCACAGTCAAAAGCATTTTTCGTCCATAAATCTAGCTCCTCATCCATTAAACGTTCAGCTGTGCGGCAAGGTTGAACGAAAACCACAGTCAAAAGCATTTTTCGTCCATAAATCCAGCTCCTCATCCATTAAACGTTCAGCTGTGCGGCAAGGTTGAACGAAAACCACAATCAAAAGCATTTTTCGTCCATAAATCCAGCTCCTCATCCATTAAACGTTCAGCTGTGCGGCAAGGTTGAACGAAAACAATAGTCAAAAGCATTTTTCGTCCATAAATCTAGCTCCTCATCCATTAAACGTTCAGCTGTGCGGCAAGGTTGAACGAAAACAATAATTAAAAAGGAGGATTTTATAACAAATAACTGACGATTTTTTAATTATTGTTTTCGTTCAAGATTGCCCGCAGATGACGTTTAATCAGGCTAAACCTTGAGAGGCGAGATAGTCATCATAATGGCCTTTATAGTGAATAACATCACCACCATGTTTAATCTCAACCACCTGCGTAGCCAACGATGACACAAACGCGCGATCATGGCTAACAAAAATAATCGTGCCTTTGTAATTTTCCAAGCCCATGTTTAACGCTTCGATCGATTCCATATCCAGGTGATTGGTCGGCTCATCAAGCACCAATACATTGGGGCGTTGCAAGGTTAGCTTTGCTAATAGCAATCTTACTTTTTCACCACCGGATGTGACCTTAACTGATTTTTTAATATCATCGCCAGAAAATAGCATACGGCCTAGCGCACCACGGAATACCTGTTCATCATCACCTTCTTGACCCCAGTTAGTAATCCATTCATAGAGCGACTCACCTTTTTCAAAGTCATCGTTGTGATCTTGAGCAAAATATCCTGTAACCGCGTTCTCTGACCACTTAACTTCGCCACTGATTGGTTGCATATTTGCCACCAAAGTTTTCACTAGCGTTGATTTACCGATACCGTTGGGCCCAATAATTGCCACTCGTTCGCCGGGCTCAATCATCAGATTCACGTCACTAAACAATGGCGGCTCATCTCCGTAACCATTGGTCAATTTTTTCGTTTCTAATGCTTTACGGTGAATTTGCTTACCTTCTTCGAATTTAATATAAGGGAAACGACGACTCGATGGCTTCACTTCCACCAATTGTAATTTATCAATTTGTTTTTGTCGTGACGTTGCTTGACGTGATTTCGCTGCATTGGCCGCAAAACGACGCACAAAGGCTTGTAATTCATTAATCTTCGCTTGCTTACGCGCGTTGTCTGTTACCATTTTTTGTTTGGCTGCCATCGCTGCTGCCATGTATTCATCATAGTTACCTGGGAACAAACGAATTTCACCGTAATCCAAATCGGCAGTATGCGTACACACTGAGTTTAAAAAATGGCGATCGTGCGACACGATAATCATCGTGCACTTACGTTCACGCAGCACATTTTCCAACCAGCGTATGGTATTAATATCCAAGTTATTGGTCGGCTCATCGAGTAACATAATATCTGGATCTGAAAATAGCACTTGTGTTAACAAGACACGCAACTTCAAACCGGGAGCCAGTGTGCTCATTTTTTTTGAATGCAGCTCTAAAGGTATATCTACACCTAATAATAATTCACCGGCACGTGCTTCCGCGGAATAACCATCATGCTCGGCATACTCCATTTCTAGCTCAGCCACCCGCATGCCCTGCTCTTCATTCATCTCTGGCAAAGCATAGATTTCATCGCGCTCTTGCTTAATGGTCCACAATTCTTTGTGCCCCATAATCACTGCATCAATAACATTAAATTCTTCAAATGCGAATTGATCCTGGCTCAATGATGCCACGCGCTCATTTGGGCCAAAAGTTACACTACCGTGTGTCGCTTCCAGCTTATCTGATAAAATTTTCAAAAAAGTGGACTTGCCACTACCATTTGCGCCAATTAAGCCATAGTGACCGCCTTCTTCGAATTTGACGGATACATTTTCAAACAATGGCTTAGAGCCAAACTGCATGGTTAGGTTTGCTGTAGATAACATAATATTCTCGGTAGTCTATCGTTAAATTGTGGCGATTTTAACACAGGCTGCTATCCGTGTGAATGGAGGATGACATTCCACATTGTTACCGTTAGGATATGAGGTTCAATTGTTATAAGGAGCATGCATTGACACAGTTTGACCCCAACAACACTAGCGCCTTTAGCCTAAAAAAAACCATCGAACCCTATCAATCGGGCCCATTGGATGGCATGACATTCGCGATTAAAGACTTAATCGATACCCAAGGCGATATCACTTGTTGTGGTAATCCAAGCTGGCACCGTGAGCATCAACCCGCTGTTATCAATGCGGTATGCGTTGACCAATGCTTAAGCGCTGGCGCTCGCTGCGTGGGTAAAACAAAAACCAATGAGTTTGCTTTTGGCCTAACTGGCGAAAATGATTTTTATGGCACTGCGCTAAATCCCAATGCACCTGATCGTATACCAGGCGGCTCATCCGCAGGCTCTGCATCTGCTGTTGCCAGCGGTGAATGTGACTTTGCATTAGGTACTGATACCGGCGGCTCAGTGCGCGTTCCCGCTAGCAATTGTGGTGTATGGGGCATACGCACCACAACAGCACGCGTGTCTGTTGCTGGTGTCAATCCGCTCGCAACATCCTATGACAGCGTGGGTGTTTTTGCTAAAGACTTAGCCACTCTGAACCAAGCAACACGTTGCTTACTCGGCAGTGATGACAACACAAGCCATCCTGAAATTAATGAAATATTGCTGCCAGTAGACATCATTGAGCAATGCGATTCTGAAGTCGCAGACTGCACGCGCGACTGGTTTAACCAACTCGCCAATCAATATACCGTACGTGAAATCACACTCAGCGATCACTTACATACAGACACTAACTTACGCAATTTATTTAACCACTATTGCCAAATACATTGGTGCGAGATTTGGTCTTCATTAGGCGATTGGGTTGAACAATTTGAACCCGAACTTGGCTCTGCCACCGCAATCAATTTTGAACTTGCCAAACAAGCTGATCGCACGCAACTGTTTAAGGCGTTCCAATTCCGTCAACGCATTAATCTTCACATTAACAAACTGCTTGAAAATAATAAGTTGCTATTACTACCATCCACTCCAGCCATCCCGCCCATCAAAGGTGAAGTTAATGCCGATCGCACAAAAGGCGATTACATCCCTCGACTATCCGGCATTTCCAGTTTGGCTGCATTTGCACGCTGCCCACAAGTGTCATTACCCATCGCCAATGTAGATGGCGTGCCGCAAGGTTTAGCATTAATGGCTGCTACAGGTGGTGATGAATTTGTCTTAAGCGCCTGCAAGCAAACATTAAAATAAAGTCTGCTTTTACCGGTCACTTTTGTTTTTGGTCCTGGCGAACTCGCACAAGGTGGTACGCATAAAATAATACAACAGGGCATACCATCACGATCAAACCAAACGTAAACATCACGCGGTAGTGATGCCCACCACCCACATCAATGCCATCCGGCGGGAAGAATCCAACATATAAAGCCAAAGCACAGCCCAACATACCTAATACGCTAACGAAATAAAAACACAATCGCTTACCTGGTAAATGAAAGGCTCCCTCAACACGGGGGAAACGTTTTTTTAATACGATTGCCGCAATAAACATAAGCAGGTACATCAGCAAATACAGCTCGGTACTTAAATCCGTTAAAAACCAATAGGAGCCATTAACACTTGGCACAAACAAAAACACCATACAAATACAGCTCACCAGTATCGCTTGCAGCAATAATACTGCAACTGCAACATCGTGCTTATTACGATACTGCAAAAAATGCGGTAAAAAATGGTGGTCGGCTGCTTGCAGCAAACCACGAGCTGGTGAAATAATCCAGTTGATCATGCCACCGAAACTACCCACCAAAATCATAATGGCAATAATCGGCACAAACCATTGCATATGATACGAATGGAAGAAGCTATTAAACACTTCCATAACACCGGTCACCAGACTAATCTTGTCGTGCGGCAACACCATAGCAATCGACAACGAACCTAAAATCATCGTCACCAAAATAATCGCTACTGAGCACATCAAAGCTTTGGGGAAATTACGCGAAGGGTTTTTAACATGACTGACATGCACCGTCGCTAACTCCATCCCTAAGTAAGAAGCAACGATAGCCGTTAATGAAATCCAATTTTTCGGGTGCGCCAAACTCGGAAATACATTACTTGCGGTTAAATGAATTTGCATCGGTTTGCCCGAAATAATCCAAATCACCGATAGAATAACAATCAAGATCATCGGTATAACCATACCGATCACCGTACACGCCGCAGCAAATCGCGCTGAGGTGCGCAGACCTCGTAAATTCAGCAAGGTCAAAGCCCAAAACACAACCAAGATAACCGTGATTAAATAATATTTATTTTGCGCCCAAGCAGGATGAATAATATATGCCAAGATGCCAGCGATAAACGACAGCATGGTTGGATACCACACCATGGTATTAATCCATTGCAGCCAAATAGCTAAAAAGCCAATCTTTTCACCTAGCGCTTTGGTTACCCAAAAATACACCCCCCCTTTATGAGTCCATTTGGAGGATAGCTCTGCGGAAATTAATGCAACTGGTAGCAAAAATAAAATAGCTGCCAGAATAAAGAAGAAAATAAGCGTACTGCCAAATAACGCAGTGGCCGGCAGATTTCGAATACTATCAATCGCGCCAGTGATTAGCATCATTAAACTAAAGAGGGATAGCATTTGCGTCATAAAGGTTGCTCAACTTGTCGGGTAATATCTTGTAATAACTGACTCGCGCCAATACGAAAGTGCGCCGGCTGTAACACATCGGGCCCAAGGTAGCGCTCAATCAACTGCACATATTCATAAGCAGATACTACAGTACGAATACCACCGGATAATTTAAGCCCAGTTTTTGCACCGCTGGCTTGCAATACAGTTAGCATGGTTTCAACTGCTGACAACGTGGCTCCCACCGAAGCTTTACCCGTCGAGGTCTTTACAAAATCTGCACCGCTATCCACAACGAGCTGTGTTGCTTGCTGAATCAACTCCTTCGACTGCAATGCACCTGACTCAATAATAACTTTTAATATATGTTTGCCGCAGACTTGGCGACAACGTTGCAAAATCATTTCAACCCGTGCTTCACCGCCTTGCGCCAGTAAATCATAAGGCATGACAACATCAAGTTCATCGGCGCCCTGCTCAATCGCTTGCTCAATCGCCTGTTGTATTTCATCAATCGATAACGCTGGCTTGGGAAAATTAATCACCGTCGCAACGCGAATAGATGAAGCCTGCAATGCTTCTTTCGCTATTTCAATCCACTGCGGGAAAATACACACAGCAGCCACGTCGCCATATGTTGTCTGTGCCTGTTCACACAGCACCATCACATCAGCAGATGTGCATGCAGATGACAACAAGGTTAGGTCTAAGCAAGGCACTAATTGTTTAGCAAACTCACGCAACCACGCTCTCCTTATCGCTTAACACTTGCCGTACAAAGGGCAATGTCAGCTTGCGTTGGGCTGCAATCGAAGCCACATCAAGGCGCTCTAGTAACTGGAATAAAGCACTCATGTCGCGCTGATAATGATTCAGCAAAAATTGTCCAACACCGGGCGACAATTCCAAGCCACGGTTTTTAGCACGTAAACTTACGGCTGCAATTTTTTGCTTATCCGATAAGGGCTGCAAATGAAATACCAAGCCATGGCTTAACCGCGATTGTAAGTCAGCCAACATCCATGGCAATGCACGTGGCGCACCTCGTGCTGCAAACGCTAATTGCGTATCAAACTGCTTTGCGCGATTATAAAAGTGAAACAACGCTTCCTGCCAATTCATATTATTCGCAATGGCATCGATATCGTCTAACACCACCAAATCAAATTGTTCCATACCATCAAAAATTTCAGGTGATAACTGCGCAAAGTCACTTAATGATAGATACATCGCCGTACCATTATTCTTTTGCATATAGTGACAAGTCGCCTGCAGTAGATGGCTATGGCCACTGCCACTAGCACCCCACACGTAAATCGCTTGATCTGAACGTGTCTCAACCAAATGCCGCAGCGCACTTACAACGGCAGCATTATCACCAATATAAAAATTTTGAAACGTAGCATCATCATCCAATGAAACATTCAGCGGCAACTGCATTACCATTACCCCACACCTCCAATCCAGTGATAAGCCAAAGTTGGATTATCTGCTTGTTGTAACCATTCCGTTTGATCAGCACCTAAACGCTGGCCATTCCGAATCACCCGTTTAAGTTGATTTAACTGCCCCTGATAATCCAAACGAATCACCATTTGTGACGGATCCACTGTTTCAACCGTCACTTTTGACACAGGCTTCAAACTCTGTAAATAATCCTGCACCATGGCATATTGACCAAGATCAGCGATACCCGTAATTCGCAATAGCACCGATGATTGATTTTGATCAGGGGAAGCCATCGCTAATTGGCTAATCATCGTGCCAGCTAAATTATTCACCGCCGCCACAACCAATTGATCAATCGACTCAGCCTCGTCTTGCCAACGAATTGGTGCACCATCTAATATATACACCCAATCTGCTTGCCATTGGCCTCCTATCTCTTTTACCTTACCAGATAAAATTGAACTCACACTGTAACGCTTCGATGCAGCTTGCACTTGACCTACATTTAATAACTGGTCTGTCGTACCGGTACTAAAATAATTTTGATCGGCTAAGTCCATCATCGGAAAAATAACACTCAAACCGCGTGCTGTCGCATCACGCACCAACGCTTGCGCCACCGGTTGCTCACTAGCCTCACCCGCCGAAACCATTGCATCACTTTTTGAGTTTTGCACATCCAGCCACACCAGTGTCGCAGGGCGATCCGAATTCCACACTGACTGACCCGCTGAGCGCAATAAACGTTTAATCGCACGCTCATTAAACGCCACCTTTAACTGCAACGGCGGTATGCCATTCTCATTGCTGTCATTGGTTTGATAACTGTAAGCGGATACCACCTCATTGATATGAGGCAATTCATTCTGCACTTGTGGCAATGTCATCACCGCGGTATTACCGCTGACCTTAACCAATACTTGCGCCAATGCATCCATCAACGATTGATGCAACGCTTTAGGCGTATAGTTTTCAACCGCCACTTTTGTGGTCATAAAATCCGATTTGGCTAAAACTGTTGTTGATATTGCACAACAAATGATAAGCATTAGCGCAATAGCAATAGCTTTTAAACGATCTAACATAGAATTCCAAAATATGCATACAATCCAGGGCGCTATTATACACCACTAACCGATTTCAAAGGTAGTCACCCCGTACACCCGCGCAAGATCTAATTCAGGTTGTTCACCTGTATACATCCTAGCGGTTTCGAACACTAAATTCATGTAATGTTTTTTTACTAACTGCAATGCCGCTGCATTGGTGTCCGGCACGTCCAATACCACCGGCCCTTGATCAACTTGTGAGCAAAGCGTTTGAAATAAAGCATCCGCCACGTCAAAATTATCCGCAAACAATGGGCCAATCTTATAGCCCGAGACACAACGACGCATGACCGCATACCCTTTGAGCTCACCATTTTCTTGCCAAGCCACCGCATGGCTATCCGGTTGCGTACACCACGCGCGCAAAAATGCTTCTCGCGGCGCCGCAAAACAATGACGATCATAAGCCAATACTTGCTCAAACGGCACTTGCGCCAAATCCACCACACGGCTATCGGGGCGGATATCATCTATCGCTTGCTCTAATTGATAACGCTGATTGGTATAACTAAATGTAAATCCAATCTTGGCATAGGTACCTACATTTTCTAACACACCATCTAGTCCACGATTACACCCTTCGGTATATTCCAAGCGCGCTTGCGTCAGCGCCATACCATAACCCTGACCGCGATATGACTCATCCACAATATACAAACCAAAAAAGGCAAAGTCAGCACTGTATTTCACGGCAGCACCTACCGCGACTATTTTGTCATCGATTTTGCCACAAAAAAATCCATTCGGGTCTGCTTGGTAAAAAGTCTCTGCATCGTGTAACCCAGGATTCCATCCTTCATTATTCGCCCAATCGATTGCAGTGTGCACTTCAGCAGCTGACATATTACTAATCGTATAATTTGAATTCATCATCAACCCTCATTGCGCATTATTGTTTTGCTGTTCTATTTTTATACCCGGCATCGTGGCCCCTGATGCTTATATGCTAGCATATTGCCACTATGAGACATAACACAGATCGCCATTGGACAGCCCCCACTTTCACGCTGATCGAAAGCAGTATTACCATGAGCCCAATTGAAGGTGAAGGCGTTGAATGCGGCACAGCAGGTGGATTAATTGAACGCACGCAATAAAATATACATCACACTGTTACTCAGCGTGACACTTCATCACGCAACATTAGCCACCGACAATAAAAAAACCTTAATTCCGATTCTAGGGCCAGTATATGGCTCAGCAGGTAAGTTGGTTATTAATCGCGGCGACAACGCAGAAGAAATGACAGAAATCGATGTGAAGTACTACACCGATATCGGCTGCCACACTTACCAAGGTTTCTCATACCAAACAGAAGAAGCTTATAGCGTACCAGTTGGCGAATCACATTATGTCATTAACTCCGCTACGGTTTACAGCAAGCATGGTCCGTTTCAGATTGATGCTGTGCGCTGCATTCAATTAACTGTCACCTCAATTCCCGATAACCCTGGTGGCGACCACCCCGGAAAATGGGACGTGGATTGCTCAACTGCACCGGATTGCGTTAACAGCTCACTGCAGACTCGCACGTTTACTTATAGTTAGTGTCTGATATAGTGGCGCCCATGAGACATATTCTTCACATTTTATTATTACTCGTTGGCCTCTGTTGCATAGTGACCGGTTTTGCAAAACCACTACACTATATTATAGATACCGACATGGGCTTTGATGACTGGCTGGCTGTAGAGTACTTACTAGAGCAACCGGTTGATGTTGCTGCAATCACAGTCGACTGCCAAGGGTTAAGCTATTGCCCACAAGGCGGCATAAACGCCGCCAAATTAACACGATTAGCTCATCGTCCTGTGCCTATAGCCATGGGCAACACCCGGCCCACTTCTGCATTTGATTTCCCTAAACCATTACGCGAATTCAGCTCCGCCATGGACGTTCCCGGTTTTCGACACTTACCCGCCTATCATTTTAATCCTCAGTTAAAAGCATCTCAGCTGATAGCGAACATCATTATTAATGCCGCTAAAAAACAACAACAAGTTGTCATTATTTCTATAGGTACAGCTACTAATCTGGCTGATGCATGGCAGGTTGCCGTATCACGCCATCAACAATCATTATTTCGCCAAGGTCTTGCCATGGTCTATAAGGGTGGCGGCGCATTCGGACAAGTAAAGCATCATAAAATCACTAATCAAAAAATTCACGGCAACCTTTCAATACCGATGATTTATCAATCTAACAACCATACAGGCGAATGGAACCTATACGCCAATGCCCCAGCCATGCAAATGCTATTGGATGCTCGGTTACCCATCACCTTTATTCCTAATAATGCTACCGATCAAGTCAATATGACCGAAAAATCATATCATCAATTATTCGACAACAGCGCGCCTCACAGCCCTCGACGCTTTGCAGCTAATGCCATGCTCTCTGTTATTACACTGCAAGGCGGCTGGAATAAAATTGCCAATAACTTAGATTTTTGGGATACATCGGTGACATTAGCAAGCTTAGATCCAACACTAGTAGCTCAACAAATCAGCGACGTGCCGATTAAAATAATTGAAGAACCGGGCAATCATTACAGTGCAACTTGGGTAAGAAAAAACTCATCCAGCCATGTTAATGTTTATTATCGGCTTCACGTCAAAAAATTCTATCATCAACTGCTCAGTCACTTACACTAAGCCCCAAGGAAGGCGGCTTACTCAACAACTTTTAAGGTAAATAATTATATTCCGCCATCACATCGTGATGCTTTTCTACAATATTATCGATTTGCTTGGTCGTTAAACGCTGTTGCCAGTCACCCGATTGACCATTACGAAAAAATGCTTTGCTGCCCTTAGGTTTCTCTGAGAATCCTTTAGCCTGCTCTTGTTTTTTTAATTCATCAAAACGCGCATGATGTAGCGCTTTTTTAATTTGCTCTTGGCTGTATTCTAATTGCAAAAAATTCACCGCTTGCGTAAACCAATGCGGGCTATCCGCCAACATATCTTCATAACGCATCACTAAAGTAGGGCCATTTTGAAGTGTTGCCCAACTCGAGACATGATCTGACCAGGATTTTGTGTATTGAGCAAACTGTGAACCCGACTGCTTAGCTTTTTGTGCTATCCATTGATCTTTTGCGAGCGACTTAATCGACTTATCTATTTCATTGTCACAATGGTTGGCCCACGAAATACAAACATCTAAAGGATTACGCACAAAGTATACCGTGCCTTTTGTAGCGCTCGGTGAGTGAATAGGTTGCTGCTGCTCATTGAACGTATACGCTTCATGGGTTTTTAAATAACAGGTTTCCGTTTGTTGTTCTGACAACACATCATAAAACGACGGCTGCATTAAACGGATTTCATCGGTAGTTAAATCGCGCGATGACCAACCCGCTGTTTGTAAATACAAACCACGCGACGCGGCAATCGGTGTGCTGATTTCCAGTTTATTGATATCACATGGCTCGTCTTTATCGGCTAATAAATTAGCTAAAAAAATACGAAACCAGGTGTTACCGGATTTCGGATACGATGCTAACCAAACGATATTAGCTGACAATTTTCACCTCCGCTTCGTCATTGCGAGCGTCAGCGCGGCAATCTACAGATTGCTTCGTCGCAAGCTCCTCGCAATGACGGGGGGCAACTGCCTTGTCATCCCGGGCCCCGACCCGGGATCCAGTATTATTGCCCCTGAATCCCGCATCAAGTGCGGGGTGACAACCACCAAACCCAATTCCCATTACATGCATAATTTCATCCAACATCTTTTGCTCAGGATACTCATCGCTTTTGTGCACTAAGCGCTGGCAATTAACTTGCTGCGCCATCTGTGTCAACTGCTGAAACTGTGTCTGCATTTTTTTCATGCCTTTAACCCATACACCGCCGTATAAATGATTTTGTAATAACCGAAACGCTTCCAGCCCCTCCGCAATTTTTATTTCAGCGTCATTGACACGCGTCGATTGCAATACAAAGGCATGAGTTAATTGATACTGCTGCTGTGGGCACGGCGTCGTTGAATAATAATATTGCTTTAACTTAGGACGGACTGGCGCTAAATCAGCAATATTCAACTCAAGTTTCTTACAGACATCATGCCACAAGCGCACTACCGGCACGCCAGGATACACATGGACTCCCTGCTGATCTGCTTTAGCCACAATAGTGCCATCACTAATTACCGACAGCCCCGCTTGCTGACAATGCCAACTAAACGTCGACTTGCTGCACGGCCCATTACCCAATAACGCAAAGGCATGTTGATCGTCATAAGCCACCACATTACCAAACAAAGGAATATAGTTACGCTGTATTAATAGCGCCGCCAATGCTGGTCCTAATATAAAGCAGCTGATGTCATCATCACTGGCTGATTGCGCTTGTTGTATATATAAGGTGTCACCATTCTTTACTGTGATACGACCGACAGAGGGCAAATACCAATCAAAAATACCTTGTTGCCACTGACAACCAACACCTTGGTGTTCTAATTTGGGGGTTACTTGATCAGCAGGTGCACGCTTGATATGCACATCAATGTGATCTGGCTTTACAATGGCAGGCATTGGTAATGCGATTTCACTGCTAAAAAACAGTCCGTGTAAGTGGTAGTAATAATCCATCGACGCAATATACCAAATCAACTACGTTATTGCGAGCCGCACAGTCAAGTGGCAACCTGAATATTTGCCTATTTGACACGCACATCGGATTGCATTACTATCAAATGAATGAAATAATCGTATTGCAATCCGACTATTAGGTAACATCATGGATATAAATGATTTTTTTGATCTCAGTCGGCGCCACCTTAAGGCAAACACCCGGAAATACCAACGCTCCTTCCTCAGAGAGGGACATCTAAAGCATCGCCTTTCGATTATTATCGGTCAACGAGGCGTCGGCAAAACCACCATTATTGCTCAACACCTTTTAAACAAAGTAAGTAATGACTTGATGAGCAAAGAAATCCTGTATATCCCTACGGATCACTTCTTGATAGGTAATGCTTCACTCTATGAAACTGCTGAACAATTTTACCAGCAAGGTGGAAAGCTGATCGCGTTTGATGAGATACATAAATATAAAGAGTGGTCAATCGAGCTAAAAAGCATTTATGACACCTACCCAGAACTAACCGTTATCGCCTCTGGCAGCTCAGCGCTCGAAATACACAAAGGCAGCCATGACCTCACACGCAGAGCAGCAATTTATAACATACAGGGCCTATCATTTAGAGAGTATCTAGAACTTCATTTAGATACGCACTTCCCTCGTTACGATGTAGCAACAATTGTTGCCTCACATGAGCCCATCTGTCATGACATCGTTACAGCTATAGAATCTAAAGGAAAGAAAGTGCTAGCTCTATTTAAGGAGTATTTAAAGTATGGCTACTACCCCTACTCAATAGATATAAACGATCACAATATTTACTTTATGACACTGGAACAAAACTTCCATGCCGCTATTGAGGTTGACCTGGCTGCTGTCTACCCATTGCTAACCGGAAACAGCATTAGAAAGCTAAAGCAACTTCTCATCTTTATCGCTTCAGCCGTACCTTTCACACCAAATCTCAAAAAACTAAAATCATTATTAGATATAGGTGATGAACGAACACTGAAATCATACTTTAAATACCTTGAAGATGCAGGCTTAATTAATCTCGTCATGAAAGTCTCAAAAAGAATAAGAAAACTAGAAACTCCAGAAAAAATTTACCTGAACAACACCAATCAACTTTACGCCATTTCACCAAAATCGCAGAATCTCGGGACAATTCGCGAACTCTTTTTTTTGAGCATGCTATCACACCTATATAACGTTGGCATTCCTAATAATGGCGACTTCCTAGTAGAAGATGAGTGGCTGTTCGAAATTGGCGGCAAGAAGAAAAACATTAAGCAAGTATTAGAAGAAAAAAATGCTTACCTAGCCTGCGATGACCTTGATATGGGAAAAGGCAATAAAATCCCATTATGGCTTTTTGGTTTTGTTTACTAAAACCTTAAAAATCAATACAACCCAATAAATAAACAACAACACAGGCACCACACTGCAGACACTGCCATAACATCAAGGCACTTTCGATTAAAACATTTGCATAGAACCACCAATTTAACTACTATAAGCACAGTTAAAAATTGTGAAGGAATACACTATGACCACTGCATGCGCTATCGCTAACGACACTATCATTCAACGCAATGAAGAAATTTTAAGCAGCTCAATCAATAACGAAACCGTAATGATGGATATCGAATCTGGCCAATATATTGGACTTGATCCGATCGCTACTCGCATCTGGGCTTTGATTGAACAACCCATCAGCTTTGAAAAACTATGTGAAACATTAACCAATGAATACGATGTATCATTAGAACAATGCCAAACTGATGTCGCTACATTTTTAGACAAATCAACCGAGGCAAACTTAGTTTCTTTTAAAGATGCGTAAGTTTAACACCTGGCGAAAATCCACTCCCGACATGAAGCAACATTTTAATGAAGCTTGCCGGGAGTTGTTTATTGCGCGCTACACCCTGCTCACTAAGCCATTTAAAAAAATTGCACCTGAGCTCGGCCAATTGGATCAACTTGGCCCAGAACATGATCTGCACGATGATGAAATCGCCATCATCCGGCCCGTGGCAAAAAGCATTAAAGCCGTCGCTGCTGTTGTTCCCTGGCAAAGCAAATGCTTAGTCCAAGCGATGGCCGCCAAACAAATGTTAGCTCGCCGCGGCGTTGATACCACACTCTATCTCGGCGTGTTAAAAGAAGGCAGTGATATGAAAGCGCATGCCTGGTTACGCTGTGGCCCGCTGTTTATTACTGGCGGCAATGGTGAAAGAACTTACACTATCGTACGGACCTTCTATTCACAACCGGATACCACACCATGCTAGCAGAGCAGCGCGCATTGCTCTGGCTATGCGAGTCCGCCGCTGGTTCTTTTATTAATCGTCAATTTGGCTCACTGGTGCAGTCTAATGATTTTGATTGGAAACAATTTTTTCAGCTGGCTAACCGACATGGCCTAGTGCCTCTCGCCTATCGCAATGCCTCTCTGTTGATTGCTGATTTGATACCTGAAGACATTGCTGGAAGATTAAAAAATAGGTATCAGCAGATTGCACAGCGTAATCTGCAGCTTACGGCTGAATGCGCGAGACTGCAAAAAATTTGCAGTGATAACAGCGTGCCAATCAGTTTTATTAAAGGTGTAGCATTAGCAATACAAGTGTACAACGATCCCACATTGCGCACCTACAGCGATATAGACGCCTTTGTTGATAAAAAATATCACTCCACCATATTACCCGCATTGAAAAACTACGGTGGCACGTTTAAACATGAATTTAGTGCCAAGCAGCTTAATTACCATTTGAAATATTATAAAGACTTCCCAATTAGGCTTAAAAGCTCAAACAGTTTATTTGAAATGCACTGGCATTATTCATACAACCCAAACGAACTACAGCAGCTTAATAAAAACCAACTGCAATTTAGTCAACCGATACAATGGAATAATATTGAGCTAAGCACACTCGAACCACACGCGCATTGCTGTTATTTAGCATTTCATGGCTCATTACACGGCTGGAGCAGCTATAAGTGGCTAATCGACTTTTATCATTGCCTGCGCCTGTGCGACCTTAAAAGGGTTTTGCAGCTGAGTGAAGCATTCCATGTATCACATCATGTCAAACACGCCATACTGCTTTGCCAACAGATTTTTACTGTTGACAATCATTACTCATTAGCAGCGCGTGATAAAACAAAAGCTGTTGTCAGTGCTTATAAAATAATGAACGATATTTTATTCGATAATAAAAAAGTGAATAACCTGCAAATACGTCTAAAGAAATTTCAATTATTTTGGCAACTAGCAGAAAAAAAGAGTTACTGGCTACAAAAACTTTTACATAGCGCTCAACCTGATTTTGAGATTTGGTCAAAACATCCTTTGCCGGAGCCATTGTTTTTCTTGTATTATTTTATCCGGCCAATTTATTGGGTTGATCGTTTTATGCTTAAACCCAAAAAGCAGATAAAAACATGAAGCCATTACAACGCGCCGCCTTACAATTCACCAAACCGTTTCGCCCTAAAATCTTACTGGCATTGAGTTTAATGTTACTGACCAGCTTTGGCGAAGGCATTAGTCTATTACTGTTAATCCCATTACTGCATTACACAGGCATTACACCACACAACGGCGGGTCATCACATACCAACTGGTTACAAAACATGGTGCCACACAGTCATGTGACATTAACCGAAGTGTTATTAATCTACATGCTGATTGTGATTAGTTTTGCTTGCTTGAATTATGTCAAAGCTTTGTCCGTCTCACGCTTGCAGCAACGCTTAATTCAAACCTGTCGACGCACATTATTTAAAGCCACCTGCTATGCCCCCTGGGCCTTTTTATCGCAACAAACCATTCCGCATATTACACAAATGCTTACCACTGAAATCCAGCGCATCAGTGGCGCATTACAACAAAGCGTTCAGCTATTAGCTAACAGCATTGTACTACTCACCTACCTAGCGGTCGCGATGTATTTATCCTGGCAAGTTACCTCAGTAGCGTTAGCCGCTTGTGGGCTTTTATTATTATTCACCCGCACCCAGACCATATACGCAAAACGTAACGGCAAATATGCCTTTAAATTTTTTCGCGACATGCATACCACCATTGAACAAACCCTTAGCGGATTAAAACAAGCAAAACTGTGGCAAAGCGAAGCACAATATTTGGATCAACTAGATGAACAAACCACTACGCTAAATAAAAACCAAGTCGCCTTTGCACGCAGTCAAGCGGCTACCCAATGGTTATTTACCAGCGGTGGCGTGGTAATTGTTAGTGTGTTGTTTTATCTTAGCGCCATAACATTACATATTGCACTCAGCCACGTGCTGGTGCTGTTAATTACCTTTGCACGCATTATTCCTAAACTTTCTACGGTGCAAAAATCCTATCAAATGGTGCTTAATAATATGAGCGGTGCTAATGCGCTGTATGATTTTTACAAAAATTGCCAGCATCAAAATAATACCCGTTCAAAGCAACCAATCCACTTTGATAGTGAAATTAAAATAAACAACATCACCTACCGCCATCCCGCACAAAACCATGACACGCTAGTTAATTTATCACTAACGATCCCTAAAGGCACAGTGACTGCCATCACTGGCCGCTCAGGTTGCGGCAAATCCACTTTGATGGATTGCTTGTCTGGATTATTAGAGGCTCAAAGCGGACAGATCCTAATAGACGGCACGCCACTGTCTATTGAGACACAAAAAAATTGGCAGTCGCAAATTGCTTATGTCAGCCAGGATCCATTTTTATTACACGCCTCAATCCGCGATAATTTTTTATGGATTTCTGACACACTAACTGACAAACAAATATGGCAGGCACTAGAATTAGCCCATGCTGCTGATTTTGTTAGAAAGCTGCCACAACAGTTAGATAGTGTTGTCGGACATCGCGGCTTAAAACTCTCTGGCGGTGAACGTCAACGTATTGTATTAGCGCAAGCGATCTTACGGAAACCCAAGTTACTTATTTTGGATGAAGCCACTAGTCAACTCGATATGGCGAATGAACAGTTGATTCAACAAAGCTTACAAGCTTTACCGGGTGATATCACGATTGTTGTTGTCGCGCATCGCGTGACTTCATTGGCCAATGCGGATCAGATTATATTAGTTGATCAAGGTAAAGCTAATATTCTTGAAAGTGCCAACAATTTGCAGACAATTTACGCGTAATGCCTTGCTTGTCATCCCGACCCTTTCCTCCGCTTGCCCTGAGGAAACCGCGAAGCGGTTGTCTCGAAGGGTCACCCCGGCCTATTTGTCATCCCGGAATTTGCAAAGCAAATATCCGGGATCCAGTAATATTATCTCTGGACCCCGGATCAAGTCCGGGGTGACATCTTCAAGATCAGGATGACAAAGTAGCGCAGGCAAAATAGCCCTCAGATCATACTGCGCTTTACGTTGAATTATGTAAAACCAGGTAATTTACCTAACTTTACATAATTCAACGTAATTGACAAATAACTAAGCAGTGGCCATTGGCTCACATTGCCTAACAGCCTGCCAAGGCTGCTCTTGTTGCCACTGCGGAAACATTTCTTTTAAATGTTTTGCAAACGGCCTTACCGCGGAAATCTTATACTCCGGGCGACCATGACTGTGCAACATAATTTCTGGGAAAGCCAAACCAATACCATAAACCCCTGGCGCAATACGTCCGGTGTCATAGTTATAAGAATAATCTTCAGGTAACCCATCAATGCTGACATGACGACGCTGAAAACCCACCGCATAAATCACTTTATTGCATTGCGGCATGTATTTCAGCATGTTATCTGCCGTAGCCTCTACCGGCATAACGCGTTCATCTAAATCCAGTGAACCGATATGACCATTAAACTCACGCTTGGAGCGATAAAAGTGATAGATTTTTTTTGCATCTGTTTTTGCCAAGTTTTCTTCAACGGTACGCGCCGATTGATACGCGCCATATACTGCCACCACATCATCTTTGGTGATGGCTTTAGTAATCAAACCAGGATTCGCAGCAGTAGTCAGCGGAATCACCTCTAATCCAGAGAATGGCAACTCTCTCGCTTCTGCGCCTAACGCCAAAATCACTTTTTTAGTTTTTATGGATTTGCCACTAGCCATTGTTACCTGCCACGCATCACCCACAGCGGCTAACTTAATCGCCAAATCACTATAACTGCTGATTTTTTTTCTAAAGCTTTCGGTAAAATCTTGCAAAGGCTGTGCAGCCACCATCAATGGGCAACGTTTATTTGCTTCTAGCTGATCAATAAAATACTTTTTATCTTCAGGTTTATATTCAAACGATGCAAAATCGCTATACACCTTGGTAAACGATTCAACTGGCGTGTTACTGCTGACATATCGCCAATGCGTGCCTAAATCTCCGACTTTAAATGCCGGGTCTATCCAAGCTATCGCATCTGCATCGATACCCTGATCAAACAATTCTGCCACTGAAACGATGCCTGCAGGCCCTGCTCCGATGACTGTCCATTCAAAGATTTTTTCCATATCATGTATTCCCTTTTCATTCACGCCATCATGCTAACATACTCGCCAACTCACGCAACTGACAATGATCAGGTAACGTCATTGCGAGGAGGAACGACGAAGCAATCTAGCCACTACATGGATTGCTTCACCCTTCTTCGAAGGTTTCGCAATGATGGAGAAAACAACTTGTTGTTTATCCGGGATCCAGTTATATTGCATAAGCATTGCGTCATTGCGAGCCACGAAGTGGCGAAACAATCTAGGACAAATCAACAGACAGAGGGACTCTTGTACCAATACACCGCCTACCATTTACATATCGCATCAGAAATTGAACTACCTGCGATTCGCAAAGCGCAGTTTGATCCCGATAAAGCCGATGTTACGATCTCGCTAGGCCCTGTACCTGAGTCATTAGAAGATCCCAGTGAAGTTAAACCGTATTTCCAAGCAAAACCGCAGCAATTATTAGCTAAAATGGCACAAACTGGTGGAAATATTTTAGTTGAAAACGGCACCACAATAACCATCGACGCACCTGATGTGCCTCTGCGTGTATGCGCGATGTTCGCCATTGCCTCAGGTTTATCTAATATAATAAACCAACGCAATTTTTTGATCATCCATGGTAATACGGTGCACTATAAAGGCATGAACTTTATTGTGTGTGGTAAATCCGGCGCAGGCAAATCAACCACTACAACAGCCTTCTTACAAAAAGGCGCAAAAGTTGTTGCTGATGATATCAGCCCCATACACTTTGATGACGACAACCAACCCTGGGTATCCCCCGGCATCCCTTTTAGTAAATTATGGCCAGAGACTTTTGATTTACTAGGCTTGCATGATCAAGCACATGAGCAATTAAGCCCTTTATTAGAAAAACGTTTTATACAATTATCCGATGAGCAAACCATGCAACAAGACGTATCACTTGATGCGGTATTTTTTTTAGCCACACGTGAAGACATCGATGATGTCGAATTCACTGCACTTACTCCAACCGATGCCCTACTCAGCATACGCCATAACAGCTATGGCTATCGACACGTTAGAGGCATGCAACAACTCGATGTGCATTTTGATAGGGCCACTAAGCTGGCAGAAAGCGTGCCGTTTTTTCATATTAGAAGACCGACTGAAGTCAGAACGATTGAGCAGGTGGTTGAGTTGATTTCGAAGCAGTTAGATCAAGTGCAGCATAAAACCGTTATTGCTTGAGGTTTCAACGTGTTGTCCCGTCATCACCAGATCAACATTTGTCGATTTAGTGACACATCAAGCTTAAATAGCTAAACCAATACCTCTACTACGACACACAGCCTCTAGTGAGTAAGAAATCAAAAGTGGCACAGTTTATAGAACTGTGCCAAAATAATGGTACAGTTTATATAAACGGTGCCAAACCATGACAGCCGAAAAACAGATACTCATCTCACTCTCGAAGCACAGCCAACCTTTGAGCCTAAAAGAGCTAGAGAACATGCACCCCGAAATTAATCGCAGAAAAATTCAACGGTGCTTAAAAAAATTAATCGACCAAAAGCAAGTAGCCGGCATTGGACATGGTCGCGCGCGGCGCTTTAAAGCGCTAACAGCAATCGACGATGAAGACACCTTTTCGAGCGATATACCGCTATCATCCGACAGCCTCGAAATTTTAAATTACATTGATCAGCCACTAGCCGCGAGAACACCGACTGGCTATCAACGTGAACTACTGGAAGACTACCAGCCAAATAAAACATGGTATCTCTCTAGCAATTTACGCCAACGATTACATGATTTAGGCAGCACCAATGAAACGGACCTACCCGCCGGCACCTATGGTCGTGACATTCTGGGTCGATTTTTAGTGGATTTGTCTTGGGCTTCAAGCCACCTCGAAGGTAACACCTACTCAAAATTAGATACAAAAAAATTAATTGAACAGGGCCAAGCGGCAAAAGGAAAAGGTTTATTTGAAACACAAATGATTTTAAACCACAAAGCCGCCATTGAACTACTAGTTGAGAATGCTAGCGATATTGATTTTAATCGTTACACCCTACTGAACCTGCATAGCCTATTGTCTGAAAACTTACTCTCAAATACAGCAGACGAAGGGCGCATTCGACTTCATGCGGTAGAAATAGGGAAAAGTGTATACCGCCCATTACCTGCCTCCACACAACTGGACGACTATTTTGATCTTATACTAGAGAAAGCCGCTAAAATATCAGATCCATTTGAACAAGCCTTTTTTGTTATGGTTCACATACCTTACCTCCAGCCATTTATTGATATTAACAAACGTACCTCACGGCTTGCTGCAAATATCTCATTACTGAAATCACATTTATGCCCATTGTCATTTTTACATGTATCAGAAAATGCCTACACGCGTGCCATCTTAGGTGTTTATGAAATGGGACGACTGGAATTGTTACGCGACTTATTTGTTTGGGCATATGAGCGCTCAGTTCAAGAATATCTCGTTGTTAAGCAAAATACAGCAACCCCTTCGCCACTGCGATTGAAATATCGTGATACTATTAAACAAGCGGTATTTGAAGTGGTCACTCACCCCAATAAATCAAATCAACACATCATTAAACGCATCCTTACTAAACACGTGAATCGTTCAGAGCAAGAGAAAGTAAAAGAACAAGTATTAAATGAACTACAACATTTGCATGAAGGCAACATTGCACGTTATGGCCTGCGACCTAAACAGTTGCAAGCATGGAGAGATTCCATCTAATTTTGTACAGTCTGAAGGCCGCACGATTGAGCATGTAGTCGAATTAATTTCGAATCAGTTGAATCAAGTGCAGCATAAAACCGTTATTGCTTAGATGAAGCGACCCATCAAACTGATTGCCATTAAGCCCAAAGGACATCTATTGGCATAGCATACAAACGATCTCGATAGTTAATAATGTTTTTTCCAGAGTAAAAAACGATTCCCATTTTCAATTTGTTACCTACAAGATCAGAAAAATACTCCAACCCTTTAAAATCACCTTTTGATATTTTACTTGAGCGTTTTATCTCAAGCGCAATTAAATCTGAATCAGGTGTTTCAATAATAATATCGACTTCCACGCCGCTCTCTGTCCTAAAGTGCGAAAAGGTGGGTGGTGTCAGCATCCAGCTGGCCTGCTTATGAAGTTCATTGACCACAAAATTTTCCAATATTCTGCCGAATAATTGCTCTGATTGCATAAGCTTAGCTTTTGATAATCCGAGTAAATGGCACAATATTCCGCTATCAGTAAACATTACTTTGGGTGATTTGGTGAAACGCTTACCAATATTTTTTGTCCATGGCATTAACCTATAAACTTGAAATATCGTTTCAAGTAATGTGAAATATCGCTTTAAACTAGTCACAGGAATGCCTGAGCTTCTTGAGAGTTCCGAATAATTTAATAGGCTGCTGCAGCGAGTAGCTAGTAATTTTATCAAGCCTGGAATTTCAGTGAGCTTATCTATGTTGGATAAATCTCTTATATCTCGCTGTATGATCGTTGTTAAATATGAACGAAACCAAGCTGTTTTACGATCGAAATCTTTACGCGCTACAACCTCTGGAAATCCACCGGTCAGCATGCGATTACTTAGCTCCGCAAGGGTAAGGTCAGATAAATATTTACTTGGGATACTTCCAGCGAGTATTTTTTCTAAAAATGTTTCTTTGTGACCAGAAATTTCACCTTGCGAAAGTGGCCACAAGGTAGCAATTTCTATACGACCGGCCAACGAGTCGGATAAGTTTGGCAATAAAAGTACATTTGCTGATCCAGTTAACAGGTATTGACCTGGTTTTCTGTCTTTATCAACGCAGGCTTTGATAGCTACAAATATTTCTGGGATGCGTTGTATTTCATCTAACACAACTGGCTTAGGTAAGCTTTCAATGTAACTTTGCGGGTTTAAGGTAGCAGTATTTAAAGTATCAATTTCATCAAATGTAATATAGTGCTTATTATCACCATTAATATTTAATGCTAAGGTACTCTTACCCGTTTGTCTTGCCCCGTTAATTAAGACGACAGGTGTATCTTTAAGGGCTGACTTAACCATTGAAGAGAGCTGTCTTTTAAGCATATAGGTATACCATTGATATTGATTATATGTATTTTAGCCAGCCAATGGCTGGAAATCAACCGCCCAATGGCTGATATTCGGCCATCATGTGGCCAATTTCCATATCACAACACCTGCGATCAGCCAATAATAACTATTTATCAATCAATTAGCTAAGATCAGATCTGCTGAGTCATGTGCAGCATGAAGCACTGAACCTCTAAACTTTAGGTAAGCAATTCAGGTAACTTTTGTAGCATCTCGATTATCGGCAATGCATGCAAACGATAAGATAACAACATAAGCAGCCAAATAACCTACAGGATCATCACATTGATAGGTTGGAGACAACAACCCAAATCACAGGGCACGCTCAAAATCAAACGCGTCGCCTAATTCTTACAGCACCAATGAGTGCATACTGTAACAAATGGCTCAACCTGCCAATAAATTGACACCTCTGCCCTCAATCAACCAATGCACTTCATCAAGTAACACCGGTGCTTTCTGAATTTCATCTATGACCACCCAACCAGTAAAATCAGGGGCAATCATCGCAGCTAAGTATTCCGTTCTACCAAATAGTTGCCGGTAGGTAAGACTGTCTAATAGGTCGTTTTTGTATTAGGCGCTGGAGAAATAGCCATTGAAGTGAAAATAAAAAATTTGTAGAAATATCTGATATAAAAAGCTTAACTGCCTTCTGTCGCGAACACCAACCTAAACAAGCTATTGTGGTGAGCCAAGACCAGCAACATCGCAAAATGATTGTGGATGAAAATATTTCAATCGATGTAATTCCATGGCGCGAATTTTTAAAACAGCTATGGGATGATCAATATTGGATTGCTTCGTCGCAAGCTCCTCGCAATAACGACGACACTGGAAAATACCATGAATAACAACCCTTATCAGTAAACACCTTGCAGCTCTATAAAATACTACACATGGAGAATAATGAGACTTCAAAGAATGAGCTTTCATTAATATCGCGTGGCAGTAAGTTTGCTGTGTGTTCTCTGATTGCGCGAACAGTTTCAGGATGGCCATTTTCTACAGCCCTTTTTAGCCCATCATCATTCCCCGCATGAATATCAGCCCCCCTGTCCAGCAGCAACATCACAGTTTTAGTATGGCCGTTTTTAGCAGCCCATCTCAGCGCATCATCATCACATGCATGAATATCAGCCCCCCTGCCTAACAGCAATGTCACGGTTTCAGTGTGACCGTTTTTTGCAGCCCGTCTCAGCGCATCATCATCACATGCATGAATATCAGCACCCTTGTCCAGCAGCAACATCACAGTTTTAGTATGGCCGTTTTTGGCAGCCAATCTCAGCGCATCATCAATCCCTGCATGTATATCAGCACCCCTGTCCAGCAGCAACATCACAGTTTTAGTATGGCCGTTTTTAGCAGCCCATCTCAGCGCATCATCAATCCCTGCATGTATATCAGCAACTCTGCCCAGCAGCAACATCACAGTTTTAATATGGCCGTTTTTGGCAGCCCCTCTCAGCGCAGAATCATTCTTTGCATGAATATCAGCACCCCTGTCTAGTAGCAATATCACGGCTTCAGTGTGACCATATCTTGCAGCTGCAATTAAGTTATTTGAATTTTTTATGGTTTCAGTCATATGTTTTTTCATACTAAGGTAGTAATTCATCATGCGCTGACTACCTTTTTTTTCACAGGCCTTCTCAAAACATAGCATCTCTCCATTTGCACCGGTGACTTTCTCCAAAAAAACGATGATAGTTTCTTCTATTACAGAATCACACGAATCAGTAGACACTAATGATATTTCTTCATAACCTTTGGTTTCAAGAGGTAAAGCAGAGCTTTTAGTGTTAACTTTTTTTGTTTCACTCAATGGTACAACTTGGCAATCCTGTTTACCTTTTGGACGATTGTTGATAAAGGATAGTGATGCTAATAACGTCAACGAAGGCACGGTTATTATACTAGCTGACTGCCCTACAATAGGTTCATCATTCTCGTCTGCTTGCTTTTGTTCTGTACTCATACTTCATACCCACTGATTTATTCAATTTAATTATTAATCACACCCAAGCAGTGTACTAAATATATCCATTGCGCACAGCAAAATTAAATACGACAGCTGCATAACTGTAAACGGGTAAGCATGTTATTGCATTGCTCGGCGAAGCTCGACAATTCTTTCGCAGCCAAGAACCGTTATCGAAGCAAAACGGTTCTTTTGCGTCTAAATTCCGAGAATTTAAAAGATGAGCGACTTCCCAAGCATGAAGTTGTTAGTGGTTAAGCTATTTTAGCTGACAGCGTGCTGAGAAATGACAGAACCTGTTTAAGTAATTTAAGCAACGGAATCCCTGTGTGCAGCAAAATGCTTTGATCTACTCACCCGACTTTATTAATCAAGGGTTATTATATTTGTCGCAGGGTTACCAACTCCATCCTCTGGAATGAAATCACTGCCCGATTCTTTGATCGGCCAATGATAATTGAGGCTACTGCTAAATGTAGTTAAACCAGGAGCCTCCGTAAAGACAACAACTACACATTTCACAGATGATTGAGCTACGCCATTTTTAGTCGCATATGCATACAATGCCGAGCCATTAATAGAGTAAGAGTTGCCCGGTGAGACCGTAGGCCCAGACTGTTTGCTGATTATCTGTCCGCTCAACACCCCCGTACACTCGGTGTCGCTGACATATGCAGAATAGAATACAAGAACAACATTATTAATAGTATGAGAATTACCTACCGCAGGTGTCGTCGCATATATCCCCGCTTGTCCATGAGTATTTTCCGATAAAATCTGTTCAGCATCTGCAGTTCCGGCAAGCAACACACATAAAAATGTTAAAACAGTTGTTAACCATAGCTTAAATCTTATCATCGCAAGCTCCATTTTAATTCTTTAATTATATTTTTCAATACAATATTGCTGTAACCCAGTAATATCAACATATCGTCCCATTTAAAAACCAGCATATGTCATAAGTCAATTTGAAGTTAAAATTTGTGTTCCCGAACCAGCCATAGACATTGTAGTTTCAAGAACTGTTCCAGTAGCCCCGCCCCGAGTTCCGCTCGTTACTAAACTAAACACGTTAGGGCAACTCCACTTTTTTTTCTGTATATGAATTTGATTGTCCATTAAATACCCCATCTAATAAAGAATACGCTTAGCAAGTGCATATAAGCATGACACTGTTGGCCAGGCCGATAATTGCGGTACACTCCTCTTTGCTTTTACAGTATGGCTGCTTACATTTTTATTTTTCATAGGGACCCCTTACGAAAATTGAAAATTGAAAATTGAAAATTGAAAATTGAAAATTGAAAATAAAACTATAAAGCAGTCAATAGCATAAATCAACAAGCCATCAAAAATCTTGAATCAGTCCTGCTGCGCTCTATCACAATTCGGCTCGATATTAGCCAAATCAGCTTAATCGCCAAGAATTTCATGCGTGGTAAAATGGTAATTTAAAAAGACTTGGAATCTAGACGCATTGAAGCTAAGTTGTTTCGATAACGGTCTTTGGCATCGAAAAAGTTATACAAATTTCTTCGAACGCATGGCACAAAGTCAAACCCCCTTCATCAATCGGCACCATGATTCAATCCCACGATGATTTCATTCCATTCGGTTATTGAAATATTTCACAACAACCCAAAAACCAATCCGCACTCATCACCAAAACATCACACCCTTGCACCTCGACCCGCTTATACACACCTGTTTTTTTACCGATCTGAATGCTATACGCATTGCGCTAACCTTGTTATTACGAATCATTACTTTCGATCATCGAAAATAATTTGTGCATATTCTTATAGCTCAAAACATGAACATTATTCACCTTCTGCTCAAGCTCACCGCTGTAAATCAAAAACCCAATAGGCGATCTTTTACCTGCCATTAGTTGAAATTTTTCAATATTTTTAATTAATGCACCACTGAACGTAGCTGTTGATTTAATTTCAATGGGAATAATTTTATCATGATGCTGCATCACAACATCCACTTCATTTTGATTGCTGTCTCGATAAAAATATAAATTGGCATCTTTGCCTTGGTTGTAACGGTATTTCATCAACTCAACAATCACCATATTTTCAAACAAGGCACCGCGTAATTTCTCTCGCGCCATTTGCTGCGGGGATTGAATATCTAGCAAATAGCTAGCAATACTGGTATCAATAAAATACAGCTTTGGCGCTTTGATCACTCGTTTGCCAAAATTTTCAAAATACGGAGGTAATGTAAATGCAATATAAGATGCTTTGAGAACCGTAATCCAATTCTTAATCGTATTTTGAGATACACCAACATCATTACTCAAGCTTTCATAATTCAATGTGCTGCTGATACGACCGGTACACAGCTTTATAAAAGTCTGAAAGCAATCAAGATCTTTAATATTAATAATTTGTCGAACATCACGTTCGATATAAGTTTTTACATAATTGCTCGCATACATACTGGCTTCCAGTTGATGCTGATACACAGCGGGAAAAAAGCCCTTAAGCAACTGATCGTTCATATCGCATTCGATATGTTCAGCTTTAAGCTCTGTTAATGATAATGGCAATAACTGTAATAACGCCGTTCTGCCTGCTAATGATTGGCTAATCGCTTCATTAAGCTGCAGTTGATGGCTACCGGTTAATATAAAAGAACCGGGCATTCTATCTTCATCCGTTTTGGTTTGAATATACGACAACAAGTCAGGAACACGCTGGATTTCATCAAGAATAACACCCTGCTTTAGATTGATATTATCGATAAAACCGCGAGGATCTTTTTCAATTAATGCACGTGTGTCCGGATTTTCCAAATTAAAATAAGCGCGACCTGGGTAAGTATTTTTTGCTAATGTCGTTTTGCCTGATTGACGCGGCCCCATTATCGTCACGACGGGGTATTGCGACATCATTTCTTCGAATATGGCTTGCATCGAGCGGCTTAACATACCATGTAAATCCTCAATTGAATTGCGTATTTACATAGATAATACCCCATATTTCTATAAAATCAACACATAATCATGTAAATATGCAATTCAATTGCATATTTACATAAATCAACCGAATTATGAAACACCCCAAAAGGCTAACTTTTACGGAGTGAGCTCCTTATAAGTTACAATTTATTATATTAATTTCAACCAGCTAGGATTGTTTTGAACCTGTGCTTAATCAGACCAAACAACCCAAAAACCAATCCGCACTCACCACCAGCACATCATAGCCCTGAATATTAACCAGCTTATGCACACCGGATTTTTTCACAATCTGAATGCCATACTTAATGGGTATTTGTTTTAATAAAATGGGCCAATTGGCGGATGGTTGCTGATCAGTGAGCTTAACCTCAATAGGTAAGCAAGGCTCGCCATCTTTTGTAATCATAAAATCGATTTCTTTATGTTGGCGATTGCGCCAATAACGCAACTCATACAAACCCTCGCCGGTATCAGTTAAAAATTGGCAATATTTTAACAAATGCCCTGCAATCAAATTTTCAAACCGAGTCGCCTCATCTTTTACCTCACTCCAATCCCATAGGTACAATTTACCCTCTTTTTTAATGGATCGAGAGGTAGACTTTGCATAAGGCTTTAACACATAGCAATAATACAACTCATACAAATAAGTGATCCAACGCTTTACAGTGGTATAAGCCACTTCTAAATCTTCTGCTAATGATTGCAAACTAAGCGGATTAGCTACTCGTTCTGGCAACAGGGACACCAACATTTCAATCTGGCTAAGCTCCAATGAGCGGCTCAAGTCACGAATATCTTCTCTAACGATTTTCTCAATACGCCCTCGCTGCCATAAATTTAAATGGGCTTTATTCGCGGTCAATAAAGGCTCTGGAAAAGGACCATAGGTATCTAATAACTTAAAGGTGGACTTTGCTTTTTCACTGACAGCTTTTTTATGCTCAATACAATATGACCATAATGCTTCTGGTAATATCACATCTTTTCGTCGTGCAGTCAGCTCAGCCAATGAAAACGGATGCAAGCGAAAATAAAAATATCGCCCCATCAAGCTATCACTGCCTTTGCGATAGGCATTGAGCTTAGTGCTACCTGTTACGATCAAATCACATTCGCGCTCCAAGGTATCAAACACGCCCTTCAGATTTTGCTTCCATTTTTTTGCCTTGTGGATTTCGTCTAATATAACAATCGGCGTTTTAGTGGTCTTTTCTTGAGGAATGATAGAAGCAGGATCTTGCGCCCACTGCTTGCGAAACGCCAACGCATCCCAGTTATAATAAGCACCCACACCGCGAGCTTTTAACAGCTGCTTCGATAACACCGTCTTGCCAGCTTGTCGAGGCCCAGCAATAAAAGCCATCTTATGCATCGGAAAGCATAGTGACTCAATATAAGACTGTAAATAACGTTTCTTTATCATATTGACAATTTTAGCGGTACTTGAAAAAATAGTCAATATTGACAATTTTAGCGGTACTTGAAAAAATTGTCATTTTGGCAGCATCTTCAAAAATTACACATAATACATTTAAATTCAGTAAGTTAATATCATTTTTCACTTACTTGGTGCAACCACCCATTCAACGTAAACCGAGCAAACTGCCAATCATCAACCAAAGATTTCACTGGCAGTACTGTGTGATACCGATCACTGGGAAAACAAATCAAACGATTATTGATCGGGCTTACACGTGTAAAGTGCGCATTAAAACTTTTCTTTTTTGCATGGGTATCAAATAACAACAGGTCACCGCCGCTAAAGCCTTTAGGCTCACCGTGAAAATAATAAACAAAAGTCATGTTACGCGTTGCTGATTTGCTATTACCGCCTCTATCCGAATGGATTTTATAATAATCGCCGCCCTGGCTTTTAGTTAACTGCAATTCTTTGCCGCTGATTTCGAATGACTCTAAACCGATACGCGGCAATACATGATTCAATTGCTCCACAATCAATGATAAAAACCATTTGCGCAATGGCTTTAAATGCTTTTGTGGTAATAGCTGCGAGGAACGATAATCCGTTAATTGTCCTTGGCCTTTTTTATCCAAGGTTTTTGAGACGTCAAAATGCTGATAGTTTTTTTCTAATAGCTGCCATATGAGTTGCTGTTGATCAGTCGTTAAAAAATTATCAGTCAATGCAAATGGCGAAGCAGGAAAATCTTCTTCGCTGACAAAATCCATGATCGACTCGCCACTTAAAATACGGCGCAAATATTCCGCTTTATGATGATCCGGTTGTAACTGCAATAAACGTTGATAACCACCCAACGCTTGTGACAGGTTACCTTGCTTACGGTAGTTTTCTGCCAATCGCCAAATCACATCGACATTTTCTTGATCTTGTTTAAGTTGATCACTGAGCTTTAACTCGATGGCATTTAACTTGGGTTCGATGTTTGCCACCATGTCTGAGATGGCGGCCATTCTATCGCGCATGGTAATTCCTTTATTATTTTCCTGGATCCCGGATCGAGTCCGGGATGACATAGTCATTTTCCTGGATCCCAGATCGAGTTCGAGATGACATAGTCATTTTCCTGGATCCCAGATCGAGTTCGAGATGACATAGTCATTTTCCTGGATCCCGGATCGAGTCCGAGATGACACCGTCATCGAAAATACCATGATTCAAACATTATGTCAGTGCAACGAGACATCAAAAGTGATATAAATCATCAAAATACGGTATGTACAAATAAAGCATTAATATAATATAACTTTGAAATAAAACTTGAACCTATCAATTCACTTAAGCCTCTACTAAGCTAATACATCCATAATAATATGAAGTTAATCAACGTAAACGAGAGCAAAACATGCCAACACCCAAACAAAAAACCACCACCAGCGAAAAAGCAGCCGCAGAAAAAAAAGCACTTGAAGAAAAAGTACTAGCGGCTTTATCAGAGAATTTTCGAAGGCAATTTGCCAAAGGCGGCATATCCATCACACCAAATGAACCCAAGCCTACAGGTACTGCAAACAAAGAAGCCCCTGCTCAATTCAGCACTGGAAAGAAGCATGACGGTGACACATTCTCAGTTTCTATCGAAGTGGGGACTGAGGAACCGAAAACTAACTTTGTAGCCGAATTTGATAAATCCGGTAACTTTGTTAGCGCCTCATTGCCAGACACTAACCCGCCATTCGACTCAAAAAGTAATGAACAATGGTCTCCTGAAACTATTAAAGCCCATGCGGATGTAATGAAAGCCGTGCCGAAAGGAGCACAACTACAAGGCCTACCAAAAACCACCTTGGCCAATGCCGCCGGGTTTGTTGCCGCCGGTAAGCAAGCCGGCCTAGATGGCAAAGAAGTAAAAAACGCTCTAAGCAATATCCAAGAAATCACTGATACGAAAGGCAATAAATACTCCATTACCGATAAAGGACAATTACAAGACGACAAAGGCAACACCTACGACGTAGATAAAAACAGCGGTCAACTCACCGATCAGAAAGGCACCACCTATGAACTCGATGGCAAGGAGGGCTTAACAGCCACTGCCGGCGCTGCCTCCGGCAGTTCTCGCGGAGTAACGCTAGAGGCAGATACTGAAGCAGCCGAAAGACGCAATGAAACCCCAGAAGAAAAAGATGCTCGGTTAAGAGAAACCACAGATCGCGGTATAGAGCAGGCAGGGCGACTAGGTGCAGGCCCAAGCGCATCACCCCCCACCCCTAAAGCACCTACCAGTATTAAACTCGACAAATAAACCCAATTGCTCCTACCTCACCAACCGGCTACAATGCCGGCTGGATTGAGTAGTGAGTAGCACAACATGACCAAACTGACCTATCAAGATGCGGGTGTCGATATCGATAAAGCCGATGCACTGGTTGATGACATCAAACAAATCGCCAAACGTACAACACGTAAAGAAATACTGACCGGTATTGGCGGCTTTGGCGCATTATTTGAAGTGCCACTCGATCGCTATAAACAACCGGTATTAGTTAGTGGTACCGATGGCGTTGGCACTAAATTGAAATTAGCAATCGAACTGAATAAACACGATACCATTGGTATTGATTTAGTGGCGATGTGCGTTAACGATATCATTACCTGCGGTGCCGAACCGCTGTATTTCCTCGATTACTATGCCACTGGCAAACTTGATATTGAACAAGCCAAAGCGATTATTGCCGGTATCGGCAAAGGCTGCGAGCTATCAGGTTGCGCCTTAACCGGTGGTGAAACCGCCGAGATGCCAGGCATGTATAAAGAAGGTGATTACGACCTCGCCGGCTTTTGTGTTGGCATGGCCGAAAAAACTAAAATCATCGACGGCAGCACTGTGCAAGCAGGCGATCAACTGATTGCACTTGGCTCCAGTGGCGCACACTCCAATGGCTATTCATTAATTCGTAAAGTCATTGAAACCTGTGGTGCAGACCTCAACGCTGATGTTGGCGGTCAAAGCTTGGCTGACCTCGTTATGCAACCTACACGCATCTACGCCAAAACCATTCAAGCGCTACTACAAGATATCAATATTAAAGCCATGGCACATATCACCGGTGGCGGGCTGCCAGGTAACTTACCACGCGTATTACCCAACAACACCTGCGCGATGATCGATCAAAACAGCTGGACATGGCCGCCCATATTCCAATGGCTCGCCGAACAAGGCAATATCGATCGCGATGAAATGTATCGCACCTTTAACTGCGGTGTTGGTATGGTATTGGTTGTGCCAGCCGATCAAGTCGATGCAACCCTGCAACTGTGTAAAGACCAAGGTGAAAACGCCTGGGCACTAGGTAGCATTATCGAACATCACGATGAAAACCCTGCCGTGGTATTTAACTCATGAGTTTTGACGTGGTGGTATTAATCTCCGGCAATGGCAGCAACCTACAAGCCCTAATCGATGCCGAAAAAGCCGGCGCGCCGTTTCATATTAGCGCCGTTATCAGTAACCGCCCCAACGCCTATGGCCTACAACGCGCCGAACAAGCCGGTATACCACACCATATTATTGATCATACAGAATATGATAATCGCGCCTCCTTTGATCAAGAACTAATCAACCGCATCCAGCAATATAAGCCCAGCCTCATCGTATTAGCCGGCTTTATGCGTAAACTCACCCCCGGCTTTATCCAAGCCTTTCCTAACCGCATTATTAACATCCACCCATCACTGCTACCCAAATACCCAGGCCTACACACCCACCAACGCGCACTCGATGCCGGCGACGCCGAACATGGTGTCAGCATCCACGTTGTCACCGAAGATTTGGACTCTGGACCCCTATTAGCACAGCTCAAGTGCCCAATCGAAGTGGATGATAACGCCGATAACTTAAAGTCTAAGGTGCAAGTCCTGGAGCACCAACTCTACCCCCAGGTAGTCTCGGGTATCGCCTTAGGTGAAATCGCTATTTCTTTTTGATTAAACTGGAAAAATCTTCATATCCTCTGCTATCATTGGGTTATTCGATGATTAAATGGTGCTCAAAAAGCACAGTAGCCAAAAGAGGACAGGAACCATGGTTAAATCAGAGTTGATCGCATTATTAGCAGAAAAACAGGACATGCTCTCTATGAAGGACGTGGAGCTTAGTGTTAATCACATCCTGGAGCGCATGAGTGATGCTTTAATTAGCCACGAACGCATTGAGATCCGCGGATTCGGCAGCTTTTCACTGCACTATCGCCCACCACGCAAGGCTCATAACCCAAAAACTGGTGCTAGAGTCTATACCGAAGCCAAATATACACCTCACTTCAAACCTGGTAAAGAATTACGCGAACGCGTTAATGCCAGCCGAGGCGTGCATCCAATCAAAGATGCCGAAGACGAAGACGAATAAACTCCAAACTACACATCTCCATAAGCCTGAGTCTCTCAGGCTTTTTTATGTCCTTTTGCCCATCTGCCTATTAATGCTAAATCTCAAGAATCGAACACCATTGATTAAAACAACTCTCAATGCCCTTTTGCCCATCTGCCTATTAATGCTAAATCTCAAGAATCGAACACCATTGATT
>JARGNX010000011.1:47373-126685 GCA_029210045.1 Coxiellaceae bacterium
CGAACACCATTGATTAAAACAACTCTCAATGCCCTTTTGCCCATCTGCCTATTAAAGCCAAACCTCAAGAATCGACCAACACCCCCAAACACTCTTCACTGCTGATCCGCTGCAACTAAAGCCATACGCTGACGAAAAGCCTGACCATCACCAAGCTTATTATGCTGATTAATGAAGTCAACCACGAGCTGAACCATCGCCTTATTGTCATATGTACTGAGCCCAAACGAAAAGCTTTTTTCGAATGGCAATGCGGCCTGCTTATGTTGAATGCGGCTGATATAGGCATTTAAACGTTGATTCAATTGCTCAAAACTATCAAAAAATACAACCCGTCCAGGCCCGCTATACAATGCCAAGCATTCCTCATTCAATACTGAATTACGCACAAAAACACACTTGCCACGCGCCAAGCTTTGCATCACCGGCAAACCAAATCCTTCAAATGACGAAGGGTAAATAACGATATCAGCCCAATCATACAAACCTTCTACAGTGTCGTTATCTATTTTTCCCGTCGGCGGCATATAACTGATATTTTCGGTTTGAGCGCTGCCCTCTAAGCCCAATATATTAAATTCCAGCTGCGGGAATCGCGCAGGGAAAATGCTCGCTATCTCGTGAAGATTTTTGTGTGATGAATCATTACCAACCACTAATATATGCTTACATTGCTTTCTCTTAAAAAAAGTTCTTTTGAATTTAGTCACATAATCCTTAACGCACAGCGACGGTCTAGCAACTAGATGTGCTGGCGCCGTGAGCATATATGCTGGGAAACGCCTCTTAAAATGATCGCGAGTAAATTGGCTAATAGAAATAATACCGTCAGCATGATTGGCTGCAAACTCCCATGTGCGGCGTACTTCTTGTGTACGCAAATAATAACAATCATATGTAATCGTATCGTACATCACATAGTAATTAAAATAAGCATGGCTGGCTAAGCTATAGCACTCATCGACACGCCACGGCTGATTAAGACGTAAGCCTATTTTAAAATAACAATCGTTAAGTTCAGTAACAAAACAGATGCTCGGATATTTTTCTTCCAGTGAAAAAAAGTCCATCGCTTCTTTATTAATGAGAATGGTGTAACGCGCAAAATCAAGATGCTCACACAGCAATCCATCAAGATAGGAAAGCATCAACTTGCTGGTACCGTTGTACAATGCGGGCATACAAGTGCAATCAATTAAACACTCAGTATTTGGCTGCAATGCCGCTTGCAATAAACGTATGCGCCTCTCTTCTAAATGTTGCTGGCCATTGCTTTTATAGTGGGGTGCCTCATGAAAACCTTGAGAGGCTAAAAAGCTTAACACGTCATCAAGCTCATCTGTCTCAATACGCGCAGGAATAATCGATTTTTGATAAACACAATTACTCAATGCCAGGCTGTAACCTTTGCGATTAATTTTGGCTATGAATAAATACCACGCCTCTCGAAAAGACGGTTCGGGACAATAATAGTCTAACAACACGGCGCTTTTTACTAACAAACAACTAATGCGATTAGTATAAGCACGCAAAAAGTGTGGCATAGCAGCTTGTTTAAAAGTATTAAATAACACTTGATCTTCGAGTATTGGCGCACTTTGCGCCGAGTATTCGCGCGGTATAGCTATAGCAAGCATAGGGTCTTGCTGCAGTGGTGCCAATAACCCTGACAGGCTATCACCTACCATTTGCTGACCCGCCTCGGCGCAATATAAATACTCCGCCTTTTGCGCCATCACACGTAATAAATTATTTAAGTCGGTACATACAAAGCTGGCAGCCTGCCCATTATTAGACAAGCCGTTTTCGAGCTGCTCAACATCATCAGTTAGCTGACAAACCACATCGTAAGCATTGGTAATCGTTTGATTGGGCTGATACACCACCACTGCTAGCAGTCTTTTTTCATCCCCATGCGCTAAGTGACTAAGCTCTTTGCTATATAACTGAGGCACATCCAACGATTGCGCCGTATGGATAAATAAAGATTTGCTCACAACCTGCCGCACACTACGTGATAGGCAGTGTTACGCCACTTTGCCCCTGATATTTCCCAGCACGATCGGCGTATGAAGTTTCACACACCTCATCCGACTCCAAGAACAGCATTTGCGCAACACCTTCGTTGGCATAGATCTTAGCAGGCAGATTAGTGGTATTTGAAAACTCTAAAGTCACATGACCTTCCCACTCAGGCTCAAGAGGTGTGACATTAACAATAATGCCGCAACGTGCATAAGTGGACTTACCAACGCAAATAGTTAATACATTGCGAGGGATTTTGAAATGCTCAATAGTACGCGCCAACACAAATGAATTTGGCGGTATAATGCACACATCGGCCTTTAAATCGAGGAAACTCGAATCGTCGAAATCCTTGGGATCCACGATCGCTGAATTGATATTGGTAAACACTTTAAACTCATCGGCGCAACGCACATCGTAGCCATAACTCGAGGTACCATAAGATACAATCTTGCCATTAGGCCCGTGACGCACTTGCCCTGCCTCAAATGGGGTAACCATGCCTTGCTCCAACGCCATGCGTCGAATCCACTTATCCGATTTAATTGCCATGTTTACTCCTTAGGCTCAACAACAATGTTTGGGAATTTTACGGAATAATCGACGCCTTGCCTAGATAAATTATCCACCAAATTGAAAGCAATTTGCGAATAAGCGTTCGCCACATCACTTTCTGGATCTTTTTTAACCAAAGGCTCGCCGGCATCAGCATTTTTACGTATCTCAATCGCCAATGGCAATTGACCTAACAGTGGCACCTCACAGGTTTCAGCTAATGCTTTAGCGGCGGCATCTCCAAAAACAGCCTCTTGGTGGCCGCATTGTGAACAGGTATGCGTACTCATGTTTTCAACCACACCTGCCACTGGCACATCCACCTTCCAGAACATTTCGATCGCCTTACGCGCATCCATGGCTGCCACATCTTGCGGCGTGGTCACCACCACTGCTGCAGCTACCGGTATCTTGCTAGCTAACGTCAACTGCACATCACCGGTACCCGGTGGCATATCAATAATCAAAAAATCCAATTCCGGCCACATGGTATCAAACAGCAATTGCTGCAACGCCTTAGTCACCATCGGTCCGCGCCACACCATCGGCGTGCTTTCTTCAACCAAATAGCCCATCGACATGGTATATAACCCATAACGCTCGAGCGGCTGCAACTTACCATCTTGTACAACAGGTTGCTTGCCAGAGACTCCCAACATAATGGGCTGATTGGGTCCATAGATATCAGCATCTAATAGCCCTACGCTAGCACCCGCTTGTTGCAAACACACGGCGAGATTTACCGCCGTCGTGGACTTGCCCACACCGCCTTTGCCTGAGGCAATAGCAATAATATTTTTGATATTTTTTAGTGGCTTAAGTGATGGCTGCACTTGATGGCTTTTAACGCCTTTGGCGATCAGCTGCTTTAGCTGCTCTTGGAATGATATTGACATAAGGGAATCCGAATATATAAAAGGTGCATTATATAGAAAAGGGCAAATTATGATATAGTGTTGCGCTTGTAATAGAGGGGGGTCAAGTCTTGACTAAAACAGATAACCCATTGATTATTATAAAGAAATACGCTGAGCCATGAAAGCTTGTAAAAATAGCATTAAATTCAATTGGTTAGCTGTTTGAGTCAAGACTTGACCCCACCTAAATGGAAACTAACGAAGTGTTGAAATAATAAAATGACAAAGCAACGCGATATATTACTGACCATGGCATTATTATATGCCAACGGCCCACTGCACTTAGGCCACCTATTAGAATCGATTCAAGCAGATGTTTGGGCACGCTTCCAACGCATGCGTGGGCACAATGTTCTGTATCTTTCTGGCAACGATGCGCATGGCACACCAATTATGCTATCCGCACAAAAGCAAGGCATTACACCAGAGGCGTTAATTGAAGATATTCAACGCCAACATGCAGAACACTTTAATGCGTTTTCAATTAGCTTCGACAATTACTACACCACGCATTCAGAAGAAAACAAACAACTGGCCACAGAGATTTACAAAGCCCTGCAAGCCAATGACGACATCGATCAGCGTGAAATTTCTCAAGCATTTGACCCCGAAAAAAACATGTTTTTGCCTGACCGCTTTATTAAAGGCACCTGCCCACGCTGTAACGCAGAAGACCAATATGGCGATAGCTGTGAAGTATGCGGAGCCACCTATGCTCCAACCGAATTAAAAAATGCCAAATCAGCCTTATCAGGTGCGACACCGATTGAAAAACAATCACTGCATTATTTCTTTAAATTAGATAAGTACGAAGAGTTTTTAAAAGCCTATATTGATGGCGGCCATTTGCAATCATCGGTTGCAAACAAATTAAAAGAATGGTTTGAAGCTGGACTACAACAATGGGACATCTCACGCGATGAACCTTACTTCGGCTTTGAAATCCCTGACGCGCCGGGTAAATACTTTTATGTTTGGCTCGATGCGCCCATCGGCTATATGGCGAGCTTAAAAAACCTTTGCGATAAACGTGATGATCTTGATTTCGATCGTTACTGGCATAAAGACAGCGATGCTGAGCTGTATCATTTCATTGGTAAAGACATTGTGTATTTCCATTCATTGTTTTGGCCTGCCATGCTAGAAGGTGCGGGCTTTCGCACACCAACAGCCATTAATGTGCATGGTTTCTTAACCATTAACGGTGAGAAGATGTCAAAATCGCGTGGCACATTTATCTCTGCGCAACAATATCTCGAACATCTGGATCCAGAATATCTGCGCTATTATTTTGCCGCCAAACTCAGTCCGCACGTTGAAGACATTGACCTTAACATGCAAGATTTTATGTTACGCGTTAATTCAGACCTGGTTGGCAAGGTAGTCAATATCGCCAGTCGCAGCGCGGGCTTTATTTATAAAAAATTCGACGCTCAATTGAGTGACACCTTACACAACCCTGAATTACAACAAACCTTAGTCGATGCCGGTGAATCCATTGCTGAAGCCTATGAAAAATTAGAATTCAGCAAAGCCGTACGTGAGATTATGCATTTGGCTGATTTAATTAATCAGTATATCGATCAACATAAACCTTGGGCGCTCGCCAAAGAAGAAGGCAAGATGGATGAGGTGCAACTCATATGCAGCCAGGCGATTAATGCGTTCCGTATTTTAATGATTTATTTAAAACCAATTCTACCAACGATGGCAGAAAAAAGTGAGGTGTTCCTGAATATTGAACCGCTCAAATGGGACAACCTGGATACGGCTTTATTGAACCATAAAATAAATAAATTCAAACCATTAATGCAGCGCATTGATCCAGAAGCGATTGAGCGACTCATGGGCAGCACCGTCGATGAAAACGCTTAAGACCGAAGATTACCGCGCCGCTTCGCTGCTCGCAATGACGAGCAGCAACGCTCGCGATGATGAGAGACCTTTTAACACCACGGATCGCTTATCATGCCTGTCTACCGAAAGCATTGAAGCCGCTTTACCACAAACACAATGTGGTGATTGCGACTATGCAGGATGCAAGCCTTATGCTGAAGCAATGCTAAACGGCGAAACCGATATTGATCGTTGTGCACCAGGCGGCCTGCAAACACTGATTGATTTGGCAACACTGTTTGATAAAGACGCCACACCCTATAAGGCACAGGTTGAACAAAATTATAAACCGATAAAATTAGCGGTGATTCGCGAACACGAATGCATAGGCTGCACCAAGTGCATTCAAGTGTGTCCTGTAGATGCCATTATTGGCAAATCAAAAGCAATGCATACAGTAGTTAATAAGGACTGTAATGGCTGTGAGTTATGCATTCCTGCCTGTCCAGTTGATTGCATTGATATGGTTGCGTTAGCAGAACCAACACCAGCACAGCGAACAACCAATCACCAAAACAATAAGGTGCGATTTGACGCACGCGAAACACGTTTACAACGAATTCAGACGGAGCGTAAACAGAAACATCGCAAAGCCGTAATGAACACACAAGGTGATCGTCAACAAACCATTAGCGCAAGGCAACTGGCCATCAAAGCCGCCTTAACGCGGGTGAGCAATAAAAAGTGAATAAGGATAAGCGACAACAGATTTTTGAACGATGGCGCAAAGCCAATCCTCACCCCACTACCGAATTGGAATACGGCTCTACGTTTGAGCTACTCATTGCTGTCATGCTATCCGCACAAGCAACGGATATCAGTGTTAATAAAGCCACTAAGATATTATTTAAAAAAGCCAACACCCCTGAAGCGATATTAAAACTGGGCGAAGCCAAATTAAAGCAAGCGATAAAAACCATTGGCCTGTATAACAGCAAAGCTAAAAATGTAATGGCTACATGCCGCTTATTAATGAATAAATATAACAGCCAAGTACCCGATCAGCGTGCCGACCTAGAAAGCCTGCCGGGCGTCGGTCGTAAGACAGCGAATGTGATTTTAAACACGGCATTTGGTCAACCCACCATCGCTGTCGATACTCACTTATTTCGCTTAGGCAATCGCATTGGTTTAGCGCCAGGTAAAACCCCCCTGGAAGTCGAAAAGAAGTTTCTTCGCACGATCCCAAAAGAGTTTTTAGTCGACGCTCATCACTGGCTAATACTGCATGGTCGCTATATTTGCGTAGCGCGAAAACCTAAGTGTAATGAATGCCTTATCGCTGACCTGTGTGAATACAAGCATAAAGCTGAATAAACACTATAATAAAGGCTATGAAAAAAAAGATGAATAAAGAAGCCAAAGAAGAGCGCCTCAAGATGAGACAACATTTTTTTGACGCGTTCGACAAAAAACATGAAGGTGACCCACTGTCAGCACTCGAACAACAACTGTCTGACATTATCGTGCAACATCCAGAGTATCACTACATTTTGAAAGACCCAAAAACTTACCTTGAACATGATTACGAACCCATGGAAGCGAGCACCAATCCATTTTTCCATATGGCATTACATGCCAGCTTAATGGAGCAAATCACTACCGATCGACCTAAAGGTATTTTGGATATTTACAAAACTCTTGCTAGCAAAACCAGTAACTCACATGATGCTGAGCACAGCATGATGACCATTCTCGCCGCCACATTATGGCAAGCTCAGCAAACTGGCAGCGCGCCCAAGGAAGGTGAGTACCTGAAGTTGCTGCGTAAGCTAACCGAATAGACGCACTACATTCCCCAGCCTTTAATTACCACTCACCCTGAGGGGGCACGCAGTGACCGTCTCGAAGGGTAGCTGAGTAAATTTAGATTGCCCTGCCAGAATGTCCTTCGAGACGACCGCTTCGCGGTCTCCTCAGGGCAGTCGGAGGTTATATGGATCCAGGGCGAAGAGCCGAGATGATGGCATCAGCAATAAGGTGTATAGGGTGTCTGAGCCATGAAGTAAAACAGATACGCTGTGCACCTTAGTTGCTGAGAAATACCTGGATCCCGGATAAACGACTACGTCGTTTTCCGGGATGACAAAGTAATTGCCCACCATCTCTCAATTAATAAGATGGCTCAATAGCAAGGCAAGGTTGGACGTTTAGTGCTACGAAAAAATGCGCAGCGTATAAGTAATACATGAGCATTTTTAAGTAGTGCTAAACGTTCAAGATTGCCCGCTAGCGGGCAATCTTAGAAGTAGACACCAATTTGCGCGGTTACTAGGTTTCGAGAATGCCTACCACCCAGGTACACACTCTGCGTCGCATATCCACCTGCACTTGCATTACGTCCAAATGAAGTATCGTTTTGGGCGTAGTTAATGTCATGACGATATTCAATAGCCTGCAAAGTATCTTTCCACAGCGACGTATTGAAGGAGATCGCATAACTTTTCTTCGGTAGATTTAACCCGAGTGCTTGCCATGACTCGCCATACATAATGCCCATGTTGCTTGGCTTACCGGCAATCGGGAAATTGTAGATCAACTCATAATGCATAGCTTTTGGCGAGGCACCCAAACCGTTATACGTCAAATCACCGGTACTAAAGCGACGTGTTGCACCGACGTATTCTGCTAACAAGTTCCAGTTATTTACACCTAACTCGATATGGCCATTCACGGCTGGCACACGATGATCCAAACGTTCAGCTGATGAGCTCACACCAAAACCTTGATACGCATTAGGATTACCGAAACCAGTTTGCTGCATACCACTGGAATCACCTAAGTTCGAGATAATACCGGCACCAATGTCATAAGTTCCACGCGCGTAAGGGCGCTTAACACCCATGTTGAAACCACCTTCATTAATAGTGCTATTGCCACTGATACGTGTATCGCCACGGAAGCCATACGCTTCTGAATAAAAACCAGCCTTGTCGAAGCCCAATAAAGCGGCACGCTGCAATGAACGACCAATCGACAATGTCATTGGCGCTGTTACCATCGCACTTGAGTAACGCCCAAACGGCATATACATTTGACCGATAGTAAAGTACAGCGGGAACGCATTTAAATCACCGATGGTTAAAAAGCCACGACGCAAGAAGATACGTGAATTACTAACACGCTCTCTAAAACCGGTAATCGGTGGCGAACCATCATACAGCATCGACATAAAGCCAGCGGCATAACGTGATACGATTGGTTCGATATCCAACTCGGCTGCACTTAAATCAATATCACTGCCAGGTGAGCCGTCGAAGTTACCACCCATAATGGCTTGTCCCTCAACACGACCACTGAGAATTAAAAATGGCTTCTCTGCATAGGTAAAGCCATGCTGTTGAGCGATATTTTCTAAATGCGCGCGTTGGCTTAATAAGCGCAAATCTTCATTCATGGTTGGCAGATTGGTAATCAGATCTGATGCATCGTACTTACTGCGCAGACCTAAAATCGGCGAAGTCGATACGGTGACACCGTTCATGTACTCCAATAGACCTGAATGTTTCTCAGCATGCTTATCAGATTTTTTGGAAACATTGGCTTGGCTCTTAGACACAGGGTGCGAAACCGCCTTATGGCCTTTTTTCACATGCTGGAGCTGCGCTCTCAGTGATCTCACCTGTTTTTGCAATGCCGCTGTTTGCGCGCTTACTTTTTGCAGCTCTGTTGCTAACTGCGCCTCACTCATACTGCTTGCCGCCAAACCCTGCGCAGCAGCAGTCGTCGCACCCACAGTCACTGCCAAAGCAGCGGCTGCCTTCAACGATAATTTCAAGTTTTTCTCCTCAATACATCTGAGTGTTACGATCTATCCATTACCGTAGTTACCCATAGGGCTAGCAAGACGTGAATCCATTCCACTTATAATTTTAAGCGTCCGAGTATAATGCATGCGTCAGCTCTGTTACAATACCCGTAATCTCACAAGTGACAAAAAATTATGAAAACACTCACTCTCATCAAACCGGACGACTGGCACTGTCATCTGCGTGATGGTACACCATTACAACGCACTGTGCCAGACCAAGCGCGTATTTTTTCTCGCACTATCGTTATGCCTAACTTGGTACCGCCTATCACTAACATCGAACAAGCGCAGGCGTACTATCAGCGCATCACAGAGCATCAGCCTACAAATAGTGACTTTAAGCCACTGATGACCTTATTCTTAAATAATAGCGTCACTGCTGAAAGCTTACATGCTATGCATGCCATCGATTACATGACAGCCTGTAAATACTATCCAGCTGGCGCCACAACGCACTCTAATGCAGGCGCCGCTTCAATTCAAAACTTGCGCGAACAGCTCACCATCATGCAACAGCTCAATATTCCACTATTGATACATGGTGAATCCATTGATAGTCACGTTGACATCTTCGATCGTGAAGCACACTTCTTAGAACACGAACTCGGCTGGGTACTCAATACCTTCCCGGACTTACGTGTCGTGGTAGAACACGTCTCTACCCGTCAGGCAGTGGAGTTTGTGAAACAAGCCGGCGATAAAGTTGCCGCTACTGTTACACCGCACCATTTATTGCTAAATCGCAATGATATGTTGATGGGTGGCATCCGCCCTGACTATTATTGCTTACCAATACTCAAAACCGCACAAGACCAGCACGCGCTAATTGAAGCAGCAATATCCGGCCACCCCCGATTCTTTTTAGGTACCGACAGCGCCCCTCACGCTAAAAGTCAAAAACATACCGCTTGTGGCTGCGCTGGAATATATAGCGCTCCTTGCGCATTAGAATTATATGCTGAAGTATTTGATCGCCATAATGCGCTCGATAAACTTGAAGGCTTTGCTAGCCTTAATGGCCCGCGCTTCTATCAACTGGCTGATAACTCAAGTCAGATCATCTTAGAAAATAAGCCATGGAAAGTACCCGAATCTTTACCCTATAATAACGAAACGATTACACCATTTTATGCAGGCAAAACTTTACAATGGCAGATACAAGCATGACAGACCAACCCGTTAATCCACCGCAAATAAACCAACGCTTTCATGGTTACTTGCCCGTGGTAGTCGATATTGAAACGGGGGGCGTCAACCCACAAACCGATGCGGTATTAGAAATTGCAGCGGTATTTTTAAAAATGGATACACTGGGTCTTATCTCACCCATTAGCACCGACACATACCATGTGCTGCCATTCGAAGGCGCTTGCTTACACGATGAGGCCATGGAAATTCACGGCATCGACCCCTACCATCCTTTTCGATTAGCTAAAGATGAGCCAGATGTAATGCAAGAGTTTTATCAAATGGTTGCTACCCATGTTAAAAAAGCCGGGTGTCGTCGCGCGGTATTGGTCGGTCATAATGCACATTTTGATTTAAGCTTCTTGAATCAAGCTGCCATGCGCTGCAACATTAAAGAAAGCCCCTTCCATCGTTTTACCTGTTTTGATACAGCCACCTTATCGGCACTGCGTTATGGTAAAACGGTTTTAGCCAAAGCATTGGAAGTGGCTGAAATCCCCTTTGACAAAAATGAAGCGCACTCTGCATTGTATGATGCCGAGCGCACGGCTGAACTATTTTGCAAAATCATTAATGAAACACCATCCTTGGCTATGCCTTCCTAGTGCTAATCCACCACTAAATCGCGCGATATAGCCTGCAGCATTTCATACGAATCCTCATCATAGCCACCCTCCTGAGAGTGAGCTGTAACTGCTGACTTACTGCATAATAAATCTAAATACTCCTCTTCACGGGAAGACATAAAAGACCCAAATGACGACAACATTGGCATCTGAGCAACTACCGCCTCCAGTAATGGTTGAATTTCTTCATCACCACGCTGATTACGCTTATAGGCTCGCTTAAAAAGCTCTCCTAGCACATCAATAATTTTTATCTCTTCAAACGGCAATTCTGCATGCTTATCGCCGAAATGCTCTGGCTGTTGCTGTAGATGCCTACAAGCCATCACCATCGCCTGACATGATTGACACCATGCAAGCTGTTTAGCCGTTGGCTTTCTTTTACCTTGTAATTGTTGAAAACTATAAAACAATAATTCATGCGTAGCATCAAATTCTTGTTCACGCGCCTTTCCACTACCGGCTTCGGCCATTAAGGCATACATATTAGAATCTTTAACTAATTTCTGCATAGCATCCATTATATTTGCATTCTTTATTTCGTGAATTTGTAAAGGCTCCCCATGACCTGAAACCAATTGCATACTGATATTAGGTGCACCAGCAACTGCAAATTCGGTATCCAAGCATTCCGGCGCACGCGTAATACCTAACTGTTGCAAATGTTGCTGTAACCCGTCAACAAATGTACGTAATTTTTCAACCGACACCTTAGGGCGTAATAGTATAAAAATCTGTCCAGAGTGCTTACGGCGATTATTTTGCTTACGAGCAAAGGCCTCACCATAATAACCTTTTGAAGTGAGATCCAAGTGTGAAAAAGACGTAAAAATATCATGTCCATTTTTTAGCTTTAGCTGGGCATCATCTGCCTTATCTAACTCATCACATAATAGGTAATCTACAATGGCCTTACGGTAATCAATAAAATCATCATCACCAGGTGCCGCAACTTCAGTGAAATTTTCGGCATCCCGATATAAATTAATTGATAAACCAAATTCATAGCCATAATCTTTTTTATCTAGACTATGCTTTTTCTCTTCAGCGAATCCGCTGCTAAAACCAAATCGCTCCCAATGCTGGCCATTATTAAACTGCTGCACCTTTTCACCACCTTTATCACAATCACTCATCGTTTACACCCTCTCTCAAATTCAAAAAAAACACATAAAAATTCGCACTAGCTTATAGCTAACTCACAACAAACCTGTATGTAATTTTGATGAACCTGTACTAAGACATTAGCACTAAGAAGCGCTGCACTATAGAGAGGACACATCACACATATCACTACTTAACGTAGTGAAGGCCAGTATATCGAACGAAGCTTAAGCCTTCATTAACAAATCAGAAGGACGAATACTAATAGCAATATGCTATTCATCATAATGATAGCTTGGGGTTTCTATGAGATTGATTTAACGCAGAAAATCCTGGGAAGACAGACATGCCGCCTCCCCAGACTGTAAAGCCTAAAATGCCACTGATAAACGCGCAGCAACGGTATTATTGTTGGTAACCATGGTAGCAGCATAATTTCTATCACCAGCAGCTATACGCGCAGCACTAGGTGCCACATAGCCGTAGTTTTGATCATAGTAATAAGCCACTTGGAAACTCACGTATTTATTTAAGCCAACATTATAATCCGCCATGTAACGGTTTTTTGGCACAAACAAATAGTCCGCATGACGTGTCATTTGATAACCGAGACCAACACGTGATGGATGATTTACAGTGTGGAAACTAAATCCGCCACCCAACACTAACGCCCATGGGTTATTCAACGAAAAGTTATTCGTAGTATCTTGCGGGTTAGTAATCAGCAAGTTGTCACCATTGACGCGAGCATACTTAGCAAGGAAATCAAAGTCTTCGACTTTTACAAAACCATCTGCCGCAACAATCGAAGGGTTGGCGCTATAAGTAGGAACACCACCAACAATATTGGTTGTGAAATCATTGGAGTTCAAATATGTCAGGCCCGACATGTTTGAGATATAACCAAGATCCGCACCCCAATGCACACCACGCTTAGTCGCCGCGTAACCAACCTTTGCACTTAAGTTATCAATATGGCTGTTATTAGTTGGCAGAACTGTATTAAACGCTGTGCTGCTATTAGAGAAACCAGTCACATTAGCATAAATACCAACAGGCAATACACCACCGACTTCAATACCTGTCGCACCCATTTGTGTAAACAAGTTAGTTAAGTCAGGAATCAATTGGTAAGGATTATAACTACCAACGGTATCGTAGAATTTACCCGCTTTTAAATACAAAGGTAATGAACGTGAATCATATAAACTGATATAACCTTCATCCAGTGTGAAGTTATTCAGGCCACTAACTGTGTTTGCAATAGGTGTGGTCACATTACGGCGATCAAAATAACCTAAGTTTAAGCGACCATGCGCAAAACCCCAGTCACCACCAACAAATACGTTAGCGTTATTCAAGTAAATCGCACTTGAGTTACCACCAGCACCGATATTAGTTGAAAACTGCGGCACCAACGTATAGTTAGTATTGTTCGCCCAATAAGCGTCTAAATTAGCCATACCGCCAACAATCAAACGACCTTTAAAGAATTTCATCATATGCGATGGCCATACTGAGTTACCTTGCACCACACCTGCCATCATTGGGTTAACTGGTGGGAGCGCCTTGTGATGATCGGCACCGCCAGCAAAGGCTATACCTGCAACACTTGCGCCAACAGCGGTCGCAATCAATGCTTTCAATTTCATTATTTACTTCTCCATTTGCATATTTGTATGCTTCAAAAAAGGGCGCATTGTATACCAGGAGATGTCAAAAAAACAGCACGGGAATATCGGGATGTGCGTTACGAAAAAAAGCCCCGTATAAAACGAGGCTTTCTGTATAGGTTTTGATCTATTAAAGCTGTTCAGCGTTATTGGATAAATATTCCTTAACACCATCAGGCGAGGCTTGCATACCTTTATCACCTTTATTCCAGTTAGCTGGGCATACTTCGCCATGCTCTTCAGTGAATTGCAGTGCATCAACTAAACGCAGAATTTCACCCATATTACGACCTAAAGGCAGATCATTAACGATTTGCGCTCTGATATTTTTTTCACGATCGATCAAGAAAGCGCCACGCAGTGCAACACCTGCTTGTGGATGCTCAACACCGTAGCTACGACAAATGCCATGATTGATATCAGCAGCCATGGTGTATTTCACTGGACCAATACCACCGTCATCAACGGATGTATTACGCCATGCGTTATGGGTAAACTGAGAATCAATCGACACAGCCACCACTTCAACATTGCGTGATTTAAACTCATCCATACGATGATCCAATGCGATTAATTCAGACGGGCAAACAAAAGTGAAATCTAGCGGATAAAAGAACACCAGACCATATTTACCATCGATAGCATTGTATAAATTAAAATTGTCTACAATTTCACCATTTCCCAATACGGCTGAAACGGTAAAATCAGGCGCCTCGCGGCCTACTAAAACTGCCATTATCTTCTCCAATATAATATGTGAGTAAAACAGTCCGCTATTGTGGCAAATCCAGCCGCATTGTCAATCTCATTAAAATGAGTTAATGTCTGGGCACACAAACAGTCCCGCGTAAGGAGGAACTTATGGCATTTGAACTGCCCCCACTACCCTATGAAATGAACGCGCTTGAGCCGAATATTTCAAAAGAAACACTTGAATACCATTACGGTAAACACCACAAAGCTTACGTTGATAAATTAAACGGCATGATCCCTGGCACAGAATTTGAAGATAGTTCGCTAGAAGATATCGTCTGCAATTCAGACGGCGGCATCTTTAATAATGCAGCACAAATCTGGAACCACACTTTTTATTGGCATTGCATGACACCCAATGGTGGTGGCGCACCAACAGGAAAATTAGGCGATGCTATTAATAACACATTTGAAACTTTTGAAGATTTCAAAGAGCAATTCAGTGCCGCCTGTGCAGGTTTGTTTGGCTCTGGCTGGGTTTGGTTAGTTAAAGACAAGCAAGGCAAGATGGAAATTGTCTCATGTCCTAATGCTGGCAACCCTATGACAGAAGACAAAACACCCTTGATGACTTGCGATGTATGGGAGCACGCTTATTATATAGATACACGCAATGCTCGACCAAAATACGTCGAAAACTTTTGGAATCTCGTTAACTGGGATTTCGTAAGTGCGCAGTATTTAGCATAGACAACTCTGTCATCCCGGCCAACGAGCCGGAATCCAGATGACAGGAAGTGTCATCCCGGCCAACGAGCCGGGATCCATATAATAAGGAGGTATCATGTCAACCAAAGTAATCGTCAACGGCGCCAAAGGCAAAATGGGCACCTACTCCGTTGAAGCTATCGAACAAGCAGATGGATTAACCTTGGTTGGCACTGCTGACCATGATGACAACCTCGGTCAAATGATCGACGTGACCAAAGCGGATGCTGTCGTGGACTTTACTGTAGCTGACTGCGCATTCGACAATGCCAAGACCATCATCAAACACGGCGCACGGCCTATTATTGGCACATCCGGCCTAACAGAACAAACCGTAGCCGAGTTAACTGAACTGTGCAAAGCTAAAAACATTGGCGGCGTTGTGGCACCAAATTTTGCTTTAGGTGCCGTATTAATGATGAAACTAGCGCAACAAGTCGCACCATATTATCAATACGCCGAAATCATTGAGATGCATCACCCACATAAGCAAGACGCTCCATCCGGCACAGCAACGCGCACTGCCGAAATGATGCATGAAGCCAACCCTAACTTTGAGCAACCTTATATGGAAGATCGTGCCCGCGGTGACAACCAGCATGGGGTGCCCATTCATTCGGTACGCTTACAAGGCTTATTTACTCATCAAAGTGTTGTATTTGGCAGTCTCGGTGAGACACTCACCATCACTCACGATTGCAGTGACCGCAAAGCGGCGATGCCAGGTGTTATATTAGCCTGCAATAAAGTGATGCAGTTAGACCACCTTGTCTATGGCCTTGAGCACCTACTCTGACTTTACCTACACACGCCTATGCCCATAGCCTATAACTAACTTTCTCGGAGAACACTCATGCCAGAAATCGCCACCTTTGCTGCCGGTTGTTTTTGGGGCGTGCAAGCCGGTTTTGACAAACTCGACGGCATCAAACAGACCACCGTTGGTTATAGCGGTGGTCATACTGAAAACCCCAGCTACAATGATGTATGTCGTGGTGATACCGCTCACGCCGAATGCATCGAAATTATTTTTGATCCTAGCGTTATTTCATACCAACAGTTGCTCGATCATTTTTGGCAATGCCATACGCCCACCACCTTAAACCGCCAAGGTCCTGATGTGGGCTCTCAATATCGCTCCGCCATTTTTTACCATGATGATAATCAACGCCAAACAGCTGAAATCAGTAAGCAACAAATAGATACATCAGGACAATTCGACAAACCCATTGTGACGGAGATCACCGAAGCCAGTGTGTTTTACCCTGCCGAAGAATACCACCAAAAATACAGCGCCAAACACGGATAATTTGTCATCCCGGACTAAGTGTTTGTCATCCCGGACCCGATCCGGGACCCATAACATCAACACCTGGCTCCCCGCTTTCGCGGGAATGACAAGGGGTCGCGGGAGAATGACATAATCCCTCAAGATCAGTAGGCTTTGGCGCCAGCAGTGATGCGTTCCAACGCTGTCGGCGCGCCACCAAACTCAATAGTGCATCACGTTGCGCCTCACTCAACGAACCTTGCCCATATTTTCGCTGCGCATATCTTTCCGTATCACGCATTAACTTATCATTGGCACGCCGTACTAAATTACGCCCCAAACCAGGTTCGATGTGCATCTCATTAACCCGCATTAAAGGCTCTACTTTACCCACTGAATATGCACGCGAAAACGCACGGAATTGTTTATAATCGGGCTTCACCTTATCATAGGCCGCAGTAAAATCATCCGCTGTTAATGCAGGCGACCTTCCTGCTGCTTTGTTCTGCTTAGCTATCGCAACCGCCTCTCCAAATACCATACGACACTGTATTTCTTTATTGATTGAGATGAGCGCACAGCGCGGGCCACGCTGAAAGCTTTGCGGCATATAAACCAAATGCTCAAGCTGCAAATCCTTGCCTATACCTCTCCCATCCTTTGCTCTATCCAACATATAAGCTTTATTTTCTGTATTGCAATGAAGCTTTGCAATTATAACCTGCTGTGACAATGCCTCCGGGCGACGCACTTTATAGATATGAATACCTGGATCATCATCAATGCCATCCCCTTTATTAGCGATAGCTAAATACGTTACCCCTTCGATACAGCACAGAGTAATAGATATGGCATGCTTCTCCCAGCCACTCTGCAACGAGAAAACACGCCCAGGTGTTAACGCCGGCATATGAGGCACTGACTCGGGGACATCATCAGCATCTCTATTCATCTGATGCAATATATTTACCAAAGATGACTTATCCGAGTGATCTTCACTCAAGCTATCAATATAAGCAGAAAAAATATCAACAATTCTGTGCCGAGCACTCCAAGAAGACAGGCCACCATTTATACCAAGATCATATTGCTCCGCATAAGCAATACCTTGCGTTAAACCAATATTATAAGCATGCACTTTCATATCTAACACGCGTAAAAAATCATCACTTTTTTGTTGCCATTTGACAATCAGCGCTCTATCTTTATCAGCCAATAAGTCAAGCTCAGAGCGCAAAAACAAACGCACACCTAAAAGCGCTCTACGCAGCTCAAGATGATGCGACAACTCCTCACCGTTAATCTTTTTTAAAATAGCAAAATAGCTCATTCGCTGCGACATGGACAAGCCTGCATTTAACTCCCCTCTCACCCGATCAAATAACTTTTCTAATGCTGAATCGCTATACAACTCAGTCGCCACCGCCTCACCCAATTTATCTATTGGAAGTATGTAAAGGTAGTTGGCAATGCAAGCTTTTAAGGCGGGCTTTACAATATTATTCGACTGCTTTATCACTTTAAATAACTGCTCTGCAATATAACTTAAATGATAACGTCGCGTTAATCGGCTGCTCGGCATAAATAATGCATTAAAGTATTGTGGCGCTAACTCGGTCATACCATAAGAGAAACCATCCCAATGTTCACAATAAAACTCAACCAATAATTCAGCTTGCTTCACACTCAGAAGGTCAGACTGCAATTGTTGTTGACGCCTTTGATAAGCCAGCTCATCATGTATATCGCGTTCGGTTTGCTCTAATAAATAATAGTAGGAAGACGACTTGCGATACCACACACCCGTTATCCAACCATCGTAATAAGCTAATTGCCGATTCACTTCTGCCTGCATCGTCGTAATATCTTCACACTTCAACAACGCTTCAACCCATTTACCATAACGCCCTGTTTCAGAAAAATCCCGACAGCGCCGATGCGCCATGGCTATTACATTAATTCTATATTTGACTTCACGGCGCATGAGTTGGCACTTCCCACGCGGGTAAATCCTCAAACGCCTGCGTGCTATGGCCAAATTTACCAGCAAATACAGACAACGTAGTGCGTGCAATGGTTAACATACAGGACACCCCTTCAATAGCTTCGACAGAATCACCACCCAAGCGCCCAATGCGATCCACCGCGTCATCTTCTGCGCTGCCTTCATCTACAATCGGTACCAAAATACCACGCTCGTGCTCAACCACATGACCTAATGCTAGCTGCACTGCCGTAAGATCACCCATCGTCGCTGCTTGCATAGCTGAACTTGCGAAAGCCCCCCAACCGCTGTAGGGAGCCACAATCGGCATCACTATAATTTTTAAACGTTCCAATAAATTCACTCGCCGCTGCATACGATCAAAGCGTCGCTTCGCTTCGCAACTTATGCAAGGGTCGCTATGCTCGATAATATAAGTTTGCGCTTCTTCTAATTTTTGCATCAGTGCAATCACAGCATCTGTCTGCTCATTCACTTTGAATGTTCCCCACTCAACAGCGAAGTTTCTTTGCCTTTCACCAAAGCTCGCATTAAAGTTCGACTGCATTTCACGCGCTTGTTCGGTAGTGCCTGGTATCACCACCGCGACGGTTACCGCCCATGGATTGTCTACGATAATAGTTGATAGCCGCTGTATCCACATATCTGCTTGAGACTCTGCCGAGTAAGCCCAAATAAATTGTTGATAAGGCATATACGCCGAAATAACGCGTGGCCCGCTAGGTTCACGCGGCTCTGTACTGTCTCTCATATTCGCTCCCACAATATCTGCACAGTATTATACATTTACTGGACAGCAATTAAAACTTGAACAACTGATGTCACCCCGGACCAGTCTTTGTCACCCCGGACTCGATCCGGGGTCCAGATAATATTACCCCTGGATCCCGGATCAAGTCCGGGATGACAACTCAAAGAATACAAAAAAGCCAGACATAAAGCCTGGCTTTTTTATATGTCTGTAAGCTTTTTTTACTTGCTGGGCGTAAGCAATGGGCCACTTACAGAGGCCGATGGACCTCTCTCCAAGAAACCTGGTTGATTAGCACGCACTAACACTTCATGCATTTTGTTAGCGTGTGGTACTGCATTTTTATCTTTGCTAGTATCACCACCGCCAATCTGAGCGAGTTTTTCAGCTGGGGTAGTTTCATTCGCTAAACCACGAATCACCACATTTGGCCCAGATTCTAATAACTCTCTAATATCACGCTCAAGTACTTGTGCACGATCGGTAGATTCTTGACCTGGTTTTGGTACAGCACCAGCAAAAAAACAACAGTATTTTTTTTGCATAATCATTGGAACCAATCGAATACGAGCCAATAGCTCAGGCTTCTCTTTGCTGACAATATTCAACAGCGCTTTTAAAATCGCCGCCTGCCCAGTTGGACTCATGCCAAAACCTGGTAACGAAACTGTCTGGCCTGGCTTGAGGCTATTAAATTGGCGATTATACGCCATAGCATGAGGTTGTTGAGCTTGATGCGCACCATAAGTAAAGGCATGCACTATATCATCGCGACGCTCTATCTCAGCCATAAGGTCACGCGCTTGAACACTATACGGGCGAAAACTGCCACTCGCTGCTTTAGCTATGATAACTACTTTTTCAACATGACTCAGTCTTGACATTTTTTATCCTCAACAATTATTAACCTATCTTGAACAGTCACTCGCGACTGCAGTGTTCGTTATTATACAATCAAAAGCCTAGTAATAAAGAACTATTGGCCAATTAACCAGCGCCCCTGTCTTTCATTAATTCTGCTTATATGCTAGGCAGCCCAGGTTATAGACCAGTAGTTTAATTTCTGACATACTATTAAGCAGTTAGCCCATACAAGGATATTCATATGCGCATCTTCCGCGATCAACCATCTGGATTCAGCTTAATTGAATTACTGGTCGCTATAGCCATTGTTGCCATACTATGCGCTGCGGGTATACCGGCGTATATGAGCTATCTTGCCAAATCACGCATGAGTGAATTGGTGTCTTTCGCCGATAAATATAAGTCACCTGTCGCTGAATGCCTTGAGCAAAATGCGGGCACAGCTACCAGTTGCGACGGCGGCGCTGAAGGCATACCTGCTAATATTACTTCCGGCCCAGGCTATATCTCTACCATCACCATCAGTGACGGCGTTATTACCGCCACACCAAGAAACTCAGGCGGATTTACCTCCAGCGATACCTACGTATTAACACCCACATGGGATTCAACTAACGGCACCAGTTGGACCGTGTCAGGCGGCGCCTGCACCAACAGTTATGTGAAGTGTTAAAAGGAATCATCCTTATTGCTTTTCTTCAAGCTTTTGCAATATTTCTTTTAATGTAAATCTTTTTTGCTTTAAGCGTTGAATTTTCTTTGTCCTCGTTAATAGCTCAGCAGCAAACAATTGATAACCTGCGGGCGTGGTATCAGTGACATTGATCAACCCTTGCTTAATCCAGTGCCGAATGGTAGACACATTCTCATTAGCTTGCTGTGCAAATTCACCTATTTTTAGCAATTTTTTATTACTTTCACTAAAACTATCACCCTGCATTGATTTTAAATAAATATCTAAAGAACGATCAACTGCTTTAGCAATCAGTTGATAGTAATCCTGTTTAGAACCACCCAATTGCGCCTGTTCCAACGAAGCGATATAAGCAAGACGATCTTGCGTACGAATAATTGCCGGTGGATAACCCAGCATCATTAAAATCATATTCATCAATAAGCGCGCCGTTCGACCATTGCCATCAACAAATGGATGTATCGTTACCAACTGATAGTGCACCTCTGCGGCAAACTCTACTGCATGCAGCCGAGATGCTTGCTTTAAAAAAGCGAGGAATGCATCCATTAGATCAGGTACTTTTCTTGGGTTAGGCAGCACAACTGTCGAACCTGAAATGCGCACTGGCACACTGCGAAAGAAACCAGCATGCTCGTCGTCAATACCTTTCAAAATAACATCATGGAGATGCAATATATCTTTAATTTGAAGGTTGCTAGGTTTACGTTTAACTTGTTGCCTCACCCAATCCAGCGCTTTAGCATGGTTAGTTGCCTCTAAGTGCTCAACCAACGTTTTACCACCAACCGTTAACCCTTTCTCAACCACCAACGCCGTTTCACGCCGCGTCATGGTATTACCCTCAATGGCATTACTGGTATAAGTCAGCTCTACACGAAACCAATCATCCAAGTTATGCACGAGCGCATTAGGTAGGGGCCTTAACGCATCTAGCTGCTGTTTCTTTACTGTTAAATCATCATATTTCATACCATAAAGTATAAACCATAACGTTATGGTTTACAATTTACGCAACAGGCTTTTACGTAACGGTAAGCTGTTGATATACAAGCACTTGTGTATTATTACGGCTGGATCCCGGATAATTGCTACGCAACTTCCGGGATGACAGCAAGCAGCCAATGCTGCCTATGCTGCCTATGCTGCAATGGCTGCCTTCGCCTTGTTAACTGACAAAGACAACGCCAAACGCGTGCCTTGATTAATCGCATGCTTGGCATCCAACTCTAACGCTTTGTCCGCACCACCAATCAAGTGGGTACTAACACCCGCCGATTCGAGCGCCGCTTGCAAACTGCGGTTAGATTCTTGACCAGCACAAACAATCACATTATCCACGGCTAAGGTTTTATCGGCACCACCAATACGCATATGCAAGCCTTGATCATCAATACGCGTATAACTCACACCACCTTGCATATTAACGTCACGCTTACGCAAACTGAGTCGATGCACCCACCCCGTCGTTTTACCTAAACCACCGCCGAGCTTGCCTGGTTTGCGTTGCAATAAGTAAATCGTGCGCGGTGACTGCTCATCTTCTGCAGCAATCAAACCACCGCGATGTGTTAGCGTTTTATCGATACCCCACTCACTTAAAAATTCATCTAAATGCAATGTCGCTGACTCGCCATTTTGACTAATGTATTCTGCAACATCAAAACCAATACCGCCGGCACCAATAATTGCGACACGCTTGCCAACCGGCTTATGATCACGCAACACATCTAAATACGACAAGACACTAGGGTGATCTATGCCTGGAATTTCTGGTATACGCGGCGTAATACCAGTCGCTAAAATCACCTGATCAAAATTCTCTTGCGCTAATTCTTGTGACGTTACGCGATGATTTAATTTCACAGTAACACCGGTTAACTCGAGTTGATGCTTAAAATACCTCAGCGTTTCGAAAAACTCTTCTTTACCCGGAATTTGCTTGGCATAATTAAATTGACCACCAATTTCATTGGCCGCTTCAAACAAAGTGACATCATGGCCACATTGCGCTGCCGTTGTTGCAAATGCAAGACCTGCAGGTCCGGCACCTACAACAGCCAAGCGCTGCTTATGCTTAGTAGGCTTGATATTAATTTCTGTTTCATGGCACGCACGCGGATTAACTAAACACGATGCGGTTTTTAATTTAAAGGTATGATCTAAACACGCCTGATTACAACCAATGCAGGTGTTGATGCGATCTGATTGATTAGCCTGCGCCTTTAATACGAACTCAGGGTCTGCTAAAAACGGACGAGCCATCGACACCATGTCAGCGCAATCATCTTGCAGCACTTGCTCAGCAACTTCAGGCATATTAATACGATTGGTCGTGATTAATGGAATGCCCACCTCACCTTTGAGCCGCTTAGTCACCCACGTAAAACCAGCGCGCGGCACCATAGTAGCAATGGTTGGTATACGCGCCTCATGCCAACCAATACCGGTATTAATAATCGTCGCACCCGCCGCTTCAATCGCCTTAGCTAACTGCACGACCTCTTCAAATGTGCTGCCTTGCTTGACTAAATCCAACATCGATAAGCGATAAATAATAATAAAGTCCGGGCCACACGCTTTGCGTACCGCTTTCACTATCGAAATGGGGAAGCGAATACGGTTTTCATACGAACCACCCCATTGATCCTTACGCTTGTTAGTGTGCTCAACAATAAATTGGTTAATCAAATAACCTTCCGAACCCATCACCTCTACGCCATCATAACCGGCCGATTGCGCCAACTTGGCACAACGCGCAAAGTGCTTAATCGTCAGTTTAATACCACAACGCGTTAGCGCTCGCGGTTTGAATGGTGAAATAGGCGAACGAATCGCCGAAGGTGCTACTGCTAATGGGCTATAAGCATAACGACCGGTATGTAAAATTTGCATCGCGATCTTACCGCCGTGCTGATGCACGGCATCTGTCACGATACGATGCTTTGCGGCATCTTTACGATTAGTCATCTTCGCCGCTTTCGGGTAAGCGCGACCAGACCAATTGGGCGCAATACCTCCGGTGACAATCAAACCCACACCACCCTTAGCGCGCTCGCCAAAATATGCGGCTAAACGTGACAATTCTTTGCCTTCTTCTAAACCCGTATGCATCGAGCCCATCAATACGCGGTTCTTTAAAGTGGTAAAACCAAGGTCTAATGGTTCGAATAATTTTTGATATGGATGATCTGTCATGGGTCTCTGCCTTGTAACACATGAATTTATGGTGGCAGACAGTGTACCATTTGAGCAGTGCGTTGTCATTCCTGCACGGCCTTGTCATTCCTGCGAAAGCAGGAATCCAGTTATTATTTTCTGGATCCCGGATCGAGGTCCGGGATGACAATGCTAGGTCCGATGACAATGGATTACCGCGCTAACGCTCGCAATAACGCGCTTCAGGACGGCAAATGCCCAACAGTAAAGCGCGGCAAGTCTGAAAAATCTTGGTGATTAATGACTTGTTCAAAACCGGCTTGGCGTAAAACTTCTGCAACCGCTTCAGCTTGTTGGTAACCGTGCTCTAAAACAATAACACCTTGTGGTTTTAGATAAGCCTTCGCTTGCTTCGCAATATTTTTTATATCAGACAAACCTGAGTCATTAGCAATCAAGGCCGATAGTGGTTCGTAATGTCGAACAGCTGGCTCCAATGCAGAATCACTGTCCGCAATATACGGTGGATTAGAAACGATCACATCATAATCATTACTCGGTAATGCGTCACACCAATCACCTTTATAAAAATTCACCTGGCTCATGCCCAACGCTTCAGCATTATGCTCCGCGATCTCCAGCGCCGCTTGCGATAAATCAGTCGCATCAATATGCCAATCGGGTCGCTCATGTGCAAGCGCACAAGCAATCGCACCCGAACCTGTACCCAAATCTGCGCACTTAATTGGATGCTGATACTCTGTGATCAGCCACTCCACTAAACACTCTGTTTCCGGACGAGGAATCAACACATCTGGACTAACCGTAAAAGGCAACGACCAAAATTCTTTATGGCCAACAATATAGGCCACCGGCTCTCCCTTTTGACGGCGCCTCAACCATTGCAATAATTGCGGGTCAGGCAACACATCGTGCTCAGGATAAGCAAATAAAAAACTGCGTGGCTTCTGTAACCATGCGGCAATTAAACATTCAGCATCTAAACGTGACGACTCACTAACGGAACTTAAGATTTCAGTGTATTGCGATAATAATAATTTGAGTTGCACAATTTAATCCTCAGATAATGCCGCTAATTGCTCAGCTTGTAGTTCATGCACTAATGGCTGAATCACATCATCCAATGACCCTTCAATCACTTCATCCAATTTATATAACGTTAAATTAATACGATGATCGGTCACACGGCCTTGTGGAAAGTTGTAAGTACGAATACGCTCTGAACGATCGCCACTACCGACCAAGCTTTTACGTGCAGCTGCCTGCTCTTTTTGATGCGCCTCTTGCTCTGCTGCTAACAAACGACTCGATAATAATGATAAGGCACGCGCTTTATTCTTATGTTGTGAACGCTCATCCTGACATTCAACAACTACACCCGTTGGTATATGCGTAATACGAATTGCTGAATCGGTTTTATTCACGTGCTGACCACCCGCTCCCGACGCACGGAAAGTATCAATACGTAAATCATTCGGATTAATATCAACTTCATCCACCTCATCCGCTTCTGGCATAATCGCCACCGTGCATGCTGATGTATGTACACGCCCTTGCGACTCTGTCACTGGCACGCGTTGCACACGATGCGCACCGGATTCAAATTTAAGCTGTGAATAAACTCCCTGCCCCTCAATGCGAGCAATCACTTCTTTATAACCGCCATGCTCACCTTCACTGGTTGACATCACTTCAACACGCCATTTTTTTTGTTCGGCATAACGTGAATACATGCGAAATAAATCACCCGCAAAAATAGAGGCTTCATCACCGCCCGTACCAGCGCGCACCTCCAAATAAACGTTGCGATCATCATTAGGATCTTTCGGCAATAACAACACTTGTAACTGTTGCTCTAAATCTTTCTGCTCTGTGGTTAATTCTTTTAATTCTTCTTGCGCCAATTCACGCATGTCTTTGTCTTGCTCATCAGCGAGCATCGTATTCGCATTATCAATCGCTTGTTTAACTTCTTGATAGCGCTTAAAGCATTGCACCACCGGCTCTAGCTGCGCATACTCTTTACCCAATTCACGATAACGATTTTGATCGTTCATGATTTCGGGATCACTAAGCAAACCGCCAACTTCTTGATAACGATGGCTCAAGGTTTCTAATTTATGAATAAGTGAGGTTTTCATTTTGACTCTTAAATATCAAACAGCTTCTTAATGATCAACAGCTTTTCCATCTCATCCTGATAAGCCGCCTGACGCAATTGAACCGTCGGTTGGTGAATTAATTTATTGGTGATATTGCGTGCTAATTCTTGCATCACTGCTTCAGGGTCTTTGCCTGCTTGTAGCCTAGCCACCGCTCGCGATAATTCAGATTCGCGCATTTCTACCGCCTTCTGACGATAGCGGCTAATCATATCCGCTGCATCAACAACACGCAACTGTTGAATATAATGTTGCGCATGCTCAGCGGCCAATTGCTCTGCTTGCGCAGCCGCTTCTAAACGTGTCGATTCATTTTCAAGGATGATTTCTTGCAGATCGTCGATATTATACAAATAAACATTATCTAATTCAGTCGCTTGCTTCTCAATGTCACGCGGCACTGCCAAGTCCACTAACAACAGTGGACGATGCTTACGTGCACGTTGCGCTGATTCAATCGCACCTTTCCCTAATATAGGTAGCTGACTCGCTGTCGCGGTGACAACAATATCGGCCTGCTCTAGCTGCTCACTGACTTCCGTCATCGTTACAACACGCGCACCGAATTGCTCAGCAAATGGCTCTGCTTTTAATATCGAACGATTGGCTACCGCCATTTGACGCACACCTTGATGGTATAAATGTGTCGCCACCAGCTCATTAGTATCGCTAGCACCAATAAATAAAACGCGGCAATTGCCTATATCAGTAAAAATTCGCTTAGCCAGTTTCATCACTAGAAAAGCAATGCTAATCGCCTGTTCACCCAATGCGGTTTCACTGCGCACCTGCTTCGATGCCGAAAAAATCGCTGGAAATAATTGCTGCAGATGACCGCCAACTGAACCATAATCACAGGCCACCTGATAAGCCTGCTTTACTTGACCAAAAATTTGTGGCTCGCCTAATAACATAGAATCCAAGCCTGAAGTCACACGAATCAAATGACGCACGGCATCATAACCCGCATGCTGATAACAATGCGTTTGTAATTCTTCTTGCTGTAATCCATAACGACGTGCCAACCAATCGCCCACAGCAGGAGAACCATCGCTGGCAGCAATGATTTCGGTACGATTACATGTGGAGATCAACACGGCTTCATTAACTGCCGGCGTACTAATAAGGTCTTCGAGTGCCTCAACCACACCGGATTTATTAACCGCTAAGCGTTCGCGTAAATTAATTGCTGCTGTTTTGTGGTTAATACCACAAGCCAATATGCCCATTCCTGCCTCTGTTTATTTGCTGGTCAGCGCGGCCATCCTAACTAAAGTTATTGACCTGTTCAATCAAAAATTCAGTCGTGATATAGTTAACCCATGCTAATCAGTCGCCTTTACACTCGCTCTATTATAGCCATTTTGGCCGGAGTTGTGCTATCGGGTTGTGTCAGCTTAACACCGCCAACATTGTCCAAACAACAAACAGATTATAAAAAAAGCGCACCGTTAACACGCCTGCAAAAGCTCAGGGCACTGAAATCATGGAATATTTCAGGGGCTGTGAGTGTTAAACAACCGCAGCGCAGTTTTATTGCTCGCTACCAATGGTCCCAACGCAACGGTCACTACAACATTGGCATCCACAGTAATCTCGATATCGCCAGTGTGAAATTAGTGGGCAATCACGCAAGTGTTACGCTAAGCTCGTCCGATGGCAAAGTAGTGAAATCGAACAACCTCAACACGCTAATGCAGCAACAACTCGGCTGGCGCTTACCGGTCAACAACCTTATATATTGGATCCGTAGTCTACCCGCACCTGGCAATGCCAAAACCCAATATAATAGCCTTGGCCAAACACAAAAAATTCAACAAGGCGGCTGGACTGTAACTTACAGCCGTTACCAACGCATCAAGGGACTGGAGCTGCCGACAATGATGAATGTCAGCGGTCGCGATTTACAATTACGCATTGTTGTAAAGCAATGGGGGATATAAAATGGCAGACCATGCAGAAAGGAATTGACAGAACGCTGATCAATCTGCAAAATAGCCCTCTGTCGAAATCGGTCGTCAACCGACCTAATTTTGGGGTGTCGCCAAGTGGTAAGGCACGGGGTTTTGATCTCCGCATTCCCAGGTTCGAATCCTGGCACCCCAGCCATTTTCGCCAACTATCAAAGGAACTACCTCCGTGGCCAACGTTAAAATATTTTCCGGTAATGCTAATCCCGTTTTAGCTGAGCAAGTTGCTAGCAATCTAAACCTCTCCCTCGGCAAAGCCGAAGTCGGATGCTTTAGTGATGGCGAAATATGCGTCGAAATTAAAGAAAATGTGCGTGGCCGTGATGTATTCATTATTCAATCGACCTGCATGCCAACCAATGACAACCTAATGGAATTGGTCATAATGGCCGACGCCTTGCGCCGCGCCTCTGCAGCTAGCATTACTGCCGTTATCCCATATTTTGGCTATGCGCGCCAAGATCGCCGCGTACGTTCATCACGTGTGCCAATCACCGCCAAGGTGGTAGCTGATATGCTAACCAAAGTTGGCATATCGCGCGTCATTACCGTTGATTTACATGCCGACCAAATCCAGGGATTCTTCTACACGCCAGTGGACAATATCTACGCCAGTTCAGTGATGGTCGATGATATTCTCGCTAAGAAATTTGCCAATATGACCGTAGTATCGCCGGACATTGGCGGTGTTGTACGTGCCCGCGCCTTTGCGAAAAACCTCAACTGCGACCTGGCTATCATCGATAAGCGACGCCCAGCCAATAACCAAGTACAAGTCATGAACGTTATTGGTGAAATTGAAAATCGCGACTGTATTATCGCTGACGACATGGTCGATACTGCCGGCACATTATGTAAAGCAGCCGACGCACTCAAAGCACAAGGTGCCGCAAGCGTTACGGCTTACTGCACACACCCCGTACTTTCAGGTGATGCCATCAACAATATCACCCAATCTGACCTTACCGAAGTAGTAGTGTCCGATACGATTCCACTCAATGAAGCCGCGAAAAACTGTCCTAAGATACGCCAGATATCGCTTAACTCGTTGATTGCTGAAACAATTTACCGTGTTAATCAAAAAGAATCTGTCAGCTCAATGTTCGCCGATTAAGCGCAAGCATTTTCACGCGAAATCGACCAACACCGGGTGAAATGCAAGAGAATCAATAAGATAGCGCCAACTGCGTGAAGGTAACGCAGGTTCCTAAATTCATTGCATTTTTGATGGACACTGGTACAATGCACGATTTACTGAATTTGATGACACGGGCGCACGATCAGTCACTGCGCTAACCGGAGAAAATACATGTCTAACACATTTGAGCTGAACGCAGAAACACGCGCCAATAACGGCAAAGCAGATAGTCGTCGTTTACGCCGCCTGGAAAATAAAACCCCAGCCGTAGTATACGGTGGTGGCCAGGATCCAGTATCGCTAACCTTATCGCATAAAGATCTGTCGTTGGCCCTGGAAAACGAAGCCGTTTATTCGCATATTTTGACATTGAATGTCGATGGCAACGCTGAGAAGGTAGTATTAAAAGACTTACAGCGCCACCCATACAAGCCAATTATTATGCATGCAGATTTCTTACGCATTAAAGCGAAAGAAAAACTGAATATGAACGTGCCTATCCATTACATTAATGAAGAAGAAGCGCCTGGCGTTAAAGAAGGCGGTGTTGCTTCTCACTTAATGACTGAAGTAGAGATTCGCTGTTTACCTGCTAACCTTCCTGAATACATTGAAGTCGATGTAGCTGAATTAGCCATGGATAGCTCATTACACTTATCAGATATCAAGTTACCTTCAGGTGTCGAATTTGCTACTGAATTAACTGAAGATCATGATCAGCCAATCGTTAGCATTCACAAACCACGCGCTGTAGCTGAAGAAGTTGAAGCAAGTGCAGAAGACGGTGAAGCAGCCGAAGGTGAAGAAGCAGCTGGCGATGATAAAGCGGCTGAAGGCGACGCTGACAACAAGGAATAGTGCTTGGCTGGCAAGCTTAAATTGATTGTAGGCCTCGGCAACCCGGGGCCTGAATATGCACACACCCGCCACAACGTTGGCGCCTGGTTAGTTGATCAACTGGCCAATGATTACAATGCCACATTAAAAAAAGAAACCAAATTTCATGGCTTCGTAGCACAAGCGAATATTGGCGATAGCCCATGCCGCTTATTAATACCTAGCACCTATATGAATGACAGTGGCCTGGCCGTGGCGAGCATCGCGAATTTTTATAAGATCGCACCAGAAGAAATATTAGTCGCGCATGATGAATTGGATTTTGAAGCGGGCGACGTACGCCTAAAAGCCGGTGGTGGTCATGGTGGCCACAATGGTTTGCGTGATATTATTTCACGCCTCGGCAATCAAAAAGATTTTTACCGTGTGCGGATAGGCATTGGTCACCCAGGTGACCGCAATAAGGTGACTGGCTATGTTTTACATAAACCCACCGCGCCTGAAGAACGTAAAATTATCCAAGGGATTGAAGCCGTAAACGCCTGGATGCCAGACTTAATGCAAGGTGAATTTGAAAAAGCCATGCATGCCTTACACAGCGAGGAATAATCGATGGGATTTAAATGTGGCATCGTTGGCTTACCCAACGTTGGTAAATCAACTTTATTTAATGCATTAACCAAAGCAGGCATCGAAGCGCAGAATTACCCGTTCTGCACCATCGAACCAAACGTAGGTATCGTGCCAATTCCTGATGATCGCCTGAATAAAATTGCCGCCATGGCACAATCCAAATCGGTGATCCCATCGGTCATGCAATTTGTTGATATTGCCGGCCTGGTTGAAGGCGCATCAAAAGGCGAAGGCTTAGGCAACCAGTTCTTAGCGAATATTCGTGAAACACAGGCGATTGCTCACGTCGTGCGCTGTTTTGATAATGATGATGTGACACATGTGTCCGGTAAGATCGATCCGCTGGCGGATATCGATACGATTAATACTGAGTTGGCCTTAGCTGACCTAGAAGCCGTTGATAAAGCCTTACACAAAATCAATAAAGAAATACGCACCGGACAAAAGAGCGCGCAAGCTAAAGGTAATGTATTAGAGAAACTCAAAAAGCAACTCGACCAAGGTTTACCAGTACGCGGCTTAGACTTATCCGAAGATGAACTGGAACTGATTACGCATTATCAATTACTGACATTAAAACCCACGCTGTATATCGCCAATGTCGATGAGAGCGGATTGCATGGTAATGCCTATGTTGATGCTGTCACTGAACGCGCCAAACAAGAAAACGCCACCGTCGTCAGCATCTGCGCGGCGATTGAAGCCGAACTCATCGAGCTTGAAGAAGATGAACAAAAAGAATTCCTAGAAAGCCTCGATTTAACCGAGCCAGGATTAAACCGCGTCATTCGTGCGGGTCATGAACTATTAGGCCTGCAAAATTATTTCACTTGCGGCCCCAAAGAAGCACGCGCGTGGACAATTAAAGTTGGCGATAGTGCACCACAAGCCGCTGGCGTAATTCATACCGACTTTGAAAAAGGCTTTATTAAAGCCGAAGTCATTGCCTACGAAGACTACGTCAAATACAACGGTGAGCAAGGCGCTAAAGACGCCGGCAAATGGCGCCAAGAAGGCAAGACTTATATCGTTAATGATGGTGATGTGATTTTGTTTCGCTTTAATGTCTAAAGTGATTACACAATATTTGCCAATTTACTTGAAAATGGATTTTCATATTGCAGCCTCTAATAAGCATTATAGTACCAGCATACAATGCTGAAAGGTTTATTACCGATGCCATCAATAGCCTGCTCAACCAAACCTATACCAATATTGAAATCATCATTATTGATGACGAGTCAACCGATAATACCTTAGCTATAGCGCGCTCATTTCCAAACAAAGTGCGGGTATATTCCCAAACTAACAGCGGGCCCGCAGCTGCTCGCAATACTGGTATCAGCAAGGCAAAAGGCGAACTGTTTGCATTTCTTGACGCTGACGACACCTGGGGGAAAAACAAGCTCACCAAACAACAAGCCGTATTACAAGAAAACCCAAACATAGACATGGTATTCGGTCATGTTAAACAAAATCAAACCATACTTTCCGGCATCAGTCATATCACCTTGCTTGTCCGAAAAACAAGCTATTTAAAGGTTGGCAACTTAGAGACAGAGTGGAAGTGTGGCGAATTTATTGACTGGTATGCAAGAGCAAAAGACCTAGGCTTACAAGAGCACCTATTAGACGAGGTTGTAGCATCGCGTCGCATACACGATGATAATTTGGGCATCCGGGAAAAAAATAAACGAAGCGATTATTTAAAGGTAATTAAGGCAACCTTAGACCGAAGACGAGCAAAGGCATAACAAATGATTGCACTAAATGAAATAGAGCCAATTATAAAGTTAACAGAAAGCAAAGCGCTATTAACTAAGGCGCTAATCTCAGATAGCGACACAGCCAAACCATATCTACAACAATGGATAGATAACCTAACATTTGACAGCATGGACTTTGCTGACTTTAAAATGATTCCTATGCTATATAAAAAATCATTACAGGCTAGCGTAAACAATCCCTATGAAAAACGCATGCGCGGTGTTTATAAATATTACTACCTACACAACAACATCAAACTACATGCATACCACAAAATTATTATTCAGTTAATTAATTCAGGAGTTGAATGCATAGCTTTTAAAGGCTTAGCGCTCACCTTAAAGTATTATAAAAATGCTGCTGTAAGATGGTCCAGTGATGCAGATATACTCATCGGAAAAAGCAAATTAGCCCTCGCTCTTAAAACGCTACGACAGCATGGCTGGGAAAGAATCCATTCAGAGCAGCATTTAATCGACAACTATATACCACACTCGTACGACTGCACCTATAATAATGAGCACTATTTAGATTTACACTACCACAGCTTATACGAGACCCCTATTGACGGCAGTGACACTGCGATACGACAGCGCGCAAAAGACTTCGATTGGAATGGGGTAAATATAAAAATAATGTCTCCTGAAGACCTTATCTTTACCAGTATCGTCAATGGCCTCAGGGGTGTAATTTATTGGGACCAAGAAGATATCAACATTGAATGGATGTTGGATATTATAAAAATCATAGAAACTGAAAAAACTATTGATTGGGACATTATTTTTGAAGAAGCAAAGAACCGTAGTTTACTTGATACGCTTTATCACGGATTAATGATTTTATCCCGAACAACTGAAATTAAACTATTTTGTGATACCTCAGACAAGCTAAAGCAACTAAACAGTTATTACTTCCATCAACTGGCTCTAAAAAGTCGATTTAATCAAAAGCCGTGGCTACAAAACGAAAATAGAATTTTATTACATAAAATAGCGCGCTTTGAAAACGAAGCGAAGATAGCAAAACATGAATTATCATCTGTATATAATAGCCGCACTTGGCGTTGGACTGCCATCATTCGAAAAGTCATAGCACCAGTTAAAGCGGCAATAATAAAACGGAAAGCAGAATCATGAAAATACTGTATTGGAGTCCTGGCTTTTGGCCTAGTATTGGCGGACTTGAAACTCACAGCCTTGAGCTCACTAGCGCCCTAACCGCACGGGGCCATCAATGCTCTGTTATAACGCAACAAATAAATCCCAACCAGAGCTGCCACGAATTCCATAATCAACTTGAAATTTTTCGATTCCCATTTGATGACATCATTCGAAATAAAAACCATGAGATTAAAAATACCATCACTGTGCTAAAAAAAACTATCGCAAAAATAAATCCTGATATCGTTCATATACAACTTACCTTTGGCAGCGATATTTTTTTCTTTCGCTTAATACAACAGGAGCTATCCATACCCGTGATTTGTACTGTACATGGTCTTCATTATTTTCACCTCAACCCCAATGTCATCAGCTCAAAACAATTGTCTGTCAGCAAACACTTAAGCAAAGGCATAATTACAGCATGCGATGCCGTAACGTTTGTCTCAAATGCCTTACGCCAACAAGCACAATCTTATGGTTGGTTAGAAGACATTACTGCTGAGGTCATTTATAACGGATTAAAAAAACCCAATATACTACCAAGGCATATAAATGACTCTGAAATAATAAATCTTCTGGTTCTGTCAAGGCTCACTGAAGAAAAGGGAATTGATACCGCCATTCGCGCTCTTTCGATCCTAATTAAAGAAAATACAAACATTCAACTGATGATTGCCGGCAGTGGCGCTGACTTACCTAAACTAAAGTCACTTACACAGACTTTAAAACTCGAAGCTCATGTTTCATTTATAGGCCCAGTCGCATACGATGACCGATACAAACTGATCAACACAGCAAACATAGTTTTAGTGCCCTCTCATTATGAATCGTTTGGGCTAACTGCTGTAGAGGCCATGCAAATGCAGAAACCAGTTATTTGCTCAGCCGTAGGCGGCCTAACAGAAATTATTTCAGACATGAATAACGGCGTTCTTATTAAGCAAGGATGCGACACAGAGTTAGCTAATGCTGTATTATTTCTCATAAACAACACGGATAAAGCTGCGACCATAGGATCACAAGCGAAAAAAGATAGCCAGAGGTACTCAATTGAAACCATGGCGCATAAGTACGAAGCGGCGTATGCAAACCTAATGCCTCAACATCAATTAATATAGGGAGCAAAAAATGCAGATGGAGCAATTAAAATGCTGTTATACATACAAAGAAAATATTATGCATGAATATATCGATGATGAGGCAATCATTATTGATTTAGGTAAAGGTTGCTATTATACCACCAATACTAGCGCTACTTTTATTTGGTTATTGATTGGCTCTAGACCAAGCTGGGGCGCCATTATAGAAACCGTAGCAAAGGCGTGCAATGAGAGTCCAGAAAATATTATCGAAGCAATTAACAGTTTTTTACAGGACCTATTAGCGCACCAGCTCATTAATACAACAGATGCAAACGAAACACTGCCTGCAGAATCGAATAGCTTACCTTCACTGACTCACTTTATCACACCAAGCCTCAAAATATACGACGACATGAAAGAGCTTTTGCTTATTGATCCTATTCACGAGGTTGATAATAATGGCTGGCCACAGCGTGAGAAAGCGACAGCATGATACATACTGACGCACAAAACACCGCAGAAGGATATTTTAAATATGCACATCAAAAATTTCTTTCTGCTGAGCTGGCATCAGGCAGATCAATCATTAAATATTATAAAATATCTGGTCATGCAATTTGCTTACGCTTTATAAATATCGACCTTGTTCAAACCTTAACTAAAGCGCTATCTCACTTGGAAACCAGCAATAATAAAAAAATTGATTTGACAATATGCATTGCTGATAACTCAGCAGTCAAAGAAGCATTGAATGTAAGTAATTTAAATGTAGGCCACGAAACCGTGACTAGCGGAACCATAAAAGCCTACAGCGATGAAAAAATTCACTCAATTTATAATCACCACCAAGGGACCTATAGCTTTATTGATTACGATAACAATATTGCTATTTTTTGGACTCAAAGCCCAGCAGCACTCCCTTGGTGGGTATGCGGGTCACCTTTGCAACGTATATTTCATTGCTGGATGCTGAAGCAAAATTTACAATTAACTCATGCCGGCGCTGTTGCATCAAAACAAGGCGCCGTTTTACTGCTTGGCAAAGGCGGCTCCGGGAAATCAACCACTGTCTTAAGTTGCTTGGAAGCAGGCTTATTTTATATTAGCGAAGACTACTGTTTAATCAGCACAGAGCAAACACCTTACGCTTATAGCTTATATTCATCAGCAAAAATCGAACAAAATACCTTAAATATGTTTCCACATCTTATGCCTCATATTTTTAATACTAACAGAACGCCGGATGAAAAGGCTCTATTTTTTCAACAAGAAATTTGCCCCAATAAAATAATTAGTGGCTCTCCAATAAAAGCAATATTAACATTACGCGTTACACCAGCCGCAAAAACACAGCTTAAGCCCTGCGCTTCATTTCAAATACTTACTGACCTAGCCATTAGCACTATTTTTCAACTTGCCAATTCCAATAGCGATACTTTAAAACGTTACACCCAATTACTTAAAAAAGTCCCGTGCTATCGACTTCAGTTGGGTGGAGACAAAAATGATGCAGCCAAACTCATTAAAGAATTATTGCGCTAATATAATAGAACTGCGGATTGCCTTACCTCCTAAAAAATCTATCTCGCGCCACTTTAACACCCATTGTAGAACTACGTGACTCCATGTGCTGCATCCGATTACGCAAGCTGTCATGCTCGCGAGTTAACTCTGCGACTGTTGCAGCTAATTCTGCGTTTGTCTCGACTAGCTTTACTATTCTTTCCTCGCTTTTATAAGAGTTCGCTTCCAATGCACGCACTTTTCTCCTAAGCCGTTCTATAAGCTGAAGCACATCAGGCGATAAAGAGTCATTAGACCTAGACATAGCAACAATTACTCCTTCTACATTACATTATTTATTAGATTTTACATTCGGGAATAGTATATTAATGATGCATGCATGTGAAATTCATATTTTTTATTTCTATCCCGCAATAAAACTGATATCTATAAAAGGCAGAGCACTATTATTGTAATTAAATGCTCAATCCGTGATTGCTAATTACTTAGCTGCGCGTTGTAAATTAAGGAAGATAGTCGCGCCAACAGCGAAGCTACAGCTGCCTAACAACCAAAAAACTGCCGTTAGCATGGCTTGGCTGATTTCGACTTGAGCAACAATGCCGCCAGCAATATAAAGCAGCGAACCTAATATGAATACACCAACACCCATTAGCATACCAAGATCCTTTAGCTCGCACGTGCCTGCACGCTTAACATCATGCAGCCAACGACTTATCAAGCGAAAATTTCCTACCAAGTAGGCTAATGAACCAAAGCGAAAAACCCACGTACCCACGTTCGATAAAGTGGTATGAAACAACGGCCATGCCGACCATAACGGCAAGTATGCAATTGACGCCAACAAAAACAGTATGCCACCAGCCAACATGCACAGGGGTGAGTATAACGAGACACTCAAGCGACATTCGAGCATGGCTTTATATAAATCTAAACTCGCAGCAATCGACAGGCATGAGCAAGCAACAATAAAACCACTAATAGCAAATAGCAGCGCATTAACCCCTAACAACAAACCTGCACTAGCCGGCACCAATAACAAACAACCTATAAAATATAAGCGCGAGCTTATCACTCGTATACGTAACATAAACTTCCTATGTAAGAATCAACAAAGACTGCTTTCAACTACCGTCGATTTTTTAGCTAATTGCTGAATAAATGCTAAGCTTGCCTGACTCCATAACTCACTGGCTTGCCCTGGAACTACCTTGGGATACCCGCTGACATTAGTGATCAGCACGCCCCTTGCATGCTCAATGGTTTTATCATGTTGACTTCCTTCTACATTGCCACCTTCAGAAATAGCTAAATCGACAACCACTGCACCCGATTGCATATTAGCTAAAGTAGATTCAGGAATAAGCAACGGGGCTTTTTGTCCAGATTTTCTTGCGGTTGTTATCACTATTTCTGCCGTCGAGGCCACAGCGCTTATTTGCAATTGCTGCTGCTTTAATGGCAATGTACGATCAACGATTACCGCATTACCACCTGCAGCGCGCACACGGTCAGCTGACAATTGATTGCCAACAATAACGTTCGCTTGTAAGCCTTGCTGTTTAGCTTCATGAAAGGCTGACCTACCGGCTTCACCAAACCCAATAATCACCACAGTTTTTACCGCTAACTGGCATTTTTGCATAGCATCTTTTAAAGATAACTGCCCTGCCAAACGGCTCATCGCCGCTAAAATATTCATCGGATCATCTGCAGGCAACGCTAACTGATCAATGCTATAGGCTTTTAAACCTGCCGCATGATACTGCGCAATATGATCTGAATGAGACTCAAGAGGATCTAACGCACCCACCATTGTTGTACCAGCGCTTACCGCTTTTAGCTCTAACGATTCTCGTGCGGCATTTGGTCGCTTAGCACGAATAATGATATCAATATCTTTAAACGCATCCTTAAAGCTGGCTACTGAATCCTGTTCAATATGAACTAAAGAAGCTCCTGCCAACTGATAATCTTGATCACTATAACCGGCACCCACACCCGCTCCTTGCTCAACCACCACCTGGTTACCTGATGTCACCAACTGCTTAACGTGCTGCGGCACTAACGCAACGCGCTGCTCACCAGCTCTTGATTCTTTTGATAAAAAGACCTTATACATGTCGACTCTCCTCATTACTGTATAAATACAGTCTATATTGTTGCCATTTTGAAAGAAATAGCTAAAATATAATATGATTGTTTACATATTAGAGGTAATGCCGTGGCACAAAGCTTTCATCACGACACTGACATCTTAGCGGCAGTTGTAGACTGCAAAGGCTTTAACCACGCCGCAGACCAACTGGGTATCTCTCCCGCATTAGTCAGTCGGCGCATACGCGCACTGGAACAACAACTGGGCGTCACCTTACTAACACGCTCGACACGCACATTCGAATTAACTACCGAAGGCATCTTACTTTATCAACACGCCAAAAAAGTCAGTCAAGATAAACATACTACTCTACAAGCCATTGAAGCATTATCTTCAAAAACTGCCGGCTTGCTACGCATCAGTGCACCGGTAAATTTCGGACGCCAGTTTGTGTTATCTGCACTCAATGAATTTATGAAAATTTATCCCAACATTGAAATTGATTTAAGACTCTCCAATGATCAGGTGGATTTGATTAAACAAAAGTTTGACTTAGTTATTCGTGGCGCTGGATATTTAGATCAGGAATCATTAGCCGCCAATCGATTAATCGCTAAGCAATTACTCACGTCGCCAATCATTCTTTGTGCTAGCCCCGATTACTTACAACGCAACAATACAATTGAACAACCAAGCGATCTAGATAACAACCATCTAGGCATCGACTTCACACCTGATGCAATGAAGAAAACAACGTCAACCATTAAATGGAAAGCAACCAGCAATAATATTCCAATGGAAATAAACTTGCGTAAGCAACTCACCTGTAATGATATCGATGCAACTATCAAGGCGTCTATCGATGGCAATGGCATTACAAAAGTTCCTGCCATTAACGTCCGCAATGAACTTCAAGCAAAGCAGCTTATTCAACTATTACCAACACTTGATTTAGGCGAATATCATTTATTTGCTGTTTTTCCACAACGGGTATTACCGCAACGCACACGCGCACTATTAGAGTACTTCGAACAGCTTTGGCAATAACCTTAGAATGACTCAATACGGTGATTGCACAACCTCTTGCCTTCGAATAGCATGATAGCCCTATTCGACTGTGTTATTCGAGGAAATACTAATGGACAAAGAAACAGCGATCATAATCTTTAAAGAAAAATCTATTCGTCGCACCTGGCACAATGATGAGTGGTGGTTTAGCGTTGTGGGATTTCGCTTTTATTCGCTACCGCGAATAACGCTTCTGATATGATTTCGCCTACGCGGAGTAAATCCGCGTGAACGGCGATTCAAGGAAAGAATCCCGATTCTCTCCTTGAAAATCCTCATCGGGACAAGCATCCTCGATAAAATAATATGCAATAGTTGAGTTCAGTGGGATTTCTTAGCTGCAGCACCACGTCGTTTTATTTTCGCTAGATTGAGACATTTTACTTTGAATTTTGAGCATCGTAGCGGAATTTACATCGTCGGTAACTGAGCAACGAAGCGCAAAAATTCGAAACAAAATGGCCAAGATAGTAGAAAATAAAACGATGTGGTGGCTATGGGTGGACTTGAACCACCGACCCCAGCATTATGAATGCTGTGCTCTAACCAGCTGAGCTACATAGCCATATCAATATGAAGCAGGGAATTTTGCGCATTTTATCGCATATTGTCAAGTGCTTTTCACAACGTTAAGATATGCGCTCATCATTAATAAGGAACGCTTATGTTTAGCCAAGATTTGGAATATCACGATGGCGATAATCGCTGTATTGGTCATCTCGCCTATGACGACAGCCACAACAATCCTCGCCCCTGCGTTTTGGTGGTGCACGCATTTGAAGGTCGTAATCCATTGGCTTGCGAATATGCCGATAAGCTAGCAAAACTTGGCTATGTTGGCATTGCGGTCGACATGTACGGTGACGGCAATGTTGCACACGATTTAGAAGGCTGCATGACTTATATGAAACCTTTATTCCAAGATCGTGCGGCTTTGCGCGCACGCATCTTAGCCGCTTTTGAAGCAGCTAAAGCACTCGACGTTGTAGACAATAACCAAATCGCGGCAATGGGCTTTTGTTTTGGTGGCATGACTTGCTTAGATTTAGCGCGTAGTGGTGCGGATGTGAAGGGCGTTGTTTCTATCCATGGTGTATTCGCTGCACCGGAAGGATTGGACTGTAGAATCAATGCAAAAGTACTGGCATTGCACGGCTACCAAGATCCACAAGTACCACCTGATCAACTAGCCGGCTTTGCTGACGAAATGAACGCCCAGGGCGTCGACTGGCAGGTGTTGTTTTTTGGTAATGCCAAACATGCGTTTACTGATCCGGATGCTGCTAAAATTGGCGCGCCTGAAATGGGTCGCGAATATAATGCAGAGGCTACAGCGCGTAGCTGGCAATATTGCCAGGATTTCTTTAACGAATGCTTTGCTTAGGCAGACTTACTGTATTGCACCACGACAAATATCAAGGTGAACAGCGTATCCATTTTACTTCATGGCTCACTGCGCTCCGCTCCGTTGCGCTTTACTTACGTAAAATGGACACCCTATACACCTTGATGCCATGGTGCACACTCTTTACGGTATGCGGGTGCTTGTTGTATCCCGATGACCAGTGTATAGTGGCAGTTTTTAGGCAGGCATGATCGTGACAGCAGATACTTCTACAATGGTCATCTTGGTCGATGAAGCGGATAATCCGGTTGGCCAAGAAGAGAAACTACAAGCTCATAAATTGGGGCTATGTCACCGCGCCTTTTCTGTACTGATTTTCCGTAATCATAATGGCTTGGAGCTGCTTTTACAGCAGCGTGCCAAAAGCAAATACCATTCACCTGGATTATGGACTAACACCTGCTGTAGTCACCCAGCACCTGATGAGAACACTGAGCAAGCGGCAATGAATCGATTGCAGCTTGAGATGGGTATTGAGACTGAGCTGACCCACGCTGGCGTATTTCACTATACCGCACCATTTAAGAATGGCTTGACCGAAAATGAGGTCGACCATGTTTACTATGCATTTGTAAATAGCAACTGCGAAGTCAAACCCAACCCGAATGAAGCAGCCGATTTCCGCTGGGTCAAGATGAGCCGGCTAATTAATGAACTGAACCAACAACCGCAGAGCTACACTCCGTGGTTTCAACAAGCTTTGCAGATAGCTTTAGAACACATGAATGAAGAGACAACACATGGATAGTTTTGACTTTCAAACCACGGTACATGCTAAATGCATATTAACTGGCGAACATGCTGTACTGCGTGGCACACCGGCTTTAGTATTTCCGGTACCCGCTAAATACTTTCGCTTAAGCTACCAAAAAACCGATGATCAAAAACTGCATGCCGATCACGGCTCAAGTTACGGTGAGAACACCTTATTACTATTCTGGCCCGTATTAGAAAAAGCATTAAATATGCTAGGTCACTCGATGAGTGATATTACCGGCAAGTTTGTTTTAGAAAACACCATCCCGATTGCGGCTGGCTTAGGTTTTTCAGCAACGATCTGTGTTGCTGTAAGCCGTTGGTTAGTGTGGATGGGCTATCTAGAAGAGACCAAGGTATTTAGCTTTGCTCGCTCTTTAGAAGATTTGTTCCACGGCAAAAGCAGTGGTGTGGATGTCATTGGTGTCATGAGCGATCAGCCTACACACTACCGCATTGGCGATGATCCTGAACAAGTTGAAGTCAATTGGCAGCCACAGCTTTATTTATCGTATTGCAACAGCTCAAGCATTACCGTTAAAGGTGTCACCAATACCGAAAAACTGTGGAAAACGAACCCTGATGTAGCGCAGCGTTTACACGACCTCATGAGTGAAAGCGTTCACCTTGCACAAAATAGTCTCAGTAAGCTTGCCCATGATGGCTACACTCTGATGAAAAAAGCCATCACCATGGCGCACGACTGCTTTCGTGAATGGGGCCTAATCGAAGGTGAGCTTGATCAACATATCGAACAGCTCAAAAAATGTGGCGCTGTCGCAGCCAAGCCGACCGGCTCTGGTGGTAGCGGTGGCTATGTGTTAAGTTTATGGCAAGGATCACCACCGGATGATCTACCGTTTGAACTAACACCGCTGCTTAATAAACATGAAGAAAATAACGCCTGACCTAAAAGGATTTATGTGGGTTAGCATAATACAAAGCGTATTATTGCTGGTTCTGGCTTTTGCACTCTACCACTTAATCCCTCTCTCACCACACCAATGGCTTATACCTTCCTTTGACCAATGGTATATAAAACCCTTGCCACATAGCTGGCTAATTGGTTGGGTATTATTATTCGGCGTGTTTTACACCTTAAGCGACAACGGCGAGCAACGCTGGCAACTGATTTTTATTTCGATCATTTATGGTATCGCTGCAGCGGTACTCATGCACTTCGCCCCCGATAACAGCTATGGAAGATCCATTGCTGTCATCAGTAGCTTTGCGTTATTGTGTTTTTTACAGCAATACCACCAACAAGACAAAAGCCAACTCAACTACACCCTTCTATTTAACGCCGTCTGGAATAATATTGCCGCCATACTATTAACTATCGCGTTTGTGTTATTAGCCGTAGGCGTATTAGCATTATGGGCCGCCCTATTTGACACCATTGGCATCAAATTCTTCAGCCACTTATTTGAGTCATTATTATTCTCTTGTTTAATCGGTCCTGCTTTGTTTGCGATCGGGTTATTTACCGTTTTAAAATTACAAACTATTTGCGATAATGCCCGCCAGATCTTACTCAGCTTTTGCCGGCTGCTGCTGCCTGTACTCGCACTAATCAGCCTGCTATATATTATTGCTTCCATTATTGACTGGTCAACGACAGCAAATAGTACGAACAGTCTTGGCTTATTACACAGCTTACTGCCAGCACTAGCCTTACTCGGCATTGTATTCATCAACGCTACGTATCAAACAGGTGAAGAAAAAGTTCACTTATTTTACAAGCTATCAGTGCTGGTATTAACTTGCTGCATGAGCTTATTATTAATTCGCGATTTATATGATCGCTCATACGCATTACACAGCATTAGCCTCCAAAACCTACCACTGCATGTAGCCACTATCAGCGCCGTCGCAGGCATCTTGCTTACATTGCTCTACCATTTATGTTACTTCTTCAGCCACAAACAACAGTGGCAGGTGGGCAATATTAGCCTAGCTTGGTTTGCCATAATTATTAGTATTGCATTAGCGTTTTTACCGAAACCAGCGCAAATGCCGTTACTTGAACCAGGCATTGTTATTCCACAAACAAAACATACGCTGGCTGATGCCAAGCTTAGCTGGGTTACGTCACAACAATTACTCAATACCAAACCAGTTGTTTTAGGATACAACCAAAACGGCGCCATATTTACCTGTCGCGCAACCATTGAAGACGCACTACACAACGGCGAGCTGCAAAATGGTCGCTGCACCATTATCGCTAACCAACAAGCTTATGATGTAGAAAGCTTTGATATTTTAGCAGGGGGCGATAATATTGCTTGGAAGCTGCTATACGCCGAACGCAATAAGAATACTTTCGCCGTTCAAGTGAACAGCAAAGCCAACCAACAAAAATCTCTGCGTATTTGTCGCGCCATTTATCAAAACAATATTCATATTGGTAGTTTTGATGGCGTAAAGTGCTGGGTAACTGATGGTTTGAATGTCACCGCCGCGCAGCCATTTCAGATTTTATATGCAACCACCCTATCATCGATAACACAAGCAAAGACAAAATAATCTACTATTATTAATCCCATATTATTTTATATATTATGGTGACAGTTATGATAGCTAAGCGTATGAGTATATTACTAATCTCTGTTTTTTCCGCATTATTTATAAATATTGGCCTAGCCGCATCCTATGGCGACATAAAAGTTGTTAACAATTCATCGCTATCAAAAAGCATCAGCGTCGGGGGCGGCATACAAAACAAAGAGTTAGGCCCAGATGAAAGCACTATTCTTTCACGTTCACAACTGGCCTGGGGAGAAGAAGGAACTCAACAAGGCACGTTTACTGTAAATACAATGGCCTCACATCAGAAAAACCAATACTCACTTCGATTAAAGTCACAAGTGGATCGAAACATTACCATCCGTTTATTTCGTGGCTTTATAGTACTCAGCACGGATCACGGTGATTTTGTAATGAATCCTGGCAAATAATTACAATCTAACCTCGTACGTAGGAATATCGCCATCAGCCACGAGGTCATCAAGAGAAAAATGCGCCTTGCGTGCAGCATCTCTCATTTCCGTAAAGTCATCTGTAGCCAAAGCGCGCGTCATCAATCTAAAATTATCACACGCCTTATCTACCTTATTAAACAGCACCTCACAATTACATGCTTTTTGCTGTGAATCCAGACGATACCCTGATTGACGAGACCGCGCCAAATATTGCATGTAACCAGCCAACTCATATAACCTTAACAAATGCTCAGAACGATATGGCTTAGTCCACTTTGTGATTTTATCATCATAGTAACCTAACTCTATAGCACGTATTCCATCAGCCTTAAATACTGCTATCTCTTTATGCACCTCGGCAATATAACGATCCATGGTACGATCAAACATGCCTTGCTCTCTTGGTTTTATTTTACGTATACCTGGCGGTGGGGCAAACACACCTATACCAGCTGCCGCTCGCGCTGGAGCTGGAGCACGCACTGGTGCACCTGCAGGTGCACCACCAACACGTGCTCTAGCCAGAGAGGGCTTAATATGAGGAAATAAAGCATGAGCAATAAGATCTGCACTATATCCTGCATCAACATACCTATTCATCTTAGCAATATAATACTCGCGGCCCTCACCAGACAAACCCAATAAAATTTTAACAATAGTAGCTGCACGATCAGTTAACTGTATATCATAGTTCACTGTCTCTGTTTCAAATGCTCCTCGCTTAATTTTTGCAAATAACTCCATCGATTGTGAATGAAATGCAGCAATCCCACCCAATTTTTTCATACTGGCATTACAGGTAAACAATCGATCTATTTTTCTCAATCTACTTAAGTACGTTTTATCTTCTAACGTTTCTTTTTCCAAATCATATAAGAACAATGGGCGAGAATACGTTTCAGCATCATAACTTTCTCCCAACCACCAATTCAGATGGCCTATTATTTCTGTAGATAATTGCGGCGATGATAGTTTTGGCAAGATTTCTGCCGTTAACCGAAGTACTTGTGCAAACTTCTTTGGCTCCATGTTAGAAAAATTTGACTGGGACAGCAGCTTAAAGTTTGTTGCTGTTAACCACTCTGGTCGCCAATTTTTTGCAATCTCTTCAGCATACTCATCACGCATTAGGCGTAAATGTATAAGTGGGTAATGATATTTACGAGAGATTTCGCCTTGCGCAACTCGCCTCACTATTTTCGACATAGCCGCACCTTGCTCTGCACCGACGACCACATAACCAGTTGTAGGCGTAAGCCCCCAGGTAGCATTAGTTAACAAATGCAGGGTATTGTCTTCAGCCACACAATACTTATGCTCAACAATATCTTCTATATAGTGATAAAAAAAGCTCCTTGATAAAGGTGTACCTTGAGGCATATCACGAACAGCCAGTAGCGGTGGCTTGACCTCTCCTCGGGCTGCCTCATCATTATTAAAAGCAAGCTGGTAAGCTAGCGACTTTGCTTTGTCATCGGTGGTTTTAAATGGCTTAACTATTGCGTCAATAACACGGCGTACGCGTGCAACCTGCCAATCCCCTTGATGTAGGCGTGCTACATAGTTACGCGTTGCCAGTTGCAATTTTTTAGCTGCTTTATCTTGATGCAGCTGCTTACGCGTCAAATACCCACGCATAACAGCCTGTACTTTAGTAGCACTGTTATTTTCTTGCTGAAACTGCCTTTTAATTTTAAAACTTTTTAGCTTTGCTTGCATATTGCGCGCAACCAAATTTTTTGCATCATCTAGCTTGGCTTGTTGCCGTAATTTTGTTTGGTGCACTTCAAATTTATCGACGCGCAATTTTTGCTGCTGCACTTGTTGATAGCTTTGCGCACATATCTCAGGGTCTATACTAACCGAGGCCTCAGCACAAAACAAACCCACCCATGCTTGAAAATGTTGTTTAATTGGATCATCAACGGCAGTAAATCCAGTTAAATCTTCATTCATTTGTAATCTTTCTACTGGAACATATGCCTGCAACATGCGCTGCATAATATACAAAGCCGCCTCACCACGCTGTCTATGGCTCAAACAAGGTCGTACAACACCACCTGCCATTAAATCACCATCAGGGATAAGGTATGGTAGATAATTAAGCGCCTCCAACTCCGCACAACACTCATTCAAAATTATTTTATTTCCATCAGAAATATCAATATCGGGATGCGTCATTATCTGCCTAATTTTTTCAACTAAAATATTCATCTGCACCAATTCTGGCGACAACACATATCCTTGCCGAATAATGTGCTCAGGCATCAATAACTGTAATTTATCTAAAAAATCCGAACTGACCCACCCATCGGTAAGTTCATCATTCCACTCAATCACACTGTGAATAGTGGTAATCACGCCCGTCTCAAATAATGGCTTTAATCTATGCTGCATTTCACTACGGTGATCAGGGTTTATAATATTTTTTCGGTGCCGGGCTGGCGCAGGCGCAACCTCACCAGGCGCTTGTTTTTGTTCGCCGACAGCGTCATCTGCAGCTGTTTTACGAAATTCCAATAAGCGCTCTGTATAAAATGCAACAAGATTTTGAGCAATTAACTCTGGCGTATAACTGCTATTCATCTTCGCAGCATAAAAGGCCGCATCTGCGTCACTGTAAGGAATAAGATGTGCCGTCTCATCTATAAATTCGTCTGCTTCTGCACTATCACGTAATTTAAAATCAATTCGGGCTGCCGTTTTTTTTAATTGCAACAAAGTATGTGATTCAAGGTTCAGGCTAATCCTATAAAAAGCATTATGGTAGTCATATAAGCTATCTATGGTGTTCTGACGCATTTCTTCCAGTGATTCAACCTCTGTTCCAACCTGATCCAACTCTTGTGCTAACTTATTTAGGCTGGTAAATAAACCGGTAGGGCACATTCGAATCTGCTGCTCTAAAAAGCGCACCGAGTTTCGCAGCATAGTTTGCTTTGCTAATCCGCCCTTCTTCATATTCTCTAAGCGGAAATAAATTAGCTCGTATAAATGTTTTAAATTTCGATGGAATTCTTGACCTTTTACTAAATAATTTCCGTGCGCACAAAAATAACGTTTTGACTCCTTAAAACCTTCACCACTCAAGCCCAGCTCAATCGCCATGCTTTCACAAGCGTCGTATAACTTCGCCATTTGCTTTTTATACTTACAAACAGAATTTTCATGAAAAACATAACAGGGCATTTCCGGACCACTTATCCCATATAGCGTACGCATATAATCAAGTTTTTTTTGCTCAAATGCTTTGTTTCTTCTAGGTGGTGGTATATCAAACGCACTATCTGTAACTAAAGGGTGACGACTCATCCATTTCTCCCACTAAGCCGCTCTGCGATAAGCGACAACATCCATGTCTCTGGGGCAAGGTAAAAACCTTAGTTATTTAAGATAACGAATATCAAGGAAAAGTTCTATGGTGGTTATAGCTTTCGGTTTACCACTAGCATGCTGGGAAATGCCTGCTCAATCGCTTGACGATGCTTAGACTGGAACAATAACTTCACATTGGGACCCGCATCCATTGTGAAATATACAGGTAAGCCTTGTTGACGACACTGCCATACTTGTTGCATTGCCAGTATTGAATCTTCCGTCCAATAATTGACTGAGGGCTGTGCATTTTGCATAGTCGCATGCATCAACAATGCATTATTTTCAGCACAAGCCGCTAAACGTATAAAATCTTTAGCTAACAATGCTTGTTTAATAGTGACAAAATCTGTCTCCGCTTTACGCGGCCAAATGCGATACAATGATGAGGTCTCAACCGTGCGTTGCATACCAGCCCTAGACGATACAGGCTTTTGTTGATCATCGAGCAACAAAAGACCCACCTCAAATTCTGGCCAATCCACATCGATAGGAAATGCTTGGCTGTCTAAACCATCCGCGCGCTCTCCGCGTCGCCACTCAACAAAACCTTGCCACAAAGAACGCGACGCACTACCGCTACCTAAACGAGCCAAAATAGAAAGATCGCCATCATCCAATTGCCAAGCATATAAATCACGTAAAACTAATACCATGGCAGCAAAACCACAAGCAGAGGATGCTAAGCCAGCAGCAATCGGAATATTACTGGTCGTTTCAACGTGGTAATAATGATTTTCAGGCCCACGAAACAAATCTAAAAAACTCACCAGCTTGATATAAAACTCACTATCAGCGGCCAGCTTCTTTTTATTAAGAATCACCACATCCTGAGCTGCATCCAGTAAACGTAAAGTCGTTGTACAACCTTTATCACCCAGACTAACAGACAAGCTGGAATTGCATGGTAGGTGCAGTTGCTGGTCGCGCTTACCCCAATATTTACACAATGCAATATTAGTGGGCGCCATACAGGTCACACTGGATTGCTGTGCGTCATGTGACTGATCCCGCAATAAATAATCTACCATCTCTTGCTTACTACAACTCACATCAACCTTCATTCAACCACCGCTCCTTTGGCACTGACACTTACTGGTATGACCTCATAAGGACAATCTTTGACATCTAACTCACCAAAACCGATCACGCAATCCCCTAAACCAGCACCTGATATTTTTGCTGCATCGATAGCAGGTTGCGCCTGTAAATAACTCAACATAATGGTTAAGGTTTGATTGCAAACACCCAATGTCTGCATCGCTTGCTGATTATTTTCAATCGCCTGATACAGCTGCGGCATTCCACCTTGCTGTATTGCCTCGATTGCCTGCTCCACAATGTTACCAATATGTTTATACAATGCCATTAGCTTCTCTGGCTGATCAGCAAAGTGTTGCTGCACATGTGCAATCACATCCGCGGTTTTCATTTTACTACCCGAATATAACAACACCGAGCGCGGCAACCAGTTCAATGGTTGTATTTCAAATGGCAACGTACGATACGCTAACACACCACCATAAACACTAGCCGCTACATCAGCACCCGAGCAACCACCTTGGATCGACCGTACCGCTGCCAACGAACGCTGAAACACCAACGCCAAATCCAACTCAGGACGCAACCAGTTCGATAATGCTGTCGTCACAGCAACCACAACGGCTGTTGACGAACCCAAGCCAATCGCTTTGGGCATATCTGACGTAATCACCAAATCAAAACCCAATGGTAATTCGCTTTCCCATTGCTTTATCGCCGCCACTACAAATCCAAATGGCTCTTTTACATCCAAGCCACCCAAGGTCATTTTATGTTGGCCAAGGTGACAATCAATAGTAATCATTTCGTCACTACGACGAGACAAATTGACAGTAATACGTTTATCAATTGCCGCCACTAATGCTAACTCACCATGCAATACCGCATGTTCACCCATGAGCATAATACTGCCAGGTGCGGAAACACTGTATGACATTTATTTCACTCGCAGTTGGGCCAACAAATGAATGGCATCGGATAACGATACCTTATTGTGGGTCTGTAAGTGCTTTTCTAATAACGGCTGCAAGCTCACTTGCTCACTCGCTGTCGCATCGACAGATAATAGTAGATTTTTAATATGCAACTTCATATGGCCTTTAACAATCCCGTCACCCACCAATGCATTGATGGCAGCTAAGTTTTGCAAAAGACCCACCGCTGCCACGATACGTGACAACTGCTCTGCATGCTGCACTTTCATTAATTTTAATGCAATCTTTGCAATCGGGTGTAACTTCGTCACTCCGCCAACACAACCAGTAATAACCGGCGCTTCTAATTCGCCTACCAGATGATCGCCTTGCATACGCCAACGCGTAATCGAACGGTATTGACCTGAACGTGCTGCATAGGCATGCACCCCAGCTTCCACCGCACGCCAATCATTGCCCGTGGCAATCAGTACTGCATCGATACCATTCATCACGCCTTTGTTACTGGTCGCTGCGCGGTAAGGATCCAATTCAGCAAAGTGCGAAGCTTCTTCAATTGCATAACCCAACTGTGGATCAATATCATGAATGACTATACGCGCTTTGGTTAATTTAGTGTCAGGCAAATTTGACACAATGCACATGGCCACATCTTCGCCAGTTAATTCTTGCAAAGGGTGACGCAAATATTCACACACTTGATTAATGATATTAGCGCCCATGGCATCGCAGGTATCAATCATGACATGCACAACCGCTTTCATATCGCCCGGCTTTTCTAACAGCGTACGCACCATGATGTCTTTAACACCACCACCGCGCTTCACTAACCCTTCGGCGACATCCTGATTGGCACAAGCCATCAACGCCTGCTTTTGATTTTCGACCTGGCTAATAAACGCCATGATGTCATTTACTTTAGGGAAATAAATTTGACCAATGGCACACGTGCCTTCGGTACGGGTCGTCACCTCACCGCTTTCGCGTAACCATTTGGCCATCTTACTGCAACCGGCAACAATCGAGGTTTCCTCAACTGCCATTGGAACCACCACTTCCTGGTCATCAACCACCAAGCCAGGCACCACCCCCAAAGGGATTGGCAAGCAGCCAATCGAGTTTTCAATGAAGTGATCAGCCAGCTGATGCAGCTCATCACTGGTGATTTGATCTAATACCACCTGATCTTCAGCTGTTAACCAGCCACCCTCAACCAAGCGCTGCCAGCGCTGTGCTGGCGATAATTTGTATAACCCACTCAATAGTTGAGGTTTTTTCTCTAAGATGGTATCCATCAAAGCTGCTCTCTTAAACCTGTTATTTAGCGCCAAATTATAAGGTTAATCGTTGGCCAATGCAAAGCCATGAGGCCTATTATTACCACTAGTGGTAATAATTATTGTAACTAGTTACAATAAAAAAATGCTTCCTAACGCCTTTTCAAATCCCGGTAAAAATTTTCGTGCATGCCAGGTGCCATCAACACTCTTTTCTTAGGGTCTCACTCATAGCACTAAGGAGCGGAAAGCAACAGTAAATCGGCAACCACCTAAGGACGAGCGATCAACGGTGATGGCGCCCGAGTGAAGCGTAACGATAGATGCAGCAATCGCCAACCCTAAACCGGTATGTTTTTGATAGTTCTCACTGAGACCCAGCGTGGCAAATGGTTCAAATATTGTTTGCTTGTCTTCTTCCGGGATGCCAGGTCCATCATCGTCGATACTTATACTTACTCTATCTGGCGATACCCGCAACGTAACAACCACCTGACTACGAGCGAACTTCAACGCATTGGTAAGCACATTATCAATCGCGTGCTTTAGCAACTTGGCATCAAAGCTTATAATTGCCTCGTGACTTTCACCACAATCATAACGCACCACAAGCTCCGCTAGCCATGCACTTATATCCTGAGATTGCTTTTGTATTTTCAGTTCATGACCTGTTGATTGTGAATACAGTAAAAATTGACTGACTAGCTGATTCAACTGCTGAATATCGTCCTGCAAACTGAGAACAGATTGTTTTATTTCAGCGGTTGTGTCGAAAGTACTTTATCACCATAGATCAATATAAATCATACGGTTAGTCTGTTAAGTCAAGACTTGACCCCATTGGCCTTATTTATCACCAATCAACCGCTTGGCACTCACTGCCAGTTTAAATGCGAGCAGCACACCAAAAAACACCACAATGGTTGAGAAAATAGCCACCGAATGAAAAGCCGATAGAAACGCCTGCAGAAAATCATGATAAATTGTCTGGTGTAGCGCGCCGGTAAATTTCTTCAATAACGCTGTTGCATTGGATGGATCTGCCAATAGACTAGCAATGCTATTTTTTTGTTGTACCGTTAACGTTAAATGGTGCTTGGCTAGCGCTAAATCCATTTTACGGTGTTCGACATTATTAAATATTACGGTGGCAATGGCTAACATAATGGTGCCTGATACATTCCATGCCGTGAATATCGTACCAATAATGCTGCCAGCATGTTGCGGATCGGCATAGCGGTTGACCGCGTTAACCGAACCGGTATTGGCCAATCCCCACACAATACCCATAGAAAAGAACGCCAATAAAAGCAGACACACTGAGCTACTACCATCTAAGAAAATATGAATAAAGCAAGCAACGACACCAAACACCTGCGCCATTGCAATCAATGTCGGTATCGAGAGCGTCTTTGTCATCCGAGAAAATAGCGCTGACATAATTACTTGCATTAGTGGGATCGCAAATAGCAATAAACCAATATAAAAAGGCGCATAACCACGAATCACATGCAGATACAGCGGATCAAAGAAAAGTAACGCGTAAGTAACAACACCTGCCAACACACAACCTAAAGCAGCTAACATCATCATTGGGTTTTTTAATGTATCACCATCGAGCAGTGGTGAAGTGGTTCTGCGTTCATGCATAATCAAACCAATCAAAGCAATCACAAAAAATGCAAAAAGAATCCACACACCAGCACTATTCCAACCCCACTGTTCACCACCAATCAAACCAACCACTAGGGACCCTAAGGTAATCGCCAACAATAAAACACCCAGCGCATCAACTTTAATGTTGTGGTTAGGCTTAGGTGATGGCGCCATGCGTGCGCACATAATCAAACCAATAATAATAACCGGCACATTGACATAAAACACCCAACGCCACGTTGTCAGACTCAAGATAACACCACTTAAAAAAGGACCAATAGCTAAACCAGCTCCCGTCAATGCCGTGTAAGTACTTACTGCAGCACCTTGCTTATCAGGATCAGGAAAGGCTTGTGGGATCAACGCCACTGATACCGTAAACAGTACCGCCGCACAAACACCTTGAATCGCACGAAATATAATCATGACATAAATATTAGGTGACAACCCCGCCCCCATGGCGGCTATACCAAAAATAACCACCGCGGTAAAAAATACACGCTTACGCCCAAAAATATCACCTACGCGACCAGCCGCAATCATAAACATACTTAACATCAAGGTGAATATATTAATCATCCATTGCAACTGAATCACCGATGCATGCATCGCCTTCTGAATAATCGGCAGCGCCGTATTCACAATAGTGAAATCCAAAAAGGCGGTAAATGCCAATAACGACAAACCGATCAGTGCAATCCAATCGCGAAAAGTGGCCTGATGATTTGTCATGGATAACGTCCTTGCGAAATAAATGAGACCTTATTATATTAACACTTCCCTTCTGACGCAATTCCCCTATACTGAGGCAATCACTGACTAGGTTTTAAGCATATGAAACAATTAATCGCCGACTTACTCGGCCAAGCGATAAACAATTTACAGCAACAAGGCGTGCTGCATGACGATATTCAAGTCAATATTATGGTTGATCACTGCCGCGATAAACAACACGGTGACTTCGCCAGCAACTTAGCAATGACCTTAGCAAAAGTGGCTAAAACCAATCCACGTCAACTAGCCGAGCAAATAGTTGCAGCACTTCCCGCCAATGAGAACATCACTGATGTCAGTATTGCCGGACCTGGCTTTATTAATTTCACCATCGCCAGCAATGCACAGAATGCCATTGTTAATGAGATTTTAAAGCAGCAAAATAAATTTGGCTTAAACCAAAGCGGTAAAGACACCAGCATCCATATTGAATATGTTTCCGCTAACCCTACTGGCCCACTGCATGTTGGCCATGGTCGTGGCGCCGCCTACGGCGCTTGCACAGCCAACTTATTAATCGCCAATGGCTACAAAGTGCACCGTGAATATTATGTTAATGACGCCGGTCGTCAAATGCGCATCTTAGCCGTCAGTATTTGGTTACGTTACTTACAACTTGCCTCAGAAACCATTGAACTGCCGCCGAATGCTTATCAAGGGCAATATATTGTCGATATAGCACAAGGGTTGCTCGATCAAAAAGGTCATGCCTATAGCGTACCTGCGGATAAAATAACTGAACTCATGCCTGAAGGCTTATCCTCAAGCGAAGATAAAGAAGCGTATATCGATGCCATTATTGATGCCGCTAAAAAATTATTAAGCGATGCTACATTTGCAGAAATCAAACAATTTGGTTTGGACCAAATTCTTGATGATATTAAAGATGACTTACATGAGTTTGGCGTTGACTACGACGAGTGGTACCCTGAAAGCCAACTGTATGAAGATGGCTCGTTTGAAAAAGGCATTCAGCTATTAACCGACCAAGGCTTTGTTTACGAAAAAGACGGCGCTAAATGGTTTAAAGCGACCGACTTTGGTGATGACAAAGATCGCGTACTCATTCGCGAAAACGGTCAACCAACCTATTTTGCTTCGGATGTTGCATACCATTTACATTCTTATAATCACTACGACCAAGTCATTGACGTGCTGGGTGCCGATCATCATGGTTACATCGCTCGTTTACAAGCCTTCTTAAAAGGCTTAGGCAAAGACCCCGGTCGTTTATTAGTTTTATTAGTGCAGTTCGCTGTGTTATATCGCGGCGATGAAAAAGTACAGATGTCGACCCGCAGTGGCGAATTTGTTACCTTACGTCAACTGCGTGACGAAGTTGGCAATGATGCCGCGCGCTTCTTTTACATTATGCGCAAACCCGAGCAACATCTCGACTTCGACTTAAAATTAGCCACCTCGAAAACTAACGAAAACCCGGTTTACTATATTCAATACGCCCATGCGCGTATTTGCAGTGTGATGCGTAAGCTCAAAGAGCAAAGCTATCAATACAATCAAACCGAAGGTCTAGACAATCTCGATGCGCTCGATAGTGAACACGAAAAAGCCTTATTACAAAGCCTCTCGCGCTATCAAGAAACCATTCTAAAGGCTGGTCATAGCCATGCGCCACATCAGGTAGCGCACTATTTATATGAACTAGCTAATCAGTTCCATAGCTATTACAATAACAGCGCATTTATCATCAAGGAAGATACACTGCGCAATGCTCGCCTGGCATTAGTATTAGCCACGAAGCAAGTCATATTAAATGGCATGACCTTGCTTGGCGTTTCTTGCCCAGATCAGATGTAAGGATTCAGCAACCATGATAAAGGACTACTCCAAACTTAAGCAGCAACAATCTGTCGCTAAAAAACCAACTCGTTGGCTGCCTTTATCATTGCTAGGCATAGCTGCATTGGCATTATTGACCAGCCTCACTATGCAGGTCCATTCACATTTACGCCACCAGCAAACCAAACAACAAACCACTACACCGCCGCTTGCTGCCGCTACACCCGTTGTTGCAAAAGCAACAGAAGTAAAAGCAAAAGAAATCACCAAGGTAAAACCGATCACCACCGAATTCGAATTCTATCAATTGCTATCAAAAAAAACCGAACCTCATCCTACTAACTCAGCCACAACCACTAAATCACCCGCCGCTAACACAGCGCCGGGCAATCACTACCAACTACAAACCGCCTCACTGCAAAATCGTCTTGACGCGCAACGCTTTGCACGCCAATTACTCGCCTTTGGCTTTAAATCCGATATCCAACCATTTTTACACCCCGATGGCACTACCTGGTATCGTGTGATCATAGGTCCCATCGACAATTATGCGAATGCCAAACAAACCCAGGCCATGCTACAAGCCCAGCATATTGATAGCCTGCTATCTCGAACCAGCTGACATATATCAGGTTTCTGCTTAACACAACATTAATTTAGTCATTTATTGCGCAATATGCTTCTCTTGTTAACATCCCTTTGATATACTGCTTATCTAGAACGTTAAATAATATAACTTATTGATAAGTAACGATATATTGTGATTTAGTTGGGGAACTAATGAGAACGACAACATCCTGCACATTGGGCGGCAGTGTATTTTTTATTGATTCAGATGTACTTGCAAGCGATAGCTACAGCCGCTTTCGCAAAGGTGTGCATCGCCTGGTGAATAATCCAACCACACCCGGCATGGCCGTTATTACCATCGATACCGATCGACACCCTGACTTTGCTATTACAGCGGACAACTTAATTGCGCTATTGGCCAAGAGCCGACTAGCAGAATACCGGCCCATGCACTTTTTAGTGGTCAACGAATCAGAGCAATATTTACTGTCATTAGGTGCTGATAACACTCTTCGACGTGCCAATACCACCAAGGTGCATCGCGATACGCACTTCACCACCGTGTGCCATACAGACAGCAAAGCGAGTGTCGACAAAATAGTAGCTAGACTAAGCGCTGGCAGACCTGACCTTGCGTTTGAGAGTAAAGAACTATCCACCATTTCTGATCTTGATTTAACCCTTGCCGATATGGCCGTGACGCCTATTTTGCGTAAGGTGCCAAAAACAGCCGCTGTTATTCCCAGTTTAGAATCTGCTCCTACAGGTGACTGGCACGATACTTTAAAAAAGCTAAACTTAGACAGCCGAGCTGTGTGCCCTAGTGATCGGTGGGTATCGGGCTTTTCAAGTCACTCTACTGAAAAGCCCAAAAAAATTATTATTTCTATGGCAGCTGTGTCAAACACCGATACACAAGGCCGTGATCGCTGGGGAAGTATTTGTCATACAAGCGAAGGTCAGCCTGCCATTTGCCCACGTGCACCTCACCGCATCATAACCAATGCGTTACGCTCTGCTTCTAGCTCTGGTAATGTAAAGCGCGAGAAAGATATTCTCGGGTTTGTTGATTTAACGCGACCCATGTATCTACCACATACATCAAACGATACTACTGCCGCAACGATTAAGCTGGATGAAGATGCGCGCGCCCATGAAGTGCACGCAAAAGTATTAGATAATGACGGAAACTATTATACTGCTTCCTATGTAGATCAACCTATCGCTAGCCGACCAACGCTGTTTCGTCGCAAACTGTTCACATCTGGCTACACAACAGGTACGCCTCATATCTATTCTAAGCTTGAGAAAGAAGACGCCTTAATGGCAGCCGTCATGGCCATGAATGTTTTTTCAAATGCACTAGAGACGGGCGAGCTTGACTATGTTGAAGAGGTAAAACACCGCTTTTCACTCTTAGTTAAAACTACCGAAGGCATGTTTTTACATCACTACAAATACAACCCACACGAAGGGTATCCACAGTTAGTAAGAAAACCCAAGCCAGTTGCCGATGATTATCTTGAAAGCTGCGATGTTACCGTGATTGCCGATCGCTTCGAACGCGAAGCCACTAAAAAAGCTATCGGTGCTATCTGTCACAATGATATTAGCCACATCACTATGGTGGATGCTGACCAAATGGTGACTAATGCAATCAACCCCTTCGCTGCAGTACGACAAGAATTGGATGCAGCTTCTTTAATGGGCACACCTACCAGCCTGAAAAGCTCTACCACCTCATCCGTTCACTCTGGATCCGTCCATTCTGGCTTAAAACAAGAAGTGATATCCGATGATCATGAGGCGCTATCAACACTAGGTCATACAGGTGTTCCAGCCGATGCTAAAGTGGAGAATAAACTAGAAGGTAGCTCCGCAAGCCATGGTGATAAAGACGAAGAGTACGTGGAACCTGTATCTGATGACCCCTCTTTATCACCAGCAATAAGCGGACAGCTTACACCACCCTATTTACGCGATGCTGCGCCTGAAGCACCGCCAACTCCGCCAGCACCGACTGCTGCTCGCCGACGCAAAAGACAAGGCATAGCTATTGCAGCACAACAGGAAGAGAGCAAAGACGCCTCTGCGACACCACCACTATTTGTTAAACGAGGCCATCCACCTCGCCAACCAGGCCCTGCAGCAACATCAAGATTCAGACTATTTAATAGCCACAAGCCATCACGCAGCAAGGTGGCACCAATGCCAACGCCTAGAATCGAGGTTACTCGACACAATAGTCGACGTTAAGCACTCAAGGTTGGTTTGCACAAGCACATGGCAACAACACTAATCTTTTATTAAACAACAGCTAATGAAGTGCGCTATTGTGTGCTTGAAAATTGGCTCGCCAACCCCATATGGTAATGACGAATTCAGCGACCAGGAGAGTAAATTTGGAACAATATCGCGGCACCACCATCCTATCGGTGCGAAAAAATGGCAAAGTAGTCATCGGTGGCGATGGACAAGTATCCATGGGCAATACCGTCATGAAAGGAAATGCCAAAAAAGTCAGGCGCCTATACAACAATAAAGTAATCGCTGGTTTTGCCGGAGCGACCGCGGATGCCTTTACCTTATTCGAACTATTTGAAGCCAAATTAGAAAAGCACCAAGGTAATTTAATGCGTGCTGCAGTAGAATTAGCTAAAGATTGGCGTACCGATAAAATTTTGCGCCGCTTAGAAGCCTTATTATGTGTTGCCAATAGCAAGAGCTCACTGATTCTTACCGGTAACGGCGATGTGATCGAACCAGAAAACGACATCATGGCAATTGGCTCCGGCGGTCACTTCGCACAATCCGCCGCAACCGCGCTCATGAATCATACAGAGATGGATGCGGATAAAGTAGTGAAAAGCGCCTTAACTATTGCCGCCGATATTTGCGTATACACCAATCATAATTTTGTAATTGAAACCCTCGACAGTGAAGCATAAACCTTATGAATACTATGACTACTACAGATAATGAAAAAGCCATCGACGCCGGCTGGACATCCACCGAAATCGTTATGACCCCAAAAGAAATCGTTAGCGAATTGGACCGATTTATTGTCGGCCAACACGAAGCTAAGCGTGCCGTTGCTATTGCATTACGTAACCGCTGGCGTCGTATGCAGCTTGACGAAGGCCTACGTAAAGAAATCACACCCAAAAACATTTTAATGATTGGACCAACTGGTGTTGGTAAAACAGAAATCGCACGTCGATTAGCCGATTTATCAGGCGCACCATTTGTTAAGGTCGAAGCCACTAAATTTACGGAAGTGGGTTATGTCGGTCGTGATGTTGAATCAATAATACGTGACTTAATGGACATTGCGATTAAAAAAGCCCGCGAAACCGCCATGGAAAAAATGAAGTCACTGGCTGAAGAAGCCGCTGAAGAACGCGTATTAGAAGCGCTATTACCCAAAGCTAAATCACGCGGCGGTTTTGATGGCGAGCCTAAAGAGGACGATGATAAGGACAAAGGCAAAGAATCCGCCACCAAACAACTGTATCGCAAAAAACTACGCGAAGGCCAACTCGACGATAAAGAAATCGATGTTGATGTATCAGCTGGTCCAGTGAGCATGGAATTTATGGGCCCTCCCGGCATGGAAGAAATGGTTGGCCAGTTGCAAAACATGGTTGAAAACATGTCGACACAACGCACTAAAACACGCCGCATGAAAGTTAAAGACGCTTTAAAGCAACTGCAAGAAGACGAAGCCGGCAAAATGGTTAACGAAGAAGATCTTAAGCAACAGGCTTTAACTAATGTTGAGCAAAACGGTATCGTATTCTTAGACGAAATCGATAAAATCGTTAAACCTACGGGCATTTCAAGTGGCGGTGATGTTTCACGCGAAGGTGTGCAACGCGATTTATTGCCATTAGTTGAAGGCTCAACCGTATTCACTAAATACGGCATGATCAAAACCGATCACATCTTATTCATTGCTTCAGGTGCCTTCCATTTATCGAAACCTTCTGACTTAGTACCTGAGTTACAAGGTCGCTTCCCGATTCGTGTTGAATTAAACGCACTTAAAACTGAAGACTTTGTTCGTATCCTAACTGAACCGAATGCTTCATTAACCGAGCAATACACCGCATTAATGGGCACTGAAGATTTGAACTTAGACTTTACCAAAGATGGCGTGCAACGCATTGCTGAAATCGCTTTTCAAGTCAATGACACCACGGAAAATATCGGCGCACGTCGCTTGCATACCGTAATGGAACGTTTACTCGAAACCATTTCTTTTGATGCTAGCGATGCGACAGATGAAAAGATAGCGATCACTGCCAAGTACGTTGATGATCAGCTGGGTGAATTGGTTAAAGACCAGGATCTCAGTAAGTTTATTCTTTAAAAACGTCTTTACTTTATTGAGCTGAACTATGGGCATCAAGGTGTACAGGGTGCCCATTTTACGTAAGTAAAGCGCAACGGAGCGGAGCGCAGTGAGCCATGAAGTAAAATGGGCACGCCGTACGCCTTGACAGCAACAATAGATCAGCTTGCCGATGTTACTGTTATCATGCGATGCTATCGCCCATCTCGCTTGCAGCCGCTCAGCATGATACTCTGTAGTGATGGAACAAAATGACTCACGCAAAGGACTACGCACTTCCCGCAGCATCATGCCATGGATAGTATGGTTTCTCGCCGTCTGCTTTTATGCTTATGAATTCTTACAGCGCGTATCGATCAGTGTATTTCTTAGTCAAATGCTCGCCGATTTACAAACCAATGCAGCACGCATTGGCTTATTAAGCTCTTGCTACTACTACGCCTATGCCATTATGCAATTACCCGCCGGTACATTAGTTGATCGCTATGGCCCCAAAAAGCTCGTGCTAACTGGTTTAATATTGGTTGCTATTGGCACCCTGTGGTTTAGCACTATTAATACCGTTGGCGCTGGCGCGGCTGCACGCTTTTTGATCGGACTTGGCTCCGCATTTGCATTTGTTAGCACTTTGCAATTTATCATCATCTGGTTCCCACAAGCTCGCTTTGCTCAATTAGCTGGGCTCACTAACTTTATGGGCTACATCGGCGCTACTGCAGGTGAAGTGCCCCTCGCTATTGCTGTGCATAAAATTGGTTGGCGTGACACCGCCTTTTACACCGTGTTTATTGGTATTATATTGTTTATTTTAATTGCGCTTATTGTTAAAGACAAACCAGTGCCGCATAAAACTGTAGCTTCCTGCAATCACAAACAAAAAATACCCAGCGCCTTTAAAGGCTTAAAACATGTATTAAGCAATACGCGCAATTGGTTTAACGGTGCTTACTGCGGGCTAGTGGTAGGTCCGACCTCTGCCTTTGCTGCATTATGGGGGTTGAAATTTCTGGTCACCGCCGATCATGTGAGTCATAAAATTGCAGCAGGTGCGTTATCAATTATCTTTTTGGGAGTCGCCATTGGTAGCCCCATCTTTGGTTGGTTATCAGATCGCTTTAACAAACGCCAAATTTTTCTCATCTTTAGCGCTGCGCTAGGATTTATTTGCACCGCATTAATTATTTTCATAAACGACATGCCTGTCGCCATGCTATATACCATATGTTTTTTATTTGGTTTTGCGCAAAGCGCACATGTGTTGACGTTTGCCAATGCCAAAGACAGTAACCATGGCAACTATTCCGGCACAGCGATTAGCTTTGTTAATATGTCGTTAATTATTGGCGGCGCATTATTACAACCCATTATTGGCATATTATTAGATTGGGTCCAAAACCAAGATACGATGACATTGACCAATGTCTATAGTGCTGCAAGTTTTCATATTGCTTTAGTCGTTATTCCGATGTGCCAGTTAGCCGCATTTGTGCTAGCCTGGCTGTTCTTACAAGATAAATAATTAACAGCACATCACCCCGGACTTTACGTTGTCATCCCGGACTTGATCCGGGATCCAGAGAGGTATAACCTGACCTCCAGATACCTCCGAGGACATGCATAGTAACTTGTCATACCGGCCCCCGAGCCGGTATCCAGAACACAATAAAAGGTGAACAAATGAAAAAAAGATGCGACTGGAGCACAAGTGACCCATTATATATCGATTACCATGACAACGAATGGGGCCGCCCCGTACATGATGATCAAACCCTATTCGAATTCTTAACCTTAGAAGGTGCACAAGCGGGTTTAAGTTGGATCACTATTTTAAAACGCCGCGAAGGTTATCGAAAATGCTTTGCTGAGTTTGATGCGCATAAGATCGCACGCTTCACCCCAAGGAAAATTGAAAAGCTATTGCAAGACACATCAATTATTCGCAACCGCCTGAAAGTTGAATCAACAGTGAGCAATGCTAAGGCTTATCTAAAGATGCTCGACGAAGGAATAACACTAGATGAATTCTTATGGAACTACGTTGATGGCAAACCAATTATCAACAAATGGAAAACCATGAAGCAAGTGCCAGCTAATACGCCCCTGTCCGATCAACTCTCTAAAGACTTAAAAAAGCGTGGCTTTCGTTTTGTCGGTTCAACCATTATGTATGCGTTTATGCAGGCCACCGGCATGGTGAATGATCATATGGTAGATTGCTTTTGTTATAAGCCCTATCAAAAATAGATACCATAATTCATGAAGCTTTATATTGTATTGCGCTTATTTTTACCAGAAAACTGCAGCTATCTATAACATTTATCTATTACTTTTTACATTTTTATAAAAACCAATTACAGTATGTCTTCTAGCATGTTATTAAGGCCAGCAACATGATCAAAAAAATAATCGCGCCGTTCATACCATTAATTGGTACACTTTTGGCGGTCAACAACGCCGCGGCTCTTGATATAAACGACCTATTGGTACCAGTGCCTGGCCCAGTACATACATCAGCTGGTATCTTGAACTTCACTGGGTCAGTCACGATTACCGGAATGACCATAACCGCATACCAATCTGGTACTGACGGAGGCTGTACCTCCGCTTCAGCAAATACGCCGCTAACCCCTACAGGGTCACTCACACCAAATACAAGCATTTCGTATGCCATTAATAAGGATTATTTAGGGGGGTATTGGACAGTAGATGGCAGCGACATAAAAAATGATACAACGGCATGTATGACACTAACTACAACACCTGCATTCAGCACAGCTTCGGGAGAGTGTACAAGCGGCGGTAATTGCTGGACGATTAACTGCTCACAGCAGCGCGGCGATTGCATATCACGCACTGGCGCTACGACTAATACCTTTAATTATTAAAAGGATACTTTTTTGATTAAACATACTACACCTCTTTTGTCCTGGCACCAGCCAGACTATATCGTTTTAGAATCTGAGATTACCTCATCAAGCCTGACAGGTGAAGGTAAGGAAACAACTGGCGGCGGCGCATTAAACACTGCCTAATAAGTTATTTCCGCATTTAAAATGCGCTAGATGAGAACCTAACTTTAGATGACCATTTACGGAGCTACGTTGAGAGAAAACCATGAAGCAAGTGCCCGCTAACACACCTCTGTCTGATCAGCTGTCTAAAGATTTAAAAAAGCGCGGCTTTCGCTTTGTCGGTTCAACCATTATGTATGCGTTTATGCAGGCCACCGGCATGGTGAATGATCATATGGTGGATTGCTTTTGTTATAAGCCTTGTCAAAAATAGGCTTCAACATTTATGAAACATGTTTTATGTTATGTACATTTTGACAATATAACAGCAATCAAATCAGTAAGATATCCGCACGCAGGCATAGTAAGTTGCGCTAAATATAGTTATCATTTGGAACCATGAAAACTGAAGAAATTACAGAAAATAAGCAGTCAGCTGAAACCACGCATTTTGGCTATACCGACGTACCTGTGGCTGACAAAGCCGGTAAGGTGGCTGAGGTATTCCATTCCGTTGCTGCCAAGTATGACCTGATGAATGACTTGATGTCATTTGGTCTGCATCGCATTTGGAAACGCTTTGCCGTAGGTCAGCTCGATATTCGACCAGGACAAAAAATCTTAGATCTTGCCAGCGGTACCGGTGATATCGCCGCACTGATGAGCCCAATGGTTGGCAAACAAGGCCAAGTGATCTTATCGGACATCAATGAGTCAATGCTATCACTCGGACGTGATCGCATGCTCGATAAAGGCCTGTCGAATAATATGTCATTTGCCTTGGCGAATGCAGAAGCCTTACCGTTCGAAGACAATTACTTTGATCGCATTACCATCGGCTTTGGTTTACGTAACGTGACCGATAAAGATGCCGCATTGCGCTCGATGTTTCGCGTATTAAAACCCGGCGGGCGTTGCTTGATTTTAGAATTTAGCAAGCCACCGGCTGAGATACTGAATAAAGTCTATGACGAGTATTCATTTAAGCTGCTACCAAAAATTGGTAAACGCGTCACTGGTGATGAAGAATCCTATCGCTACTTAGCCGAATCGATTCGCATGCACCCCGACCAACACACACTGGCGGACATGATGCGCACCGCTGGCTTTGAAGATGTCGATTACCATAATCTCACTGGCGGCATTGTCGCTTGTCATCGAGGATTTAAATATTGATTGATAAAATCGCCTGCTTTGGTTTAGAAAAAGCCATTAATACCGCACTTGCCATGGACCCCGATACCAAGCCTGCACTACAAGAACTAGCAGGCAAAGCCATTGCTTTGCATATCACCGATTGGAATATCAATATGTATTGCCGCTACCATGACGACGGCGTACAAATGAGCAGCACTGCACCGGCAACCGTGGATACCCATATTAATGGCAAACTATTTGGTTTAATGAAAGTGGGTTTAGCCAAAGGCGACTCCACCGCGTTATTCGAACAAAAAATTGAAATCGAAGGTGATACGGCAACTGGTGAGAAAGCACGCGCACTGTTTCAAAATCTCGATATCGATTGGGAAGAACACCTTTCTCGCATCACAGGCGATAGCATTGCGCATCACCTAGGCAAAGGCGCTAAACGCTTTGGTGATTGGTTAAAACAAACACGTACCGCCACCTGCCAAAGCACCACTGAATATTTGCAATACGAAACGCAAGCCTTACCTTGCCGCGAAGAAGTCGAAGACTTTTATAAAGGTGTGCAAACATGTCGTGATGATATTGAACGCATTGCCGCACGTATCGACTTACTAACCCAAGGCGATAACGCATGAAGCCAATCACTCTTATGCGTTTGTATAAAATCAACTGGGTTATGATGCGCTACTCCGTAGTCACTCGCGTCTTAGCGCCGCGCTCACGCTTTTTTCGTCTTTTAGGTAAATTTAATCCATGGAGCTGGGGCACTGACAAACTAAAACGCGGCGAAGCCATTCGCAAAAGCTTTGAAAGCCTCGGACCGATATTCGTTAAATTTGGCCAGCTGCTCTCCACACGCCGCGACCTACTGCCACACGATATCGTCGAAGAACTGGCCAAACTACAAGATCAAGTGCCACCGTTTAAAAGTGAATTGGCCATCAGCCTTATTGAAAAAGCGCTTAAGCAATCAGTTGAGCAAGCATTCAAATCCTTTGATGCTAAACCGCTAGCATCAGCTTCAGTTGCGCAAGTACATGCCGCTACATTAGTTGATGACAGTGATGTAGTGGTTAAAATCATTCGCCCGGGTATTAAACACATTATCGCTAGCGACATTAAGGTGCTGTATACCGCCGCACGCCTGGCTGAAAAGTTTTGGCGCCATGGTAAGCGCATTAAACCCACAGCATTGGTTAAAGAGTTCGAACAAACCATTTTTGATGAATTAGATTTAATGCGCGAAGCAGCTAATGCCTCGTTATTACGCCGTAATTTTGAAGGTTCAAAGAAACTGTATGTGCCTAAAGTCTACTGGGATTATTGCAAAACCAACGTGATGGTGATGGAGCGCATTTATGGCGAACCAGTGTCTAACATTGCGTTGTTTAAACAAAAAAATGTCGACATGAAAAAACTCGGTGAATACGGTGTGGAGATATTCTTTACCCAAGTATTCCGTGATAGCTTCTTTCATGCGGATATGCACCCTGGCAATATATTTGTTGATATCAAAGACCCTAAAAACCCTAAATATTGTGGTGTTGATTTCGGCATCATGGGCACACTCGCCCCCGAAGATCAGCACTACCTAGCTGAAAATGTGATGGCATTCTTTGAACGCGATTATCGCCGCGTGGCTACCTTGCATGTCGAATCCGGCTGGGTTCCTGCCGACACCCGTGTCGATCAATTTGAAGCGGCGATTCGAACCGTATGCGAACCCATCTTCCAAAAACCATTGAATGAAATTTCATTTGGTCAATTGCTACTGCGCTTATTCCAAACCGCTGAACGCTTTAATATGACCATACAACCACAATTATTATTACTGCAAAAGACATTGCTAAATGTAGAAGGCCTTGGTCGTGACCTCTACCCTGAATTAGATTTATGGTCAACCGCTCAACCTATCCTGAAGAAATGGATGCGCGAACGTTATAGCGTTAAACGCACGGTGAAGAAAATTGTTAAAGACCTCCCCAGAAACTTAGAACAACTGATTGAAACACCTGAGATGTTGTTCGATATTATTCGCGATTTGCATCAACGCTATGTGCGAGAAAAGAATCATTCATCAACAACGAAATAGCATACAACGGTATATTTGTAAAATTGTCACCGAGATCAAAATTCATTGGGTTCGTGCGTAAGGCTAGCGGTGGTTGATATTTTTGACGATAAACTTGCAAGCTTTTCTTTTTCTTAGTCGTACCAGACTTTACTTCCAACGGAAAAATATCAGAAGCATTCTCAATTAAAAAATCAACCTCTGCTGAACCTGTACTGTTCCAGTAATATAAGTCACCTAGCCCATTAACCAATGATTGCAATACATAGTTCTCAGTAATCGCTCCTTTAAATTCTTGCAGAATTTTCTCATTAGCATTAACACTGCTGATTGGCACACCCGTCATTGCAGACAACAACCCAACGTCCAATAAATACACTTTAAAATTATCTTTTTCTGCATAAGCTTTAAGTGGATATGCAGGTTTGCTAATCTTCTCAACGCAATATAACAATCCTGCTTGTTTTAACCATTGAATAGCAGACTCATATTCACGCGCGCGTGCACTTTTCTTTATTGCTGAAAACATGAATTTTTTATTTTCTTTCGCTAGTTGATTTGGCACACTCTCCCACACCTCGTGAATGTGCATCACATCACTTTTCGGTGCATGTTTGGAAAAATCAATTTGATAAGCCGCCAAAATATCTTTTTGCACTTGCCTTACTTCAGTCAGATCACCACTCTTGATATATGCATTCACAGCTTCTGGCATGCCTCCAACCAATAAGTAATATCGCAATTCACGTAATAGCTCCTGATGCATCGCTTCTGGTATTGCTTCTTTAGCCGTTGTTTTTTCAATATACTTACGCCATGTCCCGTGACCATTCGCATCTAAAAATTCAAAAAATGACAGTGGATACATTGATAGAAAATTCACTTTCCCTACCGGGAAGCCGGTATTATTAATTTTTACGCTCAATAACGATCCAGCCGCAATAATTGCTTGCTCAGGCATTTGTTCATAAAAATATTTCAAACTGTTCAGTGCCTCAGGCGAAGCCTGCACTTCATCAAATATCAATATCGTATTAGTCGGGTCAATTACCCGCCCACAATGGGCATTAAGGTTTTCAATAATACGCCCAGGTGTGAGCTTCTCAAAGAAGCTCGATAGCAACTTATTTTCTTCAAAATCGAGGAATATAACCTGTTCAAACTCTGCTTCAGCAAAGGCCTTAATAATATGGGTCTTGCCAATCTGACGCGCCCCCTGCAACACCAAGGGCTTCCTGCCTTTTTTATTCTTCCAATTCAGTAGGTTACTGTAAATATCGCGCTGCATTACATCAAATTCCCTAGGAAAACGTGATTATTTACACATTTTATCATGGAAAAACGTGGAAATACACACAAAACTCGTTGGAAAAACGTGATTATCTACCAACTCATGGCACGCGACTCTGGCGGAGTTGCTGTCACAGGCAATGCAGGAGATGAAGCTCCACTCTCAAATAAGAACGATAAATCTGCCACAAAGCCAGCCACAATACTTAATGCCGCCGTCGCTGCTGCCGCGGCAAATGCCGGCCACTCAACGCCACCCGCATCATACAATGACTTATCCGCTGCAAGTGCATACACCAACATAAATGTACCCGCCGTCATAATCACAGAAGTATAAAGTGCCGAACTGCCATTAATTAAGGTGTTATGCCTATCGATTAACTGACATTGCTTCTCCATTAATTTTGCTGTACACGAAGCATCAATCTTATTAGCTAACCGATAGCCTGCTGCCACCGGAGGATATAATGCCGGTTTAAATAACATAATTTCATCTTGATATTTAACGTCGTAGCCAATTTGCATAGCCGCAACAAACAGCAAATTTATGCAGCTGACTGCTGCCACCCAAGCAGACGGTAAGGCATAACTCTTAATATCCTTACCTAACGCAAAACGTGCGATAAACGTAGCAATTGCACTACCTTCAATGACATACATCACATTACTGGGTGTGTTGGTAATCATCGCATGCGCGCCCGGTGAACACATGCGGTCAATACACTGTAATAGCCGCTTCATTTTAGAACCGATTGCTGGTAATTCGTCGTCGTTTTGTGCCTCATTATAACCAATAGCATAATTGACATAGAATGATGATGGCATCGTAAATACATTCATCAATAAGATGGATACCACACGACTAGATAAAATCGCCGCTGTTGATGGGTTATATCTGTATCGCATACCCATCTCAACAAGCCATGATAATGTTAATCCCGCCGATAGATTAGACGTCACCACTTTTGTTAACGAGCCTACCACAGAAGAGCGCAACGCCCATGACTCTGGCAAACCGCGGCTTTCCTTTCCTGTCATATAACGGTTTGCTTTTTTTATATAAGTATTAGCATAGGTAGCACATAAAAAAGTGTTAAACACACCGCACAGCGCTAACGCTGTAATACCATTCGGCGTACGCATTAAGTTACTGTAATCTGACGGTACAATATCCAAACTAGCGCCAGATTCTAATTGGCTATTGAAATAAATCACTGTTTTAAAAGCGGCATATAATCCACCGCACATCATAAAAAAACCTGTACGCATGACGGCATTCCCACACAATATATCGACGGGCGCATCATAACATGAAACCTGGCAGATATAACCGCCTGTTTAATTTGTCTTATTTGTAGCTAAAGTTAACTTATTTATCCGGCTAATTACCTCAGCAAGCGTTAAGCTTACATCGGTATAATGGTAGTTGTAGTAAATTCCTGCTACGTCAGCTGCCTATTAACTTAACGTTAAACATTCTTCCGATGTTTGGCAGCTGGCACTTTCTTTTACACCCTCACCATCACTGCTTTCAGGTATTCCAAATAAACGCTGGTCAAGCGCATAAAGAAATTTTTCTTTATTATAAAAATCGTGTAAAGCCTCGAATTTTTTTAGTGTGCTGGTATATACTTCGCTATTTCTATGGTAACTAGGACCCTTAGCTTTCTCTAGTATTCTATCGCGCTGATCAGCTGTAGACCATTCATAAACCTGTTTTAAAATATCGAACTCTCCCTGCTTCACAATCTCTTGAATAGCATCATACTTAATGAATGCATCAATCACCGTGTCAAATAGTGCTTCAGGAATCTTCGTATAAACTGCTTTTATCACCGCTATGTGACCATTCTCAGCGGCGATCCTCAAACCTTCGCAATACAACCCATCAATCATAGCTGCTAATGCTTCTTCAGTCGCCCATTCCATTAGCTGCTCAACTACCTCTACATGCCCATTGACTGCCGACCAATAAAACGCACTAAAATGATTGCCAGCAAGCATTTTCTGCAAATGCTTATTAGGTAACCATTCAACTAATTGTAAAAGCACATCAAGCTTACCCATTTCAGCAGCTCGTGCGAAAGCAGCAAAATCATTAGCCATAATGAGTGTGTTACGTTTGGAGGATGTGCGCTGCCAGCTTCTTAACTCCTTTAATACATCAAAATGACTATTCTGTGCTGCTACTGCAAATCCTTCATATTTATTTGCTTCAAGCATCTTATACTTTTCACGTGACGACCAAAGCACCATCATTTTAATTGCATGTAACCGCCCATGCCGTGCTGCTATACGAAATGCCTGGTATTGTTTAAAACCTAAATCAAGATCAAATGATTCATAAAGAAATTTGGCATGCTTTACTTTATTCAGCAAGATACATACTGATAATACCGATAGATCCGATGGTAAACGGGAAGTCAAGTGACCACCGCTTTCTCGTATTGAGCCATTCACTTTATAGCGATATGTATTGTCGAGAATAGGACGCAATTTCTCTAATTCAAATGCACGAACATCATCCACATTCAAAAACTCGCCAAATGCCTCATCGACATTAACTGTAATTTCTTCAACAACAATAGATATCATATAATCGCCTCACTATTTTTTTTACTTTATCCATATCCTAACGCATTATGGCTGCTAGGCTACTTAAATGCCCGTTCATCAAGCGCATAAAGAAAACTTTCTGGCCCTGCTGAATGACTAGGGCTAGGCTCATTAAACATTCGCTCATCAAGCGCATAAAGAAACTTTTCTTTAGCTTCTAAATCATGCTTCTCTTTGAGATACTCCTGCACACTTTCATCTGAAGCAAACAATGCTTCCAACTTATCGAGTGCTATTAAATACTTCCCAACACTTTCATAGCCATAAAATGAATCATCTAAATATCGCTCCGAGTCCTCCTCATCATAGCGAACAGGTTCCCTCGCCTGCTTTAATATGTCGATGCGCTGCGCAGCTGTAGACCACTCGTAAAAATTCTTTAGCAAATCAAAATCCCCACGCAAGACAAGACTGCTAATCATAGACGCTCCAACACACGTCTCAATTGCTTTATCAAAGAGTTTTTTAGGAACCAAATCAAAAATTGCCGTCATGACTGCTAAGTGACCATTGGATAAAGCAGAACTTATAGCAAAAAAGAACCCTTCCTCAACCATTGCCGTTAATGTTTCTGCACTCGACCATTTTATTAGCTGCCTAACCATATCCACATGGCCACTTGCCGCCGCCGAATAAAAGGCGTTAAAATTACTACTTGCAATCATTGCCTGCATATCAGCATTAGGTAACCACTCAGCTAATTGCAAGATCACATTAAGTCGCCCCGCACTAGCCGCTTGAGTAAAAGCTGCAAAATTATTTGCCGTAATTAAAGCGGCGCGTGTAGCAGGTGTTCTCTGCCAGCTTCTTAATTCCTGCATTATATCTAGATAACCATGCTTTGCTGCTGTAGCAAACCATCGATATTTATTACTGCTCACGTATCCCGTCATACTCTCTTGGTGACCAAGCAGCCATTTCCTGAATGGCATCTAATCGGCCATAGCGAACGGCTATTCGAAACGCTTGATATTCATCCGCCGCCAATTCAAGGTCAAATGATTCATACAACCATTTAGCGTGGTTTGTTTTGTTTAATAAAATGCAAATTGTTAACGGGTATATTACAGGTGACATAAACATGTTACAGAGCCCAGCCGCTCGTGACCTTTTCTGTGCTGATTTCGCACTCACATAAATAACTGCCTTTTTAGCAACAGGTCTAATCTCATCTAATGAAAATACATGAGGCTCTTCTGTATTCAAAAAATCATATAACTTGTCATCAACATTTAGCGTGATTCCATCTTTAATTATTCTTTTCATCAATTCTTCTCATCGTTTTTTGTTAACAGCATTTTATTAATAAACAGCACATCTATTTCTGTATTCAGAAAACAACGTATCGCATCATCCGGTGTTTCCACAATGGGTTCATTGGCATCGTTAAATGAGGTGTTCAACACAACAGCAACACCTGTAATTTCCTCAAAAGACTGTATGATGCTATAAAAATCTGGATTTAATACTTTATTTACCATCTGCACACGCGCAGTACCATCCACATGCGTAACTGCAGGGATTAATCCTTTAGCCTCTTCATTAACTGACGCGACCAATAACATATAATATGCTGAGCATAATACATTAAAATATTCATGGGCTTTTTCTTCAAGTACAGCGGGCGCAAATGGCCTGTAGGACTCGCGATGCTTAACACGCCGATTAACAATATCTTTCATCAGTGGATTTCTAGGGTCAGCCAGTATTGAGCGATTACCCAACGCTCTTGGCCCTATTTCGCACCCATTATTAAACCACCCAACTATTTTTCCTTCACTAATATATTTTGCTGCTACTTCATGTGGCTTATTTACCTTTTCAATGATGTTCAGTTGTGCCTTATATTTATCGAAGTTTATCGCTCGATATGACTTGCCCAAGTAAGGTGAAAACGGCTTTTTAGCAGAATATACTCGCGGCTTATTACTCAAGACATGCGCACCATATAATGCGCAGCCTATGGCAATGCCATTATCGCCAGCAGCAGGCTGCACAAATATTTTTTCAAAGCCGGTATGCTGTAATATCTTGCCATTAGCAACACTGTTCAGCGCCACACCACCTGCCAAACAGATAGACTTGCATCGTGTAATATCATATAAATGATTACAAGCATGGAAAATCATTGCCTCGGCTGACTGCTGGCAGCAATAAGCCAAATCCGCTTTTAACTGAAACAATTTCTCTTCATTTAAATGCATATTTTCTTTTAACAAACGCTTTATATATTCGAATATGGCTCGATTATTAATCTGTATTTTTCCTTCCGGGAGCAGCTGAACGTTCTCTCTAATCACCTCAAGCGCAGGATGCCACTTCCCATAGGCTGATAACCCCATGGTTTTTCCTTCACAATAGTACCCCATACCAATTAGCAAACTCATGTTTTGGTAAAAGACCCCAATTGAATTACTGAACACCATATGAGGTGGCTTAATGCCTTGCTGCAACTCCTCCTTAGTTAACATATGCTGGCCTTTTACAGCATCAAGTACCGTCAATGACTTGCCAGCCCCCGCCGCATATAAAACACACTCCGATTCACCTTCAGACATCGATCCATAACCATCGACAACCAACACAGCAGCTTTTTCAAATGGCGAAGGAAAAAAAGCACTAGAAGCATGGGCAACATGGTGATGAATAAATGTTGCATCATATTGAAAGGTCGGATCCTCATGCAACGAAGAACTGACGGTGTAATTAATATCATCTGGTGTAATACCAGCTTTCTCAAGGCAATAATTAATTAATTGTTTCTGAGCGGATTGGCGAGCAGCAAGACGGTGATCATCTAATATTGATTGAATGTGAGCCCCTTGGTGCTCAATACTATATTGCCGTGGGTCAGGACACATACCATGCTTTTGACGAGTTAGTCGTTCACCCTCAATCGCCGCAATGACCTCTCCATCTTTAGTTAAACACACTGACGCGTCATGCGTTACATCACCAATACCTAAAATATACATAAAACCCTCGCACTCTACCCACACAATCCTGTAATGCTTAATATCTAATAATATGCAAATATTATCACAAGCCCAGGGAAGCACTGTTATTCGGTTGATTTTTTGGATAAATTAGCGTGCGTTGCGCATAACAAATTGGGTCAATTGTCGATTAATCTTCGCTGCTGCCTGGTTCGCTGCCATAACACCACCAAAAGGATCGTTTTGTTGCGCCGTGACTACTGCACTGAAACGCCTGCTGGCTTGAATTTTATTGGTTTTACTATTCACCAAATCTGCCTGCACTGTCATTATGAAACGACTTTGTGGCAACATAAAATTCTGCTCAAATTCCAGAATATCTGTTTGTAAATTGTAATCGGTCAGACCAGAAAACGGTGATGTAACCACCGCCTTAAAATAACCAGCGCTACTTATCCCCTGCACGAAAACCGGCAGCATCATATTCGCAGGCGTACCAATCCATTTATTTTTACTGAATTTCTCTAAACGATACGGTGTAATCATATAGCGCATATTGTCACTACGATAGCCCGGCGATGCAACGGGATCTGAAACCAACAACGTTAAATTGGTACGTGGGCGACGTGTATTCACCTTTGGCTTTAACGCCTTAATGGTATAATTCGCTTCATTTGGCACATTCAACGGTTTCAAGCACGAGACCAATGACAAAGACATCAATACAGCCAGCACACTAAATATGGTTCTTTTCAACTGCTTTATTCTCATTGGCGTTCTCCTGGGCCCAAAGGCGGATTCCTTTGGCCGCGCAACAGCATCGATGGATTATGCTGCAATTGATTTGTTAAATGGTTAATCTCGCGTATGGTCGCATTAATCGTTGTCACCAACTCGGTGGTTTGCGGCACTACTTGCTGCGTTACATTTTGCACCAATGAATTAGCCCCCTCCATAGTGGCATCAATCGTACTCCCCGTTTTGGTGATCTTATTCGCCATACCCTTCAAGGCAACTAAAGTTTTATTCAATTGTTTAACTGTCTCTGGCAAATCTTCCGTTGATGTAGCAATGTTTTTCGTAAGTAGCCTAGTCGAATCAATAATCTTATTAAAGTTACGCTGATTGTCGGCCAAGTTTTTGGTAATCTGCTGAACACTTTGCAAGCTATCGGCAATCGCTTTTCGATTCTTCTGATCCACAATTTTTTGCACGCTTATCGATAAATGCTTAATATTTTGCGTTACATCTTCCAACGCGTCACTTAAGGTTTCTAATAAAGAAGGCTTCGAAGGTATCGTTGCATATTCTTGACCAGCTTTTTTCATCAAAGCCGGCGCATCACGTCGAGTCGCACTTAAGCCAACATAAGTAACGCCAGTAATACCCTGCGACTTTAACATCGCTACTGTACTTTGATTAATCGGCGTATTAGCCTTCATCGCTAAAATCAAACGTACTTGTTGAGGATCTTTTGGGTTTAACTCAATCGATTTCACACTTCCCACTTTCACACCATTAAATGTTACTTGTGCTTTGGGTGTTAAGCCGGCCACCGATTCATTCATTAATACCTGATAATGCACGGCATCATCTTTTTTATTTAAATCTTCCAACCAAATAAAAATGACGACCAACACAGCAACTAGAATAATGACAAAGCCACCTACTAGTGTGTAATTAACTTTATTGTCCATGCTGCTCTCCTGCCATACTCGCGCTGCTTTGCTGTAAGCGCGGACTGGAAAAATATTCACGAATTTTGGGATGACGTTTCTTGACTAGCTGTTGCATTGGTTCCATTGCTAACACGCGTCCCTCGCCCATAAATGCCACTTTGTCTGCTACATCCCACAACGATGTGGGATCATGCGATACCATTACTATTGTTAATTTTAGACTATTTTTCAACTTAAGAATAAGCTCATCAAAATCACTGGCGCTTTTTGGATCAAGTCCCGATGTTGGCTCATCTAACAACAAAAGTTCAGGGTCTCGTGCCAATGCACGCGCTAATGCCGCGCGTTTTTTCATACCACCACTCAACTCAGATGGATAACGATCAGCCGCATCCGCTGGCAAGCCCGTCATAACCAGCTTTAATAGTGCAATTTCTATACGAGAACGTTCATCCAATTTCGTAAAGACCTTTAACGGAAACATAACGTTTTCTAAAACCGTTAAGGAAGAAAACAAAGCACTTTGTTGAAATAAAACACCCCAACGCCGACGTATATTAAATGCGGTAACGCTGTCGCAATTGACCACTTCTTCACCAAATAATTTTATTGAGCCTTCTGCTGGCCGCTGCAACATTAATATACTGCGCAATAAGGTGGTTTTACCGCTACCACTGCCGCCAACAATCGCCACAATGGTCTGTTGTTCAACAGCAAAATCAAGGTGCTTATGCACCCACTGGCCACCCAGATAATTACCCAAATCATGCACATCAATAATAGCTGCCATTAAATGCCCTCCATACTAAAGATAATGGAAAACACGGCATCTAAAATAATGATTAAAAAGATGGACTGTACCGCCGAACGTGTCGTCATTTTACCGACGCTATCTGAACTACGCTCAACACGGAAACCTTGAAAACAACCTACCGCAGCAATAACAAATGCAAATACTGGCGCTTTTACCAAACCCACCACATAAGTTTTTGTGCTGATCACCTCATGAAAACGTGACAAGTAATCATAATAATTCACCGCCAACATATTCTTAGCCATTACCATGCTACCAAAGATGCCAAACATGTCCGCCCACACCGTTAGCAATGGAAGCGCAATAATCAACCCAATGACCTTGGGCAATACAAGGCGCTCAATCGGATCTATGCCCATCGTTTGTAACGCATCAATCTCTTCATTAATTTTCATGCTACCAATTTGTGACGTAAATGCTGTACTGGTTCGGCCGGCAGCAATAATCGCTGTTATCAATGGGGCAAATTCTCGTAAAATAGCCAGACCAGAAAGATCGACAATATAAATATTGGCGTCATACATTTCTAATTGCAAACCCATTTGATAGGCGAGCACTACACCAATAAGAAAAGATAGCAATGCAACAATAGGCAGTGCATAAAACCCATTCTGCTCAATCGCCACAAAAATAGCCTGCCAATTAAATTTCGCCGGCCGCTTACATTGGCGTAACAAAATAACTACAAGCTCACCAAAAAAAGTAACAAAGTTAAAGCAATTTACCCATTTATCGATGACTTGCTTGCCCAATAAATATAAAATATTTTTTGTAGATTTAGGCGCCCTCGGCCGCGATGAAATCACATGCTCTTCATGTGTCACTAAATCATATAAAATCTGTTGATCGGGATCTAAACCCAGTAGCTTTGCCAATTTGTTTTCTAAGCTCGCACGCTCAATCAACGAAAACAATAGCCAGGCACCAGACGTATCCATGTGCACAATCCCCGATGCCTGCACATGTTGCAAATTCTCAATGGTGGTTAATTTTTCAACTTGATGCTGAATTTCAGTAATGCCATGAATAGTCCAATCGCCAGTGCAACGAATGCTGACACCATCAGGAGCGATTTCTATTTTTGCGGCAATTTCTGACATTCAATTATCATATCATGTCAGTCTATTGATGTCTTTTGACCAAGAAATAATAGGATGCTAAACCCAGCAATCCCAAGATTACATAACCCGCAGCTAGCACACCAATACTACCAACCATCGTACTGACAATTGCCGCCGCAGCAAATGCGGTCAATGTCTGCGAGCCACCGTACAATGCAGCTGCCATGCCGCGCTTATCCTGAAAAGGACTTAACGCCAACGCCGTAGCATTACCTTGTGTTAACGCTTGGCTAAATGTGACCATAAAAATACCACACAAGAACAACGTCACTGTTTCTATATGACTCACTGCCATCAACACAAACCACATCCCAACCACTAACAACAGATATTGCGCAACCAGCATACTTTTTCTGCTACCCCAACTATGCACAAGGCGCGCCGAAGCAAATCTGCCTAACAAACTGCCAACGCTCACTAATGAGGTTAGCCAGCCATACACTACCGGCGTCAAATGAAAACCACGCTGCAAAATAAATGCACTAGTCGAGGCGTAAATCATCGTGGCTGACAAACCAATGCCTGACAAAAAGGCCGCACCTAAAAATAGTCGATGTGTCAGCAAGTGACGATAACTGATCATCAAGCCTTCTATTGAGAGCGCCCTCGGATTTCGGTGTAAGTTAGTTTCAGGAACAATAACCAAAAACAAACCAAATGCAGTCAACATATAGACACCCAAGGCCATAAAGTTTGCTTGCCAACTAAACCAATGCTGCAAATAGCCACCCACCATTGGCGCAAACAGCGGTGACATACACACAGCCATACCACAATAGGATGAAAGCTTTGCCAACACTTTGCCCTGACATCGATCAGCCAAAATACTTCGGCCAATACCTGAGCAAACAGCTGAACCAACCCCTTGGAAAACGCGTGTTAATAGAAACCAGCCAATATGGGTAGTAAACACCGCCGCAAAACTGCTAATCGTTGCAAGCCCCAAACCAAATAGCACAATCGGTTTACGTCCATACTTATCCGATAGCGGACCATAGAAAAATAAGCTCACCCCCATGCCAATCAAGAAAAACGATACCGACTGCTGCATATGCTCCTGGTTAGTATGCATAAACACTTGGATATATGGCATCGATGCCAGGTGGATATCGACACCCATAAAAGCACCGATAATCATATAGATGATAACAGCGAAGATTGGTAAATCTTGACGGATTGAGGACATATGTCCAGACTAAACGAAATAACACCCGACATGCAACTTGCTGCTTGCAGCCAATGGATTTACAATGCCGGCATGAATAACCAAATCAAATCTGTCGAACTTGATCAGTGGCAACCTGATGTTGCCTATGCTGAGCAACAACGCCTGGTCGACAACCTGGAAGCGAGTCAATTGCTGCTATTTCCACAGCTATCATTTGATCTGCTGCCTGAAGAGCGCGCGCTGCTAAATGAGAACATATTAAGCGGTAAGCGCAAAAATATCAGCTTTGATAAATACAGCCAAAAGCTTGGCGGCTGCAGTGAGCATACTGACAAAGACTTAGTTACTCAAATGATGCGCCGCTTTATCAACCAAGCCGAACATTTGGTTCATTTGTTGCTGCCTGAGTATCAAGATGATTTAATCCCTGGCCGCACCAGTTATCGACCCGCTAAAGTCGAAGGGCGCCAAGCCGATTCTTACCGCAAAGACGACAGCTTATTACATGTGGACGCTTTCCCATCAACACCAATGCAAGATTTACGTATCTTGCGTTTCTTTGCCAATATCAACCCAAACAATCAAGCACGCACATGGCGCGTGGGTGAACCGTTCGAGCAATTGGCGCAACATTTTATTGCAGACATTCATCCACCTACACCAGGCACCGGTAAATTGATGCAATGGTTACACTTAACACGTAAATACCGTACGCGTTACGATCACTACATGCTCAAGCTACACAATAAAATGAAGGCAGATAAAAACTATCAACAACAGGTACCGCAATCTACGATTGAGCTACCCGCTAATAGTTGTTGGATGGTATTTACAGATTCCGTTTCACATGCCGCTATGGCCGGGCAGTTTTGTTTAGAACAAACCTTTTACTTGCCCATCAAAGCGATGAAAGACAGCAAACAATCGCCCCAACACATCTTGCAACAGCAACTTAACCGCGAGCTGATTCCACAATACTAGCCCGCATCGCTTCTGTCGTTTGATGCCCGCCCACCGGTTTCGTCATATCTCGATATGCTCTCGGCTAAAATTGCCAAACACTAACAACCT
>JARGNX010000001.1:0-43345 GCA_029210045.1 Coxiellaceae bacterium
ATGCACCAACGATTTCAAGTAGCAGTAACTTTACTGGCATCACTGAAGATCAAACTAATAATGTGGGTAATGATGTATCAGACCTTGCCAGTATCGCAGATGTTGATAGCGGCGCTGCCTCAGGTATCGCAGTGCACACCATCGATAGCAGTAATGGGACATGGCAATATTCCACTGACAGTGGATCTAGCTGGACCGCGGTGGGACAAGTTAGTGCCAGTAATGCTTTGTTATTAGCATCAACGGATAAAATACGCTTTGTGCCAGATGGTAATAATACCGACTCTGCTGATATCGACTTTTATGGCTGGGATCAATCCAGCGGAAGCGCTGGCGGTTATGCCGATGCCAGCACTCGCGGTGGCAGCACAGCGTTTAGCAGCGGTACCGATAGTTCATCGATTACGGTATCGGCGGTAAATGATGCACCAACGATTTCAAGTAGCAGTAACTTTACTGGCATCACTGAAGATCAAACCAATAATGTCGGTAATGATGTATCAGACCTTGCCAGTATCGCAGATGTTGATAGCGGCGCTGCCTCAGGTATCGCAGTGCACACCATCGATAGCAGTAATGGGACATGGCAATATTCCACTGACAGTGGATCTAGCTGGACCGCGGTGGGACAAGTTAGTGCCAGTAATGCTTTGTTATTAGCATCAACGGATAAAATACGCTTTGTGCCAGATGGTAATAATGCCGATGCGGCCGATCTCGACTTTTATGGCTGGGATCAATCCAGCGGAAGCGCTGGCGGTTATGCCGATGCCAGCACTCGCGGTGGCAGCACAGCGTTTAGCAGCGGTACCGATAGTTCATCGATTACGGTATCAGCTGTTAATGATGCGCCAACGATTTCAAGTAGCAGTAACTTTACTGGCATCACTGAAGATCAAACCAATAATGTCGGTAATGATGTATCAGACCTTGCCAGTATTGCTGATGTTGATAGCGGCGCTGCCTCAGGTATCGCGGTGCACACCATCGATAGCAGTAATGGTACATGGCAATATTCCACTGACAGTGGATCTAGCTGGACCGCGGTGGGACAAGTTAGTGCCAGTAATGCTTTGCTATTAGGTTCAACTGATAAGATTCGCTTTGTGCCAGATGGTAATAATACCGACTCTGCTGATATCGACTTTTATGGCTGGGATCAATCCAGCGGAAGCGCTGGTGGTTATGCCGATGCTAGTACGCGTGGTGGCAGCACAGCGTTTAGCAGCGGTACCGATAGTTCATCGATTACGGTATCAGCTGTTAATGATGCGCCAACGATTTCAAGTAGCAGTAACTTTACTGGCATCACTGAAGATCAAACCAATAATGTCGGTAATGATGTATCAGACCTTGCCAGTATTGCTGATGTTGATAGCGGCGCTTCAAGTGGTATTGCAGTGCACACGATTGATAGCAGTAATGGTACATGGCAATACTCTACAGATTCAGGTTCTAGCTGGACCGCGGTGGGACAAGTTAGTGCCAGTAATGCTTTGTTATTAGCATCAACGGATAAAATACGCTTTGTGCCAGATGGTAATAATACCGACTCTGCTGATATCGACTTTTATGGCTGGGATCAATCCAGCGGCAGCGCTGGCGGTTATGCCGATGCCAGCACGCGTGGTGGCAGCACAGCGTTTAGCAGCGGTACCGATAGTTCATCGATTACGGTATCAGCTGTTAATGATGCACCAACATTAACAGCAGATACACCAGACTTAACTACAATAACCGAAGACGATACCAGTAACAGTGGCGATACCGTTGCTAATGTTTTAGGAAATACATTGGCTGATGTGGATACGGGTGCTTCAGAAGGCATTGCCATCTACGGTTCAGCCGTCACGACAGGAGGTGGTACATGGCAATATAAAGTGGGTAATGGTTCATGGACTGCGATGAGCAGCCTAGGTGAATCAACGGCTCTTTTACTGGGTGCGTCAGATTCAGTGCGTTTTGTTCCCGATGGGCTTAATGAAGCGGTTGCCACTCTATCATATTACGGTTGGGATCAAACATCAGGCAGTGCGGGTAATCAAGTGGATGCTAGCACGCGTGGGGGTACTACAGCATTTAGTAGTGATGGTGACGTGGCTTCTATTAGTGTCACAGAAGTTGGCGATACATATGTATTAACCTCAGCTGATGATACTGTTTTGGGTGGCTCAGCAGATGATACAATACAGTCAACCCAAGCTAATTATAATATTGGTGATTCTATTAATGGTGCGGGTGGCGCAAATACTTTTGCCTTGCAAGGCGGTGGTCAATTCTCGCTAACAAATAACATTAGTAACGTTGAATCAGTTACTGTTGCGGATGATGGTACATATACACTGACATTAACTAGCATCACTGGGTTGACAACAATTGATGCCACGGCGTTGACGGGTGGTAATGAAATTACAGTTGATGGTTCGACTTATACATCTACTTTAATTATATCAGGTGGTGCTGGTGGGAATACTCTAACGGGTGGCACGGCCGCTGATATAATAGTCGGCGGTGCAGAATCAGATATTATTACAGGTGGTGCAGGGGCAGATACTTTAACCGGTTATGCTGGTGCTGATGAACTTATAGGTGGTGCAGGTGCTGACACGTTGACGGGTGGTGATGGTAGTGATGAGCTGTCAGGTGGTGATGGTGCTGATACATTAATTGGTGGTGATGGCGCAGATACTTTAACAGGTGGTGCTGGTATTGATACACTTCAAGGTGATGCGGGTGATGACACATTTATATATGACGCTTCTGCGGTAGATTTGTCGGTTGACGGTGGCGCAGATACGGATACGTTGTCACTTGACTCGTCTGCGGTAGGGGTTACGATCGATTTAACTGCGATAGCAGATAATGTTTATGCAAATATTGAAACCATAGATATTACAGGAAGTGGTGGAAACAATCTTACTCTAGCTGAGGCAGATGTTTTGGCGATCAATGCATCTGGTATTTTAACCATTGATGGCGATATTGATGATTTTGTAACGTTAGGGGTTGGTTGGAATTTTATTAGCAGTGCAGATGGTTATGAGCGTTATGATGCTTCCCTTGGTGTGGTGTATGTGAATTCATTTGTATCAACAGATCAGCAGGGTGGTCAAGGAATTGATCCGATAATTATTGACTTAAATAACGATGGCATATCACTTATTAGTCATAATGATTCTCAAGTAAGATTTGATATGACCGGTGATGGCCAACTGAATAAAACTGCCTGGGCAAATTCAGCTGATGCCATATTGGCTTATGACATTAATGATAATGGTTTTATTGATAATATCCATGAAGTATTTTCTGAAAGATTTAATGGTGAATCATATTCAAATGCTGTGGAAGCTTTATCTGCATTCGATTTAAATCAAGATAATTTAATAGATGCTAATGACCTGGTATATCAGGACTTAGTGTTATGGCAAGATAGAAATAGCGATGGTATTTCTGATGACGGTGAACTGAGTTCATTAGCGGACATGGGTGTTGAACATATTGATTTAGCAGTTAGTGCAATTGATATGAATGTTGAACAGTCAACCATTTTGAGTGAGGGTGCAGTACAATTTAATGATGGTACAACAGCAGTTTTCAATGAAGTTAGTTTTTATGTAACAGATGATGTATCAAACAATGAAGAGGCTATTGAGAACTTTGTTTATGATGAACAAGCCAGTGATGCATTATTTGGTGCGTTGCATGGTGATAATTTAACAGCTCCCGATCAAGACACTTTGCTGCTTTATAATCAGGAAGGTGAGCTGTTTAATCTAAAAATATCGATGATAAACATAGAATATGGTGATATTTTAGGGAGTTCTAATAGCGAAAAATTGTTAGAGTCACTGAACAGTCTTAATGGTGAAGATAGCTTAGGGCTTCACGAATTGAACCATCCTGCATTGCAGCTAGAAGCGAATGATGTTGAGTCTATAGCTGAGTTAACGGATAACAGCAGCTTTATCGTTACTGATGAGGTGGGCAACGAATACAACCTAGCATCGGGTGAGTTTAGTGCAAAAGAAGTGGTTGAGATTAACGGGGAAACCTTTGTTCATTATGTCAATCAACAAGCTACTGAAGGCGGTAGTATCGATCTGTATATAAATAATAATCATACAGCTATGTTAGGTTAGAGGTTTAATGTCTTGAAAATAAGCGGCACATTTTCGGGTTAATCTTACAGTTATTAACATTAAATACATTCTTTATCTATTTGAAATATATATGAAAGAACTATAATTATACTATAATTTAATTAAGAGCAAAATATAAAGTTAAAGTGTTGTGAGGGAGGTCGTTATGAGTAAAAACACATATGTGAGTAACGCTCCTATTTATGTTGATGGGTATGAAAAATTTACATTGACCGAAGTGATAGCCATAGAGGCGGTGGATTTGGAGGGTGGCATTGTAAAAGGAGATGCCACACTAATAGATGAACATGAAATGGAAGCGGAGAGTGGAGAGTGGAATGAAAAATATGATGAACTGATTACTATTGATGGTCCTTATGGGGGCATGGTGATTGATGGTACAGAGGGTGACGCCACACCAATAGAAGAACATGAAATGGAAGCGGAGAGTGGAGAGTGGAATGAAAAATATGATGAACCAATTACTATTGATGGTCCTTATGGAGGCATACGTGTGGAGGGGGCAGAAGGTGATGACATAATCATAGGTACTAAGGGTATGGACACACTTTGGGGTGATGATGGTGATGATAGTATTTTTGGTGGCGGAGAAAATGATACGATCTTTGGTGGTAAAGGCGATGATACGATTTTTGGTGGTGAAGGATGGGATGAAATATATGGAGGTGGTGGTGATGATAGACTATCTGGCGGTGAAGGAATTAATTTTATTTATGGTGAAGCCGGTGATGATACGTTTGTTTATGATGGCGATAGTGCGGGGTTTTATAGTGGTGGATCACAATCAGAAACGCTCGGATTAGGTGATGTGCTATTAGTGGAAGGCAGTGGCGAGTTTGTTACTTTAGATGATGGTGATTCAAATTATGAGGGTATTGAAATCCTTGATATCAGTGGTAAGGGGGACAATACACTTAATTTGAGCGCGTTCGATGCTGCAGATAGATTAGAAGCTTTAACTGATACCGACAGTTTTATTGTTAAGGGTGATGAAGGTGATACCGTTTTGTTAGGTGCAGAACAGTTTATGGCTGATGGTCAGCTTGATATTTCAGGTGAAGCTTATATACATTATGTTGGTGGTTCTGGTGCGGATGGTTCAACCGTTGATTTATATATCAATAACTCAGTCACAGTAACGGTGGTTTAATGTGATAGCTAAAGTGATGTAGGTGAGATGGTTATGAGTGAACAAAATAAAATATTTGGAACAGAAGAAGACGAAGAGTTTATGTTGTATGACTCGGGTGCAACGCTATATGCTGGTGCTGGAAGTGACATAATCACTGTCAATTCAAATTCAACGCTTTATGGAGAAGGTGGTGCAGATACATTTTATATAAACTTGACTCATTCAGTCAATGATTCTTCTTCGTATAGCGGTGCATCTATTGATGGCGGAGCGGGTATGGACACTCTCGTTGTTTATGGTGTTTATAATGGCGAAGTGAGCATGGTTACTGATGGTCGTGTTGATTTTACAGATTTTGAAATGACAAACGTTGAAGTACTAAAGGTAGTTGACTCTTATAATTTTGATTTATTTTTAGGGAATAGCAGCGAGGCTGATTACACAGGTCCTATAGCTATCGATGCTTCTGATATGGATGTTTTTAGTAACACCGCTAGCTTTAAATTTACAGCTATAGGTGATATTGGTCTTTCTATTACAGGAACTACTGGGGTAAATAATATAACGACTGGTAGTGGAGATGATTTTATACAGCTTCACGGCGGGGATGGTATGCCTAATATAGTGACTGATTTTGGCGGTGATAACACCATCATCGGTGGGGCTGGAAGTGACCATATAAATACATCGGGTTTTGGTGGTGGCAATGGTAACAATACGATCAAAGGTGGCGCTGGAGACGATGTAATTACTGCCGGTGGTGGTGATGATACCTTGATGGGTGGGTCAGGTGAGGATGTGCTTCAAGGTGGAGCGGGAGAGGATGTATTAAGGGGGAACTCTGGTGATGATACTTTATCTGGTGGGGATGGCGATGACTTTTTAAATGCAAATACAGGTAATGATGTATTGTTTGGTGGTGCAGGAAGCGATCGAATGTATGGTGGCCAGGGAGATGATTATTTAGAAGGTGGCACAGGTGATGATGTGCTGCGTGGTGATAAAGGCAATGATGAAATACATGGTGGAGAAGGTTCAGATAATATAAAAGGTGGTCGTGGTGATGATCAATTATCTGGTGGTGAAGGCAGAGATAGCTTAACTGGTGGCTCGGGCGCTGATATATTTAGTTGGGCTAATGTAGCGGAAATGGGTGTCGGGGTTGGCACTCGAGATGTCATTGAAGACTTTAATATGGCTCAAGGCGATTTAATTGATTTCACGGGTTTTGGTCAGCTTGCACATTACGTTGAAGGGGGAGCATTTAGTGGTGAGGCCTTTTCAATAATCGTAACTGAGAATCGTGAAGGTTCTATTTTGCAGATGGATCAAACTGGTGATGGCACTGTTGATGGCGAAGTTTTTGTCAGTGGTGTTGGTGCTGATGATGTTGATTGGGCAAGCATCATTCAAGTGGAGGGTTTGGGTGATTCTCTTCCTGGCGGTGCGTCTCTACCTTCGTCGCTAGTGAGTGAAGTAACAAAAACATATGGTACAAACGAAAGTGAAACCTTAGAAGGCGGGGATGGCAACGACAATATATATGCTAATGATGGTGATGACACTGTGCTCGGTGGTGGTGGACAAGATCTCCTGTATGGTAATGGGGGTAATGACACCATTAGAGGTGGGTCCGGATTTGATGTGATAGGAGGAGGAGTGGGTGATGATGTGTTACATGGTGAGGTTGGTGACGATGAGCTATATGGTGGTGCCGGTGTTGATGAGCTATACGGTGGCGTTGGCGGAGATACGCTAAGCGGTGATGGCGGTAACGATAAATTATATGGCGGTGCTGGAATGGATACGCTAAATGGTGGTGCTGGTAACGATACTCTTGAGGGGGGAGATGACTTTGATCAATTATTCGGCCAAAACGGAAATGATACGCTAAGCGGTGATGGCGGTGGTGATTATTTAAGTGGTGGTGAAGGGAGTGATACGTTAGAAGGAGGACAAGGTAGGGACACCCTGAGCGGTGGCAGTGGTGATGATGTTTTAGATGGTGGAAAAGATAGAGACGTTTTAAGCGGTGGTGAAGGGGCTGATACATTTATTTGGAATAAAGTGAGTGAAACTGGAAGGTCGTCTAATACCCGTGATGTGGTTGAAGATTTTAATGTCGCTGAAGGTGATGTAATCGATTTTACCAGCTTTGGTAAGTTTGCACATTTCGCTGAGGGTGGCTTTAGTGGCCAAGCATTTTCTGTCATTGCTACTCAAAGTGGTGAAGACACTATTTTGAGAATTGATCACGGTGGTGATGGTTTGTCTGATGGTGCAATTCAATTAAGCGGTGTTACTGCTAGTAATGTCGATTGGTCAAGTGCGATCAAGTTCCAGGGTTTGTATGAAGCTAGTTCTGGCAATGACATAGGTAATATTAATTTAGAGAATTTTGCTGTTGTTAATAATATAGATGGTGGTGAGGGTGTCGATACTGTGAATTTAGTTAATGGTGGCTCGGCAACGTTTACAGATAATAATTTACAAAACATCGAAGTGATTTCATTGGATGCTAATTCTTATGACTTAACTTTCGATGCTAGTTATATTGCTCCAATTACTATTGAGGCTCCAGATACCGGATTATTTAATATAGACGCTTCTGCGAGTGGTGCTGATTTTAAGATTGATTTAGAAGATGGAAGGAGTCGAAGCAGTGTAGATATTAAAACTGGCTCTGGTGAGGATGTTATCTCTACAGGTAGTGCGGGTGGTAGTGTTTACAGTGGTGCAGGCGATGATACCATTACAGCGAATAACAGTATTGAGGTGCATGGTGAAGCGGGTGATGACACTATCATTGGTAGTCATAAAATGGATCATCTTTATGGTGATGAAGGGGCTGATACTATAGAAGGTGGCGGAGGTCGTGATAGCATTTTTGGTGGTGAAGGAGATGATACGTTAGATGGTGGTACGGGCAGTGATACTATCTTCGGTGGGGCGGGACAAGATACTATTTTTGGTGGTAACGGGCTTGATGCAATTTCAGGTGGCAGTGGTGACGACACTATATTTGGTGGCAAAGGCGCAGACCGAATTCAGGCGGGTGGTGGTGATGACACGATTATTGGTGGTGCAGGTGCGGATAATATTCGCGGTGGTGCCGGCGATGACACGATGATTTTTGAGGACGATGGTAATACATACAGTGGTGGTACGCAGTCTGATACGCTTGGATTAGGTGATGTGTTAAAGGTTGAGGGTGACGGTGTTTCTATTGACTTAAATAATGACTCAGAGATTTGGGGTGTTGAAGTGATTGATATCACCGGTTCGGGTGATAATGCATTGGATATGAGTAATATCGATAATGAAACACTAAGTCATGTGACTGATACGGGTAATTTGGTGATCAAGGGTGATGAGGGTGATTCTGTTCAATTAGATGCAAGTCAGTTTATGGCTGAGGCAGAACAAGTTGATATTGGCGGTGAAAGCTTTACGCATTATGTCGCAAGTCCTAGTGCCGGCGGTGGTGATATGGATGTGGACTTGTATATCAATACAAATGTTAATGTTACGCTGTCTTAATGTTGTGAAAAGTGGTTGCAATTTACTGCATTAATCTTACGGTTATTAACATTAAAAAACCTTTCTAATATAATGAAAAATATGTCAATGTGCTGCATATTTACTATAATTTAATTGAGAAAAAAGTATGTAACTAAGGTGATGTGCGTGAGGTTGTTATGAGTATCCTAGATGAAGAAGATGATTTTATTTGGAGCGATAATATTTTTATCGACTTTGATGATGACAATCGATTTGTGTATCAGGTCGGAGATTTCAGTTACGTAGACGGTGGCGAAGGATTTGATACTTTAGTGCTTGAAGGCCGTGGTTCGTTAGTTTTTACCGATGATAATTTAGTCAATATAGAGCTCATTGAATTAGCTGAAGGCTCTTTTGATTTAACGTTTGATTCAAGCTATAGCTCCGCTACGGAGCTTACCGCTTTTTCAAGTCATAGCGTTATTGTTAACGCAAGTGCAAGCCGTGCTGATTTCATTATTACAACAGGTAGTGATGATGCAGCTGCAAGAGCCATTGTATTCACCGGTGCTGGCCACGATGTTATCACGGGTGGCGCAGGGCATGATGCGCTTGGTGGTGGTGACGGTGATGATATCATTCACGGCGCGGCTGGTTTTGATCGTCTCTATGGTGGTGATGGTGATGATACGTTGCATGGGGGGAGTGGTAAAGATAGCTTGATAGGTGGTGATGGTAGTGATCGCTTGTTGGGTGGTGATGATAATGATTATATGTGGGGTGATGCGGGTAATGATGTTTTAGAAGGTGGTTCTGGGCATGATCTTATGTGGGGTGGTGCAGGTGATGATCTTTTGAAAGGTGGTGAGGGTGGTGATTATATTTGGAGTAATGCGGGTGATGATACTGTATTAGGTGGTGCTGGTGATGATTCGTTATACGGTAGTCATGATGGAAATGATCGCTTAGTCGGTGGTGAAGGTAATGATCGACTGTATGGAGGCGACGGTGATGATTGGTTAATAGGCTCAGATAATATTTATGACAGCACACGTGTATCTGGCGATAATATCTTAATTGCTGGTGGTGGTAATGACATGGTATTTGGTGGTGCTGGCAGTGATCGTTTAGAGGGTGGTGAGGGTGATGATAGATTGTATGGCCGTCATGGTGCTGACTATATAGAGGGCGGCGAAGGTAGTGATGATTTATATGGCGGCCGGGACTCGGATGAGCTGCGTGGTGGTATAGGTGATGATTACCTGTCGGGTGATGGTGAGAGTGATCGCCTGTTTGGTGGCGAGGGTGATGATGAAATGCACGGTGGTACAGAGGATGATTACCTGTCTGGCGATGGAGGTGATGATAGGTTGTTTGGTGGTGATGGTAATGATGAAATTCATGGTGGTGAAGGTAGTGACCTGATCAGGGGTGGTATTGGTGATGATGTTATTTATGCCGGGGCGGGTGATGATCACATCACTTATGATGCTGATGGTAAGGATGTCATCCATGGTGGTGACGGCGATGATACGATTCATGTTTTTAATGGTGCATTAACTGAATTTGGTGTTGTTATTGATGGTGGCGGCGGTAGCGATACGCTGCGGTATCATGGGACTTTTGTGGATGATGTGTTGGGTAGCAATATAAATAATGTCGAGAGAATTGATTTTCACCATAGGTCTGATTCAGGTGTAGTTGGTGATGCGACTATTGATCCTACCATGATTAATTTAACTTTTGATTCAACGTTTGAGGGGGCTATTGTTATTGATGGTAGTTATAATTTTTATGGCTCTGAACCTATTCTGAGTGAATTGCATATTGATGCTTCTGCCAGTAGTGCTGAATTCACTATTTTAGGTGGTGCTAGTGATGACAGATTGGAGGGCGGTCGATCTGCGGATTCTATTTTTGGTGGCGCTGGTGATGATACCTTAGTATACGATCTGGATAGTACTGATGAATATGATGGCGGCACGCAGTCTGAAGTATTGGGGTTGGGTGATGTGTTATTGGTTGAGGGTGAAGACACTGAGATTAGTTCAGATTTATTTGGTGAATCAATCAGTGGTCTTGAGGTGCTTGATATCCGTGGTAGTGGTGATAATACGCTTAACTTAAGTGCTTTTGATGCGGCGGATAGATTAGAGGCTTTAACCGATACTGATAGTTTTATTGTTAAAGGCAATGAAGGCGACGCTGTGTTGTTGGATGCTGAACAGTTTATAGCTGATGGTCAGGTTGATATAGCTGGAGATACCTATGTCCATTATGTTGGCGGTACGGGTGCAGATGGTTCAACAGTAGATTTATATATCAACAATTCAGTCTCAATAACAGTAGTTTAATGCCTTGAAAAAAAGCTGCAATTTTTTGCGTTTATCTTGCTGTCATTAACATTAAAAATATCCTGTAATAATATGAAATATATGCAGATATATCCGGTGCATACTATAATTTAGTTAAGGTAAACGTATGTATATAGCAAAGGTTATGTAAGAGAGGTTGTAATGAGTATATGGTCGGTAATAAGTGTTTCGGGTGATGATAGTTTAAAAAGTTTAGGTGGTACTGCAGTTGCTGCTACGCCTTCGAGTAGTTTTATTCACAGTGGTGATGAGGAAGATAATTTTTTGGGTGGTACCTATAAGAATGATGAAATGTATGGCCGTGGTGGTAATGATGTAATTCGCGGTCGCCGTGGTGATGATACGTTAAGCGGTGGTGAAGGTGATGATAGGCTATATGGTGGTAGGGGTAATGATATATTAGATGGTGGTGCTGGTGATGATAGATTATCCGGTGGTAAAGATAATGATAGATTAGATGGTGGAGCCGGTGATGATACATTATATGGTGGTCAGGGTGATGATATTTTAGATGGCGGATCTGGTGATGATAGAATCCATGGCGGCATCGGTGATGATACTATTAATATGGCAACGAGTGAGATAAGTAATGCTGATGTTTTAGATGGTGGTACGGGTGCTGATACTTTGAATTTAATGGGTGGTGGTTCTGCCACATTTACTGCTGGTAATTTACATAATATTGAAGTAATTTCTCTTAATTTGGATATACATAATAGTAGTGATTTAACGTTTGATTCTACTTATGCAACATCCACTTCAGTAGAGGTTTTATCAGCACGCGATTTTAGTTTAAATGCTTCGGCTAGTAGTGCTAATTTTTCAATTGACATCAGTGGTGTCAATCATCTTTTCGGACTACAAACAGGCTCAGGCAATGATGAGATTTTTACGGGAGAGATTGTTGGTAGTGATGGCGGGTGGGCCCGCCTTGGCGCTGGTGATGATGCTTTTTATACGGGTAGCCTGACTGGTGGAGTTGATGTGTATGGTGAAGCTGGAGACGATACGCTTTACGGTGGTAGAGAGAGTGATGTGTTGAGCGGTGGCGAGGGCAATGATTATATTTTTGGTGGTATGGGCAGCGATTTATTATATGGTGGTGAAGGTGATGACGTTTTAAGTGGTGGTATCGGTGGTGATTATATTTCTGGTGGTGCTGGTAATGATGTCATCAATATGGGTATGAGCGAATTTACTGTTGATGATAGGGTAGATGGTGGCACTGGTGCAGATACACTGAATTTAACAACTGAAATTGATCACGATACCACATTTACTGGTGATAACTTACGCGATGTTGAAATGATTAGACTTAGTGATGCAGAAGGTACTGTCGGTAGGTTTCCTGGTGATGGTGTTTTTACTAGTGGCAGCTTGTCTTTTGATGAGACATACTCGTCTGCTACTACACTAGATGTGGACTCAGGTGCATATGATAGTTTTTTGATTAATGCTTCTGATAGTAGTGCTGATTTTACAATTAATTTAGATGTTACTTCCCTCTGGGGAGTTAATACAGGCTCTGGTGATGATGCAGTTACTGTTGGACAGCGTCTTGGGGGAGCCTTTGATTCAGGTGGTGCCTCACTTGGTGCAGGTGATGATGTGTTTTATGGGGCAATGGGCACTCATATGACGGTATCTGGTGATGCTGGTGATGATACTATTTTCACTGGTATGGGAGATGATCGACTTTCTGGTGGTGAGGGTGATGATACTCTTTATGGCGATGGAGGTCTTGATTACTTAGAAGGCGGAGCGGGTGATGACACCATCTTTGGTGGATCAGGCAGTGATACTATCTTTGGTGGTGCTGGTGATGATGTTATGCACGGTGAAGAAGGTGATGATGTATTTATTTATGATCAAGAAGGTAATAACACCTATGAGGGCGGCACGCAGTCTGAAACGCTTGGGTTAGGTGATGTGTTGATGGTTGAGGGCAGTGGTGTGTTTATCAATTCAATTGATAGTTCTGAATTCGGCGGCAAAATCAGCGGAATTGAGGTGTTAGATATCACTGGTAGCGGTGATAATGTACTTAATTTGGCGGGCTTTTATGCTGGAGATGAATTAGCGGAAGTGACCGATACGGGTAATGTTGTCGTGAAAGGCAACGAAGGTGATTCGGTGTTGTTGAACGCAGATCAATTTATGGCTGACGGCCAAGTTGAAATTTCAGGAGAAAGCTATACCCATTACGTGGGTGGTAGCGGTGCGGATAGCGCGGTGGATTTATACGTCAATAGCTCAATCACTACGATTATTGTTTAACGTATGGTAGTGTGATTTTTCTGGTGACAAGTGGGTGAACTTTTAAAACGGTTGTTAGTAATCCCAATCGATTTAATACTAAGTACTGGGCTGTTTTTAAGTTATATAGCCCTGCAATATAATTTTGCCTTGCGCGGTATAATTCATTTTCAATATTTAGTACATCGAGTAATGTTCTTTTACCAGCGGCATATTGATGTTTATAAGCCTGTAGCACGTAGGTTGTCTTATCGACATGGGTTTTTAATTTAGGCAGTATGATGCGGGCATTATGCAGGTCGATTTGTGCTAAGCGCATGCGCTCTATGACTTCTCGGTAGGTGCGATCGAGTTGATCGTAGGCTTCTTTTTTTGCATAGGCTTTTTCTTTAATGGTTGCAATATCCTTACCGCCATTAAGAAAATTGTAAGATGCTTCGATGACCGCAGAATCGGTATATTCCGGACCCGCTAAGCCACCCAGATTTTCACCACGTATGCGAGAGAGCACAATATCAACGCTGGGTGAAAATGTGCCTCGACTGGATTTGTAATCATCGATGGCCGCTCTGACATCTTGCCTGGCTTTTTGCATAGCAGGGTTATTTATCAAAGCGTATTTAATTGCTGTAGCTTCGGGTAAGCGTGTGTATGGCAGTTTGGCTTTTGGGTCGCGCAAGTTTTTCGCCTTCTTGCCAATGATTTTGATATAGGTAGCTAAAAAATCTTTTTGGTTTTTTATGGCTCTATCCTGGTTAATTCTTGCTACCGCATAGCGTCCTCGTGTTAAAGCTTTTTCAGACTTGCTGGCTAAGCCGAGATTGGTTCGTTTGCCTATAAGCGAAAATGTCTTCAGATGGACGGCTACATTTTCTTTTGCGATCTTAACGAGTTCAGCACTTTCGAGTGCGTCAAGGTAAACTTCTGCCACGGCATAAGCGGTATCCTCAGAGGTAACGCCAGTTTCAGAATTAGCCGCATCCAGTTGTGCATTGTTTTGCTTAACGCCATAATAACTTTGCATACCATTAAATATGTTTTCAACAAGTCTCGCGGTTGTGTTTTTTTTGGTCTGCCTAGTCCATACCTGTCCGGTAGTAAAGTTCAGTGAGTTTTCAGGACCTTTTAATGCTGTGATGTCGACCTTTGGTAAGAATTCCGAGAATTTTTGGCGTACTCTTTCTTTTTGTTGCCATTGTTGGTGAAGCCGGATGAGCACATCTGGGTTGGTCTCTAATGTGTAATTAATTTCATCAGTTAGTGAGGCTGCAAAAAGTGAAGCGGGAGCAATAATGCATGCTATACATGTGAAAAAATACGGTAAGAAACGAATTTTATTTCTCCAATGTGATAGCGGGTTTTGAATACGAATTCTGGGTAAGTGTATTACAACTAATGATTCGATTCAATTAGCCGGATAATCGGGTCAAATTTCAAGCAATGCCTAAATTGATGGTTATATAGGCAAATAGTATTGATTAGAGTACCTTATGAGCGCATAATGAAAGGCTTCATATTGCTCAAGGAGGAGACAGCTATGAAACTTTCAAAAAAACTTATTGTGACCAGTTGTGCGCTAGCGGTTTTGGCGGCTACATCAGCCTATGCCGATCGCGCTGGCGATTACGGCCAAACTAATTTTAATGTGGCTTTGGTGTTATTTTCTGAAATCGAAGTAGAAAAAGTGACTGACTTAAATTTTGGCGACGTTATGTTAAATGGTGCGAAAAATATCACCGTTAATGTCAATGATGACGGCGTTGCTAAATTTCGTGCAACAGGTGATAGAAATGCGCGCATTGTAGCAAAGGTCGTACAAAAATCGATTAAAATAAAAAGTGGCACTTCAGGACCTAACCATGAAATTGTTGTAGACAACTGGATCTACGGTGGCAATGTTAATGGTAAGGGCATGGGTCAGTTTGATGTAAATGGTAACATTCAAAATATCCGTGTGGGCGGTGTTGCGCATATTCTTGCAAATACTAAATACGGTAACTACAGTGGCTCAGCCACACTGCGTGTTACTTACTTGTAATCTTTATTTCCATCACGTGAAATAACTTCGCGTGATGGAATTTCATTGTAAACTATTTCTAGAAATAACTCTTTCCCTGTTATTGTATTCGGTTCATACTCGCGAATCATTTTACTATGGGAGTGATTTACAGTGAGTTTATCAAAACAATTAGCAGTATTTGGTGCTGCAATAGCAGCATTAGCAATGACATCAAGCTATGCCAATGACAGTTCAGGCCAAGCAGGTTTTAGTGTGTCTTTGAATTTATTTTCAGCGATTCATGTGACTAAGGTTGCTGATTTAGATTTTGGGAATGCGGTATTAGGAGCGGCTCAAAGTATTGTTGTTAATGGGAAGAGTGCGGGTGTGGCAAAGTTTAATGCAACGGGTGATCGCAATGCGCGCATCATGGCTCAAGTGGTTGAAACTTCGATCACGATGGCTAACGGTGCTGGCGGTGCGAATAATCAAATCACTGTTGATAATTGGAACTACAGTGGTAATTTGAGTTCGGGAGGTGAAGGTCAGTTTGATGTTTCCGGTTCACTGCAAGATTTACGTGTGGGTGGTGTGGCACATATTCTCGCAGATACAGCGTACGGTAATTATACTGGAAATGCTACATTGCGTGTTACGTATCTATGAGGCTAACTAAACGCCTAGTATTATCCGCTTGTGTATTAATAGCGTTCGCTGTGAGCCCTGCTTATGCAGGGCTTCAAAATCACACCAGTGATATTGTTTTTAATGTCTCCTTAGAATTAATTTCTTCAATTAACGTAAAGAAAATGGCTGATTTAAATTTCGGTCAGGTATTAATGGGTGGTGATAAAAACGTTGTGGTAAATCCGAAAAGCCGAGGTGCTGCTAGTTTTCGCGTAAGCTGCAAACGCAATGCACGCATTCGAGCTAAAGTGGTTGAGTCATCTATTAAGATTAAAGACGGTGTTGCAGGTGCTAATAACGAAATTGTTGTTAATGATTGGAGCTATAGCATCGGTGCTCATGATGATGCAGGGCGAGGCAAGGATCGAAGGGTTCGTGTTGGTGGTGTTGCTCATATTCTTGATGATACAGCATATGGTAACTACAGTGGCAGTGCTACATTGCGCATCACTTACATGTAATATTTGTTTTTTTATTTTTGGAGTAAGTATTAGTGAGTATTTTAAAACGATTAGTGTCGACTGGTTGTGCTTTGATGGCACTGGCAGTGACGTCAGCTTTTGCTGAACCGACTGGTGATGATGGTCAAGCTAATTTTGGTATATCTATATATATCTTGACACCTCTAAAGGTCGAGAAGGATGCTGATTTACTTTTTGGCTCGGTACTGGCGGGTAAGAGAGATATTACTATAAATGCTACAAGTGCTGGAGTTGCTAAATTCAGCGCTTATGGTAATGCCAATGCACGTATTCTTGTTAGGGTGGTGCAGCCGTCGCTTACGTTGAGAATTGGCACTGCTGTTGGACCTAATAATGAAATCACCGTAGACGGATGGAACTATGGCGGTACTATTAAGGCTAATGGCGCGGCGCAATTTGATTCAAGTGGTTCGATTCACGATATGCGAGTTGGGGCAGTAGCGCATGTTCTGGAGAATTCGAACGGTGGTAACTTCAGAGGAATAGCAACACTGCGTGTAACTTATATATAAGTCATTTATTGTGGCTGGATTATTATGATCTGGCCATTCCATTTTAATTTTTTGATTGCATGCGGTTGCTGATGATGTGGTACATTGATGATTTTGGTTTGATATTTAGCCAGCGCAGGCATTAACTTTTTAATTTCATCATTAGGCACTAGGCTGTGTATTTGTTTGCTGAGTTGTAATACTTTAAATGCAACTGACCGATGGTAATCTAATGTGCCAATCCATAGTGGCGTATCATTGTTTAAAAATTTAATTGGTGCCATCCACAACGTGAGTTCAAGCATGCGATTCTTTTCATCGCTAGGGCGATAAAAGGTTGCTCGCGGCTGTTGACCACAATAAAGGATGGGCACGATGGGCAGGTGATTTTTAGGCTTAAGAGATTTTAAGCGATTAATGTTGTAGCTTAAGCTGGTGGGCTTATCAATTAATTTCCAGCCGTTGTTTAGTAAGTCATTGCGTAGATCACTAAAGTTCGATAGCCATTGAACATTAAAAGGTAAAAATGGTTTCCCAAAACGATTATTGCGATACAGCGGTAAATGTTTATTCGGTTTCAGCCACCAACGGTTAGTGGTGGTGGTGGCGATATCAAATTTTAAGCGGTAGTTGCTCAGTGTTTTTTGGTACTGCCAAGCGCCATAAGTGATCCAGGGGATTAACAGTGCCAATGCAATGGCGGTCAACCAGGGTTTGGTGGGTGCGGTGCCAAATAATTTACGACGGTATAATAAGATTGAGGTAAATAGAATGGTGCCACCTAAAGTGACGCTGCCGAGAATATCTGAGACCCAATGCGCACCTAAATATAAGCGTGATAAGGCAACTAATAATGTCAGTACTACATAGGTGGTATAAACAAATTTACGCCAAAATTTATTTGCTAGTAAGGTGCCTAAATAGGCGGCGAAGCCTAAAATGACGACTGTTAATGCCGTATGGCCGCTGGGGAACGATGAGCTTGTGGCGACAACACTAATGCTGATTGGCCGTGCTGAATAGTAAATAAGCTTGAAAACACCAATCAGTGCGGCGGTGACAAAACCAGTAAAAAATAAATAATAAGCGGCGCGATAGTGTTTTTGCGTAGCTAGCCACAATACCATTAAAAGGGCAAAACCAAGGATGACCGGTTTATCACCGAGTAAGGTGAAGGCCGTTAAGATATGCGATAGCGTAAGGTTATGGATGCTTTGCAGTAAATATAAAACGGGCCTATTGGCAAGAGTTAAGCAGCCATGATCCACGACTGAAATAAATACCCAACAAAATAAAGCCACACTGATAATGGCAAATATAAACAGTGTTAACTGGTGGTGGTCGTTGGGGTAGTGGCTGCGTTTTAATGCGCGGTATAGGCTATTTTTGTGCTGTGCCATAACTTGCCACAAGCGGTGGATTTGGTTGTTGATGGAGTTTAAAGTAGCACGTCCAAGGCGAAAGCATGCCCAAAATAAGAACCAGCACAGTACGACAATGGCGAGACCGATCAAAATAAATTTCGAAGCGACATGCGGTTGTAAATCCAAAGATAAGGCGCCTAATAATATGCCTGGAATGGTATAGGCCAATGCCCAGCAAATGGCCGAGGGGATAGCGGCAGCCATAAAGCGTAATGTACTTAGCTTTAATAGCCCAGCGATTAATGGGATGGTGCTGCGTACTGGGCCGACGAAGCGACCGATGATAATACTTTTGCCGCCATGCAGGTGAAAATAGTCTTCGCCTTTCTTGATCCATTTTGGGTGTTTACTAAACGGCCACATATTGCGAATAAAATTATCGCAGTACTTGCCGAGATAATAACCAATGCAGTCGCCGCAAAAAGCCCCGACGGAAGCCCACATCAGTGTGGGAACGGCAGGTAATGCGCGTGCACCAATTAAGGTGCCTACTGCGGTCATGGTGACCGAGCCTGGAATGATTGTGCCAATTAATGGTAATGACTCAGCAAATGAGATTAAAAATGCAAAAGCGATACCCCAATTAGGGTGGTTACTTACGTAGGCCAGGATGGCATGAAACCAATGTTCGATCATGTCACCTCATCACCGGCTGCTTGACGATCAGCATGATAAGACGAGCGTACGAGTGGTCCGCTAGCGACATTGCTAAACCCCAAGTCCTTTGCTATCTCTGCAAAGCGATCAAACTGTTGAGGTGTTACAAAGCGGTCAACTGGCATGTGATGCTGGCTGGGTGATAAATATTGTCCCAGAGTGATCATATCCACTTCATGTTCGCGCAGGTCACGCATCACTTGTTCGACTTCCTCGTCTGTTTCCCCCAGTCCGACCATGATACCAGATTTTGTAGGGATACCGGGATAGGTGTGTTTGAATTCTTGCAGTAGTTTTAATGACCAAGCATAGTCAGAGCCAGGGCGTGCCTGTTTGTATAAGCGTGGTACCGTTTCGATATTGTGATTAAACACATCGGGTAAACCATCGGCCATGGCATCGAGCGCTTTTTGCATGCGACCTCGATAATCAGGGACCAGCACTTCGATTTTTAGATCGGGGCAAGCGGCACGAGCGGCTTTAATGCAAGCGGTATAATGACCGGAACCACCGTCACGTAAATCGTCACGATCAACTGAGGTGATGACGACATACTTTAGTTTCATTGAGGCCAAGGTTTTTGCTAGGTTAGCGGGCTCATCTTGATCGAGAGGATCAGGCCGGCCGTGCGCTACATCACAAAAGCTGCAACGACGGGTGCATTTATCGCCCATGATCATAAAGGTAGCTGTGCCGCCACTAAAGCATTCATTGAGATTAGGGCAGGCGGCTTCTTCGCAGACGGTGACCATTTTATTTTCACGTAATAGTGATTTGAGTTTATTCACTTTGTCACTGTGCGTGAGCTTAATACGTAACCAGTCTGGCTTGCGTAGTGTTTCAGTGGTGGTTTCTATCTTAACCGGTATACGTGATAGCTTATCAGCGCCACGTGATTTTTTTAATGGATCGACCTTTTTGCTGCCAACAGACATTGTATTCGCCCTTTACACATTTTTAATTGCCGCAATTATATCCGAAATTCCGACAAAAGGTGCGAATAATTTTCGCTTTTACTTGGTCTATTGTTACATCTTGTACATATGACTTGATTTGAGTGATGGCCTGATTTTTATAGCCGCAAGGGTTGATCCATTGGAAGGGTGTGAGATCCATATCGACATTCAGCGCCATGCCGTGATAGCAGTGTCCGCGGCTGATTCGAAGTCCGATTGAGGCAATTTTAGCCCCCGCGACATAAACGCCAGGAGCATCCGGGTTACTTTGTGCGCTAATGCCCCATTCAGCTAAATGCTCGATTACGAGGTTTTCCATTTTGCGTACCAGCTGACGTGTATTGAGTTGTAAACGCTCAACATTGAGTAGGGTGTAGATCATTAATTGACCCGGACCGTGATAGGTGACTTGTCCGCCGCGATCGGTTTGAACGATTGGTATTTTATGTGCATTTAAGATGTGTTCAGCTTTGCCGGCTTTACCTTGCGTGAATACCGGCTGGTGTTGCATTAGCCACAGTTGATCAGTCGTTTCATCATCGGCTTGCTGACAGAATTGCTGCATATCATGCCAGCGAGGCTCATAGGGCTGAAATTCGTCAAATTCGATAATGTCGCAGGTTAATTTGTTCATGGTCAAATTATGCCACTATGGTTGGCGGGGTCAAGTGCTGATCATCTGTATGGCAGTTGCGAGCAATTCGTCGAGTTGATAGGGCTTTGCCATAAAGCTAACGTTGGAGTTCTGTTTGAGCGCTTGCGGCATTTCTTCATCGGTATAGCCGCTAGTGAAAATCACTTTAGTGCCTGGATTGTTGGTTTGGATTTGCTGATACGAGGCATAGCCATCTAAGTGAGGCATTTGCACATCCATAATAATGAGGTTTATTGGTTGCTGATGGTGTTGCATAATATCGATAGCTTGTTTGCCATCTTCAGCTAGTAACAGGTGGCAGTTGTATGGTTTGAAGAATTCAAATAATAGTTCGCGTAACATTTCTTCATCGTCAACAATTAGAATGGTCTTATCTTTTAGTTGAACGATATCCGTTGCTGCGGTTGTGGTCTCATTGGGCGATTGAGGATTGACTTGTGGGTGTTGCTTAAGAGGGAAATACAGTGTGAAAGTAGTGCCTTTCCCTGGAGTGGAGTTGACGAGTATAGTCGCATCATGTTCGTTGAGTATGCCGTAGACGATTGATAGCCCTAGGCCGGTGCCTTCCCCTAATTTATGTGTTGTAAAAAAGGGTTCAAAGATCTTTTCGATAATTTCAGGCGCCATACCTTTACCTGTATCCTGAATGCTAATAACGCTGTAGTTACCGGCGTGCAAATGAGGATGGATAGGCTTTTCGTTTTGGCTGATTACGGTTACTTGTGATGTGATAGTAATATCACCACCGTTCGGCATGGCATTTCTCGCATTGATGGCGAGATTTAAGAATACCTGCATGAGTTGGGTGGAGTCAGCTGTGATAAACACGTCTTCATCTATGGTATTAAGGTTGAGACTGATGCTGCCAGGCAGTGTTTGTTGTAATAGTTCTACTGCCTCAGTGAGTATCTCGTTAATATTTATTAAGCGTAGGTCGGGTTGAGATTTGTGAGCAAAATTTAATAGTTTGTTAGTTAAAATCGAGGCACGTTTAACTGAGCTGTTTATTTTCTTAATGGTATCACTGGAGGCGCCAGTATCGATTAATTGTTGATGTTGTAGCGTAGCATAACCTGAAACGGCATTGAGTATGTTGTTAAAGTCATGTGCAATACCACCAGCAAGTTGACCTATGGATTCCAGTTTTTGCACGTGCTGTAGTTGATTTTCGAGTGCTTGCCTTTGTTGTTCACGATCTTTTATTTCAGTTAAGTCACGTATGATACCGGTAAATATACGCTCTGAGCCGAGATTGATTTCGCTGACAGACAACAGCACGGGAGTTTTAATTCCGTTTTTTGCTAGTACTGTGAGCTCACGTGAAATGCCAATGATTTTTTTAAGGCCTGTTTTGAGGTAGTTTTGTATGTATTTGTCATGTTGGCTGTGGTGAGGCTCAGGCATGATCATAGCGATGTTGCTACCAATAAGCTCATCTTTGTTATAGTGTAATAACCGAGTGGTGGCAGTGTTGCAAGTTTGTATAATGCCGTGTTCATTGATAGTAATAATGGGGTCAATCGCTGTTTCAATAATGGCTGTGATTTTATTTTCGGATAATTGACGCTGTGCGCGCATTTGATTAAATGAATCAGTTAATTCAGCAATTTCATCTTTTTGATTAATTGGGATATCTTTGTTTAGTTGCCCACTGGCCATTGCTTTAGTTGCTGAAAGCAACAGCAAGATTGGCCTGAGTATATGGTTGGCATTAAATAAGGCTAGAGAAATTGAGCTAATGATTAAGATGATGATGGATAAAATAATGACATATAAAATAATATCAACGGTGTTTTCTAAGGCAGTGGATTTAAGCTGTGTTTCACTTTGGGTGATTTTCATCATTTGATCTAGTAATTTATCCAGGCTGTTAGAAATGGGTATAGCATGCGCCGACATCCACAGTTGTGCAATGTTATTGGATTTGTTTTGTTGTTCTTCTGCTAATTGATCTATCAACAATATGTAATAATTAAATTTTTGATTGATTTGCTTGATAATGCTTTGTTCCTGTGGTGAAGCAGATGGGGTGTTTTCATTAATGACGGATAATGCCAGTTTTGCTTGCCTTAAAAGATTGCGGCTGTTCTCTAATTCAATTGCGTTGTTAGACATAATGTAAGCCACCAATTCACTTTTGGATGAGTTAAATAGTCCCCTGAAGTTTGTGCTTTTATATATTAATTCATTATTGGGATTTGATTGATTTTTTGCCTCTTGAACGAGTATGGATATAAGTGAAATAGTATTATTTGCTACCGGTAAGACGCGTGTCTTTAAAAAATCTTTAGCAGGGTAATTCCCCTTGGTGTGAGCTACTTGTTCAATATTCCATTGCCAAGCATTGAGGTCGAGTAGGGTAGATTTTAGCGGAGCTAGTAATTGAGTTAATTTGGGGTTGTTATAGTCTGCCGTGAGTTGGATTATTTTATCTAAGTTGGGGTAAATGCCTTTGTTCCATTGCTTTGCACGTTTGATTACAAAATTCTTATCTTTAATGGCTACCCAACCGCGTAATGAGGCGGTGCTTGATAGTACTTGTTCACGCGTATTTTCGATGGCTTGAGTGAGTGGGATATCAATTTGAAATAGTCTATCTACGCCGCGATTTAGCCAAATAAAAGTAATCAAACAAACAACCAGAAGCACAATGCCAATGGCAGCCAGTGACAAATTAGATAGCACCAGCTTTTGTTTTAATCCTTTATGATGTGGAAAAATACTCATTAAACTATCTCTTTTTGCCATTAGTCACTATGGCTTTTTTTAATGTTTGCAGTTGTTTTAATAGAATACCTGTCCTTTGAAATACTTCTGATGGTGTTTTATAACCGGGGTTATAGCTTTGAAGATTGGTTGGTAAGGATGCTAGCGCATTTAAGTAGCGTACTTCAGCCACAACGATTTTTGATAAATCATATACGTTACTGGGGTTAGCATTTCTGAGTTGTTTATTACTAACCTGAATAGAGAGCATTTTAACGTCTTTAGATTTAGCGATCGATTTTAATAATTGAATGCATTCAATCAAGCGCTGATATACATCTGTTGGCCTTTTGTTTTTAATAAACTGCGGTGAAGCAGGAATGCGACTGTCTGTATGGTAATATTTTAAAAGTTGCATGCTGTAGTTGATAGCTAATGTTATTTGCTCAAACACATCGCGAGGTGCGAAGCGGTGGTAGAGTAACTCATTAAGCTCTTGGTTAATGCCAAGCATTTCGTTAAAAACATCGGTTGGTGTTTTGGTGCCTGTGTTGTTATTAACAGTAGTTGTCTCAGTAATATCTAATCGTTTCTGTACCAGCAATAAACGTTGATGCGCTGCTTCGACTAGTTTCATAACATCGCTGGGTGATAATTGCTCGGGTGCAACAAGTGATTTTTTTTGATAGCTGCCTGTTACCTCAAAAGCGAGTCGATTGGCTTTTTTGTATAAGGCTTCTGCTTCAAAGTACACTTCGCGAGGGGAGGCATCCTTAACGGTGATAAATACACGCTTATTTTTATTTTTGCCCATGGCTTGTTCGATTGAATTGAGCTCATTAGCAATGGATTGTAATTTTGCATACACATCGGTGGGTGTGACTTTTATTTGGGGTGAGGCAATGGTGGTGCCATACATGAGTGCTGTGCAGAAAAAAATCAGGAGATATTTACTAATGTGAGTCATATCCACGTCCCAGTTTGTCACTAACTACTTGATAGTGTAGCAGTGCCAATTAGTGATCACACTAATTATGATGGGAAACGTTCAGATAGGGATCTGCATATAATCTATACAGCTTGTGCCATCGGATGTTGCCAATGATTTTCGTAGGCTTCGTCGCTGGTGGTATAGAAATTCAAGTTACCAAAAGAACGAATTAACGAGGTTTGTTGGCGGCCACCAAATAACAACTTTGGTGCAAAGTGTTGCTTGATTTGGTTACTGGCTAGTACGTAATCGGTATGGTAGCGCTGTGAAAACAAGTTCACTTCTTGACGAATGTTGCCATTGCTAGTCCATTGGTGACGGCTATTAACGTCAAGTAACTCACCCCAGAAATTTAGATTTTCTTCAGCTGTTTGATGGCACTGTTCCAAAAAGGCGACCATTGAAGGCAAAGCAAAACAATGTGCAGCTACAAAAGGTTTGACATGTAATAGGTCAATTTGATTAATAGATGTCATTTGTTCGATTGATTTTATGATCGAAGAAATTTGGATGGTTTGGTCTTTAGGGAGATTGTTTGTCAAAATAAGTAAGCAGCGATTTTCCATTTTCCGGTCCTCAAAATCCATGTCGGGGGAACTATCTACACTACTAGGAATAGTCACTGGTGAAAATACGGACTTATGCGAGGCCGATTATGGGAAAACCCTAGATCACCTAAGCGATATGGTTAAGGGTTTTAGGGGGCTTATATAGGGTGTTTACCGCAATAGATGGATCAGTTGACAATGCTTTTTCACTGCGGTTTACTGGTTGAGGTTATGCAAAAACCAATGCTTTTGTGGTAATTAGTGGGAGTAAATATGTCGAGAGCGCTACCTGAAGGCGCAAAATTGAGTGCTCGTTTTAAAAAATCGCGTGATGAGGCAGAGTCTGAGTGCAAAACTCGAGAAGCTCCGGCAGAATCTTCTGTGAGTATTAGATCATCCGGGCATACCACTTCTGTTAATTATAAGGTGCCTAAGTCAACTGATAAGCCTATAAGCCCGTGGCTGAATAAAACGTTGGGTTTTCCTTGGGCAGCTGCAGTGGAGGTGGCAGTAACACAAATGCATCGCCGCATTAACCTTCGGACTATCCCAAAGGCTCGAGTAATATATGATGCTGCTGATGCCACAGCTGAAACAGGTGATACTGATACTGACGCCTCTAGCGTGGCGACTTCGGTTGGTTTAGGGTCGCCAGTAAGGCGGGCTCACTCTATAACAGGTGGTTCTTCCAAATGTGCAGTGAAATTATTCTCAAATTTTGAAGATTTAACGGCATTTTTAGATGCAACGACGCCTTTGACTGAGGAAAAATGTGCTTTTTTGCAGCGAGTTCATGGCGTAAACCTTGTTGAGTTTGGTTGCTTAACGCCTTTACAGCAACAGATACAGTTTCTAGTTTACTGTGGGCTAGGTGAAGCCTTAGCGATGGCTTATTTTTTTGAGGAAGAGGATTGCCATCGTGGTAATTTAGCCATTGTTTATGATGAGGAGACGCTACCCACAGGTGAGGTGGTCAAAAATTACCGGGTGGTTAGTATTGATTTTGATCATAGTGCGTTTGGTTTGGTGGGGCGGGATGAGTGGCTTGGACCGCGTAAAGCATTGGGTGTAACGGTTCATGCTGATGCTCATAGCTCGTATAAAGTACATTTAGAAGACGTAGAGAACTTTCCCGATTTAAAGCATCAAGACCCTTGGTATTGGCCGACCATTTATCGCACAATCTCGAGTGTGAATGGTTACTCGGAAGCTGTTACTGAGGCGATGAAGGCGCTTAAGCACGATGAGTTTTTTCGTCGGCAAGTATTTGCTACCTGGGCTCAGATTGCATTAACCGATGTTAGTCATTGGAAGCAAGATATTGAGCGTCATATGCCTGAGTTTGATAATGGGGGCGCGCTGGGTAGGCAATTGCACGAACATTTTTCAGGTCGAAGGCTAGCATTGATAAAAACTTTAGTTCAAAGCCCGGCGTATAACGAATGGTGGTATGCATTAGATAAGCCACAGGTCAAGCAGTTGTTCGATCATATAGCGCGTTATAATCGCGAGCTAAAGCCGCGTTGGAAGCATCATGCTACTCATTTAGAGCTGGCAAAGCAGCACTATTTATTACTCGGTTGTAATATTGCTAAGCGGAGTTTTGAGCAAGGTATTTTCTATTTAGAAAGGTTGCTTCAAGGCATGCCAACATTGCGTAGGGATGCAAGTGGTGACCCTTTGGCTCGTCATATGATTGATAAGGCATACGAGGCATTGTGGACTATTCGTCAGGTATTTCATGAGCGTTATAAGCCGTTATTTGATCTGGCGAAAAAAAAATTAAAGTCAGACGGCGGGGGAATGCAGGATATTAGTCCTGAGGATGTTGATCAGTTCGTGGTGTTATCGCATAACACGCTAAAAGATGTGTTGGATGTTTGTGGTAAGCGTGTTAATGGCAGTGGACAAGTATCAGCAAAAAGAAGTACAACCGAATTGCAATTAACGGATGAGCTTAATACTGATTTGCTTGAGATGACAAGGCATTTTTCTAGAGGCATACATAATTTGCGTCGTTGTCAATATGTTATAGGAGGTCCCAAGCCCTCTTTGTCTGATAGTCGATTTGGTGTGGCGAGTATTTATTATCGTCCAGAAGAGGCGGAATTTGTTTTAGTATCTAGAAGGGCGACAAAAAATCAATTGTTGGCAGCGCTGATTGAGATGACATTAGCTCGGTTGCAGCAGGATACTAATAAGCCTGCAATTATAGGCGCCTATTACAAGCATATGTTGCGACATAATACATTGAATTCAGGTGTAATAGCTGGAGCATATCGATTGTTTGGCAGTTATTATGCTGGTAAGTCACCTTATGTTGTGCGAGCAGACTATGGACGTTTACAAGCCAGTGAGTCTGGATTGGGTTTGGCTGAAGAATTAAATCATACGTTGAGTGTTGGTGAGTGGACTGCGAATTCATTTAATACTAAATTTGTGTTGGATTTATTGCGTCAGCAGCAACGCATTATTTCGTACAGCAATGCGGTTGGTCAAGTGCGTCATGGCTTGGTGAGAGCTGAATTAGCTTGTTTGGATTTGCCCGTGATTGCTAATGATGCAGTGGCGGCTCAAGCATTTCAGGTGGCATTGCGTCATGCGATTGAAGAGCGCTTATATGCCGGTATAACCACAGGCCCATCGGGTGAAGGGGATTGGCAAGAGGTTGCATCCAGTGGTGGCTCGCGTGCAGGTGCGGGGATAAGATAAAAAAAGGCGGCATAAAAGCCGCCTTGTAAAACAGATGTACTTGCTTAGAAGTTATATTGCAAACCAGCAGTTGCACCGTACATAGCAGGAACAACGTTACCACGTTTAGTAGTCGCGAAGCCTTGTACGTTAAGTGATACGTTTTGAGTTAAGTTGTAACCAACACCCGCACCAAAGTAAGGAACGATTGCGCCTGATGATTGGTTAGCGTTGATCAATAAATCAGTTGTACGAGTATGTGTATAAGCCGCACCTAATTTACCGAAAACGTTAAATTTGTCGTTGAAAGGGTAGATACCTTTAGCCACGATGTCGAAGATACGGTTTTGATTTTGCGCAGTACCTGCATCTACTTTAACGTTAGGCATTTGCGTGTAACCCGCTTCAATCGCCCAGTTTTTAGTGAACTGGTAACCAGCGTCAGCACCCCAAACAAAACCTTTGTTCTTCGTGCTAAGCTCAACGCCGCTATCAGTAATGGTTTCGTTAGTTTTACCGTAACCAACGTTACCGCCTACGTATAGACCTGCTAATACGTTGTCGTTTGCAGGAGCTTCTACGCCACCAGCAACGGCTTCCATTGATAATAAAATAGCTGCACTTCCTACTACACCTAGCATGACACGTCTTGATATCATAACGTTTCCTCTTTCGTATGTTTATAAAAGAAGCAATGGTAAACTTTTACGCAGGCATGTCAAATAAATTGATGAAATAATGCGCTTAATCGCGCCAAATGATCAGTTAGCGAGCAGCGAAAAGAGCGTAATGAAATTAATGTACGCTGTTATTCAATCGTTTCGAGATGGATATCGTGTGCATAGATCATCGAAATAATCTGAGCCAAACTGCGCGACTGTAATTTACGCATAATATTTGAACGATGCAGCTCGATAGTTTTAATCGAAAGTTCCAAATCAGCAGCAATCACCTTATTCAGTTTGCCGGTGACCAACTCTTTTAGCACTTGTCTTTCGCGCGTGGTGAGTTGTTCGAGGCGCTCCATAATATGGTTGCGTTCTGTTGAGGATTGACGGCGTTGTGAATCGTATTCAATCGCACGGTTTATACAATCGAGTAATTCTTGATCGTTAAACGGTTTGTTTAAGAACTCTAACGCTCCGGCTTTCATGGCACGTACGGCCATGGGTACATCACCGTGACCAGTTATAAAGATGATGGGAATTTCGATATGGTTTTTATTTAATTGCTCTTGCAATTCCAATCCGCTCATCTCTGGCATGCGCACATCGAGTAATAAACAGCCATGGCCAGCATCTTCGTAGTTATCCAAAAATGCTTTGGCACCTGGGTAGATTTTAACGGTAAAGCCGACGGACTCAATAAGCCAGCGCAAAGATTCACACATGGCGGTGTCGTCGTCTACTATATGGATGATGGCATCATTGCTCATGGTGTTTTCCTTAGGTTGGTTCATAGTTTATGGGTAAAGTGATTCTAAAGCATGCCCCTTCCTTGGGTGGGGGGGTGGCAGCAATTCGTCCGCCATGTGCTTCAATAATAGTTTGGCTAATGGCTAATCCAACGCCTAAGCCATCTTCTTTAGTGGTAAAGAAAGGCTGGAAAATATGGCTTAATTCATCCGGTTTAAAGCCCGGGCCGAAATCGTGAATGAGGATTTCGATGTCAGTATCAGTGGGCATACTGGTTTGAATATAGATACGGCGTTGATCGGTATCAAATGTGGATAGCGCATCAATGGCATTTTTGATCACGTTAACTACCACTTGCTCCAATTGGATTTTATCGGCAGGTATAGTTACTAAAGTCCGCGACATTTTTTTACGCAAGATGATGTCGTGTTGGCTGATTTCAGGTTGTAAGAAACTGATTGATTCACGCACGACTTCATTGATATCGGTTTCAGTCTTTTTCATTTCGCCTTTTTTAGCAAAGCGTCGTAGGCGTAAGATAATCTGTGCTGCACGTTCGGCTTGTTTACTGACTTCGGTAATGGCGGGGATGAGGGCATTGGCGTCGACATTTTTTGCATTCAGTCGGCGAATACAGCCGCGGGTATAGTTGACGATGGCGCCGAGTGGTTGATTGATTTCGTGTGCGATGCCGGCGGTCATTTCACCGAGAGTATTCATACGTGCGGCATGAGCAAGTTGCAATTGGTGTTGACGCAATTGTTTTTCGACTTGTTTGTTTTCGGTGAGATCACGAGCAAAAGTTAATAGCGCGGGTTGGCCGTGATATGAAAAGGCTGAACCGGTAACGATTTCAACGGGTATGACTTGACCGTCCTTGCGTATCACAGCGATCTCGGCATTGACCTGAGTATTTAAGACTAATTTTTCTTTAAAGTGATTAAGCATTTCACGGTAGTCGGGGTGAATGACATATTTCACTTTCAGTTTATATAATTCTTTTTTGCTGTATCCCACCATGTCTAAAAACGCGGGGTTGCATTCGAGGAATTGTCCGCTGGGGCTCAAGATGATGATGCCGTTCCATGCGGTTTCGAATACATTACGATGCATTTCTTCGGTTTCGCGTTGCAGTTGTTCAGTTTGTTTACGGCTAGTGATATCACTAAAGATTTCGATAGCCGCAATTTTTTTGCCACGTTCATTGCAAATCGCACTGGAACTGACTTGCATGTGCGAGGTTTCGTTGTGTTGATTAACGTAGCGCACTTCTTCTTTGTCCACGACTTCGCCGCTTTGTAATGAGCGAATGATGGGCCAGTCATTGGCTTTATAGCGACGGTTATTGCTGCGGTAAGCCTTTATTGGGTGGTAGTGGTGCACAGGTTGCTTGTCTTGCGATGACGTTGGCCAAAAATTATTGATTTGTTGGTTGGAAAAAATAACGCGCCGTGTTTTGCTGTCGGCAATCATAATACCGGCAGGAATGCTTTTCAGTGCTGCTTTGAGCAGTTGGCGTTCAGCTTCGAGTGTTTCGATGATTTGCTTTTGTTGTGATAAGGTTTGGCGCAGTTTAGCAATTTCACGATTAAGTTCACGCTTTGATGCTTGAACCTGTTGCTGATGTAGCTTGACCTTCTCTTCAAACTCAGCGAGTAGTTTTTTATACTCTTGATTTTGTTGTTTGATCGCATCCATGCTATCGCACCGTTAATTGTTACCATTTGTCATCCCGGACTTGATCCGGGATCCACTCTTATAGCGCCATTAAAACTTCTGGATCGCTAGTAAGGTCTTTGTACAGCTTATCCAAATCATCCTGAGATTCGGCATGCACGGTAACGGTTATTGCTAAGTAGTTACCATCCTTACTGGCACGTTCTGACAAGTCGCTTTGTTTGATATCAGGATAGTGCTGTTGCACATGTTTTAATACCGTTTGTTTAAAGCTATCTTGTTGCTTACCCATCACCTTAATGACAAAGTCACAGGGGAATTGTATAGGAGAAGAGTGTTGTTGTACATCTTGATCAGACACGAGAACCTTCCATTATTGTTTGACGGTAGTATTGTATCATTTTGCCCCACAAAGGTCCCGCTTTTCCGCTGCCAATCGTTTGATCATCGACTTGCACAATAGGGCACACTTCTTTGGTGGAGCTGCTTAGCCACACTTCATCGGCATCGCATACTTGTTGTTTATCTAATAGGCATTCTTCTACGGTGATGCCATTTTTTTGTGCGCACTCAATAACGATGCGACGTGTGACACCATTTAAAATATGTTCGTTTGCCGGATGGGTAAATAATGTGTTGTTTTTTACAATAAAAACATTACTCGTGCTGCCTTCGGTTAATTTTCCATCGCGAAATAAGATGACTTCAGCGGCACCCGCTTCTTTGGCTTGGTGCTGCATGATGGTGTTGACTTGCAGTGCGGTGGATTTAATAAAGCAGGTTTCACGTCGGATATCGATTTGAGTGATAACTTTTTTACCTTTTTTGTATGCCTCCATGTCAATGGGTGGTAATTCAGTGACATAGGCAAATACAGTCGGTTGCGTGTCGGTTTGCCATGCGTGCAGCCGTTTGGTTTCGGTGCCGCGGCTGACTTGCAGGTAAATCGAATGGTTATTTTCGGTTGCTTTATTGCGTGTTAATAATTGCTCAAATACATCATGCCACTGGTCTGCACTTAATGGGCTAGGGATCTGCGTGGCCTGCTCGCCTTGATGTAGACGCGCAATGTGTTGTTTTTCACCAACCAAGTAGCCTTCATACACCGGGATGACTTCATATAAGGAGTCGCCAAATAATACCGATCGATCCATGATGGAGATTTTGGCTTGGTCGGCGGGTATATATTCGCCGTTTAAATATACAATGTTCATGTTATTTCCTCTGTGTCATCATCTATCAACAATGGCTGCTATCAAGGCGCACAGCGTACACATTTTACTTTATGGCTCGGCTCGTTTCTCTCGCCTGCGTTTTACTTCCGTAAAATGGATCCCCTGTACACCTTGACGTTATCGCCCAGCTTAATTCAGCTATTCTTCCATGAGGGACGTCGGCCTTGAGTTTGTCATCCCGGCCCTGAGTTTGTCATCCCGGCCTTGAGTTTGTCATCCCGGCCCTGAGTTTGTCATCCCGGCCCTGAGTTTGTCATCCCGGCCCTGAGTTTGTCATCCCGGCCCCCGAGCCGGGATCCAGTCAAAAATTTACGCCTTAAACCAATTATGAAAAAACTGCGCAATATGGTCAGTCATCCGTGTCCAAACGCCACCGCGTGGATCGGCTTGCAGTGCCACCAAAGGTACTGAGCTTAATTTCTTACCGTTTAGTGTGACTTCGACTTCACCATAAGATTGACCAGCCGCGATAGGGGCGGTGAGCTTGGGTTGCAGTGTCATATCAGCTTTGAGTTTTGTATAGCTGCCTGTTGGGATGGTGACATACAAGTCATGTTGTAAACCCATGGGTGCAGTTTTGTTTTTACCTAGCCAAACGCGTGGATTGGCAACGGCTTGGTTGGCACTAAACAATTTATGTGTTTCAAAAAAGCGGAAGCCGTAATTTAATAACGCTTGGCTATCGTTAATGCGAGCTGGTTCGGTAGGGGCGCCCATGACCACAGAAATTAATCGCGTTCCATTGCGCATACCTGATGAAACTAAACAAAAACCTGCTTCTTTGGTGTGGCCGGTTTTAATGCCATCAAAGGAGGCGTCGCGCCATAATAAACGGTTACGGTTAGGTTGTTTGATGTTGTTATAGGTGAGCCACTTTTGTTTATACCAGCCATAGTATTCTGGGAAGTGTGTGACTAGCGCGCGCGCCAAGATCGCCATGTCGTGTGGTGTTGAATAATGTTCTGGGCGTGGTAGGCCGGTTGAGTCGACGTAGTGGGTATCTTTCATGCCGAGCTGTTGTGCGGCTTGATTCATCAGTTGAGCAAACATCGCTTCGTTACCCGCGACATATTCAGCTAGCGCGGTGCAGGCATCATTACCGGAATCGACAATCACGCCTTTAATCAAATCACGCAGCGGTACGAGGCTGCCGGCTTTAACAAACATACGTGAGCCACCGGTGCGCCAAGCACGTTCGCTGATGCGTACTTTGTCATCCAGGTGGATGCGGCCAGATTGCAGTGCTTGTGACACTATATATAAGGTCATCATTTTAGTCAGGCTGGCGGGTTGCATGCGCTGGTTCATGTTTTTCTGTGCAATGATGTTGCCACTTTGCGCATCCATGAGCACAAAGCCTTTGGCATTGATGTTGGGTGCGGGTGGGGTGATCGTTGGCGCGGCGGCCACTGGGCTGCTGACAACCGCATGGGCTGAGGCGCTTGGCATGGAGTTAACTAGTGGGGTGGTTGCTGGTGCTTTTGCCGCGATGCTTAATGCGCAAAGGGACGAGGCGGCTAATGTACTAATTAGCTTTAAAGTAATGCTTTTCATGGGGTTAGGTTCCGTTCTGTTGCTCAGTTCAATCTGCCACCAATGCTAACATAACTGGCTTGGTTGTGTACACGTTTGCTAGCTATGACAGCTATCTAAACCTTCAATGGTAGGTTGACCAGCTATGTATTTCTATAATGTTAGAAGCTTGATTGGCGGGTGATAAGGTGGTAATATTCATGTACATTTTGTACGAATAGTTAAGATTAATTTAAGGTAAAAAAGCATGCGACAAAACAACGTTAATTTTGTAGATTTTGATAAGACTCTAACTAAAAGACACACGGTAACAACCACCCCATGTCGTTTCTTCGGCGAGGGTTATTTCCGAGATGATCAGTTAACGGTTGAAGCACAAATTGAGCTCGGTTATTCCGAGTCTGAAGATAATTTGAAAAATGATATCCTGCCTGGCTTGATTCAGTTGGGTGAAGGAACCGTATCTGCTGTGGCAACGTTTGGTAATAACCATGCCTATATTGCTGGTTACTTAGCACGTCACCTAGGAGTTGGGGCTGACAGTGTAAAGCTGGATCGCGTGGTTTTTGAAAATGAGGATGAAGGTGCTACCGCCCAATTTGCAACGGCAGTTTATAACGTCGAAGGTTTAGACAAACCTTTATGTATTTCTCATATACATGCTCCAGGTAATGACGCAGATATTTATAAGGCGTTCGTCGCTCAATTTGAGACCGCTGATGCTGTGGGTAAAAATCGACAGTTAAGTCACTTAAAAAATGTTATGCAAGGCTTGGGTCATTGCAGTGACGCCGACACCTATGTCCTTTATGATGACTCTGAGACGAACTGTACTAAAGCCGTAGAACTTGATTTCATCAGTAGTGCTTATCAAGTTGATGGCGGCAATGAAGCTTTTACAATTGCACGTTCGTTCGGAGTGGCAGCTATTGCAGCGCCTGTTCCCGCTCCAACTGTAGCGACTGCAAGGGAAGCATTTGATGCGCTATTTCCAGCGGATACTATCAAGCAGGAAAATATAAGTGATGCAGAAAGCTATGCAAAAAAATATCCAGGAGCGGTAGTTTTATATAAGTCATCTACCACTGGCTCAGTTCAAGCGGTGCAGTATAATCCTACAAACGGTGGTTTTTTGTTCCGGACGGTTGCGGATTTTCTAGTGCTTAACGCTGCTGCTGTCAGTACGCCGGAGGGTGTCAGGGGATTATTTATTACTACGGCAGAAATTGAGGCTCAATTATCAACTGAGGCTGTTGTCCGTCGTGTGACAGAAGAATTAAAGTCTTATGCTAGTGTGCAAGGCGTGGAGTTACAAAGGCCACAAGCTGAAGCATTAGCCCTAGCGTATCCGGGTCGTCCTATCTTGCGCTATTCATCGAATGCACAAAGTATGGTTGCTACTTACTTTAGTCATTCAGAAGGAGTAATGAAGCACGACGCTCTTTCAGACTTGATTAGAGGTGATATTGGCCAATTTAGTTCTGCAGGCGCTGTTGTAAGTTTTGTGCAGAGCAGACTCGGTGGTAAAGCAGTGGTCCGGCCTATAGAGGTTGCCTATCATAATATTACGACTTTGATGGCTGGTATTGGAAAAGATGATGCAGTAATTGTAGCGCCAAGTTACGTAGATCAATTAATCGTGAGAGAAAGCAGCAAAGCGGGAGCTTTTGCCATAACGGTCTGTGTACCGACAGGGGATGTGCGGCATGTGCTTTTAGATGCTGCAACAATCCAAGCGAGTATCGCTCAACTGCAAACTGTGGATAGTGCAAAAGATTTTATATCGAGAGTGTGTGGAGATCGTGCTGAATTTGTAACACCTGATATGGCGCAAGCGATATTGAACCCAGCTCCGGCCAGTGCAGCAGCGGGTGGCATGTTCTCTGCTGCGCCGGCGGTACCCGAAGATGCTGCAGCCGAAGACCCAAGGCCGCCAACACCACCAAGGCATCATTGAGAACTTACATAATTTAGAAGAGCCATGGAGCTACATAGCTCAAGCTGAAGAAGATGAGTCGGGTGAGTATAAAGCCACAATAGCCTAGTAATTTGCCAGTGGGCGCTGTACAATTCACCTCTTTATTATATAGAACCATCCAAGAGGTAATTTATGGCGATTGAACGCACTCTGTCCATCATCAAACCTGATGCTGTGGCAAAAAATGTGATTGGCAAGATTTACAGCCGATTTGAAGACAATGGATTAAAGATTGTGGCAGCTCAAATGAAGCAATTAAGCCAAGCAGAAGCCGAAGGCTTTTATGCTGTGCATAAAGAGCGTCCATTTTTCAATGACTTAGTTAAGTTTATGATTTCTGGCCCTGTGATGGTGCAAGTATTAGAAGGCGAAGGCGCTATTGCTAAAAACCGTGAATTAATGGGTGCTACAAACCCAGCAGATGCGGCTGAAGGCACGATTCGCGCTGATTTTGCGGATTCTATCGACGCCAATGCTGTGCATGGTTCAGATGCTCCTGAGACAGCAAGCGAAGAAATAGCCTACTTTTTCCCTGAAACAGTAGCGGCCTAAGGCACTTCTGGGGGATATTCGCATGGCAGATTTAATAACAGAACCGGTTAATTTACTCGATTTTGGCTTGTCTGCCATGCAAGATTTTGTGCTATCACTCGGTGAGCCTAAATACCGCAGTCAGCAACTTATCCAATGGATCCACCAACGCGGTGTGATCGATCTCGATCAAATGACCAATATAAGTAAAGCCTTTCGTCAGCGCTTGCGTGAAGTGACGCAAACGGTTTTGCCTGAAGTGGCCTTGGATCGTGTGGCAACTGATGGCACACGTAAGTGGTTGTTGCGTTTAGATGATGGCAATATCATTGAAATGGTGTATATCCCTGAACCGAATCGCGGCACGTTATGTGTATCGTCGCAGGTCGGTTGCGCGTTGAACTGCAGTTTTTGCTCAACAGGTAAGCAGGGCTTTAATCGAAATTTACGTTTATCAGAAATCATCAGCCAAGTGTGGATGGCTTATCACACCTTAGCAAAGGAAGGCAAAGGTCAGAAGCTGACTAATGTGGTGATGATGGGTATGGGTGAGCCGTTACTGAATTACCAGCCGGTATTAGCCGCGATGGAATTAATGATGGATGACTTGGCCTACGGTTTATCGAAATACCGTGTGACTTTAAGCACATCCGGTGTGATTCCAGCGATGAAAGATTTACAGCGCGATTCTATTTGCGCATTGGCGGTATCATTGCATGCGCCGAATGATGAGCTACGTAATCAGTTGGTACCAATCAATAAAAAATACCCATTAAAGCAGTTAATGCAGGTGTGTCGCGATTTTTATCGTGATGAGCCAAAGCGTAAAGTAACGTTTGAATATGTGATGCTTGATGGTGTGAATGATAGCCTTGAGCATGCAAAGCAATTAGCTAAGTTAGTGGCTAATGTGCCATGTAAAATGAATTTGATTCCATTTAATCCGTTTGACCAAGCGAATTATAAGCGCTCAACAGAGCGTGCCATAAAAATGTTTCAACAGTATTTGGTATCGCACGGTGTGGATACGTGGATTCGTCGTACGCGCGGTGAGGATATCGATGCAGCATGCGGCCAATTGGCCGGAGATTTTAAGGACAGGACGGGGCGTCATGAGCGTTGGCAGCGCACAGGGCGATTAATCCCGGTTAAGGATGAACACACACAAGCCGCAAAGTAGCTAGTGTGAATTAACGAGGAGAGTACAATGTCTGAAGATCTAGTGGTAGAGAGTCCAGATGAGGCTGTCGCGTCTGACGGCCACGTTGGTGAGACTTTACGTAAAGCACGCGAGCAAAAAGGTTTAGAGCAATCGGATATTGCCAAGGAACTTCGTCTGAGTGTTCAAACGGTTATTGATATTGAAACGCATGATTTTCGTCAGACACATGCACTTACTTATGTGAAAGGATATTTACGCGGTTATGCGCGCATGGTGGATTTATCAGCTGATGAAGTGTTGGATGAATTCCATCAGAGTGAATGGGCGCAGCAGCAATTAACATTGCGTCAACCTGAACAAGTAAAGTCACAAGTGGTAGCGACCACAGCATCGGCGCAAAAACGTAAAAAGCATCGTCATGTGTCGCGTTGGATAGCGGTAGCGATTATTGCATTAACGTTGTTATTGGTGGCGTTGTGGTGGCAAGGACAAAAAAATCAGCCGCACTTAATGATTCATAGTAAACCGTTGTTGGCATTGCCGGAGCAGCATCTGCCGATTAAAGGTGGTGATGTGGTTCCAGTGAATTTGCCACAGCAAAAAACAATAAAAGGTTAATAGACCATGGCAAAGTTCGAAGCTGTGCGTGGCATGAAAGATTTAACTCCAGCTGAAATGCCGTATTGGCATCGTGTGGAGCAGGTGTGTCGCGATGTAGTCGCGCAATACGGTTATCAAGAAATCCGTTTTCCTGTTGTTGAAAAAACACAGCTATTTAAGCGCAGCGTTGGTGAGGTCACTGACATTGTTGAAAAAGAAATGTATACGTTTGATGATCGCAATGGTGACAGTTTAACTTTGCGCCCTGAAGGCACGGCAGGTTGTGTGCGTGCGGGGATTGAGCAGGGATTATTGTATAACCAGATTCAACGTTTGTGGTATGTCGGCTCGATGTTCCGGCACGAGCGTCCGCAAAGGGGGCGCTATCGTCAGTTTCAACAGTTAGGTGTTGAAGCTTATGGTATGCGTGATGCGCGTATTGATGTCGAAGTGATTTTACTGAGTCATCGTTTATGGCAACAGTTAGGCATTGCCGATAAGCTGCAATTAGAGATTAATACCTTAGGCAGCAGTGAGTGTCGTGAGAAATATCGACAGCAGTTAGTGGACTATTTTAGTCAGCATCAAGAGCAGTTGGATGAAGATTCGCAGCGTCGGTTGCAGTCGAACCCATTGCGTATTTTAGACAGTAAGAATCCTGATATGCAGGCATTGATCGAAGCCGCGCCGAAGATGATGGATGCGTTGAATGACGATGCGCGCGCACATTTTGATGCGGTATGTGCAGGATTGGATGCGCTGGGTGTTGCTTACAAAATCAATCGACGTTTAGTGCGTGGTTTGGATTATTATTGTGATACGGTTTTTGAGTGGGTGACGGATAGTTTAGGCGCGCAAGGTACAGTATGTGCTGGTGGTCGCTACGATGGTTTAGTTGAGCAGTTGGGTGGCAAGCCGACGCCTGCGATTGGATTTGCCATGGGCTTTGACCGTGTTGTGTTATTGCTTGAGCAGTTGGGTGAGGTGAGTAATTCGGTTGATATTTATATGGTGCTAACGGGTGAACTTGCGCAACAGCAAGGTTTGAAGTTGGCGGAGACACTCCGCGATCAATTGCCGCAGTTATCGGTTGTCATGGATGCAACGGGTGGAAGTTTTAAAGCACAGTTTAAGAAGGTTGATAAAGCCAATGCACGTTTAGCGTTGGTGATTGCTGATGACGAGGCGGCATCTGAACAAGTCGTGTTGAAGTATTTGCAATCAGATGAACCGCAAAAGGTGGTGAGTCAGACCGCTGTCATCCCGGAAATTGCGAAGCAATTATCCGGGATCTAGGGTGTTGTCACCCCGGATTTGGTGTTGTCACCCCGGACTTGATCCGGGATGACAGCACAAGAGTTTTTAATTGGCAGATGAGCAAAAGGAGCCACTGCTGATTTAATGAAGAGTTTGGTGCGATTCTTGAGGGGTCGCTTTAACGGGCAGATGAGCAAAAGGAGCCACTGCTGATTTAATGAAGAATTTGGTGCGATTCTTGAGGGGTCGCTTTAACGGGCAGATGAGCAAAAGGAGCCACTGCTGATTTAATGAAGAATTTGGTGCGATTCTTGAGGAGTCGCTTTAACGGGCAGATGAGCAAAAGGAGCCAAAAGAAATGCGTAGAGATATGACTAACACGGAAGAACGTGAGTTTTTAAAGGACTGGTGGGACAGTTATGGTAAGGCAATTATTATTGCTGTTGTTGTTGGTTTGGCGATTGGCTATGGTTGGCGCTATTATCATCAATTTCAATTAAAACGTGCGGCGCAGGCATCGGTGATTTATCAGCAGTTATTGGTGGCTGACAAGCAGGGTCAACCGCAGCCTGAGCGTCGCAAGTTGCTAGACCAGTTAGTGAAGCAATTTCCGAAGTCGTCATATACCAGTTTGGCGCAGTTTTTGAGTGCTAGTGATGATGTGTCGAATAAGCAATATAAATTAGCTGAGGTGTCATACCGTTGGGTGATGGATCAGGGTAATAATAAGAGTTTACAGCAAGTGGCGCGTTTACGTTTAGCGAAGATTTTGACGTATCAAAAGCAGTATGGTGAAGCGCTAACAGTGTTGAAGAAGGTGAATGATAAAAGTTATTTGCCGATGATTGAAAATGTGCGTGGTGATATTTACGCGGCACAGAATAAAAAAGATCAGGCACGACAAGCGTACGAAAATTCAGAGCAGGGTTTATCGAAACTAGGTGTTGATAATCCGTTATTAAAACTGAAGATCGCTTCGTTGTAGATTAATGTTGTCATTCCTGGCTTGACCAGAATCCATGTTATATAGACTGGATCCCGGCTCTTCGGCCGGGATGGCAAATGATAAAAGATATGGAAGTGTTGGATTCTTGAGGAATGGTAGAAAAAAGTAAATAAGTAGAAGGATGTAAATAAGATGTTACCGGTAATTGCTATTGTTGGTCGACCGAATGTAGGTAAGTCGACATTATTTAATGTGTTAACCAAAACGCGCGATGCGTTAGTGGCGGATATGCCGGGGGTGACGCGTGATCGGCAGTATGGCAAGGGTGAGTATGATGAGCGTGCCTTTGTGGTGATTGATACCGGTGGTATTGGTGAGCATCATGATCGTGAGATGGATGATTTAACTGATCAGCAAGTTGAGTTGGCGTTACAAGAAGCGGATCATATTTTATTTATGGTTGATGCTAAGGCGGGTTTGATGCCGGCGGATGAAGAGATTGCAAAGCGTTTGCGTCCTTTATCAGATAAGGTGACTTTAGTTGTTAATAAATCTGATCGTGTAGAGGCTGAGATAGCGGGCAGTGAATTTTACCGTTTAGGTATTGGTGAGCCGGAGATTATTGCTAGTGCACATCGTCGTGGTATTGGCGATATGATGGAAGCGGTGATGGCGCAATTGCCGGAAGAAGAAGTTGAAAGTGATGACGATAAGAGTCGCATACATGTTGCTGTGATTGGTCGTCCGAATGTTGGTAAGTCGACATTGATTAATCGTATTTTAGGCGAAGATCGTGTGGTGGTATGTGATCGACCTGGCACGACGCGAGACAGTGTGTCTATTCCATTTGATCGTCAGGATCAGCGTTATATGTTGATTGATACGGCGGGCGTGAGGCGTCGCACTAAGGTAACTGAAAAGGTTGAAAAGTTTTCAGTGATTAAAACCATTCAAGCGATTGAGCGTGCGCATGTGGTTATTGTAATGGTTGATGCGCGTGATGGCATTGGTGAGCAAGATATGCGGTTGCTGGGTTGGGTGTTAGAGGCAGGTAAGGGGATTATTCTAACGCTGAACAAATGGGACGGTATGGATGATTATGATAAAGGGCGGGTGAAAGAGGCGATTGATCGTAAGTTGCCGTTTTTAGATTTTGCGCGCCGTTATTTCATTTCTGCTTTGCATGGTACGGGTGTTGGCAAGTTGTTTCATGCGATCGACGAGGCTTATGAGTCTGGTAGTAAGGACATTACGACAGCTCAATTAACTAAAGTATTAGAAGATGCTGTAAAGAATCATCAGCCGCCGATGATTAACGGTCGTCGTATTAAGATGCGTTATGCGCATGTTGGGTCGCATCATCCGTTAGTGATTGTGATTCATGGTAAACAGTTAACTGATTTGCCGGGTTCTTATGAGCGATACCTTTCCACTTACTTTCGTAAGACTTTTGATTTGGTTGGTGTGCCGGTACGGATTCGTTTGCGTAGCGATAAAAACCCCTATGTGAAATAGAGGGGGTAATTCTTGAATAACATGGAGTGTAATCATGAAATTTGTATATCCCGTTGTTTCTGTATTAGTGTGTGGTTTGGCGTTGGGTGTTGCGCAAGCGGTTCCGAGTGAAAACTTAGGTGCGCCAGGTGGATTGGCGCCAGTAGCAAGACCAGCAGGCGTGAGTAACGCAGAGCAAGAACAAGTTATTCAAAAGTCTCCAGGCAATGGAGATGCGGCGCAAAAAGCTCAACAATCACTGGAAAAAGCTGCCGGCTCACCCGTTGGAGAAAAAGACGTAACAACAGAAGATGCCTCCGATAAGGTGCTGAATCAGTAGAAAAAAGCTATTTTTGGTGTGATTTTGACCAAGCTTGTGCTACTATCTGCCACTTATTATTAGGAGTATACGGGTCATGTCATTTCAAGAATTGGGTTTGTCACAAGAATTATTAGCGGCGATTAACGATCAAGGTTACAGTGTACCTACTCCTGTACAGCAAAAAGCTATCCCTGCCATTATTGAAGGTCGCGACATCATCGCGGCAGCGCAAACCGGTACCGGAAAAACCGCTGGTTTTACTTTGCCGTTGTTGCAACGTTTACAAACAAAGCCAACGGAAAAGCGTCGTGTACGTGCTTTGATTTTGACGCCGACACGTGAGCTTGCTGCTCAAGTGCATGAGAGTGTGCAAACATACGGTAAGCATTTACCATTTAAAGCCATTGCTGTGTTTGGCGGTGTTAGCATTAATCCACAAATTTCGAAGTTAAGAAAAGGCACGGAAATTGTTATTGCTACACCGGGTCGTTTGTTGGATTTAGTTGGTCAGCGTGCGATTGACTTATCATCTGTAGAGACATTGGTGTTAGATGAAGCGGACCGAATGTTAGATATGGGTTTTGTGCATGACATTAAACGTGTTTTAAAATTACTGCCTAAGCAGCGTCAGAATTTATTATTTTCAGCTACCTTTTCAAATGAAATAAAGACATTAGCATCGGGTTTGTTAAATAATCCAGAAAGCATTGAAGTGGCGCCACGAAATGCGACAGCTGAGCGTGTGAGCCAAATGATTCACCCGGTTGATAGAGTGCGTAAGCGTGAGTTGTTGTCGTTTTTGATTGGTTCGCAAAACTGGCGTCAGGTGTTGGTGTTTACACGTACTAAGCATGGTGCTAATCGTTTGGCAACTCAATTAGAAACAGACGGGTTAACCTCTGCGGCGATACATGGCAATAAAAGCCAAGGTGCTCGTACGCGTGCATTGGCTGACTTTAAGAAAGGTAAAGTGAGGGTATTAATCGCGACAGATATTGCGGCGCGTGGATTGGATATTGATAAACTGCCACATGTGGTGAATTTTGATTTGCCCAATGTAGCAGAAGATTATGTGCACCGTATTGGTCGTACTGGTCGTGCTGAGAATGAAGGTTTAGCTACTTCATTAGTTTGTATTGATGAGAAAGATTTATTGCGCGATATCGAGAAATTATTAAAGTGCAAATTACCACAAGAAGTGTTGGCAGGCTATGAACCGGATCCTTCTATCCCAGCTGAACCTATTAAACGTGGTGGTGGAAATAGACCGGCTAGATCTAAGTCGCCTCGACGCAATAAACCAGCCTCGAATAGATCACGTTCTGAGAAGCCAAAATCGGGAAAGCCAAGATCAGGTAAGCCAGGTGAGTCAAGATCATCTTCTGGAAAAGCAGGATCGGGTAAACCAAGATCAGGTAAGCCAGGTGAATCAAGATCATCTTCTGGAAAAGCAGGATCGGGTAAACCAAGATCAGGTAAGCCAG
>JARGNX010000001.1:43445-92236 GCA_029210045.1 Coxiellaceae bacterium
AGCCAGGTGAATCAAGATCATCTTCTGGAAAAGCAGGATCAGGTAAACCAAGATCGGGTAAACCAGGCGCGTCGAAGTCAGGTTCTAGTAAGCCAAGATCAGGTAAGCCAGGTGAATCAAGATCATCTTCTGGAAAAGCAGGATCAGGTAAACCAAGATCAGGTAAACCGGGTGCGTCGAAATCAGGTTCTAGTAAACCTAGATCAGGTAAACCAGGTGCGTCGAAGTCAGGATCTGGTAGATCAAAGTCTATTAAATTGAATACATCAAAACCAAAGCGTCAGAGCTCTAGACGTAAGTAATTACCTGCAGGCCTAGTAAATAAGCCAGTAATTCGTTTACTGGCTATAACCCATTTGCTCCACAAAGCCGGTACCAATCGGGTTGTTATGGCATTGACCTACGCGTTGACACCGGTAAACATTCGCAGCTCCTTCAAAGAAAGCATTACTGGTGGTGAACATCACATCTTCGGTGAGCGGAGATATGGTTTCAAACTTTAAGATCAATTCGCTGTTAAATAAGCGAGGTGCCTTTTGTTTTAACACAGCGCCAATGCTAGAGTTTGGGTTAATAGTAACGTAAACAATTCTGGCGTAGGTATTAATTCCTTTTGACATAATTGAAGAAAAGATTGAGTGTTTATCATTTTGGATGATATAGGCTGGGTTATTGGAGATGGGTTTGGGTAAAATTACAGATAACGTATTACCTATTTCGCTGCTGCCTTTCGTTTGATCGACTGGTGTGTATATATTCATAAAGCCTTGCGTGGCATTCTTTTTAGAATTCATGTTTTTTGTTGTTATGCCGTCTTGCCAAAATGCGACTGCTACACCACAAGTGCCTTTGAGTTTGGTTTTATTTAAACAAAATGACATCCAGGTACCACGATACAGTTGTGAAGTGCTATTAATGCTAGCTGTAACGCTATCGGGATTATTTTGTTGATAGTTTTCGATAGCTTTCATGGCAATGGCATAAGGATGATTTGCGCTTGCGCTCGGATTAATGACTTGTCGATCATACCATAAGCGATCGCTTGAGCTTTGATTACTTGCATTAGTAAAGGTCAGTGCTGCTTGCAGTGTTCCGGTTTTCGATAGTGGTGTAATGGTGAGTTTCCAGTTATTCACTTGTAAGTGGGGAGCGGCTAATTCCCAAGAGGCGTTGTTTGGATTGATGCCTACATAGCCATTGAAGCCTTCCGGTACTAGGCCGCGCTTATCGGTGAGTGATGTGGTAAGCATGTATTGTACCGATTCAGATTCTAGCGTATTTTTTTCTGGATCCTTATAGAAAATATTACCTATGCCTTTAGCTTTTAATTGGTAGTTAGCATTCAGTTGGCCTAGCAGCGGTGCGTTGGTTGAGGGCACGTATGAAAATTGATAATCAATAGCGGATTGCATGAAGTTGAATGGTTTGACTTCAATGGAAAATTGTTTAGGCGTAACGATTGGAGCGTGAAATGCGCCGATGGAGTTACCAATAGAGGTTAGCATGTTATCGCCATAGGTACTTAATAAATACATCGGTTGGTTATTATGGTTGAAAGAAAAGCCAATGGCACCCGCACCAACGGCGCTATTGTAATTTTGACTAAGGTTATGGCGAAATAAATTCACTTGTAAGCTGTGTTGTTGATCGCTTTGATCATTGAGTAAACCTACGATATACCACCAGCCTGTTGGCATGCAGGGGATGGGTGCGTTGGTGCTAATCACGGATAAGTAAGAGGTGGCCCCGCCAGGTGTTTGGATGGGTGGGCAGGTGAAATTCGTATCTGCGGGGCTCGCCCAGCTGGTTATTGATAAGGTTAATAGTAAGCCATTTAGGCTGAAAGCTTGATATATCGTTTTCATTTCATTCTCATTTTTTGTGATCGTTGCTCTACTGGGGGGAATTATAGCGATTAATTGGTATGACTGCAGGGCGTGTATTGGGCTAATGTCAGATTTCATCTTGACGGTAGTTTAATTATAATATATATTACTAGATATATAGATATTATAAGATATGAATATAAAAACTAATTGAATAACAGAGGTATACATGCGCAATCCGCCAATCCCATTTCAGCAAAAATTAGCATCATTGGTTGATGCACAGCAAGCTGGTGTGACGCTGACATATAGCCATAACAAGCTTACTCTGAGGGCTGAATCAGATGCTCAGTTTCTAGGTGCATCTAGTGAGATCGGTTATCAGTCTTCTGCTTCTTTTCGGCGTCAATTGAGCACGTATGGTTTTCGGTATGTATGGAATGTGCGCGCTGGAGTTGTGGAGTATGTCGCTGAGGTTTCTGATGCTAGTGATGCGGTAGACGCTGTTTCTAAGTTAAAGAGAAAGACCTCCAGTAAAAGGGCGAGTCATAAACGAGATGCAGACGTACACAAATTAACAGGCAAATTAGATCAGGTGTCGCAGCATTCAGAGGAAATGAGCAAGAGACTTAGGGTGGTTGAAGATGATCTTAAAGGACTACAAGCTCAAACTGGTAGGATGTTAGCAAAGGTGAGAGGCGCAGACGCAGAGTTGTTGTCACTCCAGTGTAGGATATATGAAGCCTTTGGCGCTTCATCTGCACCTTCATCTGCACCTGTTTCGGCTCCAGCCTCATCAACAATGCCAGGTCCTACTGAGATGCCTATTCCTTCTGGTGGCAGTTCGTTGAGCGCAGTGGGCGGTGCAAGTGTACCAGCACAATCGCCGGTTCAATTTATGGCTGATCAGGGTTTATTTGCCCCGACGTCAGTATCTGGCGATGCTGGTTTAGAGCAGTATCTCAAAGATTTGTTCGGTGATGATCCGACTAAGGACTTACCACCAACACCATGACTTATTAGGTAGGGGGTCTATTGCAATAGCTCTATTTTATAGCCATCAGGGTCTTCAACAAATGCCAAAATGGTGGTGCCGTGTTTCATGGGTCCGGCTTCGCGCACCACATTGCCGCCAGCGCTGCGCACGTGTTCACACATCGCCGCCACATCATCGACTTTAATCGCAATATGGCCAAAGGCATCACCCATGTCGTAATGGTTTGTATCCCAGTTATGGGTGAGTTCGATAACGGTGTTATCAATTTCATCTCCATAACCCACAAACGCTAACGTAAATTTGCCATCGGGGTAATCTTTTTGACGTAATAGTTTCATGCCCAATATTTCAGTATAAAAATGTAATGATTTTCCTAAATCAGTCACACGCAACATGGTATGTAGAATACGCATTTCTTTCTCCTTTTATGGGCTTAAGACTTGACCCCAAGCAGTATATCACCATCGTGCAAACGTGCCGTTAGTGGTTGGTCTTTATTAATCTGTTTAACTGAGCTAATGGCGTTATCATCTTGTGAAAGAATGGCATAGCCACGTGATAATGTGTTTAGTGGGCTTAACGAATTCAATAAACCACTGTTATAAGCTAAACGTTGCTTTAAATCATGCACTGCGTGCTGCATGGATTGTTGTAAGCGCATTTGCAAGTGGTCAACGGTTTGCGCTTGTTGTTGCAATAAAGTATCGGGTCGTGGCAATCGTGCTTTGAGCTTATCTAGGAGTAATTTTTTGTGTAACAACTGTTGTTGTAATAAATAAGCGAGTTTTTTCTGTGCAGCCGTTAACTGACGTTTTAAAGCCGCTTGGTCGGGGCTTAATAGTTCAGCCGCCGCTGAAGGGGTCGCAGCTCTTAAGTCGGCTACAAAATCAGCAATGGTAAAATCAACTTCGTGACCAACCGCAGACACAACGGGTAATTCGCTAGCGGCAATGGCTCGTGCCACCGATTCTTCATTAAAGCACCATAAGTCTTCTAATGAGCCACCGCCTCGGGTGAGTAAAATAACATCACATTCATGCCGTTGATTGGCAAGCTCAATCATTTGGCAGATATTGTCCGCCGCTTGTTCACCTTGCACCAGGCTTGGGTAGATAATTACCTTTGTATTGGCGTGTCGGCGCTTGAGTACTTTTAAGGCGTCATGAATGGCGGCACCTTGTGAGGAAGTGATGATACCAATGGTTTGTGGTGCACTGGGTATGGCTTTTTTTCGCTCAGCTTCAAATAAGCCTTCTGTGAGTAGTTGCTTTTTTAATTGTTCAAAGCGCTTTTGTAATAAGCCGAGACCAGCAGGCTCGAGGCTATTAACGATCAGTTGAAAGTCACCACGCGCTTCATATAAGCTGACTCGTGCATTGGCCATGACTTGCATGCCATTTTTAAGGTCATTGGGTGTGTTGCGGCGGCTGTTGCGAAATAATGCACAACGTACTGCGGCTTTTTCATCTTTTAAAGTGAAATATAAATGACCAGATGCGGGGCGCGCGAGATTTGAAATTTCGCCAGTAATCCAAATCTGACCAAAAGTATTTTCCAGTAAAATACGACTGTCGTGGTTAAATTGTGTAACAGTATAGATTTCAGTCTCTAGATGGTTGATAATATCAGCTGTCATTGATTCCTGCCCGTATCGATTTGTGCTTAGGGTAGCACGCGACTGGGTGAATGCAACTTTTTGGAGAGAAACGTGAAATTTTTGCCAGTGTTAGGCGTGTTAGGAACGGTTGTTTTGGCCGGTTGTGTATCCCGCGGGGACATGGGTTTAAGTCAGCAACAATGGCAGCAGCTTAATGCTAAGCAGCAGCGTGAATATCGTAACGATTATCGGCAAATTAAGCGTTTTCAGCGCCATCGGCAATATCAGCCAGGTGCCACTAAGATCAGTGTGAAGCTATCAGGTGGAACAGCGAAAATGGCACCAGATTTTGATTCGTCTCGTTTCTATACAACGAAGTTTTTCTTGCGTGAAGGGCAGTGCCGTCAAGTGCCGTTGATTGCAGTTGAGAAAGCAATGCAAGCAAATCTCACTGTATGTTATAACGCTCAAGTATTATCGTTTGATCCAAGCCGTTATAAAGTGTCTGATCAAGAAGGCACATTATTCTTTAACTACAATCCTGTCTGGCGTCATGGCTTTACCTATTATGGTGTGAATAGCACGGGTTATGTCGGTTTGGATGATGTCGATATCAGTGTACGTGCTGTGGCTCCGAGAGAAATTCGTTAATGAGCAATATTCTCGCATTTGATACGGCAACTAATGCTTGTTCAGTCGCATTACAAGTCGGTGATTTGCAGTTGGATTGTCATCAAATAGCGCCGCGTCAGCATTCACAATTATTATTACCAACGATTGATGATTTATTGTCGCGCGATGATTTAAGCTTCAATGATTTGGATGCCATCGCTTGTGGTATTGGGCCTGGCAGTTTTATGGGCGTGCGTTTAGCTGTATCCGTCGCGCAAGGTTTAGCTTATGCCTGTCAAAAACCAGTGGTGGGTGTATCGACTTTACAGATTTTAGCGCAAACGGCGCATGAGCGCTTGGGCTATGAGCGCGTGATTGCCGCTTGGGATGCGCGCATGGATGAAATTTATTGTGGTTTTTTTACGATCATTGATGGGGTTATGCAGCCGGTAGTAGAGGATCAATTAATTGCACCAGGCACTTGGCAGTGCAAGCATGAGGGTGATTGGCAGTTGGTTGGTAATGCGTGGTCTGCTTATGCTGATGCGATTAAACGACCTGATAATTGCCAGTTGACCACTGAAGGTGGTGAGCTTTATCCCGAAGCAAAATCGTTATTATCACTGGCTGATGATCAATGGAGTAAAGGTAAGGCAGTTTCAGCTTTGGAGTTAGTGCCAAATTATATTCGACAGAAAGTGGTTTATTCATAGATCAGCAGTAAAGGGGTCGCAATGACAGCTAAGAAACATGATCAAAAGCATCCCACTAGTTTATGGTGGTTCTCACTTATTTTTTCCTTTTTTATGTTTAGCTTTGGTAGCTTGTTGGCATCACTGGTATTGCATTTGCATTTGGATGAGCACCTACCACTAAAGCACGCTTATGCTGTGTTTGGTGCGTTTGCGTCAATGATGTGGACCTTGCCGCTTATCGGTGGTTATTTGTCGAGTAAATGTGGTTATAAACCAGCAACGGGTGTTGGTGTTATTGTTATTTTTATTGGTTTGGTTTTGTTGGCGTGTCCGGAGACGTTATTAAACCGTATTGGCTTATCGATGTTTGTGGTGGGTAATGCCTTATTTACGCCAGCATTGTGGTGTTTAGTTGATTATGGTTATGCGAAGCATGACACTAAACGTGAAAGTGGTTTTACTTATTTTTATTTGTCATTCAATCTCGGTGCGGTGATTGGTATTGCACTGGGTGGTTATGTCGCGTCACGTTTTAACTTTAATGCTGAGATGGCGCTTGATGCCGCAGTAGTGTTTATTGGCATGGTATTGTATTTTTATAAAATTGGATCGATGCAGTTTCATAATAAGCGTGTGTTTTATCATTCATTATCGACGAAAAAATCAATTAGCCTTTTAGTGCTGGTGATGATTATTGGCATCCCTATTGGCACAGCCTTATTAAAATATACGGTGGTCAATGATTGGATTATGTTTGCTTTATGTATATTTGCGCTAGTTGCTGTAATTTGGTTAGCTTTTTCTTATAAGGAAAAGCAAAAGCGCTATAAGATTCTAGCATTTATGATATTGGTACTGATATCGATTGCGTTTTGGTCTTTATATAACTTAGAGCCTTCATTGCTGTCAGTATTTATTTCACAAAACGTTGATCGGCATATTTTTGGCATTGTAGTGCCTGCGACATCATTCTTTGCCTTTGAGGGCACATTTATTATCTTAATTGGCTTGGTGATGAGCCGCATGTGGTTGCATTTAAGTGCGCGCGGATTGGAGTTGCCATTATTATTTAAGTTCTCGTTCTCATTGTGCATTATGGGTTTAGCATTTTTATGGCTGGTGTTAGGTACGCATATATTTGGTGGTAATACGTTATTGCCGTTCTTTTGGATGGTGGCGACATATGCCTTTTTTGCAACCAGTGAATTGTTTGTTGGGCCTATTGGTATCTCCATGGTGGGTAAGCTGTCACCTCCAGGTAAGGAGGGCGAGTTGATGGGTGTTTGGCAACTGTATCAAGGTTTAGCTGCTGTTATTGGCGCCAGTATGGCGGGCTTGGTGGTTGTGCCTACACACGCCACACTGCATGTCTCGAATCAGTTGTATGATCATTTATTTTTAGTGATCGGGGTTAGCGTTATCGTACTGGGTTTGGTGCTGATGTGCTTTGTGCCACTGATGAAACGGTTAATCCCGCACTAGGTTGTGCCATTTCTTTGGTTTGTTATTCCGCCTGCATCGCAATATCAGCTGCTGTGCTAAGCCCGCTTCCCCCAGCTTGAATCCAGCTGGCATTGACAGAGCCTTGCGCTTTACCTGCACCAATAACAGCGTCGCCACCCATCTTGCCGCCTTGTTGGGCGCCAGTGGATAAACCGGCCTTAACTTTCCCTGCAAAATTTTCACTTTGGTCTTGCTGTACGGGTCCACCAATCCATCGTAAAACCATATCGGGAATAAGGTGAATTGCACCAAAAGATTGCGTGACTATTTCAACGGAAATTAATCCATAAGCAACGATTAATAAGCAAAACACAATTAAATCGGCAAAACTATTACCGGTAAACTGACCAAAATTAACAAAGTTAGTCGACTTACCATTAATTAAAGCGGTAATACCCATGATTGGTGCTTCCGGTCTTGCGTTTCCAGCAAACATACCGACGACGACTCGGCCAAACATATGATTGACAATGCTAAAGCTAACATAGCTCAACAGCACGCCAGCAATAAAGCCAATCACCATAAGCACGGGTCGTAAGACAATTGAGAGTGATAACATTAATGCCTGTTCCGCACGCCCAGTAAAGTCTTGTCCATCCGGATGGGTTAAGCCAATGCAAACTAATGGAATAGCAACCATGCCTTCAAGAACGCACATCATCCAACTGATGCCACCAAATAAGAACAAGAGATAAGGATACAGCGGTGCATAAAAACCCAGCATAAAGCCTGCATAAAATAATGCACTGGATACGCCGGTCCATAAAGGAATAGCAAAGTTAATTTGAGCTGTTTCACTGTGACTGAGAGCTTTACCAATGATAGGAATCATACTGTACCAAGCGCCTTTTGTTTCATGCTTGTTTACATAGTGCGCCGCTTTAGTCCAAATTCTTCCCGCTGAGGCTAATGAATACTTACCTAAGCCTTCAGCAAATAAAATCGGATCATAATAAGCAGGGTTATTGGTGTCTTGTTCATTATGCATGATGTAATACATTACATGACCTGCTGCATCTAATAAAATACCTGCAGGATCTGCTTCCCCTACATCGAAGGTAAATTGTGCGTGACGCAAAGGTGTGCTTTTTTCTGACGCTGCAACTTTTCGATCCAGGTACTCTTTTTTCTCTGCATCAGTCATTGAGTTCCATGTCACTACGCCACCCATAGTGGAGTCGCTAAAATCAGATCTTTGTATAAAGCGATCAGGATGCTGTGCCGCATCACTCTCAATTTGTGCGCGCCGTTGCGCCTCGGTTTCTTGATAATTAGCATCTTTTTCATCATCATTAAGCCCAACAGCGCCGCCTGTGTTTTTATTTGGTACTACTGTTGTCTTATACAAATTATTTAAAGCGTGTTGCCACATGCCTGTTGGTTGTTTTAATGGTAATGAAACGCCAGGCTCAATACCGATACCTAGTTTACCTAATGCTACACCAATACCGCGATTGATGATTTCAGGCCAGCCATGGTCATGATTATCAGCAACCACCTTATCAAAATTGTACTGTGTTGTAGGTATAACCTGTGCGTAGTCAAATCGATTGCTGGTATCATCATTTAAGCGTGATATATCCCAGTAATAGGAGCCAGCATTTAGCCATCCTTCTTTTTTCGCTTGCTTAATGAAAGTTAAACTTTGTTTTTTCTGTTGTTTTACTTGATAATCAATGACAGGTTTTAATCTTTTGAAATAAGTTAAGATGCTATCCGATAAAGCTTTACCACCTTGTACTTGACCTACGGGATTTGTGGTAATTAACTTAGCCGATAAAGGTTCAAGATCTATCACCATCTGTTTTAGCGCTAAAAATGTTTCTTGGTACTGTTGCAGTGTTGCACCGTCAAATAAGTTAGGATGCATGGCAATTGAACCGCAATTTTGCGCATACAGCTGGCTGGGTCGGCCATCGCCATCTAAGTCCGCGCTATTATAAGGATAGCTATCGTCATAACCTGGAAAATAAATCGTACCAGTTCCCGTCTGTAAGCCACCGGTATTAATATCAACTTTAGGTGGTACGAAGATAATTTTATAAGGGTGTTGGTAACCCGCTTGAAGCGTCTGTTTTGTACCTTGAATTACATTATTAGACTCAAGCATACAGGTTTCATTCTGAACGACTTCACGCACTATGCCACTTGGTTTGCCGCCTGTTAAGTTTACTTGTGTCATATATGCTGGTATCAAATCATCCCACGACAGCGTATTCCCTGCGACACCACCCTCAGGAACATAGATCTTGCCGCCTTCATCTAAATATTTCAGTGCGTATTGCCATGTTTTATCGGCCAGGTGCACGCCTTCCAATGTTGCTTTCATTAGGACTTCTTGAAAAACACAGTAACCACTGGTGCTAGGCACGAGTAATGCCAAAGCAACAACGGTACGCAAAAGCACCATCGTTACATTGTGTTTGGATTGATTAAAGCCTGACAAAGTAGCGGTGACAGTGATATTAAATATGGTGTATATCAGCCAAGCAGCGACTATTACCATAATACCTTGGTTGTATACGTAAAACAGTTTGCCGAGAATGTTGGTGCTATCACCGCTCAATACACCAGGAACATAGCCAAATAATTTATGCAGATAGTGAATTGATAAGTCGGTGGCGGATGAGTCAGGAGCAGATGTAGAGGCAAATACTGTCGCACTAAAGCACCAAGTAAAGATAAGAAATACTATTTGGCTTGCTCGGCTAGTTATATGTTTCATACTGCTGTACTCATTTATAATCAATGACTACACATAACACATATAAAACTTATTATCCTTACGACATCACTACTGCAACTCTACGGTAGAATTCTTAAGGAAGCATTAATGTATGCGTTGCATTACATATATGCAGATGACTGACTCAATGACCACGGCTTGTAGTGATAAATTTATCTTATTTTTCATGCGGTTATAATTGTCAGTATTATGCTAGGTTTTCAGCTGATGAGGTTATTATCCCTTTAATTAAAGCCTTCAGGCTTTTTTGCGTTGCCATCAGGGTTCGGGTAGGGCACTTGCTTTTCAGGCTTGATGGCTACCCACGGAACGCATTTAATATTATCTTTATTTTTTAAACACAGTAGCCCCATCAGGTTAATGGCTTTGGCATCTTCACCTTTAACAGAATCATAAATGATTTTTCCTTTGGTATTTTTTACAATGATATTGTATGCAGTGCCGCGCGGTACTTGTGTTTTATGTGTAAACTCACCGACATTGCCATTTTTGATGGTGCGGGTGTCGCCTTGAGATTTATTGTTGATAAGTGTTACTGAGATTTCTTGCCCTGATACATTCGCCACGGGCACGCATACGCTGCTTTGTTTATAGCTGCTGCGTTGGTCATCAGAAAATCCTGTGTAGCGGCTGCAATCATTAAAGCCGTCATAGGCGTAGCTGGTGCTAATCAATGCTGTCAATGTTAATCCAGTGAGGCTTGATAGGATTCGAATATTCATGCGGTTTCTCTCTTTATGATACAGGCTGGTTGGCAGTATAGCCTAATAAGTGTTGTTGGTATGTTTCAAGTAATTGGCGTTGATGCGCACTTAAATCGGCTTGTTGTAGCAACTGATTCAGTTCTTGTTGTGCTTCACTAATGCTTAATTGAAACTGTCCACGAAAGTCTTTACGTTTTTCATTGCCTTCAATAATCTGGTGTAGGTAGGCATCAAACTGCTGTTTTTGTTCTGCTGAACACTCATCTGGAAAGTGGCGTGCTAGCAAGCGATCAACCAGTTGCTGATAAACTCGCTGATCAAACTGCTCGGCGAGTTGCGTCCATTTGGCTGGTGGCGATTGATGGATGCGTTGACATAGTTGTGTATCACTGCGTGATGGAAAGTCGATTTGGTATAGGTCGCTATCGATATCAGTACCTTCTACGCTATCGAAGGTGAAGTGTTGGTGGTATTGTTGAATCGCTGTCAATATCTCCGGGTGATCATTTAAAAATTGCTGGTTTTGTTTGGCTCGATCGAGACGTTCTTGGTTGATTTGTGTAAGGTAGCGATCTTTTGTTGGCAATATGATTGGTGGCTCTGCTGCACGCTTTTTAATAACAAAGGTTTTTTCTGCAATGGTATCATGCGTTAGTGTGCTTAAATCTTCATTATCTAAACGTAGCCACAATGATTGATTTTTATAGTGCTTGTGTTGACCGATGTGTAATACGGGTGCGCAAAAATTATTACGATATCCTAAGCTGCCTTGTACTGCAATCGCTTCATGAAAGGGTTGTGTGGTCGAGAAAGCCACGGGCAGCTGATTGATGCGAGTGAGATCGGTTTGTTTGTCAAAGTAGCCCAATACGTATTTCCACATGTCTTGTTTTTCAGCTAACTTTTTGGCAAGCGCAATGGTGACCTCGACGTCGACTAAGGCATTATGCGCTTGGCCGCTGGCTAATTGATTGGCTGTATTAATGTCTTCAAGCTTTAGTGATGTGCGACCATTACGTTCAGGCCATTGTAAGGTGTCATTGGCAAATAAATAATACAACACAGTGATGGGGTATATATCCATGCGACTGCATTTGTTCGCGTACTGATGTGTGTAACTTGGCAATAAGTTACGATAAAATGAAAAGCGCAGAAACTCATCGTCAAAGCCTAACGTGTTGTAACCCAAGCTGATTGTTCCGGGTTGATTTAATAACGCATGAATTCTTTTAATTGCAGTGATTTCGTTATCAGCATTTTTGATATCGTCTAAGCCCACTTGATGGATTGATAAAGCAATGGGAGCGGCAATCACGTCAGGATTGAGTTTCACAAAAAATTCATGGCGCTCGATTTCGTTAAATTCAAGATCGGTGCGGATAGCAGCGAATTGCATTACTTGATCAAAGCAAGGGTTTAGTCCGCTGGTTTCTAGATCATAAAATAAATAAGATTGTTTCATATGTTTTTTGTCACTTTGTTAATGGTATGTATTAGCAGTAATTGGCGAGCAGCGTATCCATTTTACTGCATGGCTCGCTCGTTCTCACTTCGCTGCGCTTTACTTCCGTAAAATGGACACCCTGTCCACCTTGCCCTATCATGTGTCATCCTGCGCTTGACGCGGGATCCAGAATTCAAACTGGATTCTTGCTCAAGGCTGGTATGACAGAGTAAATCAAATAGCATGATAAAGATTAATCTGTTTGATGAATTCCATTGATGGCGGTAAGGCATCAAAATATTGCTGTCGAATATCATGATTGATATCTTTTTTATTGATGTAAATATCCAGATCAATTTTTCCATCGTAATAGTGAATAATAATACGTTCAATGGCGGTGTATTCGGGCAGATGTTGCCAGCAATCGTTGAGTTTGTTTAATAACGTTGGCCGATCCGGTAAGTGCTCGCATGGTTGTTGGGTTTCGTCATCTTCAGGGTCAATGTGCACGGTGACGTCACTGACATGGTCAATGGTTTTAATTAAGTGGTCATGCACTTGTTCGCCAATAAAATGGCCTTCAGACACGCTAATGCGTGGATCGACTTGAATGTGGATATCAATAAAGATTTCACCGCCGAGTGAGCGGGTGCGTAGTTGGTGTACAGCCACTACGCCGGATACTTCATGTATGGCGGTTCGAATTTGTTGCAGCATGGCGTCGTCGGCACCGGTATCGATGAGTTCGCGGAAGCAGGTCCAAATCATTTTACCGCCTGCATATAATATCATTAGGCCGATAATGAGCGCGCCGATAACATCGAGGTGTTGTACATGGAACATAGCGCCCGCAACGGCGACAACAACAATGACGGAGGTCATGGCATCACTGCGGTTATGCCATGCGGTGCTGATTAACAATTGGGAGTTAATTTTTTTACCAAAATGTTTGCCGTAATGATACAGACCCTCGTTGATTATTATTGAGCCAATGGCGGTGATCATCACTATCCATTCTGGGCTGTGATGCGCTTGTGGACGGCTAAGGTTGCCAATGGCGTCAAGCACAATTAATGCACCGACGGTGATTAGAACGACGGCGATGATGATAGCACCAAGTGTTTCGATGCGTCGGTGACCATAAGGGTGATCTTCATCAGGTGACTGACTGCCTAATTTTGCAGCAATAAATACCAGTGCATCGGCAATTAAATCGGATAACGAGTGCAAACCATCGGCAATTAAAGCATGCGAGTAACCAAACCAGCCGACCAAAATTTTTACAACGGCGAGCAGGAGGTTAACACTAGCATTAACAAACGTAACTTTGCGTATGACATGATAATAGGGAGTAGCTTTCATGCTCAAATAATATCAGCTATGCCGCTCTTTGCAAACACTGTGGTTAATCGTTAGACTGATTAAATGTGCTGTCAGTGGGAGACAACATATAAGTCGTTTATTTGATCATAAAAAAGTGTCCAATATTGTCTCAATAGAGGCTACGGAGGGTGATGATTCATTTGAGTTTAAAGCGCTCAAGCGGGTTTGCCCTGAATCTGTCGTGGTGCTTGATTTTAGTCGTGGGCCATTGGCTCGGTTGCCAGTAGATGCTCTAGGTAAGCGAGTCTCGCATTATAAATCTAAGAAGAAAAAACATAAATCCAGCCCGGTGATGGTACGTGTGTCTCGTTTTAATGATGAGCTCACTAGCAGCAGCCAGTCTTTTTTTAACCTCCAAAGTTTAGTGGAATCCGTGTTTGGAGCTAAAGCGGCTGAGATGCCAAGTATTAGCTTTGCATTAATGCTTAAGCATTTCACTGGTCTCTATCGTGCGGCATCTAAAACGGTGCTTTCCCGCGGAGCTATGGGCAATAAAACGGTCGAAGTGTTGCGGCCTTATTATAATATGGTGGTTGATTTTTGTGATCAGACGCTGGTATGTGATAGTGGCAAAAGCTATAGCGCGGTCGACTATGAGGCGATGATGAGTTATGCATTAGCTGTTGCTGATGATGCCAGTAATGCATTTACGATGAAAGATTTGTTAGACCAAATTATTATGCGTGGGTCTGTGCGTTTGTAAATTATATGTAAATCCATTTTTGTATAATACTTAACTCATATTGAGTGGTCGTACCAAACTTACCGATAAAAAGGGTAACATGAGTATTAAGATCACGAATGAATTTCAGCCAAAATTTGATACGATTTGTAAGTCTGCTATTAGCTATGTTCGTAAAGCTCGAGCCCGTTTTCTAAGGGCCGTAAATCATGAACAGATAATTGCCTATAAAAATCGAATTCATCACGAGGCTCGTGACGAATTCCAATCGATTGAATTTAAAGGGAATTTAAGCTGGACGCATTATAGAATGTTGATGAGCGAGGCTAGAGAAGGTGTGCGGAAATTTTACGAAATTGAAGCTGATAAGAACCATTGGTCTACTACAGAGCTGGAACGGCAAATGACTTCATTTCTTTATGAGAGGCTTGCATCAAGTAAAGATGAGATGGGGGTGATGAACCTGGCTAATAAGGGGCATATTATTGAAAGCCCTGAAGATGCTTTGAAGAGCCCGGTTATTTTAGATTTTCTTGGTTATAAAGAACATTATCATTATACGGAGACGAATTTAGAGGCGGCGATTATTGACCATATGCAGGATTTTTTGCTTGAAATGGGCAGAGGATTTACGTTTGTTAGTAGGCAAAAGCGTATCACTGTTGATGGGGATTACTACCGGCCTGATTTGGTTTTTTATCGTATGCTTTCTTAAAGCATACTGCATTCTATAGGTTTATTGCAGGCTGATCAGTGAGGTAAAAATCTACTTACCCAAATGACATACTGCTTCAATATTATGGCCATCAGGATCTATAACGTAGGCGGCGAAATAGTTCGAGTGGTAATGCGGCCGGATGGCGGGCTCACCATTATCTTTACCGCCAGCGGCTAGTGCCGCGGCATGAAATGCCATAACTTCATTGTGATTCTGTGCAACAAATGCGGCGTGCATTGGTTTTATATTGTCTGTATCGCAATTGATCCAGAATTCAGTTTTACCTTCTTTGCCATAGCCGACAGATTGCTGGTCGATTTCCATTAATTTGGTAACCCCCAGCGGGCCTAGTGCTTGATTATAAAAGGTTTTACTGGTTTCGAGGTCGTGCACCGCGAAGCCTACGTGGTCGATGATCATCCAAACTCCTTTTGTTAAATCAAAGACATAGCAGATTAGTATACGGTGCTTGTTGCTTTAGCACAAACAGTTCTAATTTGGCCACATATTGCTTGGATTAAGTGGTACAATAATGGTACCATATGCGACTTATGGGGGCCGGAAACTATTATGCTTAAAATCAGTAGGTTAGCAGATTATGCTACGGTATTAATGGCTGTACTTGCGACAGAAAACAGCAGTTTAGCCAGTGGTGAATTAGCCGATAAAACGTGTATCAAGCTACCAACGGTACGCAAGGTAATGAAGCTATTGAACGAAGCGGGTTTAGTTCAATCTTCGCAGGGTGCTAGTGGCGGTTATTGTTTGGCCAGTTCGGCGGACAAAATTAGTGTGGTGGCGATCATTGCAGCGATTGATGGTTTGCCCGCGATGACAGACTGTGCGAAGCAACATATTACCTGTGAGCAAGTGGAAACCTGCGGGTTACGTGGAAATTGGCAGCGTATTAATCAGCTCGTAGTGCAAGTATTAGAGGACGTTAGTTTGGCCGACATGGTGAAACCTATGGAGCAACCATTGGTTTTTCATTCGCCACAGAGCGTAAAGAATTGTGAGAGGGGGCATGATGAGTGAAACAAAGCGTCACTTTGAAGAGGTGATGAATAAGGGCTATGAGCATGGCTTTGTGACTGATATTGAATCAGACACATTACCACCTGGCCTGAATGAAGAGGTGATTCGATTTATTTCAGCGAAAAAAAATGAACCGGAATTTTTATTGAATTGGCGACTGCGTGCTTATCAGCATTGGTTGACCATGGATGAACCGACTTGGGCGCAAGTTAAATTTAATCCGATTGATTATCAAGCGATCAGTTATTATTCAGCACCAAAGCAAAAGAAAAAACTGCAGAGTTTGGACGAAGTCGATCCGGAGATTTTAGAAACGTATAATAAACTCGGCATTCCATTGCACGAGCAAAAAATGATGCAGAACGTGGCTGTTGATGCCGTGTTTGATAGTGTTTCAGTAGCGACAACGTTTAAAGCTAAATTAGCGGAAGCGGGTGTTATCTTTTGCTCATTCTCTGAAGCTGTGCAAAACCATCCTGAGTTAGTAGAGAAGTATATGGGCAGTGTAGTCCCATACCGCGATAACTTTTTTGCTACATTAAACTCAGCGGTGTTTACCGATGGTTCGTTTGTATATATCCCTGAAGGTGTGCGTTGCCCAATGGAGTTATCGACATACTTTCGGATTAATGCCGCGAATACCGGACAATTTGAACGTACATTGATTGTTGCCGAAAAAGGCAGTCATGTGAGTTACCTTGAAGGTTGCACGGCGCCGATGCGTGATGAAAATCAATTGCATGCAGCGGTTGTGGAGTTGGTGGCATTAGAAGATGCGCAGATTAAATATTCTACGGTGCAGAACTGGTACCCTGGCGATAAAGAAGGTAAGGGTGGCATTTATAATTTTGTGACCAAGCGCGGTGCATGTCGTGGCGCACGTTCTAAGATCTGCTGGACTCAAGTTGAAACCGGTTCGGCTATCACGTGGAAATATCCCAGTGTGATTTTACAAGGTGATGACTCGGTTGGTGAGTTTTATTCAGTGGCATTAACGAATAATTACCAGCAAGCGGATACTGGTACGAAGATGATTCACATTGGTAAGAACACCAAGAGTACGATTATCTCTAAAGGTATCTCCAGTGGTCATGGTCAAAACAGTTACCGTGGTTTGGTGCGTATTATGCCGATGGCAGATAATGCAGATAATTATACGCAGTGTGATTCATTACTGATTGGCGATAAGTGCGGTGCACATACGTTCCCGTATATTGAAGTGAAAAACAATACTGCACGGGTAGGGCATGAGGCGACGACGTCGAAGATTGCTGACGATCAGTTATTTTATTGCAAGCAGCGCGGTATTAATGAAGAAGATGCGATCTCAATGATTGTTAATGGATTCTGTAAAACAGTATTTAATGAGCTGCCAATGGAGTTTGCAGTCGAAGCGCAAAAATTAATGGAAGTCAGTTTAGAAGGGGCGGTAGGCTAATGACACAGGATAATGTAATGTTAAACATTAAAAATTTACACGCCAGTGTAGAGCAAAAAGAAATTTTAAAGGGTTTGGATTTAACCATTAATCCGGGTGAAGTGCATGCGATTATGGGGCCGAATGGTTCGGGTAAATCAACATTGGCTAATGTATTGTCAGGTCGCCCTGGTTATAACCAAACGGATGGCGATGTATTGTTTGAAGGTAAGGACTTGATGAGTTTAGAGCCTGAGCAACGGGCTACAGCTGGTTTGTTTTTAGGTTTTCAATACCCGGTTGAGATTCCTGGTGTCAATAATTTGTATTTCTTGAAAACCGCTTATAACAGTTTGCAAACTGCACGTGGTGAACCGGAGTTGGATGCGTTTGATTTTATGCAGTATGTAAAAAAGCAAACGGCACTATTGGGTATGGATGAAGGTTATCTACAGCGCGCGTTAAACGATGGTTTCTCTGGCGGTGAAAAGAAACGAAATGAAATATTACAAATGTTGGTGTTGAATCCTAAGTTAGCCATTTTAGATGAAATTGATTCAGGTTTGGATATTGATGCATTGCAAACAGTAGCGGCGGGCGTTAATCATTTACGTAGCCAGGATAATGCGGTGTTATTGGTGACTCATTATCAGCGTCTATTGCAGTACATTACACCAGACTTCGTGCATGTATTGGTTAACGGTAAAATAGTGAAATCAGGTGATAAGAGTTTGGCATTAGAGTTAGAACAAAAGGGTTACGGTTGGTTAATGCCAAATGCGGAGGCAGTATGAATCGACAAGCAATTGTAGAGCGCTGGAAATATACGGATTTATCGGCTTTAGAAAAAGTGAACTGGCAAGCCAGGCCGGATGAAGCGGCTGAAGATGCGATTATATTTGCGGAAACTGACGAGGGTGGTCCGATTCGTTTGGTGTTTGTTGATGGTCAGTTAGATGAGAGTTTATCTCAGCTGGAGCGCCTGCCTAAACAGATTAATTGCCAAGTTAATGTAGCCGAATTACCTGAAAAGAATTTATTGTTGGGTAAGTCATCCATACCATATATCAAGAATTCGAGTTGTTTAGAGGTGCTGCTTTCAGTGGCGGAGGATTATTGCAGTGATGAGCTAATTTATGCCTTATTTATTGTGTCTGAACAATCAAATCAGTGCCTGCTACCAATAACATTGAACATTGATATTGGTGAGAATGCTAAAGTCGCCATACAATGTGAATATGTTTCTTACAGGAATGTGCAGAGTTTTCATCAATTGATTACCAATATAAACCTGCAAAAAGGTGCTGAGCTGCAGCACTACTGTGTTCAGAAAGAAGGCGACAGTGCCTTTTACTGGCAGCAAAAGAACATAGCTCAACAGGATAACAGCGATTACTACGCTTTTGATTTAATGTTGGGCGGCCAATGGGCACGTTTGGATGTTAAGCACCATCTGCAAGGCGAGCAGGCACAATGTAAGCACCATGGCTTTTATCATACCAATCAATCTAAGCAGCATAATGTGTACCTTGATGTTTATCATGAGCAGCCCGACTGCAAGAGTGAGCAATATTTTAAGGGTATTATTGATGATCAAGCACATGCAGTATTTAACACTAAGGTCACAGTGACTGAGCATGGTCATGGTAGTCATGCGGCGCAAGATAATCATAATTTATTATTGTCATCTAAAGCGGAAATAGATACAAAACCGGATTTAGAAATTTACAATGATGATGTGGCTTGTTCACACGGAGCGACGGTTGGTAACTTAAATCAAGATGCGTTATTTTATTTGCGAAGCCGCGGTATTGATGAAAATCAATCACGTGCGATGTTGACGCACAGCTTTGCAGTGGAGTTGTTGGAACAAATTAAACAACCACTGGTGTATGAAGGCATGAAGGCGGAATTGATTAACGCTTTGGGCGAATGACATGAATGACATGGTTGGTTGTCACGACGGCAGAATATAATTTGACCTTCTCGCAATGAGGGCAAAAAAAGGAAGCAAAATGAGTAGTTGGGAATTTAAAAAAGATTTTCCGATTTTAAACCACGAAAAAAATGGTAAGCCACTAGTTTTTTTGGATAGTGGTGCCAGCAGTCAAAAACCGCAGTGCGTGATTGATGCCATAAGCCATCTGTATGAAAATAACTATGCCAATATTCATCGTGGCTTATATGATTTTAGTGAGTGCTCAACAGCGGCCTATGAATCCGTGCGAGACAAGGTGGCGACATTTATTCATGCGCCAAAAGCTGATGATATAGTATTTGTGCGTAATACCACTGAAGGTATTAATTTAGTGGCGTATGGCTTAACGCAATTTTATTTTAAACCGGGTGATGAAATCATTGTTAGTGAAATGGAGCATCATGCCAATATTGTGCCTTGGCAAGTGGCGTGCAAACAAACGGGCGCGAAATTAAAGGTGGTGAGGATTACGGGCAGTGGTGAATTGGATATGGACCACTTTCGTGAGTTGCTTAATGATAAGACTAAATTGGTTGCGTTGGCGCATGTATCTAATGTGTTGGGTACAATCAACCCGGTTAAGCAGATTATAGAATTAGCCCATGCTAAAGAAGTGCCGGTGTTATTGGATGGTGCACAGGCAGCGCCACACTTCCCTGTTGATGTGACAGATTTGGATGTCGATTTTTATGTGTTTTCTGGGCATAAATGTTATGGTCCGGCGGGTGCTAGCGCGCTTTATATTAGCGATTATTGGATAAAGCAATTGCCACCGTATCAAACCGGAGGCGGTATGATCAGTGAGGTATCGTTTGAAAAGACCACTTATCTGACTGGCGCACATCGTTTTGAGGCGGGGACGCCGGATATTGCTGATGTGATTGGTTTAGGTGTTGCTGTTGATTATTTGGTTGACGCGGACATGAAAAAAGTAGAGCAACACGAGCAAGAATTGCTAGCGTATGCATTAGAAAAGCTGAGTGAGGTTGAAGGACTAAAAATATATGGCGAGGCACCACAGCGAGTAGGTGCGATTGCTTTTACTTTAGCTGATGTCCATGCGCATGATATTGGTACCATTCTCAATGATGATAATATCGCCGTGCGTGCAGGGCATCATTGCGCCATGCCTTTGCATAAAAAGCTAGGTGTTGCAGCAACTGTACGTGCATCGCTCGGGATATATAACAATAAGCATGATATCGATTGTTTAGTGAAAGGGCTGCATAACGTGAAAAAATTATTTGGAGTAGTGTAGATGGCAGACTTGCGTGACTTATATCAACAGCTGATCATTGATCATGGTCGTCATCCGCGTAATAAGCGCCATATGGTTGATGCTAATCACCGTCAGGTAGGCAACAATCCTTTATGTGGTGATAAGCTGGTGGTTTATGTGCAAGAAAATAATGGTGTGATTGAAGATGTCTCGTTTGAGGGCGAGGGTTGTGCGATATCCGTTGCTTCGGCATCGTTGATGACGGAAGCATTAAAAGGAAAATCACTGATCGAAGCGCAGCAACTGTTTCAACAGTTTCACCAAATGACGACCAGTGAGGGTGTTGTAGATGAGGAAGAAATGGGTAAGTTAGCTGTTTTGGCCGGCGTGCGTGATTATCCGATGCGAGTAAAGTGTGCGACATTATGTTGGCATACGATTGACGCGGCCTTGCATGATCAAGCTGATGAAATCTCGACAGAATAATAAGGGGAAAATGATGGCTGTTAGAATCTTAACGTTTACTGATGCTGCTCTGGAGCATGTGCAGCAAAAAATCGCGGATAAACCGAATGCGATTGGTTTTAGGCTGGCTATTAAAGAGACTGGCTGTACAGGGTTGATGTATGTTCCTGAGGTAATAGAGACTGTTAATGAGGAAGACTTACTCGAACGTGTTCGCGGTGTTGATGTTTACATTGCATATGATGCTGTAGATGCGGTTAAAGGCACTAGAATTGATTATGTTGATATGAGCTTAGGTCAAAAGCAATTATCATTTGATAATCCTAATGCGGATAGTTTGTGTGGATGTGGTGAAAGCTTTAATCTAAAGAATAAATCAAATGAATAAGCAGAAAGGTGTAATGAAATGATGGCGGATCAGAAGGTAGAGGTTGTACATTTGAATCGTGATTGCATCGCCATGATGGTGCCGCAAGGTGCACAAATAATGTTGCGTGAAGGCACTGAAGTTAAAATTGTGCAAGATAAAGGAAATAGTTTTACCGTTGATGTGTATGGTAACTTTGCTCGTATAGAAGCCAAAGATGCTGATGCCTTGGGACGAGAAATACACGATCCGTTGGAAGACTTGCCGCAAGATGCAAGTATTGAAGATAAAGTAAAGATGATGTTAGATACGGTTTATGACCCTGAGATTCCTGTGAGCATTGTGGCGTTGGGATTGATTTACAGTTGTGATATTACGCCGGTTAAGGGTAACGATGGTTTTTACAGCATTGAAATCACCATGACACTAACCGCGCCTGGTTGCGGTATGGGCCCGGTGATTGCAGCTGATGCAAAATCTAAGCTTGAGGCCATTCCTGAAGTAGAACACGTGAATATTGAGATCGTGTTTGATCCTCCGTGGGATCGATCCATGATGTCAGATGAAGCTAAGCTGCAATTGGGTATGTTTTAGGATATAGCCACTTCATCCATTTTAGGCACTAACGCAGCCGCTTCGTTAAACATTTCACGCGCATCATTAGAGCTGCCTAGGTGGTAAGTGCAAAAGGCTTTGCTGGAAATTAAACTGAATTGTTTACCAAAATAGGCTTCTGACTTGGCATAATAATCCAAGGCTGTTGAATATTCTTTTATCGTTTGAAAAAAGCGACCAATCTCCAATAACGTGTTATACGATGCAGGCATATAATAGTAATGGGCTTCAATTGAAGTCATGGCTGCTATTAAGCAGTGTTTTGTATTGGAGCTTGCTTTGCCAATGAGTGCATATATTTGCTCCGAGTACAGATGAAAAAGCTGCGGGTCCCATCGAGATAATCTTAATAATGAAACCAACTCTTCCAGCTCTAATTCACTTAATTGCTTTTTTTTGCTTTTTGTTACCACTAAAAAATCGGATGGCGAAAATCCCGTTATACGTTGTTTAATTTCACGGCGGGTTTCAGGCAGGTTATTAAGTTGCTCACCCAATAAAAATACATTGGTATTTAATCGTTTACCGTAAGGTTGTAAAACCACATCACCGCCGATTAATTTAAAATATTGAGCAATAGCATCATAATTAACACTTACCCAATTTCTACAACTGAGTTTAGGTTTGGGGGCTTTGTTACCTTCCAATTGATCAACATAATTATGTGACAAATCCGAAGAAATCAGTATTAGTCTGCCGTTAGTCGTATTGGCCAATTTTCGAATGGCGCGTAAGCTAGCTATTGGAAATAAAAGGTCAGCGTCATTTAAGCGCCCCTGGTAACTGTTTAGCACTTGGTTAAAATTGTCATCATCATAATAGTTGCGTAAATCATTTGCTGTAGGTTGATAGCTGAGCTCAATGTCATCCCAGTTTATCGGCTTGCCGTCGCACATATTTTCAGCGGTGGTTTTTAAGTTAACGAGTGATTCGAATATTTCACCCTCTTTAGCTGTAAAAACATCAGTAGAAATAGAGTCAAAAATATAGTTAGCAGCTACCATCAGTGGATTTATCAATGTGTCTTTAGATAATATTTTATTTGAATGCAGCAGTTCAATGTCTTGTTCAGACTCTAAATCAAAAAACGCGAAATCTAATCGTCCATCTTCTAGGTAAGACTGTAAGGCGGGATGCTGTTGCCAATGATTCAAGTTACTGGCTGTGAAATCAGTCATCACATATATAATTTTAACTGTATCGAGCTGTAATTTCTGCGCTAACTCGTGCACAGATTTTAGTATGTAAAAACTAAACATCCCTGAGCCAGCACCTAGCTCCATAATATAAAATGGGTGTTCGATAGAGGTCGGGTGTAATGTCAGCCAGTCCTTGATAAAGCTCATGACTATATTGGCGTAGCAGTCGGCAATGTATGGATTGCATGTGGCATGGAAAGGAACTTTTTTATTCCATGCATTAATTCCTTGTTTATCGTAAAAATCACGCTGCATATCCCAAAATAAGCATTCTGAAAAACGTTGATTTTCTGCGATGGTTATTTCTTGATCCTTCATGTAAGCTCCTTTTGTTGAGCTTACGATATACATATCACTTGTCGCCGTCAAGCCGGTGGTTCAGGCTTGGTGGCATGCACGAAATCGCTTAAGTTTCTCGGCAATTTTACAGCGAAAACTGCCTATATTACCCAGCCGTTAGTTGGTGTTGTCGGTGTTGTCGGTGATGTGAGTGCATGCTCACCGGCGGTGCTTGGGAAGAAATGTCCTTCTTCTTCGTTAACGACTACTACAGTGAGTTCAATGTCACCGTTGGCATCATCAACTTTAGGTAGTAATGCCACAGTGGCCTCGTGATCACCATTAAGTCTGGCGGACTCATTTTTCCAAAATCCTACTTGGGTATAAAAAGCACCTGCCATACCTGCAGAGAACAAAGCGCCCAAGGTGCTAAGGATAGCTATCGATACGATAGAGTCGAAGTAATTTTCTGAGCGAGCATAGCCACCAACGGCGCTAAAAGCTGATCGGATTTTAGTGAATGATTCACCTTCTAGGTTGGTGAGAAAATCCAGAGTATTACATGTGGATGTCTTTAGTAGGGAGCCCACTTTTTGTGTTACGTCAGTGGGGACTTTGCTTTGGTCAATCGGTAAAAGTATGTATCCAGCTGTTTTGATAAGTGACTGCGTAAAGTTTGTCATAAAATCCGTGCTGGGATTGAAGGTGGATTTCAGGTAACCGACGGCTGATTGTGGATTTTGCGGGTTGATAATTTCCCAAAAGTTCAATGCATAATTATTATCTTGCAGTTGACACTTTGTCATGACGTAAATGCTGGGCGCAGCAATTGTTAATAATGCAGCTGTTAGCGCGAGTGACTGTTTCATCCTTCTTTTGTAGATGGCGTGGTTGTCGTTAGCTTGCTCTGCTGTGGCTGGGGATCGTGAATCAACGGCTCTTAACATTTTTATACCTCTAGTAACACCTTAATATTGACCGTTGATTGTACAGAGTGCTGATGCTATTTCAACATAATTGGGAGTAGTTAAGGCTTAGTTAAGGCTTAGTTAAGGCAATATTCAGACTTGTAATTGCCTGCTGAGGTCTTTAGGTAGTTGATTGATTTGTTGTTTGATATGTCTTAGTTCGCAGCAGGCGCTTGTCAGCCATAAAGCTAATACACCGGTGATGATAAAGCTGAAATAGGTGCAGATATTGGTGTCTGAGCTAGGGTTTTGGCATGAAAATTTTGCATAACCGAACCCTGTCGAGGCTAAAACAGCAATAAATGTAAGTTTACTCAAGGTCTTTACCTTGGATGTTCGGCTCTCAAGCTTTTGATTTAAATCACTATTTACGCTCATCTATGACTGTTCACATTTCTTATACAATGGCTGTATGGTAAATGTTTTTAAGTCAGGGTCAAGTAACGATAGGGTTTTTTAAGTTTATTTTTTTTATGACGTAGTAACTGCCAATCATGGTTAAGGCGATGCCCAGCCATTGTATGGCATGTAAGTGACGCGAGAAAAAAGCCACATCAGTAAAGATGGCTACTATCGGATCGATATAGCTGAGGACAGCGATAACGGTGATAGATATTTGCTGCACACCTTGGTAGTAAAGCATGTAGGCGAGGGCGGTATGTACAACGCCGAGTAGTATAATGTAGCTCCAAGTGGTCACTGACGTTGGTAGTGGATGGCTGCCTGCCCACGGTAGTAATACCAAGCAGCCGACAATTAATTGAATTAGTGTGATTAGGCTGACTGGCATATCGTTGACTTTTTTTACCGCAATAGTGGCAAATGCATATAATAACCCGGCGCCTAATGCGCATAATACACCGAGTGTTTGGGTGCCATGTAAATGCAATGCATGCGGCGAAATATTTACCGTGAGTAGTACGCCAATTGCTGTTAATGCAATATAGCCCCAACGACGTAGGCTGATATGTTCGTGAAAAAAAACTAAGCCCAATAACACTAAGAAAACGGGCTGTAAATAATATGAAACATTTCCCAGTGTTATTGATGCCCATTGAAAGGACTTAAATAACAATAACCAATTGATAACAATAAATAGTCCGCCACAGCTGACTAAGCCGTATTGCTTCAAGTGGTATCGATTGAGTTTGAGTTCGCCGCGCCAATAGCAGTAGGGCAGTAAAACAATAGCGCCCACTAAGCAACGATAAAATGCGGCGTCAAGTGCGCTTAAGCCTGACCATAATACGCAAGCCCCAATGCTGCCCCAAATTATCATTGATGCTATTATTGCAATCATGCTCCATCCTTATAGTTGTTTGCCGACTGTCCAGCCGCCATCGATAACTAAAACACTACCCGTCATAAAATCATTATTTAATACACTTTGTACCGCTTGCACAATATGTTGCGGTTGCGCCCAGCGTTGTAATGGCGTGTTGCTTTTGATGAGGGCCACTTGTTCCGTGTCGTTGAAATAGCTTTCGGTTAGCTCAGTTTGCACTACGCCTGGCGCAATGGCATTTACACGAATATTATGCGCGCCCAAGTCCATTGCCATTTGTTTGGTTAAACCCACCAAGCCATGTTTTGAACTGCAATAAGCGGCACGGTTGGGCTCAACGGCAAGGCCAGATATTGATGCCATATTGATGATATTGGCTGGTTGCTTGGCGTTGATTGCTAATTTAGCGACGGCTTGTGACAATAAAAATGGTGCAGTTAAGTTTACTTGCATAACACGTTGCCATTCGTCATAAGCCAAGTCTAGAACGGGTGTTATTTCTCTAATGCCTGCGCAATTAATTAAAATATCGAACGGTTTTTTTAAATCCAACAACCAACGTTGTAGCATTGAAGTCTCGGTTAAGTCTAGGCTAACAGCTGTCACGCCATCGATTGATAGACGGTCAATGTTTATATCTACAGCGACAATATCATAACCGTGTTGCAAAAAGTGTTGCGTTAAAGCATAACCGATACCACTATTGGCACCCGTTATTAATAGACGTGGCATTTATGGTGACTCCAGGTGGTTGGTGCTATCCGGTTCAACGGTAAATAAAATAATATCACGATGCGCTTCTTGCTCTACAGTTCCTAGCGGAGTAACGGCATGCTTTATATTGCGATTTAAAATCATCGTATCGAAAAAGTGTGTTAATCGAACGGCATTGAATATTTCACCGTTTTGATTAGCGGCAAGGTTGTCACCGCCAATGGCATTCGCGGACAGGTCAATTAAATGCACGAATACTAATGGTTCATCGTCAGTGTGTAGCCATACGGGTGAGCTATAAGATACAGAGCCTGGTTTGGCTAAGTAACGAATAAAGTGTACACCAAAAACCAAATTGTTATATTGGCTTAACGGTGTGTAGTCGCGAATAAACTGTTTGTTTTTGTGTAATACCTTACTAAATACAGCATCATTTAATATGGAGCGGTTGAGCATTTTGAATGCACGTGGTTTACCTCCATCCATATTGTTCGCTTTGCTGGTCTGAAAGTAACGTTGGTCTTTGGCAGTAGTGACTTTGTCGTCTTCGCGCTTCCATTGCAGTTTTAAGTACGCGCGGTAACGTGATCCTGCTGATGGGTCCAATGCTAGCTTATTTCGGTACATGCCTTTTAGGTGTGATGCAATTTCATCGCTGTCGGTTAATTGATAATCGGATTTTTTCCAAATTAAGTAACCCTTATTTTCGAATTCGTCAAGCGTATGTTGTTCAATGCTGTTGGCGTCTCTCATCAATCACTCCCACTGTGAATTGAAGTGGGAGATTAACACAAATAATGTTTTGAATAATAGCCGTGATTTAAGTTGGGGTTTAAATCATGTAAGTTGAGTCGACATGTGGGCTTGGCATAGATAATGCTCTTGCCCCAGCATCACCAAATGGAAAGAAACGACTTCCCGCCCCAGGTGCTTTATATGACATCTCTAGCCCCCCTGTTGGTGTCGTCTGACGAGGAGGGCGAGCAACGGGATTGTCATGACCAATGGGCTGTGGACCCAGCAGTAAGGGTTGATTGTTTGGGTCAAGGCGTTTAGCTTCATTACCCCAAAAACGTGTTTTATAAATTGTGGCTACTGAGCATAGTGCGGTTGTTATGCCGCCTGCTAAGAACAGAACGCCGAGGGTTAAAGTGGCGCCATAGTATGATACACCTTCACTGAAGCCACCGGCTGATACAACGGCTTTTCGTAGTTGATGTAACAATGCGCCTGAAATATTGGTGTATAAGTCGTTTGTTGAGCACGCAGAATTTTCAAATTGTGCGCCTATGTACTTGGCATGTTCCAATGGTTGGATAGTGGTGGGAGATAATATATGCCCACTTGATGCATTGAGCGCGCGGCTGACATCGTTAATGAAATGGGTATTATTGAGCTCGGATTGTACTAAGCCTACTGGTTCGCTCATGTCATTAGCATTGAAGATATTAAAATAAGAAAATTGTTCATCGTCGCATTTGAGAGCAAGATACATTAACGGCACGCCGAATATTAATAATATAGCTGTCATGCCAAGTAAATGATTTGTTCCTTGTTTTAGTGCTGTGTGATTCCTTTTGGCTGTTTCGAAATCAGTACCTTCGCGTAAATTAGTATTAATAAACAATGCTCTTCTCTCTATGTGGTTGGCTGTTTGCGGGTTGGTTGCATCTCAAGTCCTTCTTCGGCAACGTCTACAGGTTCCTTATCGAGTAAGGCCACACCTGTTGCGCCATCATAAGTGCTAGCTATTAAGCGTTGCTTGTTTGCTAGTTTACGTTGTTTGGTGGCTTGGCAGCAGAAACAACTGCTGGCGACTATTGCAACTAAAGCGCCGTAGGATAATAGTATGCCGGTAGCTTGTCCTAGTTCTGAGCCACCTGCAGCTACAAGTGCTGGTCTAAAGCCATTGTATATACGGCGGATGTTGTCGGCACTTTTGGCGGCAGCATTTAAAGTAATGTCTACGCAGTTATTAACGGGTATTGTGCCGAGTTCGTAAATGCTAAATGAGTTAGTATCAGCTGACGATGAGTCGCCTTGAGTCAGTGTGTAGCCGAGTTTTTCAATGTTTGTAACGAATTTGTCCCAGATGGTGCTACCTTTGACGGGTGTGTTTGTATACAGTTCGCCAACCTTGGTACTGATGCTATCTGCGCCTTTTTGCATAATATCCCAGGTTTGATTTTGATAGGCAGATTTGAAGCAAGGTATCGAGCGATAGATGATAAAGCCTAGGCCCACCAAAGCGAGCGTACTAACAGTACAAAATAACGCGGCGTTGCGGTTGTGTTTGTTACGTTGACTCAAGGCTTGTTGTTGCGTATTGGATAAACCAGACCTTCTTGTTCCTGTCATCTCTAACTCCCCAGTAGAATGATATTTGGCGAGCATCATAGCAACAAGTCAAAATGGCATCAAGCCGCGTTATTGATAAGCGTAAATTTTTTCAACCGGTACTGCGTATCATCAAGATAGCAAATTACTCAGTGATGCTTTCTGATCCAGGCGAGATTTATTTATTGTTGCAATCAATCATCAGTATACTGACTAAAGATCAGCAGCAGTCGAATTTAAAGCATCTGCGAGATAAATAAGTTAGGTCCGCGGACTCAGCCGTGTCAAATCACCACTCTCAGGAATTTGGCTGATTGATCTAGGTGGCTGAAATAATCCGGATGCCAATTGCGCTCCATCGCTGCTTGGTATCGCGGGTTTAAACAATTCTATTAGAGCTTGCGTTTCGGGAGGTGCAGGTGAAAGTTTGCCAACTTCTAACCTAATATGCTCGAATAACTTACTTCTTAAATCACTATCATGCAATGAAGCTAAAAAGCTTTTTATCATATCGATATTTAACTCTGCTAATGGGCATTGCATAATCATTTCGCAAGCAATACCTGCCATTTTTCTGTTTTTGATAGCAACAGACAGTGCTGATGCATTGCGCTCATACAGCTGTGTGAAAGCAGATGGGGGGCAATACGACATAATAAGCCGAGCAACTTCTGTGTGGCCTCTCCATACAGCGTACATCAATGCGCTAGCGCCCTGATTGGTAGTGACGTTAACGTTTACCCCGCGTTGCAATAATAATTGTGCCAAGTCATACTGACGCGCTATTGCGGCCCTCATCAAAATGGTCACCCCGTCCTTATCAACGGGGGAATTTAAGTAGCTTAAAGGAGCATTATTGACAACATATTTACAAGCCGGTGACGGGCAGCCATAAGACTTCTGGATCCATGACAAGACCGAATTATTGTTATCACTGCAGTAGTAAAGATCGCAACCTTTGGACATTAATGTTTTTAATACAGGAGTTCGTGGATCGGTCGAATCGTGCGTTGAAGAAAACAAATGACTATAGCTACGACACGTTAGACCTATTTGTTCTATCAAGGAACGGCTCCTGGGGTCTTTACGGCTTAGCTCTTCAGGTGTAGCTTTTTCTATCAGTAAGTTAATTACTGCTTTTTGCCCAGATGATAGTGCTGTAAGGATGTCGGCTTGATAAACCTTTGCCCCATGATCCAGTAAAGTTGTAATAATCGGTAGTGGCAAACGCGTTCGGACGCTCTCATTCAGAACACGACGATATCTCCATCCATAATTATTTAAGTTTGCTCTATTGTAAGAATCTTCGTCAAGTATGCGGGCAACTGCATCCACTCGGCGATACTTGCAGGCCGTTTGAACAACATAATTATCATGCTGATTTATATACACACCTTTGGCAAGCAATGCTTCTAGCACTTGCATATTGCCACTGGTCTCGAGCAGTAATATTATGGCGGTACGTCTATTATATCTTTTGTCGAGTTCAACTCCACTCAATTGATTAATTAAAGTCACAGCAAGATCATGTTTGTTTAGGCGTATTGACGCATGTAATGCTTGTAATATTAAGGCATTATTTCCTTTAGCCATCAGTAACAAGGCATCAATAACCTTAGAGCAATCAAATTCAGACTGCATGGTAATGTCAAACACGCTTTTATATTCTTCGTCAGTTTTAAATAATCGTGCAACAGGCATGCGGACAATCAATCGTATAGCTTGTGATATATTATTATCGCTGATCGCTTGCTTAAACTTAGCCAACAACCGATTATCTTCAGTATGTTGCTGTAGAACATTCATATAGGCTATTTGACACTGCTCGAGACAATGGTCAATATGGGTGTTGCATTGCCTGAATGTCGGCGCATTATAAGCAAACCGATCAATACCATGCCTAGAAAAACACAGTTTATCACCGGTCGCTTTTAAACAATTGAGCGCGATAGTTTCAATTTTAGCTAAACCCTCCACCTGCTTCTCAGAAGGCTCGATGAAGCGCAACCCCGTACCACTTTGTGCGCTACCATTATATCCAGACATGGAGCGCGCATATTGACTCTCACCATATACCCGCGGCAAATCAAGCTTATGTGCTAAAGCGGTTATATGATTGATATATAACTTATGTTGTTTTTCTGTCTCATTTTTGCCGGTAACTAATTTGGGGTAATTGGGGTTACCCATATTCAACATAATCTCTGCATAGTACGCAATGGTTGCTTCATCGCAACGCATTACTTCGCGCATAAAATGACACAAATGATCGGCTGATGCTTGTTGGAATTCCATATAACGCTCAAGACCTGAGCCTGCTGGACTGACCTCAGATTCACGTCCCGTTTTCGAAAAAATCATCATCACTTTCATCATGATGACTTCTTCCGGCTGCAGAGTGTCACAGAATTCCCTAAATTTTGGATCGGCAGCAAATTGTTTGAAGTAGTCTATTACCGGCTCAATAAACACACTGGCGCGAATATGATGCGCTAAGGCATGATTATGACGTGCAATGCCAAACCGTGGGTTAGGGGCCTCTTTATAAGGTTGCTTGAGTATTTCACTGGCAACATTCATTGCCAATGTAATAAAATAATTGTCCTGAAACTCAGTTGCCACTCCACGAACTATTTCAGTAGTGAAGGTGATTCTACCTGTAGCTGCATTGGGCTCAAATTCAGTAAATCTAATGCAGGCTGGTGAAAATAAAACTTCTTTTTCACTAGAAATCCAAGAGATATTGGCCACACTGCCTTGCCAATGCAAGCTAGAATCGAGGCGCCACTGATGTTGTCTATTGCATCCATAGCTGCCATTCTCAGAAAAACTCAATAAACCTGCGCGCTTAACTATCTGATTGGCTGTTTTCATTTGCATAAGCATGGCGGTTGGTAGCGTATGCTCGTTACGAAACAAGCTTGGTCGCTCTATAGCGCTTTGAGGGTGAAGGTTTTTATTGGCTCCGCTGATAGCAAGCATTGCTCGAATGAAGCTCTGCTTAACGCTGTCCATGTCTCTCCATGCCGCCAGTTTACCTCGTAACAGCTCATTATAATCACTATGACCTGATCCTGTATAATTTGTTATTGCAGCCTGTTCTGCTGCATAAACAACTAAATCTCCACCTATTTTTGATGTTAATTTATTGGCTACTTTTCCCTCGATCTTAACGCCAAGCATCTTTTCACATTGCTTAATAAGGTTAAGGTCGTGTGCCGTGTCAGTGAGTAGAAAATAACATAAATTGGCATGTTTAAGCGCCATTGATAGGTTATAAGCCTGGCCATTAGGGCAATAAGCAATAGCATTATTAGGTGTTTTTTTTTCTAGCCGAAATTGAAAAGGAATTCCGGCTCCATCGGTTCTATTAGCATAGTAATCACCTTCACTGAGATAACTTATAAAATCGACACCTAGCAAACAATGAAAAATATACTCAACATGTCTTAAAGCGGCATTTTTTTTGACGGGCCCTTGATGGAGCGCGTTATGTTTAAGCTTTCTCGATTCAACTGCAGCCAATGTCAATAGAAATTCCGCTATTTTTTTGTGCCCCCTTAGAAGGGCAACAGTAAGTGCTGAATCTGCGGTGGCCGTTGCTCGCCTATATAAGGCACCCTGTGCTATAAGCAACTTTACTGCACTCAAACGATTATGTTCAGCCGCTAGATACAGGGGAGAGTAGCCTCGTTCATCACGTTGATTGACCTGAACGTTGGGATTAGCTAATAAAATTCTTACCTGTTTCATCTCACCGTCAATCACCGCCTGCTGCAACGCAACATTATCATCAAATGGATTGAGCCCAGCTGCATAATTTTCTTGTGCAATCAATTGCATTGCATTTTCAGATAGCGCAAGGCTGTGTGCCGTTATTGCACGGCACCCAACCTCATCTAACTGCAGATGTTGGTACTGCTGCTGCAAAAACAATGCACCGACTAATATCTGCTGTACTTGTTTTAACTGATTGGCACACCGCGCTATGTTTTTTTTTTGGTGCTTCGCGTCTGACTTGCTTTGCAATGCCAATAATTTATCATAATAATGTCGAAATGCATGTTGAAGCTTTACAATGTTGCTTTGCAATAAGCTGTTAGCTTGTTGGTAGTATTCATTTGTAATCACCTCGCCACTGCAAGGCACCAACATCGGCTTGCCTTTTACCTTAAACGGCTTAAGGTGCGCTGCTAACATTGCAGCCATCATCATTAATTCATGCTGAGAAATTGCTGTTCGATCAGCAAATCCCGACTGTGCACGAACCAAGTCACCATCACGCTGTACTTTGATTTTGAGGAAACCACTTGCTTTATTGCGTGAAAACCACTGAATTCCGGTGCGCAAGTTTATCACTGACTTTGCTAAAGCAAGTCGGCAAGCACGCGCCGCGTCAGTTAATGGATGTGATATATTTCTCGCTTCAATCGAAATCAATTCATCAGCGACATTACTTAACGACCTCATGTGCCTTACCTATTTGCATGCTCATTATAATACTAGGGTCATAGTAATAGTAACGCGAGCATTTTTCAAGCAATATTTAAATTATTAAAAATCAGACATTATTTAACAATAAGGCTAAGGAATGATCGTACTGGTGGACTGCTAAACAAGAGCGGGCTGCTGAGCTTGATCACTTTCAATCATTCTGGCTCGAGCTTCCTCTATTGCTATACGATATTGCACTGTGTCTTCCGCGGCATGAGTATCCACCGCGTGTAGATTTACTGACGGAAGCGTCAACAGCAATGGATTGTGAGGCTCTGTAATTCCCATAAAGACTGCTTGTGTTCCAATAGTTCTAGCTTGTTTATAGTGTTTTCTTGCTTTGTAAAAACTGCTCATCGAGATTCCAGCTAAAGCTAACGTGCCAAACAACAGCAGAATTTTTGCCGGTTGTATGCCCCCAGCGGGAAGGCCGCCGGCTTGTAGAACGGTATTTCGAAGCATATCAAATAGTGGCTCGCCATGATGTGAGGTGGTAGTGAGGGTTGCTGAAGCGCAATAAGTTATTGGTAGGCTGCCCAGCTTATTGGTTAGTGGTTTTATTGCTGTGTGATTCACGGCAACCAGTGTGAGATTGACTTGTGCTAGCAGCGATTCAAACTCTCCCCAAGCGCGTGGTGGTTTGGTGTTTGTGTACAGGCTTGTTACGGTGGTGTTCATGTCATTAAAAACATCCCAGCTGTGGTCTTCAAACAGAGTGAAGCACGGTATGACACGATAAGTGGTGTAACCTAAGCCAATGAGGCCAATAGCAAATAGCGCCCAATAGGCTGCTGATTTTTGCATAAGTTGTTTTCTTTGCGCCAACTGCTGTTGGGCTGCTTGACCTGTTAACATGACTCTTCTCATACCGCATTTATTATAATTTAGACGAATTCTACCATGTTGTTTTAATGCTCTCAAAGTACGCTTTTGTGTTGCAGGCATAAAACAGTGGCTTAGTGTGTTAATTAAGTCACTGTTAAGGTTGAAGCTTTATGGTTTGTGCATCGAAGCCAGCTGCATTTAATAATAATATTACGGCTATTTTTCAAAAAAATACTAAGAACCTTTCTGGTTATAACAGTGATGGGGTATTTGCCATTGCAATTATTGCTGTATTGGCGACAGCTATGTTGGCCTTTGCCTCCTATAAAGGCTATCGCTGTTATCAGCGAAATACATATAAACCTGCTGTGGCAGAGCCGAGATTTTTTGTTAGCCACAACGTCTTTCGATATGGTGCTGTGGATGATTTAACAGAATCATTGGTTCAAGAGGGCCGCATTGAAATGCAGCCTACAAAGTCAGCGGTTTGATCAAAGGTGTTTTTTCAGTAGCTGATTCACCATGCCAGGGTTGGCTTTGCCTTTAGTGGCTTTCATGACTTGACCGACAAAAAAGCTAATCAGTTTGTCTTTGCCGCCACGGTATTGTTCGGCCTGTTCGGGGTTGTCAGTAATGATTTGTTTAACGATGGCTTCTAATTCTCCGCTGTCCGACATTTGTTTTAAGCCTTGGGCTTCAATGATTTGATCGGCGGAGCCTTCACCTTGCCACATAGCAGTAAATACTTTCTTAGCAATGCTGGTAGAGATGGTGTTATCAGCAATGCGTAATAACAATTCGGCTAGTGCTTGTGGATTTACCGGCGATTGATTAATGCTTTGTTGTTCTAATGCAGTTAATACATCGGTGACAAACCAGTTCGCCACTTGTTTAGCTTTAACGCTATCATCTTTGGCCGCTATGGCGGATTCAAAATAGTGTGCATTGTCCAAGCTGTTAGTGATGATAGTGGCATCGTCTTTTGAAATGGCATAGTCATTGATGTAACGTGCCGCTTTTTGCCATGGTAATTCAGGCAGGCTGTTTTTGATTTCATCAATCGTGTGTTGTGAAATACTAACGGGTAATAAATCAGGGTCGGGGAAGTAGCGGTAATCATGCGCATCTTCTTTTGAACGCATGGCGCGAGTCTCGTCCTTGTCAGGATCATATAAGCGTGTTTGCTGAATTATTTTGCCGCCGTCTTCCAGTATTTCCTGTTGCCTCGCTACCTCACCGTAAATGGCATGCTCGATAAAGCGAAATGAATTCAGGTTTTTTAATTCTGTGCGTGTGCCAAAGGCTTCTTGGCCTACAGGTCGTAAAGAGATGTTGATATCGCAGCGAAACGAACCTTCTTGCATGTTGCCATCACTGATGCCCAGGTATCGCACCAGTTGATGCATGGTCTTGCAATAGGTCACGGCTTCTTCCGCGGAGCGCATGTCTGGTTCGGAAACGATTTCCAGTAGCGGTGTTCCTGCGCGATTTAAATCTACACCCGTATGATCGCCTAAGCCTTCATGCACGGATTTGCCTGCATCTTCTTCTAAATGCGCGCGTGTAATACCAACCCGTTTTGTGCTGCCGTCACTAAGTGAAATATCCAGATGGCCATGCTCTACGATCGGTAATTCAAATTGACTGATTTGGTATCCTTTCGGTAAGTCAGGATAAAAATAATTTTTACGTGCAAATACATTATGTTGATTGATTGTTGCATCCACACTTAAACCAAACTTTGTCGCGAGCTCGATCACTTTGTGATTCAACACCGGCAATGTGCCTGGCATGGCGAGATCAACAGCGCACGCTTGAGTGTTTGGTTCGGCGCCATATTGCGTGCTCGCTCCAGAGAATAGTTTCGAATCTGTCGCTAGCTGCACATGTATTTCGATGCCAATTACAAGTTCCCAGTTCATGAGAGTATTCCTCTTTTCATAATCACTTTCCTTGACTCCGGATCGAGTCCGGGGTGACGGTTGGTCGTTTGGTATGCCAGTCAGTATTGAGTTGATATTGGTGAGCGCAATTTAATATTTTTCCTTCCTCAAAATAATTACCAATTAACTGCACACCAATCGGTAAGCCTTGATCGAAACCGCAAGGCATCGATAAACCAGGTAGGCCAGCTAGGTTCACCGCAATGGTGAATATATCAGCTAAATACATTTGTACCGGGTCTTTTATTTCACCAATTTTAAAGGCAGTGGTTGGTGTAGTGGGCGTTAGGATCATGTCAACTTTTTCAAACGCCTTAGTAAAGTCATCGCGTATCAAACGACGCACTTTTTGTGCTTGTGAATAATACGCATCATAATAGCCAGAAGATAATGCATAGGTGCCCACTAAAATACGGCGTTTTACTTCTTCACCAAATGCTTCTGTGCGCGAGCGTGTATATAAATCGTCGAGATTGGTAGGGTTATCACAACGGTAGCCATAACGTAAGCCATCATAGCGTGCTAAGTTTGCCGATGCTTCGGCGGGTGCTAATACATAATAAGCTGATGTTGCCAAATGCGTATGCGGTAATTTTACATCAACTATTTCTGCGCCGAGCTGCTCAAGTTGTTTGATGCTTGCTTGAATGCTTTCAGTGATGGCGGCAGATAAATCATGGCTAAAATATTCTTCAGGGATGCCAATGCGCAATCCCTCTAGGGAGTCATTTAATGTCGCGCTGTAGTCAGGTACCGATTGATCAACTGATGTCGAATCGCGTGAGTCATGGCCGGCAATGGTTTGTAATAATAGTGCGGCATCATCAGCGCTGCGTGCAAATACACCGCCTTGATCTAAGCTCGATGCAAAAGCAATCATGCCGTAACGCGATACACGACCATAAGTAGGTTTAATGCCGGTAAGACCACAAAACGCGGCGGGTTGCCGAATCGATCCGCCGGTATCGGTGCCAGTAGCTACAGGTGTTAAGCCTGCAGCAACGGCCGCTGCAGATCCACCCGATGAACCACCCGGTGTGCAGTCAGTATTCCAAGGGTTATGCGCCGCTCCATAATAACTGTTTTCATTTGATGAGCCCATCGCAAACTCATCCATATTGGTTTTACCCAGCATCACCATGCCGGCGTCTAAACATTGCTGGCTCACATGGGACTCATATGGTGCAATAAAGTTATCCAGCATTTTTGAAGCACAGCTGGTTTTAATGCCCGTGGTACAAAATAAATCTTTTTGTGCCAATGGAATGCCTAGTAATGGATGTTGCTCGCCATTGGCGCGACGTTGATCGGCGATTTTGGCTTGTTGCATGGCGGTATCGTCACACACGGTAATAAAACTATTCAGTGTATTATCGTGCTGTTTGATGCGTTGTACAAAATGCTGGGTCAGTTCAACGCTGGAGATTTTTTTATCATCCAGCTGTTGTTGTAGCTCGCGCAAAGAAAGGCTGTGCATTGATGTCACCTTGTTTATGATTCGATAACTTTAGGTACGAGATAAAAACCATCACGCACTTCAGGTGCTAATTGTTGAAAGGTCTCACGTTGATTGCTTTCGCTAACGGTGTCATGTCGCAACGGCTGACTTTGGTCGAGCGGGTGCGCTAACGGCTTAACGTGATTGGTATCAACACTATTGAGTTGATCAACTAATTCGAGAATGCCTTCTAGCTCTTGTATTAAAGCGTCATGATGTTCGTCAGCGATATCAAGCTTGGCTAGTCGCGCCGCTTTGTCGATATCTTTGGATGTTAGTGCCATTTTTTTTACCTTAATCGTCATTGCGAGCCACGTAACGGAGGCTTAGATTGCTTCGTCGTATACTCCTCGCAATGACATAGTTGATGATAACAGTGTCAATAGCACGACATTATAAACGGCTGGGCGGAGCAAGCAATGCATTAAAGCGTACGCATTAGACGAAACGATCTTATTTTAAAGGGTTACTTTTGTGCCAGGTGTTGTTTTATTTCTAGTCATGCATGATAATGCGCCTTTGCAAAAACTAAGCAAGTGAGAGAGTACATGAAAAAAATATATAAAGCTGCGGTGGCAGTGAGCTGTATGTTAGTGGGTTTGTCAGCGATGGCGAATGTTATGAGTTCAGGTCGCCAATTAGACGGTGGTAGTATTGCCCCAAATGGTCAAAAGTTCAACCTGATGCTGTCTGGTAAAATATTGGACCGCGTGTCATATGATGTGAACTGTAATATTACTAATCCAAGTGCCGATCCAGTTATGTTACAGGTTAGCTCGGTTCAGCTGTACGATACAAACGGAATGTATAACCCTCAAGTTAGTGTGAAGCTAAATGGTGGCTACGTTGGTAATCAGTTTGCCCTTAAAGCGGGTAATAATGCAGTGAGCTTTGGCCCTGTAGGTATTAGGTCTGATCAGCAAGGTTATCTTGTTCTGCGTAATCTAGATAACACCGCAACGGTTACTGTTAGCAACTGTGTTGCTACACCTAACTCATAAGCCAATAAATCTCAGAGGGGCAGTTCTTGCCCCTCTGATTCAAGTCTCGACTCCTTCTATGATTTAGTTTAAAGTATGCGATTAATTGACCGCAACGAATGAGTAGGACCTTATGCTAAAGAAACTACGTGGATATTTCTCCACTGATATCTCCATCGATTTGGGTACAGCTAACACGCTGATCTATGTGCGTGAAAAAGGTATTGTATTAGACGAGCCTTCAGTTGTTGCTTTAAGGCGAGACTCTCATTCTGTTCAGAATCGTGTAGCGGCAGTAGGTGCTGAAGCTAAGCGCATGCTAGGGCGTACTCCTGGTAATATTACGGCGATGCGTCCATTGAAGGACGGTGTGATTGCTGATTTCCATGTAACTGAAAAAATGTTGCAGCACTTTATTCATAAAGTTCACGAAAATCGTTTCTTGCGTCCAAGCCCGCGTGTCTTAATTTGTGTGCCTTGTGGATCAACGCAAGTTGAGCGTCGTGCGATTAAAGAATCAGCGCTGGGTGCCGGTGCACGTGAAGTGTATTTAATTGAAGAGCCAATGGCAGCCGCGATGGGTGCGGGCTTACCCGTTGAAGAAGCTACGGGTTCAATGGTCGTTGATATCGGTGGTGGTACTACTGAGGTGGCGATTATTTCCTTAAGCGGTATCGTTTATGCACAATCTGTGCGTGTTGGTGGTGATCGTTTTGATGAAGCGATCATTAGTTATGTGCGTCGTAACTACGGTAGCTTGATTGGTGAGACCACGGCTGAGCGCATTAAGCAAGATATTGGTACAGCCTTTCCAAGCAGTGAAGTGGGTCAAATGGAAGTGCGCGGCCGTAACTTGGCTGAAGGTGTGCCACGTAGCTTTACACTCAATAGCAATGAAATCTTAGAGGCTTTACAAGAACCACTGACGGGTATCGTTGGTGCGGTACGTGCTGCATTAGAGCAAGCCCCCCCTGAGCTAGCAGCAGATATTGCTGAACGCGGTATGGTTTTAACGGGTGGTGGTGCCTTGCTAAAAGACCTCGATCGTTTATTAATGGAAGAAACCGGTTTGCCTGTGGTTGTTGCTGAAGATCCTTTGACTTGCGTGGCTCGTGGTGGTGGACGTGCCCTAGAGTTAATGGAAGTGATCGGCAGCGATTTCTTGTCTAAAGATTAATGTAGGCAAGGGGAAGCACGATTAAACTTCTGTTTAAAAAACGCGCTTTTTTTGGCTTGCGAGCATCAACGCTATTATTAATTGCTTTACTGTTGATGTGTGCTGATCATTATTGGTCAGGCTTTCATCGTTTTCGTGATCGCTTAAGCGTGATTACTTACCCCTTTACCGCGGTAGTTGATACCCCAATTCGGTGGGCGGGTCTCTTGGTTTCCAGTGTTAGTAATCAAAGCAGTCTATTAGCAGAAAATGCGCGCTTACGTGCGCATGAGTTTTTATTACAAGCCAAGTTGCAAAAATTATTAGCACTTGAACGCGAAAATGCACAGTTAAAGGAATTGTTGAAGTCGACGGATTACATTGGCGGCAAGGTGTTAGAGGCGCAATTGTTGGCGGCTGATTTATCACCAGAATTACAACAAGTGGTTATCGATAAAGGCAGTAATTTTAAGTTGTACTCCGGTCAGCCAGTGCTCGATGCCTATGGTGTGATGGGGCAGGTGGTTCATGTTGGACCGTTAACCAGCAAAGTATTATTGATTACTGATAAACAAAGTGCTGTTCCGGTGCGTGATTATCGCAGTGGCGTGCGTGCTGTGGCTGTTGGTGATGGTATCGATAATCAGTTGTTGTTATTGCATACCACGGCTACCAGCGATATTAAAGTGGGTGATTTGTTTTTAACTTCAGGGCTGGGTGCGCATTTCCCAGTGGGTTACCCCGTAGGGGTGGTTACCGCTTATGCGGCATTACCGAATCAACCATTTGCTAAAGTATCACTTAAACCAGCTGCACATATGGATCGCACATCACAAGTGCTATTGTCATGGCCAGACGACAAACAGTTGCAACAAGCTGTGCAGAAGGAGCTCAAATGAGCAGTAAGCCACCACTATTCTTGACACTATTATATATAGGGCTGGCCAGTATCTTTCTGATTATTCCATTGCCACATTGGGCGAATGCCCTAAGGCCGCAATGGATGCTATTACTGATATTGGTTTGGATAAGTTTTTACCGCAACTATACCAGCTTAGCGGTTGTGTTTATATTGGGCTTGTTTGTTGATTTGTTATTGGGAAGCTTGTTAGGTCAGCATGCCTTTGGTTATATTGTGGTCGTGTATTTCTATATGCGCTTCCAGGACCGTATTGTGCAATTTCATTTAATGCAACAGACGGCGTGCCTATTATTGTTGTCTGCCATCAACTGGTTTGCAGGGTGGGGCTTAGCGCTGGCGTTTACGGTTAATGTGCCATCATTTACTAGTTTGTTTTCTGTGCTCACCACAGCAATTCTTTGGCCATGGTTAATGATGTTATTTAATGCAATAGGTCACCATCGATCTACGGTAAGTTTCACGCGCAGCTAACGTCGTGATAGACTGGTTTTTTAGCGGGAATAGAATAGGGTATAGGAACCTTGAGACCGTCTTGGCGAATATGTTTGCGTACACTCGGCGTTGTTTCGACTGCGTCAGTGATACTATTTGCCATTGCACTTAATTTGGCCCGTATGGTCACGCCGCTATTAGATAATCATCATCAAGCATTTGAGCAGTGGGTTAGTCATTTTATTGAGCGCCCAGTTAAAATTGGTCGTATTACCGCTACCTGGTATGGCTTTGAGCCTGCGGTTAAGTTGGATAACCTGAAGGTACTGAGTTTAGATCATCAAGCATTCCTTAAAATTAAACACTTCACAGTCGCAGTAGACTTGTGGTCGAGCCTGTGGAATCGGCGATGGCTGCCTGGTCGTTTAATGATTGATGGTTTACATATGGAAGTGCTGCAAGATAAATCTAACCAGTTACATTTGGCGCATGCATCAGGATTTCAGCTGCCCGCCAATAGCCTGGAACAATCTGGCTTTAAAAGCATGATCGAATGGTTGCTAACCCAAGCAGAGGTACGGGTTAAGCACGTTGATATTTTATGGCGTGGGCCAAATGGTTTTGTTTTACCGATGCAGAACGTGCGTTTAGAAGTTGAAAACGGTGAGTTTAATCATCATATCGTTGGTACGATTCAGTTAGCGCAAACGGTTCGTAGTTCTTTTCATTTCATCATTGATCTGCATTCGGATGAGCTGTATTCAAAACAATTTTCGGCTAACGTGTTTATAAATGCGAGTCATGTGTTATTGCCGCAGTGGGTTAAGTTGCCGATATTGGCAAATTATATGCGTGGGTTGCAGGTCATGAGTGGTGAGGCCAGTGCTCAGTTTTGGGGGCAATGGCGATTAGGTGAATTACAAGAAGCGCAAACGATGCTCAGTGGCCAGCGCATTGTATTTATGGCGCCTGAGTTAAACCGACAGTTGTTTATTAAACAAGTGTCGGCAAATACATTGTGGAAAAAACAAAAACATGGCTGGCAACTATCGGCAGATAAAATCAAGTTAAATGTGAATCATCGTCAGTGGCGAGATAATCAGTTGCTGGTTAGGTACAAAATGGTAAATGTGAGTCATCTCCCTGAGTGGCAAATTGCTTTATCTTACTTAAGATTATCTGACGCGCAATTTATTTTATCTAATTTGCATCATGTGCCTGAGCAATGGCGGCAATGGATTGGTAATTTGCAGCCGCAAGGACAAATGCATCAAATGACGCTGGCGCTATCTGAAACCGGTGCAACACAACCTTATAAGCTTGATGAGTTTTCAGCAGTATTTCACAATGTTGATTGGCATGGGTATCAAGCAGTGCCTTCAGTTAATGGAATCAGTGGCCAGGTCAGCTGGATGCCGGGCAGCGGTCATTTGATTTTGGATAGCCCAGGTTCGACAATTGATACCATACAATGGTTTAAGCGCGCACAAGAACATTTTAAACAGTTACAGCTAGCGATGTCATGGCAAAAGCAACTCAATGGCTGGGTTATTGCATTGCAACAATTAAATGTGGATGACGGAGATTTATCCGCGCAATTGCAGCCGAGTAAGATTATTCTTGATGGCCACAGCTTGCCTGCGGTGGAAATTAATGCCAGTTTTCGTTTTAGAGATTTAACTAAGTCAGCAAACTATGTACCGTTAGGTGTTATGCCGCCACGCGTAACGGACTGGATACAACGTGCTTTTCTGCGTGGCAAGATTAGACACGGTGCTTTCCATTTACAAGGGCCTTTGCAAAAGTTTCCGTTTGATCATGGTGAGGGTGAGTTATCAATTGACTTGGAACCGGTGGATCTGAGTTTTCATTATGCACCACATTGGCCCGCCATTACTCAGGCCGATGGTGAATTGCATTTTCATGATCGCCAAATGAAGGTGGCTATGGGATTTGCAAAAACAGCAGGTGCTACCTTACGTAATGTAAAAGCCTCCATAAAAGATTTAGCGCGTGGCCATCTGGTGGTTAATGGTGAGTACGGTGGCACCATGAACGATGCTCAGGCATTTTTGCAACAAACGCCGCTGGATATTGGTAAACAATTGCAAGCCTTGCAATTAACGGGTTTAGTGCAAGGTGATCTACGTCTGGGTGTGGCGCTAAGAAAGCCAGATATGCCAATTAAATTGTTAGGGCATTTGCAGGTGAGTCAGGGCTCGTTATCACTGCCTGGTTGGAATACTGATCTGAAAAAAATCAACGGTCTATTTACCTATACAAAAAACAGCTGTGTGGCTAAGGGTATTAACGCTGAATTACTAAAACGCCCGATTAAAATGGGTATTAACACCTTGCACCGCAAAGGAGAGCCGGAAACCATTCAAGTGGCTATTGGTGGTGATATAGACTTGGCGCTATTGAATAAGCATTATCATTTTCCACAGTTACCTTATATTCAGGGCAGTACGGATTACCGAGCGTTAATAAACCTCTATCCATTTCGTTCGGATCGCGCTGATAGCTTAAGCATTATGTCTGATTTGCGTGGCATTGCGATCGATATGCCGGCGCCATTGAACAAAGCGGTAGATCAACCACGCCAATTTTATGCGCGCGTTGATTTGAATGCTAAAAAACCCATTGAGGTTAAAGCTAACTACGGAACACTGTTAAAAGCGAATTTGAATTTCAAATCGAATAAGTCATCATATAAATTTTCACGAGGTGAGGTGCGTATCGGTAAGGGATTGGCTAAATTACCTAAGGCTAAAGGTTTAGTGCTTGCTGTTAACCTTCCTTATATTAATGCTAGGCAGTGGCAGCAGTTTTATAAGCGCTGGCAAGATAAAACCATTGCTAAGTCGTTCGGTATTATGCCTCGTTTGGTTGATGTGCACTTAACTAAATTAATATTGTGGAATATGCTATGGAGTGGGTTGCATGTGAGGGCGCAGCCTCTACAGAGTGGTTGGTTTGCACAAATCAATAGTCGTGACATCAATGGTCAAGTCAATATTCCTGTAAATTTAAAGCAGGGCGTCATTAATGCGGAATTTCAAAAGTTTGATTATGAGCCTATATCGAAACAGCGATCGACAATGATTTCGCCAAAACAAGTGCCGGCCATTGATTTTACTGCGAACGAATTATTGTATAAGCATTATATGCTAGGGCACGCTCATGCCGAACTGCAACCGTTTGCTAAGGGCATTAAGTTGACGACGCTGACTATTAAATCACCGAATATTGATGCGGCTGTGAAGGGTGAATGGACGATCGATCAAGGAAGGCAGAATGTTATATCGGCTGGTAGTTTGAAGGTGAAAAATTGGGGACACTTGTTCCGTCAATGGAAATTAACGGATGTGTTGGCTGGTGGTCAGGGCATGATTGGCTTTCAACTGAAATGGCCTGGTAAGGTGACCAACTTTAAAATGGCTAAGACCAGTGGTCAAATTAATGTGGCATTGGCTGATGGGCGTATATTAAAAGTTTCTAAAAAAACACAAGCTGAATTAGGCTTGGGTCGCTTTCTCAATGTATTAAGTTTGCAATCATTGCCGCGCCGCTTAGTATTAAATTTTGGAGACCTTGGTAAGAAAGGTTTTGCATTTGATGAGGCGCATGGCAGCTTTAGTTTGAAAAAAGGTGTGGCTACCACAAAAAATGTCGTGTTGGATGGCGATTTAGCAAAAATAAAAATGCAAGGCAATGTGGGGTTGGCTAAAAAAACTTACAACCTGCATATGGAGATCAGGCCCAACGTGACCGGCAGTATACCATTTATTGCCACCGTGACAGGCGGCCCTCTGGCCGGCGCTATTGCCTGGGTAATCAATAAATTATTTGTTAGTCCAACGGTAGGAAGGGCTGCTATGGTGAAATACAATATTACTGGTGGCTGGGATCACCCGGTGATTAAAAAAGTAGGATAATTGAGTGACAGAATCATTAATTAAGTTTGCGCAAGCGCAACTATTACAACCTATGGCGTTAGAGCCACAACAACTACTAAGCGTGCTCGGCTCTGCTGTCAGTAAACAGGTCGATTATGCTGATTTGTTTTTGCAGCAGGTGCAATCAGAGTCTTGGGTTTTAGAAAATGGAATTGTTAAGCAAGGTCAATACAGCCAAGATGCTGGTTTTGGTTTGCGCGTTGTCAGTGGAGAAAAGACCGGCTTTGCTTATGCTGATGAAATCGTTGCGCCGGCATTGCAGCAAGCGGCTGCCTCGGCACGCAGTATTGTGCATGCCGGTGGTGATAGTAATTTGCGTTTACAATCCAGTGGTGCTGTTAAGCCTCTGTATACATCCAATAACCCACTAATCGGCTATGCGGATGATGATAAAATTAAATTGCTGCAAAAAATCGATCAACAAGCCCGTGCAGCTGATAAGCGTATTCATAGTGTGATTGTGAATTTAGCGGCGAGTCATCGCGTGGTGTTGATATTGAACTATCAAGGTCAGCTGGTTCCGGATGTTCGGCCAATGGTGTCACTGCATTTGCGTGTGATAGCAAAGCAAGGCGAGCGTTTTGAGCAAGGCTTTTCTGGTGCTGGTGGTCGTTATGATTACCCTAGTTTTTTGGCGCAGTTAGATCTCGATCAGTTTATCAATAAGGCAGTGAAACAAGCGTGTATTAATCTTGAAGCGCAACCTGCGCCAGCGGGTACTATGCCGGTGGTATTGGGGCCGGGTTGGCCAGCGGTACTGTTGCATGAGGCAATTGGTCATGGGCTGGAAGGCGACTTTAACCGTAAAGGCACGTCGGCTTTTAGTGGTCGTATTGGTGAGCGTGTTGCAAGCGAGCAATGCACGGTAGTGGATGACGGCACATTATTAGATAGGCGAGGCTCGTTAACGGTTGATGATGAAGGTATGCCTGCTGAATGCACCGTGCTAATTGAGAACGGTATATTAAAGAACTACATGCAAGATAAGCACAATGCACAGTTAATGGGCGTGGAAAGTACGGGTAATGGCCGCCGTGAATCCTATGCACACCGACCGATACCGCGTATGACGAATACCTATATGTGCGCTGGAAAGTATGATCCGCAAGACATTATTGCGAGTGTTGAGAAAGGTATTTACGCTGTCGACTTTTCTGGCGGCCAAGTGGATATTACTTCGGGTAAGTTTGTTTTCTGCATGAGCGAAGCCTATTTAATTGAAAATGGTAAAGTTACTGCGCCTATCAAAGGAGCGACGCTGATTGGTGATGGGCCATCGGTCTTGACTCGAGTCAGTATGGTGGGTAATGATATGCAGCTTGATACGGGTATTGGGGTGTGTGGTAAGGATGGTCAGAGTGTACCGGTGGGTGTGGGGCAGCCCACACTTAAGGTTGATGAGATGGTAGTCGGTGGAGCTGAATAGCGTGTGATGATAAGACAATTTTCAGGGTGAGAAATAATCGAGTGACTGCGATGGCATCAAGGTGTATAGGGTGCCTCTTTTACGTAAGTAAAGCGCAGCGTAACGAAGTGAAGCGAGCCATGAAGTAAAAGAGGTGCGCTGTTCACCTTGATAGTAGCTATCGTATCACCTGTCTAGCTGAAATAGTTTGAGGAATTAAATTGAAAGCAGTGAAAAATAACAATCGACGTGCCTGGGCCATTTGGGCATTAGCCTCGGCGTTTTTCTTTGCTGAATATTTTGCACGCGTATCGCCTAGTGTGATGATTCGACCGTTAATGATAGCCCTTAATGTCAATGCTTATCAGTTAGGTTCGTTATCAGCTTTTTTCTATTACGCCTATGTGGCGATGCAATTACCGGTAGGTGCATTAATGGATCGCTTTGGTCCGCGTTGGCTATTAACAGCGATGGCATTGTTGTGTGGTATCAGTTGTTTGGTATTTGCTAATGTACATATATTGGCAGTGGCAAAATTAACGCGCTTTTTGATGGGCTTTAGTGCGGCGTTTGCTTTTGTGGGTGCGCTAAAATTAGCGAGCGTATGGTTTCCAGTACAGCGTTTTGGTTTTTTCGCGGGTGCAACGCAAGCAATGGGCATGTGGGGCGCGGCTGTTGGTGAAGGGCCTGTGTCTGTTTTAGTGAATCATATGGGTTGGCGCCATACGATGGAGTTGATTGGTTTTATTCTGGTGGCGTTAGCGATCGCTATCGTCATTGTTGTACGTGATCGACCGAAGAATGTGTCAAAGCAGGCTCAGCAGGTGAGTGGGCGCTCATTTGGTTTGCTGTCTGGTTTGTGGCGGGTGTTATGCAATTCACAAACGTGGATTAATGGTGTGTTCGCAGGGTTTATTTACGCGCCTACGGTGGCATTTGCTGAGTTATGGGGGCCAAGTTATTTGCACCGTGTGTATGGGATGTCGCTTGAGCAAGCGGCGAGTGCGGTGAGCTTGATTTTTATTGGTTGGGCGATTGGTAGCCCCATTATGGGTTGGGTATCGGATCATATACGTGGGCGCAAACCTGTCATGATTTTTGCGGCGTTTATGAGTATGTTGATGCTGTCAGCCACTTTGTATATACCTCATTTGCCAGAGCTTATGGTGTTCGTGCTGTTGTTCTTGTATGGCTTATTTAACTCCGGTCTGTCGGTGAGTTATGCGGTGGCGTGCGAGATTAACCCGCATGCGATAGCTGGCACATCAATGAGTTTTGCGAATATGGCGTCGGTAATTATTGGTGCGCTTTTTCAGCCCGTTATTGGTTGGTTATTAGACTTGCATTGGAGCGGAAATATACAGCAAGGTGTGCGTTTATACAGTGCCGCAGACTTCCGATATGCGATGATTGCGTTGCCAGTTTGCTTTATTATTAGCCTTTTAATGATGTTTTGGCTGCGTGAGAGCTTTAAAATCACGTCAAAAGCAGGCTCTGCTTGACAGCTTGGGCTGGCATCGGTATGTTCTTGATTCAGTTGTTTCTGCTCGGGGGAGTGGGAACAGCTTACTGATATATATCCCCCATGCGTAGGGTATGGGCTGCTTGTTGTTCAGCGTGTGGCTCTTAAAGAAAATTAAATAATATAAGTTCGAGGATAATTATGGCGACTAAAGCTGAAGTAATCGATCGCGTAGCGGAAACTGTAGATATGTCAAAAGCTCAAGCAGCGCGTGCTGTGGATGCATTGCATGACATTATTACTGATATTCTTGTTGCGGGTGACACTGTAACTTTCGTAGGTTTTGGTACTTACGCATCGTCTGAGCGTGCTGCACGTGAAGGCCGTAACCCACAAACTGGTGCAACAATGCAGATCGCTGCGACCACTGTTGCTAAGTTTAAGGCTGGTAAGAAACTTAAAGAAGCTTTGAATAAAGATTAATAGCAAATTAGTGTATTTGTTACTTGATTTAAAGGCCTATTCAAGGTATCTTTCTCCGCCTCGGTAGGGGAACTTACTGAGGCAGATTTCCAAAGGATTGGGTGCTTAGCTCAGCTGGGAGAGCATCGCCCTTACAAGGCGAGGGTCGGGGGTTCGATCCCCTCAGCACCCACCAAGCATGCGCGGAGTGGTAGTTCAGCTGGTTAGAATACTGGCCTGTCACGCCGGGGGTCGCGGGTTCGAGTCCCGTCCACTCCGCCATTTAATTAAAAAGGCTTTCACATTGTGAAAGCCTTTTTTAATTAAATTCCTTTATATGATCGCTAGACGAAGGCGCTTATATTCGCATTTGCGAATAACGCTCCTGATATGATTTCGCCTACGCGGAGTGAATCCACGTGTGCGGCGACTTAAGGGGAGAGCACAAATCTCCCCTTAAGAAACCCC
>JARGNX010000001.1:92336-110762 GCA_029210045.1 Coxiellaceae bacterium
ACTGAACTCTACTGCGTATTTTTCTTTAGCTATTTGGCAAGATTCGAAGCGCTTGTTCGCGAAAGCGAAACCCCACTGAACTCTACTGCGTATTTTTCTTTAGCTATTTGGCAAGATTCGAAGCGCTTGCTCGCGTATTAAGCATCTTTTGTAAGGCCTGCTGGCGGTCGGATTTATTGGATGTGTGCTGGAAAAATAAGTGTGGGTTGTGTTCTTCATTATCGGTGACTAGTATTCCAGACTCATGGGCATAGGCGGCACGTGAGTCACGGCGCGAGCGTGTAGCGCGCGAGCGGGGTCCGAATTGGATTGTGTATACACCACTCAACCAATTCTGCATTTCCTGTTTAATGCGGTCTTCATTGCCATCACACTGAAATAATTTGTTAATGTAAACCAGGGTTTGTAGCTTACCACTGCTGCCATGTAAGCTAAGTAAACCGAAGTTGGTGTTTTGCAAATAATCTAAACCTGCCTTGAGTGCTTTGCGCAGCACGGTGTTGTGTACTAATTCACTTTTTATTTTAGCTTTCATCAAAGTGCTTAAAAAGCGAGGTGGCAATAAGTCTGGAGAATACGATTGCTTAACCTTTAAGTCATGGCTAGACAGTATCGCTTCGATAGTTTCCATGGTGGTTTCTTTTTTGATTTCATGCTTTAGCTTAGTTAATACAGCGGTTAATGGGATCTTCCTTTTATCTTTATCACTCATGACCATGGCATGAAACAGAGCGGTATACCTTGGGTTCCATACAGGTAGTATTTCACCTAGCACGTACCCCATGCTGTAAATGTCTATTTTTTTGGTTAATGTATAACGCTTCGTTTTTTTACTGTTAACTTGGTTTTGTAGCTCTGGCGCCATAAGGTTTTGAGAATCTACATAGACTGTCTTGCAACTAACCGTGTCATTTGAATCAGGGATGGCATGCGCGCCATATAAACCAGCGAGTGTAACATTTCCTTGCGAGTTAATTAAAAATTTTTCAAGCCGGAGGTCTCCATGAATATACGCTGTGCCATTAGGTGATAATTTACCGTTATGCAGTTGCATAACCAGCTCAACACACTGCCTTGCCAAGATAAGCTTTTCTTTCATTGATAAGTCAGATTGCTGGGTATAGGTTAGCAAGTTGATGGGTAAGTCTTTTCTAACGCGATAGTATTTGCAAGGGAAGGTAGTTGCAGACAGGCAGCCGACTTCTGCTTTGCTTGCTTGGTGTTGTATTAATGCGAAATGTTTTTCGGAGAGGATGTCTTGCATGGTCACAGTCACTAAATTACCGTGTTCGTCTGTAGCTAATTTAACACGTCGATTCATGGCCCAGTCTACATATTGCTTTTTGCCGGCTAAAGCATAAATTTCGTTGTCTATCTTTGCGAATGAATGCGCTCGCTTGCTATCGCCTGATTGGCGACGGTACTTTATTACTAAAGGCCCTTGAGTCTGTTTGCTTTCTTGGCTTGCTTGAGAGGCAAAGTGATGTTTGGCTGCTTTCCATTCTTTAATTCGTTGTTTTTCATCGGCCCATTTAATCTTGGCCTTTGATATTATTTCTTGGTTAAGTGCTTGAGCTCTCTCGCTATTGAGGATAGTTTTATGCTCTAGTTCTTTTTGTGTAGACTCATCGTCTTTGGTTTCAGTATTCGACATCTCGACCCTTTAGTAACGGTATTAGTAATCAGCATTCGTTGTTTTTCGAATTTATTATATATTTTTGATTGATGGTAAGGTGTGATTACGTGCTAATCAAGTGTATTGGGCTGCTTTATAAGTGGGTATTTAATGAGTAAATATGTATGTTTTGACAAAATAAACTTTAAGGGTGTGGATTAAATCGGGATAGCTGTTTTTTACAATAAGATCGCGACACTTAATAATCGACAAGGGTGGGCTGCCTGGGTATAGGATGTACTCATAACCATGTTCAATAAAATAGGAAATAGCAACGGCGGCCTCTTCAAATAAATACTGCAGGCAATTGGTTTGCATTATGGCATTATTATTTGACATTGAGTGGCGCTTTAAAAAAACTTCAGTGTCACATAAAAAATCTTGTTTTGTTGCATGATCATTATTAAACAAAGATTTTATTCTATGTTGCGCATTATCGAAAGAGTTTGTTTGTAAGCAACTGTCCCATCTTATTATTCTTTTCAATGCCGGAAAGTCATCAAGATAAGCCTGATTCCTACTTAACCAGTCCCTACCCATTTGTTTTGATTTTGTATAAGCATCTTTTTCTGACATGTTATTTAAGTAATTATATCGTTGCAATGTATCTGCTATAAGAATATCGCATTGTTTGAAGCGTTTTGTAATCATCAATAATGTAGCCTGAAGTTTTTTTGCTTCTTGAGATGGGTTGGCTACACTGATCGGAAAAATAACTTTGGCGGTAAATATATCTTTATTACCGAGCTTAGCTAAGCCGCCTAATTTTGCTTTAAGCTTAAATGATTCAACAGCTATATTCATTCTATACCACAGTCATGTCTGCCCACACATTTCTCGTAGGATTTAGTGGTGATCTGTCTTGTTAGTTGATGTTCGGGTGCGACATTGCAATATTAACAGGCTCACGATAGCAAATGCGGCCAGTAAAATTACGGCCGCATAAAAGCCGTGTAAGAACGCTAACTTTTGTAAGCTCTTATGATCAAAGTGCTGAGCAAGTGGTCCGGTTAATGTGCTATTTCGGATGTGATAAAACAATGTACCTGAAATTGCTAGGCCAAATCCGCCACCAAAATTTCTTATCGTCATAAATAAGCTGGATGCAGTAGCGGTGTGCTCATCGGGAATAACTGATAGCGCATAGCTGGTTGAGCCGGCATAGGCGATGCCCCAAGAAAAGCCCATTAATGCAAAAGTGACGCAGAGGTAAACCGGCATGTGTTGGATTGAGAAGTGCAGCTGCATTAAGTCAGCAATGGCCATTAATAATAACGATAGGCCGAGTAGGCGCTTTAATCCGCATATTTTTGTAAACGTGGAGACTAGCCGTGAACTAATGACCAAGCTAACTGAGATTGGTAGCATCAGTAACCCCAGTTGATAGCCATGATGCTGTAGTACATCATGTAAATACAGTGGTGCCAGATATAGTATGGAATATAAGAACAACCCGCAGCTAAAGGTAATGCAAGATGATTTAACATAGATGGGTTGTTTAAATAATGAAAAATGAATTAAAGGATGCGCTTGGTTGCGCTCCATAATATACAGTAAATAAAATAATAAGATTGCCGCGATGATCATTCCCCATACCCATGGGGAGCTAATGCCCCAGTTAGGCTCTTCCAAAACGGCTGTAATTAAACCCGCGACGGCTAATGCAAACACTATCATGGCTTGCCAGTGTAATTTTAATGATTTATTTTGGTTGGTTTTTGGGCGCAGGCTGAGGAAGCCAAGAATGATAGCCAGAATAATTAATGGCAGGTTGAATAAGAAAATCCAGCGCCATGTGGTAAAGCTGACTATAAAGCCGCCCAATACGGGTCCAATCGCTAAGCCGACTCCACTGTATGCTGACCATATGCTGACAGCTTTGGTTTTTTCTTCGGGTGGGTATTGATGCGTGGCTACGGCTAGTGTGGTGGGGAATAAGCTGGCCATGCCGACGCCTTGTAACGCACGGCCAACTAATAACTCGGTAAATGTTTGAGCCAGTCCTGCAATGGTACAGGCAACAAAGAAAATAGTGAGGCCCCAATATAAAACGCGGGTTTCGCTAAAGCGATCGCCGATAATGCCTGCCGGAATTAACAAGCTGACCAAAAAGATCGAAAATGCATCAATGATCCAGCGCAGCTCAAGGTAGCTGGCTGAAAAGGCGCTTTGAATGGCAGGAAGCGCTGTATTGACCACTGAAATATCAATAGCGAACAGCATGGTGGCTAAACCGACGGCAGACAGTGCCAGTGTTCTTTGCATGAGGCGCGATCCTTATCCTTAAGATTGCAAGCAAAGTGTATTCTATCAGCGTATTAGCAAATGTGACACTGCAATTGACAGCTTCTGGCTTTCTGGTTACCCTTGGCCTCACCTTAAACCGTTAGAATCACTAGCGAATTGAACAACATAGGAAGGTCGGATGCTGCAAAGTATACAAAAGCATATACAAGGCTGGGTGGCTGGTACCATTATCGCCATCATTTCAGTAACGTTTGCCTTGTGGGGGATCCAGTATTATATCGGTGGCCATTCCGGCGATGGCAAAGCAGTGGTCAAATTGGCTGGCACTAAAATTACGGTAAAACAATTTAGTCATTACTACCGTCAGGTGATTAATGCGCAACCAAAATATGCAGCACTTCATGGCGCGGCTAAGCAGATTCTGCAACAACAGATTTTAGCGGAAATGATTCAAAAGCAGGCACTATTGTCCGCTTTAAAGAAAGATGGTTTTAATATCAGCACGCAACAAGTGCGTGGCGCGATCTTGCAAGAGCCATGGTTTCAAGAAAATGGCCAGTTTTCTAAACAGCGTTTCCAGCAATTGCTGTATGCTAACTCCATTTCTGAGGCTCAATACGTTGAGCAATTGCAATCGCAATTGATGACGGCACAATTAAAAATGGGTCTGCAAGATACATCGATTGTATTACCGAATGAAATAAAGCAAAGTTATAAATTGCTTAACCAAACCCGTAGCTTTGGTTATTTTATAATTCCGGCGCATTTATTTGGGGCGAAGATAACCCCAACAGCTGCTCAATTGCAGGCTTATTATAAAGGTCATCCGCAACAGTTTATGTTACCTGAGCAGGTGAGTATTCAATATATCATCTTGTCCCCGAAAAAAATGGCAGCAGCTGTGCCAGTGAGTGACCAGCAAATTAAAGATTTCTATGCTGAAAATAAAGGCCATTTTTTAACACCGCGGCGTTGGATGGTGGCTGATATCAGTGATAAAAGCTTGGGCTCGGATGGAATTGCTTTGCCAGGTAGCACGCAGTCTTTGCAGGCGGTTAGTCAAGCATTGAAGTCAGGCAAATCATTTACCAGTTATAAGAGCAGCAAGCACTGGGTTTCGTCTGCCGATAAGCAGCAGGCTGCATTAACAAAAATATTAATGAAGATGAAGCCTGGTCAGGTATCTGATGTGGTACAAGTTAATGGTCAGGGACACATTGTGAAGCTGGTGGCTATACAAGACCCTGAGCAGCAACCGTTATCAGCGGTTAAGCAAAAAGTTAAACAGACAATTCAGAATCAAAAGGCACAAAGCGAATTTTCTGATGCGGCTGATCAGTTGTCGAACTTAACATACACGACACCAAACAGTTTGGCGCCTGCAGCAAAAGCACTGAATCTGAAGGTTCAAATATCATCACTATTTACTCAGCAGGGTGGTTCAGGTATTGCGGCGAATAAAGAAATTATTGCTACTGCGTTTAACCCTGATACGTTACAGTCCGGAAATAACAGTACACCAATTAACTTGAATGATGGCAGTATGGTTGTTTTGCGTATTAACAAGCACGTTGATCAGCATGTACAACCGTTTAAAGATGCGAAAGCTGAGGTGGTTGCTAGTGTTAAGTCTGAGTTAGCCAATCAGAAAGCCGGCGCTTTAGCGCAAAAGCTAAAACAGCAGTTGGCGCAGGGAGCAAAGCCGCTCGACTTAGCGAAAAAATACAAGTTGATTTGGAACCAGAAGAATAAGGTGGTGCATAGTAATACTACCGTGCCTGCCACTGTGATGAATAAAGTATTCTTTATGAGTTTGGACAGTAAGGATAAGGCAAATAATCTAGCGATCGTGCCATTTAAAAATAGTGATATGGCGCTACTGGAATTGCTGGCTGTTCAGCTACCCACCAAGGAGAGTATTACTGCTAAGCAGCGATCATCTTTGATTAAAACCATAGGATTATTTTCAGGGCAGTTGGATTATCAGTTGTTTAATAAGACGGCAATTGATCAGGCTGAAGTGAAAATTGATGAGGATACTTTGAAGCGTATAAGTTGATGCATAAAGTTTATAAATCAATGGTTTCGGTTTAGTGAAAATTATGGCATTATTGTCGGCTTGCGAAGTGTGTGGGAACAATAGAAGCAAGGCGTTGTGATATTGTAAACTCCAACTCCTCTACTGTTGCTTTTCGCATAGGCAATTGGGAGATATCTCAATTGTTCTAAATAACTGAATTGGTATAATTCCAGAAGAGTGGAATGTTGTCCTAAATGGACTATACTGATTTCTACCATATTGCTAGTAAAAGTTATCAGGGGGAAACAAATGGCTAATAAAGTTGAGGTAATGGCAAAGCAACTGTCTGAGTTGGGCCACGCCAAACGCTTATCTATTTTTAAATTATTGGTTCGTTCTGGACCAGAAGGGCTGCCTGTAGGTGCGATAGGTAAAAAACTAGGTATTCCTGGTTCTACCTTAACTCACCATGTGTCACGGTTAGTGAATGTGGGTCTAGTCAAACAAGAGCGCGACGGTACAACGTTATTCTGTATTCCAGTGCATAAAACTTTGGATGGTTTGTTGGACTATCTTGAGGGTGAGTGTTGTGCAGATCTTGGTAAGCGTGGCAAGCATAAGCACGAAGGCGAATAGTCTTTTTGATTCAAATTCAATTTGGTAACATCACCCAGTATGCGGGTGATGTTGTCGTTATACGGTAAAAATCTTTGCTTGAAAGCTTATCTAAACAACTGAGTTATATTATTACGTCTATTGGTCTGCACGTTTGGTGGGTATTAATCGGTGTGGGTGTGTTATGGGCAATTCAAATCGTTAATTTGGTCACTGGTTATCGATTAAACCGTTGGGGAATTATTCCACGTGAGGCGTGGGGGTTGCCGGGCATCATTTTCTCTCCCTTATTGCATGCGGACTTCGGGCATTTGTTTTTAAATACTATCCCACTGTTTGTATTGGCCAACTTGGTGCTGATTAATGGTTGGCATATTTTTTGGTCTGTAACAGCCGATATTGTGGTGCTAGGTGGTGGTTTGGTCTGGCTGTTTGGTCGCCGTGCAATTCATATCGGCGCTAGTGGTTTGGTCATGGGCTATTGGGGTTACCTGTTGGTCAGCGCTGTTTATCATTTCAGTGTGCTTACCATTATTCTTGCGGCATTATGTTTGTATTATTTTGCTAGCTTATATATCAACGTATTTCCGACCAGTAAGCGCTCATCATGGGAAGGTCATGTGTTTGGTTTGATCGCGGGTGTTGTTGCTGTTTACATTACTTAGTTGCTTGCAATGACTTTCTATTTCTGTATGATTGGAATCTTGAATATATATAGCGTGTTGGAGTAGTCATGAGAAAATTAATTACAGTTATGCTGTTTTTCCTGTCTTTTGTTGCAATATCAAATGTTTATGCAGAGGTTGAAGGGCAATTTGAGGTGTTTTCTTTTTCGTCGAGGCCATGTGATGTGCTTCTTGTTAATGGCTTGAATGGTGGTTCCATTCGGCTTTGTCAGGCGCTGCCTTTCCAGACAGCTCGCGGTTTTTATAACGACGCAACGAATACAAAGCATGAACCGGTCAACACAACACTATATATGAGTAAAGGGCCTGCAATAGCAACCTATACAATCATACCAATCAGTGAAAAAGTTTTTGCAATTACTGATGTGCACTTCAAGAATCCTGCAGAATCGCATGCACCTTATAAGGTAACCGGTGTTGCAAAAGGTAAGCTTTATTTTATGGGAATTACAAGAATTGAAAGCTAAACGTAAATAATCATCCGTGTCACGTAATAAGCCGTTATTTCAACTGTTCGAGCATGGCTTTAAGCAGCTGTGAGTTGGCGGCGACCAATTGACGTTTTGTGAAATAGTCTTCGCCACCTTGCAAATCAGTTACCATACCACCGGCTTCGCGGATTAATAAAATGCCTGCTGCCATGTCCCACGGTTCTAAAAACATTTCCCAAAAGCCGTCCAAGCGACCAGCAGCAAGATAGGCTAAATCTAATGCGGCACTACCAGCGCGACGCATATCGGCGACCTGCAAAAACAACTTTTGAAAATTTTGTTGGTAGGCTTCAAATAATTCATGTTGTTTGAATGGAAAGCCTGTGCCGAGTAACGCATTTTCGAGTTTGTCATGTTTGCTGACTCGAATACGCACATCATTCAGGCGTGCACCTTCGCCACGTGCTGCGGTAAACATCTCATGACGAACAGGGTCATAGATCACACCAGCGACTAATTTATTGCCTTTTTTTACGGCGATTGATACGGAAAAATGGGGCACACCATGCAAGAAGTTACAGGTGCCATCCAGTGGGTCGATAATCCAGCAATGTTCATCACCGTCATATTTGCCGCCTTCTTCCGCTAAAATCGCATGGTTAGGATAGTTCTGGCGGATACAGTTGATGATCTCTTCTTCGACTAGCTTGTCAACACTACTAACGAAGTCATTGGCTTTCTTTTGGCTAACGGTCACAGCCTCGAGGTGATCGAGTGATTGTACTAACGTTTTTCCGGCTTCGCGTGCGGCTTTAATGCCTATATTTACAAACGGATGCATAATTTAGAGACCCATAGCTTAATTGTCAGGACTTACATGATAAAGTGACATGCTGTGTTAAAAGCTTGCTCATAATCCTCATTTAGCTCAAGTAAACTCCGGTTATTTGCGCGCTTTTGCCTTGCATCTCACATTTTCATTTAAGCCCTTGAATAAATAATCGATCGGCAAGAATAGCAAAAGATTGATCAAATTCATAGTCAATTCTGCTTTGTCATCCCGGCCCCCGAGCCGGGATCATTGCATCTAATCTGCGCATACCTTAATATGGTCTGTTTTCAGTCATATACAGGGGTAGGGCATTGTTGGATCATGTGCGTATTGTGTTGGTGAATACCAGTCATCCAGGTAATATCGGCGCGGCTGCTCGTGCCATGAAAAACATGGGGTTACAACACCTTGCATTAGTGGGCCCAGCTCATTTTCCACACGCAGAAGCCACGGCCCGAGCGTCAGGGGCTGATGATATTTTGGCAAATGCACAAGTCTATCCAGATCTCCCTGCAGCGATTGCTGATTGCCAGTTGGTGTTGGCCAGTAGTGCGCGTAGTCGTAGTCTTCCTTGGCCATTGATTAGTCCGCGTCAAGCGGCTGAGCAAGTGGTGCAAAATAGTGCGCAAACCGTGGCGGTGGTGTTTGGTAATGAGCGAGTAGGTTTATCGAATGATGAGCTCAGTGTGGCACAAGTCCATATTAATATACCCACTGTCGAAGGCTTTAGTTCACTCAACTTGGCAGCGGCTGTGCAAGTAATAGCCTATGAACTTTTTGTACAGGCTAAAAACACGGATATTCAGCTAGTAGAAGAAATGCGAGAATTAATCAGTGCTGATCAAATGAACGGTTTTATGCAGCATCTGGAAGATGTGTTAACCAAAGTAGAATTTTTGAACCCTGATCACCCCAAATTGCTGATGAAACGCTTGCAGCGCTTGTTTCATCGGGCTAGTCTGGATACGACCGAATTAAATATATTGCGTGGGATATTGTCTGCAGTTGACAATAAAGTAGTCAAAAGTTAATGAAATAAAGGGAACGAAGTGAGCTTAGAACAAAAAATGAAGGCCGCGAATGCGGTTGAACCTATCTACGGTGATGATGTTAATTTACCTGAGATAACGGTGCGTGCCGTGATTATATCAATCATATTGGCGTTAGTGTTGGCAGCGTCAAATGCGTATTTAGCATTGAAAATAGGCACGACGATCTCAGCTTCGGTACCTGCATCGATTTTAGCGATAGGTATTTTACGTTTCTTTAAAAACTCAAATGTGTTGGAAAGTAATATTATTCAAACTGCCGCCTCAGCGGGGGAGGGTGTTGCAGCCGCTACGGCATTTATATTGCCGGCGATGATTTTATTAAAGGTGTGGCGTAGTTTTCCATTTTTTGAAACCACAATTATTGTGATTGTTGGTGGGCTGCTCGGTGTTTTGTTTTCGATTCCATTGCGTCGGGTGATGTTGCATATGCCGACATTGAAATTCCCTGAGGGTACTGCGATTGGTAATGTGTTACGTGCCAGTGCAACAGGCGCTGCTAATTTAAAATTATTAGCCTGGGGTGGTGGTATAGGCGCGTTGGTGAGTCTATGTCAAACGGGTTTTAAAGTGTTGTCTGATAATGTGCAATTGTGGGTAGCAACCAGCTCCACAGTGTTTGGCTGTGGCTTTGGTTATTCATCAGCCTCACTGGCGGCGGGATATATTATTGGTGTCGAGGTGGCGATTAGTTTGGCTGTCGGTTTGGTTACAGGCTGGATAGTATTAATACCGATATTAGGTGCGTGGATGGGTGTGCCTCAGCATATGCCGATCGGGGATGCTGTCATGACATTGTGGTCACATCACTTGCGTTTTATTGGTGTTGGTACAATGTTGGTGGGTGGTGTTTGGACGCTGCTGCGTTTGTTGCGTCCTGTTATAAAAGGTATATCAACATCGTTTAAATCACTGCGTCAAAGGAGCAACCAAACGGCGGCAGAAACACCTCGAACTGAGCGTGATTTTTCTATTAAGTGGGTAGCAGTAGGTACGGTTATTTTTGCGGTTATATTGTTTTTTATTCTTGAGGTTGTGTTGCGCGATGTGAATACCTTGGGAACTGGAGACGCAAAAATGCATTGGGTAAACCTGGTAACGGTTGTTGGCGTGTTGATTTTAGGGTTTGTAGTATCCACTGTTTGTGCTTATTTTACTGGGTTGGTGGGTTCCACGAATAATCCTTTGTCGGGTATTGTGATTTTAGTGGTGCTGGCATTTTCAGCGCTGTATTTATTATTCTTTGGTACTCACTTGAGTGCTGAGCATGCACATAGTGTGGCGGCCATGGTGATCTTGGTCACATTAGCTGTTGCTACGATGGGTTCCATTAGCAACGAAAACCTACAAGATTTAAAGGCGGGTCAAATGGTGGGTTCAACACCATGGAAGCAACAGGCGATGTTGGCGGTTGGGGTTGTGGTATCAGCCTTTATCTTAGGGCCTGTGTTGAATCTATTATATAACGCCTATGGTATGGCGGGTGTGTTTCCACATCCGGGAATGAGCCAAGCGAATATGTTAGCCGCACCGCAAGCGAGTTTAATGGCAGCGGTGGCGCAAGGTGTGCTCATGCATAATCTTGAATGGAATATGATTTTGATTGGTGCTGTCATTGGTGTGGCGGTGATCATAGTCGATTGGGTTTTGCGCACACGGTATAAACGAACCTTGCCAGCATTAGCGGTGGGTTTAGGTATTTACTTGCCGCCAGAGGTGATGATGCCGATTATCATCGGCGGTGTCGTGAGTTATTTAGTGAAGTATCGATTGCATAAACAGCATCGCAGTACTAGTGCCGGTGATGGTAACCATCATCAGAAGGGTATTTTATTGGCGTGTGGTATGGTGGCCGGTAGTGCAATTATGGGTGTTTTATTGGCTATTCCTTTTGTGATTAAAGGCAGTGCGGAAGCGTTGGCTTTAGTCGGAGCTTCGTTTGTGCCAGTAGCAAACATACTCGGTACTTTGGTATTCTTAGCGTTGTGCGTATGGATGTATCGAACTGGGATTTCTAAGGCAGATTAAAAACATGAGTCAAAGACCAATCTATCTTGATTATATGGCAACTACGCCGGTGGACCCATTGGTGCGAGAAAAGATGGTGCAGTGTTTGGATATGTCAGGAACGTTTGGCAACCCAGCATCATCGGAGCACCAATATGGCTGGGATGCAGATGCGTTAGTAAAGCAAGCACGCCAACAAGTGGCTGATTTGATTCATGCAGAACCGCGTGAAATTATTTGGACGTCTGGTGCGACTGAATCGAATAATTTAGCAATAAAAGGCGCGGCGGAATTTTATCAAAACAATGGCAAGCATATTATCACCGTCAAGACCGAGCATAAGGCGGTATTGGATCCATGTGCGGCATTACAAAAAAGCGGATTTGATGTCACTTATCTCACGCCGAAATCGGATGGTTTAATTGATTTAGCTGAATTAGAAGCGGCGATTCGTCCGGATACTATTTTAATATCCGTGATGTTTGTTAATAATGAGATTGGTGTAATTCAAGACATGGCGGCGATTACGGCGTTGGCTAAAAGTCACGGCGTGTTAGTGCACAGTGATTGTGCGCAAGCAGCAGGTAAATTACCGTTAGATGTGATGCAACTGCCGATCGATTTGATGTCATTTTCTTCGCATAAAGTTTATGGTCCGAAAGGCATGGGAGCTTTATATGTGAGGCGTAATCCGCGTGTGCGATTGCAGGCGCAGATCCATGGCGGTGGTCATGAACAAGGCTTACGATCAGGAACCTTAGCTACTCATCAAATTGTGGGCATGGGGGAGGCATTTGCTATTGCTTCTCAACGATTAGAGCAAGACATGACTGAGATCACAGCATTAACTGAGCGGTTATGGCATGGTATTAGCCAGCTGCCTGGTGTGCACTTAAATGGTTCGGATGAGCATCGGGTGATTGGTAATTTAAATATTAGCTTTGAAGGGATTGATGGTGAAGCGTTGATTTTAAGTATGCGCGAATTAGCGGTATCGAGTGGCTCTGCTTGTAATTCAGCGAACTTGCAATCGTCGTATGTGCTGCAAGCGATTGGTGTGCCGAAACCGCTGGCTAATGCCGCTGTGCGTTTTAGTGTGGGTCGATTTACTACTGAAGATGAAATCGATCGTGCTATTGCTTGTGTGACAGAGAAAGTGACCCAGCTGCGTCGTATTGCGCCATCAGGTGATTAAATAAGGAGGTTTGCTTTGGCGAGCTATTCAAAAAAAACACTGTTTTATTTTCACCGTTTAGATCACGCTGGCTTTGATGACGATTTGCGTGAACAAGGTTGTTATGGCGAAGCGGGTGTGATGGCGAATGGCGATAAAGTGCAAATGGTATTACATATTAAAGCCGATCAAGTGCATGCTGTGCGTTACCATGTCTATGGCAGTGTGGCGACGATGGCTTGTGCAGAATATGTTGCCAGTGAATTAGAAGGTGATGCAGTTGATCAAATTGTTAACTGGACTAGCGAGCGAGTACTAACCGAGTTACAATTACCGCAGGTGAAAATCAATAGCGCGGTGATTGTTGCCACGGCTATTGAGCGGGCATTGAAAGAATATCTAAAAGGATAAATAGGGAGCGTTGCATGAAATTGAGTTGGCATCGACACGTTAAGATTTCAGGTTTTCAAATGACTTGGCAGTTAGTACTAGCCATCATCTATGTGTTAGTCACCTTGATTATTTTAGATATCATTTCTGAATCACCTTTATTGTGGGCGGTGGGGTCCAGTTCATTGGCTTCGAGTGCATACCTTATTTTTTCATCACCTTGCACGGCTTCGGCTTCGGCTAAGCGCTTGGTGGGTGCCTATTTTATAGCCATTGTTTGTGGTTATGTTGTACGTCATTTGGCTATTCTGGTGATGCATCACTCGGGTGTGATGCTGTTAGGTGTTACCCACGACCCACATATGTATTGGTTAAGTGGTTCAGTTGCTGTTGGTTTGGCGATGCTATTTATGTTGATCTTTGGTATGGAGCATCCGCCAGCGGCTGGTATTGCGCTTATTTTGGTGATTGAGCAGCGCAGTTATGAAGCGATAGCCGCTATCTTTTTACTGGCTGTGCTATTGGCTGTTATTAAGACACTATTGCGCAAACGTCTATGTGATGTCACATGAAAATTGTTCTCATTTAATGTTCCCTTAAGGATTGGCTTGTATCATGACCCCGTCTAAAACGCGGGGGAAACAAGCGTGCCAACTGCAACTGCTGTACTGGGTGGTGAATATGAGGCTAAAATCGTAGTAATACGCGATGATTCGCCGTCATCTGAGTCGCTTGTATCTGCGTCGCCTTCACCTACCTCGCGATTGTTACCACCGGATGAGCAGCCAGATGCAGAAGTGGCTGCATTGTTTTCATCGCAGCCTAAGTTATATGGCGCCACCCATACGGGTCTAACAGATTATCCAGATACCGATTCAGTGCTGAGTGACATTCAAGATCCTCAGTACCAGCGTACTGATTCAGCGACGTCTATGGCGAGTGGTTACGATTCTGATCGTGAAGCGCAACCGCTATCACTATCCTCATCACACAGTGCCTGTTCACGACGTAAGTTTTGTGAATACAATTTATCTTTTTGGGTGGTGGGCGTTCGCATGGCGGGTAAGGTGTTAATGACTTACTACGGTGCCAAGGTGTTTGTTGAGCACAGTTCGTTTGTACGGTCGTTGGCGGCATTGGCATGGATAACACAAAATATTATTCCTGCTATTACGGGTGTACAAAATTATTTTATGGGTGGGTCATCAGGTCATAAAACCGTCAAGTCTTTGATGAGAACCCCACGACTTGAATTGCAATCATTGAAAACAGGCTTGTGTAAACATCCGCTATTATCTAGCTTGGTACTGTTACGTTTAATTGGTGATGCGGTATTACGTGGCAGTGTTATTCATCATATTCTTTCTGACAAGTGTGGCGGTACGGCGGCATGGATCATGGCTGTATCGATTGCTGGACTGAATGCTTTATGTGATATTAAGTTTACGGCGGCTAGTGACTTTCGATTATTAAAGCGTCTATCCACCTCGTTAACGTGTCAGCAGGCGCGACCGATAGATCTATTGCCGAGTGAAAAAGCAAAAGTTAGTAGTATCCTGTGTGATAAGGCTGGGGTTTTAAATGATCTAGATGTCGCTTTAAATGATTTAACGGACTGTGAAACTATTCGTCATTATGTGCGTACAGCAGATTTTCAACGTGCTTATTTTGATAATAATCCCCATCCCAATAAAGTCCAAAAGTGGCGCTTTATTCAGACTAAAAACGAATTGGTGGTACGTGCTTCACGCTACAGTCGACGCGTAGAATTGTCGGCACGCTTGACGTCATTAGCGGTTAACTTACCGTTTCTGTATTTGGCATTTGTGAAAAATCAGTCGTTTGTTGGTCAATTCGCAGCGTATGAAATTGCCTTGGTGTGGGGGTGTGTTTCTTGTGCCTTGAAAACATTAACTACCCAAGGCAAGGCGGTTGAAGGCTTGTCTGATTCTTATGCGGGATTGGGGAGTAAGACGTGCGGCCGGGTGAAGCGAGTGGCTTATGAAAAGCCGTATGCAATGCTGTTTTGCTGTTTGGATATTCTGCCGTTTGGTATATTTGGTGCAGGTCAAATTCTCGATATGCCGCATAAATTGCCTTGGTTGGGTGATAAGGGTGCTAAAGCATTATTGGTGATTTTTGCGGTGACGCAATTGAACAGTTACTGCTGTTTTGTGGCGCCACGGGTTACTAAGCGGATGCCAGCATGTATGTGGTCGCAGAAGAAAGCTCCGTTACGCGGGGGGTATAAGGCACTTGATGATGTTACAACGATAGCAGAACATGACTTACCGGCCGCTGTAGAAATACATAAATAACTAAACGTACGTAAACATCAGTGCAACCTAAATGTTTCTGTGTGACTTTAAGATTAGTTTAATAATTCAACAGTATGATGGCCACGTGGAAAAACGTGGGAGTACACATTGTGCGACAAACCGCACCCCTTGCAGGTCTAGCTGGTCCAGTGGTTCATTTAGCTGCTGTAGTACAGCCCGTACCCCCCGTAAAGAATAGATATAGCTCCTCACAGTCTTCTTTATCATCAATCGGTTCACAGCCGGGTTTCACTGGAAGTACATGCTGTGAATATGCCCTAGCATTTTTAGTGGTGGGTATCCGTTTAGCTGGAAAGGTTTTAATGAGCTATTACGGTGCCAAGAAATTTCTAGAGCATACCCCATCTTTTGCTTCAGTGGCCCTTTTAGCGTTTGGAATCCAAAACCTTTTACCGGCTGTTGATGGCCTGCAAAATATTGTTATGGGGGGCACTTCAGGTTATAAAACAGTAAGGTCGCTAGTAAGAACTCCACGACTAGAATTTCAAGCCCTCAAGCAAGCGCTGTCTGCGCATCCAGTAATGTGTGGCTTAATTTTGCTGCGATTATTGGGGGGTGCGATATTACGTGGTACGGTTATTGATCATATCCTAAAAGATAGCTGGGGTAAGGATAGTGCTTTATTCACGGCGTTTATTATTTCTGGTTTATTTGCATTTAGTGATATTAAATTTTCTGCTGCCAGTGATTTACGTTTATTGAAGCGCTTAGATCGCTGGTTGTTCTGTAAAGGTTCACCATCGGTTGATGTGGCTGCACCAGAAAAAGCAAAGGTGGAAGCCATACTGCATGACAATACATGGATAACTCATTCACTAGAAGATGCACTTAATGACTTGAGCGACAGTCATAAAATTCGTCATTTTGTACGTACACCGGGGTTTAGAGATGCCTATTTTGTTGGCAACAACACCCCTAGTAACGAGGAAGAATGGCGCTTTACTAATACAAAAAATGCATTGGTGGTAAGGGCGTCGCACTATAGTTTTAAGGTTGAGTTAATGGCGCGATTGGATCAGTTGGCTGTTAATTTACCGTTTTTCTACTTAAGTTTTTTAAAGAATAAGGCGTTTGCTGATTGCTATGTGCCAGCAGGAGCGGCTTTAGCTTGGGCGGTTTTTTCATGTGCTGCAAAAGTGCTTACTTCTCAAGGTAAGCCGGTTGAATCCATGTGCGATTCGCTTTCTAGCTTGGATAAGCGCGCATGTGGTAAGGCTGCTCGAACGGTTGTTAGGAAGCCGCATGCGCTTATATTTTGTGCCGTGGGTATCTTACCGTTTTCGGTTTTTGGTGCTGGTCAAATCTTAGGTATGCCGAAAGAAATTGGCTGGGTAGATGGTGCTGTTGCCAAAACGGTATTGTCCGTTTTTCTGTTGTCGCAATTGTTTAGCTATGTTGGATTCATTGCACCACGAGTTTTCAAACGTGTTCCCGCGTGTTGTTGTTTTAAAGAAAATTCTTCATCTAAGGTGGCTGTTCTCGTTGACGGCGATCCAATGTATGCCGGTGGCCTTGAGGGAGTTGAGGAAGGGTTGTTGGATGATGGCATACCCCGGACCTGTACCTAAATAAGCTTCGAAGGGTATCCTCAAATGCCGCAGCAATCATCAAGGTGCTGCAGTTTCCTTGTATCGGTCAGCGTATTCGAGTTAACTCTGCTTTGAGCTCTTCAATTTGATCCAACAAATCCAATGCTAAGTTAATGCCTGATAAATTCACGTGCAAGTCACGTTGAAATGTCGATGCTAAACGTGCGCGACGTATGCATACCGCATTAAAGCGCCAGTTGTCTTGATGATCACCGTGTGGCTGAATCACTTCATATTCAACTAGCGCAATAACGAAGTCGGGTGATGCGCATAAAGCTTGGCTCAGTTCTTCGAGGGTGATTTCATTGTGTGTGTCATTAATAATATCTGTCATGATTACACTCCCAGCTTGGCGCGTGGATTAAATGGCATTGATTCGGCCATCTGCTTATAGAGTTCGCGTTGATCATCGGTAGTCGCTTCTGGTGCGACGATATTTAAGATGACGTACTGATTGCCTGGTGTTTTGCCGGGTAAGCCGCGTCCTTTTAGTCGCAGTTTTTGTCCGCTTTGTGAGTTTGCTGGAATAGTTAATCCCACTTTGCCACCCAGTGTTGGCACTTGGATTTTTTCACCGAGGGCCGCTTCCCATGGTGAGATTGGTAAAGTTAATAAGACATCCTTACCGTCCGTTTTATATGTGCTGTCAGGCTCAATATGTATTTCTAAATAAAGGTCACCTTTGGCACCTCCACCAAAGCCTTCAGCACCTTGGCCCTTGAGTCGTATCTGTTGCCCCTCTGTGACACCGGCTGGAACTTTAACATTCAAGCTGCGTTTTTCGTAATGCATTTGCCCGGTGTTTTGATCTACTACCGGTTGTTGCATGCTGAGTTGGCGTGAAGAGCCACTATACGCTTCTTGTAGGGAGATATTTAATTTGCTGTGTTGGTCTTGGCCGCGCGCTTGTTGCTGACCACCGCGTTGGCCGAAGCCTGCGCCGCGTTGACCGAATAAGTTTTCAAAGAAATCAGAAAAATCCGCACCGTTATATTGTGCGCCGCCAGCCTGTTGTTGCTGTCCTTGGTTAAAGTCCCAATTCGGTGGTGGTTCAAAGCCTTGGCCTTGTTTCCAGTTTTCACCAAACTGATCATACGCTTTACGTTTTTCTGGATCCTTTAATACTTCATAAGCTTCTTTGACTTGCTTGAACTTTTCTTCGGCGTTATCTTCTTTGCTCACGTCGGGATGATACTTGCGCGCTAAGCGGCGATATTGTTTTTTGATTTGATCATCGGTGGCGTTTTTGTCGACGCCGAGTAGTTTGTAGTAATCTTGAAATTCCATTTTTGTTTCCTAATAATACTTCCTGGATGCCGGATCGGGTCCGGCATGACAGTGTTACGGCTGATGCTTGTCATCCCGGCTAAGA
>JARGNX010000001.1:110862-199499 GCA_029210045.1 Coxiellaceae bacterium
GTTTGTCATCCCGGCTAAGAGTTTGTCATCCCGGCTAAGAGTTTGTCATCCCGGCTAAGAGTTTGTCATCCCGGCCCCCGAGCCGGGATCCAGTCTAAATCATTGTGCCGATACGTTTCCAGCGGACCTTATCCCAAAACTTCAGCCATGAAGTGACTTGATCCCAGCTGATAACAATCATCTCGCCTTTACCCACTAAATATTTTTGTGGCACAAAACCCCAGCCACGGCTGTCATCACTGTCGGCTCGGTTATCACCCATCATAAAATAGTTACCCTTTGGTACCACTAAATGCGTAAAGTTATGCAAGGTGCGCAGTGGGCAATTGGCTGATGTTGCAGCGCAGTTATAGACTTTGTGCTTTACACCGAGCAAATTTTCTTGCATTTCATCAACGGTCCATCGGTTGCTGCTGCCTGCGCTATCTGTTGTGGTTTTAACAAATGATTGCGGTACCTTTTTACCATTAATGGTTAATACATTATCGACAAAGTCGATGGTATCTCCTGGCAAGCCAACCACACGTTTAACAAAGTCTATTTTTGGATTCACCGGGTAATGAAATACGGCGATATCACCGCGTTTAGGCTCACTTACTGATAAGATCTTTGTGCCCCATACCGGCAAGTGTAAGCCATAAGCAAATTGATTAACGTAAATTAAATCACCTGGAATCACGGTAGGCTCTAATGAGCCGGTGGGTACGTCATACAGTTGGCCAATAAAGGAGCGAAGGAGTAATACAATTAAAAATACGGGAAAAAATGATTTAGCATATTCCGCAATGAGTGGCAGTTTGGCGCTGCTGCCATCAGTGACTTTAGCTTGGCGCTGCTTGGCAAAAAATAAACTATCGACTAACCAAATGGCGCCACTGATGCAGGTTAAACACAATAATATAAATGGGAAGTTATTCATCATGGCTGAGTACTCCCGCTATCTGCTTCTGCATTGGTTTGTACGGCAACACCGCGTAATACATACATTGCTAAAGGCTTGCCTACCGCTTCGGGTGGTTGAAAGCCCATCTGCTGAATCACTAAACCATCACCGCCTTGTTTTCTAACGATATCAGTAGCTTTGCGTACGATAGCATCAGCCGCCGCTTTGGATTGTGTGACTTGATGATACTCAACATTGACCCAGGCTAATTTTTTACCTTCTTGTTTCCAAGGGGGTAATACAGTCACATCATTTGGTGTTTGTGTCAGCGTAGACTTGGCAATGGGTAATGCAATGCCGTGGGGGGTATAAGCAATTACTGGACGTACAAAAGCGAGGATGGCGTACACAATCGCCGCGGTGATAATATAAGCAATATTCTGGTTCATGGTGTTCCTGAGTCTTATATATAGGCGATGTCAGTCTAGCGATTTGATCGGGGTGGTGCAAGGGGTATGAGGAATTCAGTTCCTGCGTTAGCTAACCACCGTCATGGCCTCGCCATAACCTGATGCCTCTAGCTTTTCTTTTAAAGCGTCGGTTTCACCTACACCTGCGAGAGGGCCGACTTGCACTTTGTAAATAGGTGTTGGGCCTGTTTTGGCAATTTTTAATCGAACTGAGCGCTTAGTGACGTGTTTTATGTGGCGTTGTAGGTTGGTGGCGTTAGTGAAATTACTAAAGGCACCGAGCTGCAGATACAGGTGAGGAGAGTGTGATACCGGTTTGTATTCGGTGTCGGCTAACATCGGGTGGCGGTGTTCACCTGGTGAGAGTGCGGTGACTTGCACAATGGCTGTGCCCTTGTTCATATAGCCGAGTTTTTTAGCGGCGGCATACGACAGATCAATAATACGGTTGGGGGCAAATGGTCCACGATCATTCACTTTTACAACCACGCTATGACCGTTTTCCATATTGGTTACTTTGACAAAGGTGGGTATCGGTAGTACTGGGCTGGCTGCGGTCATCGCATACATATCGTAAGGTTCACGACTGGAAGTTAATTGACCATGAAACTTGGTGCCATACCACGAGGCAATGCCGCGTTGGTTATAACCCTTCGCAGTATCGAGTACATAGTAGCGCTTACCAAATACAACGTACGATTTTGGGTTGCCGTAGCGACTGAGGGGTAATTTTTTGGGTACGGCATTGCGCACATGGCTAGTATCTTTTGGATGAGCAGGTGCGCCATCTTGTCGCACGCTAACACTTGCACAGCCGGTTAACAGGGTGATGATAGCAGCGATGCTGCCTGTGTGTATAATCCGTGTTAACATAACTTCCTTATCTGGTATCCAGTATGTAATCTGGGCCCCGGGTCGTTGCCCGGGGTGACAATAGTGTAAGCAGTCTAACGGAAGTTGTAATAAGTGGAAAGAAATGACGAAAAAAAATAATAAAAATAATGTGGTGTTTGGTTTTCATGCGGTGCAAAGCTTATTGCAAGCTAAACCCGATAGTGTTGATTGGTTGGCGGTGCAAAAAGGTCGTGATGATCAACGTGCGCAACAAATACTCGAATTGGCCAAGCAGGAAGGCATAACACTTAAGCATTTAAGCAAAAAAGATATGGATGGTTATGCAGATGGTAATCACCAAGGCTTTGTTGCACTCTGTCATCATTTCCCCAGTTACACGCAAGCCGATTTAATGGCGCTGTTAGAAGCTGTGCCGTCGGATACGGAGACATCTCCGTTGGTGTTAATCCTTGATGGTATTCAAGATCCACATAACTTGGGCGCCATTATGCGCAGCAGCGATGCCATGGGTGTGATGGCTATCGTGATTGCGAAAGATAATGCGGTTGGTATGACGGCTGCGGTGCAAAAAGTGGCTAGCGGTGCTGCATTGACTGTGCCATTGGTGACGGTAACTAATTTATCACGCTGCATGTTGGCTTTGAAACAAGCTGGTTTGTGGTTGGTGGGCCTGGATGCTGATGCGGACAATATCATTATGGATATCGATTTAAAAGGTGCGGTGGGTATTGTTATGGGTAATGAAGGCAGTGGTATGCGCCGCGGTACACGTGATAAGTGCGATTTTTTAGCGCATATCCCTATGGTTGGTACCGTATCGAGTATGAACGTGAGTGTTGCTGCGGGTATGGTGTTGTATGAAGTTAGCCGGCAACGTTAGTGCTTCTTTGTTACGCTGTTCACCTTGATACCATAATGCTGCGTTGAGCATCACCGCGGAGTGACATGGCGCGGTGATCGATTGTCAGCGATTTTCTCTATAAATTTCTTTGATAGCGGGTGGATCATCTTGCCGCGAGTTTCAGGCACGAAGAATAACATAATTATCGACGCTACATTGACACCCATTAATACCAAAAAAGCATGGTGGAAATCACTGGTGCTGTAGATGCGCACATGATGTGCGGCGAGCTGGCCATGCCAATCTTGATCGAGAAAATAACCAATTAATGGTTGAAATACCGCAGCGCCCATGGTGACAAAAAAGTTTGTGACGGCCGTTGAGATACCGGTTGAACGTGGTGGGCTGACTTCTTTTGCTAATGCAAATACTAAGGCTTGTGGCGCGACAAAAAACCCGATAAAAAATAGCAATATAAATAAAGGAATGCGTGGGATATCTGGAACGTAAATGACGACACCTGATAAGACCATAATCATTACGGCGCCAAGCATTAAAGGTAAGCGTCGTCGATGAATTTTGTCAGACAACCAACCAAAAATAGGTAAGCCAACAGTGCAGCCAATGAAAATTAATGAGGTGGTTAATGCCGCATCCGATCCACTTAAGTGGAAGCTTTCTTTGAGAAAGGCTACACCCCACAAGGAGGCGAATACCGATACCGGTAAAAACATAAATGAGCCGACTATACCAATGAGCCACATTTGATAGTTTTTGAATAAACCAAATAAGCGTAATAAAATCATTTTCCAGCTGCGGTATTCGCTTGGAACGCGCGGTGCCCATTTGGGTCTATCGCGTACAAATATGGCAATTAATATAGCTAAGCCAATACCAATCCAGGAAGTCATATCCACGGTATCACGCCAACCGATAGAGGTTACCCCGTGAGATAATACCGTATCGGTGGTGACAGCACCGATGGTGCCCAGTGCGGTAGTTAATGCGCTAAATAATGCAAAGCGATTACGCGGTAACCACATGGAGGCTAATTTTAAAGCGCCAACAAATGCAAATGCTGAGCCAAAGCCCATCATGCCGCGAGCTACGCAGGCAATCACTAGACTGTTGGTGTGAGCAAAGATGAATCCACCGAGAGCGCAGACCAAACTTGACGCAGTTAAAATCCAGCGGCGGCTGTATTTGTCTACGGCAGCGCCAGAGGGTAATTGCAGAGGTGTATAGACGTAATAATAAAAAGCGGATATGAAGCCAATTTGTAGCGCATTAACGCCATAAGATTGCATTAGTGGGTGGATCATCACGCTGGGCGTGACACGCATGATAAAGTCATATAAGTAGAATAGTGCGGCCAGTAGGCAAATAAACCAGGGGTAAAAGGTACCGTGAAAAAAAGAAGAGGCACGTTTTGATGCGGTAGTTTTGTCCAGTTGGTCGAACATCCGTTCATCCTTGCTGAGATGTAATGAATTTCTAGTCTAGCGTTTTTTGTGAGCCAATACTACTTGCGTGACTTGATCCAATTGTATACAGTGCTGACTGGATGGTTTTTTACGGATGGGCTCATGAAATATTATTTACCGCCCGGTGAGGCATTTAAAGTGAGCAGCGGAATTTCGGGATTATGCTTTATTGGCAGCGGCACCTTGACCACATTGGTAATGGCTATGGGTGATGCTGTAACCGGTGTAGCAATGTTTCAGGACAAATACTCATCCATAGTAGTACCGAGCTCGGTTGCTTGTGCCTTGTTTGCTTTTGCTGTTTGTTATACCTCAATGGTTGACCCGGATACGTTAGCTTATCGTGGTGTAGTGTCCAGTGATTTTTTTCATCTTTATCGATCGGCACGGCGGTGGCGAGAGCTTCTGCCAGAGCCGGCTACTCATGCTGAGCGCGAGGCTAATTTTGGAATGGCTCAATTGACCGAAGAGGCGGCTAACGTGGCTTTGAGAGGCTCGCCTACATTCTAGTCTTATTTGATAAGTTGCAAGAACTCGCTACGGGTTTTGGCATTATCGCGTAAAATACCCAGCATCATTGAGGTGGTCATTACGGAGTTTTGTTTTTCTACGCCACGCATCATCATGCACATATGCTGTGCTTCGATGACGACACCAACACCTTTGGCTCCGGTCACTTCTAAAACACATTCAGCAATTTGCTTGGTGAGGCGTTCTTGGATTTGTAAGCGTCGTGCAAACATATCGGCTAAGCGCGCGACTTTAGATAAGCCTAATACTTTACCGTCGGGTACGTAGGCGATATGGCATTTACCAATAAATGGTAGCAGGTGATGCTCGCATAGGGAATACAGCTCGATGTCTTTTACTAATACCAGCTCATCCATATCAGAGGTAAATATGGCGCCATTAACAACGTCTTCTACTGATTGCTCATAACCGCGAGTAAGGTATTTCATTGCTTTGGCAGCGCGGCGCGGGGTGTCTTTTAAGCCTTCGCGTTGTGGGTCTTCGCCGATATCAGCAAGGATTTGGTTGTACAATTCAGCTAATTTGTCAGTCATTGTCTAGCCCTGTATTTTATTTTGCATTATTCTACCATATATTATCTAAACCATGTGAGGCGTTCACCGCCTAACATATGCAAATGCGCATGATAGACCTCTTGGCCGCCATCACTATTGCAATTCATTGCTACGCGGTATCCAGATTCATCAATGCCTAATTGCTTGGCTACCTGTGCAGCGGTTTGCATCATATGCCCCAGTAGCATTTTATGGTCTTGGTCGAAATCATTGAGTGTGGCGATGTGCTCGCGCGGAATAACCAATACATGGTGTTTGGCTTTGGGGTGCAGATCGTTAAATACTAATACGTCGTCGTCTTGATATATAAAATCGGTATTGAATTCACCGTGGGCAATTTTGCAAAAAATACAGTCTGACATTTCTTTTATTCCTTATTTGAATTTGGGTCATGGTCTCGGTGGGCTATACGCTGAACAATGGTTGACATCAATGCACACGGCGCACCTCTTTTACTTCATGGCTCGCTTCGTTCCACAGTTCAGCTTAGTGTGCAGCGGGCATATCACCCTGCATATCTACATGCTTTAACATAAATACCAATGGTATCAATAGTGCAAAGGCAATTGCAATCGCAAAATAGCCATCAAGAAAAGCCTGCAGGGTAGCGTGCAGTTTCAGCACCTCACCCAGCTTGTGTGCTGCGAGAGGACTATTGATTGATAAGTGTTGCACGCCAAGCCAACTTGTTACGTTATGACCAAAACGGCTGAGCGAGGCGCCCATATTGGCCCAATTGATTTGGGTTTCACGGCTCAGTAGTGTGCTAATTAAGGATATACCCACCGACGTTCCAAGCATACGACTGTATGCAAACAAGCCTGAAGCTTCAGTCATATCAGTTTTGCTAATGGTTGCTAGCGCGTAAGTGGATAGAGGTACCATGACTAAGCCCATACCAAGACCGGTAATCGCATTGGCAGCGATAAAGTAGCCAATGCTAGTGTGTAAACTGAAATGACAAAACCACCAAGAGCTTAAGCTACATAAAGCAAGACCTGGCACCAATAAATATTTTACGTTGAGGCGATTCATCAGTATCGATGCGGTGATCATGCCAACGGCGCTCGCCAGTCCGACAGGAGATAAGGTCCAACCGGTAGTGATGATGGGGTATTTGAATACTTGCTCTAGCATGATCGGTTGCACGGTCATTAAACCAAACAAACAGCCGGCAAATGCCAGCATAATAATACAGGCCAGTGCAAAGTTGCGATCTTTATAGATGCTGAGTTTCACTACGGGGTTTTTTCTATAGAAAGTTCTAAATAAGAACCCTGCGAAACTAAAGCCGCTGATTAATGCTAATAATAGAATTTCATTTGAACTAAACCAGCCGTTTTCATTGCCTTGATCAAGGAAAATTTGCAGCGCGGCTACAGCTACCACCATTAAAACTAGCCCGGCTACATCGATACGTTGTTTAATGATTTTGGTTTGCGGGATCACCCAATAAATCAGTGCAATACCTAGCGCACAAATCGGTATGTTGATATAAAATACCCAGCGCCAATTTAAATCTTGGGTAATGTAACCGCCTAATGTCGGGCCAAGTACAGGCGCCATCATGATTCCCATTCCCCAGATAGCCATTGCTTTACCCTGTTTATGCAGTGGGAAGGTTTCACGTAAGATGGCTTGCGATAGAGGGATTAATGCAGCACCAAATGCACCTTGGAATACACGAAAAACTACCATTTGATCTAATGATACAGCCATACCAGACGCTAAAGAAGCAATCATAAAACCCGTGACGCACATAATCATCATGTTTTTTCGCCCAATACGATTACTGATAAATCCAGTGAGCGGTAGCATGATCGCTGAAGCAACAACGTATGCTGTTAATACCCAGGTGATTTCACTGGTGTTGGCGCTCAAGGCTGGCATCATAGAGGGAAGCGCGACATTAACAATCGTCGCATCAAGCACCTCAAGCACTGCGACCATCATGATAGTGAAAATAACTAGCCCGGGGTGGGCGAGCTTGAGTCCGTTATCATTGTTGGTGTCTAGGGGTTGTGTCATGACTTATGCGTAGTTGTATTGACCTTTACTGTGCAACTGGCGCCCATGCGTAACGGAAGGATGGAGTTTGGATCATTGATGTGCACGCGAATGGGGAAGCGTTGTGTGACTTTCACCCAGTTACCACTAGCATTTTCAGGTGGTAATAGTGAGAAAGTAGTACCACTGCCGCGGCTTAAGCTCTCTACTGTTCCTGTAAATACTTTATTGGGATACATATCAACTTTGATCATGGCGGTTTGGCCGGGCTTAATGCGCGATAAATCGGTTTCTTTAAAATTGGCTTGTGCCCACCAGTCTTGGTTTTCGATCAGAGCGAAATAACTTTGGTTGGCATTGACTTGGTCACCAACACGTAATTTAAAGTTTGATATATTGCCACTAGCGGGTGCAGTAATTTTGGTATATGACAAATTTAATTTGGCTCGATTTAATGCGGCACGTGCTTGTTGTACTTGTGGATTGTCCATGCCATTTTTACCAAGCTTTTCTTTGGCTTGTTGGAATTCTGCTTCGGCTGCATTATAAGCAGCTTTGGCAACGCTCAGGCGGCTAGTAAAGGTGTCGCCGTCTTGTAATGAGGCGCTACGCTTTTTAACCAGTGTCATAATGCGTTTGTAGTTTTGTTGCGCGATAAGTTGTTCAGCTTTGCGTTCAGCTAATACCGCTTTGGCTGTAGAGACAGCCTTTTCTAATGCCTTAACTTCTTGAATGGTTTGATTCAGTGTTGCTTGCGCCTTGTTAACCGCGATTTCATACGGCTTTGGATCAATTTTGAATAATAATTCGCCCTTGCTGACAAACTTGTTATTACTAACCGGTGTTTGTGTCACTCGACCACTGACGCGTGGTGCAATATTTACCAGGTTGGCTTGTACATAAGCGTCACTCGTACTAGGGTATAGTTTGCCGTGATGCCAATAGACATAACCAGCAAGAACCAGCATAATGACGACCAGGATGGATACAGATAGTTTGATTGTTTTTTTCATCGCAACTGTTACTTTTTTTAAATTTAACCACATTTATAAGCTGCGATTGTAGCATGAACCATGGGGCAATAACAGGTGTTAACATTACAGCAGCGCGGTTACCTTAAGGTAATGGGTATCGATGTTTGGGCTTCGAATCGGCAGGTTATAAGCTATTGGACCAATGCTGTTTTCAATCATAACGGTGAACAAGTTGCCACTGTTGTAGCCTTGGTGGGGAATGAGCCTGATCGTGAAAAAACCTTATTATCCGAGATGTTAAAAGCGCTTGGTCAGAAGTCGACTGACTTAACACAAACTGAACAGATACCTGCCTTTGATACAAAGCGTATGATTGTGTTTGGTTCCGCGCTTAACAAGCAGCTTGTAAAGGATGCAGCTGCGTTTATGTGTATTGACTATACTGTTGAGCACTTGCTAAAAAATCCTCAATTAAAAGCTGAGGTTTGGCAAACACTCTGTCAATCATCAATGCTAAGGAGTGCACTGTTTGACCACCACCACGCAAATTCGAGTTTATCATCCGGATGATGCCGCTGCGATGGCAGCCATAGCCAATGTAGCTAAACATTATCCATGGTCCAAGCAAGTGTTTCGCGACTGCATGGTTGCACAGTACCCTGGTTGGGTATTGTGTGAAGATGAACAAGTGCGTGGCTTTAGTATTATTAAAGTGGTGGCAGAAGAGGCGGAGCTTTTAAATTTATGTGTTGATCCCGCAGTTCATCGACAAGGTTATGGCCGTCGTTTGTTGCAATATGCTATTGATGAAGCGCAAAAGCATTTCGCTGAACATATCTATTTAGAGGTCCGTAAATCGAATAAAGCGGCTAAGGGTTTGTATCACCATATGGGCTTTTCTGAAGTTGGTATTCGTAAGCAGTATTATCCTACCGATGATGGTCGTGAAGATGCGGTCATTATGTTTCGGGCTATCACTAAGCTAAGGTAACAGCGGTGAGAAAAACTCAGTGATGAGTAAGGGTAATTTCTTGATATAGAATACCGATCGACGTGCGAAAATCACACCGGCTTTGTTATTGTTCAGCGGTAGTAAGCTTGCATCATAGTCAGTGGATACGGCGCAAAATTCAAACGTTGATCGTGTTACATCGGGATTATTGTAAAGCATGTTGACCCCCATGGGTTTATTGACTAAGGCATCGAATGCTGCCTGTTGATTTAAGTAGGTGGCTTGAGGGATAACTACGCGTGCAAAGGTCCAAGGCTGTTCATCACCAAAAAACGCGACACGTCGGATCATGTAGGGCTCTGCTTGGTTTAAGCAATCGATTTCGTCAGGATAGGCGGTGTCAAATTGCATTGATAGCAGTTGCATGCTGAGTTTTTCGCAATGTTTTTCTAAGGCTTCAGTGAGAATATAGGGTCGAGTTAACCACGCTTGTTGATTGCTTGAAGGTGCGGGTGATAAGTGATTAATTTTTTGATGCCACTCGATCATATTAATATTGCCTCTCTGTTATTTCTGGTCTTACATGGAACTTTGATTGCTATCAAGGGGCACAGGGTGCCTCTTGATGGTTCCTGTCAAGCACGGGGCGACGTTGTCTATTTCCGGGATGACGTTCTCACTGTTTCGTTTAGGGTAGCTGTGATGCGACTAATTTTATCCAGTGTTTCTTGGTATTCGGCTTCGACGGTGGAGTCAGCAACAATGCCACCGCCTGCCCAGCAATACATGTGTTGCTGGCTGGCTACGCAACTGCGAATAGCAATGTTAGTGTCCATATTGCCATCATAACTGATATAACCTAGGCTGCCACAGTAAATGCTACGCCGGTAGTGTTCGAGTTCTTCAATGATTTGCATCGCACGAATTTTAGGTGCGCCGGTAATCGAACCACCAGGAAAAGCGCGTTGTAATAAATCTACTGTTGTTAATTTAGGGTCTAATTTTCCAGTCACAGTGCTTACTAAATGATGCACCGCTGGGTAGCTTTCCAATGCAAATAAGGTGGGTACTTCAACGGAGCCGACTTGGCAACTTTTGCCTAGATCATTACGCAATAGATCGACAATCATTAAGTTTTCAGCACGGTCTTTCTCGCTATGTATTAACTCATTGGCTAATTGTGTATCACGTTCTGGATCGGCGTGCCGTGGCCGTGTGCCTTTAATCGGCTTGGTTTCAACCTGACCGTGATGGCATTGGATAAAGCGTTCAGGTGAGCAGCTAATAACATCGCCTTGCTCGACTCGCATAAAAGCCGAAAACGGGGCAGGGTTGTGTTGACGTAATAGTTGATAAGCATTAAATGCATCGCCTTGATACGGGGCCGAAAAGCGTTGAGCTAAATTGACCTGGTAGCAATCGCCTGCGGTAATGTAGTGTTTGATTTTCTCAAATGCTGATTGGTAACTAGCAGCGGATTGGTTGGCACGAAACGGTTTTAATAAGGCAAATGCGTTTGTGTTAACAGGTTGGCTGAGTTTGTGTTGTAACCAGAGCCAGTGATCTTGATCATCGTGTTGATTAACGTAAACCGTGGTGTGTTGTTGGTGGTCAGTAATAATTGCCCATTCATAGATGCCAACAGCCATTGTTGGGGTGGTTATATCTTCGGCGATACGTTGAGTGATTGGGTTATTGTGCAAGTTGGCATCATAGCCAAAATAGCCGAGAGCTCCGCCGCAAAATGGCAGTTGATTGGAGTCGATAGCTGAAGGTTGGTTTAATGCGAGTTGCAGTTGTGACCAATTGGCGCTGGTTATTTTTTGTTTCGGGTTGGCGCTGATAATATCGAAACGCCCCAAACCGGTACTATCTAATGCAATCGGCCAGTCTTGATCGAGTAGGTGTTGTAACAGTTGGCTAGCGTCAGCTTGGTAATCGAGTGTTTTAATCATTGTGTCACTGCCGATTGTTGTAAAAAGTTGCTGAGTAGTTGGTGTCCATATTCTGTTAGGATGGCCTCGGGGTGGAATTGTACACCGCTAATGGGTAATGCTTTGTGCTGGATGGCCATGATTTCTTTGGGTTGATGCTCGTCTATGCTGCGAGCACTGATGTCAAAGCAGTCGGCTAGCGTTGATTCGTCGATCGTTAATGAGTGATACCGTGTTACATTAAATGTATCAGGCATGTCATTGAATAAAATGCTTTTATTGTGTTTTATATTTGATAGTTTCCCATGCATGATGCGTTGTGCTTGTTGGATGCGGGCGCCAAATGCTTGTGCGATGGCTTGATGCCCAAGGCATACGCCGAGGATGGGGATTTTATCACTAAAGTATTTAATGAGTTCAATTGAAATGCCGCTTTGATCGGGGGTGCAAGGCCCGGGTGATATGACCAGGTGTGTTGGTTGTAGCGCAATGCATTCTTTTGCGCTTATTTGATCGTTTCGATAGACAGCAACTTCTGCGCCAAGTTGGCGTAAATATTGTACCAAGTTGTAAGTGAATGAATCGTAGTTGTCGATAAGTAATAACATGCATTGCAGTGTAACCGCTTCGCTATTGGGGTCAAGTCTTGAAATGATCCCATTGGCGCTAGCGTAGGGCTTTAACACTCTATATAATGGCAAGCAGTGTGTTGGAAATGAAAGCAGGGTTGAATGAAGGTATTTCGAATTACATTTTGTCTATTTTTGGTGCTGTCGATAGGGTTGTTAGGTTATCAACAAATGGCGTTCGCTGAAAAAAAGTCCTCCAGTAACAAAGTTTCTACGGCAAGCAGTTTGGTTAATAAGCCAATTGTTGTGCAAGTAGAACAAGCTAAGAAACAATCATTACCCATTTATATTGATGCGTTGGGCAGTTTAAGCGCGGTTAGCCGAGTAATAGTGAGCAGTGAAACTGATGGCCGAGTTGCGAGTATATTTTTCAAAAATGGTCAGCAGGTGGGCAAAGATATGCCTGTTTTGAAATTGGACGATAGTACAGCCAAGGCTAACTACAATGTGTCGGTGACCACATGGAATGTTAATAAACGCAAATACCAGCGTGAAAAAATATTACCTAAAGGCGCGATTGCACAACAAGAAATGGAACAATTAAAAGCAACCATTGATAATAATGATTCAATGGTAAAAAAAGACTTGTCGATATTAAATCAGCAAACTATTACTGCACCATTTACTGGTGTGTTAGGTTCGTTTAGCGTGCAGGTTGGAGATTATGTCAAGGCGGGTACGCCTATTGTGACGCTAGTTAATCGGCAGACGCTGCGTGTTAACTTTAATGTGTCGCAATCTAAAATTTCTCACTTACAAACCGGTCAGTTGGTAAAAATTACCGTTGATGCTTATCCGAATAAAACATTCTATGGCACGGTGAATTATATCTCACCTACCGTTAGCAATATCAGTCGGGCAGTGCAAGTGCAAGCACTGGTGCAGAATAAAAAAAATGAGCTCTCACCCGGTATGTTCTGTCATGTTCAGCAACAAATAGGCGTTAACAATGATGCGTTGGTGATTCCTGAAATAGCGGTTAGTGCAGATATCAAAGGTTATTACGTATACAAAGTGATTGGTAAAAAAGTAGTGAAAAACTATGTAACCCCCGGTAACAGACAAAAAGGTATGGTTGAAATAACCAAAGGACTAAAACTGGGCGACACCGTCGTGACTGCAGGTCTGCAAAAACTGCAAGATGGTAGTACGGTGATTATTAGTAGTAACAATAGTGGTAGTTAATTTTGAAGTTACCTGAACTGTGTATACGTCAACCTGTGCTAGCCATTGTATTGAGCTTGGTGTTGGTCGTATTGGGTGTGGTAGGTTTTAATCGTTTGGAATTATTATTTTTCCCCAAGTTGACATTACCGGTCGTCAGCATCTATACCCATTATCAAGGCGCGAGTGCTGAGTTAATGGAGTCGCAAATAACAACGCGCTTAGAAAATGCAGTGGCGGGCGTAAACAACATACAGTCTATTAGTTCAAATAGTTGGACGGGTGGTAGTTCGATTAGCGTTCAATTTCGATTGGGCGGTGATTTTGAATCGGAAGCCGCGCAGGTGCGAGATAAAGTATCTGGGCAACGTCAATACTTACCATCGGATGCCGATGCACCCAGTATTACTGTCGGTGTAAAAGGCCCCGAATTGATGGATATTGGTATTATTGATAAGAGCCGCACATCCAAAGAGATTCGTGATTACGCTGAGTCCTATATTCAGCCGGTATTTCGTCAGCTCGATGGTGTGGGTCAGGTCAGCATCAAGGGCGCTAGTGATTATGCGATGCGGATTTGGCTCAACTCACAAGAAATGGCAGCGAAGAATGTTACGGTTGATGATGTAAAAAAAGCGCTAACCGCTAATAACATTTATTTCCCCGCTGGTTATATTGAAGAGCCTGACCGTAATTACAGTATCGTCTCGAATACACAACTTAAAAATGCTAGCCAATTTGCTAATATTATTATTTCGCATACATCCATTGGAACGGTAAGGCTAAAAGATATTGCGCAGGTTAAGTTGGGTAGTCGTAGTTTAACTGAATCACCGATGCTGATTAATGGTCAAGAGGGCATTATGCTGCGGATTAAACCGCTGCAGTCAGCAAACCCTTTAATTGTTGCAAAAGAAATACGCCAGTCTTTGAAGCAAGTTAAGAAAAATTTACCACCGGGTATGCAGATGAGTGTAGTATTTGATGCTTCACAATTTTTGCAGTCATCGGTGGGGGAAACGTTTAAGGCGATCACAGAAGCCGTTATATTGGTGATCTTGGTGGTGATGTTATTTATAGGTTCATTGCGTGCGTCGTTGGTGCCTATCGTCACCATACCGGTGAGCTTGATCGGCGTATTTGGATTTATATATGTGCTCGGTTTTTCCATAAACATGATGTCATTGCTTGCGATTGTGTTATCGATTGGTCTGGTGGTTGATGATGCGATTGTCATGATGGAAAATATTCATCGTCATATTGAGCAGGGCATGTCACCGATGGATGCGGCGTTAAAAGGCAGCAAAGAAATTACTGGTGCTGTCATTGCTATGGGTTTGACGTTGGTTGCGGTATACGCACCGATTGGTATGGTACAAGGCTTTACAGCGGTGTTGTTTCAACAGTTCGCCTTTACATTAGCAGGTGCTGTGGTGATCTCAGCATTTGTAGCCTTAACTTTATCTCCAATGATGTGTTCGCGTATTTTAGTGCCTGGCCAACAGCAAAATAAATTCGCCGATAAAATTGACCGTGTCTTTGGTTGGTTGACTAAAGCTTATCAAGCATTATTGAGTACCTGTTTGAAGGCGCGGTATATTGTGTTGCTGTCATTGGTAGCGATAGCACTTGGCGGTTGGGCGTTGTTCGCGAGCCTTTCATCGGAATTTTTACCCAAAGAAGATTTTGGTTATTTTAATGTCAGCGTAACAGCACCTACCGGCGCAAATTTGACATACACCTTACGTTACATGGCGGAAGTCGAAAAAATTCTGAAGCAATTTCCTGATATTGTAAAGGTGGTGAATCAAATTGGATCGAGCGGTGCGAATATCGGAGTCACACTGAAACCTTGGGGTGAGCGTAAACAAACCACAGCTGAGTTATTAAAAAAAATAAACCCTTTAATCGCTCGCATACCCGGTGTTGATGCATCTGCTTTCATTCCCGATATCATTAGCTATGGTGAGCAAGGTTCTGACATCACCTATAACTTTTTAACGGCACGTGACTATAAAGATTTATTACCGTCCATCGATGCAACGCTGGCTAAGTTAAATGCATATCCAGGAGTTCAGGACGTGCAAACCAATTTAAAATACAATGCACAAGAATATGCTATCACAATTAACCGAGATTTGGCTGCTGTGTTGGGTGTCAATATTCAGGATGTGGCGGATACCGTGAGTGCGATGATGAGCGGTAACCACTGGTCGGATGTGCAGTCAGGTAACCGCAGTTACCAGGTGATTGTGCAGATGGAACGAAAGGATTTGCAGGATTTTAGTGGTGTTAATAAGCTTTATGTTCGAAGTGCGGCAAATAGCGATGGCGGCTCCAGCATGGTGCCTGTTTCCAGCTTAATTACGGTGAGTCCAACTATTCGCCAAGGCAGTTTAACCCATTTTAACCGTATGCGTTCTGGCTATGTGACGGCTCGATTAGCTCCGGGTTATACCGAAAGTGATGTGGTTAATTACATTCAGCAGATAACGCCGTCAGTACTTACACCGGATATTCGAACATCTTTTTCAGGTAAGGCTGAGCAGTTTTTACAGTCATCAGGAAGCATGTTTGGGTTGGTGATGATGTCGTTTATATTTATTTATTTAGTCTTGGCCGCGCAATTTGGTAGCTTCTTAGACCCCTTGATTATCTTGATTGCAGTCCCATTTAGTATCGTAGGAGCTCTGCTATTTTTGAAAATTGGTGGTGGTACATTTAACCTATATTCGCAGATTGGAGTGATAACATTGATTGGTTTGATCAGCAAGCACGGTATACTAATTACACAATTTATCAATGACCTGCGTCGCCAAGGACATGATCTGCGCTCTGCTATAATGGAGGGTGCGACCATCCGATTGCGCCCGATTTTAATGACAACAGCTGCGATGGTATTTGGTACATTACCATTAGCGTTGGCCTCAGGGCCAGGTTCGATAGGGCGACACCAGATTGGATTGGTGATTATCGGTGGTTTGCTGTGCGGTACTTTTTTCTCATTAGTGGTGGTGCCGGTAATGTATTCATTTGTTGGTGGTTTGAAACGGATTCAAGCACCATTGGTTTCGGAGTAAACAGATGTCTAAACCAATATTAAAGAAGGATTTTAAAAGTTTTGTGATCAGTAAGTGGAATCGAAATCCACATGTGCAAACTTGTTTTCCTGCCGTCTTTAGTCCAAATGCTAAATCCAAAATCCGTTGGGAAGAATTTAATCTACCAGACGGCGATTTCATCGATTGCTGTTGGGCCGGTGGTGTGCACGGCCCTTTATTGATCATGTTGCACGGCATTGAAGGGTCAGTCAGCTCACATTACATTCAGTCCAGCATTGATGATTTTGTTGCTCAAGGGTGGCGTGTATTAGTCATGCATTTTCGAGGATGCAGTGGCCGTATTAATCGACTAAGGCGTTCCTATCATAGTGGTGATACCAACGACCTTGACTACATTTTGCGTAACTTAGCCAAGCGTTATCCACATACTCAAATGATGGCGATAGGTTTCTCATTGGGTGCGAATATTTTATTAAAATATGTCGCAGAGAAAAAGTACCCATCACAATTAGTAGCGGCAGCAGCCATTTCGGTACCTTTTGATTTGGGTATGACTTCTGATTTTATGCACCCCTTATATCAATTGCGCCTTACCACGAGCTTAAGCCGTAAATTAGTACAAAAAATGAAGGCTGGTCATAATTTTGCTATTACCGAAAGTGAAATTAAAGACATTAAAACGCTGCGTGAGTTTGATGATAAAATAACAGCAGATATCTATGATTTCGACAGTGCTGATGATTATTATGCTCAATGCAGTTGCAAACCGTTGTTGCCACAAATTGAATTACCTACATTAATTTTACACGCGCTAGATGATCCATTTATTCCCAAAGAATGCGTGCCCGGAAAGGCAGATATATCCTCTTTTGCTACCATGGAGATCACACCATTCGGTGGTCATGTGGGGTTTGTTGGTGGCAAGCCTTGGAGTCCTATTTTTTGGATGCCGCACCGGGTGATTAGCTTCTTTCGCGAACAGCTGATGGCTCACCACGAATCTTTATGAAAGTGTTATAAAAGCATGATACAGTCATATCATGACTTCATCTTATGCATGGTTGGTGTGGGCATTTTTGTCGTTGATCACCTATTCCTTTTGGGGGGTATTTAATGCCCTCGCAGCGCGCCATATCAGTGCAAATTCTGTTTTATTTTGTTCCGCCGTGGGTTATTTTTTTGTTGGTTTAGTTGCGTTGGCTTTTATTGGTTTTAAGCCAAGTTTAAGTGTGCACAGTCTTGCCAATCGCGGTGTGGTTTATGGCTTATTGGTGGGTTTAGCAACCGGCTTGGGTGGTTTATTTCTGTTAATTTCTTTGCATCGCGGTGGTAATGCTAGCATTGTTGTGCCACTCACTTCGATTTATCCCTTAGCGACGGTGTTATTTAATTTAATCTTTTTGCATGATGCAATTACATTAAGGCAAGGAATTGGTATTCTATTATCGGTAATTGGAGTTACCTTGCTATCGATGTGAGGGTTCTATGCATAGGGGATTTTTAAAGGGAGTTTTTTATCAATGCAAACAAGTTATGACTATATCATTATTGGTGCCGGTTCAGCTGGCTGTGTATTAGCAAATCGATTAACCAGTTCAGGTCAATACCGTGTGCTATTAATTGAAGCGGGTGGTAGTGACAAAAGTCTATACATAAAAATGCCAGCCGCATTGTCATATCCTATGAACATGGAAAAATATAACTGGGGCTATGAGTCGCAACCAGAGCCTTATTTAAATAATCGCGTATTAATTTGCCCGCGCGGAAAAGTGCTGGGTGGTACATCATCTATTAATGGCATGGTGTATGTGAGAGGTAATGCACACGATTTTGATCAGTGGCAACAGCTGGGTGCAAAAGGGTGGGGCTATCGCGATTGCTTGCCGTATTTTAAGCGTGCAGAGAGTTGGCAGGGAGGCAATGATGAATACCGTGGTGCCCATGGCCCATTGGTAACGTGTGGCGGCAATAATATGCGTACTAATCCATTATATAAGGCTTTTATTCAAGCAGGAAAGCAAGCAGGCTATCCAACGACTGATGATTATAACGGCTATCAGCAAGAAGGCTTTGGGCCGATGCATATGACGGTTAAGAATGGTGTTCGTTGCTCTACTTATGCTGCCTATTTAAAGCCGGTATTGCATCGCCGTAACTTAACGGTAATAAAAAATAGTCTCGTTAAAAAAGTAATTGTTAAAAACAAAATTGCTACGGGTGTTGAGTGTATTTATCAAGGGAGGCACCAAAAAATCTATGCTAATAAGGAGGTGATTTTATCGGCGGGGGCGATTGCGTCGCCGATGTTATTACAATTATCGGGTATTGGTCCGACACAAATCTTGCAAGCTGCTAATGTTCAGGTGGAGCATGATTTGCCGGGTGTGGGCGAAAACTTACAAGATCATATTGAAGTGTATTTTCAATACCGTTGCAAACAACCAATTACATTGAATGATAAATTTGATTGGTATAACAAAGCTAAGATTGGTTTGAAATGGCTGTTATTTAGAAAGGGGTTAGGTGCAACTAATCACTATGAGTCATGCGCGTTTATTAAATCATCGCCTGATCGCCAGTGGCCTGACATTCAATATCATTTCTTACCAGCAGCGGTGCGATATGATGGTGGTCAACCGATTGATGGCCACGGTTTTCAATTGCACGTTGGGCCTAATAAGCCTCGCAGTCGTGGGCGTATTCATATTTATTCGAATGATATGCGCGCTAAGCCGTTTATTCAGTTTAATTATTTTCAGCATGAAGATGATCGCAAAGCGTGGCGTGCCTGCATTCGTAAAACGCGTCAGATTATTAGTCAGCAAGCCATGGATGATTATCGCGGTGACGTAGTACAACCTGCAGAAGGAATACAATCAGATCAATCCATAGATCAGTGGGTACAAGCCAATGCAGAAAGTGCTTTTCATCCTTGTGGTACTTGTAAAATGGGTGACGAGTCTGATGTGATGGCCGTAGTCAATTCCAATTGTCAGGTAAGAGGTATTGAGCGCTTGCGTGTTGTGGATGCCTCGATATTCCCGACCATTACTAACGGCAATTTAAATGCGCCAACTATTATGGTGGCGGAAAAAGCGGCAGATATTATTTTAAATAAAACACCGCTACTACCTTCTACAGCCACCGTTTACGCAGACCAAGTGCCGTTATCTCAAACCCATGTCGATAGGGCAGAGCAGCTAGTTTAAGTGCCGCCGCTGCTACTAGGTAATAATGGAGACATATCTACTTCTGTTGCAGTTGCTAGTAATCCGGTGTCAGCTCCGCCTGTGTGATGATCAAGTGGGTTTACCCATAATGAACCACCTTGTGCAATTACTGCAGCACTATGGCGGGTGGCTGGTGCGTCACCAGTGGTGGTTTCTACTGCGCTGGCAGATGCGCCACCGGTGCCTGCTTCAGCTAGTGTTCTGTGGTGAGCGATAGCATCACGTATGTCGCGAAGACTGTTTATATTGATACGGATATAATCCGCATCACACCAATTGCTAAAGGTGTGAGCTGTTTGTAAGCGTTGCATTGAGGTGTGAGTAAATTTAGTTGAGCTGGGTAGTGTGGCATCACCGGCTTCACTCGCCAGCGCATAGTTAGTCGCTAACTGTTGAGCTAACACCATATATTGTGCGGTTAATAATTCGCAGCCAGTCAAAATTGTATTGACGGTATCCAGTTTTTTATCGGTTTCAGACAGTGATTCACCCGGTTTGTGTTTCCCCCCTTTGGTTCTTTCTTTAACTTGTTTTTCTGTGTAGTGTTGTTTTGCTTTAAGCAAGAAGTCATGCTCTATGCTGCATTTTGTTAGGGCGTCATGCACCTGGTCAATGTTTAATTCATAGCCAGTTGCTGGTACTTTTAGGTCGTTAAGGTGGGCGAACTGGTTACAGGCGAATGCGTTCTGAGTCGAAGAGTCTGGTAGTAGATCAGGTAAGGCCGCTTTAAGTGCACTATAGAACAAGTAGCGAGTCTTGTCTGAGTCTGAATTATGATCTGTAAAATGGAATCGGCCATCGTAATCTTTGGTGTAATGAAATGAATCATCATCCACGTCGATGTTATGAAAGGGCTCACTTTTACGAAGCATTCCCTGCACACGTTTAAATTGTGGTTTATCGAGTTCTGAAAAAATATCCATCAGGCCTAGCGTGATAATGAGGCGTGAAATTTCTATATCGGCTCTCTCCATGCGATCACTGGCGAAGTTGATTTTCTCTGCGCTCCAGAGTAGTTGAGCGAGCCGTGTTACTTGGCCGTGAAGGTTTAATATTACTCTTGTTCTTAGATTTGTTTTCAAAGTGACGATGGTGCTAGCATCAATGAAAGCGAGGTCTGGCTCATCTGCATCTCTGAAATCCGCAGACGCTCTAACAGCTTTCTTGAAGTCTATAAAATTAAAATTCGGTTGTCTCATTTCCGTCTCCGGTTTATTTATTTTGTTGGTGTTACTGCATGGCTTCGCGGCCTGGTTTCAGGCACTAATGCGGATTCGTCATAGACGGTATTAGTATACAGTAGACTGGTTGTTACGGTGGTGGCAGCTGCTGCGGGTGCTGCCATTAAGCCGGCGGCAGCTGCTGCTGCACCATAGCCTGCTGTTGCTCTACTGGCGGGTTTAAGGCGATCCAAAACAGTAGCCACGAATGCTTCATCGTGCCACAGATCAAGTGGCCTGCTGAGCAGTTGGCTCATTGAGTCAACAGAAAATTGAACAGTGGGCTCGTGTTCTATTGAATCGGCTAGCACCATGTATTGCGCTAATAACCAATGGTAGCCTTTTTGTATGGTACGCATGATGGCGTATTGTTTCAGTGCTTTGGGGCTGCTTTTTTTCGAGTAGTTATTGATTGAGTCCTGTAAGTATTTGCCATATTGCTGTAATTTCAATAGGGTGGTATGCAGCTCATCAGCGGTGAATAGTTTGCCACTGGCGGGTATTGGCAGGCCAATACCTTTAAGGTGAGCAAACTGACGACAGGCAAATAATTCTTTGAGCATTTGGTAAGTTGTAGGTTGAGCTTCTTTCGAGATGCTAAAGCCAAGGTGGTGCAATGCCTTTTGGCATAATAAATTTCTCAGTCTTTGCTCTGTGCTGCGAGCGCGATCACTGTCAGTAAAATAGCGAGAATCATGCATATCAAAAAAGAACTCAAGATTTTTATGATTAATATTTCGAAATGGGCTGCTACTCAATTTTTTGCGGAATATATTAAAGGCGAGAGGAGTGTCAGTATGAAAACCATCCATGATGATGGTAGCAGCCATTAGGGTAGTGGCGGCTAATGATTTATCATGGGCTAACGTTCTGGCTAATTGGTTTAGCTGCCCATGGTTATTTTTCAGTTCCACCCGTGCACCTGTGCGACCACCATCGCCTACGGCAATGCTCGTTATAGTGCTGTCTGCTGCAAATTCCGTCTGGCCTCCTGCAGCATGCGCACTGAAATCTTTTGCTAACAATGGCTAGCTCCCTGTATTTATTAATGCTTCGCTTTCACGTAGCTCGGTTAGAGGCTACGTGATGATGGAGTTGTTGGTGTTACGGCTGTACTTGAACCACTGACAACACTGTGTGAACTACTGAATAGCATGAGTGGATTCATTGTTTTAATGCTTGGCAGCATTAATGCGGCTGTGGTGGCACTGGTGAGCTGTTTGGTAAGCGCTGCTTTGTCGCTTGTGCTTAGCTTTTGGCTTTGCTCCGGATAGCCCTTCAAGAAGGCTTCTGTGATTTCTTGTACTAATTTGGCTTGTAGTGAAAAGCTTTCTTTTGTTCCGGCAGCCATTTCCACTCGATCAATTAACATTGCAAGTGCATCAAGTGCACCGGTTTTGTTGTGGGCAAAAATAATATAGTTGCTATCTTCCTTTTGAAAACTTAAGACGAGGTTTTCCTTTAAGGTGAAGGCACTCTCTTCTGCTTTTGGACTATTGGCGTTGTCTTTGCATTGTTTAATAAATGAACTTAATTTCATGATATTCTCTCTTCCCCGTATGTCTAATTTATGCGCATAATATAGTACTGAAGTGCTGTAATCAAGTCTTATAGCGTTGTTTTTATGTGCAAAATGAACATCATGTTCATTGCGTTCGTGTGATATTGTTGGTGGTTTACGTTATGCGTGACAGGATCAGTATCCATTGCATTAGAATAATATAAGTTATTGATTTAAACGCTTGTTAACATTGGATAAACTTAACCAAATAAGCCGGTTGGATAACCTATTACTTGATTAGCGGATATCGCCTGGTGGCAACGTTAGGCCTGTGTTAGACTGCACTAAACGTCAAAATGGAACGAATAAATGAGTCTTTTAAAACGAATCAACTGGGTTAACCTTATCTTTTTATCATTAGTGCCAATCGTCGGCGTTGCCGGCACGATTTGGTTAGCGGTTGACCACCAAATGCATTGGCAAACGTGGACCATGGCTGGAATATATACCTATATCAGTGGTGTAGCGATTACCGCTGGTTACCACCGGTTATTTTCACACCGCGCATATAAAGGTAACTGGATTGTTCGATTTATTGCCGCATTGATGGGTGGATCAGTATTTCAAGGCAGTGTTTTAGAGTGGTGTACTGATCATAGAAATCACCATTTGTATACTGACACAGATCGCGACCCATACAGCATTAAGAAAGGCTTTTGGCATGCGCATATGGGTTGGTTATTTGTGCTAGATAATGAGAAGCGTGATTTTAGTAACGTTGAAGATTTAAAGGCTGATCGTATGTTATCCATTATGCATACCTTCTATGTGCCTATCGCTATTTTGTCTGGCTTTGTACTGCCAATGGTTATCGCTGGTGTATTCTGGGGTGACTGGTTAGGTGGTTTAATTATTGGTGGTGCGTTACGTATTGCCTTTAATGAGCAAGTGACTTTTTGCATTAATTCAATTTGCCACGTATTTGGTAAGAAAACGTACTCTGATAAGCAAACAGCTTGTGATAACTGGATTACAGCTTTAGTGACTTATGGTGAAGGTTTTCATAACTTCCATCATCAGTTCCCATTAGATTACCGTAATGGTGTGCGCTTTTTTCACTATGACCCAGCTAAATGGTTAATTCGTGCCATGCATTGGATGGGTTGTGCTAAAGAATTAAGACGTGTTAGTGATCAAAAAATCATTCAATACCGTATGCGCCAAGAAGAGAGCCGTTTATTGGCTTCTAAAGCCGCGCAAAGCTCTTCGTTTATGGAGCAGTTAAGCGAACTGGTCTTACCATTAAAAGATAAAGTGATGGAAGTCAGCAAGCATATTGAAGATTTGGAAAAGCAGTTGGCTGATGTAACGTCTAAATATAAGCAGTTACAAAAAGCATCAATTGACTATACCAAAGATAAGGTTGATGAATATAAAGTATCGATTGCAGATTATCACCAACGCATTAAGCAAGCCAATAAAGAGCTTAAACATACGTTGAATTTGTGGTCGCATATGATTAAGACTTATCACTTAAAGCGTATCCCAGCTTCTTCATAGGGCGCTTCGCCGTCCCCTAGTACAGTGTCTGTGTCTGTGTCTGCGTTTCTCGTTGAGAATAGTGTAGGTGTATGTGTATAGCACTTAGAGGAACGGGCACTTAATATCTCTGCAATGAATGCTAATTGTGTATCATGTCTTTGGTAAAATGATGCCACTTGAGCTGCACTGAATGTGATATCGTCAGATGATGAGCTTAAAGTATTACTTTGTAAGATTAAGCGTTTATCCGATTCAGATAGTGTGTGGCTATTTAAAATTTTTCGTGTGAATATGGCGACAGTTTTTGTATTTCCATTGCTGCAGGCGAGATAAAATCCAGCTGTGTTTGCGTTGTTTTTATGGCTTAATCCATTAAATGCTTCTGTCGCGTCCATGTCTAAAAACTCATCCGTTAATTCGATAACGGTGGTGGTATAGCCGCTCGCTAAAGCGATATTTAACTGTTCTGCTTTTTCCTTTAGGTCGGAGGTAGCATGTAACAGCAAAATCTCAGATTCACCGTGACGCGTTAATCGTGGTAGGTCGGTATACTCTAGTAATGAAAGTGTTTTGCAGCTTCTAAAGTAGGATTTCATCTCGTGTGAGCTTGTGCCTGAATGCTTCCAGGTGGGTGTTGATAAATGTTGTAGCGTTATTTGCTGCAGTGTGCCAGTATTTTTTAATATCAATTTTAAATGAAGCCCCGTGTGATAGGGGTCGTAAAATTTAATAATGACCAAGCCGTCAGTTCTGTGTTTAACTACAATCGACATCATGTGAATCCCGGAGTTTAGTGTCATTAACTTCTCGGCGTTTTTCGGTAGATTTTTACACAAATGGTGTAGTGCCATCCCGATGCCATTACCTTGCGTTGATGCTGTAATACCTTGGCTGGCGCATGCCATTGCAGCGGCACTGTTATAGGTTTCTGACGTAAAGGTTTCAGCTATTTGTTCCGGGGTTGAAAAAAGATCGTTATAGCCTATAGGCTGATCGTGTGATGATGCCGTAGTCGCTGCTGACCGGTCGCTGCGATTATGGTACTGAAGTTGTTTTAAGCAAAATTCACGGCATTCGACAAGTGGCGCTTTAGTGTCACCATTAAAATGCACTTTTTGGTTGAGGTATAGTGTCGGGTCACCTTTAGAGGTGACAACTAGGATGTCACCATAGTCTATAAATTGACGCTCTTGCTGTTCGAGCTTTTCCCTTGTTTGCAGGTAACATATTAGTTGATTGCGCATTTGAATGATGATCGGTAGGTCGTATAGTGTCTTTATCCTTTCCTCATGTCTCTTTGCTTGAATGGCATTTAAAAGCTTGAGTCGAATAGTATTTACATCAGTGTCACGCATTGCAAATTTACCAGATATTTATATATGGAGTATATTACTGCGCTGAGATTAAGGCATTATTAAATCTAATATTTATATAAGCATATGATTAATGGCTATTTAAAGCATGGCTAGGAAGATTACAGAGGCTTTAAATCAATCGAAAGATTATTATCAATTAATAACGCGTGATTCGGTGGCACTTCACGCCAGGAATCGGCGTATTCGCTGAGTGGTTCGGAGGCGACGATAATTGCTTGAGGGTTTGTGTCGTCAAATGCTAGCAGGGGATGGTTGCCTTGCGCGCTAATAGGTTTTCCTTCGCTGTAATACAGTGATAATTCTTTTTCAGGATCAACAGATGCGTAGCGTGTGGCCATGAGTTGCTTGCCATCAGTGAGTACGGTATTGAGTTTCGATGATTCACAGCTAGCATGTTTTCGTTGCAACCCCAGTACCTCTTTGATGCCATACTGAAAACATTGATAGGCCTTTTCTAAAAAATCGCCCTGATCTAACGTAAAAAAATGATTCATCATTAAATTAAAAAAATGCTCTGAGTCAGTTTGGCCGAAAACATTATGGTAGATCTCATCTTTGAGAAGGCGCCGTAAGTGGCGTTGAATACTGATGAAATCGTCGATATTACCATTGTGACAAAACAAATATTGTTGGTATGAAAACGGGTGGCAATTGCTGAGGAATACATCTCCATTGGTGGCGCGACGTACGTGGCCCATAAAACATGTTGACATCATTTTACTCGCCATGGAGTGTAGGTTTTTATCGTTCCAGGCCGGTTGCGTCGATTTGAATTTAGCAGGTTCATTGTCGATGCTGTGTTGATACCAGCCCACACCAAACCCATCGGCATTGACTACATGCTCCATTTTTTGTGCGTGTAGGCTTTGGCTGACTAATGAATTATTGGGTCTGATAATGACATCGTATAACAAGGTTGGCACCTTACCTAAATAGACAACAAATCGGCACATATTCTTTCCTTTTTTATCATCAGTACTGCCATGACGAGCTATGCAGTGACAGTGCTAGTCATTATAGTCAATAACTCAGTGGGTGTTTGATTGAGTTTGCTTTGTTCAACATGCTTCCTTGCAGGCGATGATTTATTTGGTTTTCCTTTAACATAAGTTAGAGAGTTACTTAAATTCGACAGTAGAAGCTGCATCAACTTCCTCAACATGGCGTGGCGCCCGGGCAGGGCTTGAGGGCGGATGTGAAAATAGACCAGCATGGGTGGCTGTAGGAGGATGGCTAGTGCGTTCAGCGCCGACGACAGATAAGACAGGGTTATCGACCAATAGCCTGTGTTTAATAATGCACTCAACCTGTGCAGGATAGTCTGTTGGTGGTTCAGCCATTATCGTTTGTAGGTAGGTGTCGACATCGCCTACGCAGTAGGTTAATAGTCTTTGTGTGCATGTTAGAAAAACATTAGGGGTTGAGGTGCTGCTTTTGCTTGCAGAATCCAATAGAACCAGCACATGGTGCAGCCTATGCCCTAATGGTTCGCCATTGGTAGCTATATTTTTGATATTTTGAAGTAATGGGACCGCCAGTGCGGTGAATTCGTCAACTAATATCGTATGCATTACACTTTCTAGGTCAGCAGCATGGTCATGACCTGAGGTGGTTAGTGCGGTAAGATAATCTTGTAGAGGTTGTATGAAGTTAATTATTGTATTGCGACTCGTTGAGTTGTGTACTGCGATTTGAAGTGCAGTGGTTGCATCGTCAGGAAGTATGCTTTTTCTTTTTTCTTTTATTTTATGTGAGGCGAAGGTGTTTGAGGCTTTGTCATGGGCTGCACGACAGGCTTGCGCGCGTTCAAGTCCAGGGATAAGTCGTTCAAATGCTTCGCCGCCGCGCGGTTTTGGATAGCCGCCATTATCGAGCACTGTTTTAATGGCACCGGCATTAATGCCATATTCACTTTGGCGAAGTGTGTTGAGTTCGGCTAGCATGGCTTTTAGGTCGTCGGTGGCAATAGCTTCGCCTCTGGACATTTTTTTTGATAGGGCTGACAGGGTTGCTGTAACTACGTACTGTCGATCATTGGCGCTTTTGCATCCCGAACTGGAATATAAGCCTATATTGCTTGCTACAATTTGGATTAACGCTTGTATTACACCATTCGCTTCATCGTTGATCCATGAGGTGGAGTCTTTCGTCAATGATCGAGGTTTGTCTCTTGTGTGTAGCTCACGTAATTGCTGGATTACAAACATGGCTTGTTTAGCATAATGCAGGGATCTTTGTGCTTCGCTGCTGTCGGCGGGGAGTGGCCCTTTAATGCTGGCTTTTATTGCCTCTTTGTCGACGTTGGTTTTTATTTTATCTGCCAGCGCATTGGCCTTAGCGTGTACAGCGGTTTCAGCTTGCTTAATTTTTTCTCGTTGATCTGCTAGGTTTGCTAGGCTTGTCGATAGTTGTTCTTCTGTAGGTCTAATGGCATTGTGTTCATTATGCTGCCTTACTAATTTGGCATGTTCGCTAATTGAGGTTATATATTTTCTAGCTCTGTCGGCTAGGATATCTTTATCGCGTAAATATGATTCGTAAAACACACTTGTGCTTCTGCCGTCATGTAAGCTAGCAAAAAGCGGGGGCTTGTCCCTTTCCATTGCATCAACTTTACCTAAAAATTGTTCATACAGTGCTATCATCGCCATGCTGTTCACACCCGTTTGGTGTTTATGCTGATGATCGCGATACTCGTTGACGCCGTAATCAGAGTAAATCATTTGAGGCGTGGCGTAAGCGGCGACACGCGTGTCAAAAAATTGAAATTTTTGACCGTTTACTCTACCGATGGTTTGAGAAACAGTAAGTAGATGGACATATACGTGTGGCGTCTCACTATCACCACCTAAAGCGGCGTGATGAGTGATTAACCTTTGCATATTGGTGTAGCTGCTTAATGCCAAGGTATGTTTGTCTTCGTCGCACAAGGGGCGAGCAACACCGTAATGTATTGCTGGTGATAGGCTGCCGTGTTGTTCACCGGTATGGATAACGCTGACTACAGGTTTGCCTGCAGGATCAAGTGTGGCGCTTGCTTCGCTTGTGGCGGCGTAATTAGGTACTTCGTCTTGGTGGTTATGAGCCGTTGCTGTTACAGTAGGCGTGCCATCTCTGAAATACCAGCGCCGAAATGTTTGTATGTGCATGTTAGTGCCGGCTGTTTTAAACAGGACATGTGGGATAACCATGCCTTCAGAGACATGTATAGCAACGAGGTCTCTATTGGCGCGCTCACTGCGATGATCTTGCATCCAATGGCTTATTAATTTCGGCAATTCTTCAAGTTTGAACCCTGCGCTTTTGTGTAGCAGTGTTGCTATTAGGTTGAAGAAGTGTTGATAAATTATGTTTGCACGTTTAATCTTGTCTTTTTCAGGAATACGCAGCGCTCGAAGATTGAGCCGTTGTTGTTGGTATTGCTGGTATAGGCGGTTAATGATTGTTGAAGCGGTAGCATCTCCTGGGGGGATTTTCTCATTTGCCACGGCATATAGATTGGCCAGCCCTAAGTCCAACACATTATCGGCGACCTCGCTTTCTGCGCGCTTGGTATCGTCGGTTAAATTGACTTCTACGCCAAAGGGGTGCTCTTGAAATAGAGCATGTAAATCAGCGGCTGGTATTGTATCTTCTGGGATTGATGAAAGGATGCTGTCATAGTCTGCTGGAGTAAGCGTTATGCGTAATAAGCCGTCAGTAACAAACTCTCCTGTGTGTGCACGTTGTTGAATTAATTGTATTAATGTGGACTGCAGGCGCGCTTGTTTTACTTTTAGTTCGGCTATCGGGTCTCTCATTTCAACACTCATTACTTTTATCTTTATATTGCTGTAACTATATACCTTGAACCATAGTGTAAGGTCAAGTGAGTGTGTGGGTAAGGTTGTACTTTGTTTCCTTAACTGAGGCTTAAAGTGGGGTAGTGACTTTGAAATTATCTTGGAATCAATTATTCTGCGTATTAATAAAGATGATATATTAAACAGCAAAGCTCGGGAGTGTATGGGTGTGAATAAAAAAGCAGTACTGGCAGGAGTTTCTGTGGCATTTGTAATGAATGTGGTGGGATCATTGTATAGCCATGCTTTACTCGAAGTCAGTGAGGGTGATGCGCTTACGCTGGCCGGGATCGCAGCTGCACGACAAGCCGGTGTGACTTTTGGTGCTTATGCGCTAGCGACACTTGCAACGTGTTGCTGTTGTGTTTTGTTTAATTCAATTAATTCTGAAGAACCGCCGGGTATGGGTATGCGACAGTCGTTTGCTTTAGGCTATCTGCCTTTAGCGGCTGCATCAGTACTCGCCAGTTTTGCTTTGAATGCTTTATGTGATAAAGAAAACCAGCTTGCCCGTGAGTTTAACCCATTGTTGCCGTTGGGCGTATTGTTGTTAGCTGGGGGAGGTTATAAGGCCTATACGGCGATTAAGGAGCTGAGAGCTTCGTGTGCAAGATCGGCTTCGACCGCTGTATCAGAAGCAAAAGCAGTGCCAGAGGCAAAGACGGTTCCTGAGGCTAAGCTAGCAGTACCAGCAGCTACATCTCCCGAAGCGCCAGGAGATGATGTGGCTTATTCTGTTTGAGCTTTTTTGTCATGCCGGACTTGATCCGGCATCTAGGCTCATCTTACAGTGCGCTGATTTTCTCTACTTGCTCATGAACGTGTGTTAAATCTTTTTCGGCTTGTGCTAGACGTTCGCGTTCTTTTTCGACAACAGCGGCTGGGGCTTTTTCGGTGTAGTTAGCATTATTCAGCTTATTACTGTATTTGGTAATGTCTTTATTGAGTTTGTCGATTTCTTTCTGTAAGCGTTTAAGTTCATCGTCCTTATCAATCAGGTTGGCTAGTGGGATATGCAGCTCCATATCGCCAATTCGACTGGAGGCGCTGGCGGGTATTTCTTTATCTGATTGAGATATAGAGGCCACACGTGCTAGTGAGCAAATTAAATCGTGGCAGTGCTCAAGGCAATGACAATCGTCGTTGCTGCAGTGTTTACAAATGATATCGATCTGTTTGCTTGGTGCCACATTCATTTCGCCGCGCACGTTGCGAATGGCTGTGATTAATTGCTTTAGCCAGTTTATGTTTTTTTCTGCAGCGATATCAATCAGTGATTCATCGACTTGTGGAAAAGGTTGTATCATGATGCTATCGCCGTTAATTCCTAGCAGGTCTTTCAGCTGTTGCCAAATAGCTTCAGTAATAAATGGCATTATGGGGTGGGCGAGACGCATGACTTGTTCCAGTATGCTAACTAATGTATGTCGTGTAGCATTTTTAGCGGCTTCAGTGGCGTTATCATCATATAAAGTGACTTTGGCCATCTCAACATACCAGTCGCAATATTCATTCCAAATAAATTCATAAATCGTATTGGCAACGCGATCAAAGCGGTATTCGGTAATCGCTTTTTCCAGTTTGTTGATGGTGTGCTGCATTTCACTGATAATCCAGCGGTCTGCTAATGATAAGTCGTCGTGTGATGCTTCATGTAAGCTGTGGCCTTCAATGTTCATCATAACAAAGCGTGAGGCGTTCCAAATTTTATTACAAAAATTTCGGTAACCTTCAACGCGGCCCATATCAAAGCTGATATTGCGGCCCGTATTGGCTAGTGCGCAGTATGTAAAGCGTAATGCATCTGTGCCATATGCAGCAATGCCTTCGGGGAATTCTTTGCGCGTTTGCTTTTTGATTTTTTCAATCATTTGCGGTTGCATCATGGCCGCGGTGCGTTTTTCTAATAGCGGGTCAAGTTCAATGCCGTTGATAACATCCAGCGGATCAAGCACATTACCTTTTGATTTCGACATCTTATGGCCGTGGCTATCGCGTATTAATCCGGTGATATACACTTGTTTAAACGGAACCTTGCCCATAAAGTGCATGCCCATCATTACCATGCGTGCTACCCAGAAAAAAATGATATCGAAGCCGGTGACTAATACAGAGGTGGGGTAGAAAGTCTCGAGTTCGGGTGTTTTTTCGGGCCAGCCTAAAGTGGCAAATGGCCATAACGAGGCTGAGAACCAGGTGTCTAATACGTCCTCATCTTGGGTTAGCGTTACCTCATCAGTAATTTTGTATTTACTGCGGACGTCAGCTTCATCAAGGCCGACATATACTTCGCCTTCGTCATCATACCAAGCTGGAATACGATGCCCCCACCACAGTTGCCGACTAATGCACCAGTCTTGAATATTCTCCAGCCATTGCAAATAAGTTTTACCCCAGTTTTCAGGAATAAATTGAAGCTCACCATTTTTTACAGCATCAATAGCGGGCTGTACCATCTCGGTGGCTTTTACATACCATTGATCGGTTAATAATGGTTCGATGACGACATCGGAGCGATCACCATACGGTACTTGCAGGGTATGGTTATCGATTTTTTCCATTAAGTCTAAAGCTTCAAGATCGGCGACGACTTTTTTACGCGCCGCAAAACGTTCCAGTCCACGATAAGCTTCAGGCACATCATCATTTAAGTGTGCGTCGATGGTCATGATATTAATGAGCGGTAATTGGTGACGTTTACCCACTTCGTAATCATTAAAATCATGCGCCGGTGTGATTTTCACACAGCCGGAACCAAATTCTGGATCAACGTATTCATCAGCGATGATGGGAATTTCACGCTCGGTTAGCGGAAGCTTAATCGTTTCACCGATCAAGTTTTGATAGCGTTCATCATGGGGATGTACCGCCACAGCGCTATCGCCCAACATAGTTTCAGGTCGTGTCGTGGCAACAATTAAATGACCAGAACCATTACTTAGTGGGTATTTTATATGCCACATATGGCCTTGGCTTTCTTTGTTGATCACCTCAAGATCAGAAATGGCGGTATGAAATTTTGGATCCCAATTGACTAAGCGTTTGCCGCGGTAAATCAAACCTTGCTCGTGCAGTTTCACAAAGGTATTTTTTACGGCGTCACATAAGCCGTCATCCATACTGAAACGTTCGCGTGACCAATCAGCTGATGTGCCGAGGGTGCGCATTTGATTGGTGATTGTGCCGCCGGACTGCTCTTTCCATTGCCATACTTTATCAATAAATTTTTCTCGACCGAGGTCATGGCGACTGATATTGCTGGCGGCGAGTTGGCGTTCGACTACCATCTGAGTGGCGATGCCTGCATGGTCGGTGCCGACCTGCCATAAGGTGTTATCACCTTTCATGCGGTGATAGCGAACCAAGATATCCATTAACGTTTGTTGAAAGCCGTGCCCCATGTGCAAGCTGCCGGTAACATTGGGCGGCGGTAAGATAACACAATAGGGGTTACCTTGACCGGATGGTTGGCTGTAGTTGTGTTGCTGCCATACGTCACTCCAGTGAGATTCGATTGCACTTGGCTCGTAGGTCTTTGCTAATGGTTCCATAAAATGTTCTATACCGTTATGTTATGTGTTTTCACTTGCCATCCTAGCGCTTGCATTTTTTTGTACAGTTGGCGGCTTTGCTGTTTGTGATCCGCTCGATCAAATACGCACTGTAAAATCCGTTGGTAGTGGGTATTATCGTCATTTAGTTCTGGTGACAAATTAAGCAACAAATCGGCTGATTTATCAAGTGTGTTTAATGTTCTTATGTTTATTTGTTGCGGTTGTTGCTTATTTATATGGTGAGGCAAGAAACTCTCTGGCGGTGCCTGCCAGAGCATGTTGTCGATTTGCTTCGCTTGTTCAGCAGATTCGGTCGTTATATCCAGGTTGTGAACTTGGTTAAAGGCCTTTTGGCACAGGGAGTACAGAAACATCCTGCAGCTTTCGCCACCCTCGGTGTTTAAAATATAGAAATCGATTTGTTGCATGATATTGTCATTCTATTACAATGGAGTCAGTCGCCTATTTTTCCATAAGAATCGCGAGTTGTCAGTGATAATTTTTCGTTATTTGTGTAAAGAAGTGTTGGGTAGCCTGTTGGCTACCACTTTAGTGTTCCTGGTTATCCTGATTATGAATCAGTTTGTTCACTATCTGAACGATGCGGCCAGTGGGCAAATTACCATGACAGCGGTAATGCAAGTAATGGCGTTGCAAGTGCCATTATTATTGGGATTCCTTTTACCTTTAGGTTTATTTATTGGCGTCATCATGGCGTTTGGGCGGTTGTACGTCGATCATGAAATGACCGTTATGACTGCTTGTGGCATTAGTCGCTTACAACTATTGATGATGGCTATGATATTCGCCACCGGGATCGCCATTGTGGTAGCGGTGTTGATGCTGTGGGCAGAACCAAAAGTGCAGTGGTATCGCACGCAGGTATTAGAGCGAGCGTTGGCTACGGCTTCTTTAGAAAAAATGTTGCCAGGACGTTTTCAGTCGATAGGTAAAAAAGGTGATTGGACATTCTATGCCGCAAAAGTGGGTAATAACCATAAAGTGATGACTGATGTATTTATGGCAAATAAAACAAAGAGTGCTGATAGTGATAACAACTGGGACTTGGTGACAGCTGATGAAGCCTATGAAGAAAAAAACAGTAAAACTGGCGATATGTTTTTAGTGTTTAATAAAGGTTATCGCAGCATTGGTACACCAGGCCAAAATGATTATCAAATCGTTCGTTATGATAAATACGGTTTGCGCATTACACATGCTAAACCATCCGCAGGAAGTGATGTTAAATACATGTCGACCAGTCACTTGCGTCATATGCCAGCAGGTGATAAAGATGCCGCAGCAGAGCTGCAATGGCGTTTAGCCATGCCGATATCTGTTTGGCTGTTCGCATTAATGGCTGTGCCACTCAGTTATACTAAGCCGCGCCATGGCCGCTATGTGCAATTGATCCCTGCGATTTTAATTTACATCATTTACGCCGATTTAATGTTCGTGGGTCGAGCGTGGATTGAGCAAGGCACGGTCAGTACATTGCTAGGTTTGTGGTGGTTGCACGGCTTAATGCTATTGCTGGGGATTGGCTTAGTGTGGCGGTTTATTTATGGGCATAGGCAATGGATGCCAAGCTGGCTTAAGGTGGGCGGATGAGAATACTCGATAATTACATTGCGCGAGTGGTGATCAGCTCTACCTGCATGGTGGTGTTAATTTTATTGGGTGTGGAAAGCTTTGTGCAGTTTATCGGTGAACTGGGTGATATAGGTTCGAAGAATTATGGTATGTTTCAAGCGTTGATGTATGTGCCAATGACGCTGCCAGCAGATTTATACCAGTTATTTCCAATGGCAGGATTGTTGGGTAGTTTGTTAGGTTTGGGTCGACTAGCCTCTAATAATGAGTTGGTGGTGATGCGTGCTGCCGGCGTTTCTAAAGCAAAGCTCACGTGGGCGGTGGTGCGTGCGGCATTTGTCATGATGGTATTTGTAACCATTATTGGCGAATTTATCGCGCCGTCAATGTTTAACTTTGCCGAACGCTTTAAATCATCAGCGATGGGTAATGTGGTAGGTTATACAGCACTGCAACACATTTGGATGAAGCAAGACAGTCGCTTTGTGCATATCGATCAAGTGGATAACCCAAAACGCATCAGTGGGGTTACTCAATATGATTTTAATGATGAGCATCGCTTAAAGAAAGTGATTGTCGCTCCGCATGCTTTATTGGTTAATGGGTTATGGCATTTGATTAAACCTGCAGTAACCACCATCGGTGCTGATAAAGTGACAACCAAGCATTTAAAAAAATTAGATCTGAATTTAAATTTTGATCCGAAATTAGTTGAGATGAGTCGTCAAGACCCCAGTGAATCTTCAATTGTTAAGCTATTTGAAAATATTCGTTATCGTCATAGCTATGGCTTAAATAGCGATCAATACGCCTTTGCATTTTGGCAACGCCTAGTGCAGCCACTGACTACCATCGTGATGATTTGCTTGGGTGTGCCGTTTATCTTTGGCTCCTTGCGTAATGCCACCATGGGGTATCGTATTACCATGGGAATTCTAATTGGTTTCGGTTTCTATATGCTAAACCAATTTTTTGGACCGTTTAGTTTGGTGTATCAATTTCCACCGTGGTTGGCGGCGATGTTGCCGACAATGATCTTTGCTATAGCAGGTTGGTTCATGATGCGCAAGGCTATCTGACGCAGCTTTATCTGCGGGTAATCTCAAACGAAAAGGGGTTATAGAAAGTCGTTATTTATGCCCTATAAACGCCTTCTTTCTATAACCCCTTTTCGTTTGACCTTACCGCACAGCTAAAGCTGCTTTTATTATATCTGCGGGTAATCTCAAGCGATTTGTATTTTTGATAGTTGTTATTTATGTCGAGGTCATTAATTGACGGGTCTGCCCACACAATCCCCTGATATAAACTTAGAGCTTTCATCTAATGCTGCTGTCGAGCCACTGAGTGTGTGGTGTGGTTTTAATTTTTTAGTTTGTGGAATATGCCAGGTTTTTTTTGTCACTGCATCGTATGTATTCATATTAACTTACCACCACAGTTTCGGCAGCGCTGGTCGCGATGCATTGTTGGTTTTGGCTGCAGTCAATATTGAAAGCAACCACCTGTGGGGTAAAGGTATGGTCACCACTCTGAATAATAAATTCAAGGCAATGTACGTCAGTGATCGGTGTGCCATCGGGTGGTAGGAAAGATTTATAGATAGGTGTTGGATTAAGTTGGTAGGCGAACAGGCCATTCCTTAATGTAAAGGTGTATTGTCCTTTTAGTAGGTGGGTGTGTAGGTTGGGTGTGCTACAGTAGTCACCATTTTTAGTGCCTTCAAAATATTCTAATGAGGCAGAAGTCATGGTTACCGTTCCGTTAATGCGGCTGTCTAGGTCTTGGAAAATGATGATGCCGGCATTTGCAGCATGGCTGTCTGGTGTAACAGGCCCCAGTATGGGTTGAGCGGCGAATGATGGAGCGAATAGGCATAAGCCTAATACGAATAGTATTGATTTCACGACACACCTCCTCACTCTACTCCCACAAATATCATATACCAAACATCTAAAAAGTCCAAAAATACAATGTGTTAAATTTGACCTGCCGGTTAAATGCTGTGCTATTTACGCCATTGGGTGGGTATGGCATACTGCGCGGCATGACAACACAGTACCCACGAAGAACATTTGCGATTATTTCTCACCCGGATGCGGGTAAGACCACGTTAACAGAAAAACTGCTGTTATTCGGTGGTGCGATTCAATTGGCTGGAACAGTCAAGGGCCGTAAAGCGGCACGCCATGCCACATCGGATTGGATGGAGCTTGAGAAACAGCGCGGTATCTCGGTGACGACATCGGTGATGCAATTTCCATATGAAGGCTGCATGGTGAACTTGCTGGATACACCGGGCCATGCTGACTTTACTGAAGATACCTATCGTACATTAACCGCGGTTGATTCGGCTTTGATGGTGATCGATGCGGCAAAGGGTGTTGAAGCACGGACTATTAAGTTAATGGAAGTCTGTCGATTACGTGATACACCGATTACCACCTTTATTAATAAGATGGATCGTGAGGCGCGTGATGCCATCGAAGTGATGGATGAAATCGAAGATGTATTAAAGATTGCCTGCGCACCGGTGACCTGGCCAATTGGTATGGGTAAGGCATTTAAAGGCATTTATCATATTCTTGAAGACCGTGTTTACTTATATGAGCCAGGCCAAAATGCCAAGGTGTCAGATATTCGTTCGATTGACGGTATCGATAATCCTGAGTTGGATGCAGCTATTGGTGATGCGGCACAAGAGTTACGTGACACCATGGAGCTGGTGAAAGGCGCCAGTCACGAATTTGATCAAGAGTTATTTCTCGCGGGTGAATTAACACCAGTGTATTTCGGTTCAGCGATCAATAATTTTGGTGTGCGTGAATTATTGAGTGGTTTTGTGCATAACGCACCGGACCCACAGCCGCGTCAAACCATCGACCGCGAAGTGGAAGCGGATGAAAATAAATTCACTGCGTTCGTATTTAAAATTCAAGCCAATATGGATCCAGCACATAGAGATCGTGTGGCGTTTGCGCGTATTGTCTCTGGGCAATATAAGAAAGGCATGAAGATGCGTCATGTGCGATTGGGTAAAGACGTGATGATCAATAATGCCATGACATTTATGGCGGGTCAGCGCGAGCAAGCAGAGCTTGCTGTAGCGGGTGATATTTTAGGGCTGCATAACCATGGCACCATTCAAATTGGTGATACCTTTTCGCAGGGTGAAAAATTAAAGTTTACTGGCATACCTAACTTTGCACCGGAACTGTTTCGTTTAGTGCGACTGAAAGATCCATTGAGGCAGAAGACATTACAAAAAGGCTTGATTCAATTATCGGAAGAGGGTGCAACCCAATTGTTTCGACCGATTCATAATAATGAACTTATTCTTGGTGCGGTGGGTGTGTTGCAGTTTGATGTGGTCGCCTATCGATTGAAGGCCGAATATAACGTTGATTGTGTGTATGAAAATGTAAACACGGTTGCGGCGCGTTGGGTGGAATGTGATGACAATAAAATGCTCGAACAGTTTAAGCGCGAACAACAGCGCAATCTGGCTATGGATGGTGCCGATAATTTAACTTACTTAGCGCCGTCGCGCGTTAATCTTGATATCACTATGGAGCAGTGGCCGGATATTCGTTTCCGCGATACGCGCGAACATTAAGGGAAGGGGGAATTCAAGACTTGACCCCCTGCTAAAAAACCTGCTAACGTCAATTTGACTTCTTGATCACGGATGATTTGATGCCCAATTTCTCTTTTAAGCAGGTTTGTTGCTCGTTTGCGATAGGCTTGTTCACTTCCGCAGCAATGGCGAGTCCTGCTAAGCGATTTTTTATACAAGGCATGGGCGGTTTTGGTAGCAGTAGTCTCGATAGTTACACACAGCAAATAAATTTGTTTACAGGCATTGATAACCGTTATGTGAGTAATCAAAGCGCTGAGTTTTCATATCTATTAGGCATTGGTGCTGGTGTATATAAACCATTGTGCAAAAAGCTAACTTTGGCAGTATCGCTTAATATTTATCGTGTTGATTTTCACGACGTCACCGGTGTTGTGCAACCTGCTTATAATATTGCTACAGATTTTGATCAGCTAAATTATGCTTATTCAATTGACCCAACGTATGCTGGTTTGATTCAAGGCCGTCTTATTTGGAACGCACAGTGGTCTGGGGTCAATGTGAATCCTTATGTGATGTTTGGTGCAGGCTTGGCTTACAATCAAGTATCAAATTACTCTGAATCTTCACCGGCGGGTAGTACTGCATCGCCAACGTTAAATCCGTTCAATGATAATAGCAGTATGCATGCAGCTGTGACGGTGGGAATCGGTATTTCACATGCATTTAAAAATCAAAATACCATCGGTATTGGGTATCAGTATTTTTATGCCAATCACGCTTATTTCTCTACAGCTAATAACCAGGCGACAGCAACAGAATTTAAATCGCCGGTATTGCAGGGGAATTACCTAACTATTGATTACACGTTTGCCGTGTAAGCTCGCTTGAATTTTTTATAGGAGAAAGGCATGAGTAGCCGACGATTGTTAAAAGTAATTGGCGTAGTGATTTTGATGAGTGTTGCCGTTGGTGCGCAAGCACGAGCTATTTTCACTGTAACTCCCGATCGTACTACAGTGAGTGTGACCAGTGGCGGTAGTACTGACTTGGTGACGACGGTGACCAATAATACCAGTCATACTTACACCGATATACGTTTTGGCAATAAAGCAGAATCAGGAGCAGGTGTTACAGCTTCAACGGTTAGTGGCGGCACCTGTGTATCTGAAGACTCATTAGCGGCAGGTGCTAGCTGCACCTTTATTACGCGTTTCCAAAGCAGTGTGGTGGGTAATGCTACTTATAGGTTGGATTTTTGTGGTGCTAATGGTTTTAATTGTTCACGTTCAGGTGTTGTGACCGTTACAACAGCAGCATCAGCTGTTAGTGTGACCGGCGCTGTTACCACGCCATTGCCTGCGCGCACACAGAAAAGCACAGGCTATAGTGTGTTATTTACATTTACCAATGGTAGTAGCTCACAAGCGGCGACTGGTGTATCGATAACAACGAGTCCAGCGTTAACGTCGGTAACAAACACGTGTAGCTCGGGCACACTTGCGGCGAGTAGTAGCTGCACCTATGGGGGAACTTATACGCCAACGGCGGTGGGTGCGAATACGTTGACGGCGACATTAACGGCAGATAACGCTTCCGATGTTGAGTTAACAACAACCACCTTGACGGGGTTGGTATATCTACCCAATAGTTCATTTTTACGAAAATGCTTCTTCGATAATGACACCGGTTTGTTTTCTCAGTGTGAAAATTCTGGTTACCAGCAGTCTAATAATGATTATACCGATGCGGCAATATTTAACCCGGCAGGCTCGATGGTGTATGTGAGCGTAGATGAACCTTATGCAGCATCACCGACACGGTTTCAATCATGGGTGGATCGCTGTGATATTGAATCCGATGGTTGCTTGATCAGTTGCAGTGATACCGGTGCGCGTGGTTTATCTAATCCTCATGGTATTGCTTTTAACCAAGCAGGTGACACTTTATATGCGGCTAACTTGGGGGCAAGTCTCAGTTCAACCGATGCGGTGTCTAAATGCAGTGTGGATGGTGATGGTGATTTAAGTTGTGCAGATGCTGGGGTGAGTGGTCTTGATGCCGCTGGTGATGTGGTACTGGATGAAGATAGGAATCGAGCTTTTATTACTAACACCCCTGACAATGACATTGCGCGTTGTGTTATTGATGGCAGCGGCGACCTTGTGTCCTGTGACCTTAATACAATAGTTAGTGGCTCAATTACTTGTCCAATGCAAATGAGTTTTAATAGTGATAAGTCCAGGGTATATTTGGGGCAGGGTTGTGATACAAATAATACTCAGATATTTACTTGCGGGGTTAGTGATTCTGGTCGACCATTTTCATGTGCCGCAATATCAAGCCCCGGAAGTACGCCGTTTGCATTTCCAATAGGTGTCGCATTTAATGCGGGCACTAGTGATTCGCTTATTGTAGCTAGTGCTAGCTCTTTATCTCCTAGCATACAAACTTGTACGATAAGTGGTGCAACGCTATCTTCATGCGTTGACAGTAATGCGAGTGGTGTATCGTTCCCTGCGTATGTTAATTTATAGGGTGAGAGTGTGATATCATTCATTCGATCCATCAATATTGAGTGAGTTATGCGTGATAAATCGATAGTCTATGTTGTAACTGTTTTAGCGCCGTTAGTGTTTAGTTTCGCGTTGGCACTGGATTTATATATTCCTTCTGTGCCGGATATTGCGCAGCTGTATCATGTGAAGAGTGGTGAAGTACAGCTCACGTTGAGCTTATTCATACTGATGCAAGGCTTGGGGCAGTTGTTGTTTGGCCCATTGTCGGATCGTTTTGGTCGTAAGCCGATCGCGGCGATTAGCGCATTTATCTTTTTATTAGCTTCTATTGGTTGTTCCTTGTCGCCAGGGATTGTTACCTTAATCGTGATGCGTATTTTTCAAGCAGCAGGTGCCTGCGGTATGACGGTGGTCGCATTCGCTATGGTGCGTGATCTGTATGAAAAAGAACAGAGTGCGCGTGTATTTAGCTATTTGAATAGTACGATTGCGGTGTCTCCTTTATTGGCACCATTGATCGGCGGTTATGTTGCAGTTTGGTTTGGGTGGCGAGCGAATTTCTATTTATTGGCGATTATTGGCGCGGGGTGTTTTTTACTGGTGCTGATGATGATTCACGAGACGCAGAAATCGGCTCATAAAGTGGCTTTTGATCGTAAGGTGTTTAGGCGTTATTGGGATATTTATAAGCATCATCAGTTTTATCCCTATGTGTTAATTGCCGGTTGTGCGATTTCATTATTTTTTAGTTTCTTTTCGATTTCACCGTATGTGATTATAAGTTTGTTAAAAGTACCGATAACACATTTTGGTTATTATTTTGCTGTACTGGGTGTGGTTTTTTTGGTTGGTACTATTCTGGCGGGTCATTTAGCACCGAAAGTTGGTGTGAGGCGATTATTGTTCACCGGTATTACATTGATGTTATTTGGTGGCGTTGTTGCTTGGGTGTGGGGCGCTGTGGTGGGGTTAAGCTTATCGCAATTTTTAGTACCGTTATTATTCTCTGGTATGGGTGCGTCATTTATGGCGGGAAGTGCAGCGGCAATGGCGTTGGAGCCATTCCCTGAAGTGGCCGGTACCGCGGCGTCATTATTGGGTGCAACCCAATTCGTTATGCCATCGATTGTGGCATCGATCATGATGGCCAAGCCGATTCATTCAGCGCAGCCGTTTTCGATCACTGTCGTTGTGATGGGTGTGATCAGTCTGGTGTTTTTTATTGTTTCTAGAAAATAATTATTCATCATTTGGTTTGTTTGCATCTATCTGATTATATTCGATATTGTTCCCATATGGTTTTTTTTGTTGTACAAGCGTGTGTTCATATGTATACTTAATGTGTATATATATGAACAAAGAGAATTGCCATGCGTTCAGAACACCCCAATGATTTTGATATTAACAGCGCGGAATATTTGGAGCTGGTGAGCAGTGTTGATAAGCGGCAAGCTTTAGCTAAGGTTATCATGCGCGTGTTTGACCATTGGCAATTGGATACTGCGACACAATTAAAGTTATTAGGTATGGGTGCGAAGAGTCGAGCTTTGATAGGTAAATATCGCAATGGTGATTCTTCTATTGCGGCGAATCAAGATAGCTTGCAACGGGTCGGTTATTTGCTGGGTATATTTCAATGTTTGAAATCGTTATACCCAGACAATGAGGCACTGCGGCATGGATGGGTGAAGTGCAAAAATAAAAAACTCGATAATTTTACACCACTAGAAATCATGCTCAATGGAATACCTGATATTAAGTGCGTGTATGCATTATTACAGCACCAAATGGTGAGGTAGGTAACATGTCTTTTGCATCTTTGTTTGAGCAAGTGGTCGCATTTGATGATGAAGTGTATCGTAATATCGTGAAATTGTCCGATGATTTTTCAGATGTTAGTGATAATGAAAGTAGTGATGAGGCTATCAATTTATTATTAACGTATGTGAGTCGAAATACCGACACAGATAAACAGAAAAAATACTATACTACTGCGGTTGCATTTCCGCTTGATAGGCCATTTTTTTCAGTGTCACGATACTCCGATGGAATATTTCCAGTATGGTATGGTTCAACTGAGTCTGAAACTACACTGTATGAAACGGCTTATCATATGTTGCAAGATGAAATGGCTGTTGGTGTTGCGCAGTCACCATCAGTCATTACACGGTACCGTGATATTTATAGCGTACAATGTGAAGCCATTTTAATTAATCTGCTTGATAAACAAATTAATCACCCCGAGTTGGTGTCAGATGATTATTCTTATTGTCAGCGCATTGGAAAAATGATTCATCAACAAGGACACCCTGGATTGATTACGCCATCGGCTCGGTGTGATCGCGCCAATGTGAATATCTTTAACCCATCAGTGTTAAGTTCAGCACGTTTAAAGTACCAATGTTGTTATCAGCTATCTATTGATAAGCGTGAAGTTAAGGTTATCTACCAGCAGCGTAAAAAAAGTAAGGTGATTAGGTTTGATAATTAACCTACATACTTTATTTTTTAGTTGAAATGTGTAACCTGTCAATTTATATCATTTCGCTGTTCGTATTTGAATTTTGTCTACGCGCAGACAAAATTGTAACCTATGGAATGGGTTAATAATATATGAATAATGTGGAGTCGAAGGTTAATCAAAGTCTCTTGTTTAAAGATATCAGTCAGCTTATAGAGTCATCGCGAAAAGACGTTGTGCATAAGATAAGTAAGTCCGGTGTTTTGCTGTATTGGCATATTGGGCAGAGAATTAATGTGGAGATATTAAAGTTAAATCGCGCAGAGTATGGCAAGGATATTATTAGTGAGGTATCAAAATTACTACATGGAAAATTTGGCCATGGTTTTGGTTGGCGGGTTATTTATCGATGTGTCCAGTTTGTGAGGTTGTATAGTGAGGAGGTGGTAGTTCAGGCCTTATCAAATCATTTACGTTGGTCTCATTTTGTAGCTTTACTCAATATTAAAGAAAGTGTTAAACGTGAATTTTATGCTGAGATGTGTCGTTTAGAGCGTTGGAGTGTAAAAAGATTAAAAACAAATATGGGTAATATGTTGTATGAAAGGACAGCATTAGCAAAACAACCGGAACCGGTGATTAAAGATGAGATTCAATAATTACGCCAGTCAGATATATTAAAGCCTGACTTTGTAATGCAAGATCCTATGGTATTTCAATTTCTAAGTGGCCAAAATAAAGAAACGGTTTAACCCACATACCGATATGGCAAATATTCCGGTGACCACATGGTTTCATCGACTAATTGTTCGACGGTTTTTTGTGGGTTGATAATAGCTAAGCCTTCGTCGATTGCTTGTTGGGCAACCGCTATGCCGATAGCGCGAGATAACTCTTGTGCACGCTCGAGCTTGGGTAATAGGCGGTAGGGGTGAGTCAATTGGATGTCACTTAATGCTTTCGAGGCAGCCATTAACATTTTGCTGGTTAAGCGTGTTGGCTTAACGGCAATAATGCCTAAGCCAATACCAGGGAAGGCGAAGTAGTTATTGCATTGACTGATGGGATAAGTTTCACCGTCGTATTCGACATCATCAAATGGACTGCCGGTGGCGACATAGGCTTTGCCTTTGGTCCATTCTAATAAGTCGCTGGGTTTGGCTTCACATTTTTCATTGGGATTAGATAGCGGCATAATGATTGGGTTTTCTACATGTTTTGCCATTTCTTTTACGATAGGATCACTGAATGCGCCGGATACTGCAGAGCAGCCAATTAATATAGTGGGCTTGACGTTTTTGATCACATCCATTAAGCCGATATTTTTAACGTCGTTGACTTCCCACTGGCCAATTTCAGCTGAGCTGCGGCAATAGGGACGTTGCGCTTCAGTGGTTTCATCGATGACGTATTCCGTTAATAAGCCTGGGCGGTCCAATAACCAAAAGCGTTGGTGTGCAAAGTCTTCGCCTATTTCTTCCTTAATGGCGCGGTAAATACGATCAGTGACACCCATGCCGGCAGAGCCAGCACCGAATATTACTATGCGTTGATCTTTTAGTACACCACCGGTTTTCTTTAGCCCGCTCATTAATGCGGCAAGTGCTACGACGCCGGTGCCTTGTATGTCATCGTTAAAGCTGCATATTGATTTGCGGTATTCCAATAAATGACGGAATGCATTGGTGCGCCCAAAGTCTTCCCAATGCAAATAAACATCAGGGAATATTTTCTTAACTGCTGCGACAAAGCAATCAATAAATTCGTTGTATTCATCACCGCTGATGCGTGGGTTGTGCCAGCCAAGATAGAGTGGGTCATCCAATAAAGCTTGGTTGTTGGTTCCGGCATCTAACATAACGGGTAAGGTGTTCATGGGGTTGATGCCAGCGAAGGCGGTATACACCATGAGCTTGGCAATGGGGATCGCCATGGCGCCAATGCCTTGATCACCAATACCTAACACACCTTCACCATCACTGGTAACAATTAAACTGATGTTAGGGTTGGTGCGGTTGCGTAAAATTTCTTCGATGCGGTAACGATCGGGATATGATATATAAAGGCCGCGTGGTTGTTGAAAGCGCTTGTGATAGCTTTGTACGGCGTTACCTACGATGGGTGTATAGATGGTGGGTAACATTTCTTGTAGATGCTTTTCAATCAGAAAGTAAAACAACACTTGATTGGTATTGAGTAATTGATTAAGAAATATATTGCGGTTTAATACATTTTCACAGGCTAGATATTGCAAATAGGCGCGTTCGGCTTGCTCTTCCAGCGTCTCAATATGCGGTGGTAATTTGCCGAGTAAATCGAACTCTTCACGCTCTTCAGCGCTAAAGGCGGTGCCTTTGTTGAGTTGAGAGATGCTGAGTAGTGCTTTGCCACTAAATGACGTTTCTACTGTTTTTTGTCCGTTTTTATCTACCAAGCGGTAAGTTAACATATATAACCCAATGATTTTAAATTTAAAATGTACGTTATGATCTTTATTATAGGCCAATATTAAGGGGTATGGTCAATATATGCAATGCTTGTTTCTGTCACCCTGGTCAACGAGCCGGGGTCCAGAAATTTTGGATAGCTTTCGTTATTTGTGAAATTAAGGATTACGAGGTTTAGGTGAGATGGCTGCAATACAATTGTGTACGATGATGCGAGAATCTCCGCCACCTTGGGGGATCATGAGCGGTGCTAAATCACGTAATACGATACCAGCTGATTTCATTATTTCTGTCTAGATAAAGAGTACATTAATACCTGATTTGGGTCATTACGAGAAGCTTGCGACGAAGCAATCTGGATAACCCTCAGTTTTGTTGTTTATTGATCAAATCACTGGATAAGTATTAATAATAATAATTTTTTAATGCTGATTTAGCGTGTTACTTTGTTTGCACTAAATATATATAAAGAGTGTGAATTATGCGAAGATTTTTTGGTGGATCGATAAAAACAGATTTTGAGAAAGGGCTTAATGCCTATAAGCAATCTGAATACGGACTAGCTATAGCTTGTTTTGATATGGCAGAAGCTGAAAATACCAGTGACAACAATGTGGCGTTATATTACTACCGAGGACGTTGTCGCAGTAACCTGAATAAACATGCCGAAGCGATTAACGATCTTGAGCGATTTAATTTATTGATGAAACAATCAGGGCAAGCCAAATCTCAATACGGTGATAAGGCTCCACTTGTTTTTAATATGCTTGGTAAGAGCTATGCATCTCTGGGGCAACTTGCCAAAGCAGTAATACAGTATGAGAACGCAATAAAGCAAAGCCCTACCCAGCCAGCATTGTATTTCAATCTCCTTATTACACTGTTAGATTTAAAGCAATATGACCGTATTCTTACTAAGTGTGATGCGGGGATTGAGCAAGCGCAAGTGAATCTAACGGTTTTTTATTATTTTAAAGCGAAAGCCCTATTTTCAAAAAAACAATATGGAGCAGCACGAGTATGTATCGAAAGTGCATTTGCACAAGCTGAATCTTCTGATTTTGCAGAAAACGATCCTTTTCAGAAAATAAAAATAAAATTGCTTACTCACACTAGATGCTTGGCTATATCCGTGTATTATAAATTGGGTAAGTATAAGGTTGCATTACAATTGTTGTCTCAAGTTGCACGTCAAGAAGATGTCGCTGGAGATGCGTGCTTAGCGACATGTGAATTGGCAGATGTAAAATATCATCAGGCACTAATTTTTCGGCAGCAAGATAAATTGAAGTTCTTATCTGAATCTGAAGGTTCATCATGGAAAGGAAGTGATCGCGCTATTAAGTTACTGGATCAGGCTATTCGTCTTTATCCTAACAATTCAGATTATTATGCAAAGCGTGCGCGAGAATTAATTGCTGCTAAAAAAATTCTTCAGGCTATCCCTGATATACGTAAAGCCGTGGAGTTAAATGAAAAAAAATATAAAGAAAAATTCAAAAAAAATGCTTGGCTAATGCTGCTTAATGATACAGCGAATTATGGTCAATTGGAGTCGAAACAAGAGGTCGTCATTGGCCAGCCTGTTGTTGATATCCGATCATTGGTTCAATCATTTCGGGATATTAAAAATAGTGACGATCATGCTGAGCAGAAGGATCAATTTATTGCGTTACAGGCTAGGATTGAAGGAGAAATGAAACCAGACATCGGCGATGATCAAATGGCAGCGCTGCGTAATTTATTATCTAAATGTGAAGAGGCTCTAGTTGACCGGCAGCAGCAGGGATCGTATGGTTACCGTTAAGCTTTAATCGGTATTAGAACGATCAAACCCTTCTTTATCACTGACGCCGACATCGTCGTTGCTCATGAGGTCGTCGTTCCAAGGGAGGTGACGATAGGGTGCTGCATCGGCAACGGGGAAGATGGGGTATTTGATAATATTGAAATACGGAGAGTAATCAAAATCACAGGGAGCGCATAGTTTGGAGTTACGGTGAATAAATTCAACGGTGTGGTCATCTTTGGAGCGAACCAGTGGGATAATAGGAAACTTCACTGATATAAATGCCTGTGCAATCATGGCGGAACAAATATCCTGCGTGGTTTTATCCGTGCGTTTATGGAACAAGCTGGAGTGCCAGCGTTTCGGGATAAAATGACTGCCTAATAAAAATCGTCCGAGGTCTAAAAAGTGGCGTACATCGTAAGTGCCGCCAAGGTGCGCGATGGTGTAAGCGATCACGCGCTGCACATCAATATGCGAAATACCACTGGGTCGGCAAATACGAACATGTTCGTCACGATACACATTAATACTGCTGAGGTAGTTCCCTTTGCCTAGCATGCTTTCGACGATGAGCTGGTCGGCCACTTTGCCTTTGTAATTGGCGGTGACTAATGCGCGTAACTTAGGGTCTTCGATATCATGTAAGCGACCAATATATAATGAGGCGTGTGTCCATGGGCTTTGGGTGATGCGTTTAATAATGCGAGAGATGCGGTTACGGCCTTCGACTAGTAACACATCGCCAGGGCGAACTTCTTGAATCACGCGTTCAAAGTCACATAAATGCGAACGGTGACTTTTGATGTCTTTCATCAAAAAGTCACTGACCTTGTCAAATAAATAATTACCGAGTCCCATGGCTAGTCCTGCTTGTGAAGACCTTTACTTATTTTAGCTCGATATCAACTAATTTGCTTGCATAACCGATGTAATTTTCAGGAGTTAGCTCCGACAAGCGTTTTTTTGCATCAGCAGGGATGTCCAATTGTTTAATTAACTCCCAAAGATGCTTTTGGTTGATGGTTTGGCCACGCGTTAAGGCTTTTAATTGCTCATAGGCATCCGTCACACCATAGCGACGCATAACGGTTTGAATGGCTTCACCTAGCACTTCCCAGCTCTGATTCAACTCGGCTGACATGGTTTCTGCTTGTGGTTGCAGTTTATTCAGGCCTTTGATGAGGGATTGGTAAGAAATCATACAATAACCAAAGACCACACCGAGGTTACGTAGCACCGTTGAATCCGTTAGGTCACGTTGCCAGCGTGAGATGGGCAGTTTATCAGCCATATGACTAGCTAGCGCATTGGCTAAGCCAAGATTACCTTCGGCGTTTTCAAAATCAATCGGATTGACCTTGTGTGGCATAGTTGATGAGCCGACTTCGCCATCTACTTTCTTTTGGCTAAAGTAACCCAGGCTGATATAGCCCCATATGTCTCGACTCATATCGGTTAAGATATTATTGATTCTCATCAGGTTGTGTAATAGTTGTGCTAACCCATCGTGTGGTTCTATTTGGGTAGTGTGGCTGTTCCAGCTGACTTTAAAGTGCTCAATAAAGTTTTTGCTAATCGATATCCAATCGCAATCGGGGTAAGCGACATGGTGCGCATTGAAGTTACCGACGGCGCCATTAAATTTGGCGAGTAGTGGGATTTCTTTAAAAAGACGATATTCCATCTTCAAGCGATGCAAGAAATTAGCTAGCTCTTTACCCATGGTGGTGGGTGAAGCGGTTTGGCCATGAGTGCGTGATAGCATAGGCATATCGCGTGTTAGCTTTGTTAGTTTGTTTATGGTCTCACGTAAAACCAATAAGGTTGGGGCAAGTACCTGCATACGAGCCTCGTGTACCATCAATGTATAAGCGACATTGTTAATATCTTCAGAGGTGCAACCAAAGTGAATAAAGGGGATTAAAGCGGTTAGCTCTTTATCCTTGCTGAACTTTTCTTGCAGGTAATACTCAACAGCTTTAACGTCATGATTGGTTGTTTGCTCGATTGTTTTAATGGCTTCAGCATCGGCTTGTGTAAAACCAGTGATCATCTTTTCAAGTGTCTTTTTGCCTTCTGCGCTGAGGCTTGGTACATCTGGAATTTCACTAAGCTCACTGAGGTGTATGACCCAATGGATTTCAACCAAATTGCGATAATAGATTAAACCATATTCACTCATGATAGGGCGCAAATCACTGCTTTTATCATAATAGCGACCGTCTATGGGTGAAAGATTGGTCAGAGTGTTGTTTTGCATGCTGTCCTCATCATAAGCTGCGAAAAATTGCTGGTATTGTATCTTGCTTTCGGTTTAGGGTACACTCTGCGCACCATATATATAGAGGTAGAGATGAAATATTTAGATTTAGCGACGGATAATGCACGCAGTCAGGCGGCTATCGAAAGTAACGTTAAAGCGGTTATGGCGCATGGTCGCTTTATATTGGGTCCAGAAATCACTGAATTAGAAAAAAAAATAGCGCATGTGGCTGGAACACAGCATGCCTTGGCGGTATCCAGTGGGACTGCAGCATTGCATGTGGCGTTGCTAGGGTTAGGTGTTGGGCCAGGTGATGAGGTGATTACTTCACCGTTTAGCTTTTTTGCTAGCGCTGAGGTGATTGTATTGACAGGGGCCACGCCAGTATTTGTTGATATCGATCAACGCACCTTTAATATGAACCCTCAATTGCTGGAAGCAGCGATTACCGATAACACTAAAGCAATTATGCCTGTCAGTATGTTTGGTCAGCCGGCAGATATGGATCCGATCAATGCGATAGCCGCTAAGTATCAGTTACCTGTTGTTGAAGATGGTGCGCAAAGTTTTGGCGCCAGCTATCATGGCAAGCCTAGCTGTGGTTTGACGACCATTGGCTGTACTAGTTTTTACCCAACCAAGCCTTTGGGGGCAATGGGTGATGGCGGAGCCTGTTTTACCAATGATGCAGCGTTGGCTGAGAAAATGCGTTTAATCCACAATCATGGCCAGTCAGGTCATTATCATCATACGTGTATTGGTATGAACTACCGCATGAACACCATGCAAGCCGCCGTTTTATTGGCCAAGCTGGATGATTTTTCTTATGCCATAAAGCAGCGCCGCGCTGTGGCGGCAATGTATCAGCAGGCATTAGAAGGTGTTATGCCATCACCTTATATATTGGAAGGCTGCGATAGTGTGTATGCGCAATACACCATTCGTTCTACGGAGCGCGAAGCATTGCGTGAGCGATTAGCGGCGCATGATATTCCCACGGCAATTCATTATCCTCTGTCATTGCATTTGCAGCCAGCGATTGTGCCTTATATTGCTGCAGATCAAAGTTTCCCTGAATCAGAACGCGCGACAGCCGAGGTGATGAGCTTACCGTTTTTTCCTGAAATGACAGTTGATCAAGTAACTGAAGTGGCTAAGGCTTTGCAGGTGGCTGCAACTGTTCAGCCAGAGGAAACGGCGAAGTAGCTGTCTTGAAGGGCGGGCGGTGTCACAATTTTCCCGTGTGATGAAGCCCTTTCTCAGGTAAGATAAAAACTCAATCATCAACCTACGGACAGCGTTGTATGCAAAAACACCATCACTATACGTTGAAAATTGTTATCGGCATGATTCTTGGTATCGCTGTCGGTTTGTGTCTGCAGTATGTGTCGTGGTTTAGTGGCATACAAACGGTTCTTAGTGTCGATATTTTTGGTGTGCTTGGTCAAATTTTCATCCGCCTGATGAAGATGTTGGTGGTGCCGATTGTGTTTGTATCATTGGTGTGTGGTGTAACCAATCTTACCAATATTCGCTCACTGGGTAATATTGGTATTAAAGCCATTGTGTTGTATTTGTTTACGACAGCGATTGCGATTTCCTTAGCGATTTTCTGTGCGCATATTTTTCATGTGGGTGAAGGCTTAAACGTTAAGCCTGTTGCGGATTTTGTGATGAAGCAAGCGCCATCAATAAAAACGGTGCTTTTGGATCTATTCCCAGTGAATCCCATGAATGCTTTAGCTGAAGGCAATATGTTGCAGATTATTGTGTTTGCCTTGTTATTGGGTTGTGCGATGGTGATGGTCGGCGATAAATCAAAAAAATTGACGGGTGTATTCGATTCGGCGAATGAAGTGTTAATGAAGCTGATTATGGTGATAATGGAACTGGCGCCTTATGGTGTGTTTTTCTTATTAGCCAGTTTGTTTACGCGTATGCAATTGGCTGATGTTGCACAGTTGTTGAGTTATTTTGCGACGGTGATCGTCGTGCTAATTTTGCAATTTGTTTTTGTATACAGTGCAATTCTATGGATATTGACCCGAAAAAATCCTATTTGGTTTATGCGAGGTATATATCCTGCGATGATATTTGCATTTAGTGTGTCATCTAGCAATGTATCAATTCCGGTGACATTGCAAACCGTTAAGGAACGTTTAAAAGTGAAGCCAGCGGTGGCTTCTTTTGTTGTGCCCTTAGGCGCCACGATTAATATGGATGGTACGGCGATCATGCAGGGTGTTGCCACGGTGTTTATTGCACATGCTTATCATATTCCGTTGGGTATTGGCAGTTACCTTACTGTAATAGGTATGGCGACGTTAGCATCAATAGGAACGGCGGGTGTGCCGGGTGTTGGTTTAATTACGTTAGCTATGGTGTTGGAGCAAGTGGGCCTACCTGTTGAAGGCATTGCATTGATTATTGGTGTTGATCGTTTATTGGATATGGCACGCACCGCAGTGAATGTTGCGGGCGATGCGATGGTTTCGGTGATTGCGGCTTAAGGTGAATTAAGCAGCTTTTTTAGTGGCTTTATCAGCTTTAGCAGTCGCTGGCTTTTCTTTTGCTTTAGCCGCTTTTGCTGCTTGCATCTCTTTGAATTTAGTAATACCCACTTGAGTGATTTTTTGAATTCCATCAGCGGTAGTTTTAATAACCTTAGTAGCAATCGCAATGGTGGTGGGGTTAACTACTTTTTTATAGGCGGTTTGCGCTTGATCCATTGCACTATTTAATGTGCTGGTTTTGCTGTCTTTCGAACCGCTTGATTTAGCTTCTTTTTTCTCTTTAGCATCGCTCATGGTAATCAATTCCTGTAACTTATTAATCTGTAAATAGAATATCATTACACCATTAAAACAGTCTTAACGATTTGGCACTTAAAGGTAAGCCAATTAATAGTTAGTTTTGTCTATCTGATATAAATCAGTCTGACATGTATGCCATACAATTTTCACTATGTTATAGTGGGGCCATTAACAGGGAGTAGCTATGAATATTGATAAAAAAGTAGCCATAATTACTGGCGGAGCTTCTGGCATGGGTGCGGCCACCGCTATTCAGCTTGCCAAGCAGGGTGCGCAAGTTGCACTATTGGATATGAATCTTGAAGGAGCACAATCCTTAGCGGAAGAGCTGGGGGGGATGGCTGTTAGCTGTGATGTAAGCGATGCAGACAGTGCTGAAAATGCATTGCAAGCGGTAGTGAAACAATATGGCGAAGTGCATTTGGCGGTTAATTGTGCGGGCATTGCACCAGCAAAGCGAGTCGTTGCTAAAGATGGCAGTGCCATGCCATTGGATAATTTTAAGCGCGTGATTGATATTAATTTGATTGGCACATTTAATATTGTGCGGCTAGTCTCTGCGCAGATGAGTCAACAACAACCACAAACAGATAGTGGTGAACGCGGTGTGATTATTAATACGGCTTCAGTGGCTGCATTCGAGGGCCAAATAGGTCAAGCAGCTTATAGTGCATCAAAAGGTGGTATTGTCGCGATGGCACTACCAATAGCGCGTGAGCTGGAACGTTTTGGTATACGTGTTATGACTATTGCTCCTGGCATCATGTCTACACCTATGATGGCGGGCATGCCTGAGAATGTGCAGCAAGCATTGGCGCAAACCGTCACCTTCCCTAAGCGTTTAGGCGAGGCGAGTGAGTATGCTAGCTTGGTGCAACATATTGTTGAAAATGAATATTTAAATGGCGAAGTGATTCGTCTCGATGGGGCAATTCGTATGAGCGCACGCTAATGAGCCGTGAAGCATCGAGTATTCCAGAAGTAGTTGTACACGTTCCGATGAGTGATTTTTTTGCTACAGGTGTTGTGCCTGGTCGTAGTGAAAAAGAAATAGTTACGGTGTTATCTAAAGTTGAAGAGCTATTGGGAGCGCTGCCAGAGGATATACTCAAAAATATGAGGCTAGTGCTTTCTGGAGAGTTAAGGATTGATGCTAGGCCTCTTTCTTATAAGCATGCAATGTCGTATGTTCCGGAAGAAGAGCAGCCATATATGGCGTTAAATGGTGTGGCGGATGCTTTGCGTGAACGCTTCAGGGGTTTAGATTTGCCACAAGTGGTTATTCGGTCTAACGAGGGTAAATTCTTTCAACTCTATATTCGAGAGGATAAGGCGCCAGCGGTACTTTGGGATTATTTTTCCCATGGCTGTACTCTATTGCCATCAGGTGTGACAGAGCTTTCCGATGTGGAGCAGGCTAATATACAAACACAAATGGATGTCGGGGAAGTATTAGAGTTGTCGAGCACGCCTTCTCCTTATCGTAGAAGTGAGCGAATTAAGCTACCGGTAGTGGGTGCGCTAGATGAGATTGAAGTTGAAAAAACGCTAATGGCTGCACATAGGGTTTTTGAAACGGGTGGCACTGTAGATTTTTGGTGTGATTTAGATGATTCATTGCTATTGAAAAGTCAGTCTGTTGTAACAGGAAGAACCGTGCTGAATCCAGTCGTATTGGATTTTGCTAGGCGATTAAGGCGGGAGTGTAGTAACTATACTCATTTGGGGGCCAGCTTTAAAATGCGATTAATTACTTCGCGTAAGCTTCCAGATATTTCACAAACAGATATGAACACTTCTGTTAGCCAATGGATTAATGGTGAAATGAAGCATGCGGAACCTTCGCTGTTTTCGTTGCAATCGATTATTGAGACGATGCCAGATGACCTGAAGCACTGCTTAGTGCATGCATGCCCGCATACAGAAGCGGTGCGTGATGGCGAAGCAGGGTTGAGTGTTTATAAACGTGACGTGATTGCGCGCCATTATACTGGACACAGTCTTGGTAGGCGTGAAAGAGATGCCGTGAGCATTTTGGCGGACGATAGTTTAGCTGAATGTGCGCCATGGACAGCAGCGCAGCAATTGGAATTTACAGGGCGCGGGATTACATTTCATGCATTGAAGATCGGTTCTCAACATAGTTTATTGCCTGGCAGTAAAGACAGCGTTAGTAATTATGCTGTGGGTGTAATAAGCGCACGATCTGCGCCCGCATCTCCAGGGGATGATTCTGTATTATCAGCTTTGCGTCAGTTTTCAGTTACTGCTACCACTCCTGCCTCCACTCCTGGCTCCACTCCTAGGATGAGTGTCACTCCAGTATCTGTTAGAGCTTAATGCGAAGCTTTAATGATCCTTTGTCGCCGGTTTGTATGGATTTAACTTGACCTACTGTTTTACTGCTTTACAATTTTAGCCTTCAATACAATGCTTGTGGGAGGGCATTAATGCGAAGTGGATCAAGTAGCGATGATGATTCCTCTGTGAGTGGATCAGGGGATGACAGTGATGGTGATCTTTCGCCTATTAAAACACCAATATTCCACCTTGCTACACCATCACCATCACCTAGCCCAAGAGGTCGTTCATGGCTTCGCAATGGAAGAATACCTGGTTGGGGTGGGGAGCCTGAACCTGAAATAATACGTAAGCAAAAAGCAGAAGATTGCGTTCAAGAATTTGCTTTTTCTTCGATGGCTACGGTGTGGGCTTTAACGACGGCTGCTATGGATATTTATCGAATAGCAAAAGACCCAAAAGCTGAGCTTAAAAATATTTTATTTGCTGTTGGTGCGTTGATCCGCCTTGCGATGGGTTACTTGGGTGCGAAAGGTATGGCGAGGAAGTTTTATATGCTTACCGACCCACTGGGTCCAGACTGCCGTGATATGGGGTTTGCAACCTTATTAATAAAATTAGTACATTATTTTTTTTCTGATAGATATTCTTCTCAAATGACTCCGTTTAATAGTCAATTGGCATCAAATAAAACGGCAGTGCTTGAAACTTTAAAAGGATTTGCTCCTGTATTAGCACTAGTTATAAATGTCATACTGGCATCAATTAAAGCGCGTGTTGATCCGACCTCAAGGCTACCCTTAGCAGAATTTAAAATTTTATTTCCATTGATGTTGGTGCCAAATTTAGTTTTGCATTTGAAAATGATGGCAGTGGAGGTGGAGTCGAAAAGGGAAGACAGAGAAGAAGATTATAGAGCAGTCACACCAGGCTGATATTCAACAATAGTAGAGGGATTGCTATGCCTAAATTTCACGATGATATGATAGGTCGCATCTGGCGACAACTTGCCGCAAACGGCACGCTGACTACGGGTGCTTACTTAATGGCGGTGAGCGGCTGTCTTGCAATGCGCGCACTTCACCGTGGTAAAGTTGCTGATGTGCTTACGGTGCCAGGGTTTTTACGTACGCTGTTATTTGCTTTGGCGGCGAAGGGTGGTTATGAGTTATTGCTGGCCGCACCTAGCGTGCACCAGCGTTATTTTCATCGCTGGTTACCCGACAAAGTGACGGCCATATCGGGTTCAACATTCAATGCCGAATTAAAGCAGGAACAAACGAGTTATCGCGCATTATCAGCAACGATTTTTGTAGGGCTGGTTGCCGCACAACAGTATTACTTACCTCAGTTGTTGAGTGGTACAGAGCAGGTTGGTTTTATTGCTGCCGGTGCTATGGCTACACTGCTCAATTGTTGGGTGGTAGGCAGAAAGCAACATGAAATGTTGCAAGCTGTTACTACGGTGGAGGAAGCAAGCGCACCGAAAATTGCAAAGCTTGCTTAATAATATTGATATTGAAAAAGGAGTTTTTATGTCAAAACCAGACCAAGTATTTAAACAGAGTGATTTACGTAAGCGTCCTGTTAATCGGCAGCCTCACTTCAATGATTCGTCTTTAGTACGAATAAAACGACAATATAAGTTGGCAGGGCAGACTGCAATGGCTTGTTTTTTATATTCAGCTGCCACTTGTATTGCATTGAATGCGGTGTTGTTTGGCAATGCGGCAAATTTAAATGCGCTGCCTGCAGTTGGTAATACGTTGCTACGTTCAGGTTTGTTTACAGTGGCGCTTCTCGGTGGCTTGAAATTTAATGCAGCTCAAAAAGTGGAGAACAAGCAGTATTTTGAGCAATGGTTGCCAACAAGCACCGCACATTTGCCGCGTAAAACGTTCGATAATGAGCTACAACAAGAGCAGGGTTGTATTACAGGATTAACTTCTGCTGCGTTAATTTGCCCCATCGTAGCACAGTATTTTTGTTTGTCAGCATTATTTAGTGGTATGGAGCAGTCGGCTCAGATAGTGTTAGCAGGTTTGTTTTTGTTGAATAGTGTATTGGATATTTCTGAGCAACAAGGTAACGGCTTACAACAGGTTACGGTAGTGTTAGATATGCCTGCAGTGCCGGTGCATAGGCCTTGATAAACACATCAACTAGCATGATGCTAACCATAATAATGTAAAACGGTTTAATTAATCGGTGACCGCGGTGGATAACCAACCTGGCACCAATGTGTGAGCCGATTAGTTGACCACAAGCCATCGCAATAGCTATGGGGTAGTTGATATTACCGACCAAGATAAATGGGATAACTGAGGTAACATTGCCGATAAAGTTTAATGGCTTGGTGTGCATGGTGGCATTGACGATATTCATGCCAGCAAAAAACATGAGTGAAAACATCCACAGTGAGCCGGTAGGTGGGCCAAAAAAACCGTTGTAGAAACCTATCAAGACACCGAAGATCAAGCTGAAGTGGTGCCATGAAAGCTTGGCTGGGCGATCGCTTTCGTGTGCTTTGGGTGAGAATATAGTGTAAATCAGTACGACTAATAATAGGAATGGCAATATTTTACTAAGTACGTCGGGGTGAATCAGTTGAATGCAGATGGCACCGACAGTTGCGCTAATAGCGGTGACAATTAATGCGGTAATCATCTGTCTTAAGTCGACTTTCTTCTTACGTATAAAATGTAAGGCGGCGTTGAGTTCGCCGACGCAGGATTGTAACTTGTTGGTGCCGAGAGTAACCGCAGGGGATAAGCCAGCGCTTAACAGTGCAGGCACGCAGATTAAACCACCACCACCCGCGAGGGTGTCGATAATGCCAGCAATCAAGCCGGTAAAGCCGAGGGCAATTAATGTTATCCAATGAATCATCGCGCGATCTTAGAGTAAAAAATGCCCTAGTGCAACTGGGTCACTGTGGTGCTAGTCAGCACTCAAGGGCTGTCGAAATCCTCGCTACTTGATTGCGCCACTAGATATGACCTAACAGGGTGATAAATATAAATATATTTGATGGAGTTAATATTGGTGTAACCTTTACGATAACTCCTCAGCCAGAACAAGAACCCAGCTGTGGCGCAGGTGCGTGTGTACCTGAACCACCATCGCTTTGTAGCGATAGTGGGGGTGATTTAGGATCTGCTACTGAAGTGGGTAGACCGGCGGTGAAGCTACTACGTTGCGCTAATAAATGAGCTTACCTTGAAATTGCAATTTTTCTAAACCTATATTTTTTATGCATAAAATGCTTAATGATTATGCCGTTATGGTTAATGGAGCACTTAACTATCAGGGAGGCGGTTGTGTTAGTGAGCTTTTTGCAGGTATGAGTGTTGTTAATGCTGCTATGCAGGCCAAGCATTAAGCTTTTTCGGTGGCATCAACTTGAAATTAGACTCGCTAAAGGTGTTTATAGGTTCCGTGTTATTTATGAAATCGATGTAGCCAAGTATTCAGCGCGCTGACTTTAATGTTATTGAGTTTAATTTGAAATCTATATCCTTTTGTTAGTGTGCTAGTTGAATGTGCTTTTTTTATTTGTTCGCGATATTTGTCTATGTTTATAACTTCTTTCAGAAGTGGGTGATATCCATCATCAGGTGGAGCATATACGGCTATATTGTTTTTGGGGTTGAGAGCGGCCCCCATCGATTTGCTGTTCTTCCAGGCTACTTTTTTTGGCATGAATGGCTCGGTCGCTTTGCGATGAATATACCTGCTTATTCCATGTAAATTTTTAAGTTCGACAGGAATCGATAAGAATGCTTCTATTAGCTTTATATCTAGAAGAGGCCACGCATATTCAACATTGTAGTTGTTTGCTATTAAAGCGCAATTTTCGAGTCTTGTGGTTACATATGGTTTCCAGCGGTAAGTTAAGATAAATTTATTTAGGTTGTTGAAGATTGTTTGATTGTTTCCAAATGCAAAATATTTTTGTTTTATAAGGTGTCTCTCAGCATATTCGTCATTAACTATGTTGAGAGGCCATCGTTGCTTGCAGGCATTTAAATATTTTTTTGTGTAAGTTGAGCTGATCTGAAAGTTTTTAAGTATTGGTATTTTGCAAAATGAAATACTTTTTTTAAGTGTTTTGCCATTTAGATTGTTCCAAAATCCTTTATAATTTTTTTCTTGTAACAACTGATTGAGGATAATACCAGTAAACCTTGACGTAACAAATTCATCACCCCCAAATCCAGATAGTACGGTATCTAGTGAGTGTTTTTGTTGTATTTCATAGTCTGGCATGCGATATTCCGCAGCCCAATGTTCAACTGGGTAGCCTAATGCGTTGATCGCTGTCAGAAGTAATTCATTTTTCTTTTGAGGGGTATTTAAATGTGGCGAAATGTGACAATGATTTAAATTATGGTGATGAATTAATGCAGATAGGAATTCCGGTTCTTTTTCAAATAATATTGATGAGAATGTATGAATATTAAGGGGGCTATTTTTATTTGCTGCGATTCCTAATATTGATGAAGAGTCTAATCCACCGCTTACCTCGCAGGCAAAGGGCTTTGGGTCGTTTGGTGTTCTATTTTTTACAGCACTAACAACTCTTTCTTTGTAAAATTCAATGTAAGATTTTTGATCGGGTAGCGAGGTAACTGTCTTATAATCAAAGCAGTGATATTGTTTTTTAATTGTGCTCTGATTTTTTATTAAAAGAGTGTGTGAAGGTTCTAGCTTGAAAGCATTATTGTAGGCAGTATTGGAGAAATCCATCGATATATCAGTCATGTATTCAGCTATCCACGACATTTTTGGGGTAAGTGCTATGTGATTATAGAGGTGCAGTGATGAAATCGAAGTTGAAAATATAAAGGCATCATAGGTATTTATGTAATAAAAAGGTCTTGCTCCTATATGGTCTCTGCCGCAAAAAATACTATTTTCCCTGGGGTCGTATATTACAAAACTATAATCACCAAATAGATTAGTGCAGCATTCGTCACCCCAGCTTAAGTAAGCATTTAATATTAGCTGTGGCGGTGATAAGGGTTGTTCTGGTTTTTTTATGAGTTTAAGTTTATCTAATAGTTCCTGCTGGTAGTCAATGCGAGCCCATGCGGCAATTACGCAGCCAGTTCGTGCATCCTGGTAAATGATGTTTTTTTTATGATCTGATATGTTTGATGCAATTTTGGCGTGCATGTGAATGCAGTTATGGTGGAAGGTGTGATTAAACTCTTTTTCTTGAGCTCTGTCCAAGGTTACTTTCTTATTATGAGTTTTATAGAAAATCCCTGTGAACAAATAATACATCCTGTTAATTTGAATATATATAATTTATACTGGATATCTTAAGTGCTTTTATGGAGAAAGGCAATGTTAGAGTGGTGTCCACCTTCACTTTTAATGCTACATACTTTTACTACCGAGCTTGGTATAACACTTGATTACAAAGAGTGCACAGGTAAAGTAACGGCAACATGCTTTGCATCGTAATATTTTTGTTGTGGTTGGTTGCTTTGGTGAAGCCTGATTTAGGATCTGCTACTGAAGTGGATAGCCAGAGTGCTGAGGCCACTTTGAGCAATTAAAAGGCTTACCTTTGTTGAGTCTGGCACACTGCCTATAAGGCTATAGGCAGTGTGATGGTTATTGCCTCTTAACTGAAAACAAAAGTTCGCGAGTAACTACCACTTGTGTTTGATGTCGTACGAACGCCATTAATGACGTTATCACCACTCATGGTGGTAATGGATCCTTTGTCTGGTTGTGTCGCAAAAATTGGAGTAATCGTAGTTAAAAATCTTCTGGATACACTTATGCAGCTAAAGCATAAAACTGCTCAAAGATTGAGGAATTTTTGGGATTCACATGCTGATTTTTTCTCAGCATATGGTGTAGTTTAATACTAATTATTGTGACACATGCGGAATTAAATGATTTAAATCCCATCATCGGTTTGGTAATTCGCTTGATAAATCTATGGTCTTGCTCGACGATGTTGTTAAGATATTTTATTTGACGTATTTCAATTGTACCGTGCTCTGTACGGCTCTTATTAATTGATTTAAGTGCGGCGTTGTTAGGTCCACTTTTATCAATTGTGACTTTCTCTGGTTGCTCGTTGAAGCCGATGGGCTTACAAAAAAAGCGTTTAGCGGCCTTTAAATCACGCTTTTTAGACAACATGAAATCAATGGTATTACCTGATTTATCGACGGCTCTATATAAATAACACCATTTACCCTTAACCTTTATATATGTCTCATCCATGCGCCAGCTACTACCTATTTTCTTTTTATAGTGATTAGTAGACCGAGCTTCTTGCGAAGGTGAATACTTTATTATCCAACGATTTACCGTAAAATGATCAAAATCAACACGACGCTCTGCCATAAACTCTTCGATGTTCCGATAACTCAAAGAATAAGCCAAATACCAGCGAATAGCCATCATGATGATTGTGTTTTTGAAATGCCTTCCTTTGAAACTGATCATTTGGTAATCTCATATCGGTGGCTTGGTCGCCAAGATTAACAAATCAACCTTCAGTTTGCGACAGAACCGAAGATTTTATTGATAAGCTTTATCTGCATTGAAATGCATAAATAAGACACGATCACCTCGGCATACGTTTGCTTAAACTTGGTATAGCCAATATCATTCCTTGGGCTAGTTCGCTAAGTGCCTGATTGCCACTTTGGCTGGCAGCAGCCAAAAATTCACTGGTATCAAACTCTATATCGTGCGTTGCCAGTAGTACACCAACAATATCCGCATGCCCTTTTTGTACGGCAATGTAAAGTGCTGTGGTGCTGCCATCACTGATCGTTGTATTGACCTTTCTATCGGAGTGTTTCAACAGTTCAATAACAACATCGGTATGACCATGCTTTGCAGCAAGAAAAAGTGCTGTGGCACCATTGTTAAACGTTATATTGACATTGATATCACGATGCTTCAACAGCTCAATAACAACATCGGTATGACCTTTTTCTGCAGCGAACAACAGTGGTGAGGTGCCATTGCTGAGTGCTACATTGACCGTTTCAACCTTAGGCAGTAACTCTCTAACAACATCCGCATGCCCATTTTTCGCAGCCAGCAAAAGTGATGTGGTGCCATCGCTAAGTGTTGCATTAACGCTTATGTCAGTTCTTTGTAATAATTCTCTAACAACATTGGCATGCCCATATTCTGCAGCAACCAAGAGTGGTGTGGAGCCACGGCTAGTTGTTGCATTAACGTTTATGCCAGTTTTACGCAGTAGCTCTCTAACCACTCCAAAATGCCCCCTATATGCAGCAACAAAAAGTGGTGTTGAGCCATTTGAATAAGATTTATTTACGAGTATTCCCTCAGCTGCAAGCAAAGCTTTTACTGCTTCAATATGTCCATTCTGCGCTGCAATATAAAGTGGTGTGCAGCCGTTTGGTTTAGTTTTGTTAACGAGTGCCCCATCAGCTGCCAGTAAAGCGTTCACTACTTCAATATGTCCATGCTGCGCTGCAATAAAAAGTGCTGTGACATTAAAATTATATGAGACATTTATTTCTATTGCTGGCATGGCGAGTAAAGCTTTGATTACCTTTATGTGGCCATAGCGCGCCGCAGTGAATTGTGGGGCAGTTTGATCATAGATATCACCTGTCTCATGTTCATTGCCATGTAGAAATTTACCTTGTTCTGATGGCGGTAATAACTCCCATAGCTTTATCATGGGTCCTGAAAAATTATACGTTACGCAACCTTCTAAAGCATGCTTGATTTTGGCGTGACGCTCCATTTCCGTGCCTTCAGTGGGGCGATCGACCAGTATTTTTAATGAATCTAATAAATAGCCTGGGTAGCTTGTTTCTTTTAATATACGATGATGTTCACGCTCGGTGATGTCTTCTTCATCCATACCTAAACGCGTTTCAAAATAGGTGACTAATTGATTTAAAACCGCTTGCGCGCGCACCGGCCATTCGTCACTTGTATGTGTTAAGGCGTATACTATTAATTGGTTTGCCGTGTATAGCGAAAACTCAATCTCACTACCGATTGCTGTAAGTGGAAAATATCTATTCATCCAAGCATCATCAATGGTGAACTTGGCCAAATACTCGTCATCATTAAGCTTGCTTGCTTGAGGCTGCCACTGATCAGAAAATAATATTGCAAAAAAGTTTTCAATGTCTTGTGTTAGTGGATCCTTTTTAAAATCATTAATGATTTTATTTAAGGTGGTTAATGCTGACGCATCCGCGCTTGAAAGTGCTCCACTAGTTTCATCTGAGGCATAATAGCGAGCTATAAGGGTTTCAACTTGTTCTATTAATTCTGCTGCATCATGACCCATCATATTAATTAATACGTTCTTATACTGCTTGAGGAGTCGTGTGATTGCTTCAATTTTAATGAAGTTAACCAGTTGTGGTTCAAGTTCTACTATCGCTTCTTGGGTTGTGCATTCTGCTATGTGAGTCTTTAGGTTATCCAGGCGTTCTGTGCGGCCAGCGTTAGCATTAGCAGACATATGAAGTACTTCATGCACGGCATGCCAGTACGTGTTGCTGCCTAATGTTGGTTCGACATACGATAAATGTTTATCAAAATATTGATTTTTTTTCTCAACCATATCGCGGTCATGAGGGCATAAGCCTACGGCTAGTAAGTCTCGGTCAATCGCTTTATTTTGCTCGTCAGTGTGAAAGTATTCTTTCAGTTCTGCAAGCTCTGAATCTCCTTCTTGCTCATCACTTGCCTCATCGAAAGATCCTTTGCTAAACCATTTCAGCATAAAGCCCATGTAATCTTCAAATGATGTATCTTTTTTTAAAGCAAGGAACTCCTCGATATATTTCGCTTGTAAGCTGGAAAAGTAAGAGGCTACGCTTTCAGGAAAGCGATAGCTCACTTTTGTGTTATCTAAATTAAATTCAACGCTGTCCAATACACCGAGAATACTATCACGTTGACCGGTATGACATACATTGCTGAGCATGACACGGCACATTGCATTAAATAATTCGATCACACGACTATTTTTTTCATCTGTCTTATCAAAGTAACGACCATCTTGATCTAAAGTCAGCGTGGCTATAGCTGCCAAGACGTCCTTTAACGGCATAATTACCTTATGTTTACTACCGGATAATGATGAATAAAAAACGCCTGAATCGAGGGCCTTATCGGGTATTTCTCTTATCTTTTTACGCCAAAAGGCAATAACCTGTAAACATAATTCGCTCTCAATGAGCCCAGGCATGGAAGGCTCACCGGCCCCTGCAGCATCACCAGCAGCGGTTTCAATTTTGTTGGTGGTATTTGTTAGTGATTGTAAATAAGTAAAGAATTGTTCTGTCACTGCATCAGGATTTAGTACCGGTATACGTGCAACTGCACCACTCGACCCAGCATCGGCACTACTTGCCGCTTTAGAAAACAACCCTAGTCTTGATGGTGTGCGAGATGAGTCATCTTGCAGTGCAATAGCACCAAATAAATCACCAAATACTTCATATAAAAATTTAGCCACAGCGGCATTACGAGTTGTATTGTGCACACCATCAACAGCTATAGCTACTTCTCTATTTTTTACTCTCATGCTTAACCCACTTCATATATATAACTAATCAAATACCTCATATATATTACCTAATGTTTGTTAAAACAATCTTAAGGTGTATGTCGAAAAAAAATGGGGTGGTCGTATTTGTAGTATCCTCGGCGGACCTAAGTAGCTAATGCAAATATAATGATTCATCCGAAACATTTTTATGGTTTAAGAAATCTATAGTGTGCATTGTTGGCATTTTAGGTATAAACATAAACGATATATTGTATATTTTAAATTTAATTCTATTAATTCAGATTCAGCTATTTGTTGTATAATTGCTTGAATGTTTCGGCTAGTATTTCATAGCCCGTTTCTAATAGAGAAAATATCAAGGCATTTTATGGCTAAGGATTTATTTCTTAAACGTTCCCATTCACCCCTAGGAGATAGCTCATATGCGAAGCGAACTAACCCATTTAAGTGAAACGATTGCTGACTGGGGGCCTAGCGAATTTTTAGAGTATGATGAAAACAAAGCGCTATGGGCATTAACTCAAATCGGTGAAAAAAAACTGTGTGATTTTAATAGTAGTGATGCTATTAAAGCAGTGGCCAAGCAATTATATGAGACATCTGTAGATGTTCAAAAAAGGCTAACAGATTTAGATGCCAAATTACTGAAAACTTTATTAATATTAGGTCCTGAGCAATTCAAGCTAGTGACAACAGATGACTTCAGTACTTTATACCAAATCAGTGTAATGCTCGATCAAAGAATATCTGTAACGGATGCAAGCAGATTTACGGAAGAAAACAGGCGTGCGGAAGTAAAAAGATGTTTTGCGAAAGCCAATATTTTATATGCTGCAGTCTCTTGCTGCCATTTTTTTGCTGATTACGGACCCTGTGAACAAGAGCGCCATTTACGCTGGTTCGCCTCACTATCTGATGAAGACGGAAGAGCAATCGGCTATCCATCACAGGATGATGCTGCATTATTAAACCAATATCACGCTTGGATGCTTATCCCGAAGATTCCAAAGGAAAGGTGTTTAGCAGTATTAAGATTAGGTATAGAAAAACGTTGGTTTGATCGCTGCGATTATAACGCCATTAAAGTGATGATCAGAAATTACGATCAACTCTCTCCAGACCAACAGGAAAAACTCAGTATACCTGAGCAGGCGCATACGGTAGGCGCTTTGCTGCTGTCACCCTTCAAACTCGATAACTACCTACAACTCGACAAGGAACAGCGCATCAAACTGTCTCGTATGATGACACCACATATTGAAGAGATGCTGTTACTGACAGCAGAAAATCGGAGTAAACTGTTAGGTTTTGATATCGACAACTTAAATTTAACTGCCAAAAAGCTCAGCGCGGTAAAAGTTTATTGTGAAGAAGCCGAATCAGAAGGCAGCAACAACGGTTGGTCACTGATATCACAGTTCGGTTATACAGAAGCGATGCGACGCATGGAAATGGCCGAAACACAGAAAAAAGTCAGAACACTGATCGCTAAAGCAAGGGAGCTCAATAGCGGCACGGGTATAGACCTGTTTGGGTATGGCTCATTAAGCCTATGGAGGGAGTCGGAGCATGCTAAAACTATCAGAACTTGTGGCCATTTAAAATGGCCAACCCACTACCCACTGGACGCGCCTGAAGAGGCCAGGGACTTAGATAAGCAAATCTTAGACGCTAAACGAGTCATCGCAGCTTATATCAGTACCTGTTTAGCAGCCGGTAAAACAACGGAAAGCAGTTGGTTTGGTCGCAGCGATTCCGTTAAGGCATTTTTTGCTCAAGCGTCTGAGATTTTTCCTGATAACATTGGTCCTCCCAGTTCATCGCCATCGGCTGCCTCCAGTGAGGATGGTTTAGTACTTTTGCCATCAGATGAAGAAACTAAAGGCTTTACTCAGGTGCGCGTTAGAAGGCCGGGGCATTAACTCCATCCGGCCTAGCGCATCATGCCGTACATCAGCATAAAAATACTCAGCGACAATGCAAACATTTTTATCGTTTAAGAAATCTATAATGTGTGTTGTTGGTATTTTAGGTATAAACAAAAACGATGCATCATATATTTTAAATTTAACGTTATTAATTCCAGCTTAAGGTGCTTGTCGTATAATTTTTTACATGTTTCGGTTAGTATTTCATAGCCTGTTAATGTGAATAAAAGATGTGAGGTAAAGATGAGTCGTAAAGAGCCCGTGCTTTTTGTACCTGAAGCCAGCCTATTTCTAGTAGAGAAAATATCAAGACATTCTATGGCTATGGATATATTTCCTAATAGCAGCTATAAGCTAACCCATAAAGAAACTGGCGTGACGGCTTTTTATATCGCACAAGGAAAAAAGCATACAGATAATCATGCGCGTCCTTTGGATGCCGAAATGAAAAAAGAGAATCGAAAGCGTAACTACCCGAACGGCACTTTTTCGGTTGTTAAGAGATTAACTATTGTCAGAGAAGGTATCATCGGAGACAGCAGTCGATTCCCTGATACTATTGCATTAAAATGCTACTTCAATTTCAAAAGCGAAAAGTTAGAAAATCAAACACTGAGGGCTACACTTGGTTGTGCAGATTTATATAATAGGGTCGGTGACTTTGCCATAGCGTTTCAGAGTAGTCGTGATGACGAGCACGGCAAATCTATGGCCGGCACAGATAAATACTTCTTAATGATGCCTTACTATGGTGAAGGCCATGATTTGTATGAATGCATGGTCGATAAAGGCTTATTAAAAAAGCCAATTAGTTCAGAACAGCTGATTCCAGTTTTGTATCGCCTGCTAAATAAAATAGCAACTATTCACGAAATGCTTGGAGCGACGATTGTAGACATAAAGCCTGAAAATATGATTCCAGAGTTCGATGATGAAGGTCATTTAGTTGATATTCATCTGGTTGATTTGGACGGCGCTTTGTATGACAGCATCATAGGCACACCCGGTTATATGAACCCAAGTGACTTTGATGAATATGTACTTGGCTCAAAAAAACGGAGTAATATACCATTAGCTGTTGACTATCGTTCGCTTGGTGTAATTTTAAGTTTATTATGTAGTGATCTGATAGAGGACCCTTGCTACAAGCGAACTACGGAGCTGAGACAAACTTCTGCGCTTGACTATGATTTACATACCTTTACTCAAGTCAGCAATCATTTATTGAATGAAAGTCAAGTCGAGCTACTTGCTATCATTAGTCAGTTGAATTCAGGTGTAAACCCAACAGTTGAATCTGTGCTGGAACGTATGAAGGAAATGATGTTACACGACATTGATAGCATTATAACATCCGCAACCCCTAGAGCTGAAACTATTAAAAAATTACTTGCTAAGGTTGTAGCTACTTCTTTGCATGTTTCTAGTTCTGCTGGTGCTCTAGGTATAGCCAATATTCAGTTATTGCAGAAGTACTCTAAGGCATATCAAGCCATGGTTGATTTCCGTAAAACGCTTGGTGAGATGCCAACAGTTGAGGAGTTAAAAACATTCCGTGCTACATTTATCAACTTAAGAGAAGCATTATTTAAAGAGGATCCTAAGTTGGCGGCTGAGATGCGTTTACCTCGCACTGAGCCGATTTCAGCTGGATCGGGTGATAATAGCGCTGGGGCGGGTCGTGCTACATTCTCTGTGTAAACTCTTTGATTTTTTCTCTGCATATGGTGTAGTTCAATACCAACTATTGTGACACATGCGGAATTAAATGATTTAAATCCCATCATCGGTTTGGTAATTCGCTTGATAAATCTATGGTCTTGCTCGACGATCTATTTTCTTTTTATAGTGATTAGTAAACCGAGCTTCTAGCGAAGGTGGATATTTTATTACCTTTGAAACTGATCATTTGGTAATCTCATATCGGTGGCTTGGTCGCCAAGATTAACAAATCAACCTTCAGTTTGCGACAGAACCCGTTTTTTTACTTGCGGATTTATCATAATCCTATATTCTGCAATCTTTTCTAATAGACAAATGTGGGAGACATAAGATGAGAGGATCATCAAGGTTAATGGCTGGTTTGTTCAAGGCGTCAATGGTAGCACTTGCAACAACAGGGGTTTATCAAAACAGAGAAGAACTACAGCAAGGCTACAGAGATGCGCAAAAATGGGCTGAAACATCGGGTGTTAGTGCTAAGGTTTTAGATTTTACCGCTGGGCTTAAAAGTATGCCTGCCGAAGATCTTGATGCAAATGAGCTTGCGAGAGTTACCTTTAAACCATTCTAATGTTTTTTGATTGGCGCTGATTTGTTATCAGTGATATCAAGGTGTATAGGGTGCCTCTTTTACGGTACCCTATTGTGCCGCATGCCTCTAAACCACCATGGCGTTAGAAAGCAAGCTGTCATCAGTATCGCCGCTGTTTGGGGCTATTTGATTTTTTGGCTGAAAAAAGGCGTATTTCTTTTTTAATGTTTTCAATCCGCCTATCACAATGGTATGCACTTCCGAACCGCCGTTAATTAATCCCGCCACCATGGCGCTCACCACAGCAGTTCGGTATAAGTGTAAGTCGATTTTTAGCGGGCAGCCTTTATCGATAGCTTCTTCCCATAGTTTGCCGTAGGTGCGATAAGTGGTTATTTCAGCGATAACAAAATTTATTACCAGGGCAAGTAATACCATGCCGACTAATGCTTTGTAACGATAGCCGTGATCGGTTTCTGCGGGTGGTAGTGATGGTGCGGTGGCGCTTGGTTTTTCTTCGTCCGTTAGTAGCCTTTCTTCTAGGGCGGTGGGTGTTGATTTTTTTTTGCGACAACATAGGTTAGCTACCGTATCACCACGTTGCATCCATGTTTGTATCTGGCCGATAGCAAAAAATACAATACTGTTGTTCACGGCGGTAATTAATAAGCTTGAAATGGTGGAGGGGTGTGTGATTCCTTCGCATTGACTGGCATTGGCAGCCCAGGTGTTAAAGATGCTGCTGGCGATATCCACGAGGTTACAAAACATACCAAACAATGCAAAGGGTAGTGCGGCACCTGTTTTACCGTTATATGTGGTTGATGATTTGTGGATATCGCCGATAATTTTCCGTGTAATAATTTGCGTGGTTAATAGCCCGATGATGGGTTGTGCGCCAAATGTTATAGCGTAGTAAGCTGGCCAGAAAATTCCCTCGGGTATAAAGTTAGCTGTGCTCATATCGTCAACGGCGTGCGTTTGGCTGTTGTTAGTGGTGACGTTTGAGTATATTTGCGCGAGCTGCAATAGCCATAGTGCGGTACTTAATGCGCCAATACCTTTGCTGGTAAAGTAGAATGATTTCATATCTTCGCCAGCGACACTTGGTTGGCAAGTGACTTTTTTATCTAACCACTGTCCTGTTTTGCGTGTGACTTCTTTAGTCTTGAATAAGTGATATAGCAGAAATGTAAAAAATACCCGGCCGGTTTGACTAATGGTGAACAACACCATTTGTTCTGGGTTCTCACGAATGGACTTGGTGTTTGCAAACGCTAAATAGTTAAGGTAAACCGTTTGTACGGTCGTTAGTGTTGTACATGTGATTGCAGTTGCAGGTAATAGACGTTCAAATATTTTCGGCACTTAAGCTCCCACACTTAAATAATTGTTCGCTTAGTGTACCTTTATTGTTGTTTTAATCAAGCTCAGTGTATTGCCTTGTCATTCCTGGCTTGACCAGGAATCTATGGATCCCGCATCTAGTGCGGGATGACAGGTAGTGCGCTGTTGGCCTTGATAGTTACCAGGGCGTAGCATCAAGGCTATCTGGGCGCCAATCACGCAGCCAATGCATCCATTACGGCGCGTAAGAAACGAGTGGCTTCACCACCAGTCACAGCGCGATGATCTACGGTTACCGACAGTGGCATCAACTTATGCACTTCAACGTTACCATCAACGACTACAGCGCTATCGCGTGAACGTCCCACGCCAAGGATGCATACCATGGGCGGTACGATAATAGGGTTGGCATATTTACCAGCGAATGCACCAAAGTTTGATAGCATAATAGTGGCGCCATGCAGGTCGTCTTGGGCAATGGTCTTGGTTTGCGCTTGTTGTTTAAATTGATTGATCTTTTCGCGCAGTTGCTCATCGGTTAAGTTGGCTACGTCTTTAATGACTGGTACAAATAAACCTTCCGGTGTATCAACAGCCATGCCGACATTAATTTGTTCGAAAGATTCAACACTCATGGTCTTGCCATGGTAGTAACTATTGACTAAAGGTTCTTGTTTGGCTGCTGTTTGGATTGCACGAATCAAACGCACAGTGACGTCTTGTTTATTCCAGCTGTGAATATCAGCATCGTCACACAAAGTGACGGGCACGATTTCTTGGTGGCTTAGTTGCATCGACATCACCATCGCGCGACGTAAGCCTGACAATACTTCGCCCTTAACTTCGGTGTCAGCTGTAGCAGCGGCAGGTGAGTTTCCTTGTGCGGCTTCCACATCAGCTTTACTGATCATGCCTTGTGGGCCAGTTCCAGTGATGCCGCTTAAGTCTACACCGAGGCGTTTAGCAAGCAAGCGAACGGCAGGGGTGACTTTCACTGCAGCGCCAGCTGATTTTTTTGTTTGTATGCCGGTGGCTGATTCGTTCATGACATCACCGCTGACTTCAATGGCACCAACAACCGTGCCGCTGTCTTCGCGACTGCCTTCTTCAGCATCGCCAGAAAAACCAATCAATGGGTCATAGGTATTAATCGTATCGCCCACTTCGCCAAATAATTTTTCAATATTACCATGGTAAGGTGAAGGCACATCGACTAAAGCCTTGGCAGTTTCCATTGCCACTAAAGGTTGGTCGACTTTGACTTCATCGCCGACGTTAATGTACCATTCACGAATAATCGCGTCTGGTAGCCCTTCACCTAAATCGGGTAATTTGAAAGTTTTCATTAGTACTCCATAACCATATTTACTTTATCAAGAATGCGTTTGGTGGTTGGCATGTATTTGCCTTCCATTTTGTAATAAGGCATCACGGTATCATAACCGCTAACGCGTTGCACGGGTGCGCTTAAGGATAACAAGCCAAATTCTGCTAATCCAGCCGCAATTTCTGAACCTATGCTGCAGGTTTTTGGTGCTTCTTGCACGATAACGCAGCGACTGGTTTTTTCAACAGAGTCGAGTATCGTCACCATATCGATAGGCTTGACCGTTGCCACATCAATGACTTCAGCTGAAATGCCTTGTGCGGCTAATTGATTGGCCGCGTCCAGTGTTTCTTTTATCATGGCGCCCCAAGTGACTAGGGTAACGTCACTGCCTTCACGTAATACAAAACATTGATCAAGCGGTAAGGCTTCACCATTGTCAGGTACGTCTTGTTTGATCAAGCGGTAAATACGCTTTGGTTCTAAGAACACTACAGGGTCAGGGTCACGAATCGCCGCTAATAATAAGCCATAAGCACGAGCGGGGGATGAAGGTATTACTACACGAATGCCGGGGATGTGCGCAAATAAAGCCTCGGTACTTTCTGAATGATGCTCCGGCGCATGAATGCCGCCACCATAAGGTGCGCGGTATACCAATGGGCAACTTAAGCGTCCACGTGTGCGATTACGCATACGTGCGGCATGACTAATGATATGGTCAAAGCCCGCGTAGATGAAGCCCATAAATTGAAACTCAGCCACAGGTTTCATACCTTGTGTTGCCATACCAACGGCCATACCGGCAATCATTGATTCGGCGAGTGGGGTATCCATTACTTGCTCAGGACCGAATTTTTTTAACAAGCCATCTGTCGCGCGGAACACGCCGCCATTAACCGCGATGTCTTCACCGAATACAACGACGTCTTTGTCGTGTTCTAATTCATAAGCTAATGCTTGGGTGACGGCTTCAACTAAGGTAATTTCGCTCATTGATTAGCCTCCTTACAATCTTCGAGTTGATCAAGGTATGCCACAGGCAGAGTTGCATATAGGCAATCAAAAATAGCTTCAGTTGTTTGCTTAGGCATCGCTTCGTAATCTTTAACGGCTTGTTCTACTTGCTCTGAACAAGCTTTTTGTAATTCAGTTTCTTTATCTTTATCCCAGTGACCGTTCTCGTGCAGATAAGTACGTAAGCGCACAATCGGTTCTTCTTGCCAGGCTTTTTCTAATTCTTCGGGTGGTACGTAACGCGTCGCATCATCAGCAGTGGTGTGATCGCATAAACGATAAGTGACCGCTTCGATCAAAGTAGGGCCACCACCTGAACGTGCTTTTTCTAGTGCTTGATCACAGGCTTGGCGCATGGCAATGACATCGTTGCCGTCCACTTGTATGCCTTCAAATCCAGCAGCAATCGCTTTTTGTGCGATGGTTTCACAACCGGTTTGTAATTGACGTGCGACGGAAATCGCCCATTGGTTATTGTTAACAATAAAGACTACCGGTAACTGCCAATCACCAGCAAGGTTCATGGCTTCGTAAAAGTCACCTTTCGATGTGCCACCTTCACCGCAGATAGTCATCACGGCATGTGGTTGTTTGCGATATTTAAATGCATAACCAACGCCGGTGGCATGCAAGCATTGGCCGGCAATCGGTACACATATGGGCAAATCGTTTTTGCAGTTTTCGCTTTCGTAGTCACTGCCGCGTTCGTCGCCACCCCAGTAAGCTAAAATTTCTTCGGCTTTAACGCCGCGCGCTAAGAAGCAGGCTTGGTCACGATAGTATGGGCAATACACATCGCCTTCTGTCATGGCAGTTCCCATGCCAACACCAACGGCTTCTTGACCGGTGGCAGCGGGGTAGGTGCCCATGCGTCCAGTACGTTGCAGGTTGATGGCTTTGTTGTCTAAGGCGCGCGTAAGGCACATCAGGCGATACATGCGTAGCAGTTCGTCGACACTGGCAAACTTGGGTAGTTCTTGTGTTAATTTGCTGGCCGTATCGAGGTATTGCAGATGTTTAACCTCAAACGAAGCAATTGATTGGGTATCCATAGGCTCTCCTTAAGCAGGTATTTTCTCTAGTGCAATGCTTTCAGCTACCAAAGTTGTAGGGCGGTTTTCAACATTTGAGCGATCGAATAGTTCCAGTAAGGTATCATATAACTTATCTACCTGCTCAGATGTTTGTGCAAGGCTATCATGCAGATAGCTGGATGATGCGCACATTAATCCACCGGCGTTAATCACAAAGTCAGGTGTGTATAAAATGCCGAGATCGTGTAATACTTGAGCATATTTGCCGTGTGCTAACTGATTATTGGCTGAGCCCGCGATGATTTGTGCTTTTAAACGTTCGATAGTGTTTGGGTTAACCACGCCGCCTAATGCGCAAGGTGCAAAAATATCACAATCCACATCATAAATAGCCTCAGGGCTAACTACTTCGATACCAAATTCTTCAACGCAACGCTCAATCGCGGCGGGATTAATATCGCAAGCAGTGACTTTAGCGCCATTTTCGACTAATAGCTTTATTAAGGTATAAGCAACATGTCCAGCGCCTTGCACAGCAACATGTAAACCAGCCATGCAGTCGCGACCAAATTTATATTTAACCGCTGCTTGAATGCCACGAAATACGCCTTCGGCAGTATGCGGTGAAGGGTCAGCAACATAATCAGGGCGTGTACGACCGGTTACGTGAGTCGTTACTTCGGCGATATTGTCCATGTCAGGTGTTGTTGTGCCAACGTCCAATGAGGTGATATAACGACCGTTCATTTCATTAATGAATTCACCAAAACGACGGAACAATGCTGGACGGTCAACGTTTTGCATATTTTTTGGCTTAATGATGACGGCTTTTGCGCCACCGTGGGGCAAGTCGCTGATTGCAGCTTTCATGGTCATCATATAAGCTAAGCGGATAACGTCGTTTAAAGCTTCACCCGTCGATTCGTAATGTTTAAAACGACAGCCGCCGATAGCAGGTCCGCGTTTAGTGCTGTGTATGGCGATGATGGCATGTAAGTGAGTTTCAGGGTCAATGCAGGTGTGTATCTCGCCAAAGCCGAGACGGCGCGCATAGCGCATTAATGCATCGTGGGAATACTGTCTTTTTTTTACGCTCATCAATTCGGCTCCTATTTTGGTGGCTCATATTACCACGAGTTTTTGGATTTCGAAACTCGATTTTTTTACCGGCCATTTTCTTGGGTAGGCCGCCAAGATCCAATTTCTGTATGAGATGACACCTGATGGATAACGCGGTAACATTATCAGCACCTCACCACCAACAACAAGTGAAAAGCGATGTATAAAAAAAGCATTTATGGCGCAGCAGCTTTGGCGCTAGTTTTTTCTGGCAGTGTTATTGCAGCTGCTCAACCAGATCCGTTATCAATGATTAGTTATCAACCCAGTGTGCAAGGGTGGGTAACAACTAAAACGGCAAATGTAACTGTCGCTGTGGCGGCAACATTGAATGGTAATGATGTGGCATCGCGTAAAAATGCGATTATGCAGCATTTGCAAGGTTTGATGCCAAAAGTGCAGTGGCATGTATCACAATTTAGTCAAGTGCAAGATCCCTCAGGCTTAACGCGTTTAAGTTTGCGAGCGCAGGCACGTTTGCCACAATCAGATACATCCAACTTGGCGCAAAAGTTGTCCAAGCTTAGCCGCAGTGGTGAAAAATATACGCTGCAAGGCATGGCCTTTGCGCCGAGTCTAAAAGAAGTCAACGCCGCTAAGATGGAATTACGTCAGCAGTTGTATCAGCAAGTGTTGGGCGAAATTAGCACACTTAATAAAACCTATAACCGACAATATTACCCGGCCAAAATCCAATTTATTAGTGTGTCACCACGGCCTATGCCAGCGATGTATATGAAAGCAGCAGTAGCTGATAATGCTACGCACTCAGCTGGATCTGTACCTACAGTGGCGAGTCGTTTAACGATTACAGCTAATGTGCAATTGGCGGCGAAGGCAGATGGTAAATCAACAGCTGCCTAAGCGCTTAGCGCATCGCGGTGCGTCAGCATTGGCACCAGAAAACACTTTGGCTGCGTTACGTTTAGCAGCAGAGTTAGGTGCCAGCTGGGTTGAATTTGATGTGACATTGACCGCTGATGATGAAGTCGTGGTGATTCATGATGATACCGTTAATCGCACTACCGATGGCCGCGGTAAGGTTCGACGCCTAACCTTACGCCAAATACAAAAACTCGATGCAGGCAGTTGGTTTGCCCCAGTATTTGCTGGTGAGTGTGTTCCAACATTAGCGCAATGGTTGCAGTTGGCTGCTGAACTTAAACTAAACCTTAATATAGAGTGCAAGTGTGCCTCACGAGATGCGCAAACCTTGGTCGCGGCAGTAAAACAACTAATACACCAATACCCACTGGCTAAAGATTGCTCGATTTTAATGTCGAGTGGTCAAGCGGTGTGTGTTGAGCAGTGTCAGCAACAATTGCCTCATCTACCGCGCGCACTGATTGTTGATCGCTACAGCGCAAATGTTGCACAGCAAGCAGAGCAGTATGAGTGTGTTTCAGTGAACATTGATCAGCGTTTAGTCAAGGCTGGTGATGTAAAGGCGATTCATCAGGCTGGTTTGGCGGTGTTGGTGTGGACGGTTAACAATGCAGAGCGCATAAAAAGCTTATATACTATGGGAGTTGATGGTATTTTTAGTGATGTGGTGATGCCATCTGAGTGAAAGGAGAACGCTGATGAGCAAGAGAAGTTTCACTAAAGGTTTATTACTGAGCGGTGTGTTCGCCGTGATTGCTTTATTAACAGCATGCGGTCCGCATGTACCCATGGAGTTTGGTGTGCCAAAAACTCAATTTGAAAAAATGAGTAAAGCGCAACAGCAGCAAACAATTCAGAATTACAATCAGCAACAAGCGCAAAGTGCTAGAGATCAAACAGCATGGGATTTATTAGGTGCCGCTGGTAGTCTGATTCATGTGCATAAGACCATGTCTTCTTCAAGCAGCGAAAGTTGCTCGGGTCCTGCTAGTAATCGTACGTGTACTGGTTCATCGTCCAGTTCATCTTTTAATATAAACTAACAAGGTTGAGAGTTATGAAACGTTATCTGAGTTGTGTTGTAGCCGGTTCAATAATAGCCGCCGTATTAGTAGGCTGCGGACCTTCGCAACCCACGGTATTTGGTGTGCCGCAAAGCCAATGGAATTCATTAACTGCCAGCCAAAAGAAACAAGTGATTAAAGGTTACAACCAGCGTCAACGTATCGATGCGCAAAATGCACCGTTGAATAATGCGATTAATGAGGCGTCTGGGATTATTCAACAGAATAACAATTACAAATATATGCAAAGTAATTTCACCCCACCTCCTATGCCCAATTATTAGTTCTTTGTCATCCCGGAAGTTGCGAAGCAACTATCCGGGATCCAGCTTGTATTATATGGATGCCGGATCAAGTCCGGCATGACAGAGGTATTAATTATACATTGCGGTTTTTTCATAGCGCTAATCAGCCAAACTTACCGCAAATCTGACATTTTAATGGGCGGGTGTCTTTGGCTAATTTTGCTCGATGATGAATTCTTCATAATCCACAGGTATTAGTTATACATTCCGGTCGCTTGTCATCCCGGAAGTTGCGAAGCAACTATCCGGGATCCAGCTTGTATTATGCAGAGGTATTAATTATACATTGCGATGAGGGGAGGATACGCTGTGCGCCTTGGTATATTTATTCAATCTCAATATCCATATGAGTGACTACCTCCAGGTTACGGTTTTCATAAATCAAATGATCCGGCACTTCTGATTGCCAATGCGCAACGACTTCATCGCGCTGCTGGATTAATTGTTTTATTTCGGGTGCAAACCACTGCACCATGGCATTCAGCCATAAATTGGTTGGCCATGAGGGCCAAGCGTGACTGATATTAAATAAATCAACTAATTCACAGGTGGCGTTGGCGTCATACCAGGTCTCGCCGGTGACCCAGCGATTGGTGGTAAACAGGCGAGTAGGAAAACCTTTTTTGTCCATTGAGATGGCAATAATATGACAAATATCATCTTGGTCTTCAGGTTTGATGGTATCGTTTGTGATGATTGCAGGCTGTATATGTTTTGGCATACCTTTTTTTCTAACAAATAAATGGAAGTGTCCATGTTCAGGTAAGCGTTTGTCATCAGGTTCGTGTGCGTGGTAGTAATATTGACTGTGGGTTTGTTTGTCATACACATCACCCTTGGGGTAATGGTTCCACTGCAGAAACTTATCGGATTGGCGCAAGATCTCCCACACAATATTTGAGCCAGAGCGTTTTAATACTTCATAGCAAGATTCAATGGTATCTTCGGGGTTGAGTGGTTGATTATTGGTAACGGCTTCAATAATGGGGGTGGCTAAGTCGTTGCTCATGTGGTGCTCCATGCAATAAAAAAAGCAGCTGTAGTATACAACTGCTTTTTTTATTTAACCAGTAATGCTTATGAAGAAGCAGCACATGGGTTACATGGGTTGCAAGGTTTGCAACCACTGCCTGCAGTGCCACTAGTAGCGCATGGGTTGCATGCAGTAGCTTTGCAAGGGCTGCATTTAGCAGCGCAAGGATTGCACTTAGTTGCGCTAGTTGTAGTTGAAGTAGCAGCAGAGCAAGGTTTACATGCACTGCAAGCGGCACCAGCGGCCATTGCACTCGTTGAGATAACAGCTGCAACACCAGTAGCGATAATTTTCTTTCTCATTGTAAATCTCCTTATAAGGGGTAAAACGGTTGGGGTTGCCCCCAGGTGTGTAACACGTCGATCATTATAGATGAATCTATCAAAATGTTCTAGCTGGGCGTGTCGTACGTGACACTTGCTGTGCATTCTGAGCTGGAAACGCTGGCAGTCCTTAATGAGGCTGTTCGGGGATTAAACAAACTACCGTGCATGCTCATAGGGGGTGGCGTAGTTCTGCATATTATAGCCAGAGTGCCGTCTGGGTGGCTTTGTAATGCTTGTTTTAGCTGCTCCACGCATTTTGTGTGGGTTTCATCAGCCGGTTGGTTGAAGTGATAAGTGATCCACGCCTGGATGTGGTCGACTGTTGCACTTTTATTAAGCAATAACTCTTCAGCAGGCGATAAACGGTAGCCATCCAATAGCAATAGCAGAATAGCTTCGATTGAGTTGTCGCGCTGCAGCGATTTTAGGTTCTTGCATAAGTATTCGATAGCAGATAGGCCATCTTTGTCTCTAACGTATTTGTCTGCGCCATGTTTGATTAAGCACTGTATGAGCTTGACAGCCCCCGCTTGGCACATGACCAGTAGTGGGTTTTGTTCATATGGGTTATCTATGCTTGGTTTGTGGTTGATGTCATAAGCCGGGTGCTTAATGAGTGGTAAAATAAAAGCGGGGTCATCGGTAGTGTATGCTTCCATTAGACTTAAGGAAAGATCATCCGCATTCAAGGTAATCATTGGATTGCTTTCTATCGATGACATAAGTTGCATAACTAATACTGGTGAGCATAATGTGATGGCTTCAACGATTAGTTCTCTAAAGATTGTTTTGCTTGTTATTGTTAGTCTGCCCAGTAAAGCCACTGAGGTTTCAATTGATTTTGGTGTTAGGGCATGAGGCCTTGTGGTGAGTTCGCTGATTGAGAGGGCTTCGTTGCGGCTAAATCGAGCAGCAGACAGTAAAATTTCTGTAGCTAGGGCATGTAAATCGGCGCAGATAGTGGGTTGCGCGTATATGCTGTCATGGTAGATATAGCAGCTGTCATTGATTTTAATTACCAGGGCGGTGTGTTCGGCGATTCCTAGCAAATAGACTTTATTGTGTAAGTTGCATAGCGCTAAACTGTCGGTGAATTCTGTTATTATCTCCTCTGCCGTAGCTATAGCTTCAGATTCGGTAACTGCGGGGGCTAGGGGTGAGAGCTTTGGGGTGAAAAGTAATGTATTGGTTAAGGTGAATTCGTGTCCGCGTGTATCTTGTATTGAATCAGTCAGTTTGAATTGGTGGCTATGCGCCATGTAGTTGTCGGGGTCATGACTACCGAAAATATGTTGTATTGTACGCTCCATGGCGCCATGTACCGCGTCATCAATTAATTCATGGCGTCGTGCTAACGGAACTGACTTTCTTATGTCGGGAGGTGACCATTGAGCGATGGTGACCATGTCATCTATGCAGGATTGGTATAGGTTTTCTGTTGTGCGGCGTTCCGGTTGTAGGTAGGTGACGTAATATTGATGCCCAAGATAGAGTGCATAGCCATTGCAAAATCCTTCTGACATATGCTTATCTGAAAAAGAACGATCGCGTCTGAGCAAGCTTAAGTAATGGGTTATTTTACCGAGCAGTTTATATTGTGAAATATCCACATCTGGCGGCAGGTAGGGGGCTTTTGGTTCATCTCTTCTCATGTGGTTTAGTGTATTGCGAGTCTATTAAAATTGCCTTAATAATTACCGGAATAATTGAAATTAATGGTGTATTAAGGCTTTCTTGATATACTGGTGCCTGTTGATTGGGGTGATAGCAATGACAATTCGAGAAATTGGCAGTATCTTATTGATTTTAGGTACTTGTATTGGCGGAGGTATGTTGGCGTTGCCGATAGTAACTGCCGAGCAAAGCTATTGGTTAAGTATTGTCATGGTGTGCTTTACCTGGATTGTGATGACAGCCGGCTCGTTTGCGTTATTAAAAGTGAACTTGGACATGGCGCCTGGGTCGAATTTGGTCAGTATGTCACGGCATACGCTGGGTCGTTCGGCCGCGATTCTTACTTGGGGTGCATACCTCTTATTACTTTACAGTTTAATATGCGCTTTCTTAGCAGCGGGTGGCGACATCGTGCAAGCCTTATTGCATAAAGTGGATGTGACAATTCCACGCTGGTCGGCGACATTAATTACGGTGGTAGTGTTGGGCGGTATTGTTTACCGTGGTATTTATTCAGTTGATTTGGTTAATCGATTATTGATGCTAGCTAAAATTACCATTTGTATTATCTTGTTGGCCACGATTATACCGCACGGTCATCAACAACTGTTGTTTAATGGTGATTTTAAATTTCATGGCAATGCGTTATTGGTAGTTATCTGCTCGTTTGGTTATGCGATTATTTTGCCTAGTATTCGGGTGTATTTAAACAGTGATAAAAAGCGCCTGTATCGTACTGTGTTAATTGGTAGTTTGATTCCGATGGTGCTTTATTTGATATGGATTGGTGCCATACAGGCGACTGTTGCGCGTGCGGGTGCAACCGGTTTAGTAGCGATGAATGCTTCGGCGAATACCACCTCCTTACTCATGAGGCATTTGGTGGATATTACTCACAACCCCATCGTGCAAAGTCTGGGGGTGGCATTTGTGTCGATCTGTGCGATCACGGCTTTTTTGGGTGTGTCAGTCAGTTTAATGGATTTTTTAACCGATGGTTTAAAGCTAAAGAAGCAAGGCAAAGGCGGTGCTGTTATTGCATTAGCTACCTACTTACCGCCAGTGCTGATCGTGTTGATGGCACCCAGCATTTTTACTAGCGCTTTGGCTTATGCCGGTATTTTTTGTATTTATATTTTGATCTTGCTGCCCATCGCTATGTGGTGGTTTTCCAGAAAAAAGGCGTGAGCCGAATAAGCGTATTAATCGGCTCAAGAATGAGCTATAATTGAGCCGAATATAGAGAGGAATCGGCTCATGTATAATTGGCAACAGCCAGATTGGCCAAATTTTATCTATGATATCAATTCATTAGCGGAATACACGCGTCAATATGAAGACAACTTGATTTACTTATCAGGAAGCTTGTCTAATTTAACAGATGCAGAAAAGTCGGATTTGCTGCTGCAGTTGATGATTAATGAGGCAGTTAAAACATCGCATATTGAAGGCGAATTTGTCAGTAGAGCAGATGTCATGTCATCTGTTAAGCATCACATGGGTCTTGATCAACACGATCAACCGTCTCATGATCTTCGAGCTGTCGGAGTTACAGCAATGATGAATGCATTGTGTAATAGTTTTTCTGCGCCACTGAGCCAGCAAATGCTATTTGATTGGCATAAGCACTTGCTTAACTACGCTAGCTATAATGCTTCTTTGGAGGTGGGTGGCTGGCGTACCCATCAAGAAGCCATGCAGGTGGTATCTGGTCGAGTTGGTAAGGTTGTTGTGCATTTTGAAGCGCCGCCTTCTCATGCAGTACCAGATCAAATGGCGAATTATATTGCCTGGTTTAATTTAACCGCTAAGAATCAAGAAAATGAAATACCCTCTGCTGCTATTCGTGCTGGGGTTTCACATATTTATTTTGAAAGCATTCATCCATTTGCTGACGGTAACGGTAGGATAGGGCGTGCATTGGCTGAGAAGGTTTTATCTCAATCCTATGGTCAACCTATTCCCATTAGTATTTCCAGTTGTATTGAGCCGAAGAAAAAAAATTATTATGCCGCTTTAAAGCAAGCGCAAACCAGTAACGACATTACAGCTTGGCTACATTACTTTGGTGGGGTATTGATTGAGGCGCAAGAGAGTACAAAAACACTAATACAATTTATATTAAAAAAAGCGCGGTTTTTTGATTCTCATCCAGATGAATTAAATCAAAGGCAAATAAAAGTTATTAGACGGATGTTCGAGGCGGGGCCGAGTGGTTTTGAGGGGGGCATGTCCGCTAAGAAATACATGACAATTACTCGTTGTTCAAAAGCGACAGCTTCGCGTGATTTGGCCTCGCTGTTACAGAAAAAAATGCTTTATCAGCTTGAAGGTTCCGGTAGAAATACTCGCTATGATCTTAATATCTAATGTCTGTGACCTTATCGCAAGCAGTGACAGCGTGATCGTAAAGGTCATGTGCTTATTTAGTTATCAGATTTATTAATAAATAGTAATTCAAAATAAGCGTTTTATTTTTTTGTGTCCATCTGTACAATACGTATGAAATAAAACATGCGAACGGAATTAAAACGTGAAATTACTATTACCTAAAAAGTTCTTGGTTTAATGGCTTAGTGTTAGATTTTGAAGGTTGGTGGTTCCATTACAGTCCCCCAAGCGACAGAAATTGGTTGTCTTGCTACGCAGCATAAAATTGCTGGCGTGTTTTTGTGAGGAGGGTTGTCCATGTCGGCACCATCTCGTAAGGGTAAAAAAAACATCGACGCGCTGACGAATGGTGTTAATGGGCTTGGTTGCGCTTAAGCGGCAAGTAGTCAGTTACTTTAGTGAAGTTTACTGGCCCATTTCCAGAATGGTAAAACTGAGGCGTTGTTGTTTGTGTTATTTTCTTCCTGCTGCAGTGTGATAATGAACCCTTGTTTGATTTTCCATTTTTCCATGGCTTTTTGTAGGCCGTGAAATTCTCGTTGTCTATTTTCAGGTGTTAGTTGGTAGCAAACCTGATAGGCGGTGAGTTTATTGCCTTGCTTGGTGATGAAGTCACATTCTCCTGAATCTTGCGCATAATAGATTTCATCGCTGCCTGCTTTAACCAGTTCGGTATAGACTAGGTTTTCAAGCAGCCGGCCTTGGTCTTTTGATAGCTTTATTGACATAGACCATACGAAGCCATTATCAATCGTGTATATTTTTTTATTAGTGCGCACCTGAGTTTTTAACGAGTGGCTAAATTGATTGATTTCTTTAAATAGATAGGCATTTTGCATCACACCAATAAATTCTTTATAAGTAATGTCAGAGCCACCAAACAGTTTTGCTAGTTTATTGTATGAATAATTGCAGGCATTATTATTTATAAGGTAAAGCGCAAGGTCTTGAAATAATTTCACATTGCGAATGTCTTTTGATTTGCTGGCAAGGCAGTCTTTAAGGATAATGCCGTTATAATAATTCAGCAGCAGTTCTCTGATGATGCTAGGGTCTTCATCGATCATTTGGTAGATTCTTGGAAAGGCTCCATGGTAGAGCATATGGTCGACTAAGTGCAGTGCTTCAGAGCGCCTCTGTTCTAGAGTGATCTTGTCATTGATTTCCCGATTCAACAACATTTCATTAAAACTTAGTGGGTAAATCATTTTGCTAAAATATCTACCTGTCAGTAGCTGTGCGTAATCGGAGTTTAATAATGATGAGTTAGAGCCGGTTATCCAAATTTTCCTGAATTTTTCTGCATCATAGATGCTTTTAACAAATTTTTCCCAGCCTTCAACATTTTGCACTTCATCTAAAAAAAGATATTGGATGGTAGTCCCAGTTAATTTTTCTGCAGTGTCTATTAATTGGTAAAATAGTTTAGGGTCATTATGCAAGTCTTCAAAAAATGGATCGTCGAGATTGACATAAAAGATCGTTTTAGCCTCTTCCGTTTGGAGTAGGTGGTTTATCAGCAATAAGAAAATGCTCGATTTACCGGATCTCCTGATACCTTGTAAGATCTGCATTTCTTTGAGATTCAACGTCTTGATCAAATCTGGCAGGTAGTTGCGCTGCATTAGGTTGAGGTAACTGCCTGAGTGCCAGTGTGGGTTCTGTTGAGAGATAACCTTTTCAAACATTTTTACATTCCATGATATGTAATATAGTCAAATTATACATATTACAATATGTAAAAACAAGTATATTTGCATATTATAATATGATGCTATAAATAACCTTATGATTTTATTCTATTTATTCTGTTAATGCGGAGAATAAGGCGGTAAAGGGTAGTCGGAGTAATATACCGCCATTAAGATCAAAACAAATGCGGATACATGCGCGCATTGGCGCTATTAAGGTAATACAGCGCTTGCAGTGCTTGTTGTTGTTCGATAGAAAGGTCGCTATTGCCATTGAGTAACTGGCGTTTGCGCTGTGTAGTATCGTACATGCTGAGTGCGGCGGATACGGATAAGTTTAAACTTTCTGACATGCCAACCATTGGGATCTTATATTCAATATCACAGGCTGAAACAGCGGCATCACTTAAGCCGCGTGATTCATTACCAATTAAAATGCACAGTGGTTTATCAACGGGAACTTGGTGCAATGGTTGTGTGGCTGTGACAGTGCCACCAGCAATGAGTAAGCCTTCATTTTTACAGTAGTCTAAAAAGGCTTTTAAATTGTCGTGATAATGAATGCTTACCCAGTAAAACGCGCCTTGTGTAATCGGCTTGGCAGCAACCGCATCGCCTTCAGGGCAAATCAAATGCACCTGTGAAACCCCTAGTGATTCAGCGCTGCGCACAGCAGCTAACGCATTATTAATATCAGAAGGTGCCTCGATAGCTAATTGAATGCTGGCTAGTCGGCCGGCAATCACATCAGCGATGCGTGACTTGCGTGTATCACTGACAAAAGGTGTTAATTTTTCAATGATGTCGGCGCTCGGGTGATTATCTAATATGTCTTTATATGATATGTCTTTCATGGCGGCGATTGTAAAGTAATGTACCTTATTCTGTCAATTTGTTAACATGGTGCTGAGTAAGGGAGTGGGGACAAACCCCGAGAGAACTGTCGTGAATAAGTCAGCTAGATCGGTATACGTAATCGGTGTACTGCCTGTCCTGCTCGCACTGTATGAATTTGCTTTATACCTATCGAATGATGCCTATTTGCCGGCGTTGCCCAGTATTATGCGCGATTTTGGTGTTGGTTCACATGCATTGCAATTAACCATTACCAGCTGGTTTCTTGGCTCGGCTTCGTTGCAGTTGGTGCTGGGGCCTGTATGTCAGCGCTATGGGCGGCGGTCAGTGTTATTGTTGGGTGGGGCAGCATTTGTATTGTCGAGTTTGGGTTGCGGTTATTCGACCGAAATTTGGCCATTATTGATCTTTCGATTTGTGCAAGGTGCCACGATTGGCACCATGGTGGTAGCCGGCTATGCCACGATTCATGACTTGTATAATCAAAAGGAAGCAATACAGGCTATTGCGGTGATGAATAGCATTAACGTGTTGGCGCCATCGCTTGGACCTTTGTTTGGTGCATTAATGTTACATGTGATGCGCTGGCATTATATTTTTATTGTGTTAGCTTTTTGGGCGACTATTGCCATTGTAGGTTTGTATATAAAAATGCCGGAGACAGCAAGGCATGCCAATACAGCTATTAGCTTTAAGCAGGCCGTACAACAATATTGGCGTATTGTTACCAATCGTCAGTATATGCGACCACTGCTGACATCCAATTGTATTTTTGCCGTGCTTATTGTGTGGATTGCTGTTGGGCCTTTTTTGCTGATGGGGCAGTTTCACTTTACTGTGTTGTATTATGGCTTTGTGCAAACGTTAATATTCTTGTGTTATATCGTGGTATCTCGTTGTGTAAAATATGTGATACATGTTTTCAATTTACGGTATTTGATTGTCGCCGGCTTGTCTTTGCTGTTAGTGGCTGCCGTATATTCCTGCGTATTAGCGCTTCATTGGCCTTACTTGGTGTGGGGGATTATTAGCGCCATGATGTTAGTGTCTGCCGCCTGTGGTTTGTTGTTTCCTATTTTGGGTCGAATGGCGATTGAGGGCAGCGATGAGCCCATGGAGTCTCGTGTGGCACTGCAATCATTTTTTACCTGCATAGCAGCTGTAATTGCTAGTGGTTTGGCTAGTGGCTTTGCCATACAGACAATCCAACCGCTAGCAATCCTGTTGTTGGTATTTGTGGTGTTGGCGCTGCTTTGCTATGGCTTAATGGGGGCGAGAGCGGTACTGGTCGTGTAAGGTGTCCGAGGTGCTCGTAATGTACGCAGCAGTTTATTTTTTTGTGCACGTATCATACCAGGAAGCTATTCCCGCTTGCCTAAGCTGGCCTGATCTTATAAGGTGCCATCACACTGTGGGGGCATTATAGGTATGAGATTAAGGTGATCATTAATAAATTAATTCAAAGTCGTTGGCTGTGGCTAGTTTTGGCAGTGTTGTCTGCTGCATGGTTTTTGGTGTGGTTAGGCCATCCGCCATTGGTGATTCAAGATGAAGGCCGCTATGTTGGCATTGCACGCGAAATGATGCGTCAACAGGAGTGGGTGGTGCCGTGGTTTAATGGTGTACCCTTCTTTGATAAACCCATTATGTATTATTGGTTAGAGATCATTGGATTAAAGGTCGGTGGCTTTTCAGCTTTTGGTGCACGTCTTTCCCAAGCCGTAATGGGTATAGCGGGTGTGGTGATGACTTTTCACACGGCGCGACGTTTATTCTCTCCGCAAGTGGCTTTATTGTCTTGGTTGTTTCTAGCGGTTAGTCCGCTGTATTTTCTGTTGTCACACTATGCCGATATGGATTTAGAAGTAGCGGTATTTATTGGTTTGTCGTTGATGTCATTTATATTGGCGCAACAAGCCGATAGCTCCAAATCAGCTCGCCGCTATTATATGTGGTTGTGCTATGCAATGGCCGGTTGTGCCATCATGACCAAAGGTTTTATGGGTATTGTGTTTCCCGCGATGGTGGCAGGGCTGTGGGTGCTGTTTACTCAGCAATGGTCAGTGCTAAAACGTTTACATTTGTTCACCGGTATTACTATTCTTTTGGCGATTAACTTGCCTTGGAATGTGATGATGGAAATGCGCTTTCCAGATTATTGGCATTACTTTTTCTATCAGTTGCAATTCGCACGCTATTTCGCCAGCAACTTTAGTCACATTGAGCCGTTTTGGTTTTATGTTCCAGTATTATTGGTTGGTGCTTTACCTGTATCATTGTTATGCCTGTCACGCCTATTCCATTGGCGCGCTTTAACGTTAACTGCATTACGCGCCAATGCTAATCAAACATTTTTCTTGGTGTGGTTTGTTAGTATCTTTCTGTTCTTTAGTGTGGCGCATACCAAGCTGATTGGTTATATGATTCCGGTGTTACCGGCAGTGGCGGTTCTTAGTGCCCTAGCATTAAGTAATGTCTGGCAAGGCAAGCAAAAGTTACCACGATTTGATTGTGCTGTGTTGGTGATTGGTTTTGTGTTGATAGCCGGTTTGCTTTTCTCTATCCCTAAATGGCAGCCTGGCTTTGCCGATATGAATAGTGCTGGTTTTGTTTATATGCTGGCTAGTGCGTTTTTATTGGCAGCGGTGGGAGGACTGTATTGTTATTTAAGTAATCGACCGCGGGCACTGTTATTGATTGCCGCAGTGGCGATTATGTTATTAAACCTAACAGTGTTATTGTGCCCAGCCATTTCGCGTACTAATTTACCGATGTATCAAGCTGCTAAGCCTTATATCACGGCTGACACGCAAGTCGTGATGTATCACAACTACTATTACGATGCGTCATTTTATCTGGATAGAAAGTTTGTTTTGGTTGGTAAGTGGTATAAAAAAATTCCAGACTTCCAAGACAGCTGGCAATGGCGTATGGAATACGGTGCGCGTCAGCCTAAAGTATCAGGTGGTTCGTTAATGATCAATGATAAGGCGTTTCAACAGTTGTGGCAGAGTGCTACACCGTTGGTGGTGTTTTTAGATCAACCCTCTTATCAGCAGCTAGCATCAACGTTAAAACCAAAGCCTGTCGTGTTGTTGAAGTATTATGATCACATGGTGGTGATCAAATCTTCTATGGCGAAGTCTTAGCTTTAATCCTTTCATTTGCTGAATATCTAGAATCTTGATAAAGTTTTAATAGATTGGTCATGACGAGCTGTTCGTCGTGACTAATTTTATAACAAACTAACTAATTAAGGATGAGCGATGACCGCAAGTAGCCAATCGAAAGCTGAGAAAATAGCCAATGAGCTACTAGGGATTGCCGGGGTTACTATTAATGGCTCTCAGCCATTTGATATTCAGGTGCACAATAAACGTTTTTTTGATGAAGTATTAACCAATGGTTCCATTGGTTTGGGTGAAAGTTACATGCAAAAGTGGTGGGATTGCGCCGCTTTAGATCAATTCTTTTTCAAAGTGCTTAGTGCACATTTAGATGAGCATATAAAATTCAATATGAGACTGTTGTTTCAAGTGCTGCAACGTAAATTATTTAACCTCCAATCCAAGCGTCGCGCGTTTAATATTGGTGAGCATCATTATGATATGGGTAATGATCTTTATAAAATTATGCTAGACAAGCGCATGGTGTATACCTGCGGTTATTGGAAAGAAGCAGATAATCTCGATGATGCACAAGAAGATAAATTAAAATTAACCTGTGAAAAATTGCAATTGAAGCCAGGCATGAAAGTGTTAGATATCGGTTGCGGTTGGGGTTCATTTGCAAAATATGCCGCTGAAAACTATGGCGTTGAAGTAGTGGGTATTACCGTTTCACAACAACAAGTCGAATTGGCACGTGAAATGTGTCAAGGCTTGCCGATTGATTTACGCTTGCAAGATTATCGCGATGTGAATGAAGAATTTGATCGCATCGTATCATTGGGTATGTTCGAACACGTAGGTGAGAAAAATTACAGTACCTATATGTCCGTGGCGCATCGCTGCTTAAAAGAGAATGGCATCTTTTTATTGCATACCATCGGTAGTAACACCACAACGCATTCAGTGGATCCATGGATCAATAAATATATTTTCCCAGACGGCAAAATTCCTTCAATTTTAGAAATCAGCAAAGCCAGTGAAGAATATTTTGTCATGGAGGACTGGCATAATTTCGGTCCATATTACGACAAAACATTAATGGCCTGGCAAAAAAACGTCGCCTCTGAGTGGGAAATATTAAAAGCTACTTATGATGATACCTTTAAGCGCATGTGGGATTACTATTTGCTGTCTTGTGCTGGTTCGTTCCGTGCAAGGCATATTCAATTGTGGCAAATTGTCTTTACTAAGGGCGCCGTCGAAGGCGGTGTTCCTTCAGTCCGGTAAAATCAAACACAGATGGCACTAACAGCGTTAAAATATCACTCAATATCCTCATTTATGCGATATAAA
>JARGNX010000001.1:199599-397217 GCA_029210045.1 Coxiellaceae bacterium
CTCCGGTATTTCGTTCAATTTTGCCTTGTTATTGCCACCTGTGTTTGATTTTACTACGTGTGAACTTAACAGCGTTAAAATATCACTCAATATCCTCATTTATGCGATATAAACTCCGGTATTTCGTTCAATTTTGCCTTGTTATTGCCACCTGTGTTTGATTTTACTTTTTACTTCATTGGCTAGTCGAGATATAGTAGCGCCATGAATGACTCAAGTATTAATAAGCATTTGTTACATGCATTAGCACTGGCGCAGAAGCGCCTTGGCTTTACTGGGCCAAACCCGGCTGTGGGTGCTGTGATTGTAAAGCAGGATCAAATAGTTGCTGAGGGCAGTCATTACCAAGCAGGTGATCCGCATGCTGAAGTGATGGCGCTACGTGCCGCTGGTGATGTCGATTTATCTGATTCCACATTGTATGTCAGTCTCGAGCCGTGTTGTCACCATGGTCGTACGCCGCCGTGTACCCAGGCCATTATTGATGCAGGCATTAAGCGGGTGTATTACGCCTATCGTGATAGCAATCCTGAGGTGGGTGGTAAAAGTGATGTCGTGTTACAAGCTGCGGGGGTGGAGACGACTTATGTTGATACGCCACAAGCCCAGACTATGTATCGGGCGTATGACTTTTGGCGGCAAAATAAACGACCGTTTTTAACAGCGAAACTTGCGGTTAGTCGCGATGGGAAATACGCCTCAAATGATGGTTCGCATGTGGGTATTACCGGTGAAGCCTGTCGTCGCTTCACGCATCAATACCGTTTGCAGGCAGATGCTTTGCTTACCACGGCGCGTACGATTCATTTTGATGATCCGTATTTAAATGTTAGGTTGGCAGATCAAGTGATTGCTAAGCCGCTTATTATCTTGGATCGGGATTTGTCTATATCGCCTGATGCGCGTGTCTGGGCCACTGCTGCTTCAGTGACGATTTTTCATCAGCCAGAAGTCGACGATGAAAAATTAGAGGCATTAATGCATCGTGGCGCAGAATGTATTGCCACACCAGTGGAAGGCAAAGAGCTCTCATGGCCACATATGCTGAGTCATATGGCCGAGCAGGGCTATCATCATGTGTGGGTAGAGGCGGGTGCGCGTTTATACCGTGATTTATGGCAGCGCCATTTATTGCAGCAAGCTTTCTTATATGTAGGCCAGAAAAGTTTAGGGCCTGATGCGCAATCGGCGCATTTATCATCTGTGATCTCATTAGAGCAACTGTCTGAATTTGCATGGCAAATAGGCGATAAAGATCTCATTGGTTGTTTGCAGTTTTCTTAAGGTAATCTTAACTACTTCTAAATATCTAGTTCATAGGTATTGTAATTTATGTACAGTTAGGTTAGTATAGATTATCAAGTTACTAAGTACATGAAGACTGGTAATGGTGAGACAGTAAAGGGTTGCTGTATATTGTGAGAAATAGAAAATTCATACGACTGCGCTAGCGTAGTGTCTGTATAAAGTACCCCTTGAAAACTAATGATTCTAATCACACCGCGTTTGTACGTGTGGGTGATGGAAGCGAAATAATGAAGCGAGTACAGAAGTAAAAAGGTCGAGTCATCTGAAGGTGATGATGTCAGCGGTGAGGCTGCTTCAAGTGAAGCTGCCTCAGACATCATCGTTTCTTAGTCATCATCAATTGTTTGAATGTTCCTTTCCTAGAATGAGCGAGGTGCTCTATTATCTGAATGCATTGAGTTATTGCTCACCTTTTGCTATATTTCGCTGGTAGACCTCAGGGCGGGGTGTAATTCCCCACCGGCGGTAAAGCTTCTTAGCTAAGCCCGCGAGCGCACTTTCGAGTGGTCAGCAGATCTGGTGAGATTCCAGAGCCGACGGTTAAAGTCCGGATGAGAGAGGTGGAAACGTCACTTAGTGCATTTCTACAATTTAAAAACCCTTGAGTAGCCACTTTTGTACTGAATTCCGTATCAGTGTACGGAATGACAACGGAGGAGACTTGTATGTTTAGCGGTATTGTTGACCACATTGGTCATATCGTGGAAATCACCAATGGTGATGAAACACGACATTTCAGTATTCAAACGCAATTTAAAGATTTTGAATTAGGTGAAAGCATTGCCGTTGCTGGCATGTGCTTAACCGTGACTGGTTTTAATGATAAAGGATTATTTACTTGTGATTTATCACCGGATACCTTGCGTGTCACCAAGGCAGGTGCGTATAGCAATGGTCAAGCGGTGAATGTTGAACGTGCGTTGCAAGTGGGTGATCGTATTGGTGGACACTTTGTTTCCGGCCATGTTGAAGCGGTTGCAAATATTGTTGCGAAAACCATGCAAGAGGGCTGTTGTCACTTGGTGGTGGGTGGTATAGCTGCAGATGATATGGGTTTATTGATCCATAAAGGCAGTGTGACGATTGATGGCGTGAGCTTGACGGTGAATGCGTTGCGTGAAGATGGTTTTGATTTAATGTTGATTCCACAAACGTTGGAACTGACAACATTAAAGCATTTATCCGTAGGCCATACAGTCCATATCGAATTTGATCTGCTGGCTAAACATATTGCGCGGCAATTAGAATTAAAAGAAAGCATGGTGTAAGGAGAGTAACATGACAAAATTAGCAACGATTAATCAAGCACTGGAAGCCTTACGACAAGGTAAACCCATTATTGTGGTGGATGATGAGCAGCGAGAAAATGAAGGTGACTTGGTGGTGTCAGCGGAAAGGGTTACACCCGAGACGTTAAATTTTTTAGCCCAGCACGGCCGTGGTTTGATTTGTATGCCGATGTTACCTGAAGCGTTTGAGCGTTTAGGTATCGATATGATGACGCATAAAAACCAATCGACTTTTCATACGGCATTTGGCGTGTCGATTGGAGCGGCTAATGATATCACAACTGGCATTTCGGCGGCTGATCGTGCGTTAACGGTGCAAGTGGCGGCGAATCCCAATTCAACAGAGGCAGATATTGTGAAGCCGGGTCATGTATTCCCATTAAAAGCTAAGCTGAACGGCGTGGTTGAACGTGCAGGGCATACTGAAGCCAGTGTCGACTTAATGCGATTAGCAGGATTACAGCCAGCAGCGGTGATTTGCGAAGTAATGAATCCAGATGGCAGCATGGCGCGTTTGCCGCAATTGGGCCGCTTTGCTAAAAAGCATGATTTATTGATCGTATCGATTGAGCAATTAATTCACTACCGTTATTGCAATGAAAACTTTATTGAAGAAGTGGCTACCACTAAGTTGCCGGTTGATGGCGGTGAAGTGTGGCAAATGAAAGTATTCCGTTCGACGATTGATCAACAAGAGATTAGTGTTTTATTACCGCAGAAACCAATAGCAGCAAAAGAGCCATTGGTGCGTTTGCATTCACAATGTTTGACGGGCGATGTGTTTGGGTCGAGTCGCTGTGATTGTGGTTGGCAATTAAAGCAGTCGATGCAGATGCTATCGGAACAAGGTGGTGTTTTATTGTACTTGCCACAAGAGGGGCGGGGCATTGGTTTGGCGAATAAGATCAAGGCATATGCTTTGCAAGACCAAGGTATGGACACGGTTGAGGCTAATCATGCATTGGGTTTTGCGGCAGATGAGCGTAATTATGCGTTGGCTGCACAAGTGTTGCGTGAATTAGGGCTCGACAAAGTGACGTTATTAACCAATAATCCGCAAAAGCATGCGCAATTAGAGCGCTACGGTGTAGTGGTTAAGCGTTGTGAGCCATTAGTGGCGCCGAGCAATGAGCATAATGCGCAATATTTACAGACCAAAAAAGATAAGCTGGGTCACCGGTTTGATAATGAAGGAGAAGATAATGTCCGTAAGCTTAGCGATTGTATATAGTCGCTTTAACTCTGAGATCACCGATTTGTTGTTGCAGGGTGCGCAGGCGCGTTTAAAAGAACTTGATTTCGATTTAGATAAAGTGCCGGTATACCAAGTGCCAGGCGCAGTTGAAATTCCATTAGTGGCTAAAAAGTTAGCGAAATCGAAGCATTATCATGCGGTGATTTGTTTAGGTGCGGTGATCCGTGGTGAGACGACACATTATGATTATGTGTGTGACCAGGTGAGTCAAGGTTGTCAGCAAGTGATGATGGAGTTTGAATTGCCGGTTATCTTTGGTGTGTTGACCACAGAAAATAAAGCGCAAGCATTGGACCGTTGTGGTGGCGCGCATGGACATAAAGGTCGCGATGCAGTTGATGCAGCCATAGAAATGGTGGCATTATTAGAAAAGGTTTAGCTTGTACGTCATTGCGAGGAGCTTGCGACGCAGCAGTCTCAGAATTAAAGCTTGGATTGCTTCAGTCTTGTTTCGAAGGCTTCGCAATGACGTATATTGCATTGTCATCCAGTAATAAAAAGGAAAGAAATGAGCAATCGTAACCCCATATTGGTGGGTATCTCAAACTGGTTCGAAAATAATTTTTCAGATCCAGCCGCCCTGGGGTTGTTTTTTACCGTCGTAGGTTTGCTGATTGTTGTTGAATTCTTCGGTCGCATCTTAACACCGATTTTAGTCAGTATTGCCTTGGCTTACTTATTGTATAAGCCAGTACAACTGTTAAAGCGCTGGCGCTTTCCTAACTGGTTAGCCGTTTCGGTGGTGTATTTGATTTTTATTGGGTTGATGGTGTGGGCTTGTGTTGGACTGTTGCCGTTATTGGTAAAGCAGTTAACTTTATTAGTGCACGAGATCCCCGCAATTTTTACTAAGTTCCAAACACTAATGTCTGATTTAGCGGTAAAGCACCCGCATGTATTTACTGGTGATACTTTAACGCATGCAACGACCGTTTTTAAAGATCAATTTGCGAAAGTGGGTCAGACGGTGTTGTCTTTTTCGGTGGGTTCTATCACGTTAGTGATTACGTTGATTTTGTATTTGATCCTAGTACCGATTATGTTGTTTTTCTTTTTGCGCGATAGTAATTCCATCTCACACTGGATGTCTTCATTTTTGCCGAGCGATCGTTCTTTGGTGAGTAAGGTGTGGTCTGAGGTTAATGACCAGATTGGTAACTATGTGCGTGGTCGTGCAGTTGAAATGATTATTATTAGTGTTATCAGTGTGACGACATTTGCATTATTTGGTTTATCGTATGCCATGTTGCTTGGTGTGATGGTCGGTGTGTCTGTGGTCATTCCTTATGTTGGCGCTGCATTAGTAACCATTCCCGTAGTGATTGTTGGTTTGATCGACTGGGGTTGGTCCGGCCAGTTTTTAACGTTGATTATTGCCTATGCAGTGATTATCACGCTTGATGCCAATGTATTAGTACCGTTATTGTTTTCTGAGGCGATGGATATGCATCCGGTAGCAATCATTTTAGCGGTGTTAGTGTTTGGTGGCATTTGGGGTTTTTGGGGCGTATTGTTAGCGATTCCATTGGCCACTGTCGTGAAAGCTATCTTGACGTTTTGGCCGCGTAAAGTGTCTGCGTTACGCGCTTAATTTTAATATTTCTGTCTTCAGTCTTGTGATCCCTGGCTCCTAAGTTGTGATCCCTGGCTCCTAAGTTGTGATCCCTGGCTCCTAAGTTGTGATCCCTGGCTCCTAAGCTGTCATCCCTGGCTCCTAAGCTGTCATCCCTGGCTCCGACCAGGGATCCATGCGTACAGTCTGTATTTATAAGCATTACTAATTGTTTGTTTTCTGTTGAGTATTCATGACTTGTGTTTTTAGGAATTTACTAGGTAAATAGTATTATTTTTCTAGGGGTTATGTGTGATATTTAATAAATCGTTAATATCAGTGGTGTATTATCGTAATCATAAATGAGAAATATCTAGCCATAGTCTTGAGAACGCAGTGGCAGTAGGGTTGGGGTGAAATGAGTTTATCAAATACAATTCAGAGTTATATTGTTTCTAAAGGTCGTACTGATCATGCGGTGAAGCCATACGACGATACAAAAGCAAAATTCTTTAAAGATGTTCAAGCGGCCACGGCTGCGGGCACACTTAATGCGGTTTGGTTAATCGATAAAATTCAGAAGCTGTCAGATGACGACAGGAGGAAACTATTTTATAAGGGTTGGAATGATGAGGCGCGTATTAGTAGTAAAGCCGCTAAATTGGTTATGGAGATACTCGATAGCCATGATTACTTTATTACAGAAGAAGATAAAGCTCACTTAATTACTGGCACGTTAACGTCGCGTGCTGTGTTGAATACCTATATAGATAGATTTGTTAGCAACCCCTCTATGTCTAGAGCCTTAACAGATATGCAGCGTGAGCTTCAGTCTTACCTTTTGCTCGTGCCAGGTGATCTTCAGAAGGAAAATCTATTAAAAGATTTATTTCAAAAGGCATATAAAGAGGATCACTTCACAGCGACTTTAATGATTGAAGCCACAAAAGCGGTGTTTCATAGAGCTAATCAGGGTAAAGTATGGTTGGATGCCACTGCAGCAATGGTTGAACACGTTAAAGCAACTATAGAGCGTATAGGAGATGGTGATTATAGAAGGTCACAATTGCAAGATGGTTTGGCTGTGCTGCTGTCGGACAAAGATATTGCCAAAGCGGCTTATAATGGCACAAGCCCTGCAGAAAAAGCTGAACTGTTATCGTATATGCCAGCAGCTGTTAAGGCTATATTGCCTGACTTAGAGGTTGAATTGGCTGAAGCACCTCGAGTTTATGCCGTAGAGGAAAGTAAAGATGCTCCTGCACATTCATTGGCAGCAGTGTATGCTAGGCAACTCAGCTTACAAGCGAAAGAATATGTAGAAGCTGAATATACAATAAATGGCGATAGCGAGAAGGCGCTGTTTTTAAAAGCGCTACGAGATGAGCTAGCTAATGGGCAATTATTAACGGTTGATTATTTAAATCGTAGAATACAGGTTGGTTTTCCTAGTCATGCGGATGGTGTGGTTGCTCATCGTTACGAGCGAGAAAGTGTGTTTCATAAGGATATTGGATACCGCACTTCATGCAAAACAGCAAAAATAGTATTTCATTTGTATGAAGTGGCTTTGGAGCGTCGTTTATTAAAGCATGAAAAGCATGCGATTGTTTATGGTGGTCACGACGATAAAATGCCACAAGCAGCTCAGTTGCAATCTGTTGAGCAGCGTCGAGTAGAGCGGCAACAAGCCGACATTCATCAACAGCAATCTGTAGCGATGCACAATGCCATTCTTGATGCTGCATGGACGCGGATTGATGCATTGCCATCAGTGCTTGAAGAAAAAATAGATGATGCAGCTGCAGCTCAAGCAGCTCAAGCAGCTCAAGCACCTGAAGGAAAGGAAGGTGCGGATGCGCCGTCGCCCTCACTCATTGCAAATGATCGAAGGCTGCCTTCTGTGCGAGAGATGATGCAGGTTCCTAAAAAAGTTGCCCTAGGTGATATTCGATTTGATTGCAATGGCCATGCATTAATGGAGGTTATGGTTGATGACAAGTTGCAGCATGTTAGTGTAGATGTGATAAGAGCCATTGACTTTAAACCAGGGACACCTCTGCTTAAGGTGGAGCAATATTTTGTGCGTTGGTTAGAGCCGGAATTAGCAGTAACGGATACATTTGAAAAATTGCCACCATATCTGCAAGCATTATTTCGTAGTAAGTCGCGTGGCAGTATTAACAATATGCAGTTGGAGGTGGAAGGTCATATTCGTTTATGTGCGCGTACCTATTTAAAAAAATATCAACAACTGCGAGAAAGGTTAACTCCAGAATGGCACAACGCTGAAGGGGATGGTATTCCTGTAGAGTTGCAGTTAGAGGAAAAGCCTCCAGTAAACATTGATACCCTCATGGAAGCTGCAATTCAGAGCGCCGTAGCGTCAATGAGTAAAGAGGTTGTAGCACCTAAGGTGCAAGAAATACTGTCTAGTAGCTATTCGGTTTCAAAGCACTGTCTTGATATGCCACAAGTTGAATCTAAGCTTGATAAAGCCTTCGATAGATCAAAACAATCGAGTATCCATGATTTATGTGTAAAGCATATTGTTGCAGCCATGCGAGCAAAACAAGGTTACGAAAGAAAGCCGGAAGCAGAAGGTGATTATATTCCACGTAAGCAGCTGCTTGATAAGGCTGTAGAGGCTGTTACTGATAAAGATTTTAAATCAACAACTGCCACAGATAATCCGTACTTGCATACGGATAACCATAATGAAACCAGCTGTTGGATTCAAGGCACGAACTATAGTGCGCATGATAAGCAGTTAGGTGCAACGCACATGGGCTTACAGCTAATGCGTCGCGCTCAATTGGTTACCGATGAGCGTGGGGTTTCGCATGTGGAATCTTTGGCGACATCACGTGTCGAAGCGCGTGTACCTTCGTTGGCGATTAGTGGTGCAAAAGAAGCTATTCGAATTACTGATGTGCGAAATAAATTAGGGCATATTTATGGGCAGCTATCACATCAAGTGCGAAGCGCCACACATTCAGAAAGCGTGGGTGATGAAGAAAAAGTGGTTGATGTAGATTTGGAGTACAATAGTACCGGCCCAGTAATTTATAATGCATTAACGTCATTGCATACAAAATTTAAAGATAATTTACCTAAATGGTTGGGTGGAGACCGCGGTAATTATCAGCGCCGCAGTATCGATTCGATTCTTATGGGTGCGCATCAGTTCAATCGTGAAAAAGTGACAGCTGTGCCAGCTGATTACCATGGTTTGTTTTTATTGCAGAACATCCCGGTGAATCAACATACGAATAATTTAGACCTGGACGCATTTGATGACCCTACCGGTGAAGCCAGTTTGATGGTGGAAGTGGCGATGTTGGCTACGTTGCAACAGCAATCGCATTGTCTGCCGCATCCGCAGCGTACGGAAGTGAGCTCATTGCATGAATTAGCGCAAGAGCTGTATGTGAGCTTCTTGAAGAATGTCCCAACTAATAACAAAGGTAAGGCCTACTTTCATCGCTCAAAGCAAGGCCGCATGCTGCGTGATAAGATTAAAGCTTATAATAAACTGCGCACAGAAGAGCGATATTTCTTTGATGATGTGGTGGCGGCAACGCCGAGTGATTCATTGGAAACGCTGGCAGCAAAAGCCTTATACCGCATCCATGCTTACGGGCTGCACCGTAAAAAAGAAAATGGTATGACAGTACAGGCATTGTCGATCTTTTTACAAACAAAATCATTGTTTGGCTGTAAGAGTGCTAATGAGCGTTTTCAGGCGGTAGCTAACCGTGTGGAATTGTTGCATGGATTAGCGGCACGTGAGACTAAAGGCTTTGATGTTTTATCAGCAGAAGAGCGTGATTTCAGGCAAGCATTAGCTGGTTTCTGTCAGGGTGATAATACAGTAACTGAATTGCAGGTTAGCTTGAATAAGGCTTATAACGTTCGCACGCTTTCAGGTTCGGCTACTGTTATTAGTATTCATGATCAAGCGGCTCGTTCTAAAGTAACCAAATCAAAGTGGGGAACGGACAGCAAGGTGGGTGCCTATATCACCAACAAAGCAGAGCCTAAATCGGTCAGTTATTTATTTGCTGCCAGTGCTGCGAAGTGTCAAACAGGGAAGGGGCATTTTGCTGCGACATCAAAAGACGTGCTGAAGGCTCAGCAAGCTCGCGAGATGGAAGGTGAGGCAAGGGGCAGTTATCGGGCACCGACGCCAGTCTTGTGCTAAGGCTGGGCAAGCTTTCAGTAATATTGATTTTCTATGAATCACTAAACAGTCTTCATTTTTGAAAATATCTTTATTTTCATGCAGATATATTTCTAACTCTTAATCTGTAGTTAATCTACCCTGTGTATAATTTACTTATGATTATATATAGTATGTGTGAGTGTACTTTAAGCATTTGATTGTTGAGGTAATGTATAGAGCTTTCGATGAATAGTATAAGAGATGAAGTGATATGAGAAGACTTAGTGATGAGGCAGCAGATGCTGTGCCAGCAATACGCGTGCTACCGGCAATGGATGCTATTCAAGGTGGCGTTCAAGCGGCGAAAGCCAGATTTGATGACCCCGCCTTTACCTCTGTTAGACGATTTGATACCAATGGTCATGCGTTGGTTGATTTAATTCAATTTGAACCCACAACGGGTTCTACCGTAGATCGTTCTTTATATGCCAGTATCGATTTATTACAAGGCCCTGTCGCTGAAATAAAGCCGGCTGTAGAGGCAGGATCTGGTGTGGGAGCAGCTGGTAGTGTTGCGGCACTTACCCCGGAGCAGCAAGCTTTTAAGCAATGGTTAATGACAGAAAGATTTACTACTGTGGCATTTAATCCTGATATATTGGGGGCAGCAGTAGATAAATTTATGAATTTTTCACATCGTAGTAGTGTGATTAACTTACAGCAAGAAGTTGAAATGCATATGCGCTTGACGATGCGTTGTGTGCAACCTAAATATGGCGCTGATCGATTTACTGATCAACACTTACAAAAAGCTTTTGAGCATGCCGCGGTGAAAATGAACCAATTGGTGCGTGAACACTTTTGTTCTGCTCTTATGGCGAGCATGGACGGTGGTGATATTGATTTAATTACATTGAATACTGAGCTCGATAAGGCACGTAAAAAATTGCTTCCAGAGACGAAATCAGCAATGGCTGAAGCACTGTTATTGATGTGTACTGATAGGTTGGATGTTGAGCCGCTTGATTGGCGTGGTGTTGAAGCTGCAATTAATGCTCTAGAGTCTAAAGATTTAACTCATACTACCGCGACCAATGCGGACTATGTATTTACGGATAATGTGGCAAAGAGTTGTGTTTGGGTTGAGGGTTCTATGCATACGGCGCATAACAAAGTGGTTGGTGATGACATTCAGGCGCGCCGTCAATTTAAGCGTTTTGCTTACGATCCTGCTGATGATACCTTAGCGTTATCGTCATCTACACGTATCGAAGCACGGGTGCCATCACTATCACCATCGCATGTTGATAAGCCGGAAGCGATTGTCGATGTGGCAAAAAAATTGGCTAGTGATCAGCGTGCATTATCTGCGACGGGTAATCGATCGCCAATGATTTACGGCTTGTTGACGTCTCTCAATGGTTTCTTGCATGATAAAACATTGGATCATAAAAATCGCCAGCGTCAAAGTGCTAAACGTATATTGATGGCAGCGCATCGGTTTAATCGCAAGCAATTAAGTTCTGAAACAGCGGAGGAAGGCTTACCTTTTTGTTTGGTAGCTAATATCCCAGTTAACCAGCATACTGATACGCTTACTTTAGGAAGGTCTAGTGTTTCCTCGGTGTTAGATAATGATGTATTGCTTGAAGCGAGTTTGATGGCGGAAGTGGCTGTACTGGCTACGTTAAATCAACGCGTCAATTTATTGGGTGCGCATCAGCGTTTTGAAGTGAGCCATTTCAATACTATTGCTCAAACGCAATATGAGAATTTTTTAAATCATCCGGATGCTGAGTTATTGGATGGCGATGAGCCATCCCCCGTGTACTTTTACAAAAGTGAAGCTGGTATAGCACTAAGTGCAGATTTAAAAGCGCGTAATGCTGGTGAGGTGCCACCAATTGAGACTAAAAAGAATGAGACCATTGAATCGCTCGTGACTAAAGCAATGTTTCGTATGCATGCTACAGGCGACTACCGTAAGCCTAAATACGGATTGGTGGTTCAATCGATGCTGGTCTTTTTGCAAGATAAGTCACTGTATGGCTGTAAAAGTGCTAATGAGCGATTCAAGGCGGTTGAAGGCCGTGTCGATATGTTTCATCTATTGGCAATGGCTGAAACTCGCAGGGATGGTTTGTCACCCGAGCATTCAGAGTTGCGAGATGCATTGCGCCTTTATTTTTTGGGCGAAGGTGATATGGATCAGCTGCAAACGGCGGTTGATAACGCGCTTGATGCACATTGCTTGTATGCAGCTGGGATGTTTGTTTCCAGTGTTGATCAGGGTGGTGCACCAAAGACGCTGAGTTTTGATTCGAAATCGCGAGCCCCTAGTTTATTCAAAAGTCCTGCGAAAAAATTTAATACTAATTTCGCTGAAACCTCATGTTGCTGGAAACAAACTAAGGCATCAAAATGGCAGGCGCATAAAGGCGATCATGCGGGTGCCCTACAAGCGGCCTGGTTTACAGCAAAAGAGTCACTTGTTGCCTTTGGCGTATCACTTGATGCATCAAACGTTGACGATGTCGGGGTCGAAAGGGTAGTGCCTTGACCTGGTCACCACTAGCTATTTGCTATCATCATCCGTTGGCATATCCACACCAAACATTTGACCTAAGCCAGACATTTTTTCTTGTGTGATTTTTTCGACTTTAGCTGTGGCGTCATTAGTGGCTGCGGCAATAAGGTCTTCGACGATTTCTTTGTCTTCTTTTAAGATCTCGTCTTTAATGTCGATTTTCAGCACGTAGTGTTTGGCTGTCATGGTGACTTGCACATCGCCGGCACCGGCTTCGCCAGTGACTTGAATTTTTTCCAGCTCTTCTTGCTGTTGCTTCATCATTTCTTGAATTTTGCCGGCGTTTTTCATTAAGTTGCCGAGTCCGCCCATATTAAATCCCATCGTATTACCCTCTATTGTTGTGTCTGGATCCCGGATCAAGTCCGGGATGACAATGCATCCGTCGGGATGACAATGCATCCGTCGGGATGACAATGCATCTGTCACCCCGGACTTGATCCGGGGTCCAGTGTTATTCTTGTTTCATTGGCACTCGTGATGCAAATGCATGGCCGAGTGTGCCGCCATCTAAATACTCTAATTCACCGCCAATCGGCACGCCATGAGCGATGCGTGTGCACTTCACTTTGCTGCTATCGATTTGTGCGGCAATGTATTGTGCTGTTGCTTCGCCTTCCATTGTCGAGTTGGTGGCGAGAATGATTTCGCTGACCGCGTCTTGGCGAATGCGCTGCATTAAATCGGGCAACGCTAAATCGTCAGGTCCTATGCCTTCCAGTGGTGATAGGTGGCCCTGTAATACAAAATACAAACCACTAAAGCTAGCGGTTTGTTCGATCGCTGCCATATCGGCTGGCGATTCGACGATGCAAAGTTGATGCGCATGACGCTTATCGTTGCTGCATAACTCGCATAAAGGTAATTCCGTGTAATTGCGACAGCGCCGACAATAACCCACCTGACTGATGGCTTTATCGAGGGCGCTGGCTAATAGTTGACCTTTAGGTTTGCCTTGTTCAGACAGCAGTTTAAACGTTAAACGCTGTGCTGATTTTGGACCAATCCCTGGTAACGTGCACAAGGCATCAATCAGTTGCTGTGTCAGCGGACTGAAGGTCATTCGATTTACTGGCCTCCTTGACCTTTATCACCACCTTCTTCGTCAACGCTTAAGTTGCGGATATCATCAGGGATGTTCATGCCTTGCAGTAATTCTACTGTTTTAGCTTGGGTGGTTTCTTGAATTTTGTCGCTTAGGTTTTTCCACGCTTCGCGGATACGCCATTTAAATTCTTTAACGCCGCCTTGTAGTGCGCGTTCGTCGAATTCGATATCTTCGAAAGTGTAGGTTGCTGTCATTACGATTTTTACAGTGCCGTCTGAAGACTCACCAGATAGCTTGATATCAGCTAGGTTAGAATAAGTCGATTGCATTTGAGACTGCATATCGGTAATGCTGGATTTGATTTCACTCAGCAAGTTTTCGTCGTTTTCAGCCATTGTTAATCACTCCGGTTTTATGGTTGTTAAATTGTATTGGTGGCGCTCATTGTACTATAGGTTTTGCTTAGAAACTATGCTGCCTTCAACTATTTTTGCGTCGAATGTGTCCATTAAGCTTTTGACATTTTTATCATTTTGGATGGATTGCGTTGCATCCTCATGCTGCTGTTGGCGTTTATCAGCTGCCATTGTATTCGGGGTTGGCTTGGCGGATTCAGCTAGGGCGATAGTCACTGTAATGGTTTTGTTATGTAATTGATTTAATGATTCATTTAGTCGCTCTTGGTATTTCTTTTGCATCAGTGGCTTTTGCAGTGGATCTAGCAATAAGTGCAGCTTATCGTCTTTAAAGCTATCAATGCTGCAGTTTTGTGCGAGCAGTAGAGCCGCGCCGGTTAATTTCATCTGTGTGACCCAGTTAGCCCAGTCGGTATCCAATGGTGCCGCGGAAGCTGTTTTAGCCTCGGTTTTGGCTTTTGGTGCCGCTGTTTCGGGTGTTTTGCTCTTTTCAGCTTGTTTGCTGCTGGTTGGTGGTGTGCTAACGGGTGGTTGTGCATCAGCGGCAGGGTAGAATGCCAGCATACGCATCATTGTCATTTCAAAGCCGACCCGAGGGCTGGGCGCTAGCGCCATATCGCGTTGCCCGACGAGGCCAATTTGATAGAACAGCTGCAGATCTTCAGCATTCAGTTGTTGTGATAATTTCACCATACGCGCGTTGGGCTCGGTGATGGCGCCGGGGGCTAATTGCAGCACATTAATTTGGTGTAGCAGGGTTACTAGGTCAGCCAGGACGTGACTAAAGTCGCTGCCTAAGGAGACTAGCGAGTGACAGATTTCATATAAGCGGTTGCCATCGTGTTGATGCAGCGCGTCGAGTAAGTCATATAAATGACTAGGATCGATGGTGCCGAGCATGTTACGAACGCCATCGGTTTCGATTGATAGGTTACCAAAGGCGATAGCTTGGTCTAATAAGCTTAAAGCGTCACGTAAGCTGCCATTGGCGGATTGCGCTAATAGCATTAATGCTTGTTCTTCTGCCGGGATGTTTTCGTGCTGGCATATCAGCTTCAAATGCGTGCTAATCTGCTCGGGCAGTAGTGCTAATAAATGGAATTGTAGGCAACGTGATAATACGGTTGCAGGTAATTTTTCTGGGTCAGTTGTCGCCAGAATAAATTTAACGTGTTCAGGCGGTTCTTCCAATGTCTTTAATAAGGCATTAAAGCTGTGCCCTGATAGCATATGCACTTCGTCAATTAAATAGACTTTATAGCGGCCTTTGCTAGGTGCGTATTGTACGTTATCAAGCAGCTCGCGAGTATCTTCGACTTTGGTGCGCGAGGCAGCATCAATTTCAAATAGATCGACAAAGCGGCCGCTATCAATTTCTTCGCAGGTGGGGCATTGGCCACATGGCGCGGCGGATACACCTTGTTCGCAGTTAAGGCACTTGGCGAAAATACGTGCAATGGTGGTCTTACCGACACCGCGTGTACCTGTTAATAGGTAGGCATGGTGTAGTTTTTGATGTGTGAGCGCATTAACTAATGCGGTGACTACATGCTTTTGACCGACGAGATCTTTAAATTGGCGGGGACGCCACTTACGGGCTAATGCGAGTTGGCTCATTTTCCTTCACTGCTCTCTGCTTAAAAATGCCAGCCACACCTCGGCGCCCACATGGATCACTACCGTTGCTCCCTTCCGGGTCTGGCGGAATTCGCAAGCATATGTCGCGAGGGGACCGGCAAGGACACAGTATACTGATTTTATTGCCTTTGTCGATAGTGCTGATGATTGTTGTTCGAGATAATGGTCTACTGATCATTTTTAGGTTTTGATATGTTGGTATTATTTTATTAATTCAATGAGTTGATTAATTTTTAACGCTGTTGCCGATATTGTGTTGGATCAGCGGCTAGTCATAAAGAACAAAAATACCAGAGAGGTATTGACACCCTGGATGTACAAGGGGTAAAGTCGCTGCGTTTATGCACGTTTACTGCATGAAGGTTTGTTTAACTTAGAAGGAATTAAAATTGAATACGTATTTAAAGTCTGTCGCAGTTGGCGCTATTGCTGTGGTTGCATGCAACGTTTACGCGGGAGGAGCTGAAACTAATCCTCAACCAGCAACCTCAGACATACAATTCGGCCTTAGTGCAATGTATGAGAAAACTTTTAACAGCGGCTTTGCTATCGGTGTAGCTGTGCAAAATCCAAATTTTGAAATTGGTGTAAATACCTCTGTTGAGCATAATAAAGTGGCTAATGGCAGTGGCTTTACTCAATATAATTTAATGTCATATCTGGGTTATCGCAGATACATTAAATCAAACTTCTATGGTTCAATTGGTGCCTTGGGTGGTTACGGATTTTTATCCGGCGATAGTGCGGGCGCAGGCGTAACGCACCAGCCTTATAATATTGGTGCTTATGTGGGTTTTGAGTATCAAGCAAATGAAAATGTTCAAATGTTTGTACGAATTATGCCTTATAGTTACGAGCGTTCTGTAACTAACCAGTTAGGTAATGAGTTTTTTGAATATGGTCAAGTCGGTATTACATACTTCTTTTAGTTTGCCGCCCATTTTTTCGAAAATGTAGAGCACCCCATGGTTTATAAGGGTGCTTTTTTATATTTGGCGGAGAGAGAGGGATTCGAACCCTCGGTATGCGTTAACATACACTCACTTTCCAGGCGAGCCCCTTAAGCCACTCAGGCATCTCTCCAGGAGCGACAGGTTACCCTAGTCGAATAAATTACGCAATATCTCATGGTAGACATCCACCAGCGAGTGTAAGTCTTCTATATTAATATGTTCATTCACTTGATGAATCGATGCGTTGATCGGACCCACTTCAACAATCTCACAACCTAATGGTGCAAAAAATCGTCCATCCGATGTGCCGCCAACGGTGTTGGCTTCAGGTGTTATGCCGGCTACTTTATTTATAGCTTCACTGGCCGCTTGGCGTAATTTGCCATCAGGGCTGCTGAACGGTAGGGCACCAACTTCCCAGTCAAGTGTGTAATCAATCTGACAGTTATCTAAAATTTGGTGTGTTGCTTGTTGTAATGTTTCAGCTGTCGATTGTGGGTTGTAGCGGAAGTTGAAATCAATCACCATCTCACCCGGAATCACATTCTTCGCACCAACGCCTGAATGACAATTAGACATCTGAAAACTGGTCGGTAAAAAATCATCAGACCCTTGGTCCCATTCATGTGCATATAGCGCTTCAATCGCGGGTTGTGCGATTTGAATAGCGTTGCTGGCCTTTTGCGGATACGCAATATGACCTTGTTTGCCTTTGATGACTAAATGGCCGTGTAGTGAACCACGTCGTCCGACTTTAATCATGTCGCCGAACTGCTGATCACTGCTGGCTTCACCTATTAAGCAATAATCCGGTTGAATCGATTGCTGCTGTAACCACTTAACAATTGATTTGCTGCCATACTCTGATGGACCTTCTTCATCGCTAGTAATCGCAAACGCAATGGAACCATTAATTTTTTTGTTGTCAGCTAGATATTGTTGCACAGCGATAATCATGGCAGCAATCGCTGATTTCATATCCGCAGCACCGCGACCATACAACAAACCATTTTGCTCAGTGGCTGTAAAAGGCGGAGTTTTCCAGTTATCGGTTGGACCAGGAGGAACAACATCGGTATGACCACTGAATACGAGCAATGGTCCTTCATTACCATAGCGAGCCCATATGTTATTAACATCCTGCTGATTGATTGTTTGGACCTCAAACCCCAAAGGGATAAGTTGCTCGGTAATTAATGGCTGGCAACCATTATCGTTAGGTGTTACTGATTCTATATTAATGAGCTGACTGGCTAGCTCGACAACATTGCTCATTCGACACACTCGCGTAATAAATCATTCAATGAAGTTTTTGCGCGCGTTTTAGCATCTACCTGTTTGACGATAATCGCTGCCGCTAAACTGTGACTACCATCTTTAGCGGGTAAAGAGCCTGGCACAACAACAGAGTAGGGTGGTACAAAACCATAAGAAGTTTCTTTGGTGTCGCGATTGTAGATTGGTGTGCTTTGACTGATAAATACGCCCATCGCTAATACGGAGCCTTCACCAACGATAACGCCTTCAACCACTTCTGATCGAGCACCGATAAAGCAATCATCTTCGATAATGGTAGGGGTAGCTTGCAATGGTTCAAGTACTCCGCCAATGCCAACACCACCGGATAAGTGAACGTTTTTTCCGATTTGAGCACATGAGCCAACGGTTGCCCAAGTGTCTACCATAGTGCCTTCATCAATATACGCACCAATATTTACGTAACTTGGCATAAGCACGCATTTTTTACCAATAAAAGCGCCCATGCGCACCATGGCGGGTGGTACGACACGAAAGCCTGCTTCAATAAATTCTTCTTCAGTAGTAACGCCGAATTTGCTGGGTACTTTATCAAAAAAGCGAGTGACCCCGTTGTCCATCACTTGATTCGGGTGTGAGCGAAAATACAGTAATATGGCCTCTTTTAACCAGGCATTCGTGACCCACTGGCCATCGACTTTTTCAGCTATGCGCCATCGGCCTTGGTTGAGACCACGTACGGCTTCTTCAATAGCTAATCGATCAGCTTGCTTGATTTCATATGTACTGTCTGCCTGTAATTGCTCGTATATAGCTTCAATTTCGGGTTTAAGTTGGTCAAAAGTTTGCATGTATGCTTCCTCGCGTAATCCAAGGGCTATATTGAAGGGTTGAGGCAGCAAAATCAACTATCAATCATTGACTCATCGGAACTTGCGAAGTATTATGGCTCACCTAGTTCGGGGTATAGCGCAGTCTGGTAGCGCGCCTGCTTTGGGAGCAGGATGTCGGGAGTTCGAATCTCTCTACCCCGACCAGTTATTGTCATTCTTACATGGTGGGTGTAGCTCAGTGGTAGAGCCCCGGTTTGTGGTACCGGTCGTCGTGGGTTCAAGTCCCATCATCCACCCCATGTTTTCATTAGATAGATTGTGATTTTGATGGCCATGTGAGAACATGATGCCTTATAAAACCATATTGCGCCTGTAGCTCATTTGGATAGAGCATCGGCCTTCTAAGCCGAGGGTAGCAGGTTCGAATCCTGCCAGGCGCGCCACCTTATGGGGTCAAGTCTTGACTCAACAAACTAACCAATTGATTTATATTGTCATTTCTTTTGGCAGCACTAAAAATTCTACTGCTTGCATGACTGATTGCTGAGTAGTGTTTAACATTAAAGGTGGCGGCTAGTTCAGCTAAAGTGAGTTTAGTTGTTCTATGTGCAAAGTACATCGTAAGCTTCCTAGCGAGTGATGCTTGCTTATGTTTTGATATGCCGGTTAAGACTTCTTCGGTGCTAATTTTGAAATGATGTGAAACAACCTCGAGTATTTTTTCAAGTGTTATTGAGTAATAGCGTTGCCGCTCAGGGACTTCCTGGGATTCTTTGTGAGCCCATTGCTTAATTTGTTTTGCAAAGTTCTTGCTTCCTAAGATCGTGGGGATCGGCTCTTCATGGTAAAAAGGATTCAAATCATCTGATGGCATAGTGTTCTCAACAAAATACTGGTAAGTAAATTTTGCTTCCTTTTTTTCAAATAAGGACAGGATGGTTTCGCAATGTAACCAAGGGGGGCTATTGGATGGGTTAAGATAATGGGTGTAACTGGAGAGCCTATAATCGGTAAGTCGATTAACGAGTGGTGGGTCAGTTTCAATAGGATTTCTGTGAATATATCGACTGACCTGCAGTAGATAGTTTTCCGCATCGACAACAATTGCTTTGTATCGCCCGCGAAAAAGTGGGCCATCTGTTCCAAAAGTTTTATTATAAATCTGAGTATATACGCCATTGATATGCCTCATGCATCGACTTAAGTTTGCCTGAGGTGTTCGCACCAATAAATGATAATGGTTTCCCATTAAGCAATAGGCTAGGATTTCAAGGTTAAATTTATAACAAGCTTGCTCGACACACTGCATAAAGTGGTCGGTGTATTTTGATCCATGAAAAATAGCTTGGTGTGATTTGCCACGATTCATGACGTGGTAAACAGCATTTTTGTATTCGATTCTAAGAGGTCTAGCCATACTGGTGATTTTAGCAGGGCTATATTCGTAAGCAATACCGGCCTTATAACGGGGTTATGGTGTATAAGATCAATGACTTACTTTTTCAAGTCAAGACTTGACCCCCTTATCTAATAAATGAATATTTTTTGATTGAGCTATTACTAGTTTTGTATACTGCTTGATTTTGACCATTGAGTTAGGTAGTTTGCATTATTTTTTGATTTAGAGCAAGCATATGCGATCTAGAGAAACAACAGTCATGACTTTGCGCCGTGGTGATATCCAGGTACATGTGGATAACCCTGCACTTATTAGTCTCATTAATATGAAGCCGCCCTATACCCTCAATAGTTTCACGGAACAGTACAAAGGGTATGATATGTTTTTTGATATGCGTACAGATGGGTGTGCGTTCACATTTGTATCTACAGGTGAACGCTGCTTTTTTCAGCACCACCATTTAGGTGTTGCGGCGATACTTTGTTTTTTAGGTAAAATAGAACAGCTAAAACTATATTTATCACAGCGTAGTTATATGGAGCATGCTGATCAAGCTGAAGCTGCAATTTTCGCAGCTGCCGCGGGTGGAGCGGTAGACATGCTTAAGGAATTGAAGAGTCATATTGCTGCGAAGCATTTTTCTAAAGTGATTTGGTCTCCTTCTTTTATTGCTATCGTTGATATTGCTGAAACTAATGCTCAAGTAGCGGCTTTGGATGAACTGCTATCGTGGGGTTCAATTATGCCTATCATTGCGCTATATCGACGACGCCAGACAATGCGTGCTGTGATTCGTGTTATGTCTGAGATTGTTTATGAAATTGTTGATGCTGCGGGTTATCAGTGCCAACGACGCGCAGCAGAACAGTTTATGAATTCCGTTCTCGGAAGAGTTGGTAAGGCTGTAGATAAAAATCAGCGTCAGCGACACGAAGCAGAGCAGCTGCTTGATGATATTGTCGAAGATAGTCTTGAAGATAGTCTTGATGACTTAATGGATAGGGGTAGCGATTTTAAACCACTAGGGCGGTGGCATGGCTCAATATTTTCCACTGCCTCGGATTGGAAGAAGCTTTCTGATGGTAAAGACCCACAGGATTTACATAGGACTGAAGAAGGTTTGCTTCCTAACATTTCGCCAACCTGAACATATTAAGATTCAGGCATAACGATAACTTTCAGGCATTCCTAGCCAGGTCATTTTATCCAGAACCCCACAGCCGACCATAGTTTCGTTTTTTTGACGAGACATTTCTCTGGCAGATAGCTTGTTACAGTCAACTTAAGAAGTCACGCCAAAAGGACTCAGCCCTATCAATCGACGACATATGCACAGAAGGCGAGGGTCGGTCAGTGAGGATTGGGCACGTCGCTTAAAGCGGATGTTTGCAAAGGCAATCTTAAAATCATCGTTTGTATTGAAGAGCAGGTGGTGATAATTGTCATACCGGCCTACGAGCCGGTATCCAGATATAAGATCACTGGATCCCGGATAATTGCTTTGCAATTTCCGGGATGACATGCTTCTGTAATAGCATCGCCACTGGGGTTGGTTTGAATTGAGAGAGTTAACTAGACAGTTTTGTGTGGCCATTACAGTGGCGGCAGGGTGGTTGTGGGCTCGTATTACGGTGATGGAAGTAATTCAACTAATAGTCAGGTGATTGCTGTTTTTTATTGAGCATATTTTGCGTGAATTCTGAGTTGTGATGGCGAATCGACTAGTATTCTATGGGGTGGACGAGGGCAGAGTTAGTATTCAGTCTTTGAATTGCCCCTTTTGTTCTTCTTATAAGCTACATCCAAGGCTTTGAAAGTATTTCATTAAAAAGCTGGAACGCAATATTAACCTGCTTATTTGAAACCATTGCAACCGGTTTAGCCTTCTATTTATCGATCTATCTGGTGTCTACACTGCATTATTCAGTAGTGTCTGCGGCATTTGGTATCTTTTAGTCGACCTATGCCGCCAGCATTGTCATTGGTCCGAGTATTGGCGGCATGTTTTATCACCACCTGTCGCCATTGTGGGTATGGTATAGCTGTGGCTTGATTGGTGTGATGGCATTGTTTGCCTGTTGTGCACAACGAAAAGCAGCAAAAATGTACTAGTCATTGCACTATCACTACGTCATACTAAACTGCTTGTCTCGTAAAACATAACATCGGACATTAACGCCATGGTATCTTTTAAACGAATTTTTTACACATTCATCGCTATATTTTGTATATCATCTGCATATGCAAATAATACTAATGGTCAATATATCAATGTACCTGGTGGTAAGATCTATGTTGAAAGCTATGGTACTGGCCCCACTGTTGTATTTTTAGCCGGCTATGGTGGTGAAGGTGTTTATACATGGCGACGCGTTGCGCCCGAGATCAGTCAATTTGCTCATGTAGTACTCTATGATCGACTTGATATCACCAGCAAAAACAACCCATCCGATCATGGTCGCAGCATCATTAACAAATCATGGCAACCTAAACCCCTAACGGGTCAAATGATTATGCAAAACCTACAAACTGTTTTGCACCAGCTCAAACTCAAACCCCCATATGTGATCGTAGGCCACTCCTATGGTGGCACACTAGCAATCTACTTTGCACGAAAATACTCCAAGCAAGTAAAGTCTGTTGTGCTTATCGATGCAACCGCTCCTGCAACATTACGATTTTTACAAAAAAAACGTGGGGGACACCATGTCTTAGACTTGCCACCCAAAAATGTAGATTACTATCCCGAAGGTTTAGGCATGGCTGACACATTAGATCAGATGCAAAAGCTACCCGCCTTTCCAAATAAACCTTTAATGGTCTTAGGCTCCACTTATCATTACCAACCCAAAGCACGGCAAGCGAACAGCTTCAAACAATCCTGGAAAGAACAAAATCAACTTGCTACACTGTCATCACAATCACAACTCGTCTGGGCCGACACGGGGCACTTTATTCAATTACAACGCCCATGGCTAGTGATCGCAGCGGTTAAAGAAGCGATTGACCTAAAACATTTTCATATTTGTAAGCAATGGTCACCGTGGAATAAGGATGCTTGTCAGTTGATACAATCAGGGAAAATCTCTTCTGATGCAGATTTTTCACAACCACTTTCAAAAAAGTACCATTAATGAAAAAACTAATGACTGGCATTGTATCGTTATTAATATCACAAGTCGCATGCGCCCACTCGTCGCAAAAATTAATCCATCAAATGAAATCCATGTTTTCAGACATAGTGATCAATAAACATATCAACGCAATACCAAAATACTACACCAAAGATTTCGTACTGCAAAGTAATGGTAAAAGCATGAACTTGCGCCGAATAGTAAGCTGCGTTCATTGCGTGGCTCGCAATGACGAGATAATCGACGACACTCGCACAGAAGGCGAGGGTCGGTCAGCGAGGATTGGGCGCGTCGATTAAAGCGGATGTTTGCAAAGGCAATCTCAAAATCATCGCTTGTATTGAAGAGCAGGTGGTGATAATTGTCATACCGGCCTACGAGCCGGTATCCAGATATAAGATCACTGGATCCCGGATAATTGCTTTGCAATTTCCGGGATGACATGCTTCTGTAATAGCATCGCCACTGGGGTTGGTTTGAATTGAGAGAGTTAACTAGACAGTTTTGTGTGGCCATTACAGTGGCGGCAGGGTGGTTGTGGGCTCGTATTACGGTGATGGAAGTAATTCAACTAATAGTCAGGTGATTGCTGTTTTTTATTGAGCATATTTTGCGTGAATTCTGAGTTGTGATGGCGAATCGACTAGTATTCTATGGGGTGGACGAGGGCAGAGTTAGTATTCAGTCTTTGAATTGCCCCTTTTGTTCTTCTTATAAGCGTAATAGCGTTGCCGCTCAGGGATTTCCTGGGATTCTTTGTGAGCCCATTGCTTAATTTGTTTTGCAAAGTTCCTGCTTCCTAAGATCGTGGGGATCGGCTCTTCATGGTAAAAAGGATTCAAATCATCTGATGGCATAGTGTTCTCAACAAAATACTGGTAAGTAAATTTTGCTTCCTTTTTTTCAAATAAGGACAGGATGGTTTCGCAATGTAACCAAGGGGGGCTATTGGATGGGTTAAGATAATGGGTGTAACTGGAGAGCCTATAATCGGTAAGTCGATTAACGAGTGGTGGATCAGTTTCAATATAACGGGGTTATGGTGAATAAGATCAATGACTTACTTTTTCAAGTCAAGACTTGACCCCCCCTTATAGCTTATAAAGTTTAAACGCGCTATGGTCGTGTTTGTTTTTCCAGCGCGGGATGCGTAGTAGGTATTTTGCACCTTTGCGTTTAAAGCGGCTAAGTTTTTGTGGTGTATCAATTTCAACGCGCTCAACAGCCCAACCTTTGCGATCCAATATATATAGATACATGCGGTTGGTATCATCAATAACTACCAATGCATTTTTCGGGATCCGCTTTTGTAATTTAGGCAAAATGCGCAGCATCAGGCGTGCATTTTTTTCAGGTTTATATACATGGTTAATGTTGTACGTAGTGAAGGCGTAAATCAATGCAAATAATACCGTTAAAATTATTGTGATAAGTTTCTTGTTATTGATTTGGTCGTAAATAAACTGAAAACCTAGCGCGCTATAAATGGCAATGGCTGGAAATACAGCGCCTAAAAAATACAAGTGTGGTTTGTAATGACTGCCAACAACTAACGGCAAAACCAGGCAGGTCAAGATGGCGCTATACAATAATTGATGAATAGGAGAAGTGAGTGTTTGTGACCAACTTAGTCGTGGTTGCTTGAAAACCGCGTAACAACCCAAAGCAAAAAATGGCAGGTAAATATAACCAAAATAATTTTTGCATAAAACTCCGAGCAATACCCACCACGAAACACCAATGGTTTTGATGGCCTCTGATAGTGGGATACCCATGTAAAAATAATGTGCACCGTAAAAGTTATTAAGGTGAGGCACCCAGTAATGATACCAAGTAAAAAATGGCACTAATGGTAACAGGCCGAAGATAGCGGTTAATACACTGCGACGCGCTGAAATTCGTAATTGGCTAATAAAGAAAGTGACATAAGGTAAGGCTAAAAATATATAGTAAGGCCTGATTAAAATAGCTAATGCCAAGCTGACACTTGAGAGTGCTAATGCGCTGATCGACTCGTGTTGTATATAAGTAAAGAATGCATAGAAGCTAATTAGCATCAGCATCATGGCCATCATTTCAGGCATGAATGACGAGCAGAACTGTGAAAAATACGGCACGCTATAAGCCACCAGTAGGACTAATAAGTTATTGGACTGGTAGCGTGTTTCTGTTTGTTGTCGGTTGATTTTTGATAAAAACCAAACGGCGACGAGGGAAAAAATAAATGACAAGATTCGGCCAAAGCCAATCCAGGCAGTGCCAGTGATTTTATAGATGATGGCAACGCAATAATTGTAAAGCGGGAACTCCATGCCATTAATGCCAGAGAGGTTACCGCGCGAATCGATACGCGGTAAAAAAAGGTTCATTGACTCACGGTAAAAATTACGCGCAACGGCCGCGGTATCACCTTGGCGCCATGTGTGAGGCGGATGCAGGTAGGGGCACAACAATATATACAAATGAGTTAAGACCACCACACCTAATATACAGGCAACCAGTAAGCGTATGGGTAGCTGTTGTTCGGGTTTGGCGAGCATGGCAAGAATCCTGTACATTTGCAAAGGTGCTGATCTTATCACGCTTGGCTGGTATTATACTAATGGGCAGGTTGTCTAAAAGATTCACAGTTTTCACTGCGGAGGTTGTATGAAACGTATTGTTATTATTGGTGCCGGTTATGGCGGAGTGTGGAGTGCTTTATCAGCGGCGCGACATTTAGATCTTTTAGGTAAGGCCGAAGAAGTTGAAGTGGTATTGATTAATCGTGATGAATATCATGGTGTTCGTCCACGCTTTTATGAGACAGAACTTGATCAGTTGCGTGTGCCGTTACTTGACGTATTGGACCCAGTGGGTGTGGGGTTGGTGGTTGGCGATGTTACACAGATAGACCATAAGAGCCATAATATTCATTACGTAGATAAAAACTCAAATCCACAGACATTAAGCTATGATCGATTGATTTTAGCAACGGGTAGTCATCTTTATCAGCCAGCTGTGCCTGGTTTAGCTGAGTTTGGTTTTAATGTGGACACCTATCATGCGGCGGAAAAGTTGTTTTATCATATTGAGGACTTGCCGAATAAGGCCGAAGCGGGTCGTTATACCGTTGTCGTAGTCGGTGGTGGTTTTACGGGTGTCGAGGCTTCGACCAATATTATTGATCGCTTAAAGCGCATTGCGCCGGCAGATGCTAACCTGCGTGTCTTGGTGTTGGATCGTAATCAGATTGCCAGTACCGTTGGTGAGCAACCACAAGAAGTGATTCATCGGGTGATGGATGAGATGGGTATAGAAATGCGGCCGAATACCAATGTTAAAGTAATTACTGAAGACCGTATTGAATTAGACTCCGGTGAAGTTGTTGAAACGCAGACGGTCGTTTGGACAGCGGGTATGCGTTCAAGTGATTTAACTTCACAATTTGGGGTGGCGCTTGATCGCTATGGTCGCTTACCGGTTAATCAAAAGCTGCAAGTTGAAGGTGTAAGTGATTGTTTTGCGGCGGGTGATGTGGCGGAGGCAAAGCCTGATGCTGATCATACAGCTTTGTTATCTTGTCAGCATGCAATGCCGCAAGGACGCGTAGCGGGGCATAATGCTGTAGCTGATTTATTGGGCGAACCCTTGGTGGATTACGACCAGCCGTGGTTTGTTACTAGCTTTGATTTGGGTTCGGGTGGTGCGATTTACGCAGAAACTTGGGATTCGCAAGTGCGAGATTCTGGCAAAGCAGCTAAGGCGATTAAGCTGTATATCAATCATGACCGTATTTATCCGCCAACTGAAAATGGCCGCGAAAGCTTGTTAGCTGCTGGTGAGCCTGTATTTAAAGTAATTCCTTTAAAAGTTGAAGATTTTCAATGAGATATGCTTAGTAACATGTTGATATATATCAGTAAATGTTCTATAATATTACATTAAATATTAGATGTAGTGTTGCGGTATATGTCCGAACTTTTTAATAAGAATCACGTGGCGCAGTGGTCTCAAGGTCAGATCGTTGATATCTGTCGGCCGTTGTTTAACCGTATCGATCTTAGTTATTTTCATTATGGCCGTGCTTATCAAGACAACAGTGTATTTTCGCTGTATTCACAAATTGATGCACATGAATATTTTTGGGATAAAGGCTATCGCATGCATGCGCCAATGGCTGATGATAATTTGATTATTGGGCAGCCGAAGATCAGCTTGTGGAATGGAACGGATATTGATGAAAACATATTGAAGGATGCACGAAATTTATTTAATTTCGATCATCCATTAGCGATAACTATTCCACAACAAGATTACTTTGAAATATATGCTTTTGGAACTCATACCGGTAATGATGCAATTATTAATGACTACTTTCGTCATATCCAAGATTTGTTGCATTTTACTAATACTTTTCGTGATAAAGCCGAAAAATTAATTCAAGAAGGTGAGCGCACGCGACAGCTGCCAGCAGAAACGCAACGAGTCCATGAGTTGGAATTGTTGCGTCAGGCTAAGCACTTGGCATTTACTGTGCAAGTGAATGGTCGATTGGTTCATTTATCACCCAAGGAAAGTGATGTGGCACGATGTTTGTGCTGGGGGATGAGCGCTAAATCTATAGCAAGTAAGTACTGTCGATCAGTTCGCACCATTGAGACTCACATTGATAATCTTAAACTAAAGCTTGGCGTACGAAAAAAATCCGATATGATTTCTTTGTTGTTGGCCCAAATGATTTTGTAGCGTGAGTAAAGTCTGTGCTTGATTCTTAATTGTTGACCTTATAAAATGCATGCTTCCTGGATCCCGCATCAAGTGCGGGATGACATTTCGATATGGATGCCAGTAGCGGTGATGTGTATAGCAGGTTGAGGCAGGGTTGTAGCAGAGTAGTAAATAGAAGTTTTAAAATTAAATGTGGGTCGTTAGCTCAGTTGGTAGAGCAGCGGACTCTTAATCCGCGGGTCCACGGTTCGAACCCGTGACGACCCACCACATTTCAAATCAATTATATGCTCGCTGAAGGGGTGCTTGAGTGTTGGCCCTCACATGAGGCGGATTGTTCATTACTTGCCCGCGAAGTGGTGTTGATAAGTTTAGTATGTCGCCGTGCAAAGATGCCCGCTATACCAACATCTTCTACCCGAAGTGATTCCTTACCGGGCCTGATTATGGCACCTGCCTGCCGTGTGTTGGATGAAATCACTGTTTCGTCCCCATCGTCTTCTTCCACTGCCACTGCTTGCAATGGTTCAGTGCACTCCCTGTCAAAGATAAAGCATTTAAAATAGGGGTGGTAACGGGTAAGTAGTTGCAATAACGCTTTGTTGTTCTGGTCAAAGCGTATAGCATTAGTTTTTGTTCTAACAGCAGCGGGCATTCCTTCATGGAGTCTGAATTTTAGTAACTGTGCTTTATTGGCTAGTAACACCCCAATGCGGTTAAGTAATTGCTGCTTTGGGCCGCCATCTTCGTCGGGTAAGTTTTTATATTTGGCGTATAAGTCTAATGCAACAGTCATTGGAGTGCCTGTATCACTGGCAATATTAATCAGTGGTTGATGTTTTTCGATGATGGCTGTGAACTCAGCATCTGAATAGCTACTGCTGTTGAGTAGCGCCATTACGATGGGGTGGTGTGCATGATGAATCCCGGTAAGTTGCGGGACTTTGAGGGCATTTTGTAGGTCGTAAACAATGCTTGCTATGTGATTAAGATTATCCCGGTCACCACTAGCTATGACGGTAGTATAAGTCTGTAATGCCAGATCTAATAAACTGCAATGTTCCGCAACTATATATTTAGCCATGGCAGACTGGAGGCTATCACCATCATGAAATTGAACCAAGCAAGCGGCTATTTCAGTATTAAAAAAGGTATGGTCTGGTGTTTTAATAGCTTCTTCGAGTGCGGTGAAGTCACCATCAACTGGAAGATTCGGTCGGGGGTAATGATGGTCTGATAATAATGCCAATAATTCTTGGTCGTGCTGGTGGTGAAGACTGATGGATAGTTTATTGGTTTGAATTGCTAATATTTGTCCGCTGTCAGGGTTAATTGTCATTGATGGCAGTTCGGCATCATTATCTAATAGGTTACGAATAATTATTAGGCGGTTTTGCTTTTCATGGTTAAGGCTTCCTGGCGTACAAGAGGCGGCGACTGAATGATAGGCATGTAATGCTGCTGAGATTGCGGTGCCATGTATGCCGGCAATATTGACTAAGGCTGGGTATTGTTTGAGGCGATGCGAAGTATCGGCAATGTCTTCAGATGTGCAACCTATCCCTATCGGGAAAATGGGGTGAGTCCTTAATGGGCTGTATGGGATTGCATATTTTTCGTTTAAAATTTGAATGATGCCATGAAGCTGATCACGTTGTTTAGGCTGTGCTTCAATGTAGTGGTTTAAAGCAAGGTCCAGCAGTGAGCCCCTGGTAGATATTCGATAAGTTTGCAATGCTTTTTGCATTTCGTGTTCTGGGCTAAAGCTTGTATCGCAGATTTTGGCGTAATAATTACTAATGTCGCGCATGGTTTCAGAAAATAAACGGCTATCGGCTGTGGTGATGGCTAAGCATAGGTCGTCAGCAAGCGTAACGGGTAGCCCGGCGTCTAATTGTGCGCGTGGGCTGAGCGTATTGGCGACCTCAGCTTGTCTTAGCAGTTTTGCTAAGGGGCGATTGGTGGGGTGTGCAAGGTCGATACCCTTAGTATGTGCCGGTGGCTTGGCGCCGAGCTCTAATAGCAGCTCAACTAACCGCAGTAAGGCTTCTTCTTTCCCTGTGCTGGTGGCATAGCGCTGTAATAACACAGTCAAAGGTGTGCCGTCGCTATCAGGGACGCCGACTAAGCAGGGGTCGTCAGCCAGCGCGCGATTTAATGCGTCAGCGCTGAGTTTTTTGGATTTAAGCACTCGATTGATGGGGTTTTGGCTTTGCATGACGGTATGATGTGTGACTGAAAATGCTTGTTCCAGCAAAAGACAAATAGAGCCTAGATTGGTTTTGTGCGAGCTTTTTTCAAGTGTGGAAAGGTAGTGGTGTAACGCCAAATCAAGGTAGCTGCGATTGTCAGCGTATCGTAAACCACTTAGTTGTAACTTCGCAATTTCTTTATCATCTTTATCTCGCTCTTCTCCAATAGCTTGGCTAATGAGTTTTGAGACGTGCGTTGTAAACTCAACAGAGTCGAGCGCTTCGATTTTTCTCATACGTACCCCACATTATTTCGAAAAATGAACGAGTCAGTATAATGATTCTAGGAAAAGAGTAAACGCAATTTTTCGTCAGTGTCAGCTATTATGGCTTTTTTGGTGATGTATGGTCAGCTGCTGAAGCTGGCAGTACTGGCGTATTTGCGCGTCTGTTGTAACGACCCGCGATGCCCACCTTTGCTAGTATTCCGGCATCAGCTCTAAGCGGTGGTCTGGGTGTTGCAGCAGTGGGCTCGCTTGCGGCAGGGCTAGATAGTGAATCCAATTCACGTTGCTTATCTGATGGTAAGGCTTGGTATGGGACTTTAAAGCTTTCATGCAATTGTTTAATCATTTTGGCTAACGGTGTTTTGTTTGCGCTGCTTTCCGCGGTTGAAAAATAGTTTTTAAGTGCTAGATCCAGTAAGCTAAGGCCAGCGTCGGTTTTAAAGCCAGTCATCTTAGCAGTAAATGCAGTCACTCCGCCCTGTTGTAATGTAATAAATAACATAAATTTAGGATCGATTTCGTTTTTGAAATCGGCATAATCAGCTTTCGCTATGGCAGCTTGTAGCCGATCAAAATCTATAACAACTACGTCACGTGACATGGTTATCTCCTCCAAAGTGGGCGGGGCGGTAGTTGACTACGAGTCGCTGCAGGTTTATTTTCAGCATCAACATCAACATCAACATCAACATCAACATCAACAGGGCCAGATAATGTCCGATCGAATAGCCTCATTGAAGGTTTGCGTGCATGCACTTGAGCAATCCCTAAGCCTTCAGCTTTTGGAGTGGTGGTGTTTAAAGGTTTGCTCTCGATAGCTTTTAATAGGGCGGCATTTTGTCCGTGGCTAAATTTAATGGCATCATGAGTATCAGTATGAATAGCCAGTATGCCGTGATGTGGGCTTTGAATAATAAAGGGTGGTTTAGCGCCATACTCTAACAATAATTGAATCGCTTGTGTTAGAAAATCAAGTACGGTTATGCTGTGTGCATCATCGCGATTTTGATAGCTGGCATACCAGTGCAATGCAAATGACATGGGTGTATGCGTTCCTTCAAAATCATTCACCTTGTCGCTATGCGCTTTAAGCGCAGCAGATAAGGCCTCTAGGTTAGCGGCTGATGGTTTTGCAGGGTCTAGCGCTGCCATAATTGGATTAGTGTTATCGGCGCGTGGAATTTTAAAGTCTTCTTCTAAATATTCGACAATATCGACAAGTTGTTTGTCTTCGGTTGTATCGGTAATGCTTTCAGCAACATCTAGTAAAGATAAGCCATCGTCAGTTCTGTAGGTTTGTAAGGCTGTGTTAAAGTCATTATATTCTTTAGCTGAAGCGCTAAACTTTGGTTGTAAAGCGCGTAAGGTTGAATCAAATTCGTCATAGCTGCATGATCTAATAGCAGCAATAAGTGCGGCTGCATTGTCTGGTGATAATCTACTCATGTTTCTCCCCCAAGCGACATGTATATATTTTTTTATGTCGCCAGTATATGCCAAATAACAGGCATAAAGAAGTTAAGGAAGGATTAATTATCCCTGTATTGAGAGTTACATCAAGCAGTTATGTTAGGTTGAGGGTGTGCCTGGGGCTGGCGCAACGGCTGGGCTTGGGGCTTCACCACTTGTATCACTAGCGGTATCATCACTGCCTGAGCGATCACTGCCGGCTAATTCAATGCGAGAAGCGCGCTCATCACGAACTTTGTTTTCAGCAAGTATGCCTACCAAGTGAAGAGCCAATTTGTTTCTTTTAGCTGGGTAATTGGTGCTGATAATTTCTTTAGCGGTAGCTTTAAAAACATGAGTAACGCAATATGATATTTCAACCCGGCAGCAGCGTAGCGCTGATGCAACAGCAGACAACTTTTGAGTTACTTTCTGTAAGCCCTCTTTCAATTGGGCTTTAAGCGCTTCTGCAGTGGCAGATAAGGCTTGACCAGCTCCGGAACCACCAGCGCCAGCAGGAGCATCTATGCAATGGGATAATATTGCTTGCTCGGCTCGTGTAAACTCACCAGTTATGACCTTAATTTCACCTTCTGATATTTCACTAAGTATATGAGGCCTGAGATCGAATAATTTATATTTAAGGTGGCGTAATTGACTTACTGCAATAGCTTTTGCCTCTTCTAGTATGGCTTTGCGATGAGAAGAATAGGGTGCTTTGGCTAGCTTCCAAAAGGCTGTATTTTCGGGTTTTGTGATATCAAATCGAGCGTGGACTTCATCATGATCTTCTGGTGTATATAAGCCTTTGTTTTGTAAAAGCTGCCAAATTTGTAATAAGTTTATTTTTGCGGCTGTGTTATCACCTTTTATTAGGTAACAATTTAGAAATGTATCGAGCAACTCTTGTCTAATTTGGTTGTTTTTAAGCTTATGGTCATTGTTATATCGAATTGTTACATGTGAATCATCATCTTTTGTGCAGATAAAGAAGGGAAGTATGGCATCATTTGCTGCGGGCAGCCCTGCTTCATTGAGTGCGCATTCAAATTCTGCTGGGTTGGGGTCGGTAGATAGTAAGATTTCAAATAACCGATGAAAATTTTCTGGTGTTTCGCTGTAGGACTTATTTGTCTTTTTTGTCTTTCTCATAATGCACACCTCTTTAGCTGCTATAGCGTTAGTATATAAGAGCTATCTTAAGACCGTATTAATTTGGGGGGTATTATACGCTCATTTTTTATCAGTATAATCAACAGCATATTGCCTCCTCGTAATCATGGTGTTGGTTGTCGGTTAGGGTTTAGCTGGTATTGCTCATCAATGCCGATATTCTGCAAAAATTGCTGGTCATGTGATACCACAATGAGTGCTCCTTGATAGGCTTTTATTGCTTGTTCTATGCATTCAATACTGCTGATATCGAGATGGTTTGTGGGCTCATCGAGAATGAGTAATTGTGGTGGTGTTTCGGCCATTAAGATGCAAGCGAGTAGGGCGCGTAAGCGTTCACCTCCACTGAGACAACCGACGATTTTTTCAGCGGCTTTATTGCGAAATAGAAAGTGGTCTAAAAAGCGATAAGCATTGGTATCGTCGATGGTTGGATTAAACTGCCGAAAATTATCGATGACTGACAAGCTGTCATCCAGCTGGCTGGCATGTTGATCAAGGTAGGCGATGTGATCGACGCCGCGATAAATAGTACCGGTTTGTGGTGGTAGTTGATTCAGTATCAGTCGTATCAAAGTGGTTTTACCGCTGCCGTTATCGCCTTGCAGCGCTAGACGTGTAGGACCGTTTAGTATTAAATTGCAGTTTTGAATAACGGAGTGTTGTTGGTAGCTAAAGTTGACATTATCCAGCGCTAAGATCACCTTATTGTTAGGCACAGAGGTTTTAATTAAATCAACGCGTAATCGCTTCACTTGCTCCACTTGTGATTTTGCTTCGCTCAATTCTGATTGCAGTGCGGTGGTTTTACGCTCTGTTTGAATTAGTATTTTTTTATTGGTTTTTTCACTACGTCCTTGTTGGCTTTTAAAGGCCATTTTGTCGTAAGTTCCTTTGGATTTGATTTCGGCTTTTTTATCTTTTAGGCCTTTCGACACCGCCCGTTGATGTGTTTGTTTGCGCTTTTGTATTTGCGATAGCCCGGCTTCAGCAAGGTGTGTACGATTAGTCAATGCTGCCTGAGCCGCTTCAGTTTCAATGGCTTTTTGTTGCTGATAGTGATTGTAATTACCGCCGTAATGCTTGACGCCTAACGATGACAATTCAATGGTGTGATCCATTAACTCCAGCAGTTCACGATCATGACTAGCGATCAGCATGCCGCGTGTTTCATTTTTTATGGCATTATGCAGTAATTCACGTGTGGATTGGTCGAGGTTATTGCTGGGTTCATCTAATAGCAAGTAATCGTATTGCGGTAGAAAAGCTTTAGCTAATTGAACGCGAGTGAGTTGACCGCCACTGATATGGTCGATAGGTGTATCAAGACCTATGTTGGGTAGGTTGAATTGCTTTAATGCGATTTGAGCTTGTTGTTCAATATCCCATTGATTATCGATGCGATCAAAATCATCGGCACAGGTCGAGCCATGCTGAATGGCTACATAAGCGCGCCATTTATCACCTATGCCAAGGGCATCTGCGATGGTGTCGTCGCGCTTTATGTTCGGTGATTGTTGTAAATAAGCCACCGTGCCATGCGTGCTAATTGAGCCACCCTGTGGTTGTATTTGCCCGCATATCAGTTTAAGCAGCGTGGATTTGCCTGTGCCGTTATTGCCGATTAATGCAGTTTTTTGTTTATCCAACGTCAGTGATAGCTGTTTAAATAACTGTTGATTCTCAGCTAGTGTGTAATCGATTGAATGTATAATAATTGCTGGTGTCGCCATGATAAAACCTCTTTGCAGTCATGCCGGACTCGATCCGGTAACCATTGATACTGTCATGCAGTATTTACGCAAAATAGAAGTTTTATTTGTTCATTGTAGGCGAGACCTTTTTTGAATTGAATAAGCTGGAATAGTAACGAATTGCAAAAATAATAACAAGTCCAGGGTCTCTGTATTGTCATCCAGTTAAGATTAAATTAATACTATAAATTGAGATGTGTGAACTTGTCGCATTTATCAGCCATAAATACACATCTAACTTGCTGATTTTTTATAGTTGTGATAAGCGTTGTGCGACAAAGTGTATTGCCATCTCTAACGTTGATTCTAGTTTAACATTAACATAACAATAATCTGTTATTATATTATCCTATTATATAGGATAAGAGGTGCAGCTATGAAAGATAAGTTTGGACTTGAAACAAGCATAAATAATGCTGACGCCATGCATTTTCTTAATACGTATTTCACTGAACTCACAGGGTTCGGCGGTGGTGCTGATGTCATCATCAAAGCGGCAGATGAATTCCCGGACACATTGCTGATACAGATTTGTGCGGCGCAATTTTATTTATATGGTCAAACGGGTGATTCGTATCAAGCAGCGTTGAAGTACATAGAGCAAAGCAGGCAGCTGAAAGACCGTGGTAGTACTGAGCGAGAGGTGATTTATCTCACTATAACGGAAGCTTTTTATAAAAATGATTTTTACACGGCAATTGCAATAGCCGAAAACTGCCTACTGAATTATCCTCAAGATTTACATCTGTTAGGGTTGTTACAGTTCTTCTATCTTGTTGCTGGCCAGTATTTTAATGCAAGTCGATTTGTTAATAGTTGTCGTGTTTGTGAGCCTTACTATCAAAACGATGCTGATTTTCTAGCATTTTACAGCTTTGCTTGTGAATTAGATGAAGACTACGACAAAGCAAAAAGCATTGCTGAGAAAGGACTCTTAGTTCGCGAAGATCATCCCATGCTTCACCACGCACTGATGCATTGTTACACCATGCTTGGTGAAGTTGAATCAGGCATAAAAACCATTTCTCGATTTGCCGGCAGTTGGCAAAATGGTAATGTTGTTGCTGAATCACATAACCCTTGGCACTTGGCAGTACTGCGCATGATGGCCGGGCAGCATGATGGTGCATTGGCCTTGTATGACAATGTTATTTGGGTTGAGCATAAAAAGCCATTGGTGGTGACTCAAGTTGATGCTGTCTCATTACTGTGGCGAGCGGATTTAATTGATTTGCCGCTTGGCGATCGTTGGCAAGATCTTGCCGATTATACAGAGAAAAACGGCAATGACTGTGTGGTGCCGTTTGATAGTATGCATACCATTTATGCACTGGCGCGGGCGCAGCGCGATGAGGCGGTGACACACCTGCTAGAGGTATCTTCGCAATATGCCAGTCAGCAACAGAGTATGGCACAAGAAGTGTGGCAAACTAACGGATTGCCTGTGTTGCAAGCGACTGTCGCATTTGCTCGAGGTGAGTATAAGAAGGTCTGTCAACTACTACAGCCTATTATTTTTCATACGGCGTTTTGTATCGGTGGTAGCGATGCGCAGGTCGGTGTCCTTATGCAAACGTATTTGGCGAGTTTAATTAAGACGAAACAGTATCGTATGGCTAAGCGATTTTTTACCTATCGCATGAGAACGCGGGATACACTGACACACTGGGATAAAGGTTGGCTAGAAAAAATTGAATCTATCCCTCACTAGCTGATTATTGTTGTTAATGGAGCCCATTACGAATGCAAATAATGGTTTGCGGCAGCACTAAAGGCGTTTCACCACTATTGAAGAATAAGACATGGCCGCAAACATGAGTCCCTTGATGCATATCAATTTAATATTTACTACTAAAACGGATGACCAGGACCCATTAGCTCGGTAGTTTCCTGTGTCATTCGCAAAGCCGCTCCCGCTTTTTTATCTGCCACTTGCGTCAACATTATTTCCTTCAGTTTATCGGCCTCTTCGGCGCTATATAATTCGGTTTCACGCTCATATATAGCTTTTTTGATTACCGGTGTTTTTTGTAGCAGTTGTGCCAGCATAGGGTCTAAACCGGTTTTTAGGCTGACGCGTATCACATCAATCGCAAATGATTCTTCACTGCAATTATCAAAAAATTGTTGGCTCAAGTCGTCAAGCTCTGTCTTTGTTGAGCACTCAATGTAGTAGTACAAATAAGGTGGAAAAAATAATTTTTCTCTAAATTGTGCGTCCCATAAATACTTTTGGGTACCATCTTCTGGAAAAGCAAGCTGCATATGCTGCTTTACGAGCTCAGTGCTATAGAGTTCGGCCATTTGGCTGAGGTAAGGTTTAATGGCATTGGTCGCGTTTTTTAAATCGCTTTCAATGGTGTGGTCACTGAAAATCAAGTTATATACCATTTGTTCATGTGCATTGCGGGTAGAGTAATGTTCGTATTTAAGCGCAGTACGTGATACGCACTCTAATGTGGCCATTTTTTCAAAATCAGTAATGCCCAGATCACTAGCGTTGAATATGGTATCGATAACCCACCTGTCCTGAGCTAATAAGCTTTGGTTGCGAGTGGGATCGGATAACCAGCCAGTTGTTTCTTGTATTAAGGTTTCATGCCAATCGAGTAAATGGTGAAAGCTTGGCGGCAACGCTGGGTCATAGGCGGGTAGTGCCTCAATCGGCCAGCTATTTTGTCTGGCTATGTATTCGATTGCTCTAGCGGCGCGCCAGTTATGTTCGCCTTTGCTGTCTAAACCTTCGACATACAAACTACCGTTAAGCGCATATCGTGCAGACGCATAGCGGCTTAATCGGTGATCGGACTCGGGGATGATGCCGGGTTCAATGCCGGCCGCACTTAAGCGTGTTTCAATGGCTTGTAGCAATGCGGCAATTTTGGTGAGTTTAGCTTCGGTTATTTCTGGCTTGCTGATATGGCCGTGCACGTAGAGCGTAAATTGCATGCCCTGAGTGATCCGTAGCATACGAAGCTTTTCTTTGTCGTCTTCAATGCTGCTATCGCTTTCGCTGCTATCGCTTTCGCTGGTATCGATCACTTTTAATGTATCAAAAGGTGAGTCATCACTTATTAATAGATCCTCGATACAGTTCCAGGCATCCTCAACTTGGTCGGCTCTTACGCTTAAATGAAATTTTGTACCGTAAGTGAGGCTGGAAATGGCTTGTTTCTTCCGTAGATAAAGAAATGCTCCCTCTTTGTCACCCAGCATGTCTTCGTTCTTTTTGTCTAGAATCTCAGCGTATTGCATTTATATTCACCTTAGCTACATGTAATTATTAATTATGCGCGCATTATACACAGTCCATTATAAGCAAACAACTAGAAATAGTGAAGATATGATTAACTGTAGAAATGTTTTATTCCTTGGTATGATGCCTATTAGCTATTGAAAAGACTAAAGGAAAAAAAATGGCACAAGGATCATTTGTTGTTATGGTTGCAGGCATGTCACCTGCAGATATGAAGGATTATGTTAAGGATTATATGGACCGGATTATGAAGCTCTCGCGTCAGAATGCCGGTTGCTTGACATATAATGTGCATCAGTCTTTGCACAATCCCTGTGAGTTTATGATGTATTCTGTATGGGAAAATGAGGCGGCTTTTGAAGAGCATAATTCAACCGAAGAAATGCAAGAGTTTCTTGGTGGCTTGGCCAAGCATATGTTTGAAGTCACATCACCAAAAACTTTTTGGCAGATATTACCGGAATAATGCCCGTTGAATACTGAACAACACTTAAAGAAAACGCTTACCCCACTTAAGCTCTGGGCTTTAATGGTGGGTATGGTTATTTCTGGTCAATATTTTGGCTGGAGTTATGGGGTAGGGTTGATCACTCAGCTCAGCAGTTTCTTTTATGCTGTTTTATTGGTGGTGATTTTTTATACCGGCTTAACGTTAAGCTGTGCAGAATTAGCCAGCTTTATTCCTTCATCTGGCGGCCCAAGTGAGTATGCGACACGTGCGTTTGGACCCACTGTGGGTGCTGTCGCCGGTTGGTTTTGTTTGTTGGAATTTTTATTTGCGGTGCCCGCCATTGCGGTATCGATGGGGCATTACCTGCATCTCTTATTGCCGGCGTTTTCTGATAAGCTTTTAACATTCTTGGTGTTGGTGTTGGTGCTGACCATTAACTGTTTTAAAGTTGAGAACATGGCGCGAGTGGAGTTGATAGCAACTATTATCGCACTGTTAGGTTTGTTGGTGTTTTATTTTGTTGGCGGTCATTATGTGCATTGGCAGCAAATGCGAAATATTGATCATGCTTTAAATTTTAAAGAAATTATGCAAGTGATTCCATTTGCGATTTGGTTGTTCCTCGCAATCGAAGGCGGTGTAATGACATCAGAGGAATTGCAAGATCCTACGCATACTGTAATTAAAGGCTTTATTGCGGCGTTGGTGACATTGATCTTGTGCACGATTGGAACGGTGACGATTACTATGTTTCTAAGTGGCCAGCTGGCGGCTACGACAGATTCACCATTGCCTTCTGCATTATTACAAATTCCATCAGCTACGGCGCATTTTGCTGCTAAGGTGGTTGTGGTGTTGGGTGTGTTCGGTTTGTTTGCCAGCTTAAATGGTATTACGTTGGCGTATTCACGCCAGGTGTTTTCTATGAGTCGTGCGCGCCATTTGCCGAAAAAGTTTTCGCGATTATCTAAACGTGACGTGCCTACCCAAGCCTTGTTAGCCCCTGGTGTATTGGTGATTGCTTTGGCGATGTCTGCCACCATTGCTAAATGGTTGGTGACGGTATCGGTGTTGGGTGCGGTGCTGATGTATATCATGATCTTTGCATCGTTGTTTGTATTACGTCGCCGTGAGGCGGATGCTGATCGCCAGTTCCGTGTGTCGTTACCATTAGCCGCTGTGAGTCTGGTGCTTGGCGTGATATTCCTAATTGCTATCCTGTATTCGTTGTTTTAGTAGTATTTGCTGAATTGATTATGTTATAGGTCATGCATCCTTATGGCTAATAATTTGTTAATAAATAGTGGCTATAATACTACAATACTAAATATATAAAAGTAGTGAGGTTAAACACAGATATTATGAGTTATACAGCTTGTAAAAGCCGTGTGAGTATAACCGAGTGTCAAGATAAGCTCTTCAATTTTAGGGTGTTGCCGGGACGGCTTAGACCTAAAGAATGTGCTTATTCCGTAGCTGGTTTTGCCAGTCCAAATTATCGTGGTCACAACGATCACTTAATTCCGCAAGCGCTCCAGCAGCTGCCCGCTGGTCAGTCGACAGGCTTTTATGTGGCGAGCTATTTATCGCAACAAGGCTTTAAGCGCATTATTAGTTTTGAAGAGCAGTTGGATCCATGTTTTAAGCTAGCGATTGAAGCTAACGGTATGAGCTATGAGCATATGCCGATGGCGGGGCGCCATTGCCATAATAATCTAGCCATACACACACCAGATGTGTTGGATGACTTTTATAAACGAATCGTCTCTTATCAAGCGCCTGTTGCTATTCATTGCATGGGTGGCATGGGCCGGACAGGCACGCATTTAGCGGCTTTGATATTGCGTCGCAAGCTAGAAGGTTTGATTAGCCAGCCTGATGTTGATTGGCAGCAGCTGCGAAGCGATAGTGAAAATAAACCAGCGAGTGTTATACCGTCAGATTTTATTACCACTTATTGTAAAGGTGTGTGCAGCCAAACCCCGATTATCCCATGTACCCGTTTAGTAGCAGAGGTTATTAGTGATTTGAGAGCATTGGAAGCCGCCTCGGGGGTTACTGCTCATTTCGGTGTGGAGACCGCCGTTCAAATCCAGTCATTGTGTGACTACCAGAAATATTTATTAAACCACTTTCAATAGATAATTTTACTTGTTTCCTTAGATAGATAGCGCTAGAATGGCGGACTATTTTTTACACTCGTGCGAGAGTGGCGGAATTGGTAGACGCGCTGGATTTAGGTTCCAGTGGGGCAACCCGTGAGAGTTCGAGTCTCTCCTCTCGTACCAACTCTATATATATAGATATATAAAAACACATTAAGCCTAAGAGGTTGATTAGTATGCAAGTATCGGTTGAGAATTTAGAAGGTCTATCGCGTCGTCTTAAGGTATCACTGCCTGCTGACATGATCGATAATAAATATTCTGAGAATTTAAAAAAAGCAGCCAAGCAAGCTGATATCCCCGGTTTCCGTAAAGGTAAAGTGCCTGCCAATGTGATTGAGCAAAAATACGGTGCACAAATTCGTCAAGACGTATTGGGTGAAGTGCTCGAGTCGTCTTTCCGTAAAGCTGTTGAAGAAAATGAAATCAAAATTGCGGGTATGCCTCAAGTTGAGCCATTGGGCGAGTACAAAAAAGGCGAAGTATTCGAATTCGCGGTAAATTACGAAACGTATCCAGAGGTTGAGTTGAAAACCTTGGATAACGATAACGTTGATGAGTTGGTTGCAGAAGTTCAAGACGACGATATCAACACTATGATGGATAAGTTGCGCAAACAAAATGCAGAATGGACATTGAGTGAACAACCTGCACAACGCGGCAATAAAGTGAATATAAACTTTGAAGGCTTTATTGATGGTGAAGCATTTGAAGGCGGCAAAGCTGAAGGTTTTGATTTGGAGTTGGGCAGCAATAGCATGATTCCTGGTTTCGAAGATCAATTATTGGCTTGTTCACATGGTGATGAAGCGACTATTACCGTGTCCTTCCCTGAAGATTATCATGCTAAAGAATTAGCGGGTAAGCCTGCTGAATTTAAAGTCAAAGTAAACAAGGTATTAGTATCACAACCTGTTGAAGATGATGACAAACTAGCTGAAAAACTTGGCGTTGAAGGCGGTGCTGAAAAACTGCGTGAAAAAGCTAAAGAAAATATGGTTAATGAATTGAAGCGTGCTTTATTGCAACAGCGCAAAGAAAGCGTTTTGAACCAATTGTTAGCTAAAAATGAAATCTTGGTACCTGAATCGTTGGTTGATGAAGAAATTAAACACCTACAACAAATGGCTTTACAGCAAATGAGTGGTGGTCAACAGATTAAAGATTTGGATTTGAGTAAATTAAATCTGCCTAAAGAACCCTACATGGAAGAAGCCAGCAAGCGCGTTAAATTAGGTTTGCTGTTAGCTGAAGTTATTAAGCTGTTCGAAATCAAACCTGATCAAGATTTGGTAAGAGCGCGTGTTGATGAAATTGCTTCGATGTACCCAGAACCAGAAAAAGTGGTTGAATGGTATTACCGTAGCAAAGAATCTTTGAGCGAAGTTGAATCAGCTGTGATCGAAGATTTAGCAGTTGACCGTTTGCTTGAGAAAATGGTTGTGAATCAAAAGCAAGCGACTTATGATGAAGTAATGAGTCCGCCAAAAGATGAGAAAGCGGATAACAAAGAATAATAGCAGGAGAGTAGAATGTCTAAGACAATGATGTCACATCAAGCCAATTTGGTACCTATGGTAGTTGAGCAAACCTCTCGTGGTGAGCGTGCTTATGATATCTACTCCCGCTTATTAAAAGACCGTATCGTTTTTGTGGTTGGCCCCATTGAAGAGCATATGGCTAATTTAATTGTGGCGCAGCTGTTGTTTTTGGAATCAGAAAATCCAAACAAAGATATTTCCATGTATATTAACTCGCCAGGCGGCGTGGTAACTGCTGGAATGGCTATTTACGACACCATGCAATTTATAAAGTGTGATGTTAGTACGTTGTGTATTGGTCAGGCTTGTAGCGCGGGTTCTTTGCTATTGGCCGGTGGTGCAGCAGGTAAGCGTGCAGCATTACCACATGCGACTGTGATGATTCACCAAGTATTAGGTGGTTATCAAGGGCAAGGTACTGATATTCAAATACATGCCAAAGAAACACAGCGCGTTAGTGATATGTTGAACAATATTTTAGCCAAGCATTGCAATAAGCCGGTATCAGCACTTGAGAAAGACACTAATCGTGACAACTTTATGGATGCTGAGGAAGCGAAGAAATACGGTCTAATCGATAGTGTGTTTACTCCGCGTAGTAAGGCTGAGATTAAGGAAACCGAGAAGGTTTAATCCCCATCAGTACTGACATCACCTGGATGGCCGGTGTCTTTATCGTAATTCAGAAATATTGCTCCTATATTTGCCGTATCTAGGTGGATAGGGGGCCCGTTTTACGTAAGTAAAGCGAAGCGAGTCATGGAGTAAAGTGGGCACGCTGTTCGCATTGATACTTGCTGTCGTAGGTTACTCTCTGAATAATCAATAAGTTTTTGTTTATTCATAGGCATTGAAATGGTGGCTTCAGTCCCAATATTAGAACGAAGGGTTTATAGTTAGTGCTATAACAGTTAAACTGATATATAGATAAGGTAACGAGGTTAAATAATGAGTGATAACAACAATGATCAGGAAGGCGGACAAGCGCTGTACTGTTCGTTTTGTGGGAAGAGCCAACACGAAGTCAAAAAGTTAATTGCAGGTCCATCGGTATTTGTGTGTAACGAATGCGTTGATTTATGCAATGATATTATCCGTGAAGAAGAAAGTGCTCAAGATGCTGAGGGTGCACAGAAATTGCCAACCCCTGGAGAAATTCATAAGCAGCTTGATGATTATGTGATTGGCCAAGATTTCGCTAAGCGTGTGCTGTCAGTTGCTGTATATAATCATTACAAGCGTCTAAACGCTAAAGTCGCTACTGACGAAGTTGAGCTTAGCAAAAGTAATATCTTACTAATTGGACCTACTGGTTCGGGTAAAACTTTATTGGCGCAAACTTTGGCCCGTGTTTTGAATGTACCATTCGCTATTGCAGATGCTACCACATTAACCGAAGCCGGTTATGTGGGTGAGGATGTTGAAAATATTGTGCAAAAATTATTGCAGCGTTGTAATTACGACGTAGAAAAAGCACAAACCGGTATTATCTATATCGATGAGATCGATAAAATAGCACGTAAATCTGATAGCCCATCATTGACACGTGATGTGTCGGGTGAAGGTGTTCAGCAAGCATTATTAAAACTAATCGAAGGTACGGTTGCAGCGATTCCACCACAGGGTGGTCGTAAGCATCCACAGCAAGAATACTTGCAGGTCGATACTTCAAATATTTTATTTATTTGTGGCGGTGCGTTTGCTGATTTGCATAAAATTGTGCGTCAGCGTACTGAAGAAAGCACGATTGGGTTTGCTGCTGAAGTGCGAGATAAAGATGAGGCATTAACAGCTACAGAATTGATGGATAAAGTAGAACCACAAGATTTAATTCGCTTTGGTTTGATTCCTGAGTTTATTGGCCGTTTGCCAGTGATTGCTTTATTGGATGAGCTGGATGAAGAAAGCTTGGTGAATATTTTAACAGAGCCACGCAATGCTTTGACTAAGCAGTATCAAAAATTATTTGAATTGGAAGATGTAAAATTAGATTTTCGTAAAAAAGCATTACATGAAATTGCTAAGCAGGCGATCAGACGTAAGTCAGGCGCTCGTGGGTTGCGTTCTATTATGGAGCACACCTTGCTTGATATCATGTATGAACTACCGTCAATTGATGATATTGAAAAAGTGATGATTGATGTTGGTGTTGTAAAAGGTGAGTCAAAACCGCTGTATGTTTACAAGGGTAATAAGGACAAGTTACACGACAAGGCAGTTCCAGACGACGAATAGAAGTTTGGTTTCTCTTTAATCAGCAATAAGGTAACCATATGACAACTAAGAAAAACGTCACCACTATTCCTGCAATGCCATTGCGCGATGTTGTGATCTACCCCTTTATGGTCATCCCATTATTTGTTGGTCGAACTGAATCGATCAATGCGCTCGACAATGCTATGGGGCAAGACAAGCAAGTACTATTAATTACTCAGCGCGATGCGAAAACAGATAAGCCTGAGAAAAAAGATGTTTATGAAATAGGCACCGTTGCTACTATTCTACAATTATTACGATTACCCGATGGTACCATCAAGGTACTAGTTGAAGGTTCAAACCGTGCGCGTATTAAAAACTTTGCCGTTAAAGATGGTGCGTATGAAGCTGAAGTTGAGATGCTTGAGAAAGCAGAGGTGGAAGAGAATCGCGAACTGGATATCTACAAGCGCAGTGTGATGTCCAAGTTTGAAGAGTTGGTTAAAATTAACAATAAAATTCCAACGGAAGTCGTGGTTTCGTTAGGTGGCATTGATGATCCAGGCCGTTTAGCTGACAGCATTGCTGCACATATGACTACTAAGATTGAGTCACGCCAAAAGCTATTAGAAACGCTTGATGCTAAAGAGCGTTTGGATGCTTTGCATTCTTTATTAATAGAAGAACTTGATTTAATGGATGTTGAAAAGCGCATTCAAGGTCGAGTGAAAACTCAAGTTGAAAAAAATCAACGTCAATATTACCTCAGTGAAAAAATCAAAGCGATTCAAAGTGAACTGGGTGAAATTGATGAGGGTGCTGGCTTTGATGAGTTAGCAGACCTGGAAAAGAAAATCGAAACAGCAGGACTTTCTGAAGAAGCAAAAGAGAAAGCCGATGCTGAAATGAAAAAGTTAAAGCTGATGTCCCCGATGTCGGCAGAGGCGACGGTTTGTCGTAACTATTTAGATTGGTTGGTTAAGGTGCCTTGGAAGAAAAAGTCTAAGGTAAACAAGAATCTTAAAAAAGCAGAGACAGTTTTAGAGGAAGATCACTACGGTTTAGAAAAAGTTAAAGAACGTATTTTAGAGTATTTAGCTGTTCAGCACCGGGTGAAGAAACTGAAGGGACCTATTCTTTGTTTGGTTGGACCACCGGGCGTGGGTAAAACATCACTGGGTCAGTCGATTGCTAACGCTACTGGTCGTGAATTTGCGCGTATTTCCTTAGGTGGTGTGCGTGATGAGGCGGAGATTCGTGGTCATCGCCGTACTTATATCGGTGCGTTACCTGGTAAGGTATTACAAAAACTGGCTAAGGTTAAAGTACGTAACCCATTATTTATGCTTGATGAAGTCGATAAAATGGCGATGGATTTTCGTGGTGATCCAGCATCTGCTTTGTTGGAGGTGTTAGATCCCGAGCAAAATGATACGTTTAATGATCATTACCTTGAGGTGGACTACGATTTATCTGATGTGATGTTTATCGCAACGTCAAACTCAATGAATATACCGCCGGCCTTATTGGACCGGATGGAAGTGATACGTTTGTCGGGTTATACCGAAAGTGAAAAGCTAAACATTGCGACGAAATATTTACTGCCTCGCCAAATGGAAAATAGTGGCCTTAAGAAAGGCGAGATTAGCGTATCTGAAGATGCGTTTCGTGAAATTGTCCGCAGTTATACACGCGAAGCAGGTGTGCGTAACTTAGAGCGTGAGATTGCTAAAATTTGTCGTAAAGTGGTTAAAGAATTACTGCTTGATGAAGATGAAAAGGCGAAAAAACGTAAAGTTACGGCTAAAAATATTGAAGATTACTTGGGCGTTAAGAAGTTCCGTTTTGGTTTGGCTGAAGATCATGATCAGGTAGGGCAGGTAACTGGCTTGGCATGGACGGAAGTGGGCGGCGATATTTTAACGATTGAAGCGCAAGTTATTCCAGGTAGAGGTAAGTCGAGTTACACCGGTAGTTTGGGTGATGTGATGACTGAGTCCATTCAAGCAGCGATGACGGTTGTTAGAAGCCGAAGTGTTGTTTGGGGCTTAAGTGCAGACTTTTATCAACAACATGATTTTCATGTGCATGTTCCTGAAGGTGCTACACCTAAAGATGGGCCGAGTGCTGGTGGTGCTATGTGTACCGCATTGGTTTCTGCGATTACGCAAATCCCTGTGCGTGCAGATGTTGCTATGACTGGTGAAATCACATTGCGTGGTGAAGTGCTCCCTATTGGTGGTTTAAAAGAAAAACTTTTAGCGGCCTTGCGTGGCGGTATTAAGCACGTGATTATTCCAGATGAAAATAAGCGTGACCTTAAAGAAATACCGGAAGAAGTGCTTAAAGGCTTAGAAGTTCATCCAGTAAAATGGATCGATCAAGTGTTTGAGCTGGCCTTGCAACGTTTGCCTGAACAAAAAGGTATCGATAAAATTAATCGTACGTTAAAGGGTGCAGGTAAGTCTAAGGGTGGTAAAAGCGACGGGCAAGATGAGGCGCATTGTCATTGAAGGAAAACATCGAGCTTTTACTAACGCTTGCTAAACAAAATAACTCAACAGCCGAGGTCAGTTTTGATATTGATCGCGGCTTTTCAGTTGATGTGCGTAACGGTGATGTTGAAACAGTCGAGCATCATTCTGGTCAAAGCCTTGGTTTGAGTTTATATAAAGATCAACGTGTTGCTCATGTTAATAGTTCTGATGTTTCTACTAAGGCATGCGAACAATTATTTCAAAAAGCATTGAGTATTGTTAGCTTTACCGAGCAGGATCCGTGTGCGGGTTTGGCTGAGCGTGAGCTGATGGCATTTAATGCACCGGATCTACAGCTGTATCATCATTGGGCAATGACACCGACTGGTGCGATTGAGCAAGCATTGGCTTGTGAACAGGTCGCATTACAAACGGATTCACGTATCAGTCAATCTGAAGGTGTTAATATTAGTAGTTACGATGGTGAGCATTGGTATGGTAATAGCTATGACTTATTAGTGAACTACAAATCCAGTTTGCATTCCATGACGTGCAGTGTGATAGCGCAAAATACTGATGGCAGTATGCAGCGTGATTATGATTACACTAAAGCGCGCAATGCTACCGGGTTAAAGAGTGGTGACTCGATTGCTAAGATGGCGGTGCATAATACCGTTAGTCGTTTAGATGCCCGGCAAATTCCGACGGGTAACTATCCGGTGATTTTTCATCATCAAGTAGCTAAATCATTGCTGGGCCATTTTGTTAGTGCGATTGCGGGATCTGCGTTATATCAACAGAGTTCATTCTTATGCAATGCCATGGGTAATAAGGTGTTTCGTGATGATGTGACTATTAGTCAACAGCCGCACATTCTTTCGGCAATTGGCAGTGCGGCGTTTGATAGTGATGGAGTAAAAACGCGCGAAATTAATTACATTGATAAAGGCTATTTGGCAAGCTATGCATTAAGTCACTATTCAGCCAGGCGATTAGATTTACAAACCACCGGTAATGCGGGGGGCGTTTATAACTGCGTGCTCGACATGCCGACTGTTGGTTTTGATGATTTACTTAAGCAAATGGGTACGGGATTATTGGTGACTGAATTGATGGGGCAGGGTATTAATATAGTTACTGGTGATTATTCGCGTGGCGCTTTTGGTTATTGGGTGGAAAACGGTGAGATTCAACATGCTGTTGAAGAAATCACCATTGCTTCAACGCTGCAAAACATATTTGCTGGCATGACGTTGATGGCTGATGATATTGATTACCGCAGTGCGGTACGCACCGGTTCCGTACTGGTTGACAATATGCAGGTTGCCGGCTCTTAAAACTCCCGATACAATTCTTATAACACTTACTAGATCAAGGAAGATCAGATGAAACACCTACCGATATTTTGTTCCGCTTTACTGTTGGCTGCTGTACTGCCATCCAGTTATGCTGCAGATCAAGCAAATAAAACGCAAACAGCACAAGTGTCAGCTAATAGCGCTTTGGCTGATGCTGGTAACACTGCCAGTGTGGCTAAAGCAGCGCAAAAGCCGCAAGCTAATAAAGAGGCTGACAATAGCATTGAAAGCAAAGTAGAGCATCGGTTAAAAGATTGGTTTCACCTTGGCGCGGCTTTGTTGAAAGGCGCTTAAGGACTGGATGACTATATCGTCATTGCGAGCGATAGCGTGGCAATCTCTCGTCATTGCGAGCAGTAAATTTGTATCGTGAAAAATAGCTATAAGAAATATTCATCATAAAATCAATATATTACAACCAATAATACCAATATAGCAGAAAGATATATTTAATACTGCCTTAATGGATCTGTGTTAAATTTAGCCATAACTAAGGCTTCAGTGTGGTATTTGCACGGTTAAAGCCCATTACAGAGTAGGTGATATTGATGAGAGATGGTGGAATATTTGCCGCAACAGGTGGAGCAAGTAGTGGTTCGCGAGCAGACAGACCAGAGGAAAAGTTGGCGGATAAGCCTCCTGTGATGGTGCCAGTCGATTACGATCCCTCTACGGTGTCATCTCTCAGTGATGGTTATAGTGCTGTACAGGTAATGAAAGTGACTGATCGCATCACCGGTCAAGCTTATGTCCTTAAGCAGGCGCCATTAGAGCAAAATATTAATGCGGTATTAGTGAGTCAATTTTTAAAGCGCGTGTTAAGGGAGCCAACAGTGCGTATAGAAAAAGATGAGTCTACTGTTGTAGAGTTGACTTATCATGTGCCAGAGGTGATTTTGACGCCTAATCGCGAAGGTAAGCTAGTACAACAGCAAGAGTATTTGGACGGCTTAGAAACCAGGCTCGATAATCGTAAGCGTTTATATGGCTTAGCTAGTTTTCAAGATCTGACACAGATGGCTACTTTTGGTGTGGTTTATCAGTTTCTGATGCTAGGTGACAACATGGTCTATAACCACCGTTTTTCTAAGGGTGATAATAGCTATAATATCTTCGATTTTGATGGGGCATTTGTTTTAAGAGGACGTTGTAGTACGAGTGATTTCAGTCCATTTGAAGATCGAGTGGAATGCGTAGGTCATGCGTATAATGACCATTTTATGACGTTGCTGGCGCATCGTTACCACAAGGATCGCTATCGTAACGTGCGCTATAATGAATCAACAGTTCCCGCACTAAACACAGAAACCTGGGCTGATTTTTTTAAAGGCGTAAAGCAGGGTTTAGAATTAATAAAAGAGCGCATTTCAGAAAGCTATATTGCAAAGGATTGGGGAGCAGGGTTACCTAAAGAAGCTGGAGAACACCTTGCAGCAGTAAGGACATTAACGCTGAGTCGTTTAAGTGGTGTTGATTTTCACCTGCAATATATAGATGACCTGCTAAAGGGGAAGCGAACGCTTTGTGATCTGGATATAAACATGCCGATTAAAGCAAGCTTTGATGCGCACGGTTCATCAACGCGTGAGGTGCATGCGTATTTAGATCTCCTTAAAGGTACGATGGTAGAAGAGGTGCGTTCATTAGCTGTTGCACCCGCGGCAACAATGAAGCCTTAAGGTTTATTCGTCTTCACCAAAGCGATCATTGATGAGCTGTGCCAAAGCGCTGAGCGCGGCTTCTTCATCATCGCCCTCAACGATTAGTTCGACTTCCTTGCCATGCGTGGCGCCAACCACCATGACTTCCATAATACTTTTGGCGTCGGCACGGCGTTCGTTGTAACAGATATAACAGCTGCTATGGTAGCGCATGGCTAAATCGGAAAATTTCATTGCAGCACGTGCGTGCAGGCCGAGTTTGTTTACGATCGTTAGCTTCTTTTGCAGCATGGTGTTATTCCGTTACTAAAGTGTCCATATTGAGAGGTGCTAATGCAGCCTCGTATAATTCTTTATTGTTAGCCGCTTTACGTAGACTTTGACGATAGTCAGCGTTGGATAAGCGATCGGCTAGCGTGGATAAAGCCTCTATGTGTGTCTCATCGGCATCTTTGGGTACGACTAAACCCAGTACGATATCAACGGGTTTGTCGCTTTCATCGTAGGAAATGGGTTGATCGAGCAAGACTAACGTTGCGATCGCATGTGATAAACCTTTTACGCGGCCGTGAGGAATAGCAACACCATGCCCCATGTTGGTGCTACCCAATTTTTCGCGCGTTAATAGCGACTCTAAAATGTCTTTATATTTTGAGCGTTGCTCGCCATGACTAATCAAGTGACTAACTAACTCGAATAATTGTTTTTTCGTAGGGTTGAGCTCGTGTGCTCGAACCACACGTTCTGGGCTCAGTAAAAGGTGTATGTCCATCACGATTTTTTACCTATGGTCAGTTAATTTTTCTTTGTATTTGGTTAATTGCTTAACCAGTTTGTCGGTCAATAAATCAATTGTCTTATACATGTCTTCAGTTTGTGCTTCGGCTATAAACTGGTGACCAGGAACGACAACGCGCCCTTCAGCAATTTGATCAAGCTTTTCGATTTTTAGTGTCACATGTGTGGTTTCAATAGAGTGTGCATGTGAATCCAGTTTCGCCATTTTTTTTTCAACAAACTCACGTAACGCGTCGGTTAATTCGATGTGCTGGGCTGAAATTTCTATCTTCATAGTCTTCTCCATTATTTTTAGCCTGCTATTATAGCAGTTTTATAGATCAAACTCATCACCCAGATACACTTCACGCACGGTTTGATTGGTTAAAACATCTTGCGGGCTGCCGCTTGCGATAATGCAGCCATCGCTGACAATATAAGCGCGGTGACAGATATCCAATGTTTCGCGCACATTATGGTCAGTAATCAGTACGCCAATACCGCGATCGCGCAAATGACCAATAATGCGTTTGATGTCGATCACCGAGATAGGGTCAATACCGGCAAATGGTTCATCAAGCAAAATAAACTTAGGTTCAATTGCCAAGGCACGGGCAATTTCAACGCGTCGACGTTCACCACCTGACAAGCTGATACCCATGCTGTCTTTGAGGTGACCGATATGTAACTCCGATAATAAGCTATCGAGTTGTTTATGGCGCTGCTCGCGACTGAGTTCACGGTTCAGTTCAAGAATGGCCATGATATTATCAGCAACGCTGAGTTTACGAAAAATTGACGGCTCTTGTGGTAAGTAGCCAATGCCTAAGCGCGCACGTTGGTGCATTGCCATATGACTAATGTCTTGATCGTTTAAAATCACCTTGCCTTTATCGGCGGCAATCAAACCCACGACCATGTAAAAGCTGGTCGTTTTGCCGGCCCCATTAGGCCCAAGTAAACCCACGACCTCACCATCATTCACGGTGAGTGATACATCCTTTACCACTTTACGGGTTTTATATTGTTTCTGTAAATGTTCGATGCGTAAAATACTCATGATGATGCCGTTTTTATGTGATTAATGTGTTTAGGTTGTATAACAATTTTGGTGTGACTTCTTGAGTTACTGCTTGATAAAACTGTTTGCTTTTTGATGTCATACCAAATTAAAGAACCGGTAAATATATTGTGGTGTTGTGTGACTTTGCCGCGCTTGACCATCAGCACTTTGTTTTGTTGTGGCCAGTATTTAATGGTTTCCGCTTGGGCGTATAGTTTTTGTTTTTCATCATTAGGTAGTGTGCTGTAATGCGCGAGGTCGCCGTGAGCAATTAATAATTCCACTTGGTTGCTGTCGGGAGAGCTTAAGATAATCAAGCGATTACCAGTCACAGTGGTAGAGCCCTGTGTGGCCACAACGTTTCCAGTGTAAACGGTGCGGTGACGTGTGCGGTCATATAGCACCGTCTTAGAGCTAACATGGTAAGGTTTGCCGGCATCACTGCTTAATGCATAGGCACTATTAAACAGCAGGCAAAGCATAAATAAACTACTGGCTATTCGGAGCATATTTACCTCGTGAATGTGACAGTAACTGGAATATGCCTGTTTTAAAGTCAGCTTTTAAACCGATACCTTGAGTGATTGAACCCGGTCGGATAATGGTGACAGGCTTTTTAGTTTCGGCATATTGACGATCAGGGTAGATAGTCATTTGACTGGTTTTTATGGTGGTTTCGGGCAGGCCGGAGCGAGTGGGTTGATGGATAACAACGTCTCCCCATAAGTAAACTTTGCTGGTGCCGTGTTGACTGCGACCATGCAGAGCGGTGACATGCCACGGAACTTGTGCTGCTGTATACATAACCACATCAGGTGATAAAAATTGAGCGCTGTCTTTATCGGGAAAGTGCGTCATTTTTGGGGTTTTTAAAAAGGCATGTAAATGACCGTCTTCATCGTAATCTTCATAAACGGCATTAACCATATAAGCGTCGGGGTGTGAGGCCAGTGTTTTTTTTGTTGGGTTGCTTTCAAGCGAGTGAAAAATTAAGTATACGCCTAAGGCAGAGAGTGCAATGATGACCGACCATAGGGTGAGCTGCTGGTTGGATTTAGTCATTGTGGTTGCTCAGTATCCAGTCACAAACTTCACGTACGGCGCCTTCCCCTCCATTGCGTTGAGTTACCCAGTCAGCAATGCTGCGTACTTCCGTTACCGCATTGGCGACTGCAATTTTATAGCCGACGTATTGCATAATACAAAGATCGGGTGTGTCATCACCCACGTACGCTACATTATCAGCGTTAATATTCAGTTCTTTTATCAGCTGTTCAAACACTGGTAATTTATTGTCGATACCTTGATGGACGTGTTGAACGCCTAATTCTTGCATGCGTCTTGTCACTGATTCGCTGCTGCGACCAGAGATAATAGCGATAGGAATATTGGCGCGAATCAGGTTGACCATGCCCATGCCGTCTTGCACGTAAAAACATTTTTGTTCGTCACCATCAGCGCTGAGGTAAACTTTTCCATCGGTTAATACACCATCGACATCGAGAATTAACAGTTGAATGTTTTCGCTCACTAAGCGACTCCCGCTTTGAGTAAATCGTGCATATGTAAAACGCCTGCAGGGTAGTTGTGTTGGTCGACGACCACCAGTGACGTGATTTTGTAACGGCTCATCACTTCTAAGGCGGCGACAGCTAGTGTGCCTAACAAAATGGTTTTGGGTTGAGTCGACATCATTTCGGCAATGGCGGTGTTATGAATGTCCACTTGCTTGTCGAGTGTGCGACGGATATCACCATCAGTATAAATACCGGCTAGCTTGCCATCTTCGATAACTGTGGTCATTCCGAGGCGTTTACTGGTGATCTCAACTAATGCATCGGCAATGGAGGTTTGCGGTGTGACGACAGGCATGGCATCACCAGTTTGAATGAGCTCGTCAACGCGCAGTAATAATCTTTTACCTAATGAGCCAGCGGGGTGGTATAGCGCAAAGTCTTCAGCCGTGAACCCCCGTCTTTCTAATAAAGCGACAGCCAATGCGTCGCCCATGGCTAGAGTTGCTGTGGTGCTAGCAGTGGGTGCCAGGCCTAATGGACAGGCTTCTTTTTCAACAGAGACGTCTATATGTACGTTAGAGCGTTTAGCTAGGTTGGACTTTGGGTTTCCGGTCAAGCTAATCAGCGGGATGCGAAAGCGATGAATTAGGGGTAAGAAGCTTTGGATTTCATTAGACTCGCCTGAGTATGAAATGGCTAGTACAACATCCTTTGCTGTAATCATCCCCATATCACCGTGATTGGCCTCGCCGGGATGTACGAAAAAGGCAGGTGTTCCGGTACTGGCGAAAGTGGCAGCAATTTTTCCGCCGATATGGCCGGATTTTCCCATGCCAGTGACCACAATGCGTCCTTGGCAGTTAATAAGTAGTTGGCAGGCCTGTACAAATTTTTCATCGATGCGCGACAGTAAGGCATTTACTGCTTTTGCTTCGGTTTCTATTACGGCTTTGCCTAAGGCGCAATATTGTTCAATTTCGCTTAATTGTTCTGTTATCATAGGTTTTTACTAGCGTAGAGTCAGTCGTTTCGGTATTATAACTTTAATCTACTTGAATAGGTACTCCCATTTTATGTCTGAGCGTGATACCCCGGTGGTCGAATTATCTCAAGTGAGCTTTAGTCGGGGCACTAAGAAAATCTTTAATGAAATTAACCTGCGTCTTGAACGAGGCTTGGTCACCGCTATCATGGGACCGAGTGGAACAGGTAAAACAACCTTACTGAATATCATTGGTGCGCAATTAAGACCCGATAGTGGTGACGTACGTATTGATGGTCAATCCAATATCGGTTTATCACGCAACGAGCTGTATCAATTGCGCCGCCGTATGGGCATGTTATTTCAGCAGGGCGCGTTATTTACGGACTTAAACGTATTTGAAAACGTTGCCTTTATTTTGCGCGAACACACTAACTTATCGAATGATATGATTCGTGATTTAGTGTTAATGAAATTACAGGCTGTAGGATTGCGTGGTGCTGCCTATATGGATACCAGTCAATTGTCGGGCGGTATGGCACGACGTGTGGCATTAGCACGCGCTATTATGCTTGACCCAGAAATCATGATGTATGATGAACCGTTTACCGGCCAAGATCCGATTGGTCGCGGTGTATTACTTAAATTGATTCGTGAGCTGAATGATACTTTGAAAATGACAACCATTATGGTGTCTCACGATGTTAAAGAAACATTGATGATTGCCGATCGCGTATGTGTATTGTCAGAAGGTAAAGTGTTGGGTTATGGTTCCCCCGAACAATTATTACAAAGCTCAGATCCTGGGTTGCATCAATTTATAAATGGTTTGCCAGATGGCACAGTGCCATTTCATTACCCAGCGCTGGATTATGCTAAGGAGTTGGAGTTGTGTTAAGTCGAGTTCATCAAGTGGGCACTGGCGGTGTGCGATTTTGCAGTCACCTTGGCCGTTCATTGATTTTTTTATTACAAACTATTTTTCAGCGACCTCGAGTGCGTCAAGGTTATCGCATGATCATGCAGCAATTGTATCAAGTGGGTGTGTTATCACTCGCGATTGTGCTGATCTCCGCTTTATTTATTGGCATGGTGGTTGCCTTACAGGGTTATAACACCTTGCGTAAATTTGGTGCCGGCCAAGAGTTAGGTCAATTGATTGCGCTCAGTGTGGTGAGAGAATTAGGACCGGTTGTTACGGCATTATTATTTGCCGGTCGTGCAGGATCAGCATTAACGGCGGAAATTGGCTTGATGCGCGCGACAGAACAATTAAGCTGCATGGAAATGATGGCAGTAGATCCATTGTGGAGAGTGATAGCCCCACGTTTTTGGGCCGGGATTATTGCGCTGCCACTATTAACTTTGTTGTTTAATATCACTGCTATTTATGGTGGTCATATGGTGGGTGTTGATTGGCTAGGCGTTGATAATGGTTCTTTCTGGGCGAACATGCAATCAGCCGTTAGTTTTCGTGATGATATATTAAACGGTGTGATTAAGAGTGTGGTATTTGGATTTGTGGTGACATGGACCGCTGTCTATCAAGGTTTCTATTGTGTGGGTAATGCGGCAGGTATTAGTCGCGCAACAACAAAAACGGTAGTCTACGCTTCATTGTTGGTGCTGGGTTTAGACTTTATTTTAACATCTATTATGATGGGGGGCTGGTAAGTGGCTTCGAAAACTGCTGAATTTATTGTGGGTATTTTTATTATTTTGGCCGTATTGGCTTTAATGGCGTTAGCGTTTAATGTCAGTGGCTTGGTTGTGTTTGGTAACAGTAAGTCTTATATTCTTACCGCTGAGTTTGATAATATCGGTGATTTGAAACCGCGCGCGCCGGTGACGATTGGTGGTGTTAAGGTCGGTCAAGTTGAAAAAATCCAACTGGATGAACAGGATTTCCGTGCCAGAGTTACTCTATTAATAAAAGATAAATACAACTTAATCCCAATTGATACGTCTGCGGGTATTTTGACTCAAGGTTTGCTGGGGTCAAACTACATCAGTTTGTCGCCAGGTTTTGAGCAACAAGTATTAAAACCGGGTGAGCGTATTGAGACAACACAGTCTGCCATGATACTTGAGAATTTAATTGGACAGCTTATGTATAGTTTGAAAAATGGCGATAGTAAAGATGAAGAAACCCCTAAACAAACGCTTGCAACTTAATTAAGGAGAACAATATGTTTACTTCGTGGTCAAAAAAATTAACGGTAGCTTTGTTATTGCTACTGTCGTTTAATTTGTCGTTTGCTGTAAGCTCGCCGATTACAATGCTGCAAGGCATGGCAAATAATATGATTGCTGGCTTGAAGAAAAATAAAGGGCGGTTAAAGTCCAACCCTAATATTGTTCGTCAGTTAGTAAAACGCAATTTAGTGCCTTATGCCGATGTTAATGTTATGGCGGCATCAGCAGTTGGACCAGATTGGCGAAAAGCTTCAGGTGCACAGCGCGGCCAGTTTAAAAATTTATTTACTAACGTTGTGATTTCTACGTATTCGACAGCGCTATCTTCATATGACGGTGATGTTGTGCGTTTCTATCCAATGCGCGGTGGTTACCAAAGCAAACGAACAGTGACTGTTCGCAGTTTGATCGTGCGTCGTAATGGACAAAAAATCCCAGTAACTTATAATTTGGTGCGTCGTGGTAATACGTGGCGTATATATGACTTTAGTATCGAAAACGTTAGTATGGTACGTAGTTACCGCTCACAGTTTTCTTCAGTATTGAATCAAGGCGGATTAAAAATGCTTAATTCTCGCTTGAGATCTAGAGGGGCATAAGTAATTATGACGATGGTGATATCGCTCAATCAAGCGGTCAGCTATGATACGGTGATGGATGTGCGGCAAGAAGTTGCTAAGCAAATTAAGGTTGCTAAAGCACCGTTTGATATTGATTTTGCAGAGCTGAGTGATTACGATAGCTCAATGTTAACCCTAATGTTATGTTGGTTGCGTCTTGCTAGACAGCAAGGCGTAACTTGTCGTTTTGTTAATGTGTCGGATGAGTTGATTAATATGGCACGTGTATATGGTTTAGACAAGTTGCTTCCGCTTGTTGAAAGAGGTTTGAATGGATAAGTTAATTATTACGGGCGGAACACCTTTAAAGGGTTCTGTAAAAATATCTGGCGCTAAAAATGCTGTACTACCGATCTTAGCGGCTTCAATATTGTGTGACGAGGCTATTAAGGTGAAGAATATCCCACACTTAAATGATGTCACCACAATGGTGGAATTGTTGGGTCGCATGGGTGGGCAGTTCACTGTTGATGAGCGCATGAATATCGAAATCAACACGGTTAATCTGTCGCAATACAGTGCGCCTTATGAGCTGGTTAAAACCATGCGTGCTTCTATTTTAGTGTTAGGTCCTCTGCTAGGTCGTTACGGACAGGCTGAAGTATCTTTGCCGGGTGGTTGCGCTATTGGTTCGCGGCCAGTGGATTTGCATATTCGTGGTATGGAAGCACTCGGTGCTGAAGTCACGGTTGCTAACGGGTTTATCAATGCGCGCGTTGATGGTCGCTTGCAAGGTGCCGAATTAAGTTTTAAAGGCATTACCGTAACCGGTACAGAAAATATTATGATGGCCGCCGTATTGGCTGAAGGTCAGACCATTATTAATAATGCAGCGATAGAGCCTGAAGTGGTTGATTTGGCAAATTTCTTAAATCAATTAGGTGCGCGTATCAGTGGTGCGGGTACGTCAACGATTGTTATTGATGGCGTTGAGAAATTACACGGTGATGAATACACTGTGTTACCAGATCGGATAGAAGCGGGAACATACCTTGTTGCAGCCGCAATGACCCGGGGTTCGGTATTAGTAAAAAACATTACCCCTTCAATCGTTGAGTCCATTTTAGAAAAATTAAAACAAGCCGGAGCCACGATTGAAGTGGGTGAAGACTGGGTTAAGCTCGACATGAAAGGCAAGCGACCAAAAGCAGTTAATATTGAAACCGCTCCCTACCCAGGCTTGCCAACTGATATGCAAGCACAGTTTATGGCTATGAATGTTGTAGCTGAAGGCGAGTCCGAAGTGATTGAAAATATTTTCGAGAATCGTTTTATGCATGTCCATGAGCTTAAGCGCATGGGTGCTCGAATTAGTTTGAGTGGTAATAGTGCGCATTGCGCTGGTAAAGAAATGCTTAACGGTGCGCCTGTGATGGCAACTGATTTACGTGCTTCAGCAGGTTTAGTGTTGGCTGGCTTAATGGCTAGTGGCAATACAGTGATTGATCGTATCTATCATATCGATCGCGGTTACGAATGTATTGAGGAAAAGCTGTCGCAATTAGGCGCTACTATTCGACGTCAATCTTCGAAACAAGACCTAAGTGTTGAAGAAGTGGTCTAGTTGAAAAATACTTGTCGCAATGTTGAAAACTTGAGTCTATAATAAACGGTAATGAACCAAAAACTGAATATGAGGTTAGAGTAATGCCTATCACATTGAGACAACTAGAGATTTTTTCGGCTGTTGCTAAATATAGCAGCATCAGCAAGGCTGCTAAGTCGCTAAGTTTGTCACAACCTGCTGTATCTAAACAGATTCAACAAATGGAAAAACACTTAGGTGTGCCGGTAGTTGATATCATTCGCCAGCGTGTACATATCACTGATATGGGGCTCAAAGTATTAGGTCATGCGCGTCGTTTTGATGAGGTATTAAATGACCTTAATAATACAGTGTGTGATGCCGATGAAGAATTGACCGGTGATTTGCGCGTAGGTGTTGGAACATCGTTGGGTTCAGTTGCTGTTCAGTACTATGCCAAGTTTTTAAAGCACCATGATAAGGTTGCGTTGCGGATGAATGTGTCCCATCGTGAATTATTGCTGAATATGTTGTTAGAAAATAAAATCGATTTGATATTATCACCACGTAAATACCAGATTGAAAACTTAACTTATACACCATTACGTAATTTTAATTACGTTATCGTTGCTAATAAAAAGAACCCATTAGCTGATAGGAAGCGTATACCGATGAATGATCTAGCTGATCAGCGCTTTGTACGTTATCTGAAAAACTGGTTTGAAGGTGATTTATTATATGATTTATTTACCGACAACCCTGATATTCGTTGCGTTGATATTGATAATATTGAAGTGGTACGTGCCGCTATTCAAGATAATGTCGGTATCGCATTGCTGCCAGACTATATGTTGGAAAAAGATGCGCGCAATATAGTGAAGCTGGATGTTGTCGGTATGCCGATTAAGTCTAAGGTTCATTTGGTGCATCTGAAAAACAAAAAATTGACTAAGACTGGCCAAAGTTTTAAAGACTTTTTGGTTAAAAACTTCAAATAAACTCAGCTTATTCTGCAGTATGTTGTCATTCCGCATCAAGTGCGGAATGATATAAATCTTTTAAACTGTGCCATATAGGTATAAACAACGGGCACTAGTATTAATGAAAAGAACGTTCCAAATAATAAACCGCTAATAATCACGAGGCCAATTTGTTGTCGTGATAACGAACTGGCGTCTTGCGCAAAGACTAATGGTAATGCGCCAAACACCATGGCAGCTGTGGTCATTAGGATTGGCCGTAAGCGTTGAGCTGCTGCTTTTAAGACGGCTTCGATCAATTCAACGCCTTGCTTTTGTAATTCATTGGCAAATTGGGTGATAAGAATGCCGTGTTTAGCAATCAAACCAATGAGTGTAACTAAGCCGATGTCGGTATAAATGTTTCGGCTGCCGCCAAACAGTTTTAATGCAGCCAATGCGCTAATCACACTAAGCGGAACGACGAATAGAATGATTAAAGGATCTAAGAAGCTTTCGAATTGTGCAGCTAAGATTAAATATATAAATACGAATGCGAGAGCAAATAACATCGATGAACTGCTGCTGGCTTCTATTAATTTTTTGGCTTTACCCATAAAGGCATAATTGTCGCTGCTAGGCAGCCACGTTGGTAAGTTGTTTTGTAGGTATTTTACTGCTTGTCCAAGTGTGTGATGTGGCGCTAGTTGAGCTGATAGTGTCATTGATCGGGCGCGATTATAGTGGCTTAAGCTGGGCTGAGCGGTAAAGCTTCGAACGGTAATTAAGTTGCTAAGTGGCACGCTTTTGCCTTCGGCATTATTTACATATAGTTGCTTTAGGTGATCGATATTGGTTAGTTGTCCAGCAGCCGCTTGTACATAAACATTGTAGCTGCGGCCATCGACATTAAAGGTAGAAACTTTATTGCCGCCAAATAATGCAGCAATGGTTTGATCAATGGTTTTAGTGCTGACCTGCAGTTGCGAGGCGATGTCGTGGTTTACCCTGATTTCATATTGCTGACTGTCAAAGTTCATTGAGCTTGAGACATGGCTAAGTCCTGGGTATTTTTCTAATTTCTTTAAGATGGCTTGTGATGTGTTGTATAAGTCAATGTAGCTACCGGCACTCATAATTGAAACTTGTAGCTGAGCTTTGGTGCTGCCGCCAAAGGTAACAGGAAATGCGGCAACATCTAAACCGGGCACCTGTGTAAATGATTTATTCAGTTGGTCTGCTACCTCTGCAGCTGTTTGATCACGCAGTTGGTAAGGCTTCAGTGTTATCAGTGCAGCATTGAATGGGCTTGGATGGCTATCTGCAATAGTGATAACGTCATTGACGTTAGTGTTTTTATTGATGACACGCTGTGTCTTGTTAAGGATCTTTTCGGTAAATGCATTGGTGGCACCTGTTGGCGTGCTGACACGCGAAAAGACAAGACCCAAATCGTCTTGGGGTACAAATTCGCTTGGTACCGTCTTAAACAAAAAGTAACCGCCTATGGCGAGTAGCACGGCTATGATAATCATTAGTAAGCGAAACTTTAAGAGCGTTTTTAAAATTCTACGATAGGCATTGGATAGTTGCTCAAACCATATTTCCAATTTGGCGGCATAGCTGCGTTTGTTTTCGGTTTGATGTGGTGGGATCAGGCGTGAACACATCATTGGGGTTAATGTCAGCGCAATAAAGCCAGAGATTAAAACGGCGCCAGCTAAAGTAAATGCAAATGAGCGAAATATAATGGCCATATGCCCGGTTAAAAAACCTATTGGTGCATAAACTGCGGCTAAGGTGAGGGTCATGGCGACTACAGCAAAGGTGATTTCTTTACTGCCAACAATGGCTGCCAGCATGGGTTTGTCGCCGCGTTCAATGTAACGATGGATGTTTTCTAGCATGACGATGGCGTCATCTACCACCAGACCGATGGATAGCACTAATGCCAGTAATGTAATGACGTTAATACTAAAGCCAAATAAAGCCATGACGCCGAAGCTACTCAACAAACAAACGGGTATGGTGATAATGGGGATGACTGCCGTACGTAGATTGCCTAAGAATAAGTAAATCACTAGCATGACGCAGAGTATGGCAATGCCAATGCTGATATATACTTCTTTAATACTGCTTTTCATAAAGTCAGCTTCATTAAAGAATAAGTGCATTTTGGTGCTAACAGGAAACTGGCTAGACATTAACTTTAATTTTTGTTGGATAATTTTCGCGGTTTTTATTGGGTTGGCATCAGTGGTTGCTGTAATCATCATCCATACAGCGGGTTTACCATTAAATTTAACGATGGCGGGACTGGTGCTGTCGTTGCCAAGTATGGCTGTGCCGATGTCGCCGAGTGTGACTAAGCTGCCATTTACTTTCTTGATTGGAATATTATCAAATTGCTTGGGTGTGCTGAGGCCTGTTTTGGCGGTAACGGGGAAATACAGGTTTTTACTGTCGATTTCACCAGCAGGCAGTTCAATATTATTGTCTTGTATAGCGGTCATGACATCGCTAATGCTGATGTTGTAGGCATGCATGCTGGAAGGGTTAAGGCGAATGCGAATGGCATATTTGCCGGCACCGAATACGTCGACACTGGCAACGCCATCAAGATCAGAGATTTGGTTGACGACAAATCGCTCCAGGTAATCTTGGGTCGCTTTTGTTGAGCGTGTGCTGTCGGTAAAGGCGTAGTCCATTAATTCGCTATCACCGTGACCGGCATTAACGACGGGGTCATCGGCATCATCAGGCAGTTCTTTGCGAGCCTGTGATACTTTGTTACGAATTTGACTGGAGATATCATAAGCATTGCTGTCAGCTTTCAGTCTAATTTGAATAATGCTGCTGCCCTGGGTGCTGGTGGACTCGACGGTGTCGATACCGGGAATGCCACTGATGGCGTTTTCTAATGGTGTGGTGATATTGGTTTCGATTAATTTAGCACTGGCGCCAGTATAGCTAGTGACGATGCGTAAGCGATGTGATTCAAAAGGCGGAAAGTAGCGTGTGGATAAATGGGTAAATGCTAAAATACCCACCACCATTAATATTAAACTAATAACACAGGAAAAAACCGGTCGACGGATACAGACTTCCGGCATACTCATGGTGAAACTACTGTAATATGGCTGCCGGGTTTAACTTGCGATTGCCCTTCGATGATTATTTTGTCACCAAGCTTAAGGCCAGATTTAACGACAACATCATGGCCGACAATGCTGCCTAGCTTAATATTAACTTGTTGGCTAACACCTTTCCTGGCAATAAAAACACTGCTGCCACTGATGGAGCGAATAACGCTGCGCAGTGGTATGACGAGTTGTTGTTTTGCCTTGCCTAGGTTTTGTTGCACTTTAACAAAGTTACCAGGGTGTAGTAGGTGTGCTTTGTTGTTAACGATGGCGTGTACCACAAAGGTTTGCGAAGTGGCATCAATCGTTTGTGAGATAAATGAGATTTTACCATTAGCCGGTTTAATTTTTTGGTGAGTATCGGATAGTTCAACGTGAACAGGTTGATTCAGTTTCAACTGGTTGATGTATTGCTGCGGTAAGGTGTATTGCACAATGAGTTTAGTATCATTGGTTAGGGTAACTAGTGGTGTTCCAGCTTTAACATAATCACCGACGCTTAATAAAAACTTTCCTATCGTGCCAGCAAACGGGGCATGCAATGCTTTTTGATTAAACAGTGTTTGCTTCATGATTAAATCAGCTTTAGCGCTTTCATAACCGGACTGAATTTTGCTTAAATCTTCGGTAGCAACTAAATGCTGCTTGTTCGCTTTAAAGTTTCGATCATAACTGTTGCGTTCAATTTCGAGTGTAGCCTTAGCTTGAGCTAAGTTGCCTTTCTCTTGGCTGTTATCCAATTGAATAAGCAGTTGGCCTGCTTTTACTGGGTCACCCTCGTGAAAATTAATGGTTTTGATATAGCCATTTGTTTTTGGTGTTATCGTCGTGGTGTGAATGGGAAGTAAGGTGCCAGTTGCTTGAACGCTATCAGCGACATTGATTTGTTTTACTGGGGTAATTCTGACAACGATGGGTGTATTGGCTTGAGCTAATAACAGTGCTTTGGATTTTTTATGTTTATGCTGTGCATGGACAACGCCACCAATACTGACTGTTAGCAGTGCGATAATGGCACTGCTAACAGCGATGATTATTTTGCGGCGTTGTTTTGTAACCATGCAAGTCCTCTCATCATCACCGATCGATTACTGCGAACAGGTCGGTGTTGTTTCGATTTAAAGAAATTAACAACTGGTCTTTATGCGTATCTTCAGCAATTTTATGCAGTTGTTTCGTAGTAGTAATCGCTTGCTTGTTAACGGCCGTAATGACATCGCCAGCTTGTAGGCCAGCAAGTGTGCCGCCACTCGCATCATCAGTATCAACAATAACAACACCTTTAAGGTGTTTGCCATCCGATTCGAGCTCGTCAAAGTTACGCAATGTTAAACCGGACAAGAAGGGTGTTTGTGTTTCTTCTTTCATGGTTTTAACATCAGCCACAGTGGCATGTTGAGTCATGATTTTTCCATCACGGTTAAGTGTTAATGCAATGTTGCTGCCTGGGTGCATTAATCCTAAGTCGTTACGCAATTGATCGGCGCTGCGAATGTGTCTGTTGTTGAGCTTTAAGATTACATCGCGCGGTGCAATATCAATTTTTGCGGCGGGTGAGTTAGGTACGATTTGAGTTACCAAGGCGCCGTGTGATGACTTTAAGCCTAAGGCGTTAGCTAAATCAGCAGAAATGTTTTGTGCCATAACACCCAACATGCCGCGTTCGACTTTGCCATATTTCAATAGTTGTTTGATCACACCTCTGGTCATGTTGCTGGGGATGGCAAAACCAATGCCGGCACTGCTATCAACTTTTGAGATGATGGCGGTATTAATACCGACTAATTTACCTTTCATATCTACTAAGGCGCCACCAGAGTTACCTGGGTTAATTGGTGCGTCAGTTTGAATAAAGCTTTGGAAGCCTTCAATGCGTGGGCGATCGCGATCGAGTGCAGAAATCACGCCAGAGGTAACGGTTTGAGTTAAACCAAATGGACTACCGATAGCAGCAACAAAGTCACCGACTTCCAGTTGATCGGAATCTGCGAATGGCATTTCGGTTAAGTGTTTAGCTTTGATTTTTAATACTGCCAAATCGAAATCGTCCGCCTTGGCCACCATATGGGCGCGATAGCGGCGTCCATCTTTCAGTGTGACAACAATTAATTTGGCGTGAGCTAGCACGTGTGCGTTTGTGACAATTAATCCTTTGCTTTTATTAAAGATGACACCACTACCGACTGCAACATTTTTGGGAATGGCGTTTTTCGGAATATTCGGCGGTAATTGTGACAATATAAAAGGTGGTGTTTTTTGCATTACCACGATGTTGACCACCGCTGGGGTTGTCTTTTTTAGCATGGGCGCAATGCTGTTAGATTGCGATGCAATGTTGGAATGTGAGGCTGCGAGGCCAATGGATGACAAAAGTAAGCCGCTAGCAATCATTGCTGTTGAGAGTAATTGTTTGAATTTATTCATTATTCGATCGGTCCTGGTTTTAAACGCAGATGTTATTTTAATCAAAAAGTGCCCAAATAGCTACCCCGAGGATAGCCTTTGCAAATAGGGTGTGAGAGGGTGCTTAACTCATCCAAATAAGCGAAGCCATACGTCCGCTGTCATCGCCTTGGCGGCGGAATGAGTAGAATTTATCTTTGTCACCGTAGGTGCAGTAGTCGCCACCAGTGATTTGAGTGACGCCATATTTACCTAAACATAAGCGCGCCATTTGATAGATGTCAGCATACCAAGCGCCATCATCGTGTTGTGTAAAGGCTTCGTTGTAGCGCGTGTCTACCGCTAAGAAGTCATTACGAATGTCAGCGTTAAGTTCTAAAGCTTTAGGGCCAATCGCAGGTCCTAGCCAGACCATTAATTCAGCTGGTGAAGACTTCATGGCTTTGATGGTGCTATCGATAACTCCTGACATTAATCCGCGCCAGCCTGCATGGATAGCTGCAATTTCGCGACCATCTTGTTGGCAGATTAATAACGGCAAGCAATCGGCAGTCATAACAGCGCAAGTGACATTACGATTTTCGGTAAAGCTGGCATCGCCAGTGGGCTGACGCTCATCGCATGGCAATTTAATGGCAATATCGCTATGCGTTTGGTGTAACCAAGTGACAGGTGTTGGTACTTGGTGGTTGCTAAGGAGTTGCTGGCGATTTACTTCGACATCCAGCGTTGCTGCCGGCACATGGTCGGCCATGTTGCCAAGTGCGATGGTAGTAGTTAATGCGTGAACGTTTTTTGGTGCTGACCAATCGGGCGTGATGATATCCGTTGCTGACATTAAATCCTCTCTATGGTGTCTTGCTCAATTTGTAATGCAGCCAATAAGTCTATCATATCTTGCGGTAGCGGTATTTCCCATTGCATGGTTTCGCCTGTGCGTGGGTGTTCGAGTTGCAGTGATTTGGCGTGCAGTGCTTGGCGCTTGAAATGTTTTAGGCATTCATGCAAGGCATCGCTTTTTGCGGCCGGTGGTTTAGTATGCGTGCCATAAGTAGGGTCGCCCACTAGTGGGTGATGGATGCTATCAAAGTGCACGCGGATTTGATGTGTGCGCCCACTTTCTAATGACGCACTGATGTGGGTGTAATAATTAAAGCGATCCAATACGCGGTAATGGGTTACTGCTTCGCGACCTGTGGGGTGTACGGCCATTTTTGTGCGGTGTTTGGGGTGACGATCAATCGGCGCATCAATTTTACCACCCGCAACTAAAGTGCCTTTGACCACCGCTTCGTATTTGCGTGACATACTGCGGGTTTGTAATTGTTCGGATAGTGAGTTGTGTGCCAGTTGGCTTTTAGCCACCACTAATAAACCAGTGGTGTCTTTATCGATACGATGCACGACTCCGCAGCGCGGCACCTCTGCTAGTGCAGGGCAGTACGCGAGTAAGCCATTAATAAGCGTGGTGGTTTTAACCCCAGCTCCGGGGTGAACGATTAGTCCAGCCGGTTTGTTGACTACAATGAGGTCGTCGTCTTCATAGACGATATCCAGTTCAAGTGGTTCCGCTTGCCAGCTATTGGTTTGTTCCATCTCCACTTCAATGGTGATCGTTTGATCCAAAGTGACTTTGTCGCGCGGGCGCAGTGTGCCTTTCTTGCTATCAGTTACTTTGCCTTGTTTAATCCAGCCTTTGATTTGCTCGCGTGAAAATTGCGGCAAAGCGGCAGCCAGTGCTTGGTCCAGCCGTTGGTCGACGGCGGATTCATCGAATGTGATGATTTGTTTAAATGTTGTCATGTCGCTAGTGTAAGTGACGGGCTGCTTAAGCGCAACAGGTGGACTACATTCAAAATATAAATACTGGTCGAGTCAGGTATTTATTTCTTAAGGTGATAAACATGTAAGCGAAGCTAATACACTGATAAGTCGATGGTGTTAGTCTAGAGTAGGTTGTTGCAGTTAAGTTAAAAAAAATAACTGTTTATGTGAGAGAGTGAATTTTATGAAACGCTTACTAACAATCCTTTCTATTTGGCTGGTTTCTGCTTACAGCATGGCTTATGCGAGCCTGCCCACAGTGCCTGGATTTCAAAATGCTGATACTGGTGGCGATCTTTCTTTGCATTATCTCGGTAAAATATTTGGCGATGTACCTGGCGCATTGGTTGGCGGTGGCTCTCAATTAATTGGCCATATATTTTATGTGTTTAACCAAGGCATTATGGTAGTTGCTGCAGTTTGGCTTCTTTACACCATCTTTAATGTAATGGTTACGACTACGCTATCTGCTGGTGGGGCACCCAGACACAATATTTCGATGGTCGTTTTACGCGTTGCTGTGGGCTTAGCTATGCTAGTTCCCAGCTCAGATACCGGCTATTGTGCGGTGCAAGATTTAATGATGAAAGTTGTGGTTGAGGGGGTTCGTTTCGCTGATACGACGTGGAGTTATGCTTTAACTGAGTTGGCTGGTGGTGATAAATTATATGTACCGGAAACTGGTGGTAATAAGATTACCTCACTACGTGACATTGATAAACTAATAAATACTGATGATCTGCATGCCGCCAGCCCTATTAGACAAGTATTAGACGATGAAATTTGCATGAAAGCATCAATGTTGCTGGCTAATGATCAATATGATTATGCTGTAGCTCACGGAACTTTGGGTCACAGAGACCAACTTTATGTAAGGCAAGCGCATGATCACCCTATGTCAGTTATAGCAGGCGATCCACCTAAAATGAAAGCAGCCGGTGATGGAATCCTTGCTGGAACAGGCAGAATTGCATTCCCAGGGTACGGACAGCCGTACCCCTACAAGCCTACTGAAATATCGGATGGTTTTCTAGGTGATTGCGGTACTTTAGAAGTGACACAATTAATGCCTAAGCACGCAACAGAAGAACAGTATCAGGCCGCCTATGCAGCAATTACGCAAATTACTTTGGATCTTAATGATGCCGCTACGAATGCTGCTGGAAGTCTATTTGGAAAAGTAAAGCTTAATGCTGTAACGATAGGTGGTGGATTGGCTAGAGCGACAGCCGACTATCTGAAGCAAATGAAACCCTTAGCCGATGCTTCAACAGAAGCTGAAGTGCAATCGCAAGGTGATTTTATCGATAAAGCCAAGGACGAGGGTTGGTTAAATGCTGGTTCGTATTATTGGGATTTAGCGCGTCTTAATGATGCGCATGAAGGTTTAGGTCTTGTCAATATGGTGCCTCACCTATTTGAACGAGGCATGTCGTCAGATGTTGTTGGTAAGACGCCAATTATCTTTATTAAAATTGCTGAGAATTTTAGTAAAGGTCTTGCGGTGAAGGACGAGCTTACGAAAAAGTTAACCGATAAGGACTCTGGTGTGCTTAGTAAAGATCGTTCTAATAACGGGGGCCTTCCACTAAGTGGTGACTTGGCTAATATGTTTGATACTCGTGATGCGACTTCTCTAGGTGATCTTGTGCAATATTATCAATCAGACGCATACAGAAGAAAATGGTATGAAATTCATAAGCATGATTTGTGTGGCAGACAATATGGACAGCACGAATGTAATGAAAGTGAAAAAGCAAAGAGTTTCGAAAAGGATAAAACAAATCAAATAGCAGCAGCTAAAGATAAAATGGAGAACCCTATGGGTATTCTTTCATTTGATTTAGGTAAGGCTGATCCGGGTTCTATTTTGGGTCAAGCGGGTGGTCATGTATTGGACTACATTATGAAAACAGAGGCACATGCTTCCAATCGGGCGTACTATGACCCCATTTCCTTTGCGCATGGCCTAGGCAAAGCATGCCTGGGGGCGGGCGGTTATGTTTGGACGAAAGCAGGTGAAAATGTTAAAGATTCTATTACGAAGGGGGCTTGGTACAGTATTATACCTGTGGTTGGTAAAGCGCTTGAAACTGGCAATACAGCCTACGTTAATTTCAGTATTCCATTATGGACAGGCGCATCAGCGGCATTATTTTCCGCTGGTTTTATGTTGGCCTATTACGCACCGCTCTACCCTTACTTGCTGTTCTTTTTTGGTGGTGTTAGTTGGATTTTGAGTGTTCTAGAAGCTATGGTTGCTGCTCCATTGGTCTGCTTAGGTTTGACTCATCCCGACGGCCAAGATTTCACCGGTAAAGCGGAGCAAGCCATAATGCTCGCATTAGGTGTGTTTTTAAGGCCGGTGTTAATGGTTATTGGCTTTTTATCGGGGATGATTTTAAGTTATGTTAGTTTTAGTATGATCAATCACATATTCTCGCGTGTGATTGATAGTTTAGACGGGCAAACGGATAGCAAAGTGGCGGCGCCGATGGAAGGGATTATCAGTATCGTCAACGGTGGCGCGCATAACTTAGTGAATACCGGTCAGTATACTCAAAATGGTTTTGCTGACTTTATCGTGTTTATTTTATTAGTGGTGGCTTATGGCTTCATTGCCATGGAAGTGATTAATCTCTCATTCAGTGCCATCCATCAAGTGCCCAATATGGTATTACGCTGGATCGGTGGTCCACAACAGCAAGATCGCAGCGAAGCATTAGCCGGTAAAGTTCAGCAAGGTTTATCCAGTGCTTCACGCCAAGCGGGAGAAATGGGAGGCAAAGCAACGACAGGTGCTGCTCAAGCACAAGGCGAGAAAAGCAAAGCTTGGATTCAAACCGGTGGTAACATGGCGAAAAGCGGAGTTGGTATGGCGGGTGATGCTACCAAAGCTGGTCTAGAAAGCGAATAACCTCAAAGCGCAAGGATGCGAACTCACCAAGCGCCTTACAAGGGCGCTTTTTTGTTAACAGTTATCTTCCATATGGTGCAAGACGACTGCATCAGGTATAATCCCTCCTTTTCTGACTGATAAAGAATGGACCAATATGAAAAAACTACTGCTTATAGTGCTTGCGGCTTTGATTTTAACCGGTTGTGGTAACAGTGCGCACAAAGATGATTTAGCACCTTACCGTAAAGAAACTTCACGCCAATTGTATACCGATGCACAAAAGAATATGGCAGATGGGGAATATGGCGATGCTGTTAAGCAGTTAGAGGCATTAGATGCGATTTATCCATTTGGCGCATTCGCGCGACAAGGTCAGTTGAATATTATTTACGCTTATTATATGAATGATGATCAAGTGTCGGCGATGGTGGCGGCTGATCGATATATTCACTTATACCCGCAAGGTCCAGATGTAGATTACGCATACTATATGAAAGGTTTGGTTGATTACCGTCAAGGCATGACCTGGTTACAAAAAATGGTGGGCTCGGATCCGTCAGCACGTGATATGTCGCATTTGAACACATCGTTTGGTGCGTTTAACCAATTAGTGCAGCGCTTCCCACGCAGTAAATACCGTAATAATTCAATTTTACATATGTTGTATATTCGCAACATGATTGCTAAACATAATATGGTTGTTGCTGAGTATTACTATGATCGTCAAGCGTATGTGGCGGCATTAAATCGTTCGATGACAGTCATTCAGCATTTCCAAGGTTCACCGCAGGTGATCGACGCATTGGCATTATCAGTGAAGAGTTATCGCCAGTTGAAGATGCCTCAGCAAGCTGATATGTATTATGGAATTTTGGCTAGCAGCTATCCAAACTCGAAACAGTTAGCTGCGCTACCCAAACCACAGCATCATACGGCATAACCTGGCGTACAGTATGTGTTACGTTGTGCTACAGCGGCAAGGTGGGCAAAGCCCCTGCTTTACGGAAGTAAAGCGCAGCGTAGTGGAACGAAGCGAGCCATGAAGTAAAGTAGGGGCGGTGCTCGCCTTGACGATTACTCTGCGGCAACGTAATGCTACCACCAACTCAAGGACGAGTGATGACAGAAACAACAATACCATCAAAAGAAGAAATCCTAGCGCGCCTTGATCGCTTGCCGGTGTGGCCATACTCCTACTGGTTGCTATTAATTATTGGAATAGGCTTCTTTTTTAGTTTTTTTGATATCGTAACGATCGGTATTGCACTTCCGGTGTTTACTAAACAATTTCATGTAACTACTGCAGCGGCGACGTGGACCATTACCAGTGGGCTGATTGGTTATATTATTGGCTCCCTATTGGATAGTCGATTATCAGATTTATGCGGACGTAAAGTAGCATTGATACTGTCCGTGTTTTTCTTTAGTGGCGGCTCTATCTTATCGGCCACCAGCAGTGATTTAACCCAATTGATTATCTGGCGCTTTATTATTGGTATGGGCATTGGTGCAGAGATTGCTAATGTAGTTACTTATATAGGGGAGTTGTCTCCGGCTGATCAGCGTGGGCGGTACAGTGCTATGTGTGTTACTTTCGCGTTTTTTGGTTTTGCATTTGTACCTTTTATTGGTTTGGCGTTAGTGCCACAATTTCCGTGGGGTTGGCGTCTGATGTTTGTGTTAGGAGGCTTGGGTGGTGTTGTCGTGTTATTTATGCGTTTATTTACACCGGAGTCGATACGTTGGTTGGTGTCACATAAAAAAATGCAGGAGGCTCACACGCAATTGTTAGAGTTAGAGCGTGAATGCCGGCATCGTATCCGCGCTGAATTACCTGAGCCTGTGGTGCAATCCTCGCATAGACAGCAGCATTCGAATCATAAGTTTTCCTCTGTGCTGCACTCTAGCGTAGTAGGGTATGTCGTGTTGTTTGCTTTGGTATGGGCATTTTATTATATCGGCAATTATGCTTGGTTAACGTTAGACACTAAATTATTTATTTTGGCGGGATTTCAATTAAAAAATAGTTTGTTGTTGGTGTCGTTGTCATCAATGGGGTTTGTTTTTGGTTCACTATTTTCTATTTGGGCCAGTGATCGCTTTGAGCGTAAATGGTTTTGTTTTATTGTTAGTTTGTTGTGGGCTGGCATTTTATTAATTATTGGCTGGTGGACTAGCTTTGGCGTGATATTGTTTTTTGGTTTTCTTGCTGCATTTTCTATTGGTGCGATTATTCCTGTGATGTATACCTTCACGGCTGAGCACTTTCCAACCCCGGTGCGCGCAACCTGCATGTCGATCACCGATGGGGTCGGGCATATAGGTGGTGCGTTTTGCGGCCAGATTATATTTGCATTTTATTATTGGTATCAAGCCAGCGGGCGTGGAGTTTCGGTGGCTTTTACTGCGATGTCCATAACGGGCGTGTTCACGGCGTTACTGCTGCTGTTTGCACAAAAAAAGAACAGGAAAGCGCTCAACCAGTGATAAAAAACACCCAAATATCAGTATGTTAACACTGCTCCTTAAGATTGCCTTAATAATTCACACTTAGACTGAATAGAGAGGGTATTGGGAGTAAGGCTACATTGGCAACGATACATGTGTTAGATATACATGATTTTCTTAAGGCTGAACTGAGTGCAGATAGTGGGTGCTTAGCGGCGGGCGTGCGTGTTAGTCATTTGCGGATACAGCGGTTTCTATCTGGTGTAAAAGCGGGCGATCAGGTGTTATTTGTGACACCGATGCATGGCAAAAAATTTATGCATCGCTTGTCAGCCAGCAACTTCGGTGAAGAACGTGTTTACTTATCAGCTATAGACCCGTTATCCATATACGAACAGCTTCATCATATTAAGCGCTACAGTGCGGCGAATTTCTTTCCGTTGGCGTCTTCTGTTGGCGTGCTATCATTTAATCAGTTAAGTAGAGACAAAGAATACATCACGACGAATTTACCTAATTATCACGCGGATCCTGTTAGCGGTAGTGTGTTTGAGGCGCCTGTGGAATCTGCAAAGATTACCGCGGATGATCATGTTCGCTTTTACTCAAGTGATGAAAGGTTTGCGGCTTCTCTAGACAATTGCTTTAAAGAGGCAGGTTCAAGATCGCAAGCAAGCCTTGCGGCAGCGGGGCAGTTATGGCCGGAGCATAAGACTGAATTGCTACGTGACATTAGAGAGAGACGAGTGGCTTGTGTATTGTCTGATATGGACGAAACCTTTTTATTGACTGGACTAACAGCCGTTGTGGAAACTAATTTATGTCACGATTGTGATCGTGTGTATCTGCAATTGAAAAAATCCATACCGGGTATCTCAGGCTACCCAAGAACAGGGTCATCACAGCAACGCTTTACTTACCTAAAGCAGCAGCTGCACTTGAATTATAATCAAGGCCGTGGCCGAATATCAGAAGAGGCCTTTAGTGTTTTACATTCGGCGTTAGTTAATTTGCAATCACAGGAGTTGTATGGTGCTCATTTGGATGCGTGGTTTAATGACCTGTCGTCACAAACAGACATATTGCCTCTTGACGATATACAGAAAATGCGAAAAGCTTATATTGGATTCGTGGAGCTAGAAAAGAGAGATGGATGTTATGGCGCGCGTGAAATAGAGTTGCGTTATATGCTGCATGCATGGATCAACAATGATACTCACCCTGATGCTATAAAGGCATTGGGTCGCGAATACCTAAGCAAATTGGATGAAATAACCAGTCGTTTGTATTTTAAGCGCATTGTTAGTCAGGATGGTCTTGAGTGTTTGCAAAAAGCAGAAAGGGGAGGAAGTGAAACACGTTTCTATACATCTAGACCTGCACCTACTGGGTTGGCTGCATTCGAGACGTTATCGATTGGTTCGACTGTATCGAATTTATCGCGTGATGAAGTACGTAAACCAAGCAAACAATTGGATAAAATGAGTAAGTCGGCATCGTATTTGGATAGCCGGCGCCATAACTGTCACAAAAACGGAGAGGCTGGAGAAATATTAGGGCCAGTGCATTACAGCACTAAAATGATGTATCACACCATTCGTATGATTCTATCAGGTAAAAAATACGATCAAGCAGAAACACAATTTTGCTGGTTGATGGATGATAATCCATTTGAGACGCACCCGGAATTGGTTCGACAATGTAATGCGTTATTTGCATTGCAGGGTATGAATTTACGTTGGAAGGTAGCGGTGCCATGTAAGGGAGGTGAATACTTGTTAGCTGCTAGCCCTCGACCTGAATTAGCTTCTTATGAAGCTGATAAGTCGGCTGCGATGTGTGAGCACTGTTTGCCGAGTAAATTGTTGTCGTTGATTTCAACGCGTTATGCCTTACTTGGAGGCGGGGCTGATATCGATGAATCATTATTTAAAGAAGCGTACGACCATGCTTGGCATCAAGTCTCGTTAACGCGTTCATTGCCTTTGGTAGCTGCTGCACCCGCGTCGGGTGTAACAGCGCAGTCGGTAAAATCGATGGACAAAGCACTGGCTGAAATTGTGGCGCGTCGTGCACAAAGAGTCCCAGCAACGGTTGCACCTACTGAAGCAATAAAATCGACCCAGGAACTGCCGGTTGTTGAACCGGGTACGAGAGTTATTCGTACGGTTCGGGTAAGTGACGACCTTAGTGATTTGTTTACACCGATGCCACCTGCAGATGGTAAAGGTGTATCGCTAGAGGATTTGGATGATGATGAGGAAGGTCTTGATCCGGCGGCCATGGCTGCACGCGTTGAAGCGTATCTTACTGGTCCTTCAAAGCATTAATCATAACGTACATAACCACCATTAGCCTTACCTTGCATTCATGGGGTGATTTATATATTCTTTCGCCGAAGAGCATAGTTTTTATATATACAGCGGAAAAGATAACGTAATGAAAACCATACAAGATTTCCAGCGCCTGAAACAGGCTGATCAAAAAATAGTCATGGTGACATGCTATAGCCATTGGTCAGCGCAGATTATGGATCAAACCGAGATCGATTGCCTATTGGTCGGTGACAGTGTGGCGATGGTCGAGCATGGTTATGACAGTACACTAAAAGCCACTGTCGATATGATGGAAATGCACGTCGAAGCGGTGGCGCGTGGTGCCAAATCCAAGTTTATTGTGGGTGATCTGCCGTTCTTGTCTTATCGTAAAGGATTAACCGCGACGATGGATGCGGTGGAGCGGTTAATGCGCGCAGGTGCTAATGCGGTTAAGCTCGAAGGTGCTGCTGGCAATTTAGATTTAGTTAAGCATATTGTGGAATCCGGTGTACCAGTGATGGGGCATTTAGGTTTAACCCCACAGATGGTGAATCAGTTAGGCGGTTATAAAGTGCAGGGCCGTGGTGATGAAGCCGCTGGTTTATTGTTGCAACAAGCAAAAGCACTCGAAACGGCAGGTTGTTTTAGTCTGGTTTTAGAGTGCGTACCCGAATTAGTGGCCGAGCAAGTGACTCAAGCGTTAGCTATCCCCACCATTGGAATTGGTGCGGGAGCAAAAACATCAGGGCAAGTGTTGGTGTTTCATGACATGCTAGGCATGAATAATTTTAATAGCAAATTTATTAAGCGTTATCTCAACGGACAAGAGTTATTAGTGCAAGCGTTTAACCAATATAAACACGAAGTGCAAACGCAAGCATTTCCACAAGCAGAACATTGTTATGCCTAAAATCATTAAATCCATTTCCGAATGGCAGCAGTGGCGCCAAAGCTTTAATACTCAGCATATGTCGATCGGCTTTGTTCCTACCATGGGTAATCTGCATCAAGGTCATTTGGAGTTAGTTAAACAAGCGCAAGCTGAAAATGATTTTGTTGTGGTATCGATATTTGTTAATCCTACCCAATTTAATAATCCAGATGATTTGCAAAAATACCCACGCAGTTTGCAGCAAGATCTTGCTCACTTAAAAGCGCTGGATGTGGATATGGTATTTGTGCCGGCGATACAAGATATGTACCCATTGGAGTATCGCTATCAGCTGAAAGAAGTGAAGCTTAGTCATATCATGGAAGGGCAGCATCGCCCGGGTCACTTTGATGGTGTGTTGACCGTGGTATTAAAGCTATTAAATTTGGTGCAACCGCAGCGTGTGTATCTGGGTGAAAAAGATTACCAGCAGTACCAGCTTATTAAAGACATGGTCAAGGCTTTGTTTTTACCGATAGACGTAATTGCCTGCCCGATTGTGCGAGACGAGCATGGGTTGGCTTTGAGTTCACGCAATAATCGTTTGTCTGAGCAAGGGATAAAAAAAGCGCGTGAATTTGCCGGGCGATTAATGCAGGGCGACGCGGCGAGTGTCAAAGCAGTATTGGAGCAGGCTGGTTATAGCATCGATTATATTGAAGATTATCAAGGACGACGTTACGCCGCTGTCTACGTAGAAGATGTGCGGTTGATTGATAACGTAGAAATTAAGTGAGAAGTAAATGTTAATTACGGTAATGAAATCCAAGATCGCCTATGCGACGGTCACTCAAACTGAGTTGTTTTATGTGGGCAGTATTACAATAGATAAAGATATGATTGATGCGGCAGGTTTGCGTGTGAATGAAAAAGTGCAAATCGTTAATGTTAATAATGGCGAGCGTTTTGAAACCTACGTTATCGAAGGTGAGGCAGGTAGCAAGGTGATAGGGGTCAATGGCCCGGCAGCTCGTTTGGCGCAGCCAGGTGATGAGCTGTTTATTATCTCTTACGCCATGATCGATCCAGATAAAGAAACTTTAGAGCCAATCGTGGTAGACTTAAAGCATGAGCTTAACTAAAAACATATTAATAGGTGTCACCGGTGGCATAGCGGCTTATAAGTCAGCTGAGTTGGTGCGTTTATTTATTAAGCAAGGGCATCAGGTGCGCGTGGTCATGACAGCCGCCGCTAAAGCATTTATTCAGCCCATGACATTTCAAGCATTAACTGGTCATCGTGTCTATGATGATTTGCTTGATGATCAAACCGATAACGCAATGGCGCATATTGATTTGGCACGTTGGGCAGATGATATTATCATTGCGCCGGCTAGTGCGGATTGTATAGCGCGTATTAGTTTAGGTTTGGCGAATGATTTATTAGCCACAATATGCTTGGCAACGACGAGTCGTCTTATTATCGCGCCAGCAATGAATCAACACATGTGGCTCAATGCTGTGACGCAAGAGCATGTGCAGCGATTGTTGCAGCGTGATGTGGTTATGTTAGGCCCCGATCAAGGTGAGCAAGCTTGTGGTGAAGTGGGCCCTGGCAGAATGCTTGAGCCAGAAGCTATTGTAAAAAATTGGCAAGCACTAAACCAGCCACAGATTTTAGCCGGACAGCATTGGGTGATTACCGCAGGTCCAACGCAAGAAGCGATCGATCCAGTGCGTTACTTATCAAATCACAGCTCTGGAAAAATGGGTTATGCCTTAGCGCAAGCGGCGCAGCAATTGGGTGCACAAGTGACACTGATTTCCGGGCCGACAGCGTTAGCTGATCCTACTAATGTTGCTATGAAGCGAGTAACGACTGCTGTGCAAATGCAGCAAGCGGTGATGGCCGCGATGCCAAACGCAGATGGTTTTATTGCTGCGGCAGCCGTGGCGGACTTTCGTCCGCAAGTAGTGGCTACGCAGAAAATTAAAAAGCACTTAGCAGAAACTTCAGTTAACCTTATAAAAAACCCGGATATATTGGCTGAAGTCGCTACCAGTTTTCCGAATTGCTTTGTTGTAGGCTTCGCGCTCGAGACTGAAGATTTACTCAAGCATGCTGAGCGTAAACTGCAAGCGAAAGGCTTAGATGCGATTATTGCGAATCAATTAGTTGAGGGTGAAACCTTTGGCGGCGAGCACAATAAAGTAACTGTGTTAACTTGTGATGGTAAACACCATGACTTACCCCAGCAGTCTAAATCTACGTTGGCTGCTACGTTGCTGCATTTCTTGTATCAATACAAATCCTTACCCATTAATAAAAAGCAGTTAGTGTAGTTTCATCTATAATCTCCTTTATTAAAGTCTATGGGAGAGAACGGATGAAGATCAGGACAGGTGCAATGGTGGCAGCAGTAGCTTTCTCAGTTATCGTTTTATCAGGTTGTACAAGGCAAAACGTTGGCATAGGTGTCGGCGCTGGTGCCGGTGCGTTGGTCGGTAGTGCCATCAGTGGTGGTAGTGGTGTGGGTATTGCGGTAGGTGCGATTGGTGGGGCGCTTGCTGGTAATGCTATTGCCAAAGACACAGGTAGTCAAAATTAAGTTGTTCTATAGAAAACATCAAGCCGCATAGCGTACGTATAACAGGTTGTGATGCAGCCCTGTTGACCGCTATGCCATTCAAGGGTTGTACACCCTGTTCTCTTGTGACTAGAATCCTGTTCTGCTTTGCATGCAACTGGATATTACTGATGAATAAAATATGGCTGTTTTTAGTTCGCGCAATGATTGTCTGCGTTTTGTCCACAATAAGTTTAGCTTATGCTGATAGTGCCATAGATACCCTTTCAAATAAATTCATACCAAACGGGGCAGTGCTCAACATGGTGCATGATGCGGCGAATAGAACGCTATTTGTTGCAGGTAAGTTTACAGGTTTTGGTGTGAAAACCGGTGGTGGTGCATTGTTTAAACAGGATGGCAGGCTGATTGAACACAGCCCGATATTTAATGGTAGCGTGCTTGCCGCTATTGCGGATGGTAGTGGTGGCTTCTATGTGGGGGGTAGTTTTACCGGTGTGAATGCTACAGGCATACCGTATTTGGCTCATATAAATCAACGTGGGGTCATTGATTCTCATTTTAAGCCAGCAATAGATGCGCCAGTGAGGCACCTTGCCAAAGTGGCCACCCGGTTGTATGTGTCAACAGATCACCGCGTGTATGAGGTTGATCTGTTATCAGGAGAAGTGTTGCCAGCATTTTCTGTTCGTGTTGATCATCTTATATATGATATGCAAGCCGGCCCACAAGGTGTTTACATTGGCGGTAATTTTAAGCATGTTAATGGCATCGCCTGGGCGAATTTTGCTAAAGTTAGTCGCAACACTGGCGTCCTTGATAGCAGTTACTATCAAACAAGCGATATTGTAAATAAAATTCTACTAGCCACAAATGATGCATTGTATATATCAAATTACGCCGCTCCACTTAAAATAATTAAGCTCCACAAGTCAGCAGGTACCGTTGATCTTGATTTTTGTGCGGGTAATATTCTTCAGCCACCTTTGGTTATAGCTACTGACAGTGGTTGGTTATATGCTTCGTTTAATACGCCACCCTACCTTCGTCGCTATGTCGCTAAAACCGGGAAAGTAGATAGTCGCTTCTTCGTTCGTCTTGATGGATCACCTAGCACGATTACATTTGACGATAAGTATATGTACGTAAGCACACATGCCGGAGTTGCAAGATTTGATAAGCTTCACTTTGTGCATGATACAAATTATCACCCGGTTGTGTCGAGCAGCGTGGTGACAGCGGCTCATAATAACGATGAGTTATTTTTAGGTGGACATTTTAATAGTGCTGGCCGTGTGGGCTCTGCGTATTTAGCTAAAATTAATTTATCAACAGGTGTGCTTGATCAGCATTTTAATCCGTCAATCAATCATGCCGTGTACGCTTTATTGCTTGATCAGCATCGTTTATTTATTGGTGGAGAATTTACAGCTGTTAATGAGCAGCATGCCGATAGAATCGCCATGTTATCACCGGAAACTGGTGAACTTGATCAAGCATTTTTGCCTCAAGCAGATGCGCCGGTATATGTCATTAAGAAGCATCGTGGCTATTTATTTGTTGGCGGTAAGTTTGTCACCATCGGAGGGCGCAAGGAAGACTACTTGGCTCGATTTAAGTTGAGTGATCTGTCGCAAGACAGCCGTTTTGCATTAGGGCAGGATAATACAGTATGGGATGTCGCTTTTAGTGGTAAACACTTATATGTTGGTGGTGATTTCGCGGAGCATCTGAATGATTATTCTTTAGATACTGGGATTAAATTAACCAAGTTTAAACCGATTATTAGCGGCAGAGTAAGGCGGTTGCTATTTGATGTTGATCATGTGTATGCCACAGGTAATTTTCCTGAAGTGGTTGTTCGGTTAAATCCGCGAACGGGCAGAAGGCGACCAAAATTCAAACCCAATATCACGGGTGAGGGTTTTTCTTTAGCTAGGCACGGAGAGTATATTTATGTTGGTACGAATCATTCATTGGTGCGTTTAGATAGCGTAACAGCCGAGCAAGATATGCGCTTTAATCCAAATCCAAACGGGACGGTTTATCAAACGCTGGTGGATGACGATAGCTTGTTTGCGAGTGGTTACTTTACGCGTTTTGCGGATCAATTTGAGCCTTATTTAACATTAATTAAGTTGAGCCGTGCTCAATGAAAAGTGTAATACTTTGACTGACAGCTTACTCCCGCTCGTGAACAATAGTTGGCAGATAGCAAAACGGTTCCAATGTCAGTTTTTCCAATATCCATACCGCGAGGCTCATAAATATTTGAGCCAGGGATTTTGATGGGTGTGAAATTAAGGCCGCCATTGTTTAAGTAAATCATACTGTATTGTGCTGAAGCAGAGCTGGTATTATTAAGGTTGCCCACGACAATGTCATTCAAACCATTATTATTTATATCGTAGAGTAGTACGGGTCTGGCGCGCTGAGGCAAATGACCGGCTGTTGTTATCGGGGTAGAAGCGACTACGCCATCAGCTGATACGCGCCAGATATTAGCCATTTGTGCTGGTCGATTTGACTGGCCGCCGTTACTAACAACAATATATTTTTGATCACAACCAGTTAGTCTTCCCACGGCTACACCCATAGACTGTAGATTTTGGCCGAATTTACTAATCAATTTTAAAAAGCCACCCTCGAATGTATACACCGCATTTTTATGTGGAGCATTAGCGTTAGACCAATGCTCTCGTGAGGTCATCACAATAAATGCTTTGCCTTTACTGTTATGGTAAATTCGAATCCCCATGGTTGCTGTACCCAAGTTAGGGAATCGTACTTCTCTAAAACGCATATTACCTTGGTTAAGCAACAGCAGGTTTGGCTTTCTGCCGGCAAAGCCTAGAATGATGTCATCATACCCATTGTTATCAATATCACCAACGGCAATGGAGCGCGCGCCTCTTGATCTGGTTAATGGGTGTGGCACTTTATACTGCTCAGAAGCAAGGTAAGCTATCGCTGCTGAGGTTGGTTGGCATCTTGATGAGAAACAATCACCGTTAGCCACAACAATATCCTTATGTCTGTTCTTAGTATGATGCTCAAGGTTTGCTGTCTCGATGCCAATTGAGGGGCTGTTTGAGTAGCCTAGTGGTTCTTCGCACACGAGGTCAGCATACATCTTGCGAAAGTGACAGATATAATTTTGCCCGCCATCATGTCGGCCAACTGCCAGTAAGACGCTATCATTAACTCCATGGCCGCTTAGGTCGGCTAATCTTACGGATGTTGCTGCGATCCCTCCGGGTCCAAAGCTATGTTCAACCAGCTGTGGCAAGCGAGCGAGGCCGGTTAGCGGTAGTAGCAATGCGGTTAGTGCGAATAACGAAAATCTATTTTTAGGCATGTTAGATCCTTTTGATTAACATTATTATTAGGTATAAATTGTGCGGCGTCTAGTCGCTTTGGTTATTAGCTGGCCTAGTGAACGGGTGGTGAAGAGATCGTGGCGCTATGTTGAAAGAAAATGGCATATGTTTAGTGAGAATTCGTTTTGTGTGGTTCAGCTTGTACGCCTGATAGCGATTGATCTCATTGCTATCATATGCTATCATTTGGTCAATCCTGGTGATTAATCCGGTATTTTCTTGGGAGACAGGTTATGGCAAGCTTCAGTATCCGCAAATTAGATGATGAGGTGTATAAGAAATTGAGAGTACGTGCAGCTCAGCATGGTAGATCCATGGAGGAAGAGGTGAGGCAAATACTAACACGTGAACTGGCAGTGCCTGAAAACTTGAATGATGTATTTCAACAATACTTTGGTGCTAAAAACGGTGTTGATTTCAAAGCACCACAACGTGGTAAGCCACATAAGCCAATGGATTTTGATTAGTGAAGATACTCGACACCAATGTGATTTCTGAATTAATGCGCAGAGCCCCCCAAGCTGCGGTTGTCGAGTGGATCAGTGATCAAATAGCTTCTGATTTATATATCACCTCTATTACCTTGGCGGAAATCAGTTATGGTTTGGCCGCGCTACCGAAAGGCAAGCGCCGAACAGCTTTAGAGCTTGCCTTTAAGCAGCTGGTTCAGGCAGGTTTTGAAGGTCGCGTCTTAAGCTTTGATCAGCGTGCTGCTTTCTTTTATGGTGATGTGATGGCGCATCGCAAATCGAAGGGTTCGCCAATGAGTGCACTCGATGGCCAAATTGCCGCCATTGCATTATCTGTTAATGCGGCTGTGGTAACGCGAAATATCAAGGATTTTAAGAACTGCCAAATTACCACTATTAATCCATTTGAATAGCTAAGAGATATTGTGAAAGGCTGCCTCAGCTGGGGAGGTATTAGCTGTGTCTTTTTAATTGCTACAAAAAATGCTTTAAGCTTGGTAGACTACCGCTCAGGCGAGGACCATTACTAAGAGAATAAAAAATGAAACGGATTAATAACCCTTTACTGGCATTGGCTGTTGGCAGCTGCTTAACATCCGCAGCTTTTGCGCAAGAATATCAACAAGCGATTCCTGACGATGCTGTTAGCCAAAAAGTGCCCAGTGTTATTCAGGTGGTAAAACCAAATACAAACAATAAGAAGCAGGTGGTAGCTCAAGCAGCTGACTCACAAATTGCTGTGTTGATGTCAAAAATTATGCAGCTGAATAAAGAGATTGCTGTAAACCAACAAAATGCAACGCAACGCATTGATAATATCAAAGATACAGAAGCGCAACTAGCTAATGCTGTGCAAAAAATGCAAAACGTTATCCAGGTAGTTGATAAGCAAGTGCAGTCATTAAAAACGCATCATGAAGAATTTGGTCATTCAGTATCACACCAAGGCTGGGTTGCTAGCATGAAGCAGCAGTGGGGACCTAGTAGTTTTTATGCGGGCTTGGGTGCCAGTGCGGCGTTGTTATTGATGCTGGCTTGGTTTGCTTGGCCAAAAAATAAGCTGCAACCAAAACCTGTAGCGCGATCATCATCTGATGACCAAGCGGAATATGATTTTATGGCCACATCCGAGGCCATTCCTGCCAAATTAGATTTGGCGCGTGCCTATCTGGCGATGGAAGATTACGCTTCAGCTAAAGGCGTGTGTGCAGAAGTGTTCCGGAAGGGCGATGAGCAACAAAAACAACAAGCGCAGACTATTTTAGCTGAAATAACCAAGAAAGATAATCATGCAGAGTAAACGTATTGCCATGGGTATTCGTTACGACGGTACTGCCTATCATGGCTGGCAGGCACAATTTGGTGAATTGGCTACATTGCAATCCAAAGTCGAAAAAGCGATTAGCTGTGTTGCCAATCATTCCGTTGCTGTTACCTGTGCCGGTCGTACTGATGCTGGAGTGCATGCCACACAACAAGTGATTCATTTCGATAGTGATGCAGACCGCACAGAGAATGCCTGGGTGTTTGGCGCCAATAGTCATTTACCGCCTGATATCAGTGTGGTGTGGGCACAAGATGTTGATAATGAATTTCATGCGCGTTTTAGCGCAACCAGTCGGCGCTATCGTTACATACTTTACAATTACAAGGTGCGACCTGGGATTTTGCGTCATGCGGTTGGCTGGCATCATAAACAGTTAGACGAAAGTGAAATGCAGCAAGCAGCTATGCATTTAATCGGTGAGCATGATTTCTCCTCCTTCCGTGGAGCGGGTTGCCAGGCCAAAACAGCGAAACGAACAGTGACAGAGGTGGCTATCTCACGCCATAAGCACCTATTAATTATTGAAATCGAGGCCAATGCCTTTTTATTGCATATGGTGCGCAATATCGTTGGCTCTTTATTTGCGGTGGGCTCGGGCTACCGTGATTCTGATTGGATGGCGGAGGTATTAGCAGCCAAAGATCGCCGTGAGGCTGGTATTACAGCTTCACCGTCAGGTTTGTACCTGGTTGAGGTTAATTACCCCGGTGTGTACAGCCTGCCTAAAATACCCATTGGGCCGTTTTTCTTGCATGGCACTATGCTCTAATGATGGCTATAATTGACAGCATTGTTAAAATGCTGTCATTTATGGACCCCGCCGGATCGGAGTCCGGGGTGACAAATACAGTAGCTGTCATCCCTCACTTGATGCGGGATCCAAGGTAAAAAAGGTAAAAGCAATGAGTTGGTTTAAAAGAATATTACCGAAAATTTCGACCTCTGAAAAAAAAGGGGTGCCGGAAGGTATTTGGAGCAAATGCCCTAATTGCCAAGCGATTTTATATAAAGCCGAATTAGAGCGTAATCTTGCTGTATGCCCTAAATGCGAATTTCACTGTCGCATTGGTGCACGTGAGCGTTTAACTCAATTTTTAGATAGCAGTGCTCAGCAAGAGCTTGGCGCCAATGTGGTCAGTGTGGACCGCTTAAAATTCAAAGATTCAAAAAAATATAAAGACCGGATTTCTGCCGCAATAAAAAGCAGTAACGAAAAAGAAGCTTTGGTGGTTATTGTTGGTAAGGTGCACGGACTTGATGTATCTGCATGCTGTTTCGAGTTTGGTTTTATTGGTGGCTCGATGAGCGCGGCAGTGGGTGAACGCTTTGTGATTGGTGCTGAATATGCGTTAGAGCATAAAGTGCCATTCGTGTGTTTTGCCACTAGCGGTGGTGCACGTATGCAAGAAGGTTTGTTTTCATTGTTTCAGATGTCAAAAACTGCAGCGATTATTGCGCGTTTAAATCAAGCCGGTATTCCGTTTATTTCTGTGTTAACGGATCCAACCATGGGTGGTGTGTCAGCCAGCCTGGCTACTTTGGGCGATATTATTATTGCTGAACCGGAAGCGTTAATTGGTTTTTCTGGCCCACGCGTGATTGAGCAAACCATTCGTCAAACCTTACCAGATGGTTTCCAGCGCAGTGAATTTTTATTACAACATGGTGCGATTGATATGATTGTTGATCGCCGACAAATGAAGTCAACCATTGCGAGGTTATTAGCAAAAATGACCAAGCAACCGGTGCTTGAAATGGAGAAAGAGGAGAGTTAAATGTCACGTCGTGTAGCATCACGTGACTTAGCAGAATGGATCGAACACATTACCAGAGCCCACCCGAAAGAAATTAAACTTGGATTAGAGCGAATTTCAAAACAGGCCCAAAAGGCCGAGTTGTTGGTGTGGGATTGCCCAGTGATATTGGTTGCTGGCACTAATGGTAAAGGATCATGTGTTAAGTTAATGGAGCAAATGTATGTGCAAGCCGGTTACCGTGTGGCTTCGTACTATTCACCGCATTTGATTAATTTTAATGAGCGTATTTGTCTTAATGGCGAGTCCATTAGCGATAATGACTTAGTGCAGGCATTCGAGCAACTGGATGGGGTCATTGGCAGTAGTGATACCACCTATTTTGAATACACCACATTAGTGGCGCTACAAGCGTTTAAAAACTTTAAACCTGATGTGGTGATTGCTGAGGTTGGTTTGGGTGGTCGATTAGATGCGATTAACATCTTGGATGCTGACGCATCCATTATCACCAGTATTGGTTTGGATCATTGCGAATATTTGGGTAATACGCGTGAAGCAATCGCAACAGAAAAAGCGGGGATCTTTCGTAAAGATGCCATTGCGATTTGTGGTGATACCAAGCCACCGACTACGATTGCTCAACAGGCTAACAAGGTTGGTGCGCGCTTATTGCAGTGGGGTGCTGATTTTGATTACCGTGTGGTGGGCAATCATTGGCAGTATTTTGGTGTCGATGATTGTTTGCAGTTACCAATTCCACAATTGAAGTGTCAAAATGCCGCAACAGCGTTAACTGCTGTTCAAGCGTTGCAATCACGATTACCCGTGAATGCTATGGCTATTTTACGCGCAATGAAATCAACGCGCTTAGCAGGTCGTTTTGAGCAGCACAGTCAACCTATACCGATGGTGCTGGATGTTGCTCACAATGCGGACTCGGCAGATTATTTAGCCAAGCAATGCCAGCGTCGTGGTTTTACTTCTGTCAGCGCGGTGGTGGGTATTTTAAAAACAAAAAATATCGCCGCGATATTAAAGCCGTTATTGCCTTATGTGGAACAGTGGCATGTGGTTGAGCTTCCTGATGAGCGTGGAGTGGCTGCTGCCGAAATTCGGCAACAACTGGCTAACATGGGCGCTAAAAACTGTTATACTTGGGCGTCTGTGGACGCAGCACTGCAGCAGTGCAGTAAGGATATTGAACTGTCGGTGGCGCAATCGGTGTTGGTGTATGGCTCATTTGTAACGGTGGGTTTAGCCAAGCAATGGTTGCAAGCACCCGTAACTCGGAGAGTGGCACTTGAGTACACAAATTAAGCAAAGGATTATTGGTGGTTTGGTTTTGCTGGCATTGCTAGCGATATTTTTACCATTATTCTTTAACAATCCTCATCCATCGGCGACGCTGTCTAATCATGCGCCGGGTGTGCCGCAAAAGCCACAGGTGCAATTGCAATTACCGCAAATTGCTCAAGCGAAACCTGCAGATGTTAGCCAGCAACCAGAGGCGCAACAGCAGATAGCGATGACTACCGCACCACAGCAGCCCACAGCTCCAGCGGCAAAGCCTGCTGTGCAAGTAGCAAAGGTTGAGCCAGTGGCTGTCGTGCCAGTCAGTCCTGCAGCCAAAGCGCAGAGGGTCGTGGTGGCTGCGAAGCCAGTGAAGCCAGTGAAGGCAGCGAAGCACTTAGCTCCCAGTAAAGCTTGGGTTGTGCAGCTTGCTAGTTTTGGCAGCAGTGAAAATGCTGCTCGCTTAGTGAAGAAGCTACGTCAATCAGGTTACGAGGCTTATAGTCGTCATGCGACTAATTCTCACGGTAAAGTTATTTATAAAGTCTATGTAGGACCAGAAATAAATCGGCACCGCATTGAGAGCCTGCAAAACCAATTGAGCAAGCATTATCGTTTGAAAGGCATGATTAGAAGGTATCACGTATGAGTCTTATGATTGATCAAATGACGATTGCGGATATTTGTATCGTCATTGTTGTTGGTTTTTCAGTGTTGATTAGTTTCTTGCGCGGTTTTGTGCGCGAAGCGATCTCCTTGGCGGTGTGGGTAATAGCTATTCTGTTAGGGTTAAAATACTCTAAAGGCTTAGGAGCTATCTTTTTATCGGGTGCGATTGATTCCCCTGATATCCGCTTTATTGTGATGTTCTTGGTGATTTTTATTGCCGTGATGATTGTTGGTATGATCATCAGTGCCTTGCTGCGCAGTTTGATTGATAAAACGGGCCTCAGTTTATTTGATCGCTTGTTCGGTGTGTTATTTGGCTTTGCTCGTGGTGTATTGGTGGTATCAATGGCATTGATGTTTATTGGTATGAGTTCTTGGAAAAGTCAGCCGTGGGTAACGCAATCTTATTTAATTGAAAGAATGCAGCCGTTAGTGAAATGGTTGGATAGTTATGTGCCTGATCGTGTAAGCAGGATGTCGGAGTGGGTGGGCGAAAAACAAACAAAATCAGACTCAGAATCAGAATCAGATTAGGGTAATTTTATGTGCGGTATTATAGGCATGGTTGCGCAGCAGGCAGTCAATCAGGATTTATACGATGGTTTAACGATACTTCAGCATCGAGGTCAAGATGCGGCGGGTATTATGACATCCGACGATCGGCGGGTGTATTTACGCAAAGCCAATGGTTTAGTGCGTGATGTGATACGTAATACCCATATGTTACGACTTAAGGGTAAGTTAGGTATCGGTCATGTGCGTTACCCAACGGCAGGCTCTCAGAGTGCGCAAGAGTCACAACCGTTTTATGTGAATTCGCCGTATGGTTTAAGCCTGGTGCATAACGGTAATTTGACGAATACAGCGCAACTGACCGATGATTTAATTAAATCAGATTTGCGCCATTTAAATACCGGTTCGGATTCAGAAGTGTTATTAAATGTATTTGCACATGAACTACAAAATCACAGCCAACAAGAGTTAACTACGCAGATTGTGTTTGATACCATTGCGCGCGTTAAGCAGCGTATTAAAGGTGCGTATGCGGTGATTGTTATGATCCAAAACTTTGGTTTGGTAGCATTCCGTGACCCGCACGGTATCAGACCGTTGGTGTATGGCGAACGACACAGTGATGCGGGTGCTGAGGTGATGGTTGCTTCGGAGAGTATTGCCTTGGATGCGTTAGGATTTGAATCGCAGGGTGATGTATTGCCTGATGAATCACTGGTAGTAACGCTGGATGGTAAAGTGCATCGTCAGCAATGTCCTACTGATGAAGCTTATACGCCTTGTATATTTGAATACATTTATTTGGCGCGACCGGATTCTATTATTGATGGCGTTTCCGCTTATCGTGCACGTTGGAATATGGGTGAAAAACTGGCTGAGAAAATCATGAAAGAGATGCCAGATCATGATATTGATGTGGTAATTCCGATTCCAGATACTTCGCGAACATCGGCTATTCCGTTGGCGAATAAATTAGGTTTACGTTACTCGGAGGGCTTTGTTAAGAACCGATACATCGGTCGTACGTTTATTATGCCCGGCCAAAGTGTGCGTAAGAAAACAGTAAAAATGAAATTGAATCCGATAGCGCAAGAGTTTGCTGGCAAGAATGTGCTATTGGTTGATGATTCGATTGTGCGTGGCACAACATCCAAGCAAATTATCCAAATGGCGCGTGATGCAGGTGCAAAAAAAGTATATTTTGCGTCGGCAGCACCAGAAGTGCGTAATCCTAATGTCTATGGTATCGATATGGCCAGCGCAAAAGAATTAATTGCTCATGATCGTACGGCGGAACAAGTGGCAGAAATCATTGGTGCGGATGCGTTAATTTATCAAGACTTGTCCGATGTCTATGATGCCGTTAATGAGGCGCGTAATGAGGGTGTGGCTGTATTTGATCGCTTCGAGGATTCAATTTTTACCGGTGATTATGTAACCGGTGATGTTGATCAAGCCTACCTTGATGCGGTGGAGGCTTTGCGGAACGATAAAAACAAGACCAAGCATCAGGATGATGCGGGTATGGTGGAAGAGGTTTAGCCTCTATCCATCTTGATGCAATCACGGCCGTGGAGAAAGCACATGCTTAGCACGCAGTGCTGCCTCACGTTCCGCTTTGCTGACCTCTAAAGCGGCTATAACAACATGCACTTCTATAAAAATATCTTCCTGTTGCAGTGTTTGGTACTGCTTTTCTGTTAACTGAGTGCGAAAATCTGCAGCTGTCATGCCGAGTTTGTAATGATCGTGTAGGAAGTTATGAATCATTTCACGCAGTGTGGAATTATCTTTACGGGGGTTTACCGTTTTTGCCATAATGACAAATGCTGCTTTGGCTTGCTGTGCTTTGGCTCTGTCGAGCGCTTTTTGTTGTTCGGCGCTTGGGGTGCTGAGTAGTGCGCCATAGGCTTCAGCGGCACTTAATAGCTGAAGCATTTGCTGTGCGAGTTGAGGTTTGTCTTTATCGGATGCTTTTTTAAATTTATTCATCAGTAAATCAATTTGAATAGCTGTTTTTACATAGACGTGTTGTGTGAGACTGGTGTTGTCGGTATCTTCACCGCTTAGTGCCCTGTAGTCTATACCATCTTTTGTGACTCGTGTTGCCGGGGCTGTTGTTGGCAATGCGCGGGTGGTGGCTTTTGGTAGCAAGGCCTCCCTGGCTTCAGCTTCGCTAGCGGCTAAGGTGTAATATTCGTCAGGTCTGCTCATGATAAATACTCCCACAGTATTTGTATTCATTGATTATGTGGGCAGTATTGTACCTGAATCAAATAATAAAAAATATGCGCATACAATTTATTGGTGGTCGCGCTCTGGCTTTGTATGACCATTCAATGGGCTCACGTGTTTGTTGATTAAGTCTGGAGCGCATAAGTCGATATAAGCTTCGAGTAAGAAGTAATTCATAGGACTGCCTAACCATTCGGCATCGCTTTTGTCGTTAGCGTGTGAGGCCATAATGATGAATTCGCTTTTGATGAGGTTTTGTCTTTCTTGTGGTGAATGCTGCATGTTGTTCTCCGGCTGACTCTTAAAATAATACCTACCAGTATAGTGCAGTACCCCGTAAATACACCGAGTTATAGAGCGACCATGCGGGCTTTATAATGGCTTCGATTCTCAAAAGGGAGGTTTAAAATGTGCATTGATGCGTTGTCGCAAATAAGCTACAGACTGAGTTGAACCGTCAAAATTTGTATCGGGTTTTATCGAAGGCAGGCAATCCACGACTTACCACCCTGATGCATATTATCCGTGCGTTGGGTTTTAAGTTATCGATTGTAAGGCTTTAACCTGGCCTTAAATGCGTATATTTGTTACAGTTCGGCGATGAAAAATAATCCTTACATTCGCCGCTTATCGGTAGCCCCTATGATGGATTGCACTGATCGGCACTATCGTCAGCTGATGCGTTGCATTACGCGGCATACCTTGCTGTATACCGAAATGCTGACGGCCAAGGCGATTATTCATGGTGATCGCGACTATTTAATGCAATATGACCAGATTGAGCATCCAGTGGCGTTGCAGTTGGGCGGAAGTGATCCAGCTGAATTGGCAAAAGCGGCTAAAATCGGTGAAGAAATGGGCTATGACGAGATTAATCTCAATGTAGGCTGCCCGAGTGATCGCGTACAATCGGGGATGTTTGGCGCTTGTTTGATGAAATTCCCAGAACTTGTGGTTAATTGTGTTAAATCGATGCGCCAAGCTGTCGATGTGCCTGTCACCATTAAAACCCGGCTCGGCGTTGATGAGCTCGATAGCTATGACTACTTGGCTGAGGTGATAGGGCAATGGCAACAGGCGGGCTGTGAGACCTTTATTATCCATGCGCGCAAGGCTTGGCTGAAGGGTTTAAGCCCGCGTGAGAACCGTGAGGTGCCACCGCTGCACTATGACCGTGTCTACCGTCTGAAGCGGGATTTTTCTGATTGCCATATCGGGATTAATGGTGGGATTAAAACCCTGGATCAGACGCGTGAGCATCTACAGCATCTCGATGAGGTTATGATTGGCCGTGAGGCTTACTCTAATCCCTACTTATTTTCTGGTGTGGATAATGAGTTTTATAATGATAATCAAGAGGTTGCTGGTTGTCTTGAGGTGGTAGGGCGTTATCTGCCTTATGTTGAACATGAGCTGAAACAGGGCACACGCTTGCGTCACTTGATTCGACCTCTTATCGGCTTATTTCAAGGAATGCCGGGTGCGAGACGGTGGCGTCGGTACCTCAGTGAGCATGGAGGTGATCAAATGGCAGGTACACAAGTGATTGAAACCGCGCAATTGCTAATAGGCGCTTGATCTAGCGCGATATCTGGGCTATCATGCGCCCAAATTGAACGATAAGGATTACTAAAATGCAAGCAGATATCCATCCAGCTTACAACGAAATTAAAGTGACCTGCAGTTGCGGTCATTCTTTCGAAACACGCTCGACTTTAAATAAAGAGCTGCACCTTGATATTTGTTCAAAGTGCCATCCATTCTATACCGGTCAACAAAAAATGGTTGATACAGCCGGTCGTGTTGAGCGCTTTAATAAGAAGTACGGCAAAAAAGCGGGTGCGGCTAAGAAAGCTGACGACGCAAAAGCAGACGACGCTTCAAAATAATTTAATAAATATTTTTTTATTTTATATAAAACCATCCATGAATTTGGGTGGTTTTTTTATGGCTTTAATAAGGTAATTCTGACAGCATGCAGCTCGGTATTAATAAGGTCGTCTAGAGCGCTATAAATCATGCGGTGTTGGCTGACTCGATTTTTACCGTTCAGAGCGTCGGCGCTAATTTCCACATGGAAGTGACTCATGCCAGTAGCAGCGCCAGGGTGGCCTTTGTGCTTATAGCTTTCATCAGTAACGATAAGCTGTGATGGCGATAAGGTGGCCAAACGTTCTTTGACTTCGGCTAGGCGTTGTTCAACAGTCATCATGGTTTGGCTAGCTTCTCTTTATCGTCTTCTTGTATATGCTTGGCAAGGTATAAGGCTTGTGCAAAGATAAAAACAATCGTGAGTCCTAATGTGCCAATGACTTTAAAATAGACCCACACCTTGGTCGAATAAGTGTAAGCCATATAAATATTTAAGAATCCCATCACAGTAAAGAAGGCGGCCCAAATCACATTAATGCGCTTCCAAATAGCATCTTTTAATTTGATTTTTTGGTGCAGTAATTTTTGCATGAGCGGTTGCGGTGACATCAAATGGCTGCCTAATAAAACGATGGCAAATAACCAGTAAATCACACTGGGTTTCCATTTGATAAAGATCGACTTGTGTAACAACAAAGTGGCACCACCGAGCACCACGATCATTAAGAAGGTGATGGTCTGAATTTTTTCAAATTTTTTAAAGCGAAACCAATGTATAGCTACCTGAATGCCTGAGGTGACCATTGCAGCGGCTGTGGCGGCATATATGCCATATAGAAAGTAAAAGAGACCGAAAAAAATCACTGGAAAGAAGTCGAGAAGTGCTTGCATAGGGCTCTGATTGGTTTGTGATAGGTACTGACAGTGTAAACCAGCTATTCCCGCTTAAGCAAGCGGGAATAGCTTCCTGGTATGATGCGTGCACAAAAACAAGTGATTGCGCACTTTTAAGAGGGAGCGGACGCACGCTCCCCCTTAAAAATCCCCCACGCGGTGGATAAGCAAGCGGGAATAGCTTTAGCTATTGCGTCTTAAGTCATCCTGGTCTATATTCAGTGCCTTATCGGAAAACTTGGCAACGGACTACCATGCAGCGATTGTATTTACATCCGGACAACCCACACCCTCGAGTGATTACTCAGGCGATGATTGCATTGCAAGCGGGTGAGGTGGTGGCTTTCCAGACGGTATCTGGTTATGCGCTCGGTTGTATGCTCGATAATAAAGCCGGTGTTGATCTGATTCGCCGTATCCGTAACTTGCCGACTGACCATCATTTCACCTTGCTGTGTCGTGATCTTTCTGAGATATCGTCGTTCGCGATTATTGATAATGCCACCTTTCGTTTATTGCGTACCGAAACACCGGGGCCTTATACTTTTATTCTGCCAGCCACCAAACAAGTGCCACGTCGTTTGATGCACCCTAAGCGACGCACCATTGGTGTGCGCGTGAGTCCGCACCCTATTGTAACCGCGATATTGGGGGCTATCGATGCGCCTTTAATGTCAGCTTCATTACGCATGGATGGCTTAGATCCTTACGTGGTAGACCTTGATCAAGTCGCTAAAGTATTAACGCCATTTGATGGAGTGTTGCTAGATAGTGGTGGGTGTAAAGTTGAGCCCACTCAGGTGATTGATTGCACTTCAGGTACGGCGCGAACCTTACGTTAGTTTAGTGATTGCCTAATGCCTCAGCCATGATTTCGAGTTCTTCAGCCGTAGCGGGTTCGTGCGGTGCAGCGGCGCCATTATTTTGTGGTTCAAATATGCAGCATGAACTTTCTACACAACAGCTAATGACTGAGGCGATGCCTGAACCAATGCCAGTGTATACGGTCGTATTTAACGTAAACAGGTAGGCGGCGTGTACAGCGTCAAAAGCAAAGTCGGTGTCAATATCATCCGCCGCGTTGTTCATATTGCTGATCATGCTACAGCTCTGGACAAGTCCAACTAAGAAGCCAACCGTCGTGAAATAGAGTTGCAGTTGTAAGTTTACTATTTCATTGTGGTCGGCTTGCATCACTGATTACCCTATTTAAATGTGAGGTTGTGGTGTTGTTGGTGGTGATGTGTCGCCAGTTTCAATATCATCTTTTGAAGTATTTCTCGGTGATGCCAGTGTGCCGTCTGCTTGTACGGCTGCATCAGCCGTTTCAGGGTGTTGGATAGCAATGGCTGCAACAGGTAGTGCTTGTAGTTCTTGAAATAGTAATGGCTGCAGTAAATGTAGCTGTGCTGGTGGTTGATCACCATTAGGTAATGGGTTGTAGTGGTTCTGGCATCGAGCGGTGGCAAGGCCAACACCAGCGCCTGTAAGCATGCCGCTAATGGCGCCTAGGCAGCCAGAAATGATGATGGGTAGTGCAACGCTTAAAGTGGTTCTGACGGCGGTGGCGTCTGGGTTTTTGAATTCTTTTTCTAGGTTAGTCGCAGCCCAGATTATGCCGGGTATAAGACTTAAAGCGGCGCCAGAAATGCCCCCAATAAGCATGCCGTTTTTGATAAAGCGGCTTTCTCGTTGATTGTGTGGACTCATTAACGTAATCATTTTACATGCTCCCATTGTTTCACTATGTTTAATGTGGCGGCAGTTTAGCACAATAGTTGACCAACTGAAATCATGTTATCGCTGTAATCCCCTTGCGCCCTCGAAAAAGCAATACAGTGGTCAGTTTAATGTTCGTATCGATAAGCGAGTGCATCGTTTGCTTGCGCTTGAAGCTGCGCAAGTGGGACTTAGCTTGAATGCACTGGTTGCACAAAAGCTGACATTAGCGGTGCATAAAGGCAAAACTTCACGTGCTTGAGCTGCCTTTTTAGCGAGAATCAGGTATGATTCCCCATATGATTGAAACTAACGAAAATACCCCTACAGAGCAGAACGAACCTACTCAAATGGTCGATTGGAGCAATGGTTTGTTGGCAAAAGTCGGTGATCAGCAGATTACCGAGTTGCCGGATGATCTGTATATTCCACCGGATGCCTTGCGATTATTTCTTGAGGCGTTCGAAGGGCCAATGGATTTGCTGCTTTATCTGATCAGAAAGCACAACATAGACATATTGGACATTCCGGTTGCTGAAATTACACGGCAATATTTGGAATATATCGATTTGATGCAGGAACTACGCTTAGAATTGGCGGCGGAGTATTTGGTCATGGCGGCGACGTTGGCGGAAATTAAGTCACGTATGTTATTGCCTAGACCTGAGGCTATTGAAGAAGAAGGGTTGGACGATCCGCGTGCAGAATTAGTGCGTCGTTTGCAGGAATATGAGCGCTTTAAAAAGGCAGCTGAAGATATAGGTCGGCTGCAGCGTTTGGATCGTGATATTTATTTGGCTGAAGCAGATAAGCCACCGATGGAGTTTACTTTGCCACCGGCACAGGTATCGTTTGATGAGGTATTGGCTGCATTAAAAGATGTAATGCAGCGAGCGAAGTTATTTACTTCGCATCATGTGCAAATGGAAGGCTTGTCGATCAGGGCGCGCATGACGGAATTATTGGAACGATTAAACGCGGATAATTTCATGCGTTTTGAAACACTGTTTACGGTTGAGGAAGGGCGCATGGGGGTGGTTGTTACCTTTATCGCCATTTTGGAGTTGATTCGTAATAGTGTATTAGAATTGACGCAAGCGGAAGCGTTTGCACCGATATATGTTAAAGCGCGTAACAGCACTGAAAATGAGAGTGAGGAAAGTGATGAGCGAACTGACTAATGCAGATGAAGAAGAAGTGGTAGCTGAAGAAGCCGCTGAAGTTGATATGGATGAACACGATAGTACGGAAGAAAGTACAGCAATTTTAAATCACGGTGTATTATCACCGGATACGTTAAAGGCTACTTTAGAAGCGGCGATTTTTGCTTCAGGTGAAGCGATGAGTGTTAAGCGCATGTCGTCATTGTTTGAAGAAGCTTATATGCCAAGTAATGATGAGATACGCGCCGCATTAAAGTCACTGACTGAAGATTATCAAGATCGCGGTGTTGAGTTGTCGCATGTCGCTTCGGGGTATCGCTTTCAGGCTAAAGCAGAGTTTGCGCCCTACCTGCAAAAATTATGGGAAAAGAAACCGCCGCGTTTTTCGCGTGCGATGTTAGAGACGTTGGCATTGATTGCTTATCGTCAGCCGATTACGCGTGGCGAAATCGAAGAAGTGCGTGGTGTGAGCACCAGCAGCCATATTATGAAGGTGCTGCAAGAGCGTGAGTGGGTAAAGATCGTGGCTTATAAAGACGTGCCTGGTAAGCCGGCACTGTTTGGTACGACGAAAGATTTTTTAGATTATTTTGATTTAAAACATTTGAAAGACATGCCTGACTTAAAAGATATTGTTGATTTGGATCAGAAAGAAAAAGATCTGAATGAGCAACTGGTTTTGAATATGTCCTTGCAAGAGCAGTTGGATCCGGATGCTGAGCAAGCAGTGATTTCGGTTGAAGATATGGCGGATGACACTGAAGATGCAGACGTAAAAAATGTCATCCCGGCCCCCGAGCCGGGATCCAGTCAAAAAGATATGGATTCTGGATCCCGCATCGAGTGCGGGATGACAGGGCAGAGTGAGGATGACGCAGTCGTAAGTGAGGATGACGCAGTCGTAAGTGAGGATGACGCAGTCGCAAGTGAGGATGATGCTGTCGCAAGTGCGGATGATGCTGTCGAAAGTGAAGATGATGCAGACGCAAGTGAGGATGATGAAGTCTCTGATGCGGAAGAAATAGAGGCTGTTTAGTTTGCGTTATGGAGCTTAAAGAAAACTGGATTTATAGGACAATATAATATTGAGTCGTCATGGAAGCGTATAGTAATTACATGAAAAGAAGCGATAAAAAAAATGTCAAAAGAAAGAATTCAAAAGGTATTAGCGCGTACGGGCTTGGCTTCACGTCGAAAGATTGAAGAATGGATCAAGGCTGGCCGAGTGGTGGTTAACGGTAGTCCGGCGGAGATTGGTCAAAGCATTGGGCATAAAGATCAAGTTGAAGTGGATGGTGAGTTGGTTGAGTGTGCGTTTGAACATGATCGCACGCGCGTGTTGTTATATCACAAGCCTGAAGGGCAGATTTGTACCCGTGATGATCCAGAGGGTCGTGAAACAGTATTCGAGCATTTGCCGCATTTGAAATCCGGTCGTTGGATTTCGGTAGGGCGCTTGGATATTAACACCTCGGGGGTGTTGTTATTTACTAATGATGGTGAGCTGGCTAACCAATTAATGCACCCGTCTTCAACGATTGAGCGTGAGTATGCCGTGCGTGTGTTGGGTGAAGTAACTGATGATATGGCGAAGAGCATGACGAGCGGTATTAAGTTAGATGATGGCAAGGCGCGTTTTGAGCATATTATTTTTCAAGGTGGTGAGGGTGTTAATCGTTGGTATCACGTGGTGACGATGGAAGGGCGTCAGCGTGTAGTGCGCCGGTTATTTGAAGCGGTAAGTTTGCGCGTGAGTCGTTTGATTCGTGTGCGCTTTGGACCATTGGCTTTGCCAAGTACCTTGCGTACCAAGCGTTGGCTAGAACTCACTGATGAGAATGTCGAAGACCTACGTCTGTTTTTAGCAGCTGATGTTGAATAAGTTGCTTGTCATCTATGTCGTCGTATTCCGGGATGATAAACCACTAAACCGTCATTGCGAGCCACGTAGTGGCGAAGCAATCCCGTGACAGTAGCTTAGATTGCTTCGTCGCAAGCTCCTCGCAATGACATAGTTGATGACAATGCAAGCATTTACTTCTTAGGAAGGGTGTAATCCACCGGAGCGATGATCTCGGCAATTTCGGCTTGCTGGCTGGTGAGTATTTGTTTTTGCTCATCAGTAATCATTTTGAATAATTTTTTTAATGGTTTGATCAGTTTTTCGATATCATCAGGGGTATGCGGTTTTTGTTGGCGTGACAATACGCTGTGAACTGCTAGCGTTGCTTTGAGCTTATAGTACACCGCAAAGTCCATGTCTTTGGGTAGTTTTGGCTGTGCAACTTTGAGTTCTGTATAACGATCTAAAATATCCGACAGTGGTTCATCATCTTTAAGTTCAGTGATTTCGATTTCGGATAATGGCAGATCTTGTGACATTAATTGTTGTTGCACTTGTGTAACCCAGTGGTTAGCGGCGTCGCGCCACTGCTGTACTAGTCCCGCTACGTGATCGTTTAGTTGCTTGGTTAAGTTATCGCATTCAGCTGAACTGGTTTGTTTTAATAAGCGCTCAGGTATATCGCTGGGGTTGTTTTCGGTGGCTTCAGATATAAAGAAATCGCTGTCTTTACGGGTGTGCTCAATGCGCACACGAGCGATCTTTGCGAAGGCGCTAATGCATTCGTGAATAAAGCCGTTGAAAGGACCATTGAGTGCATCATTGACCTGGGTTTCGCTGGGTACATGATTTTGCTGGTTCTCGTCAGGGTTAACTTTATCTTTCATGAGACGAGCATGTTCAATAATGAACCGAGCGATATTTGACCAGTCACTAATCATGACGCGTGTATACGTGGGGATGAAGTAGCTAGTGCTTAGGGTATCGCTTTTTCGAGATTTAAACATGGCGTTACGTTCCGTTTGGATTATGCCCCAGTATAATATAGAATCCGCTGCATGAATAGTTGGCAAAATTTTCTCCTAGAACCAACACCTGTCACCTGGTGTGAAATGGCAGCAGATAATATTGAGTTGTTATTAATTGATCATGCCCATTGTGAAAAAAAGGCCGCGTCTACGGCGATGAACTTGATTTATCGTTATCCGCAATATCCTGACTTATTGCATCGACTGTCGTGTTTCGCACGTGAAGAAATGCGACATTTTGAACAGGTGCTGAAATTGATTCGCAAGCGCGGATATACCTATACGCATTTAGCACCTTCGCGTTATGCGGGAGAGCTTTATAAGCAAGTGGCCACAGTTGAACCTTATCGTTTAGTCGATACGTTGCTATTAGCAGCCTTTATTGAGGCGCGTTCATGTGAACGATTTAGTGCACTACTGCCATATCTTGATGATGAGTTAGCAAAATTTTACGCTGGTTTATTAGCCGCTGAAGCGCGCCACTTTACGACCTATTTAAAATTGGCTCAGCACTTTGCGCCTGATGATTATGATACTGATGCGCGTATTGCGGTGTTAGCTAAGGTAGAAAACGAATTGATTCAATCCCCTGATGAGCAATTCCGCTTTCATTCAGGCTGCCCTATGAAATCGAAAATAGCACTACTAGGTGCGACAACTAGAAATAATTTAACTTTTTGATATTAAACAAAATAACTTGAGGTTTTTAAGTTTATTTTAATTCGCGTGGCTTATAGTCTGTAAGTTTTGATAGGCATTAACGTAGGTAAACATACTATGAGGGAATCACTAGACAATACTGCATTCACAACATTTAAACAGCAGCAGCTGAATCAATTGCTGGAGCAGCTTGCATTGGCCTGTTCTGAAAAGGTGAGCGCTGATCAGCTGAAAGACGGACTTAAAGAGTTGCTATCTACGGAGGATGAAGATGCTATTGTTAATGCATTGAAAAGAGCTGGTGATGGCATTGCCATGTTTCGATTATCTGTCGTAATAAAAACTGTCAAACAGTGTTCTGACGAGGAGCGTAGTGAACGGATGGAAGAATTAGGCCGGTATTTCGCCACCATCACGCATCAGATTTTTTGTGAAAAGCAAGTTGGCACTCAACTGGTGCAATCGATGATTCAGTGGCACATGGTGCTATTGGAATTATACGTTTATATTGATGCGAACAGCTATATTGATGCGTATAAAAAAATCAGAGCACTTGAAGGTGGGCCTCAGTTTCTTCGCAAATGCCAGCGTTACCAGCGTTACCAGGGTGCTAGTGAAAAAAATCCTGAGTTGTTCAAGGCGATCGTAGCAGATGCTAACCACTTAATGAAAGCAATGCAAATAAAATCAACTGTGAAAAAGGTATCGGGTCGGCGTCATTGCATATTAGAAAGCACCGTGAAGGATTTTCACCATTATTATCTATGGAAATTGAATTGGTCAAAAGAAATGTGGAAATCAGTTGCGCCCAGTGCAGCATTTAAATTTCGTATTAATTGTTGTGCTGATGATTATCCGTTGGTGGAAGATGCGATTCAAGCGTGGCTCTATCAGCATATGGTAGATTACCTTGATGATCCAGAAACGAATCCATTGTTATTTTATAGCTTTAAAAATGTACGTTTATCAAAGCACCTCAGTAAAAAAGGGACGGGTTATGGTTTTTTGAATGCTGGGCAGTTTACCATTTATATGGTGGACGGGTTGAGTGTTGTTAAGTTACAGGCATTTATTGATGCGATTCATGCAAAGCTCTATGAGCTTGCAAAGCTCGATGAGCGTGAGGTGATTGCTGTGCCCTGTATGGATCGTGACATAGCACTTAAGACTACCTACGGGGCGGCAACTAATGTCAGTATGCGATTTGAAACATACAAAGGTAAATTGCTTCATTCGGGTATTATGAAGAAGTCAGCGTTATGTTTGGAAATATTTCACCTATGGCAACAAGACAAATGGTTATATCAACAATTGAACCGCATTGAACTGGCACGTAAAACTGAAGACGATGCGATTCATCGTGCCTTAACTGATATGCTACTTGAGGTATATGGTCTGTGTGAACACTCAAAAGTACCGGCTGCAGGCAGTGAATATGTGGTGGAGATGACAGCTAAGCTTCGGCAGCTGCAACAAAAACGCTGGCTACAAGAATATGATCAACGAAATAGAGATCCCTATGTTGAGTCCCTTGCAGACATGTGGAGTATTTTGGGTCTTTTAAAAGAGAATACACGTCTGATGAATGGCTATTTGAAAAATTGCCCTGCACCGGATGCCTTTGGTTATAATAAGTTTGTTTTTGAAACTTTTGAACAGTTAAAATCCTTGAGTGCACTGTATCGCGCTTATATAAAATGTTGGCGCTTTAAACAAAACTTTGGTGATAATGCTGTCTATCGTCAGCTGTTGGTAGCTTGCCAAACATTGGAAAAAGCGTATTTCAAATCTGACGGCACGTTGCGTTTCGTTATAGAGACTGAGTATATGGATAAAGCTGAAGCAGCTACACCTGCAGACGATACAGGGGGTGTAGAGGAGGAAAAACAACCGGCTCATACGTTGTTGGGGGGTACGAGCCTATTTCCTCCACCGCCGATGAGTAAATCAATCAGTGAATCAACCGGTATATCAACCTGTAGTAGTTCATCACCTTCGTGATTTGTATGCAACCTATAATTTAGGGCACATGTATGAAATAAGGTGGGCAGGTTTCGAATTGTCTGTGGTTGATCGGTTGAATGTGGCCCTAGATTTGTTTTTATTGTCAGCTAATCAAGGGTGCATTCAGGCTGCATTTTCTGCGGCGAAACTTTATGCTCATGAAATACTTGATGAGAAAGCGCTTGCATTGAAATGGTATGTTTATACTGCTTTTTTAAATAAAAAAGATGGCGGTGGTGTCAAGCGCTATGATCGAATTGTTGAAGAGGTAGTTGCTATTCTATCGCTGAGGGGCAGTAATCCAACATAGGCGGTTGCTTGTTAGCTTGGACTTACCGTTAAGGCCGGTGTATCAGTGGTGATATTTGCATGGCTTCTAATGATGGTCATTGCGGTGTCGAGCAGTTCGGTATCTACTTTGGCTTCTTTCATCACGTACTCTAAAACATCTACTGATCCATGATAAATGTCGGTGAATATTTTTGAAGCATAGGGTTCACTAATGATTAGTCGTATGGTCGGTTCAATCAAATCGAGCCTGTATAGTTTGCAGGCTTCGAGATGGAAGTATACATTGTCGGCGTTAATGACAAAAGGTTTTAAGCCGCCATCGGTGCTATTTTGCTCTAGACGCTCGACTAATGGTTTCAATATAACACTTTTTTCTTTTTCAAATCGGTCATCTAAATTTCTTACTAAAGTTAGCAGGCTCTGTGTATAAAGGTTATCTGTATAACCTCCTTCTAATATTAAGCGTAAGGCTTTATGGGTTTCAACGGGTTTTATATATTGTTGAACGACTAAATAATCAGCAACCGTAGTTGGCAATCTTTTAGTGCTAGCACTTTCGGTCGAGGGCGTTGAGCATTCACCAAGCAACCACCCAAATGTTCTTGTAGGAAGGTAGTGATTAAATGCATCTATTGTGTATTTGTCTAAAGTCGTTTTGGCAAACTCAGCAAATGGTTCTCTCAGCAGTTGATATAATTGTAACAGTTGCTCTATTGTAACAATGGAACTAAGATTTCCTAATTTTAAATTATATTCCGAATGTGTTTCGGAGAATTTCTTAGCGATATACGCATCAACTTCATCCCAATTACAATCCAGACGAATTGCAATGCCGTTTAACTGCGCAAGTGTGGTCATGTTGGCAACGGATAATTTTGAATCTTGAGGAGCGCCGCTGTCATATCGGAAGAAGGTGTTAGCTTCGTAGTAACATAAGGTGGCGTGATTATTAATTAGTAATAGGTAGTAGCTGCGTGCCTCAGGTGGCTCGAAGGTATATACGTCTTCGCGGTTAATAGCTTCAGGAGGTAGCATTTCCAGCTGAGTCCTAACGTCAGCCGGTGTTTCAGTTGTAGTGATAACGCTGAACTCACAAAGGCCCGATAGCAGATTGAGTAGTTTCATTGGGTCTGCTATACCCCTGCTCTCTTCACTTTTTGTTTCGGCGATTTCGTCATAAATGCTTAATTCGGTGAGTAAGCGTAATTGGTTGGCTGTTACTGTTTCGTGTAAGTCAGAGGTTGGATGGCGAGTTATGTAGTGGGCAATAAATAAATGACTGAGGCAGGATGCCACACAGCTGTTGTCAGAAAATTGAGGGGCCTTATTGTCAGTTAACCAGCTATGCAGGGGCGTTGGAGTGATGGTTTTAAATAATGCGGGATCTGATTTTTCTCTACTCATGCTTAATGCCTGTCATTCAATACAATTTCGATATATCTAGTATTGTACTGAGTTAGACTTAAGGCAATATTAAAAACAAATTCTTTCTAACTGATTGATTTTATGCTTAATAGCACGTCACATTACGACCACTAATCGTAAATCCCAGGGGTTTATTTGGGCTCTATTTGTAGTAACTCGTCGCCTTCGCGAAACGTATCACCTTTGGCGAAAAAGACCTCAGTGACTTTGCCAGCATAGGGCGCTTTCATGGTGTGTTCCATTTTCATGGCCTCCATCACTACGAGCTTATCGCCTTCAGCGACTGTATCTCCAGCTTTGACTACGACTTCAATCACTGTGCCAGGCATGGGTGCTGATAGCTCGCTATTAGCGCCGTGGTGTAAGTCTCCCGAGCCGGGTGGAATGCAATCCAACACAAAAGTTTTTTCGTCAATATACATAAAAAGTTGATCGTGGTGCAGTAAGAGACGTGTTTTGATCGGGTTGTCATTGAGTGTGAAATCAAACCAATGACCTTGGTGCCATTTGAGCGAGGCGTCATACTGACTATTATCGCTAAGGGTTAGCAGTGCATGTCGCGGTTGTTTGGCGTGTGCAATGGTGCAGCTAATAGGTTCATCACGAAACCATAGCAATACATTTTCTGATACGTTACCCATGCGCCAGTGATCGGTATCAAACCACGGCGAGTTGCCGTCATTACTGTTGTTTTGTAAGCGACGTGCATGCAAACGACGCAGCGTCATATAACCAATCGCTGCAATGGCTTGTTGTTCATTCGTGAGCTCGGTGGTTGGGTCCATCAGATGCGGGTGAATATCTAAAAAGCGAGTGGTTAACTTGGCTTGTTTAAAATCATCGTGTTGACTAATGGCGGCTAATAAATCAACGTTGCTACTCACACCTACAATCACAGTGTCAGTGAGTGCATCGTGTAGGCGTTGCAAAGCGCTTTCGCGATCGTGGTCCCAGGTGATGAGTTTGGCTATCATCGGGTCGTAGTAGGGGCTGATATCATCACCTTGTCGAATGCCACTATCGACTCGTACATGCTCATTGGTTTCTGGCATGTGTAAGATATCGATATGTCCGCAAGATGGATTAAAGTTATTAAACGGATCTTCAGCACAAATACGTGCTTCAAATGCATGCCCTGTTACTGTAATTTCGTTTTGTTGTAGTGGTAGCGTCTCGCCTGCAGCAACACGCAGTTGCCATTCAACCAAATCCAAGCCGGTGACTTTTTCGGTGACAGGGTGCTCGACTTGTAAGCGGGTATTCATTTCCATAAAGTAAAAGCTATTTGGTGCGTCGAATAAGAATTCAACGGTGCCGGCGCCACAGTAATTAATTGCTTGTGCCGCTTGCAATGCGGCTTCACCCATTTGCTTCTTGATGTCATCGCTAATGCCTGGTGCGGGGGCTTCTTCAATAATTTTTTGATGGCGGCGTTGCACTGAGCAGTCGCGATCATATAAATAAACGCCGTTGCCTTGCTCGTCTAAAAAGATTTGTACTTCAACATGACGCGACTTGTCGAGGTATTTTTCAATTAATAACTCATCATCACCAAAGCTGGAAGCGGCTTCACGTTTAGCGCTTTCAATGGCGTCAGCACATTCAGCGGCTTCAGTCACCAAGCGCATACCTTTACCACCACCACCGGCAGAGGCTTTAAATAATACAGGAAAACCTATTTTTTCTGCTTCAGCGCTGAGTTCTTTGACAGACTGCTTTTTACCTTCATAACCAGGTGTGGTTGGCACACCTTGTTTTTTCATTAAAATTTTGGCTTGCGTTTTTGAGCCCATAGCATCAATGGCGTCGCCACTGGGACCAACAAATTTAATGCCGGCTTTGTCACAAGCGCGTGCGAATCCTGCGTTCTCTGATAAAAAACCATAACCAGGGTGGATGGCTTGCGCACCGCAATCTTTAGCCAGCTGGATGATTTTATCACCACAAAGGTAGCTTTGATTGCTGGGGGCTGGCCCTATGCAAAAGGCTTCATCCGCTAAAGCGACATGTTTCGCATGGGCATCGATGTCTGAATACACAGCAACGGTTTGTATATTGAGTTTTTTTGCGGTTTCAATCACACGGCAAGCGATCTCGCCGCGGTTAGCAATTAATATTTTTTCAAATGACACTATTTTTTAATCCAGTTCGGTTGGCGTTTATCTAGAAAGGCTGATAAGCCTTCTTGTGCTTCAGGTGATACGCGCAATTTGGCAATTAATGCAGAGGTTTGCTCAATCGTTTCCGTACGTAATGGGATCAGATCGCGCATTAATGCTTTGCTAGCTTGAATCGCATGAGGGCCGTTATGCATAATTTGCTTAGCCAACGCCACACCGCGATCTTCCATCTCGCCTAAAGTCACCACTTCACAAATGAGGTTCAAGTCAAGCGCTGTCTCAGCATCGAATTTATCGGCAGTTATAAAATACCGATTGGCTGCATCGAGGCCAATTTTTCGAATCACAAACGGTGAGATAGTAGCGGGCACCAGGCCTAGCTTAACCTCGGAAAAACAATAGGTACTATTAGTGGCACCAATCGCGAAATCACAACAGCAAACAATGCCAATACCGCCACCTAACACCCAACCATTGGTCAATGCAATAGTGGGTTTGGGGCAACTATAAATTTGATAAAACAAATCGGCGAGTAGCTGCGCGTCTTTTTGATTTTCTTCATGGCTAAAATCTGCCATGGCACGCATCCAATTCAAATCAGCACCGGCACAGAAGTTTTTACCGGTTGAGCGGATGATAATTACACGGACATCGTCATTATCGTTTAGCTGTTGCAGGGCGATTTTGATTTCACCAATTAGCTCGGCGTTGAATGCATTATGCTTATCTGGGCGGTCGATTGATAAGTATCCGATCTCTTGATCTACAAAAAGTTGTATATATTCCATAAAAGTCGCACGTCGTTAAAATTGTCACTATAATAGCTGATTTGAAACACACTGAACAGCGCGAGACATAGATGTCAAATGATAAACAACCTCGATGGCCAGGACCTGCTCAACAATGGGCTGATCAATCGTTACAATTAACAGAATCCCTTACAGCCGATCTGCCAAAGCACTTGGATGTGCAATACGGCAGTGAATCACGCCAGATGTTGGATATTTATTTACCAAAAAATAACACCCGATCGTCTTTGCCTGTGATTGCTTTTGTGCATGGTGGTTATTTCACCAATGGCGATAAGCGTATCAGTGGTCATATGGCGGCTGGTATTACTGATCTACCTGCTATCTTTGTATCGATTGGTTATCGCTTAGCACCGCAAGTTCGTGTGTTACAGCAAATCGAGGATGTTACGCTAGCCGTTAGCTGGTTGTATCACCATATCGCAGAATACGGTGGCAATCCGGATAATATTATTCTAGGTGGCCATTCTTCCGGTGGTACATTAGCCAGCTGGGTAGCGTTAAACCATGATGAGCTAGAGACCAATGGCTGCCCAGCGAATACCATTAAGCTGTGTGTGCCAGTGAGTGGCGTGTATGATTTTGAAAATTCGATACCACGTGTCACGAATTATGCATTGGATTCAATGGCAGATGCGCACTATTTTAGCCCAGTAAATCAAACCAATGGGAATTATACGCCGTTTGTTCTGGCAGTGGGTGAGCAAGAATTTCCGCAGATGCGACAAGGCCACGATTTATTTTATCAGCGCTTGCAACAGGCGCCAGGTACTGTAAAAGAGGTAATTCTGCCTGGCCAGGACCACTTTAGTGAGACATTTAATATCGCCTGGGGTCAAATCTTGATCCCATAACTGTTTCTTTAGAGGAAACAATCCGTTTCGAATAACCCGGTTATTCTATTTGATGGTTTTTTGTATAGTAACTCCTAATATAAAGTGATAGGGGTATGGTTATGCCGAAGTGGAAAGACTATAAAGCGATTACAGTAGAAGATTTGCTTGCTACATTTGAGAGGAAGGATTTTGAAAGGCTTATCAAGGGTCATTTGCAATTGATTGTGCCCGACAGCGGTGAGGGCAAAGGGGAGCGATTTTATGCCGGTGATTACAGCAATGCAACGAATCCTGCTTACTGGGCTATTCAGGCTGGATCCCTTTATTATGCAGATAATCAGATTCGAAACAAAGTATCACTGCATCGCCTAACGCTAAGTCTGGATAAATGTTTAGCGTTAGTTGAGAAGGCTTCTCAATCAGTGAATGCTTATAATATTTTCTACGACATGGTTGGCGTGGACCAATTTCGCAATACAGCACAAGAAAAACATTATGCCGAGGTTGGTGCTCAACTAGTTTCGCGTCTTGCTGATGAGCCAAAGCCTTTGATCGATATGGTGCGCCATTTGCTAATAACGCACCCAAACACTGTTGACCATATTGTTGCTTTATTAAAGAATCTTAAAAAATACAGCCGCGACAATGCGCAATACCGTCAACTGCTTAATGCGCAACATGAAGGGCATAGTGTTTTAGATGTTTTATTGGCGCATCGCCCTTTGGCGCAAGAGATTAGTAAGGGTCGCTATTTTGAATTAATGGATATACTACATCAATATGCAAAAGTACCTGCGTCACCAGCATTGATTGAAAAAGGCCTGCAATGGTATTCCATTGAGAAAAGACGATTTAATCATGTCTTAATTTGGGCGGCAGATTGCCCAGATAACGCGATGGTGACTCGGTTATTAGCAGATAATGCGATTACGCGTAATGCCGATGCTGACTATGTATACCCAGATGGCAAAGAAATGGCGCTGCATTGTGCGCTAAAAAACGGTGCTGATGATGCGGTGGTTCGGCAGCTGGTTGCACAGACCAAAGACCTGAATCACCAAGATAAATGGGGTTATACGCCATTGATGTTGGCCGCAAAATACAATCGACCTACAGCGGTAAAAATGCTATTGAGATATCAAGCCGTAGAGTTACGCATGAATTTACGTAGCAAGGAGGGTAAAACAGCATTGCATTATGCAGCATGCGCAGACTCAGCGGAGTCATTGAATCTGTTGTTAGCGCAGCCACATATGTCGACAGCACTAGTGAATCGTTTAGACGATAGGGGTGATAGCGCACTGGCTGTAGCGAGCTTGTTTCATCACACAGAACAGGTGGCTACTTTGTTGGCTCACCGTGCCAATATTTATAGCAGCAATAGGCAAAAACAATCACCGGTTGATTTGGCTGGAGTACATGCTGAAACCTTGGCATTGTTGCGTCCAGGTGAAGCTAGCTATATGGAATGTGTTGAAGAGAAACCCACTGCTGATGTGGTGAGAGGGGTGGCAGTAGCTATTAAGCCTAGCTATGCATCACAGGGCAATGTTAATGATCGTGAGCTGCCCGAATACAAACAGAAGGTGATTGGTTTACTGCAAAAGCAAATGAACGGCGATATGCGTTTCTCGCGTGATGTGCCTGTCGTGCGCAAACATATTGATGTGGCGTGTGAGGCAATTGAGCATGCACGTGATTTGCCGGCTATTCACCGCGTGTTGGATGCTTTGCATCAAAGGCAGGTGCTATGGCCTGAGAAAAAAGGTAATGTAACGCAACGCAGTTATTTGCGTTCAACAACAGTCGTGCAGTTGAAGCATATAGGTTTCTTATCGGATAGACGCATCACAGGTTGTGCACGAGTAACGGCCGCTTATCATGGTTTGTTCTGTAGTCGTCGGCCTCGCATTGGTATGCGCTCACAGCCGTGTGCGGTAGCGACAGCGCCGCCATCGCAACAAGTACTACAAAATGAGCAGGACCCGGTGAGCGTTAAACAGCTCTAAGCCATAGGATAAAAAGACTTACGCCGGTGTAGTACCGGCGTAAGTATGGAGTTTTTAGAGGGTCTAACTTTTACGAACAAATTTTGTCAGCAACGTATTTAACGGTACCGGCATAATAGGTAGAGCGGTTCCAGCGCATAATCACTTTAAAGTTATTAAATATTAACATTGAAGGTCCACCATAAGGGCGTATCAGCGCGGCTTGTAAATTGGTATTTGGTACCATTTCGCCAGGCTTTAACTTAACGCCTTCTGCTAACCACTCTTTTACTGGTTTAAAGACTTTGATTCTGTTTTTATCATTGTCTTGTTTTAGGTTGAAGCTTTTTGGAGCGGTTACCGAAACAGCAATCGGTTCGCCTGCTTTCCAACCATTTTGTACTAAGTAGTTGGCGATTGAGGCAAATACATCACCCATGCTGTTCCAAATATCCTTGCGACCATCGTTGTTATAATCAACCGCAAATTTATGCCAGCTAGAAGGTAAGAATTGTGGATGACCAGTAGCGCCGGCCCACTCACCTTTTAGTGATTTATGATCAACGTGACCATCATTCACCATATGTAGGGCGTAGAGTAATTCCTTACGGAAAAATGTGGCACGACGACCATCATAGGCTAATGTGGCTAAGGCTTTAATGGTTGAGAAGCGACCCATGTAACGACCATAACTGGTTTCTAATCCCCAAAACGATAAGAGATAACATTTACTGACACCATATTGATCGCTGACCTCAGTTAATAAGCGATTTCGTTTACGCAGCTCGCGTTTGCCTAAGGTAATGCGGTAGGGTTCACCGCGTGTGTTGCGGTATTTTAAGAAGGTTAAGCGATGCTCGGGTTGATTGCGATCGAGGCTAGTCACGCTTTTGTTAGGGCGCCAACCATTGAATATTTGGTCAAATAGGTGCGCGCTAATGCCATCTGCCATCGCCTCGGTTTTAAAGTCACGCACCCAGCTATTCCATGATTGTGTGGGTTTGCTAAGGCCTGTTGTGCTGAGGGTGATAAAGGAGATGCTGATCAATAAAAGTACAATTCGTTTTAACATGGTTTTGTCCCTTAAGCCGTCTGAAGTCGATTTAAAGTTTAGTACAAATTTCGTTCTTTACCTTTTTAACACTTTGATTTAGCCTATGCAGCGAGCAATGGCTGCGCCGTCATTGCGAGCCACGCAGTGGCGCGGCAATCTCGGCAGACGATAAAGAGGAATACACATGGTGGAGACTTACCAAGATTTAGATGTTTTAGTGAAAGAGTTACGATGTTGCTTTGATCAATATAAAAATGATCCAAGCATTACAGAGAAGGTTCAAGCCATTATTACCCCGTGGGTACAAAACCCCGACTGGATAAAACCCGAGTACTGCCGCTGCAAAACGGATGAAGATATCTATCCGCTGTATGAGGGTGATAAGGACGATATTTTGATTACCGTTATCTGTTGGCGCAAAGGCGATGAGGGTTGTGTGCATGATCATAATACCTGGGCAGTAATCGGTGTGGCGCAGGGGCAAGAAACGCATACCTTATGGCATCGTACCGATGATCGTAGCGAGCCTGGATTCGCAACGGTAGAAAAAGGTAAAAAAGTAACTGTCGATGCAGGAGCCGTGATGACGCTACCTAATGATGGTTTGCATTGCGTGGTGAATAATTCTGATTGCGAATCGACGATTTCATTGCATATCTATGGTGGTGATTTGGTTAAGCTGGGGCGGCGACAGTATTTCCCTGATGAAAACCGTTATGAGATTATGCACTCAATGAAGTAAATATCGCTGAAGTTACTATCAAGGCGCACAGGGCGACAGGGACTTGCCTTGTCATCCCGGACTTGATCCGGGATGACATATTTACATCCTAAACACACCAAATGTCGAGTCATTCATCGGTGCATTGAGCGAGCTCGACAAGGCCAAGCCTAATATGCGGCGGGTATCAAGCGGATTAATCACGCCATCATCCCATAATCGAGCACTGGAGTAGTAGGGGTGACCTTGCGCTTCATACGTGTCGCGCAAATTTTTCATAAACGCTTCTTTCTCTTTTGGATCCCATTCACCACCGCGGCGAGCTAATTGCTCTTCTTTGACTTGAGCCAATACATTGGCGGCTTGTTCGCCGCCCATGACCGAGATGCGCGCATTGGGCCACATCCATAAGAAATTTGGGTCATAGGCGCGACCACACATGGCGTAATTGCCTGCGCCATAAGAGCCGCCGAGCAATACAGTGAATTTGGGTATGTCAGCACAGGCTACCGCTGTCACTAACTTGGCGCCATGCTTAGCGATTCCCTTGGCTTCATACTTTTGACCGACCATGAAACCAGTGATGTTTTGTAAAAAGATCAATGGGATTTTACGTTTGCAACACAGCTGAATAAAGTGCGCGCCTTTTTGTGCCGATTCAGAAAACAAAATACCGTTGTTGGCAATGATACCTACCGGGTAACCATAGAGATGAGCAAAGCCACACACTAGCGTATCGCCAAACAAGGCTTTAAATTCATCCAGCTCGGAATTGTCGACTAAACGTGCAATGATTTCACGTACATCATACGGCTTGCGCACATCAACATTGATAATGCCAAGTAACTCTTCGGTATCATAAGCGGGATCAATCGGTGTTTGCGTGGCTAAGCTAATCGATTTCTTGCGATTAAGGTTTTTGACCACTTGGCGTGTAATACGCAGCGCGTGATGATCATCAGTCGCATAGTGATCAGCAACACCTGATTGTTTGCAGTGGACTTCAGCGCCACCTAATTCTTCTGCACTCACTACTTCACCAGTAGCGGCTTTAACTAATGGGGGACCTGCCAAGAAAATCGTCGCTTGTTCACGCACCATAATTGATTCATCAGCCATCGCTGGCACATAAGCGCCACCCGCTGTACACGAACCCATGACAACAGCAATTTGCGCAATGCCTTTCGCGGATAGGCGTGCTTGATTGTAAAATATTTTGCCGAAATGATCGCGATCCGGAAACACTTCATCTTGTTTCGGTAGGTAAGCGCCACCGGAATCCACTAAATAAATACACGGCAAATGATTTTTTTCCGCAATCTCTTGAGCACGCAAATGCTTCTTAACAGTAATCGGATAATAGCTGCCGCCTTTAACTGTCACGTCATTGGCAATGATCATGCACTCTTGACCTTCAACATGACCAATGCCGGTAATCAAACCACCAGCAGGGACTTCATCAGGATACATCTCATAGCCTGCAAATGCCGATAACTCCATAAACGGTGAGCCGGGATCCAATAATAAATCAATGCGTTCACGTACCAATAATTTACCTTGATCGCGTTGACGTTGCTGCGCCTTGGCTGGCCCGCCTTGATTAATATGCGCCAGCTGGTTATCGAGGTCGTCGATTAAACCTTGCATGGCTTGTTGGTTGGTTTTAAATAATGGATCGGTGCAATTAATTTTTGACTCTATTTTGGCCATTGAAAATCCCTGAAAAGCTGCCTATTTAACAGCAGCTATCATACCTGAATTGTTGGGATTTGTAATGGAGTGGGTTGTTTAACCGCCGCCAGTCCCTGTCATGCCTGCTCTTGGTGTTGAGGGCTTAGGTGTTGGAGTATCACCCTGTCTTGCTTGTCGACCATCGGCCCCGTGTTCGGCATTTTGTTCAGACTGAGCTGCTGTGCGAGTCTCTGGGTTTGTTTGCTGTTCTGGTGAGTCATCTACAGGCCCTTCTGGTGTGGGGGCTGTGGCCCCGCTGTTTTCTTCTCCCTGTACTTCTTCAGCGGTGTCTTCTTCGGCATCTTCCTTTTCTTCTTCTGCGCTCCCGGGTGTAGCCTCAGTTTCCGCTGTTCCATCTATTCCTGCTTGAATATCTGGTTCTACTGGTTGATCGGCGGCTGCCTTAAAGACATCAGGGTAATCTCTTTTTAGCTTTTCCATTATTTTTGTAACTTTTTCTTCGGTTTCTTTCTCTTTAGCGCTATCTGATTTTTTATATTTGCCAAACTGCAATTTAAAGGAATTTTTCAGTGCGTCGCCAAATGACATGTCAGGATTTTTTTTCATGAATTTAGCTGTGATTACTGCGGTTTTTATAGCGAACTCCACCAGGTTGCTACTTTTGATAGGTTTGTGGTATTCGCCACTGCCACTGCTTTTGCTTTCTGAGTTTGAATTTTGTTCCTTGACCAAGTCGGTAATTGCTTGCTTTAGCTGAGCCGGCTGTTGACTGGGAGCGGTAAATTTAGCTTCGTTTGGCATTAGATTTTCCTCTGGTTATCTCCGGTTGCATTCTTATTCTTTTGGGGTCGGGATCGTTGCAACAGGGTTGGGTGTTGTATCAGCTGCTGGCGAATTAGTCCCGGCTTTTGAGCTGGCTAGGTCATTATTGCGTTCATCACTGCCTATTTTCGGCTCTTCATCATCTTTTTTCGGGGCTTCAGGCGCGGGCTCTGGGCTGGTAGCGGGCGTTGCTGCATTGGTTGACTGGCTGCCTACGCCGCCTTGTTCGTTCATTACTTCTGATTGTTGTGGTGTTAGTGGTCTACCCTTTCTCAGTGATTCAGAAATTGTTAGGTTTCCTTGTGAGGGGCCAGATATCATTTGACGTGTCGCCTGAGGAAGCAGGTTGATTTTGCCGGGCTGGCGTTGCAGGGTTCGTTGTAACTGATTTGCAACTGCAGGGTTTGTTGCTGCGAGCCTTGCTTTTCTTGCTAAATCGAGACTGGTACCAGCTTGTTTGTTTGGGTCAGATCGTAGTTGCTGTTCTTGCTTAGCATCTAACACTTTAACTTTTTGACGCTGCACTTCATGCTGGTCTTTGTCGAGTTTCTTTGCCTTTTTAGGAGTAGGCTTAGGAGCTGCATTAAGTGTAGGTTGCTTTTTTTTCGCCATTTCGTGCTCAATTTCTAGTTAAGTTCTTAATAATACTGCAAAACATATAACTATATTATCTGACTTAGCTTAGCATAGACTTAAGGTCTAGCTTGGGTCCACTGTAATAGCTAGCGCTACTGCTTCGCCACCACCGATGCATAATGAGGCTATGCCGCGCTGCAGCCCTAAGCGTCTAAGTGCATAAATTAATGTCACTAATAAGCGTGCACCTGAGGCACCAATGGGGTGACCCAATGCACAGGCACCACCGCAGACATTGATTTTTTCAGGATCAATTTGTAATTGCTGCTGAGTGACCAGGGTAACCACGGCAAAGGCCTCATTAATCTCATATAAGTCCACATCATTGACCTGCCAATCGAGCTGTTTTAGCAAGTCCTCAATGGCGCCAGCAGGGGCGGTGGTAAACCAACAGGGTTCTTGTGCGTATTGGCTGTGACCGGCAATGGTGGCAAGAATTGGTAGGTTTAATTCCTGCGCTTGTGATTGGCGCATTAACAGCACCGCGGCGGCACCATCTGAGATCGAACTGGCATTAGCGGCGGTTACCGTACCACCTTTGCCAAAAGCCGGTTTCAATTGCGGGATTTTTTCTGGGCGAGCATTTTGTGGGCCTTCATCTACGGTTATCGTTGCTTCTTTTTTACCCTGCTTAATAGTGATCGCGGCTATTTCATCGTCAAACAATCCTTTATCACTGGCCTGTTTAGCCAGGTCCAATGATCGAATGGTCCAGTCATCTTGGTTTTGACGGCTAATATCATACTTCGCCGCACACTTGTCAGCAAATGTACCCATCAAACAACCACGGTCATACGCGTCTTCTAAACCATCAAGGAACATATGGTCATATATTGTGTCATGTCCCATGCGTTTACCAAACCGATGGTTGGGTAGTAAGTAAGGAGACATTGACATGCATTCCATGCCGCCTGCAATAGCTATGTCATCACTGCCAGCAACGATGGCATCGTGTGCCATCATTACCGCTTTTAATCCTGAGCCACACATCTTATTAATTGTTGTGCAGCCGGTGGCATACGGTAAACCCGCACCTAATGCGGCTTGACGTGCTGGCGCTTGGCCTTGACCCGCTTGTAATACACATCCCATCAAGGCTTCATCAACTTGCTCCGGGTTGACGGCATTGGCTTGTTCTAGGCAACCTTTAATGGCTGCTGCACCTAATTCAGCAGCGGGGGTGGTTTTGAAGGCACCACCAAAGCTGCCCATGGCAGTACGTTTAGCAGCGACAATAACGATTGGGTCTGTAGACATTTTTTGTTCCTTTATTATGTGGACCCCGGATCAAGTCCGGGGTGACAAACTTCCTGGATCAAGTCCGGGGTGACAAACTTCCTGGATCAAGTCCGGGGTGACAGTTGGACCCGTCATTGCGAGGAGCTTGCGACGAAGCAATCTCATGACAGAAGCTTAGATTGCTTCGTCGCAAGCTCCTCGCAATGACGTATTTCGCAATGACGAGACGATATCAAGCGGTGGCCTTAAATAATTCACGGCCAATTAACATGCGGCGAATTTCCGAGGTGCCAGCACCGATTTCGTATAACTTGGCATCGCGCAATAAGCGCCCAGCGTCAAACTCATTAATATAACCATTACCACCCAGTAACTGAATGGCATCCAGTGCCATCTGGGTCGCACGTTCTGATACAAATAAAATCAACGCCGCTGAATCTTGCTGGGTAATCGTGCCTTCATCACAGGCTTGCGCTGTATGATACAAATAACTGCGGCATGCATTAAATGTGGCATACATATCCGCGACCTTACCTTGCACTAATTGAAACTCACCAATTGCTTGATTGAATTGTTTACGCTCATGGATATACGGCATCACAATGTCTAAACAGGCATGCATAATGCCCACTGGGCCGGCGGCTAAAATTAAACGCTCATAATCTAAACCACTCATTAATACCTTAACGCCCTTATTGAGCTCGCCGAGTAGTTGGCCTTTATCCACTTTGCAATTTTCAAATACCAACTCACAGGTATCAGAACCGCGCATACCTAATTTATCCAATTTCTGCGCAGTGCTATAACCGGGCATGCCTTTTTCAATAATAAAAGTCGAGATGCCGTGTGAACCTTTTTCTGGGTCTGTTTTGGCATAGACCACTAGGGTATCGGCTTCAGGCCCATTGGTAATCCACATCTTAGTGCCATTGAGAAGGTAGTGATCACCTTTATCTTCGGCGCGTAAACGCATACTGACCACATCGGATCCTGAGTTAGGCTCACTCATCGCTAAGGCGCCGACATGTTCACCACTGACTAACTTAGGTAGGTATTTTTGTTTTTGTTCGTCTGTACCAAAACGGTGCAATTGATTAATGCATAAATTGGAATGGGCGCCATAGCTCAAACCGACTGAGCCAGAGGCGCGAGAGATTTCTTCCATGACCAATGCATGAGCTAAATACCCCATGTTGACACCACCATAAGCTTCAGCAACGGTTATGCCATGCAATCCCATTTCACCCAGCTTTGGCCATAGTTGACGTGGAAATTGATTGCTGTGGTCAATTTCTGCCGCCATCGGCGCGATTTCTTGTTGCGCAAATTGTTTAACACTTTCACGCAGCATTTGGTACATTTCATCAAACTTAAAACTTAAACCTATATCCATTGTCTTCTCGCGGTGCTGTAAAAAACTGAAACTGTGGGTATAATACTACACCATTAGGGGTTTCGCACTCGCTGTGTGATCGCTACCGATAGTCAACCATAAAAAGGATTGTTTTATGTCAGCTCATATATCAAGACCATTCACGTTTGCGTTTGAGTTAGAAGACTATCGAGAAATGTTTGACTTGACTGATCAGGACCTAGAAAAAGCGATTTTGGATTATCCAGCTGGTTTTTCCAGTTTTAATGCTGAAATGCACCGATTGGGTAGGACCGTTATTAGTGCAGATCCTTTCTATGGCTTACAACCTAATGACATGTTAAATCGTATCGATAACCAGTTGGTCGGTCTAGAAGAGCACTTCGATGAACATAAGCATACCCTCGAAGAAGACCGCACTTTAAATAATTTGTTAAATGAAGCGCGAGATGCTTCCAAGCTATTTTTTGATGACTACTTAATGGGGCGCCAACAAGAGCGCTATCAAGAAGCGCGTATGCCTGGCTTACCCTATGATGATAATGAATTTGAATTGGTCATCTCTTCACACTGGTTATTTAGCGACCATCCTGATAGCTACTACCAAATGCAAACGGTAAAAGAAATGTTGCGTGTTGGCGGTGAAGTGCGTATTTTTCCTGTGTTAGATCATACCGGTGAAGTATCACCCAGCTTGGGTCCACTAATGATGCAGCTGCAACAGGAAGGCATTGGTGTTGAGGTTCGTGAAGTGAAGTTCGCTTTACAGCAGCAAGGTAATGCCATGCTGCGTGTATGGGCTAAAGAGTGTAAGGTGTCATAGTTTGTATTCATTATTACGTCCGTTGTTATTTTGTTTATCTCCCGATAATGCGCATCGTTTTACGATTAGCTGTTTAAAGCATTTACCATTATGGTTTTGTCGGCGTTTGCAGCGAAAGACTGTCGATAAGCCCATTGAGCTGTTTGGATTGCAATTTAGAAACCCCGTTGGTTTAGCCGCCGGGTTTGATAAAGACGGTGAGGCCATTGATGCTTTATTAGCTATGGGTTTTGGTTTTATTGAAGTAGGGGCCGTTACACCCGTATCACAACCAGGAAATCCACGCCCACATGTGAAGCGCTATGTAGAGCATGAGAATGTTGTTAACGCTTGTGGTTTTAATAATAAAGGTGTTGATCATTTGGTTGAGCGTTTAAAAGCTCGCCAATTACCAGGTGTAGTGGGGGTGAATATCGGTAAAAACAAAAACACACCAAATGAGAATGCGGTTGAAGACTACCGTGTTTGTTTGCAGCGTGTTTATGCTTATGCCGATTTTATTACGATTAACATTTCTTCACCTAACACGCAAAACTTACGTGATATCCAACAACAAGACATGCTTGACCAGCTATTGGATGAGTTAACTGCCGAAGCTGAAAAACTGCAACAGCAACACAATAAAAAAACGCCGTTACTGGTCAAGGTATCACCGGATTTAACGGATCAAGAAATCAGTGATATCGCTGCATGTCTATTGCGTCATAAAATCGATGGTGTAATCGCTACTAACACAACGTTGCAACACAGCAAGCAACCGGGTTTAGCAGAGCAACAATTGCCTGGCGGTTTGTCGGGACCGGCTGTGCGTGACTTGTCTCGTCATGTACTGCAACAGCTGCAGGTGGAGTTGCAAGGTAAACTACCCATCATTTCTGTGGGTGGTATCGATTCAGTCGAAGAGGCCCAATGGCGATTAGATCATGGTGCATCATTGGTGCAGCTGTATACCTCATTGATATATAAAGGATTGGGCTTAGTGCAACAGATGGCAGGCCGAGTATCCTAGATTCAAATAACTAGCGGGTTGGGCGAGGCGCAGCTAGCACCTGAAGCTTTCAATGGGTCTTCCTCTGGTGGAATACGTGGACGTGATCGATGAAACAGGGCAAATGGATTGTCGCCACCGGGAATATGATCTTCGATAATATCACTGGTTAATATTTTCGTGGGTAGTGTTATGTATCCTTGCTCATCCTCACTGCTTGACCTGTTTTCGTCAGTTTCGGTTATGCTGTTTAACGCAGAGGTATTCACTAATTTACTCAACTTATTGATGGTATTCCAGTCCTTTTGCTCGTATAAAATCTGTAGCAAATCCAGCCAATCTTCATTTTTAGGCTGGGTTGGATGACCAGCAATAGATTTAAATAATAAGCTAGCAAATTGCCTGATAATCTTATCGATTTGTATAGGTGCGTTTTTAAAAGCTATTTCTTCATAGGCTTGGTAGGCGTGCTTTAATTTTAATTTTAAGTATCTATTGCTGGAGAGGGTGCCTTCGACTTCAATGCTATATGCAAATAAGCATAATAATAAATTATCTAAATTGTTATCTTTACGTGTGTTAAATTTTAAAATATTTTTAAATAGTGCGAAATTTTTAATGACAAATTCGCGATTAAAATTGGTATCTATCGTTGATAAGCTGTCTATAAGATCTACGTATGGTTTTTGATCGCTATCTGGAGCAGTGATTTTATGTTTTTTGAGATTATTTAAGAGGTCGGGTATGTCGGTTAGCTTTATATATGCCCGTAATAATTGCAGTTTCAATTTTAAAAGAATTAAGCTGTCAAAATGTGTACCATCAAATAGTGTTCGCAATTCGATATCGATCTTCACGCAAGCTCCTTTTCGGTCAAGGTTTATAGAAGCTGTTTCAGTATGTGATGCGGCGTGTTGTATCGCAATAGTATTTGTCAGTGTGATAAATGAAAACAGATTCTTGTTATAATTGTTTTTTATCTCTGTAGAGTTTTATAACGATTGACAAAGCTGCTGTGCTGAAACTGAGCTATGGATCAAGGCGCACAGCGTACCTCTTTTGCGTAAGTAAAGCGCAGCGAAACGGAGTGAAGCGAGCCATGAAGTAAAAGAGGTACGCTGTGCGCCTTGATACACCATGGTTTAGTGGAAAGTAGTACAGACTTGTTCTTGCTAAGAATTAGCTTAGCTCAATGGTTACACATAAACCGCCAGCAGAAAGATTTGACAGTGCAATTGTCCCCTGGTGTTGCTGAATAATGTTTTTTGCAATCACTAACCCTAAGCCTGTACCACCAGTAGCCTTATTGCGTGATGACTCCACACGATAAAACGGTTGAAATACGCGTAATTGTTCGTTTTCCGGTATGCCAGGACCCGCGTCGCTGATTTTGATTTGTATTTTATCGTTGGTTTTGCTTAATGAGACCTTTGCTAGCTGGCCATATTTAATGGCATTATCAATGATGTTAGCAAAGGTTCGGCGCAAAGCTAACATTTGGCCAGTATACGTTAAATGTTTTAATTCCGTATCTAATGTGCAATCCTGGCCGGAATCTTGGCGTTCAATGCATAGCGTGTCGAGTAGTGCTACTAAATCAAAATGCGCAGCAGCTTCGTTGGATTCCGATTGCACAAATTCCAAAACGCCTTTAATCATGGTTTCCATTTCATCGAGATCATTTAATACTTTGGTTTGTTGTTCACCATCTAAGCTTTCAGCACGTAAACGTAAGCGTGTAATGGGGGTGCGTAAATCGTGTGAAATAGCTGCGAGCATTTGTGTGCGGTCGTTTAATAGTTGTGTAATGCGCGCAGACATGCGATTTATTGCTTCGGAAATAGGGGCGATTTCATCGGTACCAACAGTGAGTACTTGCAGCGGGTAGTTGCCCTGGCTAAGTTTGTCAGTCAGTTGCTTTAAATGCTTAATAGGTTTGTTGAAGTCGTAAACAACCCAGAAACAAAATGCGATAAAAATTAACCCTAGTGCTACCAAGATCCAAAAATCGAGTTGCAGATAGGCGTGCTGTAATTGATCAGGACGAAAGCGAACAATCAACCAGTGTTGCTGACCGTTAAGCACCGGTCGAGTAAACGCAATGCTAAAACTATTTTTAGTAGGATTTTTTTTGATCCAGCGTCTTAATGATGCGGCATTGGCTTGTGTGATCTGTTTGCTACCAGGCAGTGGGCTGCTTTTTGGCTGGAGGTGTAATCCTGGGCGACGCATTTGTAAAACAGGTCTCACTCGACCATGTTGCGATAAGACTTGTTGTATGCGTTGTAAGGTGTGTGCTTTGCGTTGCGGCGTTAATTTGCGTTTATCTACTTGCATCATATTAATCAAGGTATAGGCAGCTAGGGAAAGTATTACCAGCATACCAATAAATAAAATACCAAAGTTGCGTTTGCTTCTATTCATAACTACTCACCGTTTTAACATCGCAACAAAATTGATATCCGCCGCCACGTACGGTTGTAATAAGTTGCGGTTGCTTAGGGTCTTTCTCTATTTTTTTACGTAAACGGCCAATCTGCACGTCAATTGTCCGATCATATGGACCTGCTTCACGGCCGCGTGTCAGTTCTAATAGTTGATTACGCGTTAAGACTTGATGTGAATTTTCTAATAATGCGATCAGTAAATCATATTCACCCTGGGTTAATGCCACAATGACTTTATTCGGATTAATTAACACGCGTCGGTTACGATCCACATGCCAGTCGGAAAACTGCAAATAAGGCATGCGGGTTGATGTGGTGGCGGTTTGTTGTGCCTTATCTTGCCGCCGCAATAAGGCTTTAATGCGCGCCAGTAATTCGCGAGGGTTGAAAGGCTTACTGATATAGTCATCAGCACCGACCTCCAAACCTACAATGCGGTCAGTTGCTTCACCCTGAGCACTTAGCATTAAAATCGGTATATTGCATTGTTTAACCAGTTGCTGGCATAACACCAGGCCATCGTCGCCCGGTAGCATCACATCAAGGATAATCAGGTCTATATTATGCTCTGATAGTTTCTGGTGCATTTGTTGACCATTATGTGATGTGCTGACCTGGTAGTCATGTTGACATAGGTATTCATCGAGTAATTGGCAGATCTCGCTATCGTCATCTACAATCAGAATATGATTTTGGTTCTTATTCATAGGTTTAAGTATACCATGTCTGTCATTGTGGTCGAAGCCTGTCATCCTGGCCCCCGAGCAGGGATCCATATAATACTGGATTCCTGGTCAAGCCAGGAATGACAATATTAAGTCAGAAATGACAATGTAAATGAACTGTTACAATTTTAATGTGTTGGTTCATCGAAGGGTTACACGGTAGCGTTAAGATGGTACCACTTAAATAAACATGTAGGAGAAATCCATGAATACTTCCCGATTTATTACTGCCGGTATTGCTGCAGCTGCGTTGCTTGGTGGTACCACTGTTGCAATGGCTTCATCACATAATAAAAGTGGTAAATGCCATATGCCGCATCAGCTCAAACAACAGCTCAAAAAATTATCACCTGATCAGCGTGCAACGGTTATGAAAACCTTTAAGGCGGGCCGTGAAAAAGCACGTACGATTCGTCAACAATTACATGCTAAACGTGCCATGTTAAATGCGTTGTTACTGCAAAAAAATAATGACCCAGCAAAGGTGAAGAGTGTAGTTGATGAGATTAGTGCTCTGCAAAAGCAATTGCTGCAAACTGCGGTTGATACCCGTATGCAAATATCTAAAGACAGTGGTGTTTATTTCGAATTGCCTGCTAAGAGGCATGGCGGTAAATGCAGTAAAAAATGTCATGGAAAATATCAGGGACAAAAAGCACAAAAAATGCAGTTAAAATTAAAATCGTCTGATAATGCAGCATCTGCTGCAGGAGCGGCCGCTAGTTCAGCCGTTAGTCAGTAGTATTTTTGATACCGTGGGGCACATGCCCTGCGGTAATATGATTATCAGTTGCCGACTCGCAGTGATCCTGTTGGTCATCAAAGAAAATATCCGCACCAAAGGCTTGTAAGAATTCACCTTTAGCTAAGCCCCCCAGAAATAAAGCTTCATCTATACGAATATTCCATGAGCGCAAAGTGCGAATCACTCGTTCATGTGCTGGTGCTTGGCGGGCAGTGACGAGTGCTGTGCGAATGGGGCAGTCATCTTGGCTGAAGTGTGATTGCAGCTTGTGTAATGCTGAGAGAAAACCTTTAAATGGGCCGCCGGGTAAGGGTTGTTCGGCTGCTTGTTGCTCGCTGTGTGTAAACGCTTCTAATCCACTTTGCTGAAAAACACGCTCTGCTACATCGGAAAATAAAACAGAATCACCATCGAATGCAATGCGAATTTCTGGATTGATGGCTGCTTCGCTACTGCTATCGATGAGTGTTGCCGCAGCGCAGCCCGCATTAAGGGCAACTTTTACATCTGCTGCATTGGCGGATAAAAATAAGTGAGAGCCAAATGCTTGTATATAACGGTAGGGCGATTCACCGCTGGTGAATGCGGCGCGCGATATGTTGAGATCGTAATGTTGTATGCTGTTAAAAATTCGCAGGCCTGTATCGGCACTGTTACGCGATAATAAAATCACTTCAACCAACGGCTCAGATTCATTGAGTTTTAGTAATTTTTTAACTAATGGGAATGCCGCACCGGGCCTAAGGATTTTATCTTCATATTTTATTTGATGCTCAGCATATTCTTCAACGCCCTTGTCTTCATACAGTTCGTTGCTTTTATGCATATCAAATAAAGTGCGAGAGGTAATAGCGACCACGAGCTTATCAGTCAGTTCAACAGCCATAACATTACTCCACAGTTAACGCCTCCGTTTGAAATGCCCATTCAGACCATAAGCCGCAAAGCGGAAAATACAGGCCGAGACGGATCGGCGTTGGGTCTATTTCACTCATTAGTGTAGCGTAAGTCTGCAGTTGTTCAAAGTATTGTTGTTTTTGAGTACAAATAAAGGCGTCGTTTGTTTGATCGGCTGTTGGTTTGGCTGATTTGTAGTCAATTATCCAGCGTGTACCGTTATCGATAAAGGTACGGTCGATGATAAAGGTTTTTAATTTTTCATCATCACGGTGTTGTATCTCATATTCGTATTGGTCTTCCTGGTGTGGATCCAATATCCATTGGCCGCGTTGGTCCTGTTGTGCGCGTTGTATGGCTTCTTTTATGGTAGGTAAAACACTCTCAGTTTGTTGTTGATCGAGCCCCAATTGTAAACACTGCATGATGACGTTGGCTTCATCAATGGTTTTCAGCTGATATTTAGCGATACGAAATAACTGCTGGTGTATGATCGTGCCAGTGAGTGGCGCTAATTGTTGCTCGATTTGTAAGGTGTCGATATCCAGTTGTGGAATGACTTGTGTATCGGGCAGTATGCGTGAGAGTGTTACCTCTGCTATTTCAGGTAGTTTTTGTAGTCGCGTGAAACCTATATATTCATCATCAACTTCTAATTCATTATGGCTTTCTGCAGTGGCCTGGTAGCTTTGCGCAATAGGTTCTAGTGCGTGCTGTAAAAGCGCTAAGAAACTACCATTTTTTGGTTTCTCTATATCCGTGCTAATTAAGTGTAAGGATTGTTTGGCACGCGTTACGGCTACATACAATAGCCGTGCATTTTCGTAATCCAGTTTTTGTTGCTCGATACGTTTGCAGTATTGGTAGATATCATCCGCTTGTTGTTCGGGTGATTTAATTGGTGCTAACAGTAGCTCGTTTGCTACTTGACCTTGGTTGCGTTCTAGCCATAACAGTAAAGCGGGCCGGTCTCTCACCGGGCCACGTTCGAGGTTCGGAATAATCACATGATCAAACTCTAACCCTTTCGACTTGTGAATTGTCATGATGTGTATGCGAGCGTGTTGTTCGCTCGGCGTTTTGGTATACGCTTGTAACAGCTGTGCTTCGATTTGTTGTAAATCGATTGTGGCATTGTTGTCACATAGCTTTTGTAATAGTTGAAAATAAGTCTCGATGTTTTGTTGTTGTGTTGGCTCAGCATGCAATTGATTAAAGGTTAATGCTTGCCATGCGTTACGTACCCATACTGCAAAAGCTAAGCGCCCTTGTTGTTCTAGCAGGTATTGTATTTGTGGTACCCAACACGCCAATCGTTGCTGTGCATCTGTGCTCAGATTCGTTAATTGGGTATATTGCAGCAGGGTGGGCCACAAAGGTTTATTGTGCGCTGCAAGGCATATCACTAACAAGTCAGCTAATAGTAAGCCACAACAAGGAGAGCGCAATAATGCTAACCAGGCGACGCGATCGGCTGGGTGTAATAAGGCGCGCGTTAATGTCAGCACGTCTTCGATCTCAGGTTGTATTAGTAAGGGCTCAATATCGACAGCATTAAAGGCGAGATTGGCCTGACGCAGTGCAGGAATAATTTCAATGAGCTGCGTGCGCGATTTAACTAATATGGCAATATCTTCATCGGGATTATTGTGTTGCTGAATAATGTCAACTACGCATTGTGCTTCAGTTTCAGCATCCGACTCATCCAATAAATAAGCTTGCGTTTTGTGTGCCTCGTGAGCGGGGCGGCAAGCTTGTGCTGGGTGGTAATTGATAGCGCCAGTATCAATGTCTGCGTGACGCGGAAATACATTGGTAAAAGTTTGATTAAACCATTCTACTAAATGAGCATTAGATCGAAAGTTGCTAACCAGTGAAACAACGGTTGGTTTAATCTGCGCAATACCATGCTGTTGCGTATGTAAAAATAATCCAACCTCCGCTTGTCTAAAACGGTATATCGATTGCATCGGATCGCCCACTAAAAACAAGCTGCGGTTATCATCAGGGGTCCATTCGCTAATGATTTTTTCAATCAGCCGAAAGTGGGTGGTCGAAGTGTCTTGAAATTCATCAATCAATAAGTGCTGAATTTTGTAATCGAGGTATAAGGCTAGATCAGTAGGTTGTTCGCTATCCCCTAATGCACGATTAGCGGCTAAACCAATTTCAACAAAATCTAACCGCCGTTGTTGAGAGAATATCAATTGCAATTGAGCTACCAGTTGCGGCAATAGGGTTAACAAGCTATCCAGTACGCGCCATTGTTGCGGGTGGTAATGATCGGGTGGGCACAGGCGGCATTCAATGAGCGCAGGCAATAGCGCATCGTCGCCTTGGCACGCGGCTACAAAATCTTTCCACTGTTGCTTTTGCGGTTTTTTGTCCGCAGGAAAACCATTGCGTTTAGTGATCTGGCTGCGCCACTGATTTTTTTGGGTAAGCAGCATGTCAGAAATAGCTTGCCAGTATTCCAATGATTCCGGATCGGTTTCAAATTGACATTCAGGGTCTAGTTGCTGCATGGCGAAACAGTGCAGCTCGAGTAGTTGCTGTTGTTGCTCGCTGCTAAAACCATCGCTAACACGAGTTAATGTTTGTTGTGTAATATGTTGTAAGCTGTCTTCGAGTTGTTGCTTAAGCGCTTCGCGATCCATGTAGTGTGGCATGATATGCGGTAGCCACTGGTCACGCTTAGCTAGCAGTTGCTGCAATAAGCTCTCAAAGTAGGGCATGACATTATCAAGCTGTAATAGGCATTGTGTAATCGCTTGTTGTAGCTCGCTATTATTTTCAGCTTGCTGGCATAGTTGTTTGATGGCTGTTTGATACAATGGTTGCGCGTTGTCACTGATTTGAATATTTGGGTCGATGCTCGATAGTAATGGCATATGACGACAAATAAATGCTGCCAATGAATCAATAGTAATAATGCGTAAACGATTACTGTTATTTAATAAGCCCCATTGCTGCTTTTTGTCTCTTTCAATCACTGCGCGCGCTAATGCTAACGTGCTTTTTTTATGTTCTTCGACGGTTGCATTCTCGTCGAGAGCTAAGTGTAGTGCTTCCACTACGCGTGCTCGCATCTCAGCCGCCGCTTTGCGTGTAAAGGTTATTGCAATAATTTCTTCTGGTTGGTTCACCACAGATAATAATTTTAATAAGCGCTGGGTTAGTAGTTCAGTTTTACCGGAGCCAGCCGGTGCTTGTACAATAAAAGACTGGTCTGTGTCTAATACCTGTTGGCGAATATCAGCATCTGCAATAGTGGTCATTAGTGGTTTATCCTGCACAATGATTGAAAGTCGCAATAACCACACGGCTGGCTTGATTCGTCTGGATCTACTTGTGCATTACCTGCAATGAATTCAATAGCCAGCGTGCTAATTTGCTGTTGCCAATGTTTAATCATATCTGACCAGTAATTAAACTCACCGGTTTCCTTATCAATAATGGATTCAATGGGTTTAATACCAGCTTGGTTGATGTCATTTGCCGCTACACCTTTAAAGGCAAATTTACCGCGTTTTACCTCAGCATATGCCAGGCCATCGGCATTGAGTGATTTGATGGTGGCATAGAGTGGTAACTGCGGTTGTGTTAAGCGTTCATCAAACCAACCAAACATAGATTGTATGCCGGTTTTGTAGTCAATCACTAATGTTTCACCGCTTTCCAGTTGATCAATGCGATCGACAACAATGCGTAAGGTTAATTGTTGTAGGGGGTATTCAAAACGTTGTTCCGTTGATTGCACGCTAAATGGCTGGCGCTGCTTTTCAAATGCTAACCATTGCTGTAATAGTTTGCGTAGTCGTTGTTGTTCGCTGTGCAAAAAGAGCTGTTCGGTATGTTCTGAAAAATCGCTTAATACTTGTTGCACGGTTTGGTCTATTAAATGATCAAGTGCTAATTCATCCAGTTGAATTAATTGTGCATGAGTCTTTAATTGCTGCCAAATGATATCTAAACAAGCGTGTACTAAAGTGCCTTTATCACGCGCATCTATGCCTTCGTGTAGTTCGCCTATCGCTTCAGCGCCTAATCGAACGGAGGCAAATGCTTTAAAAGGGCAGTTAGCTTGTTGGCTAATAATCCAGCTGCCACCTTTAATATTCTCATGGTCTGTAACGGCGGGAGCACTATCATCATCCAGTTGCTCGAGATCAGGTTGGGTTATGGTTTGTTGCTGTTGTGGTGCTGCGCAGTCCAGCTCAACTTGAGCGATAGCGTGAATGATTGGGCTGACCTGCAAAGCGGTGTCTTGTTCCTGCTGTGCATGGCTAACGATGACTTTTGGATTAGCGTCAATCAGTTGCTGTGTGAGTTGTGCGCAATATTCATATTCACGTTGTGCCGTAGCATGTGGTAGTTGATGCTGTGTTTGTAAACTAAAAGGCAGTAGTGGGTTAGGTTTGGCGCTCGGTGGCCAGATGTTATCAGTTAAGCCCGCCAGCCATAAACAATCAAAATCATTCCCAGCCGCTTCCAACGCACCCAATATTTGGATGGGCTCGTCGCTGGTTTGTGCTTGGAATGTGTGTTGTTGACATAAAAAACGTAATTGCGACAGCGCCGCGCTATTGCTAGGTGATTGCAAATGATTACCTAGTTGCAAAAAGTTTTGTAATATTTGTGTCCAGTGTTGGTGGATTTGATGCTCTTGGCTATCAAAGCCGCGTTGTCCTGGCCAGCCAATGGCATTCAGGCGCTCTATAGTATGTTGTAACCATGCGATGTGATTACGTTTAGGTGATTGCTGCTGTAACGATAGCCAATGCCTTAGGCGCTGTGGCAGTGACGCCTTTGGAAAGCTTTGAGCCGCATGGTTAATCGCTGAGGTAAGTTGTTGCTGGTTGATAACTGGCCGGCCATTGTCGAATAATTTTTTATCTAAATACGCCGCGCAGGCGTTGTCGATGACATTGCCATTAATATACGGTGAGCGCAGAACGCTGGAAAAAACAGCCACGTCCAATTGGTCGCATTGCAGACCAAGCAAGGTGAGCGCACAGTTAATCATGTCGCACTGATCAAGCGATACACCGCTGGAAATGTTATATGGCGTTGCTTGGTCAAATACTTGCTTAAATGTTGACTCCAGTTGGTGCCGTAAAGTGCTGAGCTGTGGGTGTACGCATGCAATACGCTGTTTGCCTTGTTGCCATTGCTGCTTTGCCCATGTAGCCATGGCGTGCAGCTCATGTTGGGGTGTTGTGCTGCTGGTGCGATTGATGTGATTATTACGTTTTGGTGGTGATATATATTCAATCGCTATGTGTTGCTCTAACTGTTTAAGTAATAAAGATAGGTTGGGTGGGATTTGATCAAAGCCGTACAGGCGTAATCGTTTAATACTTAAAGGTGTCTTTACTAATTGTTCGCTTAGCAGTTTTGGTAATTGTTGATTGGTTATTAATTGTTGCTGCTTGAGCTGTTGTTCAAATGCTTGGGCCCATTGCTGGAACTGTAAATGATCTTGGTTAGGTTTTGCTTTGGTGATTTCAGTAAGCGATAAATTCCATTGGGTTAAATTATCATAGGCCGATTGTGCTAGTTCAGCCAGTGCGCGCGCTGATACTAGCGGTTGCGATTGCAAGTCATGCGCAATAATTTGTTGCCATAATAATAAGCTTGAATGACTCGGCAGAACGGTTTTATCACCAACTACCTGCCAGCATTGCATTAGCCAGTCTGGTAGGGAGTTAATTAGCGGTACTGGCCACGTGCTTTTTGATGTACAAAATTGTTGTTGATGCCATTGCAGTAATCGTGTTGTGAGACGACGATTCGGAGTGACTAACTGATCGCCCGGAAGGCTAGTGGTAAATATCTCACAATACATTGCGGTAAGCGCCCTTGTAACAGTTCCTTGTGACGGAGCCCCATTGTAGACGACTTCATGCGAGTTGTTAACAGTGAGCTTCAAATAAATAATTTGGATCTGTAATAGCAGTGTATTTTGCACCAAATGAACGTAAAAAACTGTAAGTCATTGATATTTAGTGTGTTTTAATTATGATTAGTTTGTATTCAATCTGTTGAACCTAACGTAAAATCAGGCCTTAGCGATAGATAAAAACAATCTACTCACAGAGTTATCCACAGAATTTGTGGATAACAAAATCGTTCAAATTTTTATGATCGGCTAGGTGGCTTAAAGGTAAAGAAAGTAAACGCGATATTAGCAAAAACTTGCATCTAAATTGGGGGGCACAGTATACTGGCCAATCCGTGTTGAATCAGGACTGTCATTACTGCAGGAAGCTATTGCCGTGAAATTAAAATTACATTACTTCTTTACATTTTTGGCGTGCTCTATTGGATTTGCCGGTATTTCTGTTGTTATTTTTATGAACCATATTAACCCGGGCTTTTGGTTTCAATCTGATAACACTTGGGCCCCGCATTTTATTTACGACATTGTGGTGTTGCACCATAGCCCTGTTTCGTGGTGGTTAGCAAACGGCACAATTAATCTGTTAGATACCGTGCCATTCATTATCTTCTCGTTTTTTAGTCATGATATAGTTAAGTGGCTCGGATATAATGCTATTTTTAATCTTAGTTTTTACTTCTTGATTTTTTATACCTTATCCAGGTGTTTGTTTGATAATGCCAAAGCCGTCTTACTGATGATGGCTAGTTGCTTAATATCTATGGTGATCATTGCAAACTTTAAAAATATACATTTCACCTTGGAATCGGTTCTTATTTCTGGTCAACACTTCACCCAATTGCTTATTAGCTGGTTGTGTTTGATTGTCTGTATCCAACTGTTAAAAAATGAAAATTCCAGAAAATTGCAGTTGCTTTTGGCGTCGCTTGTTATATTCGGCGTGGTCTCAGATGTGCTGCTTATTATGTCTTTTGTTGTGCCGGCCATGTTAAGTTTATTTATTGTTCTGCGGTTAGCTGATAAGGCTCATGCATCGAAATTCAAAATCATTGGCATTATTGCAATCTCAGTCATTCTTGGTGTGATAATCTGGAAATATAATCCTCTGGTTTATATGCGTATGGCAGCCACCGTGAGCTTTGATATATTTCATTTACTTGATGCGTTATGGTTATTTCTAGCATCGCTCATTAAGCATCATCCTCTTTATATGAGTGCTAATATCCTCTTTTTTATGGTTTCAACTTTAGTAGTGGTGCATGCCATAAAAAATGGAGTTGTTCGCGATCAGTTGTTGCCACCGCAGCGACGTTTATTATTTACGATACTGTTTTGTAATTTCGTATGGATTGTTGGTTTGGCTTCAATGTTGGTCAATTACCATTTAAACGTTTATATTAATTTAGGGCCTATAGTAGACCGCTTAGGGCTAAGAAATCCTCCTTATGATGGCTTGATTCGTGATGGTGTTGCTTTTTTTGTTACCCCCGTTTTTATTGGTATTCCCGTGTTAATTGTGTATTTGCTGGGATTCGTCAATACGGCTAAAAAGAATCTATTATTGACTGTATTTAATGTGATTGCTTTCTCTGCTGTGGGTGTCGGAGTGTATGGTGCCATAATGCTGATAAAGTCATCACAGCCTACACCACTGCAATCACAGCGACAAATCATGCGCTGCCTAGCTGATAATATTAAGTCACACAGGCTTGATCTTGCTGTGGCGGATTATTTTGTTTATCGCCCAATTGTAGTGATGAGTAATGCGGCTATTTCAATTGTTCCTATGCAGCCAAACAACCAAAATTACTATAGGCCATATCTCAGTAGGTTCGAGTCTATTAATAATCGGCGTATAGATTATTGGATCGATAGTTATAAGACTTTTTTTAGTGATTCGGGACATGCGAATTATCGAACAGAAGCCGTAACAGCCCAGATTGGCCTTAAGGAGTTCGGTCCACCAACTGGAGAATTCTATTGCAAAGGTGTTGGCGGGCAATATTTGCACGCCTATATTTATAAAAATAACGCTATTATGAAACGCATAGTTTCTACTTTTCACGCGCTTGGTGCGATGAACATACATATTAATAAGAAGAACCAGTTAAGCTTTCATGATTTGAATTATCTTGCTGGTTGATTAATTAGCTGGAAATATAATCCTAAACTCTAAACCTTTGCCTGAAGCAGGGGTGAGTAATTGTATTTCAGCTTGATGTAAGCGCGCGATTTGTTGCACGATACCCAAGCCTAATCCACTGCCAGGGGCTTTGTTGCCAATCACACGGAAGAAGCGTTCGAATACGCGATCACGTAATTGTTTAGGTATACCTGGGCCGGAGTCAATAACATTCAATGTCACTTTTTGTGCTGACTTTTGAATTTCAATGACTACTGAGCCTTCTGGTGGTGTGTAGCGAATAGCATTGTCCACCAGGTTTCGAATTAAAATACCAATCGATGTGGCATTACCGCGAATTAATGCGGGGTCATTTGGAGCAATTAATTCCAGGTCAATGTTCTTTTCAATCGCGATGGGTACTAATTGTGCCGCTACATCTGCAGCAGTTGTTGAAAGGTCTATGGATGTCGGTTCGTTAATGGTGGACTGCGGTAACATACGGCTAAGCGTTAGCAGTTGTTGTACAACGTGAGTGGCGCGATCCACGCCTTCGAGTACTTTGCGTAAGGCTTCATCGCGGTCTTCATTTGTGTCAGCACGTAAAGCCACTTGCGTTTGTGTGCGCAGTGCTGCCAATGGCGTTCTGAGTTCATGCGCCGCATCAGCGGCAAAGCGTTTTTCACGATCGAAGGCCTCTTGCAGACGAGTGAATAAACTATTCAGTTCCACAACTAGCGGTTCAATTTCGCTAGGTACCGATTCAACATCCACCGGTTCTAGGTAACTTGGTGCACGATGACTGACTTCTCGCGCCACTTTTTTCAGTGTGTCTAAACCGCGACCAACAATCACCCAAATCAAAAAACCTAAGAAGGGGTAGGTGATTAACATGATTAAAATCGAATCTTGAGTTAATTGATTTTCGAGTTTTTGGCGAAAATCTGATCTCTCACCAACAATGATGGTGAGTTTATTTATTTTGTTATAAACGGTGAATACGCGCCACGATTGTGCATTTAGCCACAGCGTGGTTAAGCCAGGCTTACCGTCAGATAAGGGTATTTTTGGGGCTGATTTTGAATGTAAAATCAGCTTGCCACGATTATTCCAAATTTGAAAGCCTGTTTTTTCATGGTAATCGGTAAGCGCCTTTAATAGTTTTGGATTTTTTTTGCTGAGATGTAGTGATGCGGTAATGGATGATTCTATATGGTTTTGAATCACCCCAAGCTGACGACTCTTAATGCCATCGCTAAATAGGGATTCAATTTGAATTGTTGTTCGGATTAACTGTAAATCAAGCTGTGTTTGAATATCATTATGCGCTAAAAATAAATTACCAATAATCGCTAAGGAGGTAATAAGTGTAACACTCAGCAATAAGTTGATTAATAGGAAGGTGCGAATTGATGGAGTCATGTGTCTTGCTTTTCAGCCATGTAGCCCACGCCTCTAATGGTTCGGATCAAGTCAGAGCCAAAGCGTTTGCGTAGGTTGTGAATATGAACTTCTAGTGCATTACTATCAATATTTTCCCCCCAACCATAGAGCGTTTGATTGAGTTGTTCGCGAGATATGACGCGACCAGCATTTTCAAGTAGTTTCTGCAGTAATGAGAACTCTCGTCGTGACACTAGTACTTGTTCACCTTTATATGTCACCACATGCGCGGCGGGGTCTAGTACAATGTCGCCATAAGTCAGCAGGGGTTTCGCCCTGGATTTTGAGCGTCGTTGCAAAGCTCGCATACGTGCGCAAAGCTCATCTAAATCAAATGGTTTGGTCAGATAATCGTCAGCGCCTGCATCAAGGCCTTTGACGCGATCGTCAATGGTTTCTCGGGCGGTGAGTATAACGACAGGAGTTGGAACGTTACGTTCGCGCATGTTTTTTAAGACATCTAACCCAGACATTTTTGGTAGTCCTAGATCAAGGACTACGATGTCGAAGCTTTCTTGGGTGGATGTAATGGCGTCTTGTGCGGATTTTCCGTCTTTAACCCAATCTACGGTATGCCCGTAATGTTTCAGACCGCTGCAAATGCCATCGCCTAATAACTCATCATCTTCAACTAGTAACACACGCATGATTTGCCCTTCTCTCAACTGTTGCTGTAGGTTCAAAACCGACAAACTCGATTGCTATTATAGTGCATAAACCCCTGTGGGTTGTAGTGTTTTGTTCTTGAAAAAGTTTTCCTGGCGAGGCTAACTTTTTGTGTTAAGACGTGTTACAATATGCATCAGACAAAAACCAAAAATAATGCCTTTATATTCAGTGAGTTAATATCAAAATATAAAGCGCACTAGCATTCGATTTCGAGGGCGATTGAGTGAGTAAGCACAGTAATGAAGCCAGCTCAATTATTGAGCAAGTCGTTGATTTTGCAAAAAACCATCAAAAAGATGGTGAAAATGATGCGTTTTTTAGCTTTATCCATATATTTTTACGCAACCTATCTATAGAAGACTTAGCCAACTATCGAGTTGAAGACCTATTTGGCATCGTTTCTTCGCAGTGGAAATTGATACACCAGCGTACAGCGGACCAAACCATACTGCGAGTCTATAACCCCACAAAAGAAAAGGATGGTTGGCAGTCGACTCATACTGTAGTTGAGTTGGTGACCAACGATATGCCATTTTTGGTGGACTCCATGAGTATGGAGTTAACGCGCCTTGGATTAACTATTCATCAAATGATTTATCTTGGTGGTATTAAGTGCATCCATAAGCAAGGCGAGATTGTTGAAATAATTGATCATGACGACGAGCATCCTGAGGCTTCTGCGGAGGCCCCGATTCATATGGAAATTGATCGCCAAAGTGGCGAGCAAGCATTAAAAGACATCGAAGAAAACTTAATGCGAATTCTGAATGATGTAAAGCGGGTGGTGTTCGATTGGCCTGAGCTTCAAAAGCAAGTACGTTCGATTATTGACGAGTATAGTGATCCAGCATTACAAAAACGCTTTCCTGATATGAAAGAATCCCGAGAGTTTTTGAGCTGGATGCTGAATGACTGTTTTACCTTTTTAGGTTTTCGCGAATATTGCTTGGTAGGTGAGGGTGATGAGCAGGCACAACAAATAGTTAGTGGTACTGGCTTGGGTGTGTTGCATGATGATACGCGTGGTAAACAAGTGCGTCAGTATGCTGACTTACCTGAGGAGGCGCGTAGCGCCGCATTGTCTCGTGATCACTGTTTAATTATTACTAAAACAAATACACGCTCTACCGTTCATCGTCCGGCATATACTGATTATGTTGGGGTAAAGAAGTTTGATAGCAAAGGTAAGCTGGTTGGTGAGCGCCGTATCATTGGTTTGTATACCTCTATTGCTTACAGCAGCAATCCGAACAATATTCCTTTCTTACGTGAAAAAGTTGCGCAGGTAATGCAGATGTCGAACTTGCCTGCTAAGAGTCATGCGGGTAAAGACTTATTGCATATATTATCCACTTTTCCACGTGATGACTTATTGCACGCTAGCTCTGATCAGATCTTTGAATTAGCGACTGGCATTATGCGTTTGCAAGAGCGACGCCGAATTCGGATGTTTGCACGTAAGGATATGTATGGGCGCTTTGTTTCCGTTTTAGTCTTTGTGCCACGTGAAAACTTTAATACAGCACTTGCTGAGCAAATGCGAGTGATACTTGCAGAAGAAACCGATGCCCTTGAAGTGATGATGAATACTCGTTTTTCAGAATCGGTATTAGCTCGGATTCACTTTGTGATTCGTGTAGATTCAAGTAAGCCACGCGACTATGATTTCGCGGCGATTGAGCAGCGTCTGGTCGCTACCGGGCAGTCTTGGCAAGATGGTTTATTAGAAAACCTAATCACTTTTTATGACGAAGAGTCAGCTAATGAACTACAAGCAATGTATCGTATTGCTTTCCCTGCGGGTTATCGTGAAGCGTTTATGCCGCGTAATGCTGTGTATGACATTCAAAAAATAGAAAAGCTACGCAAAGCTGGTAGTCCACTTGAGATGAGCCTTTATCGTAGTGCTGATTGTGATGAAAATCATATCAAGCTTAAGTTGTTTCACCCACGTATTACTATTCCATTGTCTGATGCAGTGCCCGTGTTGGAAAATATGGGTTTTCGTGTTTTAGGTGAGGATACATTTAAAATTGTTACACATGACGGCCAATGCTATTGGATTAACGATTTTATATTGAGTTCTACGTTATCTGAATTATGCGATATTGATAAATTTGATCAGCTTTTTTATGAAGCATTAATACGCTTATGGCAGCGTGATGTTGAGAATGATAGCTTTAATAAATTAGTTGTGGCTTCACTGTTGGATTGGCATGAGGTGAGCTTGTTACGTGCTTATTCCAAATATTTACGCCAGATCGGTTTTACTTTGAGTCAGCAGTATATCGAACAAGCATTTGTTGGAAACGGTGAAATTGCTTGCTTGATCGTTGATTTATTTAAGCAGCGTTTTGATCCGAATTTTACAGGCGATCGCCAGCTGGAGTGTGAGCAAATTGAGCGACGCATCACAGCAGCGCTGGATGATGTGACCAGTCTTGATGAAGACCGAATTCTACGGATGTATGTCAGTGTTATATATGCCACGGTTCGTACAAACTTTTTTCAGCGTGATAAGCATGGGCGTCGAAAAACATTTATTTCATTAAAAATGGATCCTACGAAAGTTCCTGATATGCCTTTGCCTTTACCCGCTTATGAGATTTTTGTTTACTCTCCGCGGTTTGAGGGTGTGCATCTGCGTTCTTCTAATGTTGCGCGCGGTGGTATCCGATGGTCCGATCGTAAAGAAGATTTTCGTGTCGAAGTGCTTGGCTTAATGAAGGCGCAACAAGTTAAAAATGCGGTTATCGTGCCGTCAGGAGCCAAAGGTGGTTTTGTTACTAAGCGAACAACGGCTGGTATGGATCGTGAGTCGTTTATAGCTGAGGGCGTGCAGTGCTATCAGAACTACATTCGTGGGTTATTTGATGTAACGGATAATTTAATTAATGACGCAGTTACTCACCCAGCGGACAGTATTTATTATGATGATGACGACGTTTATTTAGTCGTTGCTGCTGATAAAGGTACAGCTACGTTTTCTGATATTGCGAATGAAATCTCTTTGCACCGTGAGTTTTGGTTGAAAGATGCTTTTGCTTCCGGTGGGTCTGTTGGTTATGACCATAAAAAAATGGGAATTACGGCCAGAGGGGCGTGGGTTTCTGCGCAACGGCATTTCCTTGAGTTAGGTGTTAATGCGGATAAAGCTGAAATTTCAGTGGTTGGTATTGGCGATTTGGCGGGGGATGTGTTTGGTAATGGTGTATTGATGTCACCGCATTTAAAATTGGTAGCGGCGTTTAATCACTTGCATATATTTTTGGATCCTAATCCTGACCCACAAAAAAGTTATGAAGAGCGTACACGCATTTTTAATTTGCCGCGTTCATCATGGGATGATTATGATCGTAAAATCATCTCCTCTGGTGGTGGCGTGTATAAACGTTCTGCAAAAGCCATACGTTTGACACCTGAAATAAAGCAACTGCTGGATATAGATAAAGATGTGGTTGTGCCCAATGAGTTGATTCGTGCCATTTTGATGGCGAAAGTTGATTTGATATGGAATGGCGGTATAGGCACGTTTGTTAAGTCAAGTCTCGAGAAAAATGCCGAAGCTGGTGATCGTTTCAATGACGGTATTCGCGTGGATGGTAATGAGTTGCGCACTAAAGTGATGTGCGAGGGTGGTAATTTAGGCTTGACTCAACTGGGTAGAATTGAGTTTGATTTGTCTGGTGGTAAAGTAAATACTGACTTTATTGATAATTCAGCCGGGGTTGACTGCTCGGATCACGAGGTCAATATAAAGATCCTATTAAATCCTTTGGTTGCCTCCGGAAAATTAACGGAAGAGCAGCGCAATAATTTGTTGCTTGAAATGACGCAGGAAGTATCGACTTTAGTTTTAACTAATAATTACCGTCAAAACCAAGCGATTAGTTTATTGTCTTTGACGTCACCTGCCGATATGGGCTTGTACGCACACTATATGAATTTTATTGAGGCTGAAGGTTTAATTAACCGTAGCTTGGAATATTTACCGAATGTAAAGCAAATGCATGACCGTAAATCGGAAGGCTTGGGTTTGACTCGCCCTGAGTTGTCGGTACTGTTTTCTTACAGTAAGAATATTTTAAAGAGTGAAATACTTAAATCAAACTTGGTTGATGATCCATTTTTGCGTCAGTTTGTATTGTCTGCATTTCCTCAGTTATTGCGTGATAAATATGAAGCTGAAATATATCAACACCCGTTACATAAAGAAATTATTGCTACGCAGCTGAGTAATCATGTGGTTTCCGATATGGGGATTACCTTGGTTTATCAGATGCATGATGAAACAGGTGCGGGTATAGCCAATATTATTCGTGCTTATGCTTGTGCGAAGCAGATCTTCCGTATAGCTGAAACTCATCAATCGATTGAGGCGCTAGATTATCAGATTGAGACGGATGTGCAGTATCAAATGATGCTAGAAGGCGTGGCTTTGGTGCGTCGTTCTATACGCTGGTTGTTGCGTAATCGCCGAGAAGGTTTGACTATTGATGCGACAATTGATCATTTTACAGACCGTGTCACGGGTTTATTTAATCGTCTACCGAAGTTATTGGTTGGACGTGATCGTGAAGCCTATGAGGCTCGCAAGCAGCAACTAATGTTAGCTAATGCGCCTGAGCAGGTTGCTGCAAAAGTGGCCAGTGCTGTACCAATGTTTCATGCGCTAAATATTGTTGAAGCGGCTACGGCAAGTGGTTGTGAAATTTACCGTGTCGCCAAAACTTATTTTATGTTGGTTGACAGGCTTGAATTATTATCAATTCGTGATTACATTAATGCTTATCCAGTGGATAATCGCTGGGCAGTGCTTGCAAGAGCAAGCTTTAAATCTGATTTGGATTGGGTACAGCGCGAGCTAGCAGTTAATGTTTTGCAGTTTGAAACAAGCGCTCGAAGTATACCAGGTCGTATTACTGCTTGGATGGAAAATAATAATGAACTTGTGCAACGTGTAAGGCAAGTAATAGCAGATTTGCGCAGTGTAGATTCGCCAGATTTTGCTATACTGTCCGTGGCCGTTCGCGAGCTAATGGAGTTGGCTCAAATTGGAAAACATCGCAAAGAAATGGAAGTCTCAGATCAAGCGAGTTAAAAAAGCTGGTATGAGGAACGTTAATGACAGTTAAGCAGGGAAGTCAGTTCGTTGAGATCCTGGGTTCTAAAATACATTACATCGATGAAGGTGAGGGTGAAGCGCTCGTATTCATTCATGGAATGCCAACATCAAGTTATCTCTGGCGCCATATTATAGACCAATTAAAAGGTGACTATCGTTGTATAGCGCTGGATTTGGTGGGTATGGGTGCATCTGATAAGCCAGATATTGATTACCGCATTTTTGATCATATTAAATACTTCGACGCCTTTATTGAAGCGCTTGACCTTAAAGATATCACCTTAGTAATGCATGGCTGGGGTTCTCTGGTTGGTTTTGATTATGCTAAGCGTCATGAGAATAATGTGAAGGCGATGGCTTTTTATGAGTCTCATGTGCGCGCAGCGATTGATTGGGATATGTTATCGTTACCTGTGCAGCAGTTGGCTTCAATGTTGCAATCCCCTGCAAGTTATTCAGCTATTGTTGAGCATGATTACTTGGTTGAGAAACTAGTCCCGAGTGGGGCGATTAACCAATTACCGCATGATGTGATTGAAAAGTATCGCGAACCATTTCCTGATGCCACCAGCCGTAAACCGTTATGGCAGTATGTGCAAGATTTGCCTTTAGGGGAGGGTAGCACGGATGTTGTTGACTTGATTAATGGTTACTCCGCATGGTTGCAAGAGACACCGATTCCTAAATTATTGATGTATGCGATTCCTGGCTTTATTACGACCATCGATACTGTATTATGGTCTCGTGATAATATTTGTGAGTTGGAGCTTGTTGAGCTGGGTGAAGCAATGCATTTTGCTCAAGAAACCATGCCGGAAGTGTTTTCTGAAGCATTGTCGAATTGGCTGTCTAAATTAGATCAATAAGTAATCAATCAGACTTGGGTTCATGACTTTTCTCTTGCTTTTTTTTGTGAGATGAGAGTAAATACAAGTTACAACAACCTTGAAAGGAAATATCACCATGAAATATATCGTAGCAGCTTGCACAATTGCATTAGGTTTAATTTTAGGCGGGTGTGCAGATAACCAACCTGCAGATCAGTATCAAACACCACCAGCACATCATAATATGGGTGGAAAATTAGGTGGAAAATTGGGTAACCAATAAGCCTGATTAAGTTTTAGTCAAAAAAGCACAGTGAATACTGTGCTTTTTTTTAGGTTTAGTTTAATCTACGCCGTTAGAGCTGTTGCCGTATGTTCAGTGTCGAGATCAGCAATTAGTCTAGCGGCCCCAAGGCGTTTTTCTTCCATTGTGTATGTATTCCCAGCAGCATCCGTGTAGGTTTCTGGAGGAAATGACTGCGAGGCAGCTGTGCCATAGCTAAAGCCAGCAGGGCGGCGGCACAGTGGTGAATTTTCTGTTGTTGCTTGAGGTATTTTTATCGGGGCAGAAGGCTGGCGATCACGATCGAATACCGCAGCGGTTGAAGCTGTAATCAATGTAGTATCATCAGCTGCATTGATCGGCTTTAATGACACGCCTAAGAACTCAGCGAATTGTTTTAGCACTCTAGCAAAAGCGTTACCTTTATCACCCATACCTGGGTGCAGATAAGTTTCACGAACTTTCTCACCGACAAACTCTTTTATGTCATCAGCCTTTGTTGGTAACTCTTCTTCCAGCACCAATGTAAGGTTAGCTGCAAGGTTCGCGTGCGTTTTTGGCCTGCAGAAAAAGGTACAAGAAAGATCGGGTTTAGCGTGGTAGTAGCCTATGACAGCCAAATCGAGAGGTTGTAGAGATTCAGCATTGATAGGCTGGAGTAGGTGCTGTTTAAGTTTTTTCAGTATTTTTTCTTTAATAAGATCTGATAACGGTGCAGTAATTAATGCCGTTAAATAAGCACAGACGGTTTTAGTTTTATTAGCGCTTCTGTCAAATTGTTCATGTAGGCCGTGATTTTTTGAGCTGCCGAGCGGCCATACCAGGCGGTATTTTTGTTCTGTATCAAACCTAGGCATGGTGTTGCATACAGCACGAATAAATCCGGCTACTTGGTCAGGTGTGCCGTGTTTAAATAAGTATTCGATAACGGTATTGCCTTTTTTCATTCCCGCAGGATAAATGAGGTTATGTTTTTGTTCCACTGTAAAGTCTTGGCTATTGCATATGCTAGTTACAAAATCGACCACTTGATCGGGTCTTCCATTTTTTATTAGGTATTCTATATACCGCTCGCCTTTCTTTAGTGCTGGCGGGTTAATGAATGCGTATTTTGTTTCAGCATTAAGTGCTGTGTTGGTAAGAGTCATATTAACAAAAGCAATTACTTGTTTTATGGAGCTGGACGTAGTGAGTTGCTCTAGGACCTTACGGTATTTTCTCTTTTCTTTGCCAACAGGACTGAACAGTTTATCCCGCTGTTCAGTGGATAGTTGATATGGTTTGCAGGTGACAGTGAGAAATAAACATACTTCATTTGTTTCGCCGTTATTTATAAGTTTATTTATAACGAAGTTATCCTTTAATGGCGTTGGGATAATTAGCGAAGCTTTTGCATCAGTATCAAGTTGACTATCTAAAACAGCGGTAGCATAACTGGAAAGTGCTACTGCATTGCCGTGTTTGTATAGAATATCTGTCAATGATGTCATTTTCATTGGCATACCATACATTTTTTTCGCTGCGACTAATTGCATTTTTTGCGTATCAGTAAGCACTGAAGAGCTTAATATGACGCGGACATAAGTCTGTATGGCTTCTAGGTTGTTAGTGCTAGAAAGTGCATGAAGTATATTGTCATCATGTAACTCAATAGCACCGGCTGCAAATGTCATTTTATATTTGTCAGACATAATGCTGGCACTTGCATGCACTAAGATAGTATCTAGATATTGCTCTAGTTGATGTGCGCTGCCTTCATCTAATACTTTTTGTAATGCCGCATAGGTGAATAATGTTATGCCTCGTAAATCATGCTCGTTACGCGGTGGTGATTGTAGGCAGACATGGCATAACATCAATGTATCTTCAATACTGATTTGAGATAGAAAATACGTAAATTTGTTAGTATTGCCAAAGCTGTTTGGCAGTAGGCTTAGTAGTAAAAAGCGCTGCGCAGGCGCTAGGTCGCTTTCATTGCGTGCAATGGTATCGAGCACTTGCTGGAACGTTTCCTCGTTGTATAAAAAGCCAAGCTCAACACACTTAGCGATTGCGGCAACATTATTGGACTCAATAGCGGGTAGCAGAATAGCTAATTCGATTAGCATTTGTGTATTAGCCTGGTCAATAGTATCAATTTCGCCTAAAACATAAGTGCTAGGGTGTTTGATATGATCTTTAATCATTTGGTTTGCTAGTTCTACCATGCCTGTGTGCAGTGCGGCATTAAAAACAGTGGTGTCTTCATAGATGGCGTGTGGGTCAGCACCCCTACTTAATAGCAACCGAGCCGTTTCAGGTTGGTTGTATTCGGTTGCTGCGTGCAGTGCGGTTAGTCCGTCTGTTGAGGCACTGTCTACATCTAGTCCTGTATTGTCTAACACGGCTTTAACAAAAGCTGTGTTGCCGTATTGGGCGGCCTCTATTAAAGCGTGAGTCATGATGCTGTCAAAATCATCTTTGCTACGTAGTTCGACGATATACAGTAGCAGGGCTTCCACGTCATTGGTTATGGCAGCATGTATTAATAATGCCTTAGTTCCAGCTATGCTTGAGGTGTCGTAGGTATCTGTTAGTTGACCTGAGATAGTTCGGCAGGAGGTGTCATAATCATGGAGTGACGCAGGATCATGGTCAAAGTGGCTGCTTTCAACTGCGAAAATAGGTTCGCCATCTAATAATTGTTGTGTTCTCGCCATGCCTTTTTGCATTGCGAAGGCGATATTTTGGACGCTGCCTGTAGCAAATACTTCGAAATTATCCATCATAGGCATAACAAAATTATTTTGTAAGCACAGCAGGTACAAGGTCAATGGGTTTAGCGGTTGTGGTAGTTGTTGGCAAAACTCTGCAATGGCTATGAGTTGTTCAGCAATAATATCTCGTGGCCTGGCTCGATGGGCCGCTTCTATTTTTGCATGGTAGGTATCTAAAATGCCTTGTAAGGAAGTGGCGCGCTCAATTGTTAGTAATTTGCTTTCATCAATGGCTAATGTGGTGCTATGGACGTCAGGCGTTAAATTATCGCTAAGGATGCGATAAAGCGTATCAACAGTAAGTTCTTTATCCGCGATGCTTGGTAGTAATGAAACAGATTGCAATTGATGGTCAAGGTAGTCACTGTCTACCATTATCTGAAAACCAGTTTGCTGTTCTGGTCCTGTGATGAAGTAGCGCCACATTTCCCCTGTGCTAAATAGGTTCGTGATAATTTGAGCGGCTTGTGTGCTGGGTAGTCTCATTGGGGTGCCCCTTGTCTCGTCTTATATACTAAGTTTTTAGATTATTTATGCATCATATATTAAAAGTAATCAGGCGTGAATAACCCGGGGGGAATTAATGTTCGCTTAAGTTTACAAGGTATTTTCGAACGAAAGCGCCTGTATGTTTGCAAATGTAATTATATATTGTTAGTATCACCAGCTAACTTAAAGAATATAGTAATAACTGATTGATAGTATGTATATTGGAGAGAGCGATGTCGAGACCAGCAAACTTTACCCCTGCACTTATTGCCGCCTTAAGAGCTACAGATGTGACGGTATGTGCACGTACGTTTTGTACATTAATGAGTGATGCTATGCGTAGTCTTGATGTCGTAAAAATGGCGTTTGCTTCAGCAGAACTCTTTAGGTTATTTGCAGAAGAGTCTACGACTTTGAATGAAAACTTTCAGATTGAGGCGTTAAAAGAGCACTTATTTACAGTTAAAGATGCTCAAGCGCAATTAGCGTTATTAGTGCAGGGTGTTTTATTACCAGCTATGCAAGCAGAAAGTGCACCCTTAATCAGTGAGTGCGTGAATGATATTGCTACTCACTTTTTACCTGACTTAGTTGAGAAAGACTTGTCGAAAAATCTTCGAAAATTTTTAGAGTATACACTGACTAAAAAACCGTTGACCGCTGGAATAAAAGCTAAAATAGCTTCAGGGTCAGACGCTGTTAAGCAGCTTGTGATGATCTTTGCGGTGGTGAATAAGCGCTTAGATATAGTTGATGAACTATTTGCGACAGTTGGCACACTAAATGACACCGTATTGAATTCGGTAATGCTGTTGTTAGTGCAAGCAAAAAATCCTGAATCAGGTGAAATGATACGTAGTTTGGAAGATTTTTCTTCACTGTTGTCTTGTTTTGAAGGTCATGCCCTGAAGCATGATAGCGTAACAAAGCAGCACTTGCGTCATATAGCCGCTGTGTTGATTGACTATGGTCCGGAAGCAAGCGATAGGTTGATGGCGTTTTCACATAAGCATAAAATCTTTTCTGGTGAAACGACTGCAAGGCTTGATACTGATGAGATAAGCCAGCTGGTTAATCTCCTGAAATACGCATGTGGCTGTGGAAATATGCATGCTTATTTTAATCTATTTGAACGGTTTCAATTTGCTGTAGCAGGAGATAGTGATAAAGATAAGATTTTAGCTAAAACCACTGCGGATTGTTTGAAGGTAGCTTATGAGGCGCGTGATTTTGCGCTAGTAAATAGAATGGTGCAACGATTCGGAGCCAATGAAGCGGTGATAGCGCATTTAGGTGACGCGCAAGATGAGGAGCCATCTGAATTATATACATTAGTAAGCCAAGCGAGTACGCAGCTTCGTCGTCGACAAGGATCACTGTTGGTAACGGCAGGTGCTGTGGTAACAGCTAGAAACAAGGCAACTAAATGGGTGGGTGAATTTAGAGCACGCAAGGTGGCAGCTGCTGGAGCTGCGCTTGCTAGTGTTGCGGAAGACGGCGCAGCTACAACCACAGAATCCAAATACGGAAAATAATGTGATCAGCTAGCATTGCCCTATGAGATAAGGTAACGTTATGTAACTTTATCAAATGGGTGGTTTGGCAGTGACACAACAACAAGTACAATACTATCCGGTATCTATTTTTAAACTGTTGGTGATGAGTTTTTTCACTTTCGGTTTTTATATCTTTTTTATCTGGTATCGTAATTGGCAATATATTACGCGGCGTGATGATTCACATAAGAGTTCGTTTTGGCGTTCATTTTTTATGATCTTTACGGTGTATGCTTTGTTCCGTGATGTTGATCATCAAGCAACTCAACAAGACAAGAGAGGTATCCCCGGTTGTATGTGGTTTGCCACCTGGTTTGTGATTTCACTGATTGCCGCTTCGTATGTGGCACTGTTTGCAAGTATTTCTACTGCCAGCGGTGAGTTGTGGATCTTATTGGTTAACTACTCAGGCTTGATTGCCTTGGTACCACTGCAGCAAACCATTAACCGGTTAAATCACGGCCATTTAGTTAATGCGCATTTAACGATGCTGGATGCTGTGATTATTTTGGTGTGTCTAGGTTTGTGGGCGATGATGATATATGTCACTTTTTTTCATCCTGAAATGTTATCAATGCAAAATAATTTACAAACGTACCAGGCGTTATTTAATCAACTGCAGGGCAACTGATTGTGTATTTTATGCCAGATGCAGTATAATGCCGCTCTAATTTTTAGATATATAAAGAGGTGGGAATATGTCGAGATTTTTTAAAGGTGAACCTTTATCCCGTGTGGAAATTGCAGAGCGAAAGGCGGATGGCTATCGTTTGCTTCTTGATGATGATGGTGCCTGGCGTGATATAGACTGGGGTACTAAAAAAGGCATTCAAAAAGAGCTTGGTTTAGCCTTAGCTGAATTAATTCCAGCGGCGGTTGTGCATAATAAATTATTGAGTGCTGGAATACTTAGAGAGGGGCAGGTAACGCGTTTCGTAGATCGTGTACAACATATATCTGAGGTGGTTAGGGTGGCGCTTGAATTCAATGCGGCTATTTTAAGTAAGTGGACAGCTCCAGATGGGTTTGTGCGAGCTACGCAATATATTATAAATGGCGAGAGTGTAAACCTTAAGCCGCTTGGTGTAATGGTGGCGGACATGAGTCGCTTAGTTCATAATTCATTAGACTCTAAGGCCTTGGATAAGGCATTTGGTTGTTATTTGTTACCTGATGGTGCCGGTAAGGTCAAGAGCGGCAGTAAGTCGGAACATGCGATGACCTACGTCGAGCTAAAAGGTATCGTAACTATGATCCAAAAGCACTTAGACGGTCGCACAAAAGATTTAGCTTCGCGCAAGGGCGGTGCTTATATTGGCGCTCGTCAGCATTTATCCCCTGCTGCATTTTCAGCTGAGCAAGAAAGGGCGCGCATAGAAGCAAACGCGGGTGGTTACCGACCTTAATTGACATGGTTGTATAATTCCCTCCATACTGAACTTTGTTGTGATAGTGGAGGGAGCCGCGATGCGCATATTTCATTTTTTTACAGGACGTAAACAATCAAATAACAATGCCAAATCTAAAGGGCCTGGGTTACTGGCTGGTGATGCATTAGCATCACGAGATGACCTGACTACCAATCCGTTGCTTTATACGCCTTATGGTGCCGAAGGTAAGGAGCCAGTAGGCGCTAAAGTTGAGGTTGAAGATCCGTTAATTGATACAAGTCAATATACGCGTTTGCCTTAACTGGCTGAGAATTGTCTGCCGTGTTATTCTGTGCGCTTCACTCATTAATGGAGAAGGTGCATGACAGCATATGCATGGGCGGTTGTTGGTGCAGGGCCTGCTGGTATTATTGCCGTTGGCAAATTATTAGATCAAGGTGTTGATCCGCAAGCAATTGTTTGGGTTGATCCGGCCTTTGCCGTTGGTGATTTAGGTAAGACTTGGATGAATGTATCCAGTAATACCAAGGTAGACCTATTCATAGCTTCATTAAAAGCCACAAAGGCATTTGAATATGCGGCTAATTGTGACGGTTGTGCGCTTGAAAGTTTAGATCCAAGCGATACCTGTCAGTTATCTAACGCAGTAGCACCGTTCCAACGCGTGACTGATTATTTGTTAGCCAAGATTGTAGGCAAACAAACAACGGTCACATCTCTGAGTCAGCAAGGTTCTGGTTGGCAGCTGCAATGTGAAAATGGTGATGTTATACAGGCAGGTCAGGTGGTTCTATGTGTGGGTGCAGAGCCGAAAACCATGAATGAGTCTTGTGATGAGATGCCATTAGAATTAGCGTTAAATCCTGAGCGTGTAGCAGCTGAAGTCAACCCGGATAATACCATTGCTGTGTTTGGTTCTTCGCACTCGGCGGTATTGGTGATTAAGAATTTATTGGAACGCGGCTGTGAGGTGATAAACTTTTATCGCAGTCCTTTGTTGTATGCAATTTACCATGGTGATTGGATTGAATATGACAATACAGGCTTAAAAGGCTTGGCGGCACGTTGGGCTAAAGAAAATTTAGAATCAAACTCATACCCTAAACTAACGCGCTACCCGAGTGACGCAGAACATATTGCAGAACATTTGCCTGAGTGCCAACAAGCGGTGTATGCGGTTGGTTTTTCACCGCGTCAAATTGATGGTGTCGATTGCAGTGAATATGACCAACATACCGGTACAATTGCTCCGGGCTTATATGGCTTTGGTATTGCGTTCCCTGAAAGTGTGACCGACCAAGCGGGGCATCGTGAGTTCAGTGTGGGTATTTGGAAGTTTAATAATTACGCTGAACGTATCATTCCGCAGTGGGTCGCTAATTGCGTTTCCTTATGACTTGATTATAGCCATGCCGTATTTTTATATAATCATTGCTATATTTCCATTTATCTAGTATTATCTGCCTCCAGGATTAAGGTAGGAGGTGGGGTATGTCACGTCGTAATCGTCGTAAAGGTCGTAAAGGCGGTAAAAAAGGCGCCAGTAGGAAATCTGGTGAAATCAGTCATATGGAACCTGGTTTGGTGGCGCCTGCAGGTGCAGGGGTTGATAGCGTTGAGCCAGGTGTTGCCCCTGGTCCTGAAGGGCTAAGCTGGGAAGCGATACTTGCTAATGTTAAAACCGCGCGTGAAGAACTATTTAAGCAATCAGGATTTAACTATTTAACCTATCGACGAGCTATGGATAGGAAATCCAAGTTGCCTGTAGCCAGTGGCAATACATCTAGTATGTATTTTGTGAAAAATTCAGCAGCATTTTATCAAGATAAAGCTGCGCGTATAGTGCCTATTTTACAGCGTTATATCCTAGCCCTACGTGACATGGCGCATGCACTCGAATCAGGGCCGAAACCTTTACCAGCCGAGAGCACATACTCTTCTGCTTTGGGATCATTGCGCAGTAAGACGTTGGTGTTGCATACCATTATTATGGAGTTTAGTAATGTTCCTGGCGGAGCATGGGCTGAGAGTGGGATCGAGGCTTTAATTGATGATGTGACTAGATTGATTCGAATCAGAACGGAAACACCTGCATCTTTTGTTCGTCGGAGTATCGATATAATCAAACAAATGATGAATCACCCCAAGCCTGCAATAAGGCTTAACTGTGTTATCCCCGCATTGTATCAAGCATATATAGAGTATTACTTTACGTTGATTAATACGCCTGCGGATAAGCTTGATCACAAGGCTCGGCGAGATGCCGTTGTTAATATAATCATAATGCTCGATCTTCATGCATTTATCCAAGGTAAAACCACGGATGATAATCAAGCAGTGATCGATAGGGTCGTGAATGCGTGTAAAATATTAAAAAGTGAAACGGACGAGATATTAACTAAGAGATTGGTTAATTATATCGATTGCTTCGTTAGCGATAACGACTTTAGTGTTTTATTTCCATGGGATGATCATATTGACATCCATGCGCAAGTGAGTGTTATCCTAAATTATATTTGCGCCACCCCTGTTTTTAACGCAGTTGATCCTGCGCAGACGTTGTGGTCGCACCTGCATAAGCGGTATAAAGGTGATGCGGAACGTAGTCTTCTTAATAGCTACTTATCTTATATGAAAAACTCGGCGAAAAGGCAGGGTGAGTATCGAGATAAGGCGGGAGCGCATGAAGCTTTTTATCAACAAGAGCAGCAGGCTTATCTCACCGGGCAACAAGAAATCCAGCAACAAAAGCAAGCTAAAGAGCGTGAACTCAGGCTTCATTTAGATCGATTGATGGCTTCTGCTCCGCGCGTTTTAGGTGAAGATGAAGAAAAAGGCGAAGATTATGATGAAAGTGATGAAGAGCGTGCTTTTGAAAGTGGTGTGCCATTAGGTCGGGCGGCGAGTAAGGTCATCACAAAAAACTTTTTCCCCTTGCTTCGACCTGAATATGAAAGCCAGTGTTGCCGATTACACCTTGATTTAATGCAGTTGGCGCGTATTACAAAAAAGCAGCTGGCTGTTATCTTTCGCGATAAAAGCGGAGATTTTTCCGAGTTAAACGCGCAAATGAAAACGGTACATAGCGTGGTCGACTTTATTGAAGACATCGATAGTAATCATCGAGCACAAAAATTGCTGTTCATGGTGGGGATGCATTTGCAGGTAACTTATGGGTACATACTTTTTTTATCACGTCTTGAGTTTCAACTGGAGACAGTGGCGGGTTATACGCGTGAAGCTATGGATCTGATATTGGCATTTCAAGAAACCGATTTATCTGATTTGGCTGATGAGTATCAGGGTTTGTTGGATGTGTTGATTGATGAGGTGGGGTTGTGTCATCAACGTTTGGTGCAGGCGGCTGAGCGTAATTATAACCATACCCAACAAATCCTCGCTCATGCGCAGGCGACTCGTCAACGCAAATTTGAGCAGTCCGGCATCAAAACACGACCCAAGCCGCGTCACGAATGGCATCCAAGTACGCGTACTAATGAACATGCAAGAAAGGCTGGGTTAATTGATGGTGATGGTGTGTCAGCTGCGTTTGTTGATATGACTGTTCCGGTTGGTCGTGCTGGAAGGGAGCGTGGTAGATCAACTTTATTTACTGCGCCACGTGTACGACCTGGTATTAAATTAATGCACAAAGCTTGTGCCAAAGTGGCTAAAGCAAAAGCGCAATCAACGGCGACGCGCGCACCTGTTTCTGTTTTATCGCCGACTGATTGGTTTATGGAGCAAGGCTCGCAAGCTGAAGTGCTGGGTCAAGGCATTGTTTATGAGAATCCAACATTTCTCGCGATCATGCAGGCGTTGAATCACATCAGTCCTGATTTAGCTAGACGCATGCGTGTGCAGGGCGGTCAGCTGCGTGACTTTTTACTGTTAGGCAAATCAGACGGTGATTGGGATATGCGTTATTTTGGCACCTTGGAGCAATTGCAGCGATTACTGCCTATCGATATGATTAATATCATCTCGACCGGTGAAGGTGCGTTACTGCAAACCAAAGTACCACTTACCTTAGCTGGTGGCGAAGTAATACTGCTTGATATCACTGTGCAGCCATGCGCTGATGAAAATGTGGAGTATTTACTCACTCAACCGAGCAATACGGACTTTGATGCAAACGGGCTGTATAGCTTTCAATTGAAGAGTGGTAAGCATGTCATTCTTAATCATGAGGGCTCTTCTGATCCTGCGGCTGTTATGGCTTCTGCGCAGGCGCCACTTGATGTCATTTCTTCAGTATCGATTGAGAATGATCCATTGCTGATCTTGCGCGCATTAAAAATGCAAGGGCAGTTTAAATATGATGTTGTAGAAGCGTTACTGGATCAATTAACATCACTGCAATCAGCTTTTGATATTACAGCTTACCCAGAAAGTACACAAAATAGATTTGTTGCTTATCTGCAAAAGCATCATGATGTTATTCTTGGTGCAAACTTGCTCATTTTATTGCCTGAGTTGGGTGTAAAATTACACGACTTGTATGACAGCACTCAAGAGGCAATCCTGACGGCAGGCTTAGGTTTTAGCTAAACTACGTCATGTAATTTGCTGCAATTTGTGAAATAATATCGACTTTAGTTTTGGGGTTATGTTGCTGACTACTTTTTACTCAGCAAAGGCGCTCTGCATGCAAACTTAAGGAGTCGACATGAGTGATAAAGATAAAGCACTGGGTGCAGCACTGTCTCAAATTGAACGTCAATTTGGTAAAGGTTCTGTGATGCGCTTAGGCGATGGCACAGGTATTAAAGATTTGGAAGTGATTTCGACAGGGTCACTGGGTTTAGATGTTGCGTTAGGTGTTGGAGGTTTACCAAAAGGACGTGTGGTTGAAATTTACGGTCCAGAAGCTTCAGGTAAAACTACATTAACGTTGCAAGCGATTGCAGAATGCCAAAAACAGGGCGGAACATGTGCTTTTGTTGATGCTGAGCATGCATTGGATCCCGTTTATGCTGAAAAATTAGGTGTAAATGTTGAAGAATTATTGGTGTCACAGCCTGATACTGGTGAGCAAGGTTTAGAAATTACCGATATGTTGGTACGTTCGGGTGCTGTTGATATGGTGGTGGTTGACTCGGTTGCCGCGTTAACGCCTAAAGCGGAAATTGAAGGCGATATGGGTGATTCGCATATGGGCTTGCAAGCGCGTTTGATGTCTCAAGCATTGCGTAAATTAACAGCGAACATTAAAAAATCAAACACACTGGTGATCTTTATTAACCAGATTCGTATGAAGATTGGTGTGATGTTTGGCAATCCTGAAACCACAACCGGTGGTAATGCGCTTAAGTTTTATGCTTCAGTACGTTTAGATATTCGTCGTATTGGTGCTATTAAGAAAGGCGATGAAATTCTTGGTAACGAAACTCGTGTGAAAGTGGTTAAAAATAAAGTGGCACCACCATTCAAACAAGCCATCTTTGATATTTTGTACGGTGAAGGTATTTCACGTGAAGGTGAAATTATTGACCATGGTGTGAAGCTAGGCATTGTTGATAAAGCCGGTGCTTGGTATAGCTACAATGGTGATCGTATTGGCCAAGGTAAGGATAATGTTCGAAATTACCTAAAAGAGCACACTGGTATGGCTGAGGAAATCGAAGCAGCGATTCGCAAAGAGTTGTTGGCTAAGCCAGAGGCAGTGGAAGAGCAACCGGCTGAAGAAGAAGTCGAGGCTTAATTTGCCAGCTAAAGTTCGCAGTGTTCGTGAGTGTGCTATGGATTACCTGGCACGCCGCGAACATTCGCGTATGGAATTGCAGCAAAAATTGCATGCAAAATCATTGGATGAGCAAGAAATTGAAGCGGTATTGGATCGATTACAGCAACAGGGTTTGCAGTGCGATCAGCGTTTTACGGATAATTACATTCATCACCGAACTCAGTCGGGTTTTGGTCCTCGTCGGATTGGGCAAGAATTGGCGCAAAAAGGTGTTGATCATGCTATGATTGCTGCTGGTTTACAGGCCTGTGATGGCTTGTGGGCAGAGAGATTGCGGGATGTTTGGCAGCGCAAATTTGGCCGGTCGGCAGGCAGTGATGTGAAGCGCTATAACCAACAGTACCGATTTTTATTGAATAGGGGTTTTGACCCAGAACAGATAAGAGAAGTGTTAACTCATGCAGTACATGACATCGAATGATATTAGGCAGGCTTTTTTAGATTATTTTAAACAACGCGGTCACAGCATTGTGCCTAGTAGCTCGTTAATTCCCGCCAACGATCCGACATTATTATTTACTAATGCGGGTATGGTGCAATTCAAAGAGTACTTTTTGGGTAGTGAAGCGGCGCCTTATGATTGCGCGACCAGTTCACAGCGTTGTGTACGTGCCGGTGGTAAACATAATGATTTGGAAAATGTTGGTTATACCGCACGTCATCATACTTTTTTTGAAATGTTGGGTAACTTTAGTTTTGGTAAATATTTTAAAAATGAAGCGATTGAGTTTGCATGGGATTTCTTAACTAACGTCTTAGGCCTACCAAAAGAAAAGCTATGGGTGTCGGTGTATAAAGACGATAAAGAAAGTGAGAACATTTGGGTTAATGATATTGGTGTCAGTAAAAAACGTATTTCTCGTTGTGGTGAGAAAGATAACTTTTGGTCGATGGGGGACACAGGCCCGTGCGGACCTTGTACTGAAATTTTCTATGATCATGGTGAAGGTATTCCAGGTGGTCCGCCGGGCTCACCTGATGAAGACGGTGATCGTTATATTGAGATTTGGAATGTAGTGTTTATGCAATATAACCGTGATGGCATGGGAAATACGACACCGTTGCCACGCCCTTGTGTTGATACCGGTATGGGTTTAGAGCGTATTAGTGCGGTATTGCAAAATGTGCATACCAATTATGAAATTGATTTATTTGAGACATTATTAAAAGCCTTAGCGAAGATTGTCAAAACCGATGAGCTACACAATAGTTCAATGCATGCGGTGGTTGATCATATTCGCTCAGCCGCATTTTTGATTATTGATGGGGTTATTCCATCGAATGAGGGTAGGGGTTACGTATTAAGGCGTATTATTCGTCGCGCAATCCGTCATGGCTATAAATTAGGAATAGATAACACCTTTTTTTACAAGCTTGTACAGCCATTAATTGATGCGATGGGTAAGGCTTATCCAGAGTTAATTGAGGAGCAGTCGACTATCGAGCGCCACCTTAAAGCAGAAGAACAACAGTTTGCCATAACTCTGAGTAAAGGTTTAAAAATTCTTGATCATGCCATCGTAAAGTTGCAAGACGACATGATTCCTGGTGGTGTGATATTTCAATTGTATGATACCTATGGCTTCCCATTGGATTTAACAGCAGATATTGCACGTGAGCGTGGCTTGCAAATCGATCAAGTGGGTTTTGATCATGCGATGGATGAACAGCGTCGCCAATCGCAGCAGGCGAGTCAATTCAGTGTGGATTATACCGAAGGTTTGCATTTGCGTGATGAAACGGTTTTTACTGGGTACGATACCTTAACGGATAACGCTACGGTAACAACTTTATTGCAAGACGGTCATCCGGTGGAGCAGTTAGGCAAGGGCGATAAGGCTGAAGTGGTTTTAGATCATACGCCTTTTTATGCGGAGTCGGGTGGTCAAGTCGGTGATAAGGGTGTATTGCGTTTCCCTCAAGGGGTATTTCAGGTTCATGATACGCAAAAGTTCGGTAAAGCGTACTTGCATATTGGTATGGTCACTGCGGGCGAGATAAAAGTAAACGAAGAGGTGTTAGCCGAGGTTGATTTAAGTCGCGAGCAGATTAAAGCTAATCATTCAGCTACGCACTTAGTCCATGAGGCGTTGCGCCGCGTGCTGGGTAAGCATGTGAAACAAAAAGGTTCGTTGGTGGATGTTCGTCGATTACGTTTTGACTTTGTGCATCATGGTGCGATGACGCGTGATGAAATTACGGCGGTTGAGCGTATGGTTAACCAAAAGATACGAGAAAATATACCGGCAGTTGTTGAGCAAATGAATTTAGATGACGCTAAAGCACGAGGAGCTGCTGCTTTATTTGGCGAAAAATACGGTGATGTTGTGCGTGTGCTAACTTTTGGTGATTATTCTATCGAGCTGTGTGGCGGTACTCACGTTGCTCGTACAGGTGACATTGGCTTCTTTAAAATTCTTTCCGAGGGTGCTTGTGCGTCAGGGGTTCGTCGTATTGAAGCGGTCACAGGTGAGGCGGCGGATTTATGGGTTGAGCAGCAACAAGCAGTTCAATTGCAATTGGCGGCAACTTTAAAAACCGACCCAAATAAGGTGGCGGATAAGGTTAAGCAAATCAACGCGAAACAGCAGGAACTTGAGAAAACAGTTGAGAAGTTTAAGCAGCGTCTAGCTAGTCAACAAGGCGATGATGTGATGAATGATTTTCTTGATATCTCTGGCGTGCATGTATTAGCTAAAAAATTGGAGTCTGCAGATCGCACGAGTTTGCGTCATACGCTGGATCAGTTGAAGCAGAAAGTCAGCCCTTATGCTGTTGTGCTTGCGGCTGTGAATGATGGTAAAGTAGAGTTGGTTGCCGGCGTTGGTGGTATGGATAAGCAATATTTTACCGCTGGTGAATTACTGGGGGTTGTTGCTAGTCAAGTAGGTGGACGTGGTGGTGGTCGAGCGGATTTGGCGCAAGGTGGCGGTGATAACCCTGATAATCTTGATGCTGCTTTAAGAAGCGTGCACGAGTGGGTTGACCAAAAGATCGCAGTTAAACAACAGGGATAGGATAACGCGCTATGGCCGTGTTAGTACAAAAGTTTGGTGGAACCTCGGTTCGTGATATTGAAAGGATTCGAGCAATAGCTAGCCTGATTGCGCGCACGCAGCGAGAGGGGCATGATGTCGTGGTGGTAGTATCTGCCATGGCGGGTGAAACGGATCGCTTAGTCGGGTTAACGCAGCAGGCGTCGTCATTACCATCATTGCGTGAATACGATGCTTTGGTTTCTTCGGGCGAGCAAATTTCTTCAGCTTTATTGGCAATGGTTTTAATCGAAATGGGCGTGGATGCGAGGTCGTATGCTGGTCATCAAGTGCCTATCATTACTGATAGTCGTCATAAAAAAGCACGCATCGTTAGTATCGATACGGATAGATTAAAGCAGGATTTATCAGAAGGCGTTATTCCAATCATTGCTGGTTTTCAGGGTGTCGATGCGCATGGGCACGTGACCACCTTTGGTCGTGGTGGCTCGGATATAACTGCAGTAGCCTTGGCTGCTGCGATGTCTGCAGATGAATGCCAAATGTTAACAGATGTTGATGGTATTTATACGGCTGACCCACGTATTGTTGATTCAGCTCAGCGTTTAGATTTTTTGACTTACGAAGAAATGCTGGAGTTATCGAGTTTAGGATCGAAAGTTTTGCAAATTCGTTCACTTGAGTTCGCACAAAAATATGGTATTCCCTTGCGTGTATTGTCGAGCTTTGAGCAAGGTGCGGGAACGCTGATTAGTCGAGAGGAAAATAAGATGGAACAAGCCGTGGTGTCAGGGATTGCGTTTGATCGTAATCAAGCGAAAATCTCTTTAATGGGCGCCTCATGCCAGGCAGAGCTGGCTAGTCGTGTATTGAATGTAATAGGTGAGGCGGGGATCGATGTTGATTTGATCGTGCAAAACTCACCTGATAGTAATGGATGCGTTGATTTTAGTTTCACAGTGCACCGCGACGATTACACTGAAGCGCTAAAGTTAACGGAGGGTGTGGCTGAAGAGTTAGGCGCAGAGCGGGTTTGCGGCAGTGATCGCATAGCTAAAATATCGTTAGTGGGTGTTGGTATGCGCTCTCACGCTGGAGTGGCAGCTACTATGTTTGATTGCCTTAATAAGGAGGGCGTTGAAATTCAATTGATTTCAACCTCGGAGATCAAAATTTCGGCTGTCATTGATGAAGACAATTGTGCCAATGCAATCAAAGGATTACACACAGCCTTTAAATTAGATAGTCAACAAACGGTGTTAACTTGAGATTTTTACTTTAAGATTTCTTTAATATTTCTACGATAGAATTGATTAGCTTAATAATTATACTAAACTACATGTAAGCGTCTTTTTAATTGATCGAAGTGTACGAGACGACATGGATAAAGGAGAGGATGATGCTAATTTTGACCAGACGTATTAGTGAGTCGGTTATCATAGGTGACAATGTTAAGGTTACGGTTCTGGGAGTTAAAGGCAATCAAGTTCGCTTAGGAATTGATGCTCCAAAAGACGTTAGCGTACATCGCGAAGAGATATACGAACGAATTCAAGCCGAAAACAACGATAATACCGCTGCTCCTTCAGAAGGGCAAGAGTAAGCAATTTTACAATAGTGCGATCGTTTGATGAGATATAAAAGCAGGGTGTAAAAACCCTGCTTTTTTTATAATAAACAGTTTTCTTCTGCTAAATTCAATGTTATTATTGCGCACCATGTTGACGGAACATTGGCTTGCAATAGCAGGTTTAATGGAGAATTGGCAGACTTGTGGAGAGGTGGCCGAGTGGCTGAAGGCGCTCCCCTGCTAAGGGAGTATGGAGTTAATACCTCCATCGAGGGTTCGAATCCCTCCCTCTCCGCCAGAAAACATGATTAACGCGCGCCCGTAGCTCAGCTGGATAGAGTACCTGGCTACGAACTAGGCGGTCGGAGGTTCGAATCCTTCCGGGCGCGCCATTTCATTCGCTTTACTCATTACATTCCTTTGTAATATCGCTTACATGAAGTAAATTCGTGTGACGCGATTTAATGGGTGGGGTGGTTCATTACAGTACAACCTTTCTTTATGGGTGCAGATGATCCCATGGATGGTTACTTGGTAGTCTGTTTGTTAAGAAGGAGGCTCCCCTTAAAAAGCCCCACTGAATTCGACTTTTGCTTATTTTCCTATGGAAAGATGCTAACTAGCAATTAGCTTGCAATGGTTAAGCGAAAGCCGAGGGCGTGTAATAGCTTCCAAATTGTATCTAGGCGTGGATTGCCGTGACCGGATAGCGTTCGGTATAGTGCCTGTCGATTAAGGTTGGTTTTTTTTGCTAGTTGAGTTAAGCCGCCTCTGGCTTGAGCAACGTGCCTGAAAGCCATTAATAAAACTTCGGCGTCACCATGTTCTTGGTAGTAATCAAGGGATTCTTTTAGATAAGCTTTGGCGTTATTTTTGTTTTGTAAGTACTTCTTAAGGTCATCCTCATAGCGTGGTAGGTGGTCAAATTTATAGGTTTTAGTCGCCATATTCATACTCCAGTTTAAAGGTATTTAAGTAAGTAATTGCTTTTTCGATATCATTATCTTGTCCACGCTTAATTCCGCCATGCAGTAATAAAATAACAAGTTGATTATTAATCGGGCTGTAATACACCCTATAACCCAGGCCATAATCAATTCGTAGCTCCCAGATTCCGCTACGTAGTTGCTTGCAATCACCGAAATTCCCATGTTCTAGCCTCGATAAGCGTGTGCGTATTTTTACTTGAGCTTGTCTATCTTTAATTTTATTTAATCATTTGTGAAATAGTGATTTGCCTTTTTTATTTTTGTAAAATACCAGTATACGTTTCATTTTACCACCCTTTGATTGTCACATATATACGACACTCTTTCAATAGCAAGTGGCTAGATTGTATCGAGGCATTAAATAGTTAGATATCCGTATTTACGGGTTATGCAAAAAGTATTTCTGCGAGCTGGTCTAGATTTTTGATTTCATCCAGGGAAACCACATCAGGAATTTTATAAAACACATCAAACGTGTGGTGTTGTGTAAGGCCGACGGCCTGTCGATACAGCGCTAAGCCGAGCGACTGTCTAGCAAAGCTTTCTGTTATGGGCCAGTTAGATGCATTAAGCAGAGTGTGAAGTAACTCTTTATCGCAAGGGAACTCTAAGCATAACTTACCGATTTCATAGTGACGATCGGTGATCGTGGTGTCTCCCCAATCGATAATGCCACTGAGGTGTGCCTTATTTACAAAGATATGCATATAGACGATGTCGCTATTAACAAGCACTTTATCAAATGGATCGAGTGTTGCTATGAAATCATCAATTTGTTCGATTAAATGATTGGGCAATACACTTTGTCTAGCTGCCGCTTTTAAATCAAGTGAATGCCAATCTTTATCATTTTTTAATGCGCTATTAGTGGGTAAGGCATGAATCAGATTTAGCTGTTGACCCAGTTCTTTAATGATGCTGATTTGTTGTTCGCGTGTTGGATTGGTATTTAGCCATGAGTCGCCTGCAATGCGATTTGAGATGGAATAGCCCCATGTATTGTCAGATAGGTAGCCGCTAGCTAGGATTTTTGGAGCAGCAATCTTGGGGTTGGTAGCAAGGCATTGATGTGCCGCCATTTCATTATTAAATACTTCCTGCCAATTATCTCTATAGCCAAAAAATTTAATAACTAAGTCAGTCATAAGAAAAACTGGGTAGGTGCTATTAAAACCTGCGGTGAGAGGGGTGTTGTTATGCGCTATATCATGGCACTGTAAAACGGAGGTGATAATAGGTTGCCAGAATGAGGTGTCAGCGCAATAGCGTTTATATTCCCTGTCGGACTTTATAGTGGGTGCATTCATGATTTAAGTGAATGCCCCTGTACGATCAAATAGCCGCGAGATTTATGACTGGTGGTATCTACTCCGGTGCTTAGCGCTTTATAGATGCCACTGGCAGTAACCCACACAGGCGGGTATTTATAACGCGCTACATCCAGTAATAAAAAGCGATCGGATGTTTTGTTATAGGCGGCTAGTGGTGAAAAATGTCCGCAGCCTTTTTCATGGATGTATTTTCTGCAGAAATTAATGAGTATGAGTGAGTGCTTGCCGCTGACAGCTGCAATGGCATCTTTTTTAAAGTCTGCCAAAGATGCTTTGCTACCATAAATGGTTTTCACTGTGGCGGCATTTGATTGTAATAGTCCTGCAACTTCAGCTAGTGTGGCGCCTTGGTGGTATATAACAGCTGGCGTGATAACGGTTAAAGCTTTTTCATTGAAAATATTTTGTTGATTGAAGATGGTGTAGGGTGTGTGTTGTGGTGTAGTGGGTCGGTCGATGTGTAGTGCATTTAAGGCCATCACAGCACTGGCTGGACCGCAAAATGCTAGTCCTTTCTCTGTTACGAAGTAAGGGGATAATGCGAAGAAGGCTTGTTTATGGGTGGAGGTGTTAAAGAGTTGCATACCTTTTACGGAGTTGAAGTCAATCAAGTTGGTGGGCACGGGTAGGGTTGTGCCTGCTGGCGCAAATATGGGTGTAAGAATAAATAATACTAAAAGCATTATGCGGTTTAATTGTTTCATGGGGCTTGTATCCTTAGGGTTATAAATAGCTTACACAAATGGTAGCGGTCATATAGATGGCTAAAATGCATAGTACGCTGATGTACAGTGTTTTTGTGGTTTTTTCGGGGCAGTGTGTTACCCATTTTGCACCAAAGCGAGCGAATATTACTGCAAAGGGTGCAACACAAATAAAGGCTAACCAGTTTACATAGCCGATAGAAAATTGTGGTAACGGTTGTTTTAGATGCAGGCCTGAAAGAATCATTAGCACCGTTCCAGTAATGCCGATAACAATAGCGCCGGATGAGGAAATGGCTACGGCACGTTTGTATGGGTGATGTAGGATTTTATAAAATGGAACAGTTAATGTGCCGCCACCGATGCCTAGCATGACGCTGATGGTGCCAACAAAAAAAGCATAGCTGAGCATGATCCATTGGCTGACTTTTTTGGCGGCGCCGTGCAAGTGATCCTTTTGCAGAAACAATAAAGCGATACAGCCATACATAAAGGCATTGAAGATGATCTTTAACACTAAATCGGATAATAGGTGAATAATGATTGAACCTAATAGTGCGCCGAGAAAAACAACAATACACCAACGATATATATCATGTAGTGTTATATTGCCTGATTTTACGTGTTTATGCACAGCTGAAACAGAGCCAGGAATTAGCAGTGCTAGCGAGGTACCAATAGCGGTATGCATCTCGGTGGGGATGCCTGGATCAAACAGCTCAAACACAGTAATAAAGACAGGTACATATAGAACGCCACCACCTAGCCCAAAGAAGCCGCTGAGTATGCCACCGATACAGCCGGTGGCAATCAGTACAATTATGTAAATAAAAATGTGCATGTGTTCCTTAGGGGTATTTTTTGTTACGCATAGGTCAAGCAAATCCTAACTGTCATATACACTGCTGAGGCTAACAACACAAGCAAGTAGAAGGCTTTTGTGACTTTTTCGGGGCAGTCGGTTACCCATTTGGCGCCTAGGTGGGCAAATACGATAGCTAGGGGTGATACACAAACAAAAGCTAACCAGTTGACGTAACCAAAAGAGTAATGAGGCAGTGCCTGTGATATATGCGTTCCGGATACGATCATTAAGATCGCTCCGGTAAAGCCGATCACAATGGCACCAGATGATGAGACTGCAACTGCGTGTTTGTAAGGGTGGCGTAAGATTTTATAAAAAGGGACGGTTAACGTGCCACCGCCGATACCTAACATAACGCAGATGGTGCCGACAATAAATGCATAGCTAAACATAATCCAATTGCTTACCACGCGAATAGCACCTTGCACGCCTTCTTTTTTAAAGAATAATAGAACGATGCAGAAGTAGATAAATACATTAAATATTATTTTAAGTACAAACTCGGACAAGAAGTGCACAATAATTGATCCGAGAATTGCGCCAAAAAATACAAAAAGACACCACGTCCACACTTCGTGCAGGGAGATGTTGCCAGCTTTATAGTGCTTGTGTACTGAGGAAACTGCACCAGGAATCAATAGAGCCAAAGAGGTGCCGATAGCAGTATGCATTTCGGTGGGGATGCCTGGGTCGTAAATTTCGAATAAAGTGACGAGTACTGGGACGTAGAGTACGCCGCCGCCAAGGCCCAAAAAGCCACTTAATATGCCGCCAAAGCTGCCGGTGATAATTAGGATGATGATATAGATAAATAAGTGCATATTGATTCCTTTCAATGTTGCATTTCCTGTATATCCATTGTATATGTAAATGATGTTAATTTCGATACCATTCGGCAGTCCGTTTATTATATTAATATACAGTTAGTTACAGCGCAATATTAATTCTGTTAAGTGGTGGGATTTGAGCTAAACTCAGTGTGTGAATATAAAGTATGTAGAAATGGGTGAAGGTGAGGAATGACGGCCATATTGGGGATAGGTGCAGCAGTTCCGCAGTATAAAATGAATCAGTTGGATTTGGCGGCATTGATAGCGAAGTCGCTTGAGCTCGATGATGTGCAGTCTCAACGTTACCAAAAAATAGCTAAACACTCCTCTATTGAGCATCGTTATTCTGTATTGGATGATTTTGCTGAGGGATTGGTTCATCGTCAAGAATTTTTAGGCGAATCCTTGCCGCAATCGCAACCGAGTTTGTATCGCCGTAATATTATTTACAAGCAACAAGCACCGTTGTTGGCGAGTGCTGCAGTGAAAAATGCGATTAAGAATTGGGGTGGTAATACAGAAGAGATTACGCATTTAATAGTGGTTTCATGCACAGGAATTATTGTACCTGGCATTGATGTTTTGCTTACTGAGTCATTATCCTTGCAGCCAGATGTGGAGCGATACGGCATTCATTTTATGGGCTGCTTTGGTGCTTTTAAGGGGCTTGCTGTTGCTGATGCATTATGTCATGAGAACTCGAATAATAAAGTGTTAGTGGTGTGCGTTGAATTATGTACCTTGCATTTTCAAGATTCGGAAAATGAAGACACATTACTATCAAATTTATTATTTGCTGACGGCTCTGCTGCGGCTATCCTGGGGCAGGATGATGATGGTCAAGCCAAATGTCGAATTGTAAAGCGTCAGTCGTATTTATTGCCGGACAGTCAGTGTGACATGAGTTGGGATATTGGATCTGTGGCATTAGAAATGCGTATTAGTAAGCGGGTTCCTGAGGCGATACGTGAGTATATCTTACCGTTTGTTGAGGGGCTTGTGGGCGAAGAAAATATTGAGTCAGCAGACTTTATTATACATCCCGGTGGTAAAGCTATTTTGCATGGTGTTGAGCGTGCATGCTCGCTAGCTAAATCTCAGACGACAGCGTCTTGGGAGGTATTGCGCGATTACGGCAATATGTCCAGTGCAACGGTTTTGTTTATATTGGAACGATATCTGCAACAGCAGCAGCTTGGTAGAAATATTGTGATGCTGGGGTTTGGTCCTGGTTTAACGGTGGAAGGTATGCTCTTAGGGTCGTAAATCAAGCCAGCCGATCAATGCTAGGTCTATTCTTTTTAAGATGGCTGGTGATAATTTTGCATTAACAGGTTTTAAGCATGATGTTGGAAAGCTGCCGAGTTTATCAATCATAACAAAAGATTTTTTTTTCAATTTATTGGTTTTATTTGGGTTGATGGCAATTCTAAAGGCTGATGTATCTTTTTGTTCGAGGCTGGTGATGGGGCATAGTGTAATGCTTTCGAATGTATTGGCGACCTGATTGCTTTGAATGATCACGCAAGGGCGAGCTTTGCTAACATAAGAGGACTTGAATTGGCAGAGCACAATATCGCCACGCTGCATTATTTCCAGTCCTCAGTGTCTTGCCCTTCAGTCCAAGCATCTAGATTGAGGCTGTCTGCTTTATGGGCGCGACTAAACTGCAAAGTTTGACGGTACAGCTCTGAAACTTCAGCATCATTGCTGTGGTTATTTAAATATTCAGTAATGGCTTCTAGCATAATGGCATTCAATTTTTTGTTATTAATATCGGCGAACTGTTTGGCGCGTTGATATAGTGTTTCATCATTCCAACGTATACTGCTAACAGCACTCATAACGACCTCACAATGTATTACAATATATAAGATTGTAGTACACTATTGTGCTAACTTCAATAGCCTATCAGCTTCTTGGTTTGAGTAAACCTAGTCATGATTACCGGGTTTAAATAACAGGCTTGATACAGGCCAAAATAAGACCTATAATATGACCTAATTATAGACCTATAAAAGGTGGTGATCATGCAACAACTTCATGCTCAAAATATCATTAGTATTAGCGAGTTGAAAAAAAACCCCACGCAAGTGATTAATCAGGCGAATGGACAGCCTGTAGCGATATTAAATCACAATGTGGCGGCAGCTTATCTGGTGCCTGCTGCAACCTACGAAAGAATCCTGGGTATGCTTGATGATCAAATGCTTGTAGAATTAACCACGGCTCGCATTAATGATGATCAAAAACCCATAAAAGTAGATATTGATGAGCTATGAACTCTATTTTCACCCGACAGCTTTAAAAGAATGGAAGAAACTACCCGCACTCATTCGTGATCAATTCAAGAAAACCTTAAATCGTCGTATGCACCAACCCGATGTAAAAAGCGCAAAGCTTTCAGGAAAGTTAGCTGACTGTTATAAAATAAAACTTAGGAATTCAGGTTTTCGTTTGGTCTATCAAGTAAAACGAAAACAGTTGCATATTATTGTGATAGCGGTTGGTAAGCGAGATAAAGAGATGGTATACAAATATGCAAAATTAAGAGGTGCTAAAAAGCAATAGCTTTGTTTAATTATGGCGCAGCATCGTTTTGTATAGCATATTGCAGCCTGTTGCCAAGGCTGATATCGTAAATCATAAGGATCGAAAGGGGTATAATTTTGAAATACGATGTGATTATTGTGGGTGGCGGGCCAACCGGTGCTGCCATGGCTATTGAGTTGGGCCTGAATGGTATAAAAACCCTGGTTTTGGAGAAATACGATACCCCGTTAGTGTCACCCCGTGCGCAGAGTTTGAACTCTCGTACGCTGGAATTTTTTATGCGTTGGGGTGTGGCTGATGCTTTGCGTGAAGAGTTGTTGCTACCAGAAGACTTTCCATTGCAGGGGGTTTGGTGTTCTGCGCTTAATGGTACGACTTACTCTGTGGGTGGTTCTGCGCAACAAGACCTATCTGAGTTGACTCCGCAAACGCCTGTTCGTGTTCCTTTGTGGGTGACGGAAGGGGTGTTACGTCAACGTGTAGCTGAGCTACCATCGGTAACATTTTTACGTGAAAGACCAGTGACTCATTTAAATCTTACTGAAGAAAATATTGAGGTAACAGCGGAGCACCGTGAAAGCGAGACCACAGAAACTTACCTGGCTGATTATGTGATTGCCTGTGATGGTGCGAATAGTGTGGTGCGCCAAGACATGAATATTGCATTTGAACCATTAGCACCGGGGCGTAAGGTGCTCAATTTACTATTCGAAGCCCCGGATTTATTACAACAAGTCACCGTTGAGAAAGGTTTTTTATACTATTTATTAGGCGCTGAAATGACCTGTGCGATTGGCATTGTCGATCCGCGTTGTGGTTTGTGGTATGCGCAAGTGGTATACAGCGGGGAAGAGCAGGATGCCAAGGCAATTGATGCTGAAGGATTATTGCATCGATTGACGGGTATTGAGTTTGAAATGACGATTGTAAATCAGCATTTTTGGATGATGCAGGTTGAGCTAGCACAGACATTTAGTAAAGACAGGCGCGTGTTTTTAGTGGGAGATAGTGCGCATGCTTTTGCGCCAACGGGTGGATTTGGTTTGAATACCGGTTTTGGTGATGTTGAGAACCTGGGTTGGAAGCTGGCTGAAGTGATTAAAGGCGCTGCAGCACCTGCACTATTAGATAGTTATGAGCAAGAGCGCCGCCCGATAGCGCAACGCAATTTAATGGCAGCAGAAAAGAATGCAAAAGACATGGTGGAATTGCGTGAGCGCATTGATGCTAAAAAACAGCCGGCTGAATATGCTGAAGCGAATGCCAAAATTGCGGCACAACACATGCATACCATGGGTTTAACGATGGGTTATGCATTTGGTATTGATGTGGCAGATCAAATGCCTGCTAATGCTTATATGCCTACGATTAAGCCGGGTTATTTTCTACCGCATATTCGTATGTCAGATGGCTCGGCTTTATATCAGCATTTATCTGCAACACAATGGAGTTTGGTTGTGTCGGGTGCTGGTGATGACATGTTGATTGTACAGTTACAGCAACAGGCGGCAAATCAAGGGGTGTCTTTAGAGGAGGTATTGCTAGAACCAAGCGCTTACCCTTATCGTTATATATTGATTAGGCCTGATTGGCATATTGCATTTTGCGGTGATGATTTAGATGGGGTGTCGAAGCATTGGCAACTGAAATAAAAACACCAGGAGAGTGCTTGTATGCACTGAAAATCAGTTGGCCGATTTTTTTTGCCTATGCGCCAATTGGTATTGTATTTGGCGTGTTATTTACCCAAGAGCATTATCCCTGGTGGTTAGCGCCGATTGAAAGTGCTGTGATTTATGGTGGTTCTATTCAATTTCTTGTGCTCAGTATGATGCAGGAACATGCTGGATTAGTAGCTATCTTATTTGCCAGTTTTTTCGTGGCGTTTCGAAACTCTTTTTACGGTTTGAGTTTTTTGCATCGTTATAATACGAATTGGCTTATGAAGGGGCTGTTAGCCTTTTTGCTAGTGGATGCTACATATGCATTGCTGTTATCGCATGAAACCAAGCCTGAGCATAATAACATCAAGTTCTGCCTGTGGGTGTCGTTATGGATATGGTTGTATTGGGTAGGTGGAACCTTTATAGGTGCGTTATTTTCACAATGGATCCCGCCCTTTAGTGCATTGCAGTTTATTTTACCGGCTTTCTTTCTATCAGTTGCGGTGGGTTATTGGATTAAACTACGTGAGTGGCATATGGTCATTGTGCCGATTGTAGCATCCGTGGTGTCATATATATGGTTACCCAAGCAATATTTAATTGTGGCCATTATTTTATCGATCATAGTGATATTAATTGTCGATAAATACAAGCGAGGTCAGGCATGATTGCTTCGTTTCCGTATACTCTGTTGGTGATTTTTTTGGTAGCCTTAGTGGCCTTTTTGACGCGTATCTTGCCGTTTATTTTTTCATCGGCTCTAAAAAACAGCGCTGTATTGACTTCCATAGGTAAGTACTTGCCCCCTTATATCATGTTGTTATTAGTGCTGTTTGAAATTGGGTTATCCAAATTTGAAAAAGCACCTTATAACATTCCTGCTGTTGCTGGATTGTTGGTGCTGGTTGCGGTGCACTGGTGGAAGCAAAAGGTTCTACTAAGTATCTTGGTGAGTGTTGTGGTTTACATTGTCTTTACATACGTCTGTTCTTGAATAATAACCGATAACGCTTCAGTCATTTGTGTTTGTAAGTTGATAAGCCTTTGTAGACCGTTGTGTAACAGGGCGACGGTTTGTATTTCAATGACGCGGCTTGATTTCCACAGTGGCGATTGCAGTGACTCTTGGATGTGTTGTTGTAGCTGTTGCATTAATAGGTTGAGCTTCAAGTCAGTAGAAATTGAGGTATCGTGAATTTGTAGTGCTAAGCCTTTGGTATTATTTGCTAGCGCGATAAATATAGGTTTAGTTTGTGTAAGGTAGCGATGTGTTAGTTCACTATTGTTTGGGCATTGAAAATAAAAGTGCTGCATCATTAATAGGGTTGATGCCATTGATTCGGTGAAATCTAATAAGTGTAAGCCACGGCTGGCGCGTCGACTGACTAGTTTATGCTGCCAGTTTAGCTGTTGTAATGATCGATCGGCTTTGTTGAGTGATTGATGCATTAATAGTACTTCATGCTCAACTTGGGGTTGTTGGCAATGGGGTTGTTGTAATTGAGTTAAAGCATGTGCGCTATGCTGTAGCGATGCAATTAAGTCGTCACGGTAAGTCTTGAGGTAATCAAAAGGCAAGATAGCTCGACAAACAAAGCTGAGCAAGCATACGCCGAGGATGATAGCGATTACTACAAATAAGCCGGTGTCCAAATTACCGCGCGTAGACGGCGGCACCATGATGGCAATGACAAATGACAGAATAAAAAATATACCGTACAGCATGTAGGGTTTGTTTTGCAGCTGCGAGATAGTGAAAAAGTAAGAGGCGAAGGTGGTAGCAAGAAACAGACAGGCAAGCACGATGCCAAATTGTGGGAAATAATTCAGCAGGTAGAGTGCGCACCAGGCGATAGCGGTTCCAGATATAGCTCCTAATATTCCTAGGCCTAAATTGGAGAGCAAAGGGTTGTAATTGGATAGGGTGGCAAGCGCTATTGAGGTTCCCGCGATCACAGGAATCATATCGCTCCATTGAAAATACTGTTGCAGCATCAATATCACACAAAAAGTCAGTGAAGCATGAAAAGCATAATGTAACCTTTCTTTGCTGAGCGGGAATGCTTTGGTTTTTTTAGGGGCAGCTAGTCCGCCGAATTCACTTTCTAATGTTTTCTGCGTTGGTGTTGATTTTATTGCGCGAAAGTCTGTGATTATGGTTTCACTTTCACCAAGTATGGTGACCAGTCGCTGCATGATGGTGAGCCAAATAATGCGATTAAGTAATTTGGAGTCAGCTTGCTGGCGTAGGCGTTTTATATTTAAGCGTAATAATGCTTGTAGCCGTTTAGCAGATTGTTCACCGTAGTTTATAGGTTGTGTTTCTTCGGGAGTTGCTACTAGCTTTTGTAAGCGAGAGAATTGTGTGGCGCAATAGGATTTTGCTTGGTTTAGCACTTCGCGATCATGCTTGGCAATATCGCAGTCTTTAACGGTGTAGTATTCACCCATAATGCGCAAGGAATTTAATATGAGCTGCATGCGTTTCATCTGGTAGATGAGGCGAACACCGTGTTGAGGATGAAAGCGCTTACGTTTGTTTTCATGGCGAGCAAACTCCATTTGTAATAATAAGTATTTTATATGTGCTGTGCAGGCTTTAAGTTGGTGTTGTATGGTGAAGTAGCGGCTGGGTTTGGTTTGGTTGATGTATGGATCAACGATATGCAGGTAAAGTCGTTGATATTGTTTAAGTAGGCTTGATATTAAATCCAATGAAGTTTTATGCGCACAATCAAATCGCAGCAATATTAAGATGACGGTTGACCCAATAATGGCGAGAGAAATTTCCAAACCGCGTTCGAAAGCAAAGTGTGCAATGCCTTGTTGATTAGAGGGGCCTAGAACAAGTATGTTTATAAGCGCTAAGCAGCACAGTAGAGCGCCCCATGACAGGTTTGGTTTGGCGGCATAGTAAAGCACACAGCCAACGGTGAGAATAATTAACGGATAATAGATCCAATTAAAGTTATAGGTGAGCGTAATGGCTAGGGCTAAGCCAACGCCGACCCATGTGCCGATAAATCTGCCTTTCATCATTTTAATGGACTGACCAACGCTGGGTTGAATGCATATGAAACCAAGAAATATAGCCCACCAAAAATCTTGGTAGTGATAGTACATGGCAATCGATGCAATCACGCACAATGAAATACCAGCTTTCATGGCGTGTATTAAATAATGGTGATCAATGGCGCGGGTGATCTTCATCCCTTGGTCTCAATGATTACCGCTGCGGTTGCTCCAACGCGTAGTGGGTGTTTGTGATCGCTGTTATCGATTTGGATAAAGACTGGGAAGCGGCTAAATAAGCGTAGCCAGTTAATGGTTTCATGCACTTTAGGTAGGCTGGTTTTCTCTGAGATGACGCGCCCGCGACTAATGGCAGGGCCTACGCTAGTAACTGTGCCGTTTAAAGTTTCACCTGGAAAGAGTGATACACGTATCTTGGCGCGCTGTCCCGCTTTAATACGTTCTATTTCGGGCTCAAGGTAGTTGGCTTGTATCCACCAGTAGCTGTTATCGACAATGGAGAATAGATTCTCACCGACGTGTATGTATTCGCCTACGCGTAAGTAGAAGCTGGAGATGGTGCCATTGACGGGCGAGTAAATGGTGGTGTAGCTGAGTTTCTTTTTTGCCAATGCCATTTTTGCCATGGCGCTGTGCAGCTCACCGTTGTGTTCAAAGGCGCCGAGCTCGGCTTTGAGTTTGGCGACGCTGTATTCGGCTTGGTTGACTTGCGATTTTGCTGTGGCATAGCGAGATTGCGCTTGGTTATACTGTGCTTCAGGCACATCGTTTTCACTCGATAGTTTTTGGAATCGATAATATTCTTCGCGTGAGTAAATTAATTGCGCCTTGCGTTCGGCCACTAAATGTTCAGCTACTTGAATGGCTTGCCGTAGCGCTTCGAGCTGTTGTTGTACTGTGCGTAGCTCACCTTTAGCTTGGTTAAAGGTTAATTGATAATCTGTAGGGTCAATTTGGAATAACTTTTGGCCTTTTTTTACGCTTTCGTTATTTTTAACATAAATTTCTGTGATGGGACCGTAAATTCGCGCTGCAATTTTTACCCAGTTGGCTTGCACATAAGCATCGGTGGTGTAGGGGTCTTTAATGAATAAGAAATAATAACCAATGATGAGTAAAATAACGACAACGATGCCTACGATCCATCGAATTGTTCTGCTGCCTAGATTTAGCAAATCCGTTAAGTTTTTCATGCCGACATCATGCCCAAATTGATTCCATATAGTAGCATGTCTAGTGGTTGGCGTTCAATTTTATATCTGTGCAATATTGGGTAATATATGTGTTGTTTTGCTTGGTCTAGGTATTATCGGTTAGCATCCATTCCAACGTTTGTTCAAGTGGTTTATTTTTGTAGTCACTGACCAGGCTGGCTAATAACGTATTTGAGCCTTTTAATGTTTTCATTTCGTTGGCGCGTACAAATTTTGGGTTGACGGTTATCTCTATCTCATGCTGTGTGAGCTGCTGGCATTGGTCGATAATATTTTGCAGGGAATGAACTGTGCCACTGCAGATATTAATAATTTTACCAATGGGGTCAATTTCAAGTAGCTTGCGATAGATTTCCGCTACCATGCGCACATCATTGAACTCGCGATACACATCCAGATTACCTAAGGCTATGGAGGCCGCTTTTTGTTTGAAGTGCTCAACGATTTTAGGGATTAAGAAGCTATTGCTTTGTCCTTGACCGGTATAATTGAATGGCCTAACGATAAACAGTGGTAGACGATCTTGCCACAGCAGGGACATTTTTTCCATGGCCATTTTGCTGATGGAGTAATCATTATTTGGGATGAGTTCATCTTGTTCGTGCAGGGTATCATGCGTTTGGCAGCCATAGACTTGAGCGCTGCTGGCTAATAGTATGCTTTTTACATCGGGTACAAATTGGTCTAATGCAACCAGTAAGTTGCGTGTGCCAATCACATTCACGCGGTAGAAATCATTGACATCGCCATGACCAACAAAGGTGATGCCTGCTAAATGAATCACCGCTTCGGGTTGTTTGATTTGTATCTCTTTATTCAGCGCATCGGCATCGGTGAGGTCGGCATCAAGGCCCATCACCTGATGTCCGTGAGCTTCGAGTTCTTGTTTGACATATTTGCCGGTGAAGCCGCATAAGCCAGTAACTAAGACGCGCATGCTGCTTCCACTACCTGTTGGCTGTTACGGCGCAGGTCGGCTTCAACCATCATATGGCACAGTTCTTCTAATGAAGTTTTAGCTTGCCAGCCTAACTCCTTATGTGCTTTAGTGGCGTCGCCGACTAATAGGTCGACTTCGGCTGGGCGGTAAAATTTGGGGTTGATCGCAACGATGGTTTTATTGGTGGCCGTGTTAATGCCGACCTCATTTTCGCCTTCACCTTGCCAGGCAACGGAGATGCCGGCCGCTTGGCATGATAGTTCGGCAAAGTCGCGCACGGTTTCTGTACGGCCAGTGGCTAATACATAGGTTTTTGGTGTGTCAGCTTGCATCATTAAATACATACCTTCGACGTAATCTTTAGCAAAGCCCCAGTCGCGTTTAGCGTCTAAATTGCCGAGCTCTAGTGTATCGAGTTTACCGTGTTTAATTTTTGCGATGCCGTCGGTGATTTTACGCGTAACGAATTCGATGCCGCGTAAAGGAGATTCGTGGTTAAATAATATGCCGCTGCAGCCGAAGATATCATAAGATTCGCGGTAGTTGACGGTCGTCCAGTGGGCATATAATTTTGAAACGCCGTAAGGGCTGCGTGGGTAAAACGGTGTGCCTTCATTTTGTGGTACGGCCTGTACCTTGCCGAACATCTCTGATGTTGATGCTTGGTAGTAACGAATTTTCGGGTTTACAATGCGAATGGCTTCTAGCAAATTTAATGCGCCAATACCTGAAATTTTTGCTGTCGTATAGGGTTGATCAAATGATACTCCCACAAAACTTTGTGCAGCTAGATTATAGAGCTCATCGGGTTGTGCTTTGTTAAGTAGGTTAATGCTTGAACCGAGATCAGTTAAATCATGCTCGACAAAGTGCAAGTTGGGGTGATTCTCGATCCCCAGTTCAGCAGCGCGCCAGAAGTTGGTCGACGCCGTGCGGCGATAAGCGCCATAGACTTGATAGCCCTTATCTAATAGGAGTTGTGCTAAATAGGCGCCGTCTTGACCGGTGATCCCAGTAATAATTGCTGATTTGCTCAAAGTGTTCCTCTCGCTATAAATAGACATGCATGTCAGTGAGTTTGATTAGGTTGCCATTAGAGCGCATTATACTTATGCAGTCAATAAATGGGAGGGTGTTATGCTTGATGTTGCGCAAACTTTGTATAGCATGGCGAATGCTTTCGACTTAAAGGATTGGTCGGCCATTGGTGCTTGCTTGGCGGATAAGGTGGTGTGTGATTATGCGTTGCGATGAGAATGGTCAGCGCTTTGATACCCACGCTATTTATGATTATGTATTGGAAAAACACAAAGACCGTTGGGTGATTACCCGCATCAAACAGTCCGAGTTATGGAATGACGGCGAGCCGTCGATTCATGCGGGTGTTAAAGCCTCTGACTGATTTACGCAGCTGATGCTGCTCGAGGTGCAATTGCAATTGCATCACCGATTTCGGATAGTCGTTGTAATTTAAAGGTACGAGATTGTTTGAAAATACCACCTTTATACAATTCACTCTTAACATCTTTATCTTGAAGTTTTTGAGTGTTGGCTGAATAGCGTATAAATACTTGTGATGCATGGGTTATATCTTCAGAGGTAATAACTCTGCGTTTATTTACTGTGCCGTGGCTTGGGGCTAGTCTTTCTTTTAAATTGTTTAAAATGGCTAATTTGATGTCTTTACGCTTATGGTTTGTGCTAAAGAAAGTATTTTTTTCCTTCAGAAGGGTTTTTATGCGTTTTTTTATCCAACTAAGCTGTTTTTTATGCAGCATTTCAAGTGATTCATTATTGCTGTGCCCTGGGTTTTGCTGCGCAGCATTTTGTACGCGTTGGGCTGGAGTATGTCTATATGTGTAATGAATCTCGGTATGGCCGCCGGTTACATAGCCATAGGTTGGATGATAATCATTAACGAGCGGTGTCTGTGCGTGCATTTCACCATGCTGCCTTAGATTCGTTTCCTCTAATAAAATACTTAGTCGTTGTTGTTCGGCGGAGGTGGTTGGTGCCTGAACGTATGGACTTTTCGGGTCTTGTGGATTTTCTCGGACACGTTTGTATGTAAATAATCTCTCGGCAGTTGAGGGTTCATGCAAAACAGGCAATAAGTTTTCATGCTTCATTTCTTGGGTCATTTCTCTTGCTGCTTCAGCTGCCTGTTGTCTTGTTGCTTGTGGTGGGCGCTGGCGGTGAGGGCGGGGGGCTAGGGGTGGTCGCCCGCCTTCTCTACGTGCCAATTGTTTGGCTGCTTTCGCTTTGCTAGCTTCATTTACGGTGAATATAAGGCTCATTAAATCAATAAAATTATAATCAGTGGATGAAAAAGTCTTGTCTCTTTCTAATATTATATGCCTTAACGTGGCTTTTATATGATCTAAGTAATCGCGTGATGCTTTTAACATCTCTCTTCGCGGATCATTTAGGAGGCCGTAGTGGGTATCAGCTATGCGTTCTTCTATGCGGTGAAGGTGCAGCATTACTTGTTCAAATATGTCTTGCGTCTCTGTACCGGGTGGAGTTCTGCGATTTATTAAGCCTAGGACTGTTCCGTGGATTTGTTTCGGAGACAGTTGATGTGTTTCGCAGTCTGCTGGTCCAAAATCTGCAGGTTCAATATGCTTTAAGTTGGTTATTGCTAGCTCATATACGCTCATGTCTTTTACTACCTTTTAATCTCGTTGGGGCACATCATTACTATATGGTGAAGTGTACTCCACAGCTGTTAAGGTAATATTAACTGCGCTAACTATCTGTTTTATTAAGCTTGCGTTAAGCTTTTTGGCTAAAAACACAGGGATATTTGGGGTGGTATTGTCATAGCAGAATTACTGTAAAAGAGGCACTCTATACACCTTGATACTACGTTCTATGTGGTAATAATCAGTGAAACCAGTTGCCGTACTTTGGGTTGTACGTAGCGGTGTTTGTTGTAGTAGATATACAGGTCAGTACTGGGATTGAGGTAGTCACTTAGCACTTCGACCAGCTGCCCGTTGGCTAGTTGTTTTTCAACCATGTAATCATGCAGTTGCGTTATGCCCAAACCGTGTAAGGCGGTTTCGATTAATGTATTGGCATTATTGATGCGCATAGCGACATTGAGGTCTAAAGTGGTGGGGGACTTGAGTTGTGCGATGATGTGATCGGCACGTCGACCGCTGTGCGCCAGGTATTGGTGTTGTTCGAGGTCTTTGAGTGTTTTAGGTGTGCCGTATTGTTGTAGGTAGGCGGGTGATGCACATAAAACATAGCGAGTTTTACCGATTGGTCGCGCGATAATGTCGGGTGGCGGCGGCCAATTGATGCCATAAACCAGGTCAATAGATTCCTTTTCTAGATCGGGCATGCGTTCTTCTAGGCGCAGGTCGATTTCGACTTTGGGGAATTGTTGGCGGTATTTTTCCAGTATCGGTAATAACCATTGATTGGCGAGATAGGGGTTACTGCTAATGCGTAACACCCCGCTGGGTTCAGCCTCAAATTGACTGACTAAGTGGCGTGCGCTATCGAGTTCACGTTGCAGTCGTCGACATTGTGTGACTAATTGTTCGCCTTCATCGGTCAAGCTGATGCGACGGGTGCTGCGCTTAAAGAGGGGGGCTTTGAGCGATTGTTCGAGTAGGCGCACCTGGTGACTAACGGCGGCTTTGGTAACACCTAAATGTTTGGCGGCAGCAGTGAAGCCATTGTGCTCAGCAACGCTGAGGAATACTTCAAACTGTTGTAATGATGGCTGTTTCATAGCTACTTCACATTATTGTATATCTACATTATACAGTAGTTAATCTATAAGTCTATTGTATATCTTATATATACCTTTAGAGTGACACTCTATATATATGTACTGAAAAGGAGCAAGAAAATGAAAGCGTGGAAAGCGATGGTGTTATTGAGTTATATCAGTACCGCTTCTATTAGCGCTGCTTTGTTAACACCAGCGTTGCCAGAAATTGCCCATTTTTATGTGATAAGCCAAAGCTCGGTGATGGCAGTGGTGTCGTGGTTTTTGTTTGGCTATGTGATGGGGCAATTGATCTATGGGCCGCTAGCTAATCGTTGGGGCAGCTTGCGGGCGTTACGTGTTGGGCTGTTTGTGAACTTAGCGGGTATTGCTTTGGCGGGTTTATCTATTTTATGGCATTCATTCACATTATTGGTGGTAGCGCGTGTTGTGATGGCATTGGGCACCGCCGCGGGGCTTTCATGCGGCATGATGTTGATACATGATTATTGTGATAAGTCACAAGCACCACGGGTATTGGCTTATGCCATTATTAGTTTTACTGTTGGTATTGGCTTAGCTGTTAGCGTCGGTGGTTTCGTGACGCAATATGTATCATGGGCCGTGTTATTGTTGGTGTTATTAGCTCATGGTATTGTGATGTTGCTCTTGACGTTGTTATTTAAACCGCTACTGCATAAAGCGCAAGCTATTTCGCTTAAAACAATTACGCGCAATTATGCAGCGGCTTTAAAGAGTCCGCGCTTAATTGTATTTTCATTGGTGGTGGGTTTGTGCTCACTGGTGAGTTATTGTTATAGCGCGGCGGCGCCTTTGATTGCTGAGCAACAATTGCATTTAACTGCTGCGGCATACGGCAGTTGGAATGCGATCAATATGCTGGGGATGTTAGCCAGTGGTATCTTGGCGCGTGTATTCATGCATCGAGTGAGCGCACAACGTATGATTACACTTGGCATAGCGGGATCATTATTGGTGGCTGCGTTACTGGCGCTGTTGCAGTGGCAGGGGGCATTAACGGCAGTGACATTTTTTATTAGCACGGCGTTATTGTATTTATTTGCAGGCTTGTTGTTTCCGGCAGGTTCTTGGCTCGCGCTGGAAAATGCGGCAGATCGCGCTTCGGCTTCTAGTATGATGAGCTTTATTAATATGAGCTCGGCATTTTTTGCCGTGGTTCTGATGGCTTATCTGCCGGGTGGAGTGTTTATGCAGTTGATCGGCATGCTTAGCATTAGTTGTGTCTTAGTGGCTGCCTGCTTATTATTGAAGAAAATGTTGCGACTGCAGGTAACGAATATAAGTGTGAGCTAGCTGCTTGGCTTTGAGTTTTGCTTGTTGATCAGCGGTGAGTTGCTGCTGTATAGCTGCGGTTTGGACTACTGGTGTATCGCTGCCGTCGCTTTGCATCTCTAAATACATGTCTTTGAATGGGAATAGTGCATTCGATTCGTCGATAGTTTTAAGTTTGGTTTGCCATGTGTTGAGCGGTACCAGTTCGACAGGTAGCTTGGCTTGTTGTACCACAGTAATATAATCTTGCCAGCTTATGTGGTTGGGGTTGGATAAATGCATCACGGTTTGTTGTGGCTGCTGTAGCCACTGGCAAATCAATTGTGCGCAAACATCTACCGGCATAAGATCCAGATCCATTGTCCAATCCGGCGCAGCATGCAATTGGCAACAAGATTTTAGCAATAATAATGCATGATTATTGTGGTAGTTGCTAAAGCCATGCAGCGAGTCGCCGGTGATATTACCTAAGCGATAGATGTTGCCTTGCAAGCCATGCTGAAAAGCTTGGTTAATCAACTGTTCTGCGACCCATTTGCTTAACAGATACCCTGAGGTGAAAGGCGGTTTTTTATTATTAATCACTTCTAGCAGCATGCCGTTATCATCATGCGCAGTGGCGGCACTTAACGTCGAAATAAAATGCAATTGTTTAGCTTGTCCGCTATTTGCGAGCTGGATTAATGTCAGTGTGCTATCCACATTGGCCGGTTTTAGTGTGTGATAATCGTAGAGATGATGCACTTGTGCACCGTTATGCACGATGCAATCGATAGTGTTAGTGAGTAATTTCCAACTGTCATCGGTTAAGCCCAACTGTTGTTGACTGATGTCGCCAGGCAATATATGAATACGCGAACGGTCATTTAAGTCTATTTTATATTGATCAGCAGCGGTGAGTAGCTTTGTCAAGGCTTGCTTCTCATTGCCACGAATAATGCAGTAAATGTTCGCTTGTGGGTAGGTTTGTAATAGGCATTGCAGTAAATGAATGCCCACAAAGCCATTAGCACCGGTTAACAATATATTTTTTTTGTGTGTTGTTGATTGGAATTGGTAGTGTGTCAAATCCAATTGAGCATCTTGCATAGCGGTATCGATGATAGATGAATCGTTGGGTTGATAATCTCCACGAACTAGTTTTTCACACGCGGCCACTGTGGGTAAGGCTAAAAATGCGGTAGCGGAAATATCTACACTGAAGCGCTTATTTAATTGTTGTAAGAAGCGTATCGATGTGAATGAGTTACCCCCGAGCTGAAAGAAGTTGTCATGCAGCTTGATGTTTACTGGCCCAAGGAATTGTTGCCATAGTTTAATAATGACATTGGCGATATCGCTGTAATTATTATGGTCTTCTGTTGAGGCGTTGATGGTAGGTAAGGGCAAATGTTTGCGATCAATTTTTCCGTTGATATTAACAGCCAGTGATGGCATTTCGACAAAAAAGTTAGGCACCATGTAGTCGGGTAATATTGAGCTGCAGCTGCTGCGTAGTTCGTCTGCTGTGATGGCCGTATGTGTCGTGTAATGTGACACCAGTTGCTCGATATCATTAATTTTCATGACAGTGACAACGGCTTGTTTTATTGCAGTATGCCGGTTTAATGCGGCTTCTATTTCGCCGAGTTCAATGCGATACCCACGCAATTTAATCAATGCACCAACACGCCCGACGAAAATCAGTTCACCACAGGGTAGCTGTTTGACCAAATCACCGGTTTTGTAAATAAAGCTATTCGGGTCATCACTAAAAGGGTTGGTGACAAAGGTTTTAACCGTTAAGTCGACGCGATTCAAATAACCTCGGGCTAAAATATTGTCACCACCGATATATAACTCACCCACTAATCCCGGTGGCTGTGGGTTCATTTGTTTGTCGAGCACATAGGCGTCAATATGTTTTAATGGTTTACCAATGTTCTTCGGATGATCATTGGTTTGAAACAAGTGATATGTGGCACCAATCGATGTTTCTGAAGGGCCATAGCCATTAATCAGTCGGTAGTGTTCACTCCAAAAACGTATGCAGGCTGCTGCACATGTATCACCAGCGATTACTAATGTTTTTACGGTTTTGGGTGGCTGTGAAGTTGATAACACTTCTAACAAAGCAGGCGGAATAAATGGTACTGCTTCAATCAGATGTTTATCAAAAAATGCGAGTAAGGTATCAGGGTTTTTGCGTGTAGCATCGTCAGCAATAATACAGCTTGCACCATTTAGCAACGTGATAAAGAATTCAGAAAGACCGCCATCAAAATTGAGCGAGCCCAGTTGTGAACATACGGTGCCGGGTTGGATATGTAATAGCTCGGCTAAGGCTTTAGAGAATAATGGGATGCCTTTGTGTTCCACTAATACACCTTTGGGTTTGCCGGTAGAACCTGAGGTGAAAATGGTATAGGCCAAATGGTTTGGTTGGCTGTAGTTTTGGTAATCACAGCAGCTATCTTTACGGATGTTTGATAGCGTAATCACGGTGACTTGTGGGTCTATTTGGCGAATATGGGCAGCGTTTTCATCGTCACAGATAATCACTTTCACTTGGCTTTGTTCGATGATGGCCTTAATTCGCGAAGCGGGATGTGCGGGATCAACAGGAAAAAATGCCGCTCCTGATTTCAGTATGCCGAATAAGCCAATGCCGATATCCACGCTACGCCCCACGCATAACCCCACCATTTGATTGGCTATATAACCCGAAGCGAATAGTGTTTGTTGTAATAACGATGCGAGTTGGTTAGCAGCATGGTCAAGTTGTGAGTAACTTAATTGTCTTTTGTTATCTGCTAAGGCAAGCATGTCTGGTTGTGCGGCAACATGAATTGCAAATTGTTGCTGTATGCAGCTTGTCGTTTGCGTTTCGCGTTGTTTTACTCGTAATGATTGCGCCAGTTGTAATCGTTCTTGGCGTGTTAGTAATGATAGGTTGGCAATTTCAACATCGAAGTGTTGGCTTAAGCGTGCGAGTAGGTTGGTGTATTGATTGACGTAGGTTTGAATGGTGCTGTGACGATACAAATCGCTAGCGTATTCAAATTCACCGGCTATGCTGCCGTCGGCCATGTCATATAAAATTAAAGCTAAATCACATTTGGCGCCACCGCAGGGCCATTGTTTAACATGATAATCACCTTGTTCAGGCTGCCATTGCGATGATAACTCGATACCACTTTGAAACGAAAAGATGGTTTGAAATACATAAGAAATGCCCGCATGATGCTCTGCATCCAAGTGTTGTGCGACGCTATCAAACGGCACTTCTTGGTTTTCCATGGCAACTAAACCGTATTGATGTATTTGTTGCAGCAATTGCGCAATGCTTATATTAGGTGTGACTTGTACGCGGTAGGCGATGGTGTTAACAAAGCAGCCGATAATGTTTTCAAGATCGGGTAGGTTACGATTAGCGATGGGAGTGCCAATCATTATTTCCTCTTGCTCGGTATATTTATGTAAAAAAGCGGCGTATGTGGTGAGCAATAATGTGAACACGCTGACACCATACTGTTTGGCGATATGGCGAAGCTTATTCGATTGTTCAACAGATAAATTAATCGCTACTTGGCCACCCGTGGTGCTGGGTTGTAAGGGGCGTTCAAAGTCCGTCGGCATTTTTAATAATGGCAAGCTGCCACTCAGTGTTTGCTTCCAGTGTTCCAATTGACTATCAAAGGCGCCATTAGCCTGCCATTGGGATTGTGAGTAGGCGTAATCGCGGTAATTAAACGGCTGTTCAGTTTTAGTGACAGTTAAATTATTATCCAGTTGATGGTATATGCGACTGAGCTCGCGCATAAACAACGATATTGACCAACCATCAAAGAAATTATGATGGATATTAAAAAACAAATGGCATTGTTTGTTATGGCGACAGGAGACTATGCTGGCACAATGGCTTTGTTGTTTATCCAGCGCAAAAACGGTTTTGGTGTATTGTTGCCGATAGCTGTCTAAACCTTCAGCTGAAGTAATGAGTTTAATATCAATATGTATGGGTTGCGGGCGATAGGCTAATATTAACTGCCCTTCATGTTCACCGTATTGTAAATTAAATATGTCATGTTGCGATAATAGTTTGCTTAAAGCCTCGCGCAGTAAGAGGGCGTCTGGAGCTTTATCAAAAGTGATTTCAAATGGCAGATTATAATAGGTGCTGTTTTTATGCATTTGAAACAAATACCAACCGCGTGACATTTGATAGGATACCGGCGCTACTTGTCCAGGGAGTAATTTTTGTAAGCGAAACTGTGGCTTTAAATTCCTTCTATTGGTTTCAATTTGCGCGGCCAAGGCTTGCGGTGTACGTAGTTCAAACACATCGCGTACGCTAATATCGGTATTGAGTTCTTGACGGATATGGGCAACCAATTGCGTTGCTTTAAGTGAGTGTCCACCCAGCTCAAAGAAGTCGCTGTTGTGTTGTATGCACTCGGCTTGACTGTTTAATACTTTTGCAAATAATAGACAAATAATCGGAATGACGGTTTTATCATGCCCTGAAGGTTCAGCACTCGATTGATTGTCTCCCTGCAGCAATTTCTTTTTGTCGACTTTTCCGTTGCTGGTGAGGGGGAATTGATTCACTTGCTTTAGTGATTCAGGGATCATATAGCCAGGAAGACTGTGTTTTAGATAATCCATAATGATATCGGTTTTGAGTTCACTTTTCGTACCGGTGAAAAAGGCGAGCAAGTTTCTTTCATTGCCGTCTTGTGGTTTTGTGGCGATTACCACGGCATCATCGATATCGGGGTGGCTTAGTAATTGATTTTCTATCTCGCCGAGCTCGATACGAAAGCCACGGATTTTTACTTGATTATCACATCGGCCAACAAATTCGATTAAGCCATTAGCTTTGCGACGCACTAAATCACCGGTGCGATACAGTACGCGATCGTAGTCGCCTTCATTAACAAATGGATTATTGATAAAACATTGTCGTGATAAATCGGCTCGATTCAAGTAGCCTTGTGCCACACTGTCGCCACCAATATATAATTCCCCGATAAACCCATGCGGCGTCAGTTGTTGCTCGGGTGACAATACATAGCAACTGGTGTTGGCGATAGGGTAGCCGATAGGCACGGCTTGGTTTTCGCCTTGTTGTGCGGGAATATCATAAGTGACGGCGAACGTAGTCGTTTCGGTGGGGCCATATCCATTGACAATATGCGCTGGTGATCCTTGTTCGCAGCGCAGCACGCGATGAATCATTTCGGGGTTCAACGCATCGCCACCGACTAATAGGTAATCGAGGTGCGCGAACATCAGTGGCATTTCATGGGCGAATTGATTAAATAAAGCGACGGTCATCCACAATACATTAATGTGATGTTCGAGAAGACGCTGATGGAATAGTGTGCTCGATAACACTGTTTCTTTATCAAAGACAACTAAGCAACCACCATTGAGCAATGCGCCATATACTTCAAAGGTTGCGGCATCAAAGGCCGTGCTGCTGGCGTGTGCAACGATGCTTTGATTGGTGAGCTCACAGTAATAATTATTTAATACTAAACGGTTAATGGCGCGATGCGGTATGATGACGCCCTTGGGGTTTCCGGTGGAGCCAGAGGTGTAGATCACGTACGCAGGTGACTGAGCATTGTGGCTCTTTGTAATGGTAATGGTGTTATCAGCTATGTGGGTGAGTTGATCGACCAGTATCACATGTCGCTGTGACAATGAGGCACTGTTCGCTATCAGCGCCTTATTGCTGATAATTACATTTGCATTGGTGTCCGATAAAATATATTCAATACGCTCTTCGGGGTATTCAGAACTGATAGGGGTGTACGCCAATCCAGCTTTTAATATGCCCAGCATGGCGACAGTCGATTCGATACTGCGCTGTAAGTACATCGCTACAATGCCATTGCCGCTATCATTGTGCTGTTGCAGCTCATATGCAATGCGATTGGCGCGTTGTTGTAACTGTTGATAGCTTATCGATTCTTGCTGATCAATAATGGCGATTTTATTTGGTTGCTGTGTAGCTATCGCATCAAAAGTTTCATCTACGGTCGCTGTTCGCGGATAGTCGCGACGATAGTGTTGTTGGTTTAGTTGCAAATAAGCCTGTTGGCTTTTGTTGTCATACAGATTAAGCGCCGCCATGGGTGACTTTATATCAGTCACCAGTGCGGTTAATATCTGCGTATAATATTGTTGAAATTGCGGTGATAAATGATCGTCAGCATGGGTGATAACAAAGCGAAGCTTAATCTGGCTCTCGTTTACATTGTATAATAAGGTAATGTCGTTTTTGTTGGGTCCATTGCTGTATTCGTGTAACAGTTTAGTGGTGGTGTTATCGATGCTTAGGTCGCAAGCCATGCATTGTTCAAAGCCTGCGTTTGAAAATATACCATCAAAGCGATCGTTAAGGTTTTCGCGTATAGCGCGCACGATTTGGCTCGATGCGCATTGTTTGAAATAATCATTACGTATAATTTGCGCTTGGGTTTGTTGTAATAGTTGGCTAAGGTTTTGTTTGCTATCGACCAAGAAGCGATAAGCTAATCGGTTGTCGCTACAACCGACAATATATTCGCTATCGTTGGGCTGGCTGTTAACGCTATAGTTAATGAGGATATCCGATTCAGAACTTAAGCGGTTTAATAATAAAGTATAGGCGACCAGTAATAGGTCTTCGATGCGACACTGTTGCTGTTGTGCTGTGGTGGCGAGTGCTTGTTGCAAATTTTTGTCGAGTATAAAAATAGTATGGTTATTCGCATTGTGTCGTTGCCCATTGCGATGCGGCGGTAACTTGCATTGAAACTGCTTATCACCGAGTAAATGCATCCAATGCAATATGCCTTTATGGTAGTTATCGCTATTTTTAAAATCTTCTTCAGCTGCAAATAATTGCTTGTATGACTGAGGGTTTGCATTAGTGTTGCTGTATTGTGTAATTTGTTGGATTAAATAATGTAGCGAGTATTTATCACAAATAATGGGGTGGGTAACCAGGACAAGGTAGTAGCGATCGTGACATTCTCGTATCAATACGAATCGAAACAGTGGCCCGGTTTGTAAGTCAAATTCAAAATGACAGCATTCTTGTATTGCCATGTGTATTTTAGCCGTGCTTTCACTATCGGAATAGTCAAGAATTTCCAGTGTGTCTTGCAGTTGTGTGTTTTCAATGCGCGCCAGTCGTTCTCGATCGTCGACCACCATGGAGGTCAAAATCGGGTATTGTTGAATGAGGCGTTTAAATACCGATTGCAAACTATCGACTGCCAAATCACCATCGATTTGATAGACAGCGCTATTACTTCTTAAATGACCATTTTTAATGTCATACCAATAACGCTTTTGGCTTAACGATAGTGAATGGTATTTATGAGCCATTGATTCATCTATTTTTTTTAATTGAATACGCTTTTTTTGCAAAATAATCAACCCATCACTATATCGCAGGGAGGGTATCATGATGGCCTTAATTAGCCAATCTGTTTTATGGTTTTTTAGCAGGAATTCGTAGCTAATCGTAGTTCTGTGTTTAAGGGGTACTCATGCCGAGGACGAGAGGAGTGTCATCATATGGGGCGGCGCTTGATGTTGCGAGCAGGCGCTCTTTATCATCATGTGATGGCGTTGCTGCATGAGGTTTTGCTTGAGTAATTGCAGGAGTATGCAAAAGATCATGATAGGCAGCAATTTCAGTTAAGTCTTCGTGCAGTTTTGCTGGATGTTCCAGTGCATCGGTATAATTGAGAGTAAGCATTATCGATGGGTGTACTGCAATCGTTGTTGGTGGTGTGTCATCCGGCACGATCTCTTGATTTAACACGACGTGTTTGTGACTCGCAATCAAAGTATTGGCTAGCGTGATATATTGGTTCAGCAACAATGTTGCTCCGGATTTTATTTTGCGAAGCATGGCTAGTTTGTGTTCTGTATTCGTGCCGTTTTTATCCTTATCGAGTTCTGCTTTACGTTTCGTTTCATAATATGAGATGGCGGCTTCGATGGCTTGGTAATCTTCAGTAATGGTAGTAATCGCATGATTTAATTGTTGAGCTGTGAAGGTTTTTCCAGGCAAGGGAACGGGTGTGTTGATGTAGGGTAGTCTAGCATAACGCACGGCAGCAAAAATTTTTTGATTATTTTCATACTGATTATAGGGAGAAGGTGTCACGATGACCTTATCTAATTCAAAGGCGGCTGCCCTTATTTTTCCATTAGTAGAAGAATAATATTCACTATCACCGCACCATATCGGGTCACATCTATAATGGAATGTTGAGTTATTGGTACTGATATCATGATAGGGTAAGTTCAGCGCCGTAAAAAATCGAGTACCCTTACGTGTTTGACGTTTGAAAACAGTTGGACCTGATTGTCGGCAGATAATATCGAACACAGCTTGTGCAACCAAATCAGTTGCTGAGCCCCCCAGCTTTTTCTTAAGCTGAATGGCTGTTATTAGGTCGTCAATGCAGCCCATCCTGTTGTCAAGTTCGAAGTCACGCCAAAGCAAAGCACTGGTAGCGTAATAAGTGACAGTGTCTGGCGCGATAGGCTCGCCTCTTTTTACCTTCTTTGTGAATTCAGAAAATGATAATCTGCTCATGGGGGGCTCGTATGGGCTAAAGTTAGTCGGCAGTATAGTGCATTGTTCGTTATTGATGCAAGTATTCAGTGGCACAATAATCTCTGTTATACATGCCTATGTTTATTCAGTTAAACTTACTATTTGAATGCAATTGAGCATTTGCTAATTCATCACAGCAGGTGCAATGGCCACAACGGGGACTGCTATATCCCGGTGGCAATTCCTCTGTTGAAAAAATGCCGAGCGGCATTGCGCAGGGATGGGTAGAGCGTGTAATGCATCTGTTTTTTGCATAATAAGATCGAATGCTGAAATGCCATTGTGATTTTTCTGATGCAGCATATTCACTACGGCCTCGCGCAATTGAGGTGAGGTGCGTGATTGCACTAAGATGTTGCTAAATATGTCCAGTGAACCATTACCCATGACGATGTACATCAACCCCGAATTGCCACTGGCATCGTTGTGTCGTAAGAGTTGGGCAAGCTTAGTGTTGGTTTGTGGCTTTTCTTGTATTAAGCATGCGAAGCGGCGCATGTCGGCAGGTTTGCTTGCAATCAATGATAGCGTATTGGCTGGCAGGCTTTCTATTAAGGATAGGCAAGCATCTTGATCTTGTTCTGCTATATCTAGCAATACACTGAAAGATTGAATTGAATGAGTAAGTATAAATTCACTGCATGTTCTGCTATCGAGTCGGCGTATCTGTAGTAGATGTGAAAACATAAGGTAAGTTTCTGGTACCGTTTTTCCTGATACATGCAACAGTTGAATTAGTTTTGGTAGTGCATAATCCTCTTCAGCAATTGCATGTAATGCTTTATCACTAATGGAATTAATCAGAGAGGAAAATAATTCAGGTTTCTTGTCGACTAGTAACAAAAAATACTTTATATAGATCTTAGGGCTCAGAATGATTAATTCGGATGCAAGTGATTCATTGTATGGTGTGCTTACATTGAATAAGTGACTTAATATGGTGTGATTATTACTGTATTCTGTAGGGCATAGAGCCTCCACGTGGCGATGTAATATCCATTGTAGGCAACGTTTTTGTTCCTTAGGATCGGCGTCTGAATCAGATAGCCGCTCTATGCGCTCATGTAAAATGGCTTTGATATTTTCGTTATCATAAAAAAAATCAGCAATTATGAAGTAATTATCCAAGTAACGTTTAGTCAGTAATAGCCATAGATCATTTTGCTTGCCACCAGTTTTGATTTGTATGGCCTCAACTAATTTTTCTTGCAGTGCCTTGTTTGATACAGCAAATTGCAATAATAGATTGCAGTTCTCTTCGTCAAGCTTTTCAAGGGCAAAATACCAGAGATTAGGTCTGCCTAAGATTGGCTCATTGGCGCATATAACCAACTGATGACAAAGTGCTTCATTGCCCTGCGCCATCATGATCAGTGCTCTAAAATTTTTATGTGAGTGTGCGATAGCCAAATGCCAGCCATTGGAATTAGTATTAACCTTTTGGTTAATAGTCCCGACCAGTATGTTAAGCAGGCAACTATCAGTTTTAGCGAGCTGCAGTATTGTCTGCAGACCAATAATGCTATCGTGTGCGATTATCGCATGCAGTAGTGAATAACCAAATATATTTGGCAGAGCCAGGATGTTTAATACTTGCTGATAGAGGTGTTTATTAATTTTGATTAACTGAAATAGTTGAGCAAATAAGTCTGGCTGAATGGCAACCAAAACCTGCCATAACGTAGTATTATTATTGTCGGGTGTAGCTATATCAATAAGCAAAGCCCGATAAAGAGGCTTATATTGAATGGCTAATTCGTGCAGGACGGTAAATAACTGTGGGTAAGAATAAGCAATGTTTAGCCATAAATTTCCGCCATATAAATTTGGTTTGCTTATGCTGTCAACTAGCTTTTTGCGAAGCAGTTTACTGTTTTTGGCAGCTCTAATTAAGGCATGAATGGATGCATCACCTTTATAATATGCTAAGTGCCAGAGGTTTTCGTCAGGTGCTTTTTGGTTTACTGTATTAGCCAAGCACTCCATAACCCGTTCGTCGGATTCGGCCAGTTCTACCAGTGATATAAAGTTTTCCGATGAGCAATTTAGTATTCGAGCCCAGGCATTCAACCGGTCTGTATGCGTCGCTTTTAATGTAGAGAGCATTTGCTGGTACAGCTGTTTACTTGTTTTTGTTAGCGCTAGTAGTGTATTAAAGCAGAGTGGCTGACGTGTGGCGACTATTTCCCAAAGCGTGTCGCCATCCCCCAGCTTTTTCATCGCAGTGTTCAATAGCTGGCTGAGTAAGGCTTTATCTTTTGATGCCATATCGATCAGTATCGCGAAAGCTTCAGGTGCATTTATGGCAGCAAAATGCCAAAGGTTATAACCATTAGGCAATGATTTGTTGACGCTCGTGACTAAGCTTTGATATAAATCATCATCATATTGCGCTTCTTTGACTAATTGAGTTAAGCATGCTGGAGTATGTTGGGCTATTTGTGTCCATGCACTTCTGCCAGACCGATCTGAACTTTGGTCGGCAGTGCTTTGAATGCCGAGTGACGCAATAAATTGTTTGCGTAGGCGGTCATCTCTTGCACTCAGGGAGATTAATTTTGTTAAACAGTTAGGTGCCAATTCTGGTATTCTGAACCAGGCTGATTCGTGCTGAAAAGTTAGTGTGCTTAAGCCATCGATAAATGGTCGGTATATTGCTGCATCCTCTTGGGCAAGATCAATCATTGCGCTAAGGGCTTTTGCTGAATGCATCGTTAGCCCATGAGATATAGACCATTTTGCGTTATTATACATGCTGAATGCTTCAATACATTTAGATCGTAAACGGTGGTTAGTTCTAGAATGCTCGATGAGTTTAAAAAAAGCGTCAGCATTGTGTCTGGCTAGCATATGCCATACGGTGAACCCATCACAATTCTTGGTGTTGACTAGTTCAAGTAAGCTAGACATCATCTCTTTATTTTCAGTCGCAAAATCAACCATTGCGCAAAACCCTTCGGGGGCGTACCTTGCTACATTGTGCCAGAGTGACCATTGGTCATCATGCTTTACACGCGTAGCTTTGATAAGTGCATTACCTAGCTCAGTATTGCTGCGCGCCATCTTTACGAGCAGCACCAAGCATTCCGGTGAGTTTTGTGCAATGTCGAACCATATGAACTTTGAGCTCCTTGATGTGTATTCGGCGCATTGAATAAATTTTTCTTGGAGTGAGGTATATGTGTTAAATAATTTGATGATCTCAGCGAGTGCATTAGGGGATTTTAAGGAGATATAATGCCATAGTTGGTACTTACCATTAATTATGTTGCTAATACATTTGATAAGATTATCGGCTAAAGCTTTATTAAATTTTAAACATTTTGCAACGTTTAAAAAGAATTGAGGTGATTTACTTGCTAAAGCTATAAAAAAAATTTGAAATGGCTTTTGTGCGGATTTTTTGTTAAATAGCCTATCTAAAGTATCAGGGCTTGATTGGTATTTTTTAGTGAGCGCTATGATGTATTCCGATATAATTTTTGCATGATGGATGCTTAATACCCCAAATATCGACATTCCTTTGCTGTCGAATGATTCAAATAATATAGAGAGAAACTTCTCAGCTATTCTGGCATTGTCTACGGTGATTTCGGCTAATTGCTTTAATAGCTCTGGTTGTAGTCGTAATAGCCTAAAGAGGAACTGATCTTTGCTGCTTTTTCCTTTTCTTTGACGGTCGATGTGAAGTATTAATATTGTTTTAACTTCATCAGATTGTTTGGCTAAAAAGAGTATGTTGTCGGTTAGCGCTGGCTTAATTTCTCTTTGAGATACGGCGTATTCAATCAATGCTGATATAAAATAATTACTGATAAGCTCATTTTTTGCGGCGCCAGAAAAAATCGATGCTAGGTCAAAGCCGCCTGGCGCTTCGTTCTCTAATCGCTGATACAGCTTATAACATAGGTTGCTTGGAACATCTTTATGAATATTTCTAACTAAAGCATATATATGTTGTGTTGTGAATTTACTGAATTCACCTGGGTTCGTTGATAATAATCGTTCCACTACAGGGGTGGGGCATGTACTGTTGAAATTGAACGTAAATTTTTTGCTTTTTCTACTGGTTCCTTTTTTTGTTTTTTTTGTGACTGTCGCTTGAAGGACTAATTTGGGCACTTCACAGGCCTCTATTGTTTGAACAGGTGTTGTCCTTGTCGCATGTTTGTTATTGTATGGTGCAGGGGTGGATTTAGTTTCTTCTACGCCACCTAAATCATCATCTTCACTATCCGTAGAGGGGTGGTCAGTGGGTGTAACCACGTGATAATCGAAGTCAAATAATTGAGCCAAATATTCTGCATCTAATAAGCTTTCCCTGTCGTTGATTTTGATCAAGGCTAGCATTTGTGAATGGAAATTGTGTTTAATTTTTTGTGCCGCTTTGATTGATTCTTCGCTGCCTTGAGCAAATAGTAGATTCATTTGCGCTTGCCATTGTTCGGCTGTAGAAGCCTCCGTTGCATTAATGGTCTCGTTCTCGTTAACAATATCCTTGAGAATTAATTCCATTAATTTTTTTACTGCTGGTTTTTTTATGTTTGGCAGCATAAAAATAACTTGCCTTTTGGCGCGGGTGATAGCTGTAAATAAATGGTGTAATTTAGGTGCTAATGAACGAACATCAGTGGTCAGCTCGCCACGTGTTTTCTTACCTTCGGTGTATAATGTAAAGAGTTGAGAGGCGAGTTCGTCAGATATAATATTCCATAAAATGATGGTTTCAAACTCTAAACCTTTGGCACCTTCGATGCTAAATACTTGTGATGCATTAAGCGATAAGCGAAGGGGTTCCACCTGATCTGGTGTTGTAATCACAGCAGTTGCTGCTGACTGGCAAAGATCTTTTAACTGATCTGATTGGCTTGTTGTAACCGTGTATACGTTTCCTTGCACCTCAAGGCCACTTTCTGTTTTGTTATCAACGAGACTGGAGCCATGTGTGACTACGCGTTTAGCCAGTTCCAGTATGTTACTGGCCGCCTGTGCAATATTGATACCACACCGAAGAGTCTGCTCTAAGCGTAAAAAATGCGTTTGCTTGTCAGTAATTTTTAAAACACGCTGGGCGAATGTGGCTAAAATTTCTATATTGTTTGAAACATGATTCAGGTTTTGATTTTGGTCACCAGCAAAAGTCACCATGTCACTAGCTTGCATCAGTGTCCAGAGTTGGATGGGTGAGTAGTCTAATGCCTCATCGATAACAATGGTTTCACTTGTAGTTGTGATGTCAAATTGGCTGAATCGTAGGTCATACTGATTGGCTTCATTTAATTGACGGTTATAGGATTCGTATAAATCCCATAGTTTTTTTTGCAATGTTTGTTTGGTATGAAATAACGAGTGTTTACCACCAATTGCGTAGTAATCATCTATCGTATCTAATACGGCGATAATCTTGAATTCTTCCACCATGTCTTCGTAAGTGATATCACCTTCACAGTTTGCGCTGTAGAAGGCCGTGAGTTGAGTGTCACTCACTTCAGTTTTATCGGATAAGTCAACGCCGAGTCGAGCGAGTAGCGCCTTGTAGTCCATGTAACTGACGTAGTCGTTACCGCATTCTTTGCAGACTTCATCGCGCAGCGTTTTATTTTCTGCTACATAGATAGAAGGCGGCATTTCACTGCGCTCTGATTGTTCGGTCAGTTGTTGTATCAGTTGGCAGGAGATCAGTGTTTTACCGCTGCCAGCTGTTCCAGCAATTACATTAATATGAGGCCGCTTGGTGCTATGTCGAAAAACCAGCTGTTGCAACATCTCATGTTGTGTTGGTAACAACTGAATGGCATTCTGCTTGTATAGTTGTAGCTCGACCGGTTTGGTATCAGTTGGTTCAGGTTCAACAACAGCCTCTTCGGTTGTTTTGCGCTTGCGACTGAGGGTAAGGTATTCTGGAGCACCGGGTCCCGTTTTTTTTTTCGCAATATGTTGGCGGATTCTTTCGGTCTGTAACGCTATAAATTGGCTTAAGTATTTGTTTCGCAGTACCCAGCTGTTGTAGTCATGTGTTAGATCAAGATCTAACACCGCCCATACGGCATGCCCATCAATATCGAATTGCGCTACGATCAAGCGCTTGCCTTTGTTCAAGCGTATGCTAAATACAGCCTGTTCGGCATTGAGTTTTTCGAATGCTTGCCCGTGCGTAAACTGGCGCGTGAATAATGCCTGTTTAGCTTCTTCTAATTTGGCTTGCAGCGCGGTTGGTTGAGTTTCTGCAATTTGTTCTACTTCATCTAAAATACAAAAAATCGCATTACTTTCTTGTCTCATATCTTTCACTTGACCTTATCTGGACTTTTATGTGCATTAATTATCATATTTAACTATTAGTGCATATGTTTATTCATTAATTTAATAGTCTCGTATGGTTGTAGATCAAATTGTGGCGTACAGATGGCTGGTTAAGCGTCACATACTATAAGGTATGAAATCATTGAATAATTTTTATGCTGTGGTTATAATCGGCCTCATTCAAAGAGAATAACGATGATTACAATACAAAATGCGACACTTTCGTACGGCGCAAATCCTTTAATTGAAGATATAAATATTGCGATTTATAACAAGCAAGTCGTGGGTTTGGTCGGGTCTAATGGCTGTGGTAAAACCAGTCTGCTAGCGGCATTGCAGGGCGATGGGCCACTGTCGCGCGGTGAGATCTCGATAAAATCTGATGCACGCTTATCTAGCTTAGAGCAAGAGATTACGGGCATTGAGCGCTCATCACATGATTATGTGTTAGGTTCGGATGCTCATCTCAGCGGAATCTATCAAAGGTTAGCGAAAGCCGAGGAAATACAGGACTATGCCGCGATGATGGATTGTCATGGTGAACTTGCCGAATGCGATGGTTATCGGGTTGAATCAACGATTGCTAAAATTCTAGTCGGTTTAGGTTTTACTCAGGAAGATCTTCAAAAACCAGTATCCAGTTTTTCGGGTGGTTGGCGGATGCGTTTGAATTTGGCGCGTTGCTTATTTGCACCGAGTGATATTTTGTTGCTCGATGAGCCGACTAACCACTTGGATTTTGAAAGTGTGGTGTGGTTACAGGCGCATATTAAATCGTATCCCGGTATTGTGGTGTTGGTCTCGCATGATAGGGATTTTTTAGATTCGATAGTGACACATGTCGCGCATGTGGAAAATCATCAATTAAAGATGTATACCGGTAACTATTCAACTTTCGAAAGAGAGCGCGCGATGAATTTAGCGATTCAAGGTGCGCAACACCGCAAGCAACAAGCTAAGATTCAACACATGCAATCGTATGTTGATCGTTTTCGTTTTAAAGCATCGAAGGCTAAACAAGCGCAGAGTCGCCTTAAAGCGATTGAGCGTATTGAGCAGGTGGCTGCTGTGCATGAAGCATCACCATTTACTTTTGAATTTTCAGCACCCGATAGTATGCCTGATCCGATGATTACATTGAATAAGGTGAATTTAGGTTATGGCGATAATACGGTACTAAGGCAATTGAACTTTAGTATACGTGCAGGTCAACGTATAGGTTTGCTGGGTGTCAATGGCGCCGGTAAGAGTACGTTGATTAAGGCGCTGTGTGGAACGCTGCAACCACAAGCCGGTAAGTTGCAGATTTTTACTGGTGTACGCATTGGTTATTTTGAGCAACATCAAGTGGACAGTTTGCCGTTGGAATCTACAGCATTGGAGTATATGCGCTCAGTGGCACCTAAAGCAGCCGAGCGAACAGTGACTCAGTTTTTAGCGGGTTTTGCGTTTAGTCGAGATCAAACACTGCAAACCATTAATACTTTTTCAGGTGGCGAAAAAGCGCGTTTAGCCTTGGCGGTGATTGTTTGGCAGCGGCCTGGCTTATTATTGCTCGATGAGCCAACTAACCACTTGGACATGGAAATGCGTGAGGCATTGATGTTGGCGCTGCAAAGTTATGAGGGCAGTGTGGTGTTGGTAACGCATGACCGCTATTTATTGCGTACTTTGGTTGATGAGTTGTTTACCGTAGCGGATGGCCGGGTGGCACCTTATGAGGGCAATGTGGAAGACTACAGCACGAGCTGTTATTCTTAATGGACTCGTCATTGCGACTATTCGTCATTGCGAGGAGCTTGCGACGAAGCAATCTAGATCGCCGCGCTACTGCGTAGCTCGCAATGACATTGAAAAATAAAAAAGGACTTTATCATGAAACGTATTTTGCTTCCCCTGGTTTCCCTATTGTTAGCACTGACCTGTCAGTGGTCATTTGCTGTGCAGCAGGTGACCGGCGTTAAAACCGTTACTAGCGAACACAGTGTTAGACAAACTGTGCAGCGTTTAACAGTGATTTTGCGCCGTGATAACTTCGTTGTGCGCGGTTTAATAGATCATCAAGCCATTGCCAAATCATTGGGGCACAATGTGAATGCTAATATAGAAATTTTGGCAGGTCGTCCCGATTTTGATTATCCATTGATAAATGCCAACCCTATGTCTGCACTATTCTTGCCTATGGCTTTTGTGGTGTGGGAAGATAAGGGGCATGTGACACATGTGTCTTATTGGGATCCGAAAAACAATATCACTCCACTATTAGATTTAAAAAATGCTGATGCCATTAAAGTGGTTGATACCATGTCTACGCGTTTAGCAAAGTTAGTATCAAAAGCGACTGAAGCTAACCGTAAAAACCGCTAAAACACCGGGGTTGCATGCCCCGGTAACTTCTTGAATTAACATAATTTTCTTTGGTTATTTTAATATTATACCAATATACCAATATATAGGTAATACTGGTGTCCGATATGTGCTGTAGATAGTGGATAGAATAGGTATTGGAAATGACAAGAATTTTAAATCGTTTTGTATCAGTTGATATGGCGGATGGTTTCTGGCGTGAAATGCTGCGCTATGGCGACGAGCTGCAGTTCTTATCATGGGAAGAATTGAAAGCACACTTCCCCGGCTGTGAAGATCCGAAGGTTATTATGCAGCTGCTTGCGGTGTACCTCGAAAATTACCCAACGCATTTTCAAGATCAGTTATTGTTGAGCTTTAAGTATCAATTAGATCGGTGGTTAGATGCTGATTTATATGTTCTATTAAGAGCCAATTTAGCTCCTACAAATCGTGCGTTTTTTTCAGGTTTTCCAGCTAATACGGCAGAGTGGTGTTTATTACATGAAAACTTATACCCATTCATGGCAGACCTGCTTTTTAGAGCGGTGACCAAAGCTGATGATGGCGTTTTTGATACAGCAACAGCATTGCCATTTTTTAACCCTTATGCTTACCGTAGCGGTGTGCATGATTACCTCTCTGAGATAAATGCTTGTACTAAGCTCTCTGCTGAGCAAAAAAAGGTTAGGTGTGAGCGCATAATGGCATTGCAAGAGGCACGTAGCCTTGAAGCAGGTGATAAGTGTTTGTCAGTGCATATGTCTCGTCAACCGTTTGGTTGTGCTGACTTGGTTGGCTTTGCAAATAGTCTTCGTGAAGATGAGCCAATGCCATTAGTTGAAGAGACTGTACCGGGTTGTAATGCAGAAGTTGTTAATCGATTTTTTACACTTACGGCTTGGTTGACGTCACATGGTTTTGAGGCTATTGCTGAAAAACTAAATGCAAACACGTACATCCGTCAACCCGGCGTTTTTGAACAGATAACATTCCGTCTGGAAATATTCTGTGCCAACACCTGGTCGGCATTAAGTGATCCAGTGTGTGTTGAAACGATTCATAGCGCCTCAGGTGAGGCAGTTACTGTTTTACAAGGGCGTGATAACTTTAATAATCCTGCCATCATTGATCAAATTGAAAATTGCGCCGAGGGAGTTGAGCAAGCATTTATAGACTTGGAGAGCTTTTTAAATATATCATTTCAACAAAAGTTATTTAGCGAAGTAAAAAAGCAAGTATTATTAGCGTTTCATCAACAATACGGTACGCCTACAGGTTTGCAGGTACATGTTGATGATGCCATGCTGCATGCCTCATTGGGTTTGTATACACCACAAGCCTATAAATCAGATCCATTTCGTTTACCGATCTCACCCTCTTATTTACAAGCACTCGGCCATAAAATCTTGGTTGATTATCGAACGGCGTTGATAGCTCAATATGCAAATGTGAGTAACCTCTGCGATCAATTCTCTCCCAAGAAAGCACTGACTTGTGATGTTAGTTCAACCACACTGTTGATGAGATTATCTGATGCTTTGTCTGAAGTGGGTGTCATGCTCACACCTGTGCAGTTATTGCAACGATTGGTGGATGTAGAAGGCGTTGAGGCGTGGTGTGAGGAAGCTAATACTCTGTTTCCAAGTGACACCAGTGATGAGGCTACTAATCTCATGATTATTGCTGGTAAATTGACGGAGCTTAAAGCTGAAGTACGGCAGCAGTTTAAAAGTATGGTAGTCGAGTCCGACGAAGTGTCTTTCGGCAAATCTTTATTTGGCTTTGAGACTGAAATGATAGATATACTGGCTAGTGATGCAATGCCAGATGAAAAGCAGAAAAAAATAATATCTCATGTGTTAGCAGCGCCTGATGGACTGTATTTTATTAAAAATATTATTGAGTCAATGCAGCGGGAAGGGACCGCTATTGTAGCGAATAAGCTATTATATGTTGCTGCTAACGGAGAGAGTATATATACCGCTTTCGCTAAGCATGCTGAATTATCGCAATGGTTTGTGGGTGTGCATCTGCAAATAAACGATGCAGAAATGTACGAGATGAGCCTTTCCGAAGCAGGTCCTAGTTGTATATACGACGGTTTGGCATCTATTGCCAGTTACGAACCACCTGCTGAAGAGAAAGCAGACGTGACGGAAGCAATACAAGCTAGAGAGTATCATCATCAAGCGGAAATGCTATTAACGGCAACAGGCACTACAAATTATTGGTTGTTTCACTTGGCGCGTGACGGTCGTTACGACAGTACCGGTGACTTACTGGACCAGTTGTTGCAATATTTGTCGATAGACGGGACTCAGCCTTATAAATACGATAGTTTTATGGATTTACTAATAGAATTTGGGGGGGGGAACCTTGCTAACCAAACGTTAGTCACCAGCTTTATAGAGCAACGATTAGAAATACAAGCAGAAGCAGGGGATTTTGAGGCTTATTTGGCTACAGCTGTATTATTGCCTGACCAAGCGTTAAGCCGAGAAATATTTGAGGCGATCATCAGTAGTGATGTCTTAATTCAACAGGATCGATCGGTATGCCATTTTATTGAATTGGTTGATCGCTCAGATATAAGCATCATTCACGATGCTGCAAAGAAAGCCGAAGAATGGAAGCGGAACCTGGGTGATGAAATAACGCCTATGCAACGGGATGCTTTATCTTATTTAACGCAGGTGACAAGCGATACGTTAAATATTGAGTCGATACGTGGCTTAATTCTAAGGCACTCAGCGTTTTGCGATGGGGATGCTGAAGAGCTTATTAATGACATAGTAGAGTTGAGTGCAAAATTAAAATGTATTTTGAGTGATGAGGGCTGCTTGAGATTGTGTGAGTCTTTTGCCGGAGAAGCGCCATACATTAGCATTATCTTTTCTGAATTAGTGTGTCGCGACGAGAGTCATCTAAAGGCAACCATTAGCGATATGATGTCTGATGATAAGGTTTTTTATAAAATAAAATATTTCAACGATTTGATATTAACAATAACGTCGCTTGCTAAAGTGTTGGGTGAAGAGTCTAGTGATATCATTAAAAAAACCATAACGCACGAAATAGTAAGGGAATTTATACACGATGGGGTTCAGTTGCTTTACTTGATCTACGTGCTTGCCAAGTCGTTACCCAGAGATGCAAATGAAAACATAGAACTGCTTATAGCTTGGGTTAAGCCTTCTCGATTTGTTAGTAGTGAGACTGATTTCCAACAGTTTCTGAGTCAGCTGGTGGGGGCGAGAGAGATACTGGCGGGAGCCGACCCTGTATTTGTTGTTATTACCTTGCTTAAAGCACTCGATTTAAGCATTATTCATAAGGGTTTTGACTGCTTGTATGGCAATATTGTGGCTATTTTAAAAGCATTCGGTGATGGATCAAAACCTATTTTACAAATGCTGCTAAATCCTCGTGAGTTACCTCTTGATATTAAGCGTAAATTTGATTTGATTGCTATTGTTGATATTCTTTATACCACTTTGGGTAATGATTCAAGTCAAATCATTAAGGATTTGCTGTTGGATAATGATATATTTTCTAATGCTTTTGTAGTGCATTTTTGTGGCTTTGATGAATTTGTAAAAACGATAGTGAAACTGCCTTGGTTATTGGGTGATGAAGCAAAGGAAACTGCCTTGGCATTAATGCAGTTAGCTATTTCGCAACATAATATTGTAAGTTTAAGAAATTGCCAAGTTTTATTTAGCAAAATATGCTTAACTTACATGCATGATGCACCAGGAATGATCGATGCGCTTCTTCCGGTGATAATTGAAAAAATGGAAGTCATTTCTCTTGATAATATATATTGCATTAATCGCATGCTAGTTATCTTATTTAAAGCAGAGGCGAGTCATCATATAAAAAGCTTTTTATCACTTCCAAAAATACGTGTAAAATTTGAATCAGCTGAATTTCGTGTACGTTTGAGGCCCCATTTATCAGCGCTATTGACGGGAGGTGAGATTGGTGTGATAGATCTTGATGAGTTGTTTTGCGATGATAGAGCTGACGATATTGCCGTATTAGGCTGGCCTGTTTGTTTTTTTACTGATACGCGGCCGCCTGTTGAGGTTTCAAAGCCTGGTGATGGCGAAGAGAAGCCTGGAGCTCGCCGGACCTAACGTACCAGGTTGGCTTTCTGCATATGACCAATAAAGTTAGGGTAGCTTTTAGCGATGCATTCAATATTATTTACTTGAGTGCTACCTGAGAAGGTTACGCTACCGGCGATACATAAGGCCATCGCAATGCGGTGATCATCACAACTATTTACTGTAGCTGATTGCAGTAAGCTTGGTTCGATAATTAGGCCATCGTTTGTCACTGTTACATCGCCACCCATTGCATTTAATCCATCGGTAATCGCTTGTAATCGATTGCTTTCTTTATGTTGTGTATTGCCAGCGCCGGTGATGGTGACTGTGTTATTAGCAAAGCAGGCTAGAACAGCAAGAATAGCGACGGCATCATTAAAGTCACTAATATCGTAACAGCCACCATTTATTTTACCGTCACCTTGGTATATTAATTGTTTCTTAGCAGGTTCTTTGTGTAATGGTAGGCCCATTATTTGTAGCAAATCGAATAACTGCTTATCGCCTTGTGGGTCACTAAAGTCTAATCCGGTGAGTGTAATCGGTTGACGCTTAATGATTGCTGATACTAATGGAAAGGCGGCGCTAGAAAAGTCAGCAGGAATTGTGGTTTCAAATGCACCGATCGTTTGTTTGCCTGAGATTTCATAATGCCCTTCGTTGAGTTGCTTATAGCGCAACTTGAGTTTATCTAACCAATATAAGGTTAATGCTACCCAGCTTGGTTCAGCAAGCGGTGAAGCGTGGATGGTGGTTGTGCCTTCGAGTTGTGTCGCCAATAACATCATGGTCGAAACAGGCTGTGCAAATTGGCCGCTAATATTTGTGTTGCCCGCATGGCATGGCCCATGAATTGTTAAGGGTGCTAAGCCATTGTTGTTATGACTGTGTGCTTTGCCGCCGAGTTGATTAATGCCATCGATAACGGCCTGCATAGGTCGGCGTTGTCGAATGGATTCATCACCATCAAAGGTAACCGGTGCAGAGCACAACGCTGCCATCGCGCTACAAAAACGCAGCACTTGACCCGAATTTCCACAGTCAATTATTGCTTTTGGCGTTGTTGGGTGACCATCAACTCCAGTAATTTGCAGTGAACCATTGTGCCGAGATATAGAAGAGCCAAACTGTTGGCAGGCAGCAATCATGCTGTCAGTATCAGGCGATTCGAGTGCATTATGTATAGTACTGGTGCCTTTAGCCATGCTGGCAAACCAAATCGCGCGCAATGTGTGCGATTTAGAAGCGGGCACGGTCATGGTAACCATTTCAGATTTGCCGCTGGGCGTGGAGGATCGTATACTAATGTTTTGCATAGCGGGATTATCTGATGTCAGTAGGCAAGATGCAACCAAAAGCTTTTATTATTCGCAGTGGCGGTCAGACCGGCGTCGATCGGGGGGCGCTGGATGCAGCTATCGATATGGATTATCAGGTGGCTGGTTGGGTGCCGCAAGGGAGGTTAGCTGAAGATGGGCCTATTTCAATTAAATATCCTTTGGCAGAAACTGAATCCGCGCGTTACTCGATACGAACAGACTTAAATGTACGAGACTCTGATGGCACGTTGATCGTTAGCCCTCGCCCGCTGGAGGGAGGTACTGCTTTAACAGAACAATATGCTGTTACACGCCGTAAGCCTTGTTTGATTTATGATCCCTTTCAAGAAGACAGTAGTGAAAAAATAGTCGATTGGATACGTCAGGCGAATATTAAGCAATTAAATGTTGCAGGACCACGAGAAAGTAAGTGTCCTGGTATTTATCAGCAAACCTATCTTGTAGTGCAGAGTGTGCTTGTCGCATTAGCACAGAAGGTGAACTTATGAAACGACCTAAGCTTGTTAAGCCCAGTGCGCTACGTAAAGAAATTACATTGGCGATTATCGTCAAGATGATTTTAATTTTTTTAATTTGGTACTTTTGTTTTTCTAATCCGGTAAGCAAGCACCTAACCGACGCAAAATTTGCTGCTCATATGACGGCTTCAGCATAAAGTTGACTTTAACATTATATCCATAGGTTATTAAGCTGGATATATATAAATTTATTTTCATCTTTTAAGTAAACCCTAAGAATTCAGTATTACAATCCACTTGTGTGTTACATAAGTC
>JARGNX010000022.1 GCA_029210045.1 Coxiellaceae bacterium
CCTCTTTTGAGTCAAGTAAGTTAAATAGACAGTTTGTGTGGCCATTACAGTGGCGATAGGGTGGTTGTGGGCTCATAATTCGGTAGTGGAAGTAATTTAACTAACAATCAGGTAATTACTGTTCTTTATCGAGCATAGTTTGCGTGAATTCTGAGATGTGACCGTAAATCGAGTAAGAATCTATGGGGTGGAGGAGGCCTGAGTTAGTATTCAGCCTTTGAATTGCCCCTTTTATTCTACTTATAAGCTTTAGCTTTTTACTTTGGCTTGTTGCTGTGTAATTTTTTAACAATTGGACATTCGGCAAATGGCATACTGCCGTCGCAAGAGTCTAATAAGGATTTTACGATTTTTTGGAAGTTCTGTAGCTCAGCAATTTTATTATTTATTTCCGTTAAATGGTTTTCCATTTTCTTTTTAAAGGCGGCCCCAGGTTTTTTTTGTTCGCTATATTCAATCAGTTCTTTGATGCTATTGAGATTTAAGCCTACTGATTTTGCATTAAAAATAAAATCCAACGTGGCGGTTTGTGCTGCAGTGTATAAGCGGTAATTAGATGCAGAGCGAGAGCATGCCTTGAGCAAGCCTAGAGATTCGTAGTGCCGAATGGTTGCAATGCTGACATTGGACAATTTAGCTAATTGTCCAATAGTAAGTTTTTTTGTATTTTTCATTAGTTTTTCTACACAGGGCTTGGTGGTAATGGCGGACTGGCTGCATCATCAAATTGGTTGTATGCCTGGCTATCTTCATGACTTTGAGCTGAGCACAAGCTAATGCCGCCTTTGATTATTTCGTAAGATAGCATACCTGCTCCCATACCCAAAACCATTGTGACGGCTGACTTCCATAGCAAGTCAAATGTGCTGTCATGCATCATATCTTTATTGAAAGGGTTGGCGTTCATTACCAATAAGCTGCCCGTGAGCATGAGGCTGTCCATGGCTATTACATTAAAGCTGGCTGTCCAGGTGGGTTCGTTTGCAGCGCGGAAAAACATAAAGCTGCCAACGGTATGTTTTATTGTATTTTTTGCGTATTTGTTCATTGTTGTCTCCTCATTCCAGATGCGACTATAAAGGTTGAGGTATAGGTTAAGGTCAACGCTTAGCTGAGGGTTTTTGCTGGTGGCTCTTCTAGTGGTGTCAGGGTATAAAAAAACGATCTACAACGTGTTTCTTGCATCGAAAAGTATGATAGCAGCAGCTAAGAGTCTCTTAAGTATTTGTAAATATAATGCCAGTCTGAATATATAGAGACGGGTGTTTATGAGAGCGCATTGGTTAAATGAAGCAGTGGTCATTGGTGATGGTCCAGGTGGTTTGGCGTATGCTATCGTTTTGTGGCAAGCACGTTGCCATGATCCTGATTTTAAAATGACTGTTGTGGGTGATCGGTTTGGTCAATACAGTCGAGAACAAGGCCTGCGTTTCGATCAAGATCAGTTTTTAATTTTTTTGCGAGAGTTTCTTGATGTCGAGGTGGGTGAGGCTGAAGTTGCTACCATTAGTTTAAATCTTCAATTAGAGTGGTTGCTTGGCAAGAGTCCGGATGGTCGTGAGTATATTAAGCTGCATCGTTCCAGCAGTATTATCAGGTCTCTGAATGATAGCACTGCTTTTGCTTTATTTGGAAATCGACCTTATTGCTCTATCGAAATAAAACATTTGGAGCAGCTGTTATTTAAGCGGTTACAGCAATTGACGGCGGGTGATCCACGTTGTCGCTTTGTTTTCAAAAAGCGAGATAAGGTGACGGCGCCTTTGGGTGCTGTGCGTGATATTTCTGCTGTTGGTGAAGTCACGCTGGAAGTTGATGCAGTAGAGGCTGAGGCAGAAACAAAACTTGAGACTACCCATCCAGATGCAGTATTTGCGCTTGATGGCGTTTATAGTAAAGCGCGTGGTGTCTTGGCTCATATTGATGGCAAGTTGCCGCCCGACCGAAAAATCCAAAGCGACGAGGTGGCGCCAGAACCCTTATTGCATCAAGCGCACAGTGTTGGTACGTATGATACAACGCTAGATGTGGATGCCTATTTGTTTAATATTTATAGTAGAGATGGGGGAGGGGGTTTCTCGAGGCGTCTTAGGAATGTTCGCCCCGTATTATCTGATTTTTATGCGCTGGGTTGGCGAGAGCCGTTCTTTCCGATTGCACGTATTATTCCATTGAAAAGAGGCTTGTATATTGGTGTGCAAACACCGCGTGAGATACTTGAGGAAGGGGATGAAGCAGTTAGGCGCGAGAAATTAATGCAGTGGCATAAGCTCGTGTTGCGCCGTGTATTGCCGGTAGAGTTGGTTGACGAATTAGCGGTTAAGGGTGTTGAGGCACGAGAAAAAGATGATCCATCCAAAGCAGCAGAGGATCGCGCGCGTCGAGAACGGCGGGAAAAATTACGTATAGCAGGTTTTGAGGTCGTTTTTGCCCCAGGTATTAAGGAGCCTGTGATTGTGTTGTCTGAAAAGACATTGTTAATACCTGGTGCTGATGCGTTTAATGGTTTAACAGTTAATTATCAAACTGCTCAGGGTGCATTTAAAGCTTTACAAGGGGCTTTAGCGTTAAAGAAAGCATTAAGTGAAGCGACATCTAAGCTAGAGTTTCAAGAGATTTATGCGGCAGAGATGCAGCGCTTAAAGCAAGAAAAAGCATTGAGCAATGTAGAATACTCCGAGCAGGAGATGGCAGCTAAACAACTGAGTGAAGATGGAATAAGGCAACAATTAGTAGCTGCTATCGCTTTTAATCGAACGTCAGAACAAATTCGCAGAGATTTTCCTTATTTAAATGCGGAGATTATTAATGTGGGGCGTGTGTCTGTATTAGGCGCACGTCCGTTGGAATCGCTACTATACAAGGCTGTGGAAAAGGGCAGTGTTAGTTTAGTAAAGTTCTTCTTGACTCGGGGAGGAGATTTGGCAACGAGGTCGAGTGAAGGGGTAGATTTGTTTTATACGGCTGTGCTGTCGGGTCAGTGGTCTGTCCAGCAATTGTCTGCTGTATTTGGCGACCCAACAGAGGATATGTTAAATCAAGTAAGAGGCGATTTTACTTTGTTGGGGGATCTGGTTCGGTGCGATAATGCGGAGATGGTGGCATATTTATTAAACCAGGGTGCGAATCCAGGTTATCGTGTACCGAGTAGTACGCACTCTCGTTTTCCTTATCAACTTGTTAGAACTAATACGCAGTTACCTCTGGAGCTGTTGCGTCGTTTGGCTTCCACTGACCCTTCGCATGCTTATGTCGACTATGTTTCTGACCGGGTAAGCCCAGACATTTTAATTGCTTTGGCCGATGACTTTAATGCAGCTGAGCCTGATGTGCAGCAGCAGGTATTTAATTACCTAAGGCTTAATTATCCAGAAAAGTATTTAAAGCGGTTGATTGGGCGTTCCCATAAGGATACGCTGGGAGTGCATTGGGTTGACGAGCAACTAAGGCGGGTTGTGGCTAGTGGATCGAGCCAGGTATATTGGCAGCTTTGTAAAATTGTACGAGCTATTTTGCAGTCTAGTCTTTCTGTGGCGTGGAAGGTGAGTGTGATACAAAGAAATCGCAGTTCCTTTGAAGGTTATATTGAGCAGGGCAGGGGGGCGCACGGCCCATCTTTTGAAGCGGTAGCGATTTTTGCTTGTTTGACAGATCTTCCTAAGCCGCGCGGGTGTTTTCCAGTGTCGTGTGGTGGAGCTGCTAAATTGGAGGCAAAGTACCAGCAGCTGCGGAGCTTGAGGCGTGCTTGTGAGGAAATTGGTGAGGGAGTGGGGTTTACTCAATATTTGCAACGGATTGTGGACATGTCGCCAAAGTCTTCTTTAGCTGTTACATTAAAAAAATGGCGAAAAGTGCCGTCTGTGGCTTCTGTCAATGCCAGACTTGCGCGGTAGTGGAGCTTTGGTGACGGCTGGTTGTTTATGCACTTTTAATATAAATAATTTTATTATTGCGCACTAGCGTCAATCATCAAGGTGCCTTTTTGTTGGTACACCGAGATCATTCGTTTGTCTGCGGGGCAGCTAGAAACATCAGCATGAAAATCCATGTTGCCACCTGCTGGTAGTGAGAACTGTGTTTGTTTTAAAGTGCCCGGGTTACCGCTACTGCATTCAAGCCAGCTGACCGTACCTGTGACGGGGGTAGGGGCAATACTCTGCAGATTAATATTTAATTGTTTGCTTGCTTCATTGTGGCTCTGGAAGTTCGTGTTGACACCAAAAGGCGTGCTCAGTTTTACATTTGCAATGCAGCGTGTAGGGATGGGGTTGCTGTAGATGCTGTCGCAGGCTTCGAGGTTTGCATAAGCTAATGATGATGTGCCAAGTGCTATGATGGCGGCACAACTTAACAGCGCTGATTTGTACATAACGTTCTCTCTTGGTGAATTAAACAAGGCTGCAGTGTAACGCTGTGCGTTGAGAGAAACTTGATTCAGTTTGCTAGGGTTAATTTTGTGCATATTTTAATGAATCGTGATATGGTATTGATCAAATTTAACACGGCATAATGTTATAACGTTAGAGGAAGGAAGTATCTGCATGTCATTGATTTATAATATTGTATTAGCGTGCCCAGATAAGAAGGGCATTGTTGCGACCGTTAGCCAGTTTATTGCGAGTCATGGTGGCTTTATTGAAGAGGCGGATCAGCACAGTGACTTTGGTAGCGGTTGGTTTTTTATGCGCTATCGTTTAGACCTGTCAGATATAACCTGTTCCAAGGATGAATTTTTTAGTCAGTTTAATCAGCTAGCGCAGCAGCATGAAATGAGTTTAAGTGCTCGGGCAGTGCAATCAAAACGCCGTATGGTGATTATGGTGTCTAAAATGTCGCATTGTTTAGAAGATTTGTTATACCGTTGGCATTGCAATGAATTACCCGCCGAGATTGTTGGTGTGATATCGAATCATCCAGATATGCGCGAGCGTACTGAGTGGTATGGCCTGCCTTATTTTGAGTGTCCGGTCGAAAAAGGTAATAAGCAACAGCACTTTGATGCGGTTGCAAAATTGTTTGAGCAGCTTGATCCAGAGGTCATCGTATTGGCGCGCTATATGCAAATTATGCCGCCTGCTTTATGCGAGCAATATGTAGGACGAATGATTAATATTCATCACAGTTTTTTACCGTCTTTTGTTGGTGCTAAGCCCTATAGCCAAGCTTACGATAAGGGCGTTAAATTAATTGGTGCCACTTCGCATTATGTGACATCCGATTTAGATCAAGGACCGATTATCGAGCAAGCGGTGACTCGCGTTACTCATCGCCAATCATTAGATGATTTTGTGCGTATGGGGCGTGACGTTGAACGCATGGTATTGGCTAAAGCTTTAATGGCGCATCTTGAAGGGCGTGTGATTGTGCACGGGCAAAAAACGGTAGTTTTTGGTGTGTGATGTTGGTATCGAAAAACGGCTTGATGATTCAAGCGGCTGCTAATATAAAAACCCAAAATACATCAAAGGGATTTCATTTTTTGTTGTGGCTATCATGGTATCTTTCACTAAAAATGCATTTTTAATGGCTTTAATTTGTTTGCGGGTCTTGTTGGGGCCGCCGATTTCGAAAGTGGTATTGTCTACTTGGTAATCGCCAGTTTTACTGTAGTACACTTTTTTATTTGAGCCAATAACCATCTGTATGAACATTAATTCTCGGATAGTACCGGATTCCATTTTTTTGCCAAATTCATGTTGTAGGGCATATTGCAGATTTGTGTTATTCAAGAATATTTTTTCAGGTTTCCGTAATGAGAGATTTCCACCTTCACCAGCATAAATCATTTGTATTAAGCCTGTTTCTTGCAACATTTGCAGGTAGCCTGTAATTGTTCGGTCATTCATGGATAGATTTTTTGCTATATTGTGAGTATTTATTTTTCCTGGGGGGATGCTGGCTAAGAATGATATTATTTTTTTTAGAGTGGGTAGATTCTCAGTTTTTAAATTATAAAAATTTGCAATGTCTTCGAAGATGGTTTTTTCAATTACCCGTAACAGTCTTTCTTCAAAGTGCTTCGGATCTTCTATTGAAAAAGGGTAATACCCGTGCTGCAAGTAACTTTTAAATAAGCCTTTAATTCGATTAACGCTAATGAGTTCTTGGTTTAGTGTATGCTTTCCAGTTAATAGGTTGTTGTAGGTAATAGGCTCAATAGATAAATTTTCAGAAAAATTGATGTATTCACGAAATGACATGCCAGGTAATCGTAATAAAATAGCACGTCGAGATAAGTCATGGCTTCCTTTTATTAAATCCAAGCTAGAGCTCCCAGAAAAAACAATCTTTATCGATGGGAAGCCATCATAAAGGTTTTTGATCTCTTGGTTCCAGTTGGTATATTTGTGGATTTCATCTATAAAGAAAAATTCTGTGCCATCTGTTAGATATAGATTTTCAATGAATTCATATAAAGTGGATTGACTGAAATAGATGTGGTCCGCTGAAAAGTAAATGGCTTTTGATTTGATGTCTGGGTGGTTCTTTAGGTACTGCAGCATCATGGTTGTTTTGCCGACACCTCGTGCACCTATCAGTCCTGTAAGGCGTGCATCCAGTGAGAGTTGGTCATAAAGATAACGATAATGCTTGGTCTGTACATTACTAACCAAGCGATTTTCGATCATTCGGATGGATTCAATCATTTGTACTCAACTATTAATTTATTGCAATATATTTGTATTCTACTACAAAAAAATGAGATTTACCACTCCAATTATCCCGTAACTTATTGATTTGAGCGTGAGGGTTTGTGCTATAGGGTCACCTATGCTCTAGGCTGCTTATTTTAACACCATTTTAATGCCGACCTTCGAAAGCATTTGAATAAGCATATCGATTGTAAATAAATTAATTTTACCGTAAAAGTGCACAATCACTTGTTTTTGTGCACGTATCATATCAGGAAGCTATTTCCGCTTACTTAACAAAATGCGTGGGGGATTTTTAAGGGAGGAGCGTGCTATCGCTCCCCCTTAAAAGTGCACAATCACTTGTTTTTGTGCACGTATCATATCAGGAAGCTATTTCCGCTTACTTAACAAAATGCGTGGGGGATTTTTAAGGGAGGAGCGTGCTATCGCTCCCCCTTAAAAGTGCACAATCACTTGTTTTTGTGTACGTATCATATCAGGAAGCTATTTCCGCTTACTTAAGCGGAAGTAGCTGGTATTATTGCAAACTGCAAATCGACAGGGAGCATAGAATGCAACAAAAGGATATTGGGGCACACAGAGAGTTTGGTGGTCCGCGTGGTGTGGTTTTTTTTATTTTATTTTCACATGTGATTTTGTATTATCTTTGGATGGCATGGCGCTTTCATGGCGGCGCGTTATTTTATCCGACGAGTTTTTCTGCCATTGGTCCATTCTTCGCGCAGTTTTGGCATAATATTGTCACTTATGCGGCACCGAAAAAAACGGCAGTGATTATTTATTTCTGCTTTATTGGGCTGCAAGCATTATTCTCAGCCTTCTTACCAGGCATAAAAATTAACGGCTTGCCTATTCCGTCGAAAGATAATAAAAAGCTAGAGTATAACTGCAATGGTGTTTGGGCTTGGTATGTTACGTTAGCATTAGCGGCGGTGTTGCAATTCACGGGTGTGTTTTCGTTGGCGACATTGTTTCAACAATTCGGACCGTTGATGACGGTAGCTGTTATTGCCGGTAATGTGGTTGCTATTTTAACCTATATAGGTGCTCGATTGAGCGGTAACACGCATCGTATGGATGGCAGTGTTGTTTATGACTTCTTTATGGGTGCTTGGTTGAATCCACGCATTGGTCGTTTGGATTTAAAAATGTGGTCTGAAATTCGCATTTCCTGGATGCTGTTATTTTTCTTAACACTGTCCGCGGCAGTGCACCAATATGAAACCTATCATGTATTGACCACGCCGATGATCTTTATGGTATTAGCACATGGCTTGTATACTAACGCGTGTATGAAAGGTGAAGAGTGTATTCCTACCACGTGGGATATCTTTTATGAAAAGTGGGGTTGGATGCTGATTTTTTGGAATCTTGCTGGCGTGCCGTTTTTATATTGTTTTAATTCAATGTATATCAGCTCGCATGCGCCGTTCACGCATTCGGTGGCCTATAACACGATGTGTTTTGTGTTGTTGTTCGGTGCCTATTACGTTTGGGATTCATCGCAAAGCCAGCGCAATCGTTTTCGTATGCAGCAGCGTGGTACGTTTGTTAAGCGTAAAGCCTTTCCACAATTACCGTGGGGTACGTTACAAGATCCTGAATATCTTGAGACTAAAAATGGTAGCAAGTTGTTAGTTGATGGTTGGTGGCGTTATGCGCGTAAGATTCATTACAGTGCTGATATTGTGATGGGCCTAAGCTGGGGGTTGATCTGTGGCTTTAATAATTTTTTGCCGTATTTTTATGTGGCATTTTTTGTGCCAATGATTTTGCATCGTGCACGCCGTGATATTGTGCGTTGTCGTGAGAAATATGGTGACGATTGGCGTACTTACACTAAAAAAGTGCCTAAAATTTTTATTCCATTTGTATTTTAAATACTGAGTGGATTAAGTTAATTTAATGCTGGTGGCTGGTTGTGCTTCATGGGGTGAGACTGAAGCCACTGCCACACCAGTGGTTAGTGTTAATGTTAACTCGGTCCTGTAAGCGATAAGTTTACTAACGGTATATGTTGATTGAGGTGCATCTACTGCAGCAGATTCGCTTTCACCAGCAGCTGCTTCACCAGCAACTGCTTCACCGGCACCGGCTTTATCGGCATCATCAGTATGCCGTGTGTCTACCAAGTGCCTTAGTGGTGCGTATATTTTAGAGAAAGCATGCTCTCCTTTATTGCTTTCTAGCGTGTGGATGGTTCTTGTTGTCATTGTTGTGGTGAGTGTTGTTTCGTCAAGGCATTGCTTACCAAGTACAAGGTATAAATCTCTTAACCACACGAGAGGTCTATAAAAGCGGCAGCTAGGTCCGAACCTATTCCTCAACTGTTGGCATATTTGTTTAAATTGTTCATCAATCACAGGTAATATTTGCTGTGCTGAAATTGTTTCACCTGAAAAACCAGAGGTAAGTTGAAACCCTGTAAATGTGCTAGTTGAATAATTGTGTAAGCTTCTCTGAAGCAAGGATCTGTAGCAAAGATATTTTCGTGTCCACCTTCGTAAATATTAAACCCGCAATCGCTAATTGTCGTGTAAAAATAACGTGAATAATCGTCTTCGTCGAGCAACTTAGCAGGCATTCCATATCTGGGGTGCTTGTCTAGCAAAGGGCCTGGATTTGACCTGTCTGTCACTCCATCGTATCCACGCCTACGGTAATCTTCTGTATCGGATTTGGCAACAAAAAAAGTGGGAGTACTGTTTTGAAAAATATGATGAATGCACAGTGATAATGTCAGACCTTGACACGTAAGTTTTTTTTTAGACAATGTTATTTCAAATAATTAACCGCGAATTCTACAAGCTAATTCTCTATCAGCAGGATCTGCCTGTAAAATAAACCCGGCACATTGGCGAGCAATTTTACGTAGCCCCTGCATTTGTTGGTCAGAGAGAAATGTATCATCAAAGCGCTTTACCTTTGTGTCAGCACCGATAATCAGCGTGTTTTCTTCCACAGGTTTGCCATTGTCACAGCGTGCAACTATGCGAACAAAATAACCTATGTCTACCACCTTACCTGAAAGATCACGATTGGCAGGATACTTAAATTGTTGACCAACTGTGCCATAAACAGTCGTATCACTCGGTGCTGTATCGTGAGATAATTTGAGTTTGGGGAAATCAGACATCGCTGCTCTCATTATAACTTCCATGCTATTAGGATTATGCATGTTAGGTGAGTGACCGGGGAATTACAATCTTGGCAAAGCTCGATAGTCTACATTGTGATTGAATTCACTATGTCAGCATGAGTGGTTTTTTTGTTCATTTCGCAGTATCATAAGGCACCTTGAATGGAGCCTTATAATATAATGACACTCAGAAAAGACCTTACGCGTTTTGGATTACTGTTTGCCTCAGTGGGCGGAATCGTTGGTTCCGGTTGGTTGCTTGGGCCTTTTTATACTGCAAAGGTAGCAGGTCCGGCCGCGATATTGTCATGGGCAATCGGTGGTCTTTTGATGATGGTAATTGCCTTTACCTTTGCCGAGCTGTCTACCAGTTATCCCGTAGCGGGCGGCATGGTGCGCTTTGCGCAGTTCAGTCATGGCGTGTTTACCAGTTTTACCATGGCATGGATATCGTGGCTGGCCGCGGTGATGGTGGCACCGATTGAGACCATGGCGGCGATTCAATATGCCGGTAATTATTTTCCGTTGTTGGTGCATACCAGTGATGGTCATACCAATCTAACAGGTTTGGGTATCTTGTCGGCCGGTGGATTAATGTTATTGATGTGCATTATAAATAGCTTCGCTGTTAAAGTATTTGCTAAAAGCAATAGTGTAATTGTCAGCTGGAAGTTATTGATCCCAATAATTACTTGTATTGCATTGGCGGCGAATCATTTCGATAGCAGTAATTTTACTCAGCATGGCGGCTTTATTCCGTTGGGTTGGCATGGAGTGCTAAAAGCATTGCCAACGGCGGGGGTGATTTTTTCATTTATTGGTTATAGCCCTGCGATTCAATTGGCGGGTGAGGCGCGAAACCCGGCGCGTGCTGTTCCGTTTGCGATTATTGGTTCATTGTTAGTCGCTATTATTTTATATGTGGTGATTGAGACTGTATTTATTGGGGCGTTACCATCATCCAGTTTGGCAAATGGTTGGGCTAATTTGGCTTATGCCGGTGATGCGGGGCCGATTGCTGGTTTGGTGTCTGCGCTGGGTGTTGTGTGGCTGATGCGTTTGATTTATATCGATGCCTTTATTTCGCCTGCTGGCACCGCGTTTATTTATACCGCTTCAACGGCGCGTATTAATATTGCAATGAGCCAGAATGGTTACATGCCAGAAGTATTGCAAAAAATAAATGGTCACGGTTCACCGGTGTGGGCGATTGCGGTTAATTTTATTGTTGGTTTAATTTTCTTTTTACCATTCCCCGGCTGGCAGTCAATGGTGAGCTTTATTGTAAGCTGCTTTGTATTAGCTTACGCGATTGGCCCGATTTCATGTGCGGTGTTGCGACACATTGCACCGGATGTAAAGCGGCCATTTAAAGTGCCTTGTGTGCGGTTGTTCTGCTTGGTTGCTTTTATTATTTGTAACTTAATCGTCTATTGGACAGGCTGGGATGTGATCTGGAAAATGATGGTAACGATTTTACTAGGCTATGTGCTGTTAACGATTGAGCACCATTATTCCGGTAAAGTAAAACAGCTTGATATAAAAAAAGGTGTCTGGATTTTTCCTTATTTGATTGGCTTGGCCATTATTTCTTATCTTGGAGACTTTGGTGGTGGACGTCAATGGTTGGCTTTCGGCTGGGATTTCGTAGTGATAATTATTTTCTCAACCGTGATTTTTTACTATGCATTGCATAGCGGCATAAAAAAAGCGTCCTAATCCTTGGGCGCTTTCCTCTCTTGCAGCAGCTACTCTCTGATAGCTTTTCACTGTAGCTATTGTTGAGAGTCCCGATTTTTTAATCGCTTGCTTATTGTCTGTTTAATGAGTGGGTATTCGTTTAGTGCCATAGCGACTAATAACACTATCAGTGCAACATAGGTATACCAATAAGTCTGATCATGCATAAACATAACGCCTAGTATCAAGCCGATAACTGGTAATAAGTAACTGTTCAATGAGGTAAAGGCGGCACCTGCGATTTTAATCAATGATACATACATGGCATACACAATACCTGCGGCAAACACACCTAAGACTAAAATGGCACCGGTTGATTTGTAACTGAAGTGTAGGCCTGAGAGGTGGCTAGTAAATATGGCAAATGGCAACAACTGAATGGTGGCGCACACTAGTATATTGCGAGCGCTACGAACGTGGTTGAGGTGAGCAACCTTTTTAATCAAGATTAAACTTAAGGCAAAGCTAAGAGCGCCGCCTAAAATAGCGATTTCTCCAATGAGGTTGGCCATTAGGTTATTTAAGTTGTGCATGGCTTCGGGGCCTAGCAGAATTAAAATACCGATAAAACCAACGATAACGCTAATAATTTTGTTAGAAGTGATTTTTTCATCGCGTACAAATAGGGCGATTAGAATAATGGTGAATAGGGGGATGGTGGACATTAAAATGGCCGCAGTACTACTATCCACGTGCTGCTGCCCCCACGCAACAAGATAAAAGGGCAGCGTCGCTTCAAATATCCCGATGAGAAAAAACATCGGATAATATTTTACGAGGCTAGTCGTACCGCGGCCACAGGGTTGTTGTTCTTTCTTGTCAAAAAACGGTAATACGGCCGTTAATGTGACTACACCTATGGCTGCTCTGAGCACTGCAACAACCAGCGGTGACAATTGTTGCAATGCGACAGCGTTAAATAAAAACTGAGATCCCCATATGAGCGAGATCCCTATTAATAATCCATATCTTTTTGTATGTTCTTTGTTCATTCTTGTTGCTGTGTGTCTTAATCATTAATTGCATTCTACCTAGCTCTGAACTAAACTTAAAGTGAATAAAAATAAAAATAACGTAAACTTATGGTTAAAATAGGATTCAGTCTACGCCAAATACAACTGTTTGTTTTGGCAGCAAAAACCCAGAACCTCACCCGGGTTTCCGAACAATTGCATTTAACGGTGCCAGCTGTTAGTAAGCAAATCAAAGCATTAGAGCATTATTATGATGTAAAACTGTTTGAGAAAAAGGGCAATCGTTTGGTGTTAACCCTGCAGGGTCGGCATTTGTTGCCAGTAGCTAATGATGTGTTAGCGCAGGCAAAAGTTATGGACTATAAAATGCGCTGTCTACAGCAGCAGCCATTGCATCCATTGCACTTGTGTATGGGGGATACCTATCAGTCGTTGGTTTTTAGGGCGCTCGAGCAATTTAATTTAAAGTATGAAAATATAGATTATAAGATCGACGTCACCGATTGGTTTAATTTTCGTCGCATAATGGGTATAGCTCCAGTAGAAGAGCATAATAGAGACACGCTATATATAGGTGGTGGTTATGTTGATGAGGAAAATTTTTACCAATCCTACTTGTTAAAAAAAATGAAGTTTGTTTTATTAGCTCACCCGAGTCACCCTTTAGTGAACAACAGTAATATTTCAGTGCATGATGTAAATACAATGCAGTGGATTATTCCTGAGCCAAGTGCAGAGCTTACGATGGCGATAAAACATTTTGTTGAACGTATCAATGTCAATACTCCAGTTATACAGTTGGCCTCGTTTGATAGTATTAAGCAAGCCTTGTTGGCGAATTTAGGTATAGGTATGTTGCCACAGTATTTGGTTAAGAATGAATTAGCTGAAAACCGGTTAGCTGTTATTAATACGTCAGTAATTCCAGATCTTTATATCGAACTTATGCTGTTTCATCACCGTGCAATGGTACTAACACAGCAACAAATTAGTTTTATTCAGTTTTTGCAGGAATATTTTTCTTCACAATAAAATGGTTATTCATTCACGGTTTTTTTTGATTGATATACCATATCATGCAGCGGATGTTTAGAATCAGCGGTAATGATTTTTAATATCATGTGCTGATCAATTGGCCTGTTATCCAGAGGAATGTGTTTACTCGAAATCAACAAAGCTAATCCGTGAATCAATGCCCAGGAGTGGTAGCTTATTAATTCGGCATCACCTTCATGGATGTTGTGTTGAATACTTTCATGGGTGGTTTCTTCTAAAAATTTGAAGGTGGATTTCATCGCATTATCTAATTCAGGATGTTCTTGCATGTTGGGAATATAGGGGCCAAACATTAAATCGAAGTAACAAGGGTTATCCATTGCAAATTGAATATATGCCATGGCACGATTAAGTACGGTGTCGTGAATTTTATCGCTGCCAGCCTGTTGTAGTTTTTGGTGTAAGTTTTCAAAACCGAGTTTGGCGATATGAGCTAATAGATGTTCTTTATTATGGAAGTGACGATAGACAGCGGTTGGTGATACGCCGCAATCTGCGGCTAATTGACGCAAACTGATTTGTTGTACGCCATTTTTTCTAATGCGATCTACGGCGATAGCTGTAATTTCTTCGGTGAGATTGCCGTGATGATAACTGGTTTTCTTGCTCATATTTCCTACCCTATATTTAATGCCAACTAAGCATAGTACATTTAAGTTAACATTGTACAGAGGGTGGAGGTAATAATCTGGTTGTATTTGTCATCCCGCACTTGATGTTTGTCATCCCGCACTTGATGCGGGATCCACATATTATTTTTCCGGGGTCTCGGTTCTGGCGGCCGGGATGACAGTGCGGGAGGGCAGGACAACAAGGCCGCTTTGCCGCTGGTCTATCAGCATGTTACTATTCGGCGACTGTATTAATAGGGTGTAGCAGATAATGGAAATCAATGCGTTAGTTGAATTGGTGCGTGACTTAACCGTGCGGGTTGAGGCCCTTCGGGGGTATCTTTGACTATGAAGGTAAGCGTCGGCGTTTGCTGGAAGTAGATCGTGAGCTTGAAGACCCTACTGTATGGAATGATCAGGAAAGAGCGCAGCAACTCGGTCAAGAGAAGGGCCGACTTGAAGGTGTGGTCAATGCCTGTGATCAACTATCACAAAGCCTAACAGATGCCGATGAGCTGATTGTTATGGCAAAGGCGGAAAATGATGAGGCGACACTGGCTGAGGTTACTCAGGATGTCGCAGCCATGCAAACCCAAGTGGAGCAAATGGAATTTCGTCGTATGTTTAGCGGTGAGATGGATGCTAACAATGCGTTTTTAGAGATTCAATCTGGTTCAGGTGGTACAGAAGCGCAAGATTGGGCAGAAATGATATTGCGAATGTATTTGCGCTGGGGTGATCAGCACCAATTTAAAACCACGGTACTTGAAGTGTCAGCTGGTGATGTGGCGGGTATTAAGGGTGCGACGATACAATTTGAAGGGGAATATGCCTTTGGTTGGTTGCGCACTGAAACCGGTGTGCATCGTTTGGTACGTAAATCACCGTTTGATTCAGGTAGTCGTCGCCACACATCTTTTGCTTCGGTATTTGTGTCACCCGAAATTGATGATGATATCGATATTGAAATTAATCCAGCTGATTTGCGTATCGATACGTATCGTTCCAGTGGTGCGGGTGGCCAGCACGTGAATAAAACCGATTCTGCTGTGCGCTTAACGCACGAACCTTCGGGTATCGTTGTGCAATGCCAGAATGACCGCTCGCAACATAAAAATAAAGATCAAGCAATGAAGCAATTAAAAGCGAAATTGTACGAACTTGAAATGCAAAAGAAAAATGAAGCGCAGTCGGCTGTTGAGGCCAGTAAGTCGGATATCAGTTGGGGCAGTCAAATTCGTTCTTATGTATTGGACTCATCGCGAATTAAAGATTTACGCACTAATGTCGAAACCAGTAATACCCAAGCGGTATTGGATGGCGCCTTGGATCCGTTTATTGAGGCGTGCTTAAAGCAAGGAATGAATGAAGGCGAGGGCTAAGGTGGTACGGAGGCTAATAGCAATTGCATTGATTTTTTTGCCGCTGAGTTTGTTATCGCAAAGTATTCATTTGCAGTATCCGTTAGGTCAGCGTGCTCAAGCCGTTATTCAGCAATTACCGATTAAGAGTGAGCTTGTTAAAGCATGGCCATACGATGATGAGTTATGGTTGCATCATGATGCTAGCCACTTGTTGGTAATGGAGTTGCCGATTAATCCGCAGCAGGATTATCGGAAGTTATTTAAAGCCATTGATCGTGAATTTAAATACTACACTTTGTATCGCTTAAGTCCTTATTATTTATTGGTGGTCATGTCACGTGCACGACCGATACCATGGGCTAATAAACCAGCACTCAGTACCAGCTTTATTGCAGACCAGCGTTTAATGCATCAATTGTATGCGCTGCATGACCGCACGCTAAAACAAATCGACCTAAACCAAGTGGGTAAGGTATTGCCGTTGCATTTACTCTATCCATCCATTGCCGATAGTCGTTATTCGCGTTTCAAGCCACCGATTACCGGTAAAGGTATTGATTGGCGACGTTTGGCGATGGTGATCGCGCTCGGCGATCGAGAAGGCATGCTCAGCGTATCGACAGGGTTTATTCGACCCGCTTGGCAGCATTTAAGTTTTACTCATCGCCAATATGTGCTTGGCATAGCAATGTTAGCTAATGCCATGATGCAGCAATATTATCCGGCGTTGTTGCTATGGGATACTTATGGCGGTGATGTGTTTGCAAATAATCCCCCGGCTTTGGATATTGTATTATTACGTAATTATTGTTTACATCAATTGAATGAAGCATCGCTTCATTTGAAAAAAGTAACCTAAGCGTAGGTTAAGCACTGACTGCACTGCAGTTATTCATCAAGGACAACGTACTGCCTTGTCATCCCGATCCCTGCCTTGTCATCCCGATCCCTGCCTTGTCATCCCG
>JARGNX010000023.1 GCA_029210045.1 Coxiellaceae bacterium
GAGGATGCTGTGGGTTTGCCTGTAACTAAAAAGAAGAGCAAAAAGAAAAAGAAGGGAGTTGTACGCACAAAGGTATCGGGTGGTGACACAACTCGCACAATAGCAACGGTAATTGGTGCAACAAAAGCAAAAACCACCAAGACAAAGGAGGGTGGTGGCTTAGTAATTCATTTCCCGTTAAAAGCAACGAAAGCAGAGAGGCGAAAGTTTGGTAAAAAATATAAACCTACACGTGACATTAATTTTTCATCGGTGCTCGGTGTTGAAGACTTGGAATATTTAAGGAGGCTGTCTAAAAAACATATCATACGGATTAAGGCAAAGCATATTCACAGTTTGCTAAGAACAAAGGTGACAGATGGCTTAACGCCCGAGATTAAAAAATTGTATGAAAAGGCTGTTGATCATCTTTTTGAAACATACGTACCGTTGGATAGTGATTTTACTAAATCTGTGCTGTCTAAAGCACCGGATTTATATGCTGAAGGCCTAAGACAAACGGTTGCTTATCAGCTAATGACTGATGCTGGAAAAGCTGTTAATTTTTTCACGATATTCACGCCGTTTGCTATTAAATATGCTTATTTTGATAAGCTGGTATGCGAATCATTAACAATAAAATTACGTGAGCCATTTTCAGAAGGTTGCAAGACTTGGGGTGGTAGTTATGCGAGTATGCTTATGCTGCATATAGAAGCTTCGTGTGGTGCTGTGCAATTGTTGGATTTGTCTGTTGATAATCCCGACCTTTTGGATGTTATGCTTAATGCTTTCACTGAAATAGTACCGGGCTCTGCTCGCTTAGATCAGTTATCAATAACGATACTACAGGAAATCCTATCTAGGAAAGATGGCATTATTTTTTCGAGATTAGTTCGCATGGCACGTGATATCCCACGCATCAGAGATTTGATAATTGCAACGCTTGAGATGACATATTTGTATGATGGATCGTGCATGATTGAAGATACAACACTATTTTCGTCAAGCGCACTCGGTGAGTTTATAGCTCTTGCTGAAGATGATAGCGTTGTTATGGATTTTTTAGTTAAAATATTGCACCGTACAAATGCAGCTAATGGGTTGACGATATTGCATGATACTGCAAACAGAAATCTACCGATCTTTAAGCAACTGGTTGCTTTGGGGGAAATCAATGATAGCATGTTTGAGACTATTAATGGCGCGCTTTTGAGCTCAGACATTGGTCGTGTGGGTGTTATGGTGTGTTTTGAACCTGTACTTGTGCCGTTGATTGAGTTGGCATTAGATAAGCCTGAATTTGTTGGTCATTTGGCTAACAGCTTGATGGGGACTAAACAACTGCTCTATCGCACAGATGGGTTAAGGGATGTATGTTTTGTTGAGCGATGGCTTCAAAACCCTCGTATATGTAAAGAGGAGTACCCATATGTCTTGCAGCTTGCCGAGAAAAGTTCGGAATTTGCACGGGCTTTTGTGGCTTGCTTACTTGAAAAGAAGTCAGAATCTTATGACGGACTTCTCTTATTTGCAGTGCGCTATTCAGAAGAGCTAGTCAGTCTTATTGAATTAGCCATAAAGAAAGAAATAGGCTTTGAGCTTCTATTTACGAATTTGGAAGTATCGAATGAGGATGGCATTACTCCGTTACTGGCATTAGAGAGTAAAGGCTATGATCAGGTAAATACTATGCTACAAGGGCGCACGAAAAGGCGCGCGATCAGTGCCAATCCAGAGCGCTTATTTGTGGAAAGGACTGCTGGTCCCGATGACCCAGAGTGCGATGACGCAGAAGTAGAAGCAGATGCAGTGAAAGAATATAGGCCCGCTGTTTAAACTGATAATGGTGATGAGGATTACGCAGGCGCAGTTAGACTATACACTGGGCCTTAGGTCAAATTGCTTGTGAACTTCTGTTAGGTGGCCGTCATTCCAGCGGTACTGCTTACCTTTGATATTGACTGTCTGGTTTTCCTTTAATGGTGTTAAACGCTTCACCGCGGGTGTTTTGTAGAGTGGCAGCATAGAAAATTCTTCGAACTGCTCATGTGGAACCAGCATTTCATTCCCTCGTCGACGAGAGAGGTTTCTTTTATGGTCGTGTCCGATTAAAGGGCGGCGCGTTAATGAACTGAGCTTTTTGGATGCGTATAGCGAGGTAAACACAGCAAGAATCATACCGGGATCGTAATGGGTGGCATTGATATAGCTCGATAAAAATAGGCTATTAATGTGGGCGTAATGTCGTGCTGCAGCTAGGCTATCTGCTATATGCAGGTTCTGATTTTTTTTGCTTTTAGCGCTGTGAAACTGACCTTGATTACATACAAGAGGGCTTATTGTTGGAAAAAGCATAGGTAAACTATTGGTGCTAGTACCATGAAAGCCAATTAGCCTCAGGTGTGGATGAAGATAGCCAGGCGGATACTGGTTGTGTAAGTTTAGCGCTTCAAACAGCTGTGGGGCAGTTGGTTGTTGTTCAATAATTTCTAAAAAGCTTGTTCTGTCGTAGTTGGGTTGACAGTCAAGCAGTGTTTGATACCACGGTTGTTTTGCTAATGACTCATCTTCAATCGTGGGTAGTGTATCTGTCAGAGACGCGCTCGAAAAAAGGCGGCAGAATCTAGCCGGTAGAATGCTGGGTAATCGTGATAACATCGGTCTCTCACACAGTTTTTTGTGAACAATTGTACATATTTCTACCGGAAATTAAAAGAGCTATTATAGGCTAGCGATGCTCCTCTAATCTACTGAATATTAAATGTTGTATTAAATTGGACCGGTTCAGCCTTAGGTACTACAGAAACTTCGCCTGATCGCCCCACATTCAATTGTTTGCTCGGTTATAAAGCGCGTCATGCGAGTTGGGGTGTCTATATCATTGTAAATACAGATACTTTAGATGAAGATAATAAGCTCATTTTAGCAGAACAGCGAGTGCAACTAGAGGCAGCCGGTGTGGTTGTGCTTGATGCGGCGAAGCTATTTAGTGAGTTGGGTTTTTATGAGGGCTTAGAAGTTTACTATCGGCGTGCGCTTCGTGAGGGTGAGGGGGCCATAGCGCATGTCATGGCATCTGATACTGCTCGGGTTGCGATGGCATGGTATTTTATTCTTCGTGGTGAGTCGGTGATGTATTTGGATGTCGACTTGGATGTTGCATCATTAGATGCGGCGATTCGTGATTGTAAGTTAGGCGTATTAATACAGTGTGTTGAAACTCGAGGTATATACGATATAAATAATAATTTTTTCTATATAAACGCGAATTCACTGGGTAGGATATTTCTCGCTTTATTAACCGATCTGGTTGTCGCGTCATATCAAGATAGAAACCGCGAATTTGGTGATCAATTGTTTCGGCCTGATGATTCAATGTTTTTCGATTATGTGTTGTCATTAGCGGGTCCGCAAATATTTGGGCGAGCGATGGAGGTTTTTGCTGACGAATACAGTTGGTACAGCGGTGATATATGTGGCTCTACATTCAGTGAGCGTTGGGTGTTATGTGAAATACGTAGATTAGTTGGTGAGAATAAGCCGTCAACGTGGTGTGATGGTACTGCACTGGAAAAGAGGAGGACTTTTAGGTTAGATAGCACACAAGCAATGGCTCGTTTAATAGCGTCGATGAGCCAACTTGCAAAAGCGAAGCTGGAAGAAAGACAAGAACAAAAGCCAGCACTGATGCATCCCCTTAATGGGCGCGGTATGTTTCCAGCGCTGGATGACGCTTTACGTGAGGATAGCCCTAATTCTGAACCGCCTACCTGCTGTGAAAGACTTAAAGCTTTATTGTGCTGCGGACGCTAGTGAATTTAGCAAAGTTCCGGAATTTAGACGCAATAAATTTGCGATGCAATGATAACGGTTTTTGGCACGGAACCGTATTAACTGAAAAAACAAAGCTAAAGCTTGCCTTACGAAACATTCTAAAATACAATAGCTTATAAGCTAGCTTTTGATGTGAGGTTTCTTTAAAATGGTTGATAAAAAACTGGAATGCTGGTTTACACCTAAGGTTTTTGTTTTTCAAGATAGCATTACCTTTAGTGCCGATGATGTGACCGGTGATGAAACAAAACCGTGCGTTGGTGGCTTGCTCACCTCAATTTAAAGGAATGAATAGCTATGTTACTAAGAATTGCATCCTTTATAGTATTATTATTACTATCCGCAACCTCACTTGCTATGAACGTTAATCAACTATTAATACCTGAGCTGGGGCCAGTTCATGGATCTGCTGGAACGATTCAATATCAAAATAATACTGGCACACAAAGAAACATGGCTCCTATCACTGTTTTTATTATGCAGGTTTACGTTGATGCCGGAGATTGCAACTCCCTCCAAATAGCGACTACAAGCGCCACCGGAACGATAAATATTCCTAGCGATAATCTAGTCCATTCTTATCGCATTAGCTCAACTTTTGTGGGCAGACATAGTGACCCGGTATTGCCCCGGCTATGCGTTTGCTTAGTCCCATCCAATGCCGGTGGCGGAGGAGATGATTGCTTTTCAATTACTTGCACAGGTAGTACCGCGGCTACTTCTGATTGCACTGGCAATGATACAGTTCTGCGTACGATAACTTGATAATGTATACACCAACAGAAGTGTTTAATGGTAGCCAGGCCAGTGGTTTTAAGTTAATAGGAATTAGCCCGAAAAATGCAGTTGATTAGATTTTATATTCAATATGAATAAGTTGATCATCCTCATCAGTCTCAACTTTGCTTGTGTTACTGTGCGGCTGCCCTGCAGTCACCAATAATGATGAGGCGGTGAAGTCGCATACTTGAAACTTAGTATTATCCTGAGGGTATGATTCAGGTATGACTGCGTTAATAATGCTTTGCGCTTTTAATCTGTTCTCTGGCAAGTGAGGAATAAATTCACTGACCTCTATTTTACTTAAGAGTAGACCTAATGTGCTAGGCTTGCTGAGGCAATCAATAAACGCACTATGATTGTCAGGCAGGGTATGAAGAGCTTTTGCCAATATATCAATTGCTGTGTGAACCATGTCTATTAGCGCATGATTTTCGGGACGGTTGAGCCGAGCAGTTTGTATGGCAATGCCTCTAATTAATTCAAATTGTAATTTTATGTTAAGATAACTTGTGGTTTTAGCTAGCATGTTTTTTAGTGAGGCTAAAACTACGGCATTTGAATATTTTGATAATTGTATCAGTAATAGCTTTATTTGAGGTCTATATTCGTCGGCCAAAATATTCAAAGCTGCTTCATCACGCAAAACTTTTTCATCAAGAAAAGCTTTTTCCAAAACGCAAACCACTTTCTCTCTCCTAAAGTGACGTAGCAGGTCTTGTTGTAAGAAACCAGTATGGTTTTGGTCGAAACACTTTAAAAAATCGTATAGATTTAATTCTTTTAATGGGAGGCGTGTCATCATCTTAATGCCGAGGCGGTGCTGGCAAGGCAGGAGTGACTGATGTGCAATTGAAATAGGTGATTCACCTGCTGTATTTTTTTGAGTGAACATATCTGAGGTGCAGTGAGCCATTACCTCCTCGCAGGTTGCATTATCTCCATGTTTAAAAGCGATCATCAGTGCAGAGTTGCCTTCGCTGTCAAGGGCATGGATGTTGACTCCGTGCTGAAGCAGGAGTTTTACAACCTTCAGGTTGCCGAGGCTTATGGCTAACATGAGTGCTGTCTGTTCTTGTCGATGCAACGGTTTATCTAAATACCCAGGTGGTGCATTGGCAATAAGGTATTCGCATGCACTTAAGCCTAGATTTTTATATCTAATTGCTTTATTAAGAGATGAGCTATTGTGGCTACAATAATACCAATCAAACCCACGCGCTTGCAGTGTTTTCATCATGGGAACAATTTTTTCTGGTATGTGGCTGTGGTAATGGTCTATAATTTGGTTGAAAAAATTTGACATAAAGAAGCGTAAATTGTCGATACTCTGTAGACGCTCTAGGTTAATTCTTTCTATCAATAAGAGAGTTACCTCAAAGGGGGCGTATATTACTGAACAAATTATGCCATTCGGGTAAATTGATACTCCGCGATTAAGTAGTGTTTTGATCATGGAGAGCGGTGTGCATTTCTTAAGAATAGATATCAGTAATTCACCATGCTGACCACGGTTTATTGTGCTTAAATCAAATGATATATGATTAAGTATCACATCTAAGGCAAATGATTGTTCGTATTTACATGCGGTTACTACCGCGACATTACAGCCATTTTCAATTGCATTTACATTTACACCTTTATCTAATAGCGCGCATAATGATTGATAATCTGAGCCATGGCGCAACAATGCGGTGAGGGCGGAGTAACCCTTGATTTTCTTATTGAGTACAGAGGTTGGTAGTTGCCTTATGATTTTAACAGCATATTCAACCGCATGCTTTTCTATCGCTAAATGCAATCCTTCAAGTAGTGTATCTGGTGTGTGAGATACCAGTAGACAGAGCGCATCAAAGACTTTAGGGTGATTATTTTGATCTGCTATTAACATTTCGAATGGCGATAGGTAGATATCGTTGTGATTGAATAGCTCCTCGCTTGGGAACTGTATTAATAGTTTTAGCGCGTCACGAGTTTTATTGTCTTTAAGCGCTTGTTTAAATCTATTACTTAATGTGTTATGGCTTTTTTCCTGCAATACCTGCAATACCTGCATGCTCGCAATTTCACACTGTTGTATGCAATAATTAATATCAATATTTGTTTTTTTGAATAGTTCTTCGTTATAGCTTGCTCTGTCAATGCCATGTTTTGAAAAACACAGATTGTCGCCAGTGGCCTTTAAGCAGGACAACGCAATTGATTCAAGTTTACATAGACTATTTTGTTGTTGTATTGAAGGTTTAATAAACAGTGCGCCTGTTTGATAATGATTTCGCTGGGTTGTAACGTATCACAGAATTTTCTAAGATTTTCATCTGCAGCGTGTTGTTTAAAATATTCCATGGTAGGCTCAATCAAAAAGCTAGCACGAATATGGTGTGCCAGTGCGTGATTATGGCGTGCAATACCAAATCGTGGGTTGATACTATTTTTATAAGGTTTTTTTAGGATCCTATGTGCATCTTGCATGGCTAAGGTTGTGAGGTAGTTATCTTGCCAATCCACGCATACACCCCGTATTATTTGGGCGCTGAATAAGTTACTGTCTGAACCATTAGGATTAAACCCAGTGAATCTTACATAAGAGGGCGGGAATAATGTCTCACTTTCGTTTTCGTGTAATGAAATATGGGCTACACTGCCTTGCCATTGCGTCTGAGAGCGTAAACGTAGCATATTTTTCTTGTTTCGAAGGTTGGCCTTTGTTGTAAAGCTTAGCAAGCCCGAGCGCCTTACAATTTGTCCTGCTGTCTTCATGCGCATAAACATGTCATCAGGTAGCGTACCTTCGCTACGAAATAAATGCGATTTTTGTTTGAATGCTTTTGCATTTATATTTTTATTAGTCCCGCTGATAGCAAGCAGGGATTGAATAATTGTTTTTGTCGTATCGCCAATGCTTTCGTGTCTTGGTGGTTTGCCGCGGAGTAGTTCATTGATTTTTTCATATCTATTACCTGTGTAGATTTTTATTGCTGCTTGCTCTGCCACATAGCAAGGGATACCAGTTGCGTTCTTGTCCGCACTTTTACCGATATCGGAGGTGAGTATGTTAGCTATGCTTCCTTCCGCTGTAGTACCAAGCAGTACTTCACAACGCTTGATGATGCTGCGGTCGTGTTCACTTTCAGTTAATTGAAAATAACCTAAATTGGCATGTTCGAGTGCCAATGATAAATTATAACGTTGGCCATTCTTACCATAAGCAATAACGCTATTGTTTTCATCTTTTTCTAAACGAAATTCAAATGGTCTTCCTGCGCCATCGTTTTTGGCTGCATAAATATCAGTTTCGTCAGGATAGCTGACGAAATCAATACCCAGTAAGCAATGAAAAACATATTCGACGTGCCGTAAAGCCAAGTTTTTTTTTGCCGGCCCTTGAAGTAATGGTGGCAACATGCCAATTTGTGCTGCTGGCGTGTGGCTTGATAGGTAACGAACGACATCATTATGCCCATTCAGTAAAGCAACTGTTAGCGCTGAATCTTGGCTTGCGGTTGCTTGGGAATAAATGGCTGCTTATCTATAAGCAGCTTCACAGCTTTGAGCTGATTATGTTGAGCTGCCATATATAATGCTGAGTGACCTGAAAAATTACATTGATTAATAGCAGTATCTGGGTTGTTTAATAGAATGCACAACTGCTCGACATTTCCATTAATGGCTGCTTGGTGTAGCGCCGGTTGGCTATCGGGATCATTAAGACCGGCAGAGCAAAATTGTTGTGCTATCTGGCGTGAGGCCAATTCAGCTTTTTCATAGCCGCTCATGGTCATGACCTTATGTCCTGCATCATTAGTTTGCATGAACATGTATTGTTGCTGCATAAAAAGCGCACCCGCCAACATCTGTTGTATTTGCTTTAACTTATTTAAACAGCGAGCTTTATTAGCTTTTGTTAATTTATCAAGATAATGGTTATACGTTTTCTGTAGCTGTGCAATGTTATGATTCAGTAATTGGTTGGCTTGGTTATAGTATTTCATAGTCATGGATTTGCCACTGCAGGGTATGGCAAGTGGCTTTTTATTCAATCTAAATTGTTGGTGTTGTGCTGTTAATACCGCAGCCATGGTCATTAATTTATGACGAGGTGGGTGTTTGCTATCAGCAAAAAATGCTTGGGCGCGTACCATATCGCCATCATATTGCACGCGAATATTGCGAAATACTGGGGTTTTAAATCGGCTGAACCAACCTCTACCTGTGTGGAATGGAATCAACGCTTTGTCGTTATTAGCCTGGCAGGCTCGGGTAGCATCCAATAGCGGGTGTGTTATCTCGGTAAACTTTAACATTCTCATCATTTGCACCTATCTTTACATACCCTGGATAATAATAAAATACTATAAATAATTAATCATATATTATAATAGGGGGATGCTTTATTCAAGGGGGCCTGAATATTAATTCAGCGGGTAGGCACAGCCAGATGGCCAACCAATTTGACACTAAGTATCTGAGTAATATCGATTAATTTCTCGCTCAGCTGTTGTTGGTTGGCTTAACTACACCTAAACAGATGATTTTTCCATTAGCTTAGGAGTAAATAGGCATGAAATGGCACTGCATTATAATGCCGAAATGAGTTGTTGGTATTTTCAAGATCCAAATGATTTTCCGGGCAAGTTATATGATCTAAGTGATCGTGGTTATAAGCAGCTGGTTGATGACCTTTTTGCTCGCAATAGCACTGGTGCAGCAGAGCTCCCTGCAACTTGACGCATGATATAAAGCCGTATATAAATCCTGCTCCACAGGAGATTAACTTATGCGCAAAAAAGGCGAAGACCCTTACCCATTATGTGAACTGTTACAACACAGGAAAAGCACCACCAAATATAAATTAGGAGTACAAGAGCTAAAGCGACAAACCGATCCGTTTAATGGGCCAACCTTTCCCCCTTCATGCAGTCATCCGCTAGTAGAAATACTGAAAGGTAATTTTGACAAAACCAGGCGAGGCGATATCTCACAACGCCAAGCACTTCACCTGATCTATAACGCTTTAGATAGTAAGTCAAAGGCTGATACCGTCAATCACATTATTATGCTGTATAAGGATTTAATCATCCCAATGATCGACAATGGCTTAATTACTGCTAATCATATTGTTGGGACCGAACCATTGTTGCACGGACCATTTAGTGCACCCTGGGCATTTTCCAACCCTATTGAACACGCAAAGGCGCTGCTAGCCAGAGGCGCTGATGTTAACGGTAAGATTAAACGCGATGGAATAACCCCTCTGATGAGCGCGGTAAAAAGTTCCGCTGTAGTTAAAAAACGCACAGGCTTAATTAACGTTCTACTCGATGCCCGCGCTGATGTAACGGTCAAAGCCACACCCGACTCTCGCAGCATACCACCGGTTAAATGTAATGCCGGAAAAACGGCAATTGATATGGCACAAGAAAAAGGCTTGCATGACTGGGTGGCATTATTTGAGCGCTACAACAGACACAAAACTCGCGCCACAGCAGTGGCTCCCACGCCTCCACGCAGAGGTTGGGTATTAGCCAGCAGCAGGGCATTTGCTAGCATGGGTAGGGAAGAGGCAAGACGACGGACTACCGCAACTCGGCCGGCACTCTTTACATCAGCAAGGCGTTCTGCTCCGAGCAGAAGCACAGTCAACTTAAGCACACTGGGTAGATTCAAAAAAACACATCGCTTCCCAAGCAGCTGGACATTAAAAAGGCTTCATCGCCATCCACTATGGATTGCAATCAACTTACAAAAACCTGCAGAATCAACCGAATTTCAAACGGCCTATCAACGTAATATCGACATGGCTCAAAGCTATTTGAGCGGCATTGAGCGTGACAACCTCATTTTATCAATAGGCAATAACAATGATGGCATGTTTAGCTATGGCATTGATAGCGATGAAGAGGTTTTAGCAAGCAAATTAATTTATCATGCCTTGCCACGTGATTTACAACAACGCCTCACTGATAAACTCATTGATACATGCGTTAAGCGAAGTGGCACATTTATTTTACCATTCCTAATAAAATGCAAATTATTATCCGCCAATCAATTTAGAGGCAATTTTACCCTGCTGCAAGAAGCAACACGCGAAGGCTGCCATGAGGCCATGCGGATTTTATTACGTCATAACGCCAACCCAGACACATTGTCGCGTGATGGCAGCAACAGCGCCTTAACACTTGCCTGTAAAAACAGGGACAGCAAGGCAATAAATATATTAGTTGATGGTGATGCCAATCTTAATCAAACAGCTGGTATGGATCGCAAAGTATTCCAGTGTGCCATGAGTGAGGCAAAGGAACGTCGCCGGCTTGTGCGTCGCGGCAGACATACAGATACAACATTTCCTGACCCATTATCCTGTTTCATGTAGCTCCGATAATGTCTGTTGAAATCCTGCCAGATCCACATCAACCAAGCGTTGAAAATCTGGTAGGCTTTTTAATAACAGCACGCCATTGATGGGTAACGACACAAGTAGCTGGATTATTTGCAGGCTTCCAACCTGCAGATAATCTCGGCCACGTGCAATTAAATTCAAAGACTCAAAGGTCACATTCAAACACGCGCATAATCCAAGCCAAAAACTTACCTTCCAGTTCGATTGCGATGTCTCTGCCTGAACCGGTATAAGCAATATCGTCGCCGTAGGGTTTAAGCACAGATTGCAAGATGGTAATTGCTTTTTTATTAAGTTGTTTGGCGCGAAAAAAAAGAGCGGCCGATTCCATGTCGCGGCAATGGTGCAAATCAGGCCTGCGTGCTTCGAGTGACTCGATGCGTTCTTGCACGCGCAATCGTGCTTGCTCATTACCCATCAATTCAGGAAAGCGGTAGGCATGGTAGTCTTCAATGTGGTGACAGATCGAACGGCGAATTGAGAGGTGCAATTCCTGTGCCGTCTTTTTAAAAGCATCAACTAACGACTTGTCCGCTTCTATCACTTCGCGATAACGATTACCTTCAGTTTCAATAGCAGCTGGAATGCCAACCAAATTATCAGCGCACTCAACCAAGGTGAAACTATTTAAATCATCCGATGTGATAACACTATCATCTGAACCATAGCGCACAATCGTTTCGGCACCGGCAACATATGCCTCAAAATAACCCATTGCTGATCCTGCAGCTCCCATCGGTACATAACCTAAAAAGAAATCTATCGCATCAGTTTTAACCGAATAAACTTTCACTCCCCACGCATCGCATATCAACCGCTTATCTGCAAACCGCGAAGCCAGTCGCTCAGCACGTGCTGGGTTCGAACACAAAATACCGCGCTTAGGTAGTGATTCTTTAATGATTAAATTCGATTTAATGGAGTATGCTGGCTTCATCTGCTTCCTCAATGGAGTGTTTTAATAAGGCAATCGTCATATCCCACGCGGCAGACTCATGCATCTTCGTTAGTTGTTGTACAGCAATATTCAGCGCTTGCCTTTCAATAACTGTGCGAATTGTTTCATCCTTAATTGAAAGAAAGTCTTGAATTTGCGCAGCGCCAATCGTACGCCTAATAATCTCTATTGCACAATAGCCAACAATTTCAGACTGGATGGTTGCTTGATCAAAACCTTTCTTCGACAACCCTATGCAACAGCCATCAAAAATATCCTGAATCACTTGAATTAACCAAAATTGAAATTGAGCTTTTTCATCCGTTGTCTTCCCCAAATGATAATTCGCAACCAATGCGCTCATAATCAAATTGGCAATTAACATACCAATATCAAAGCTGATTGGGCCTACGCGTGCGAATTCCGCATCAATAAAATAGGTATTGTTATCATTCAGCATAATCGATCCGGTATGCAAATCACCGTGAATTAAAACGTCCGTTTTTTGATAATACGTCTGCTCAAGCCGCGCTCTGGCTGCTTGCAACGGTGTATTATCAAAAATATTTTGTTGCACCCAAGCTAGATTACCTTCCAAGCAAACCGAACCATTTGGGTAATCCAAACCAAACGGATGCTGAAACACAAAATCACGCGTAATGTCTTGCAAGTCGGGGATACCATCGCAATAAGCAAAGCTCACCCCAGGCGGTGTTTTTTCAACGGGTTTATTTCCAGGGTAGGCACAAATAGCCATCACAATTTGTTCGGCAAAATGTGAGAAACGTTGCCCTTGCATTAATGCATCTCGCATGACAACACAATTCTGCAAATCTTCCATCAACAGAATGTGCTCATGCGAATTAACATAATAAATCTCAGGATATGTTTGATGATGATGCTGGCTAAACTGTTTGAATACGCTCGCTTCAAACGCATTGCGTTGATTAGCCACCTTAATCGATTGATAACGATAGGCAAAAGGTGGCGCAAATTTAGCAATCAGTGAATGCGTATTTTCAAAGACAACACGGAACACTTGATTAATATTCCCCTCAGAAAGCTCTTCGACTTGTGCAATTGGCGATGAAAATTGGCTCGGCAACTGACGCTCTTGCTGTAACCATATGATCCGGCAGATTAATTCCGATGGTGATAGCAACGCAGGATTGTTTCTATTTAATTCTGTCATACGATACTCTAGTATTGTTAGGCCCGTATTAAACGCACCCAACGCAGTGATGTCAACAGTTCAGCGCTTGCATAAAGGGAGGAACATTAATTACTTGAAGGCCAATGCCACGGCGTACGTTTTGTCGTTGCTACGATATGAACATGAGCGAGTTAAGCTTGAGCGCCTTTGTCGTTATATCGCCAGGTCAGTAGTTTCCAGTAAGCGTTTATCTTTAACAAATCAGCCCTCAGTTTGCGACAAAGCCTATAACCTTATGCGTACTCGTTTGTGAAAACACTCCTTTTATTTTCTGTATAATTATGCGAATATATAGCCTGCAAAATTTGACTATCTTAACAGGTTTCGCTGAAATGAATCGCTTAGTTGCTCATGATAAAAGCATAGATAAATTACCATATATTGCACCAAGGATAACATTTTTGTCATCATGTTATTCATTGGGTGCTGATATTCAAGCAGTTTGCGAATCAGCATCTTCGGGGGTTGTTGAATGTTCTGCATAACTAAAAAATATTTTTTTACTTCAGTGCTATGTTGTATTTTAACAGCCACCACATTCAGCTACGCTAGGAACCAGGCAGATAGCAGTTTAAATAAAATTATCTCGGCCAGTTCCTCAGGCAATGTAAAGGCAACAGCAGGGGCTAGCTTATCGATCACTGGCAGCGGACGTATTCATTTTATTCAGGCATTTTTTTATAGCGGCATGAGCTGCTCAACATTACAAGGAGTTGCCTCAGTTATTGATAATTATAACGGCGCCGGCTTCTCAAATGAGACGGTAAATCTCACTGCAGCTAGTCTTTATAACCTTGCAGTCAGTCAAAATGTTGATACTAGCCAAACCACATGTATGAAACTATTTTTGACAGGTAGCACTACCTCATCAAATGGTATCACCTGCCAAACTTTTGACGATATGAGCTGTGCTAATTCAGAATGCATTTCCTCGCAATCGAAATCTGTTAGCTGGGCAAATAACCCTTCACCATGCGAGAGTAAGCATGTGTATATTACCAACGAGGGAAATAATAGAGTTAGAACTTGTGACATTGGTAATGGAGGCGCGTTGACCTGCAGCGATACAGCCACAACGGGTGTTGACGAACCTCATGGAATTTATTTAAATAATGGTCACGCGTACATTGCAAATGAAGGGGCGTCTTCTGTTTCAGTTTGTGATATTAATAAGGATACTGGAGCCCTCAGTTCATGCAATAGCACAGCCATTTCTGGTGCCACTTTTACGGTTGGAAATACTATTAATCAAGGTTATTTATACCAGGCGGCATATATAGGTAATGATATGTATAGGTGCTCAGTTACTGCAAACGGTGGCGCCATCTCTGGTTGCATAAAAATAGATACGGGGAATTTTTGGGGGGTTTCAATCTCACAACCTAGCAATTCTTCAAGTGCTTATTCATACATTAGTGATTACACAGATAGCGAAATCAAAAAGTGTACTGTAAGCGCAAGCGGGGCATTTAGTTCTTGCGTAACAAGTAATACAAATATAAGCGGACCGGGTGGTGTTTTAGCTTATAACGGGTACTTATATGTCGCAAATTACGACGGTGATACTGTGGCAAAGTGCACCATTAATTCATCCAATGGAACGTTATCCTCTTGCACGACATACAGTGGATTTAACGGTCCAAATTCTATCGGAATATATAATGGGTACGCATACATTGCCAATTACGACAACGATACGGTTTCAAAATGTACTGTCGGCGTTGATGGCGCGTTATCAAGCTGCATTAGTACTGGCTCGGGATTTAATGATCCAGCTTTTGTGGCTATTTACTAACAATTAACGACTATTGGAACGGCTTTATTTCCTAACGTTTCATCAATCCATGCATTTCATATTTCAGGTGCAACGATAACTTGGACGACATTTAGCATGCGCATATCATCCTGGGCACCAAAATGAATACAAAACAATAACTTAGACACTAAACCACCAACCCCGGGTATTGTATGAATTACCACCCTTTATATACTGTAAATCTAGTAT
>JARGNX010000012.1 GCA_029210045.1 Coxiellaceae bacterium
TGGGGTCAAGTCTTGACTTGCCGTACGAGATATCGTACGGCAAGTCAAGACTTGACCCCATTTTTGTTGTAGGGTGTCGATATTGGCTTGCAGCTGCAACATATCAGGATCAATGTCATTCGCAATCCAGCCACACAATGGTAAACCAGATCGTTGGATCGCCTGCGCTGTTAGTAACGCATGGTTAAGGCAGCCTAACTTCATGCCAACCACTAAAATCACTGGGTAACCTAAAGCAATGGCAATATCAGCCATGGTTTCGTGTTTATTAATTGGTGCGTACCAACCACCAGTGCCTTCGACTAAAGTAATATCAGCCCCCGCTTGTAAGCCTGGTTGTAAGGCTTGTTTAACATCTTGAGCTGTTAATGTAACGCCGTCTTCAGCAGCTGCTAAATGTGGAGAGATCGGTGCAGCAAAACTGAATGGGTTAATGGTTTTTATATCGAGAGTAATGGATGCGGCACGTTGCAGTTGCAATGCATCGTCATTGACCAATTGGTTGTCTATCAGCTCGCAGCCAGAAGCAACAGGTTTTAAGCCAATAGTCGACTTGCCGTGTTCATTCATTTGTCGCAGCAAAGCGCAACAGCAATACGTTTTTCCGACTTCGGTGTCTGTGCCAGCAATAAAATAGCTACCATTCTCTAGCATGATTTTTCCGCAATATAAAAACCAATTTCATGTGATAGCTCAAATGGCTTTTTTTCAGTAGCATGACTCAGTGCTTGGCGTACAAACGAGAAGTTGTTATTGGGTTTATTGGTGTTGCTGTGGTTGGCACCTACCGCTTTGATTGATTGCAGGGCGGCTAAAGTGTTTTTGTGAGTTTCATGCCAAAGTTTGGTTTCATGATAATGTAAAACCCAATGAGATTGCTCAAAAGTGTCAATGATATTTTGATGCGATGGTAGTGTTTGCTTGTTAACCTGATTTAACTGCTCGAAAGTTCTGGGTAATGGTACTGAAAAAGCTAATAAACCATTAGGCAGTAGGTGCCGGTGCAATAGTTTTAAAGTGCTGTCTAGATTGGTACTCCATTGCAAGGCCATATTAGAAAACATTAAGGTATATTGATTTGTATAGCTAGCGTGATTATCAAAGTCAGATTGTTTAATCTGCACGGCAGTCTTTTTAAGGCGTTGGGCGGCTACTTGTAATAAGCCCGATGAAATATCGATTGCTTCTATTGGGTTTGCAGAAAAATATTGTGATAGCGCCAGTGTTGACAGTCCGGTACCGCAACCAATGTCGATGATGGGTCCTTGCAGTGGTACTGAATCTATCAGTAATTGTAAAAGAAGGCGGTTAGCACGTCGTTGTATGTGTGCGTAATCATCGTAGGTTTTAGAGGCTTTATCAAAGCAGCGGGCAACGGCGTGGCTAGTCGACATAGTAAGCCTCATTGATGGACTGGATGAGTTGGTTGATTTCGTCAGTGGTATGGTCGCAATTGAGCGAGAGTCGCAATATGGCTTTATTGTTTTCTACAGTCGGTGGTCGAATCGCCGCTACAAAAAAGCCACAATCCATGAGTCTTTGTTGAAGTGTTAATGTTTTTTTATTATCGCCGACGTAAACACACATGATGGGTGTTTTATCTGTGTTAGTTAACGGTAGTTCATATTGTTGACAAAGTTGTAAGCAGGTTTCAATATTGCGTTTGAGTTTTTGTTGCCGCCAATTTTCATTTTCTATAAGACTTAATGCTACGGAAGTGGCTTCAGCAATGGCGGGCGGTAAGGCTGTTGTATACCGGTAACTATTGCCAAATTGTAATAGGGTTTGAATTAAGTCGTCATTGCCTGAAACCATCGCACCGACACTGCCTATGGCTTTACCAAAAGGATTAATGCGAACATCGACGCTGTTTAATGATTTGGATTCAGTAATAAAAGCATTGTGGGCATCGTCAATGAGTAATCTGGCATCATATTGTTGAGCTAAATGAGATAAGTGTGTAACGTCTGTAATGCTGCCTTCCATGCTAAATACAGATTCAGAAACTATCAAACAGTCTTTGCCTGGGTGTTGTTTGAGTAATTGTTGCAAATGATCCAAATCGTGGTGTTTAAAACGATAATGTTTTGCGCGTGATAACTGAATTCCGTCGAGTAATGATGCATGACAGTGTTTATCAGAAAAAATTACACTGTGACGATCGGCTAATGCGGTTATGACGGCTAAATTTGCATGATAGCCGGAGTTAAAATACAGGCTGCTTTCACATCCTATCAACTGGCTAAATTGTTGTTCAAGCTGTTGCTGTGCGGCATGGTAGCCACAAATTAAAGCAGAGGAGCCGCTACCTAATCCGTACTGCAATGCGGCGGCAGCAAATTGCTTTTTTATGTCGGGGTGCTGTGACATCCCTAGGTAGTCGTTGCTGGCAAAGTTTAATAATGCTTGGCCATCGATTACTGTTATGTTTTTTTTACGCTCTTCTACGACGCATCTTTTGCGTCGTAGATGTTGCTGCTCAAGTTGCTTTAAGTTGGTGCTAGTTGACGGTGGCATGGTTTTCACTTCTGGAGGTGAGTCCCAGTTTTCCGAATAATTGTTGGTCCTTTTCCAGTTCGGGGTTTTTGGCGGTTAATAGTTTATCACCGACAAAGATTGAATTAGCTCCAGCCATAAAACACAGCGCTTGCATTTCTTCCGTCATGTTTTCGCGCCCGGCAGATAAGCGTACGTTAGTTTGCGGAAACATAATGCGAGTAACGGCAATAGTACGAATAAATTCAAAGTTATCAATCGGGCCGATATGGGCGAGTGGCGTATTTTGGATGGGAATTAAACGGTTGATTGGAATGCTCTTTGGTATAGTGGGCAGTTGTGATAATTGATATAGCAGCTCAACACGGTCATGGTGCTTTTCGCCCATGCCGATAATGCCGCCACAGCACACATTGATATTTTTCTCACCTACCTTTTTTATGGTGTCGATACGTTCTTGGTATGAGCGTGTGCTTATGATCTCTTTATAATATTCGGGTGAGGTATCGAGATTGTGATTGTAATAATCCAACCCCGCTTCTTTAAGCTGCGTGACTTGTTCATCATCGAGTTGGCCTAAAGTGACGCAAGTTTCGAGGCCCAGTGCTTTAATTGCGCTGATCATTTTTAGCACCTTAGGGAAATCTTTTTTTGGTGGATATTTCCAGGCGGCACCCATGCAAAAGCGTGTTGAGCCATTAGCTTTCGCGGCTTCGGCATATTGCATGACGGTATCAAAATCAAACAGTTTTTCTTTTTCAATGCCGGTTTTATAGTGGCCGCTTTGCGGACAGTAGGCGCAATCTTCAGGGCAGGCACCGGTTTTTATATTGAGTAGAGTGCAGGTTTCCACTTCGTTTGGTTTAAAATTTTGACGATGCACGGTTTGTGCTTGTAATAGCAAATCCATTAATGGGGCTTCGTACAGTTGTTGGATTTTTTCATGAGTCCATGCGTGCATATGATACCTTTAGATTTTAAATTTACTGCATTGTGCAATAAGGCTGCATTGTCATTCCGGAAAATGACGTAGTCATTTATCCGGAATCCATGTTTATGCTGGATCCCGGATCAAGTCCGGGATGACAGTGCCAGTCTGGCCACCGCAGCTTGCCTAACATTTCAGCGTACAACATATTCGTATTGTCAGCGCGAATACTATATGGTAGCTTTTACACGCAGTCAACCACCCAAAGAAAAGAGGTAAACCAATGGATTTGCAAACACCTGTCTGGCACCCTTGTTCAATATCTTCACAATCCAAGCCCGCTTTGTCGGTTGTTTCGGCGACTGGTTGTTATTTGCAGGCTAACGATGGCAGAAAGATATTGGATGCAATATCCAGTTGGTGGTGTAAACCATTAGGTCACGGCAATGCGGCATTGCGCCAGGCTTTAGTCGAGCAAGCGAATCAGCTAGAGCATACTTTATTAGGTGATGTCACTCATCCGCAGATTGAACAGTTATCTGCGCAATTATTGGCGTTGGCGCCTCATTTGTCGAAAGCGTTCTATGCGTCCGATGGCGCCTGTGCGACTGAAATTGCACTGAAGATGAGTATGCAGTCTCGCCAGCTGCGTGGAGAAACGCAGCGCACGCAATTGATTGCGTTACAGAACAGTTATCATGGTGAGACTTGTGGCGCATTGGCTGTTACGGAAGCGCAATCATTTCGGCAAGGTTTTGAATCGCTATTAATGCCTTGTGAATTTATTCAAAATATTCCTTATTGCTCAGGTCCGGATGATATTTTGTGGCACGATGCGGCGCTTGCCTGGAAGCAAACAGAAAAACATTTGCAGCCGCTAGCTAATACGGCAACAGCATTGGTGATTGAGCCTATTGTGCAAGGTGCCGGCGGTATGAAAATTTACAGTGCAGATTTCCTGCAGCGTTTAGTGGGCTGGGCACAAAAAAATAATATCCATGTGATTGCTGATGAAATTATGACGGGCTTAGGCCGTACAGGTAAATGGTTGGCCAGTGATTATGCAGCTATAAAGCCGGACTTTATTTGTTTGGGTAAAGCGGTGACCGGAGGATGGTTGCCCATGAGTGTGGTGTTAACCTCTGAGGCGGTATTTGATAGCCTATCGGGTGCAGAAAGCAAGTTTATTCATTCGCATACCTTTAGTGGTAATCCTTTAGCCGCTGCTGTTGCTAATGCGGCATTACAAGAAATGAAAAAAATAGATATTTGCCAGCGCGCGCAGCACATACAAGCATGGTTACGAGATGGTATGCAGTGTATAGCCGATGAGACCAAGCAATTAACTAACGTACGTGCTATTGGCGGTATTGTTGCCGCTGATTTTGTTGATGGATATGATGCAACTGGATTTGCACAGCGCGCACTAGAGCAAGGTGTGTTATTGCGACCATTGGGCCGTACGTTATATTGGCTACCGCCATTAACTATCACCAAGGCAGAAGTTAACACTTTAGTGTCACTAACGACTCTGTCATCCCGCACTTGATGCGGGATCCATCTATTATCAATAGCACTTTGATAGGTTTCATGTAGACCCAGTCATAACAATGCCTGAATTCCTGCTTTCGCAGTAATGACAAAGTTGTCATAATGCCCCGGGATTTAAGGGAGGCATGCCATGAAGAAAAAATTTATTATGCAATTCGAGCAGAGTTTATTCGATGAATACACTACCGACTACGGGAAGCTTGTCGATATAAATTTATTAGACCGGGAATATGCAACTGCTGACTCAATGGAATTTTTTGCGACATTAAGTGATTTTGTTCTTAATGTGCAAGCAGAGCAGTTAAATGATGCAGATGATATGGCATTGTTTGATTTTGTTGATGCGTTGTCGCCTGGCTTCGATTGGGATGATTGCGCAGAAGATATAAGAATTTTTATGCGTATATGGATAAAGAATACATATCGTAATGAAAACACCTTTGGAACAGGGGAAAGCATACTGGATATACCAGTCGACAAGCGCTTTGAGTTAGATGGTTACTTATTTAATACGGATGAATTGTGCGCGCGTATGATTGCGGGTGGCTCGGTCTTTGAAAATCCACACCTGGAGGCGGGTGTTGAATTTAGTAAAGCAGCGCAAGTAAAGTTGCGTCAAAATTCAGTGCTGATGGCTGTAATACGCCTGCAAGTTGAGCAGCAGCGTAAATTTTCTGAGGAAAAGCTGCCAGTTGAGGCAAAGGTTGCAGAGCCTGAGCCTGTGGCTCCAAGGGTTGGATTTCCTCCGCCACACTTTTTTGCTACAGCAGCACAAGTGGCTGCATTGACTGAAGAAGAGGTGCATGCAGTGAACCTGATTCCTCCTGAGTTTGATGTTCCGCGCTATGGGTAGGGTGCCTTTTTTACGGAAGTAAGGTGCCCTTCGAGACGGCTGCTTTGCAGCCTCCTCAGGATAGTCGGGGCTTACCAGTCACCCTGAGGAAGTCGCGCTGCTATGCAATAACAGTGTCAGGCTTTTTTGCGGAGGTGTTCTCCGTATCAGCATGCCACACCACGTCGAGTTCACGTGCTGCCTTTACTTCGTCTAAACGATGTACGGGTTGAGTGTGAGGTGCTTTCTTTACCATCTCAGGATTGCTTTTGCATTCATCTAGCACGGTAATCATCACATCGACAAAGTGATCGAGCATTTGCTTGCTTTCAGTTTCCGTCGGTTCAATCAATAAGCATTCCGGAATCAGTAACGGAAAGTAAACCGTTGGTGCATGGATATTGTAATCCAATAAGCGTTTAACAAAGTCCAGTGCAGTAATGCCGGTTTCTTTGGTCAAAGGTTTTAATGTAACAACGAACTCATGTGAGGCACGGCGATCTTGCGGAGCAATTTCAAAGCCTGCATCTTTAAGGCGCTTCATCACATAGTTAGCATTTAACGTGGCATATTCACCAACGCGTTTCATGCCATCACGACCGAGCATGCGTGCATAAATAAACGCACGCATTAATACGCCGGTATTGCCGTTGAATGCTGACAAACGACCAACGCTGTTAGGGCGTTCAGCTTCTTGTGCCCAATGATAGTGGTCACCGTCTTTTTCGACCAGCGGAATGGGTAAGAATTCTTTTAGGCGATCGTTACAAGCCACCGGGCCGGCGCCAGGTCCGCCACCACCGTGAGGGGTTGCAAAAGTTTTATGTAAATTTAAGTGCATTACATCAAAGCCCATATCGCCTGGGCGTACATGGCCTAAGATGGCATTCAAGTTGGCGCCATCGTAATACAGTAAACCACCGGCATCGTGAATGATTTTCGCTACATCAATAATGTTGCGTTCAAACACGCCCAGTGTGGATGGGTTGGTTAACATAATGCCAGCAGTTTGCGGACCAACCATGTTCTTTAATGCGTCGAGATCGATATCGCCATTCGCAGCTGTTGGCAGTTCACGTACTGTGTAACCACACATCACAGCAGAGGCAGGGTTGGTGCCATGTGCCGCATCGGGTACGATCATTTCGCAGCGTTCCGTGTCGTTATTTTTTTGGTGGTAGGCTTTAATCATTGCCACACCTGCTAATTCCCCTTGTGCGCCAGCCATGGGAGCTAAAGAAATTGCTGTCATGCCGGTGGCGTGAATTAGCATATCCTGCAAGTCATACATGCAGGCTAAGAAGCCTTGGCAATTGTCTGGATCAGTTAGTGGGTGAATATTTAAATAACCCGGCAATGACGCTAAGCTGTGCGCTGCACGTGGGTTGTATTTCATTGTGCACGAACCCAGTGGATAAAATTGGGTGTCGATTGAAAAGTTTTGTTGCGATAAGCCAGTAAAGTGGCGCACGACTTCCAATTCAGATAACTCTGGCATTACAGCCGCTTCTTGGCGTAAGGCATCGGTTGGGATATCTAGCGTGCTCTGGTCCGAGTGTAATTGTTGTGATTTGGCGTGACGGCCGGGTTGCGATTTTTCAAATGATAACATGGTCACACTCCTACGCTTTGTAATGCATTGACATAGGCGGCAATGTCGTCAGCTGTTTTGGTTTCAGTGGCACAGACTAGGATAGTGTCTTTTAATTCCGGATAGTCTGTCGATAATTCATAGCCACCTTGGATGCCATGTTGTTGCAGGTGGTTAAGCACTTGCTTGGCACTAGCGGTTTTGTGTTTATATAAAAATTCATGAAAGCCTAATTGATTAAACACAATCTCAATATTAGGATTGGTTTGTAGCTGCTGCTTTAATTGTTGTGTGTTGTGGTAACAGCGCGTTGCAGTTTGTTTCAATCCTTCAAAACCCATTAAGCTCATGTAAATAGTGGCGGCAGTTACTGCTAAGCCTTGGTTGGTGCAAATGTTCGACGTAGCTTTGGCGCGACGTATGTGTTGTTCACGTGCTTGTAGTGTCAATGTATAACCGACATTGCCGTGTTCATCATGTGTGCGACCAACAATACGGCCGGGTAATTGGCGAATGTTTTTCTTGTTGCAGCACATAAAACCAAAGTATGGACCGCCGCCAGCCATCGGTATGCCGAAGGGCTGGCCTTCACCGCAGACAATGTCAGCACCATTATCGCCCCAGCTGCCGGGTTGCTTATAGAGTGCCATCGCCATGGGGTTAACCGCGGCAATCACTAATAAGTCTTTGCTGTGTGCCCAATTGGTGAGTTGATCGACTTGCTCGACAGTACCAAAAAAATTGGGTTGCGCAATGACTAAAGCGGCGACATTGCTTATATCCAGTTGATCCAATGCTTTTACATCAAGTGCGCCATGATCATCAAAATCAACGTCGGTGAGTGTGATATCTTGATGTTGGGTAATGGTCTGCAACACAGCGCGATAACGCGGGTGTAAACTGCGTGGTATCAGTACGTGCGTTTTTTTCGAGCGTTTAATTCTTACGGCCATTAATACCGCTTCAGCTATGGCGCTGGCGCCGTCATACAAAGACGCATTCGATGCTTCCATGCCCATAAGGTTGGCCATGATGGTTTGGTATTCATAAATGACTTGCAAGCTGCCTTGACTGGCTTCAGCTTGGTAAGGTGTATACGCTGTATAAAATTCCCCGCGACTTGCTAGCTGCCACACAATTGCTGGAATATGATGTGAGTAACTGCCTGCACCTAAGAAATTTAAATGCACATCGGTCGTAGGTTCGCGCTGTTGCAATAAACGCGTCACGTCCATTTCATTTAAGCCTTCCGGCACGGCACTTAAGTCAGCGCTATTAATGCTGCTAGGTACTTCATCAAATAATTGCTCGGTGTTTTTAATGCCGAGCGTAGTCATCATGGTTTCAACGTCATGAGCGGTATGGGGAATAAATGGCATAGTCGTTAGTCTTCTTGCAGTTGTTCAGTGTAAGCATCGGCAGTCATTAACTGTTCCATTTCTTTACGGTCATTGAGCTTAACTTTAAATAACCAACCTTCAGTATACGGTGTATGGTTTACTTGATTTGGTTCGTCTTCAAGGCTGGCGTTAATTTCTACTACTTCACCAGTGAGTGGGCTATAAACATCAGCAGCGGTTTTGACAGATTCAACGACAACCGCTTCTTCGCCAGCGACAATGTCACTGCCGACTTCGGGTAATTCAACAAACACTACTTCGCCTAATTGATCTTGTGCGTGATCAGTAATGCCGACGGTTGCAACGTTGTTTTCATCAATTTGAATCCATTCGTGTGATTCAGAGTAATGCAGTTCTTGTGGAATAGTGGTCATGAATTTGCCTCCTGGTTTAAAGGTTTACAGATTTTTTTGCCGTTACGTACAAATGGTAATTCGATAAGTGTTACGGGAATTTGTTTGCCGCGACGTTCGATATACACATTGCCTGAAATGGGTAAGGGCAGTCGTGCTAATGCAATGGCGTGGCCTAGTGTTGGCGAAAAGCCGCCGCTAGTAATAGTGCCTTCAATGCCATCATTAATGTAGACGGCTTGATGATTACGTAATACACCTGGGCTTTCCATCATTACACCAACAAATTGATGAGAAATGCCTCGTTGTTGTTGTTCCTCTAAGGCTTGACGACCGATAAAGTTGCGCGTTTCAGCTTTTAGGTCCACGGTCCAACCCAAGTTGCTCTCAAAAGGGTGAGTGCTTTCATCCATGTCAGTGCCGTATAAATTTAAGCCCGCTTCTAAGCGCAGTGTATCACGAGCGCCAAGACCGCAAGGTTGAATGCCAATATCAGCAAATGCTTGCCATAATTTTGCAGCACTCTCAGCAGGTAAAATAATTTCAACGCCTTTTTCGCCAGTGTAACCGGTGCGCGCGACCCAAATATAATCGGCATAAAACGCGGTGAATGGTTTTAAGTTTTGAATGTGATCAGTAAAGCTTTCGTACATTACAGTGGTGACTAAATCTATAGCCTTTGGTCCTTGTACGGCTATCATGGCTAAGTCGGAGCGCTCCGTAATTAACACATCATATTCTTTAGCGTGCTGGTATAGCCATTTGATGTTTTTCTCGCGAGTAGCAGAGTTCCATACGATACGGTACTGCTGCTCATCTATACGATAGACAATCAGGTCATCCAATATACCACCCTGGGGGTTCAGCATGCAGCTGTAAATCGCTTTGCCCGGCTGGTTCAGTTTATCAGCATCGTTGGCTAGTAATAGGCCTAATAATTCAGCGGCTTGATCACCGCCGATGTCAACGATGCCCATATGTGACACATCGAACATGCCGGCGTGTTGACGTACCTGGTGGTGCTCATCAATCTGTGAGCCATAGTGTAGCGGCATTTCCCAGCCGTGAAAATCTACCATCTTGGCGTTCATTTCTTCATGCTTGTGGCGTAATGGCGTGCTTAATCCCATATTAAATCCTTAGTTAGGCTCATATTATGTTGCTGAATTATAACGGAGGTCTTTGCCTTTGGATAGGGTTGAGCATACATAATATGGAGTAGGTGTGGGGGGGCAAATTCTGGTGGTTGGTATTTGTCAAATTTAGTGCTCTAAATACTCATGTTTGTTATCGAGGTGATATAGGAACGTACGAAATGCGTTCATCGGGGTTGTCGTAAATTTCAGAGAGTGTGGCTCGTATTTTTGTTGTTTCATCTGCAGATACTGCAGACAGCTGGCTGACCATAATTCCTAATAGCCGGTTGTATAAATTCAGTTTAAAGGTGACAGGTAAGTAGCCACGAGGGGTTTTTTGAGTGGCGTCTTTCTTTCGTGTGCTGTCGTCATCCATTTTGATTAGCTTATAGATTTGCAAGTATTTAAGTGCGATGAATTCACAGCTGTCCTCTTTCGCCATTGTGCTGGGTGCACTAAGCATTTGTTTGATTAAACGGTAAATATGTTGAAATAGCGGTTCTTTAGTGAATATTTTGATAGGGGCGCCATCTTTGCCGAAACTGGCATCGAGTTGCTGGTTTAGGAAAAAGTACACATTAGCAAACGTAAAGCTGTCGATGCCAGCAGCGGCTAAGCGTTCGGCGGTTGTTAGTGCCGGCGCTGGTGGTGTATCTGTTTCAGTGGGTGTGGCTAGCAGCCGTGTTGTTGCATCGGGCCTCTCGAAGTCTGCAAAGAATCGTGACATTTTTTTAACCTTGATTACGTTCGACGCACTGTTGACACACTTGGACTTGCTGCGACATCGGGCTCTTCAGCAGGGTTAATGTCATAGCTATAGGCGTCTCTTAGCAGGTCGGTGGCGGCTACAGGTAAGTGATCTTTGGCTGTTGCCAGCAATGCTGAATAAAATTGCAGTGTTTGAGTTGGCGATAGGATGTTATTTTCCGTATAAAAACTTTGTGGTTGTGCGCGCCCGTGGCTGACTGTTTGATTTGCGGAGCGTATCTGAAGCTCTGCAATTTCTAACAGTTGTTTAAATTTCAGCATAAGGTGGTCTATCACTTGCGTTCCTTCAAGCTCGGTAGGAACTACAGGTAAGTTTTGTATTAAATCATAAACGTCTTGGAAGCATCCATCATTCTTATAGGCGGCTCTTGGTGCTATATGTTTACTATCAATATGACTCATTATTTTTCGTATTGCAGGCTTTAGTATGTCTACGCTGAGTTCTGATAGTGTGATACGGTCGGTTAAGGCGCGTTCGACAGCAGCTTGTGCAGCGGAGCGCTTTGCTTCAGCTTCCATGGCTAAGCGAGCAACGGCCGCTTGCTCTGCAGCCAGCTTTGCTTCTAGCGCTGCTTCGTATGCTTGTTGCTCGCGGACTTCAGCTTCATGCTCTTCATTAAATGTGGCTAATAAGTGAGCTTGCGCGTTTTTTATCTCAAAGAATCTGAACACATTACACCTCAACATCATTACGTATTTGTTATGTTCAAAATAATACCATATTCGTCGAAGTATAAAACTTAAGTGCGCATTATATATAGTGTTTTAGCTAGCGTATTGGATAAAGCAATTTTTTAGGTATGTCAGTCGGTTAGCGGCTTTTAGGCCTAAATTACGGCTTTGCACGGCGAGTGGTGATTGGTCGCTGAACAGCTCTTTGAACAGGCGCATGAGATGAATCATTTGTGAGTTGGGGCCACTGCGGGCACGTTCGTATTGGCGTAATACCGATAGCTTGCCAATATCTTTAGCGGCCACTTTGGCTTTGATTAGTGTATTGGCTAAACATTGGCTATCAGCAATGCCGAGGTTTACTCCTTGGCCGGCCAGGGGGTGAATAGTATGTGCCGCGTCGCCAACAATGGCAGCGCGCGCTTGAACCATGTGTTTGGCTTGGCGTTCGATTAATGGAATGCTGGCCACAGCTGAACAGAGTTGGCAAGATCCGAGACGTAGATTTAGCGCATTGGCACAGTCAATGCTAAATCGTTCGGCGCTGAGTTGTTTTACTGTGTTTGCATGATCGGGTGTCATTGACCACACCACTGATAAGCGATGCGGATCAGCCAACGGTAATACGCCAATGGGGCCATCGTGTAAAAACGCTTGGTAGGCGGTGTTGTTATGCGGTTGTTCGGTTTCAATAATCGCTACGACAGCATGGTGATCATAATCACGTGTGCGTGTTGTTATGGCCAGCTGTTGTTTTAGCCACGAGTTGCGGCCATCCGCACCTATAATGCATTGTGCTGTGAGTTTTTCGCCGCTTTCTACTGTGAGTGTGGCTTGTGTTTCGTCAATGTGTAGCTGTTGTGGTGTGACGGGTGCGACCAGTGTTAAGTTTTTTTGTTGTTTGGCGCATCGCCACAATGCTCGTACCAACACACGGTTTTCGACAACAAAGGCTAAGGCCTCTTGTTGTGCAGCCTGCGCATCAAAGTCAATTTCGCCACCACCGACTTCGTCCCATACCTGCATGTTTTGCATAATGCCGACGTCGGATTTTTTGAGTTGTTGCCATGCGCCAACGCGTTGCAAGCATGCAGCGGAGCTGGGGTTCAGGGCAACCGTGCGTAAATCGACACTGTCGCCAGACCAATCCAGTTTAGGGGTTTGTACATCAATGACTGTTGTTGTAATGCCTGCTTGTGCACACTGCAATGCCAGTGTTAATCCCACCATGCCGGCACCGAGAATAATGAGATCACTGTGTTGCGTCATGCTGCAATCCTGCTATTAATCTTTTCACCTGACCCGATAAGCCCAAGGTGCGACGGGCTAAGCGTTTTTTTAATGTTGGCATGCAGGCCACGGCAAGCAAGCCCGCTCCGCGTAATGGTTTGACGCACGGTAGCGATAAATCAAAGGCTTTTGCTGTGCAGCTAATCAATCGTTGTACGCGTTGCTGGTCTGTTAATCTTTTTTTGACATACTCGTCGAGTAATTGTGTGGAGCAGCTAAGTCCGTTATTTGATAACAAGTCAGCTAGCACAGAGACATCGCGCAAGCTTAAATTAAAACCTTGTGCGGCAATCGGATAAAAGGTATGTGCTGAATTGCCTAATAATAAGGCGCGGCCGGTATATTGTTGTTTGGCAACAGTGGTGATTAATGGGTAGCGCGCATTGGCTTTAATCGATTGAATGCGACCCACGCGATAACCAATAATATTTTGCACTTGTTGCAATAGCTCTTCAGCGCTCCATTGTTTAGCGGCTTCAGCTAACTCTGGTTTCATCGTCCATACCATGCCGGCGGTTTTGTCACTGCGCGGTAAGATGGCGACGGTGCCTTGATCAGTAAAACGTTCATAGGCTGTGTTTAATTGTTTGTTCAGTTGCAGGGTTGCAGTGAGTGCCATTTCATGGTGATCGGTTTGTTCTATACCGATGCCTAATAGGTCGCGTGTTTGTGAGCGCGTGCCATCGGCGGCAATTAATAATTTGGTTTGATAGCGTTTAGTCTTTCCTGCTTGCTGTATGTGCACTTCGATACCGTCATCGTGTTGTTCGATGCTTTCAACTTGTTCAATACAAATGATTTCACTGTGCGTGTGTTCGGTGGCTTGGCGATAAAGCGTGTGACGTAACACGTCAAATGGCACGACATAGCCGAGCGCTTCTATATGGTAATCGTTAGCATTAAAGCGCAATTGACCAAATGCGCCTTGTTCCGATACATGCACTTGTTCAATCTTGCAGGCGTTGTCTTTAATCTCGTTCCACAAGTTGAGTTGCTGTAACGTTGTTACGCTGCTATGCGCCAGTGAAATCGGACGGCTGTGACAGTTGGGGGGCTGGTTAAGGTCTAGTAAGTGGTTTTCTAATAGCGTTATTTTTAGGCCGCTGTTTTGTAGCGCACAGGCTAGGCTTGTGCCAACCAGGCCAGCACCAATAATAAGGATATCGCTATTGTGTTGTTCTGCCATTCTGTTTCCTTAATAAGTCTGCTACGATATCACAAATTTTGTAATGCTGTCATGCCTGGACGATACTTGCGGGGCTTTGGAGTGCTGCCCTACGGCATCAAGTTGTACGGGGTGCCTCTTTTACGCAAGTAAAGCGCAGCGAAGCGAGCCATGAAGTAAAAGAGGTACGCTGTGCGACTTGATAGCAGCCACAGTTCAGCCTGACGAATGCGGCAATCACGATATATTAATTACAATATATTAAAGGGGAATATTTTGACTACAGCAACCACGAGCGTTGAGAAGCTAACAGCTTTGCGCCAACAAATGACTGACTATAATTTGGACTTTTACTATGTGCCATCATCGGATGCGCACCAAGATGAATACGTGCCGGAAGTGTGGCAGCGTCGCCAGTGGATTAGTGGCTTTACCGGATCAGCCGGTGATGTGTTGGTGGGTAAGGATCAAGCGTATTTGTGGACCGATGGTCGTTACGTATTACAAGCCGAGCAAGAGTTGGATATGAAGCAATTTGAGTTGATGGCTCAATTGCAAGGTGTGGCAGCACCAATTGATGAGTGGTTGGTAATGCAGGGTGGCGTGCGTGTGGGTGTTGATCCGCGTGTGATGAGCATTGCACAAATGGATCGCTTTCAATCGGCATTGTCTGAAACCGGTGGTGAATTGGTATCGATCGATGACAATTTAATCGATGCTATTCGTAATGAAGATTTAACATTGCCGGCTACCGATATTAGTTTATGGTCGGTGGAATATGCTGGCTTGAGCGCTAAAGAAAAAATTAATCATGTGCAACAGTATTTGCAAGAAATGGAATGCGATGCGGTGGTATTAAATACCTTAGACGCGATTGCGTGGCTGTATAATATTCGTGGTAATGATATTGACTATAACCCCGTGTGTATTAGCTATGCCAAAATCACGACTGATAGCGCTCACTTGTTTGTATCGGGCACTAAAGTGACTGAAGACGTGACCACCTATTTGCGTGAGCAAGGCATTAAGTGCCATGACTATGCAGCGATTGGTCCAGAGTTACAGCAATTTAAAGGTGAGTTGTTATTAATGGATCCATCGGCTGCCACCTGGTGGATGTTGCAACAAGTAGAAAATGCCGAAGTGGCTTTTGCACCGGGTTTAATCGATATGATGAAGGCGTGTAAAAATCCGATTGAGCAAGATGGTATGCGTGAGGCACATCGCGTTGATGGGCTGGCATTGTGCCGTTTTATGTATTGGTTAGAGACTAACTGGCAGCAAGGTGTCAGTGAATTGTCGTGTGCCGATAAACTGGCAGAGTTTCGTGCGCAAGGTAAAAACTTTAAAGGCTTAAGCTTTAACACCATAAGTGGTTTTGCTGATCATGGGGCGATTATCCATTACGCCGTCACCAAAGAAACCGATCAAACGGTTGATGATAGCAACATGTATTTATTGGATTCCGGTGGGCAGTATCTTGATGGCACCACAGATGTGACACGTACGATGCATTTAGGTCAGCCGACACGTAAACAAAAAGAATTATATACTGCTGTGTTACAAGGTCATATTGCTTTGTCAAAATTACGCTTTCCGCAGGGCACACATGGTGGTCAGTTAGATACGTTGGCGCGCCAATTTTTATGGCAGCATCAGTTGGATTATGCGCATGGCACTGGCCATGGTGTTGGTTGTTATTTGTGTGTGCATGAAGGCCCGCAGCGCGTTTCGCGCGGTGGCCCTGCAACGCAGGTGCCGTTGGTTGATGGCATGGTGATTAGCAATGAGCCGGGGGTGTATTTGCCTGATGAGTTTGGTATCCGTATTGAAAACTTATGCCTTATTAAAGCGTGTGAGCCGCAAACGGAAAATGACTTTGGCCCATTTTTACAGTTGGAAACGCTGACGATGGCGCCTTATGTGCATAAGCTAATTGTTGTTGAGCAGTTATCGGCTGATGAAGTGCAGTGGTTAAATGCGTACCATCAGCAGGTGTTTGATGCGTTATCGGCAGACTTAAATGCTGATGAGTTGGCATGGTTAAAAGAGGCTACAAAGGCAGTTTAATATTGTACCATTCTAGGGTATGATGTGCTTGAAGTGGTCACAACGGACAAGGATTGAACGATGTATACAGTTGAGCTCGGTCGTTTAGAAAAGCAGATCAGTATTCTGTTGGATGCTTATGTCGCATTGCGTCATGATAATCAGCAGCTCAAAAATCAATTAGCGAGCTCGATACAGGAGCGTGCCTGCTTACAAACTAAAAATCAGCAGCTCGCCAAACAAGTTAAAACGATAATTTCACAACTAAGGGATGAGATGTCATGAGTGGGCAAGAGAATATGGTTTCAATCACCGTAATGGATCGCAGTTATAGCATAAAGTGTCCGCCAGAACAGGCGCAAGCATTATACAAAGCGGCAAATTATTTAGATGCACAAATGCGAAAGCTAAGACAGTCAGCGAGTAACTCAACGTCAGACAGTTTGGCAGTTGTTGCGGCTTTGAACATAAGTCATGAATTAATGTCGTATAAAAAACAATTGGATAATGGCGCCGACACCTTAAATCAAAGGGTTAAAAGCTTAGAGAAAAAAATTGAGCAAGCGCTGGATATAGAAGAAACAGTTGCTGCGTAAGCTTAAGGTTTAGTCGCGTAAAATAAAATTGTTGGCTAAGGGGTTACGCTGCAGGGCGAAACTATTATATAATGGTCCTGTCCTCTGGTTGCGTTGCAGCGCATGCGTTTAAACCGATAATTACGCATATCAGGATCAGCGGTAAACATCACTTGTGTGCAAGTCGACCTCGTAGTTGAAAGCCTGATGGTGGTGCCAAGATCCTTCTTGAACTCTTTAGGTTCAAACAAATCCTGCAACGAATCGAGGACATTTTTTTATGTTACGCGCCGATTTTATTAAACAACGTCAACAACTTTCCGATACTGAAAAGCAACAAGCGGCAGAACGTATTTGCCAGCAATTAATTGCGTTACCAGAGTTTCAACAAGCTCAGCATATTGGTTTGTATCATGCATTTAATGGTGAAGTGCCTACGGATGCGATTGAACAAATAGTTCAGCAACACAATAAACACTGTTATTTACCCGTCATTATTGATTTTGAAAATCATATCATGGCCTTTTATGCGGTTGATGAAAAAACCATTTGGAAAAAAAATAAATTCGGTATCGATGAGCCGGATATTGATCATTTACAACCGGTGTCGGGTGAGGTTTTAGATTTAGTGGTTGCGCCATTGGTAGCATTTAATGCAGAGTGCTATCGCTTAGGTATGGGCGCTGGTTTTTATGATCGCTGGATGGCGGCTCAGCGTGAACTTCCTTTTTGTGTTGGCATTGCATATGACTTTCAATTTTGTAAAGATATGGCGGTGGAGCGGTGGGACCAACCTTTGCATAAGGTAATCACACCGTCAGGAATGCATGCCAGGGATGTGGGAGACTACCTTGAGAATAAGACGTGAACGGACTGACGCCGAAAAATATCAAGCTCAGCAGCAAATAAAAAGATACCAAGCACTTGTTGAAGATACCGATAAAATGACGTTGCGTGTGTTGCAGCATGCTAAAGATAATACGATGGTTGGATCACGAGCCGGCTTGTTGTTGGCGAGGTTGCCGCATTATTGTAAGGGTATTGAGGCGTTGGTTGCTGATGCAAAAACAGCAGCGGAAAAGCAGGTTTTTAGACAAGGTCTGCAACAGCAACAGCAGTTATGGATGACGATTAGTGTGCTGCAACCTGCTGTTTTTGAAATGGCTTATTTGGCTGATGTTTTGCGCCCTAAAGCTATTGGCCCTGTAGGTGTGGCGTTGCCGGCTGATTATAGGGGTGCGTTAGATGAAGCGGTTGCCACCGAGGCAAAAGACAGCGATGGCGCGATGTTTTTGTCACTACCAACACCGTCAATGCAACATGCTTCGATAACGACAGGTGCTAATGATCGAATGATTCGCATGGCTGAAGGGATGACTCGCGGGTTGCGTGGCATGCAGGCTGAGAGCTGTTTTCAAGTAGTTAAGCCAAGAGACGATGCAAGAATGCAAGCGGTTGAGCTGTTGGTGTTATCACATGAGAGTGCTGATTTAGCTAGGCTGGAAAGCACGGCGCAGTTAAGTGGGGCCATTGGTGCAGCGTATGCGGTTAATAATAAACTGCAAATCAATTTAGAAAGTTATCATGCTGTGTTAGATGCGATGGCCAATACGCATGCGGTAACCGATGCGGTGTTATCGGCGCCCGTTGCTCAAGCAAGTGCTGTGGCGATGCAATCCTTTACGGCACATCCTGTGCATGCCGTTGCTGAAGGTGAAAGTCGAGTGCGTTTACCCAATGTGATTTTGGCTGAGGCGGTGCATCGTGCAAGACAGGGTTTGAAAGTGTTACTAGTCGATACAGATCAAACCAGTGGTGAAGCATTGCAGCAAGGTCTACGTAACTTATTGCATCGTTTGCAAATGAGCGATATCGCTGAGCAACGTACGTTGGCAGATACGCTAGAAGCGAATATGCGCTTTATTGTAATGCCTGCTGTGGAATCTGCACCTACAGCAAAAGGTGTTAATGTTGTGCTTAGTGAAGCGTTAGACAAGCTTCGGAGCAGTGGGTTTGCTCCAGCATTAAGTTTATGTTCTTATCAAATGGCAGTACCTTACGCACGAAAAGATTTTAATGATTTATTGACACAGTTGCCAGGCAAGTTGGTGGTTGTGCCTCAAGGTGGCAATCGGCGCAGTGATATTATCAATGCGATGTCAGCTGCTGTACGTGTTTGTCAAAAACGCTCATCGGCGGCTATGGTTATGGCTGGAGAGCGTACTAGTGCTAGCGGCTTAGTGGCAATGAGTGTTTTAACAACAGCAAGGCATGTAGCTGAAGCAGGTATAGTGGCTCAAGATCCAGTGCCAGAGGCAGGTTTTAATACGTTGGCGCCTTAGTGTTTTTTGCATCATATTAACTTTTTATCATATGGAAATGGGAGAGTACCTTGCCAAAACGACCAGTGCCTAGGCCTGAACCAAAAGGGTCGCGTTATAATTTGCGAGCTCGTAAAAATGGTAAGGTGGTTAAAGAGCCAGATGAAACTCATACAGCAGCGGATCGCGCCGCTGCAGCTGTTTTAGTGGCTATGCGTAAGCAGTGGCTTCAAAGCGCACCTGTTGGCGATACGCATGAGGCTTCTACAGCAACAGAATATAGCGTTATTTACCGGCGTGGCGGATAGATTTACTTCAAGTAGTCGATCAGATACTATTGATCTTTGATAGGCCAAATTATTGCCAGGTAGCTAAATGATCGAATTGAGCCAAGTTTCAAAGGTGTACTACACGCACGGTAAAGCAATGACTGCGCTTGAAAAAATCAACCTGCACATCGATAAGGGTGAGATTTTCGGCGTGTTGGGTAAAAGTGGCGCTGGTAAAAGTACTTTATTGCGATGTGTTAATTTGCTTGAGCGGCCAAGCCAAGGGCAGGTGGTGGTTGATGGTCAGTCATTATGTGATTTGCCGTTATCACAATTACGCGTTGCGCGTCACCGTATTGGCATGATTTTCCAGCACTTTAATCTACTCGAATCTCGTGATGCATTTGCTAATGTGGCATTGCCGATGCAGTTGATGCATGTCGATAAACAAAAAATCAAAACTAAAGTTGAACAGTTGCTCGAGTTGGTGGGTTTAGAGCAGAAGATGCATCACTATCCGCGGCAGTTGAGCGGTGGCCAAAAGCAGCGTGTTGCTATTGCGCGTGCGTTGGCGACTGACCCGCAAGTGCTGTTATGTGATGAGGCGACCTCAGCATTAGATACCGAATCAACCCATGCGATTCTCGATTTGTTGTATGAGATTCGACAGCGTTTGGGTATCACTATCATGTTAATCACGCATGAGTTGGAAGTGGTTAAGAAAATTTGCGATCGTGTCGCTGTCATTGATGGTGGTCATATTATAGAGTGCGGTCGGGTGATTGACGTATTTTCCAATCCGCAAACCAGTGCGGCACGTCAGTTACTGCATCCGCCATTGGATATAGCGTTGCCACAACGTGAAGACGGTGATCGTCAAAGCATATTTGTTAAATTAGAATTTATTGCAGAAAACAGCGATAAGCCAGTGATTACTGATTTAATTCGGCATCATAATATCGATGTTAATATTTTGCGCGCAAGCATTGAAAATATTCAATCCACAGCGTTTGGTTATACCGTCTGTGAATTATCCGGCACGCCAGATAATATCGAGACTGCAATGGATTACCTAAAACAGCATGAAATTGCTGTGGAGGTGCTGAGCTGATGGGTGACTTCGCATTACAACCTTTATTGATAGCGACTTGGCAGACCATATATATGGTGTTTATTGCAAGTTTTGTCAGCGTGCTGGTTGGTTTATTTTTAGGCGTGGTATTATTTTTGTCACAAAATGATCGCATGGTGCTTAATCGACCATTGAATATGGTGTTAAGTTTTATTGTTAATGTCACACGATCAGTGCCGTTTATCATTTTACTGATTAGTATTATTCCGTTTACGCGCTGGATAGTCGGCACATCGATTGGTGTTAATGCCGCGATAGTGCCATTGATTGTAGCCGCCATTCCATTTTATGCGCGCGTAGCAGAAACGGCGATTATGGAAGTGTCGCCAGGCTTGTTAGAAGCAGCAGATGCGATGGGCGCGAATCGTTGGCAATTAACTATGAAAGTGTTATTGCCTGAAGCCTTACCCAGTTTAGTGAAGGGAGCAACCTTAACTATCATTGGTTTAATTGGGTATTCAGCGATGGCTGGCGCTGTTGGTGGTGGTGGCCTAGGTGAGCTCGCGATCAATTACGGTTATCAACGTTTTGACCCCTGGGTGATGTTGGAGACGGTTGTGCTGCTAGTTATATTGGTGCAGTTAATCCAATCGTACGGTGATTTTCTGGCAAAAATTCGTAGACTGGCAGGCGTTGTTACACTCAGTATTGTTTTATGGCTGCTATGTATTGGCAGTGTATTGCCTTGGGTGCATATGCAAAGTCAGGCGATGAAGGTCGGTGTGATGGTGGGGCCCCAACAAGAAATTATGCAGGTGGCTGCTGAAGTAGCGCGCGAGAAATATGATTTGGATATCGATGTGATTGGCTTTAATGATTATGTGCAGCCCAACATTGCGTTAAATGATGGCGATATCCAAGCCAATATATTTCAACATGTGCCTTATCTCGATGCGCAAATTAAGTCGCGTCATTTGAATTTAATGCCGATTGCAAAAACGTTTATATACCCCATGGGGTTCTATTCAAGAAAGATCACTAATATTAATCAACTGCCGAATGACGCGGTGGTGGCTATGCCGAATGACCCGAGCAATGAGGGCAGGGCGTTACTATTACTGCAAAAAAATCATTTGATTAAGCTCAAACCGAATTCCGGCTTATTGGTGAATTTACATGATATCGTTAGCAATCCAAAGCACTTGCAATTTAAGTTACTGGATGCGGCGCAATTGCCGCGCGTTTTTAAAGATGCAACGTTGGTCGGTTTAACGAATGATTTCTTAAAAGCGGCTGGGTTAAAAGCGAATCAAGCTTTGATTCGTGAAGGCAAAGATTCGGCATATGCCAATGTGATTGTAGTTAAGAGACCGGAAGAAAATAAGGTTGAGTTCGATAAGTTGATTAAGGTGATGCATTCGCCTGAAGTTGTTAAGGCGACCATGAAGATTTTTCCTGATGGTGAAGCTATTCCTGCATGGTAGCATTCGTCCTATTTGGAGGGTGTTCTGGATGGTCTGTAGTTATTTATCAAGGCGCGCAGCGTACCCCTTTTACTTCATGGCTCGCGTAGCCTGTGCTGAACTTGATTCAGTATTCCGCTTCGCTCGCAGGATGACAATTTCCTCGTAAAAATTCCGGTCTTTTATAACTTTGTGCGTTTCTTCAAAGCTTGGTATTTTGCTAAATGGGCGTGAAAACAAAGACTTAGTGATCAAATGCTAAGGCATGCTGTTTATGAAATGAAGCGAGGGCTGGTTGGTTCTGATTTGGGAGGTATAAAAATGAGTAATAAAGAGTTAGCAGAGGTGCTGCAAAAGACAATTAAAGGTTTGCATACAATTAGATTGGTGGATGATCAAACTATGAAAGAATTTGATGCGTTGCAATTGCCACCGGTAAAGGGCTTTACGGCGAATCAAATTAAGCGTTTACGGAAAACTAACAAAGCAAGCCAGGCTGTATTTGCTGCCTATTTAAATACAACGAAATCAACGGTACAGAAGTGGGAGCAGGGTCAAAAAAAACCAAGCGGCTCGCTTTGAAGTTGCTTAACTTGGTTGATCGCCATGGCTTGGATTTATTGGCTGCTTAAGCAGTTTTATTTTACAATCGTTGGTGTAACAAAAATCAATAGCTGCTGTTCGGTATGCTGATTGCGTGTATGTTTAAATAAATTGCCGAGTAAGGGGATCTTGCTGAGTCCTGGGATGCCCTCAACGTGATGTTCATCGCTTTGATTTAATATGCCGCCGAGTACGAGCGTGCGTTGATTGTTAATGCGCGCATTGGTTTTAATATGTTGCGTGCTAATGATAGGAACGCCTTGAACATTGATGGGTGATACTTTGTCTTGGTGAATATCGATATGGCATAATACCTGCTTGTCGTTGATGAGCTCTGGTGTAACGGAAAGGCGCAACACAGCTTTTTTAAAGGCAATATTGGTGGCGCCACTGGAACTGCTTTGCTGATAAGGCACCTCTTGGCCGGATTCAATGATGGCGGCTTGATTGTTTTTTGTGATTAATGTGGGTTGTGCTATCACACGTGCATGACCATTTTTTTCCAGTGCGCTGATTTGCATATCGAGTAATTTATTATTCCCCAGGCGGGCAATGGTGATTAAAGCGGTACCAACTCGCGTTGATGAGTGTGGCATATTCATTTGCAGTGTTTCTCCATCGGCGGTCGTGGTTTTGAATTCGATGCCGAGTGAGCGCAAATAACGACGATCTACCGTCACTATGCGCGCACTGATTTTAATTTGCGGTGTGTTGTGATCAATGAGTGCTATAAATTGACGCAATAAATGAATGGTGTCAATTTGTCCGTGTAACCACAGTGCGTGTTGATTATTTAGTGGAATGATTGTGGTGTGCTGCGGTAATAATTGCTGTTGATGTTTGATAATAAGTTTATAGGCGGCTTGGCTGCTAATATTTTTCAATGGTATCAATACGCTTTTTTTAATACTTATTTGTGTTGACTGTTCGCCAAAAGGATTTTTAGTTTTAAGTTTGAGGGTTTGCCAGTGGTTTTCTGACTGATTTGCCGCTAAACAGCTATTCAATATAAGCAAGCAGGCTATTAATAGTATTTTATTCATGATTAACCTTTATGTCAGCAGTGAATTGAATGAGTGGTTGTTGAGTATCGGAAGATACTTGTATTTGCATTACATTTAAAAACGGCATTATTACTTGAAGGCGGTTAAAAAACATGACAAATGCTGACCAATCACAGTGCGCAACTAATTGGTATATTTCAACCGTGTTATCACCAATTTTTTCATTGGTTTCAAATTGCGTTACTTGAATGTGGTGTTGTTTTAACCATTGTAATAGCCGTCCTTGCCAGTGTTGCTTTTCTATTTGTTGATCAAATGCTATTGGACTACTTAAATGCTGTTTGCTGAGCTGTGTTAGTTGTTGTTGTAACCTATGTTGCATATGCGTTTGTTGTACGCAGATTTTTTTCTGTTCCAGTTGCTGTTGTGATTGCAATCTGACTTGGCGATAGTGTATCCAGGCAGGATGAAGTAGAAAGTAACTGGTGAGTAGTAATATAAATAACTGGCAACCTAAACAGATGCAGCTGTATTTGATTATTGACTGTCTATTCAGTTGCAGTTGTTGCTGAAGCCATAGCATTTTTTTCACGCGGTTTCCCTATTAAATAAAATCGATAGTGTCCTGTTGCTGTGTGTGTTACTTGTTCTAACTTGAATGGGTAGTCTAGAGTCTGTGCATTGAGTTGTTTTAATATTTGTTGGTAGTTATGAGCCGAGCTGGTCCGACCTTCGATGAGCCATTGATGGTCCAAAAAGTTGATGCGATCAAATAACACCTGCGAAGATCTGAATTGTATCAGTGAAGAAAATACAGCGCTACGTTGGTTATGTTGATGTTGAATTGTGTGCCACCATTGTTGATAACGCTGTATGTGTTGCAGTTGTTGTTGTAATTTTTTGACTTGTTGTTGGTTGCAGTGCGTTTGTTTACTGCCGTGCATCGTTGATTGCAGTTGTTGTGTGTTTTTCATGATTTGAAACCGAAAAAGAAATACCCCAGCCATAACAATGATGCTGCAGATGAGTAATAATGCGATGCCCGTTATCTGTTGGCGTAACCGTTGTTGCGCACGCCAATCGATTAGATTAATTTTGTTGTTTTTTATAAGTCTTCTCCAATTGCGGCACAATAAGCGATAAAATTTTCCAGTTGCCACGGTTGGTGGTTTAGTCGCAATGGTTGATACCAGGAGGTGTTGGTTAATAAGGTGAGTAGTTGGTGACAGATTTTATCATCGGATTCAAGGTTGATTATATATTGTTGCATGTTGATTGTTTGGTAGAGTGCTTTCCATTGCTGCAATTGATGCGCAATTTGATTGTGGTCTATTTCATTGGTATACAATTTTATTTCTGCGATGTGTTGGTTGTGATATAGCGTTAGCCACAGTTGCTGTTGGGTGACAAAAATGGTTGTCATTGTTCGTTGCTGATATACAAATTGTGGTAGCGCTGCAGTAACGACTAATGCATCGATATTTATGCGCTGTGGTTTGTGCTTTAATGCGCGGCCATGCAATAGCAACTGTTGCTGTTGTTGGCGCGGCATGGCCGCCAACCATAGCTTTTGCTCTGCGAATGAGCTCAATGTTACATAATCAAAGATTAGCTGCTCACTGCGTTGGCCGAAACTAATAGCCAGTTGTTCGCAGACATAGTCCTCCACTGCTGATTGTGTGGTCTCTTTGGGTGCGGCTACTTGCTGTTGTAGTGTTAATCGGTGATCGATGGTAATCAATAAGTAATAGCGCCAGCGCGGGATGTTTTGTTTTATTTCTGCCCAGTCAATCGAGGTGGCGGCATAGCACTGTTGCCAGCAATGGCGCCACTGCCGTGACTTACAGAGCCAAATGCTGAAATGCCAGTTGTCACCAGAAATGAATATGTGCAAAAAATGTCTTTTTAGTTTTTTCATGGTGAACAGCTTAAAGCAACGCTGGCGCTAAAAAATACGGGAATAATCACGGGGATATTTGTTATAGCCAACCCTTTCCACTATGATTAGAGGCATGCGTATTTTTAGATATATAGCTGATCACAGCCTTTGGACCATTTTGAGTGTGGTGTTTACTGCAATTATTATTTTAATTGCGGTGTATAGCTATATTGAGCTGGCTTTGCCAAGTGTTGAAAAGCTCAAGGATGTACATATGCAGGTGCCGTTAAAGATCTATGGTAAAAATGGCAAGCTGATTGCGCAGTACGGTGTGAAGCGTCGTATTCCGGTGACTTTAGATGAAATACCAAAACCATTAGTAGAGGCAGTAATTGCCACTGAAGACGCGCGCTTTTACGATCATCCGGGTGTTGATTTTATAAGTTTGGTGCGTGCAGCGAAAGCGGTGGTAAGCAGTGGTCGTAAGGTGCAAGGCGCGAGTACGATTACGATGCAAGTGGCGCGTAACTTTTTTCTCACACGCAAAAAAACGTACTCACGGAAAATTAATGAAATCCTATTAGCAATTAAAATTGATCGCGAGTTTTCAAAAGATAAAATCCTTGAGTTGTATTTAAATAAAATTTATTTAGGTAATCGTGCTTACGGTGTTGCAGCGGCTGCGCGTGTTTATTACGGTAGGCGTCTCAATCAATTAACTTTGCCTGAGATGGCGATGATTGCAGGTTTGCCACAAGCGCCATCGACGGATAACCCGATCGCTAGCCCAAAAGACGCATTAGAACGACGTAATCATGTATTGGCTCGTATGTTAGATAATAACTATATTGATGAAGCCACTTATAAGCGTGCGATTAAGGCGCCAATAACCGCGCGTTACCATCGACAAAAAGTGCAGCTATATGCGCCGTTTGTAGCTGAGATGGTACGACTAGCGATGATTGATCATTTTGGTAAGTCGGTGTATGAGTCGGGCTACTCAGTTTACACAACCCTCGATGCTGATTTGCAAACAGCGTCCAAGCAAGCCTTGGACAGTGGTTTAGAGGCGTATGATCGTCGTCATGGCTATCGTAAGCCGGAACACAATTGGGGTGACTATACCGCTGATAGTGCCGATCAATGGCAAGAGCAATTGAATGATATGAAGGTGATTCATGGCATGTTGCCTGCGGCAGTGATTGATGTGCAGCCACAGTCGTTTACCGCGTTGCTGGCGGATGGTCAGCAAGTCAATGTGGCTTGGAAGGGCATGAAGTGGGCGCGTCCTTGGATTGAGAAGCGTCGTTATCCAGGTCAATCACCTAAACAAGCTAGCGATGTTGTAGCGGTGGGCGATGTGATTCGTGTCAGTCAAGGTAATAAACAGCAATGGCAGCTCGATCAAATTCCAACGGTACAAGGCGCGATCGTATCATTAAGCCCGGTTGATGGTTCCGTGTTGGCACTGTCGGGTGGTTATGATTATTTGTTAAGTCATTTTAATCGCGTAACGCAAGCTGTGCGTCAGCCTGGTTCGAATTTTAAACCCTTTATTTATTCGGCAGCATTAGCTAAAGGTTTTACATTGGCCACGATTATTAATGATGCGCCGGTAGTGATTGCTGATACGGGTGAAAATCAGTTATGGCGCCCACGTAATGATACGCAAAAATTTTATGGTCCAACCAGTGTGCGAACCGGTTTGGTTAAGTCTCGGAACTTAGTATCGATTCGTTTGCTACAAGATACGGGTATTCCATTCACACTGAAATATTTGCAACGTTTTGGTTTTAATCCGGATAATTTACCGCGTGCACTATCATTAGCGTTGGGCAGTGCGGGTGTGACACCGATGCAAATAGCTTCGGGTTATACGGTATTTGCTAATGGTGGTTACCGTGTGCAACCTTATTTTATCGATCATATTAATGATCAAAACGGTGAAGAAGTGTATCGTGCCAATCCAGCAAAAGCTTGCACGGCTTGTTTGTCTGACCCGCATTTGGCGGCTGATCAAATGCCTCAACCGACGGCTGATTCGGTGATAACACCACAAAATGCTTATTTGATTAATACCGCATTGCAGGGTGTTATTAAGCAAGGCACGGGGCGTAAAGCCTTGGCACTCAAGCGTAGTGATTTGGCGGGTAAGACGGGTACCACCAACAAGCAAGTGGATGCATGGTTTTCGGGGTATAACCATTTAGTTCAAGCGACGGTATGGGTGGGCTTTGATGATAGCGAGGATTCATTGTATGAATATGGCTCGCAGGCAGCACTACCGATTTGGATGGACTATATGCAGCAAGCATTAAAGGGTATGCCTGAGCAACCGTTACCGCAGCCGGTAGGATTAGTCAGTGTGCGTATTGATCCAAGAACGGGCTTATTGGCGTCGGCAGCAGATAATAATGCGGTATTTCAATTGTTCCGTCAGCAATATGCACCGACGGAATTCAGCACTGCTGCACCGCAACAACCTACGGCATTAGCTCGCTCGAGTAATGCGCCAGTCGCGGCAAATGATAGTGATGATAGTGCGCCGTTATTTTAACTTACCTGTTTAACTACCTTCGAAACGGAGTCATCAATTGACGCCACAAGCTTTGTTCTTGCTGTATATCGAGCAGGTCAGGTTGGCGGCGTTTAGGAACATGAAACAGTGCGCCAAATCCTACTGCTGAATAGGGCATCATAGGTGTAGCTTGAAACACCGGTTGCGGTCGAGGATTAAAATCCAATTGTTGTAAATACATTCGGTGCAATGCGGCGTTTAGCTCTTGCTCAAGTCCAGGTTCACTATAAAGTGAGTCAACAAACTGATGTAAGCCTGCGTGGTCTAATACACGGCAAGCATCATTGATCATGCATCTATGTAACTCCGGGGTTCGCGCATGAGTTAGCTGCTGTGTCATATGGTTTAATACATGAATGGCTACGGCTTCTCGGCTGGCTTGACGGATAACGTCGCGCATATGCTCAGGGCGTTGCAATACCTCAGCCGGTTGTGGTTGGCGAAGGTGTTGCGGTGCAGTAGCACGCATGGATTGCATATGCTGGTTAAATTCTTCAGGTGCTGTTGGGTGTAATGGTGCAGGCGGCATGCCAAAGCCTAATAAAGCAGGTGGTTGCCCGGCTGCCGCTGGCTGTAAAACTGGTCTAGGTAGCAAGCCGGCTAAATTCCTTAAAAATACATTTTGTTGGCATGCTTGCCTGATGCCATGAACAATCGGTGCTAATGCGGGTGAATTGCCCAGTGTTTGTTTGGCGTAGCTTACTAAGGCATGTGCTGCTTGGTTCAAGCCGCGACTGAGTGGGCTATTACCCAGGTTGATTCGTATAGGTGAGAAATCAATGCTCGAAGCAGGTAATTCGGCTGTGTTGCTGGTTTCTTCTGTTTTTTCAAGTGGTTTGACGACTTGCTGTGGTGTAGGCAGTGGGTGATGCTTGCGTTTTTTGTGTTTGCGTTTTTCGTACATCGAAGACATTAGGTCTTGTTCGCGTTGCAGCTCAGCAGCATAAAATGTTTGTAATTGCTCTACCCAGTTGATTTTTCTGGCATGATTGAACTGGTGTAGGTTTTCCCACTCTTCATCGTATTGTGATTTGTTCATGCGTCTCTCTTAAGCTTTCCCACTGGGATAATATACTCGAATCATATTAATGAATTCTTAAAGTCTTGTCACGGTTGTTGCCGAACAGCGGTAAACCCTTAAGAGTTCTTTAATTTCTCGTTGATATGGTATAACTTCTGAGTAGGTTAGCCAGCAAGGATCGCCAGGCAACAGAAAGAGGTGAGCTTTGTGGGGAATTTAACAACTTTTCATGTGGTTAATATCGACTTAAGCTTTCTGCGGTAGAATAATGGACATAATATAGTATACGAAGAAAAAGGTTAGCGAAGTCGAATGAGAGTAATGACACCCATAGCGATTGAACTGGTACGTGATGGCTTCCACATGTTGGATAAATCACCGCGTCGTCTTGTTGAGCCTGCTCGTCAACACACGCCTCGTTTGAATAACCCGGAAGGTTCAGATAAAGCGGCCGCAGCCGCCATCATTCCTCTGTTCAATAAATTAATTGCACCACAGCAAGGGGCGGGCCAGGATATTGCTGGATTTGTAGCGTCAAAATATAATGAACCAGTAGACCGCTTTAGAACTTTTTATACAGCATACAGTCGCGCCATGCTGCATAAATTTGCTGAATGCTGCCAGCGTCAAGCCATGGGTGAAAACGTTGATAATGAAATCACTGATTTAAAGAGGCTCTACCAAGCGTTTGTTGAAACCCCTGCGTATACGGCTCGGGGTGCTATTCCAAGCCGGCCTGAACAGCACCGTTACCAAGGTGATGTGTACTTTTCTCCAGCGGATGTTCCCAACGCCGATGCATTTTATGCTGGTTGTGATGCCCTGTTTAAGCCTCAATTAGACACCGATGCACAACCACTAGCTAATCCAGCAGCCGTGCCTCCGGTCCCTGCGCCTGAATTCCAACATTTTGTTGTGCCTGCTAAGTCGGCGTCAGCATTGCGTGCAAGACGACAACGCTTGAAAACCCCGTCAGTATTTTGGCAATCGCTGAGTGAAAAAGTAAATGATGATTTACGTGGTGTAACTCTTGCGCGGTTAACTGCTATTTTAAATAAATATACTGCCCAGAACTTCCAGCGCATTTTTAGTCGCCTTACTGTTCATCAGCAAGTTCATCTGGCGGCAGTATTAAATGATCCTAAAAATGTTATCGCTATTCCACAAGCGAGTGGTGACCAATTACAATTGAACTGTTTAGAAGCATTGATTTATGCCGCTAAACAAAGCCAACAAGCAGGCGCAGATCAACAACAGATGTGTCGCATTGCAAATATGGCCTTGAAGCAATTATTGCCTGATGAAACGATAGTGCTGTCTTTACAGCGATCAAAAACACCTGCTGCTGGAGTCAGTAATCCGCCAGCCGCAAATTTACCGTTATGGCGAAATGCTGCAGTCGTAGATCCAGCAATAGCTGGACATCTGCCGTCGCATGGCATTGCTGATGTGGTGGCTAGAGAAGAAAAAGCGGTAGATGAACCAAATGCATTGGCACAACGTGTGGCTGCAAATCCTATTGCGGCTGTTTATGTTGGCACGCCAGCTCAGGTTGGGGCTGGTAGTGAACTGGTTAAACAGCTTGATACTGTCGCTATAGGTGGCGATGTGCTCTTAGCGGATAGTGCAGCAGAATTGAAGCTGGGACCGGCTGATGATCAACGTTTAACATATACCCCTGCTGAATTGGACGCTGCTTTGGTAGTGGATTTTCGGCGTCAGAATAGTCCTGTTCATCATTACCAAGGGGCACCACGAGGAAAGGCTGTTGGTGGTGGTCTATGTGATGTTAGATGGATACCCGGTACGAGCTTAGTGCCTTCCGATGATGGGCTAGACGTTGGTAAAATAGATCAAGAAAAATTCAACGCTGCTGTAGCAACTGCCGTTGGTAAAAAAGGTGGATATACGGCTAGTCGTATTATTACCGTGGTGCAGATCAACGAAGAATTTGGAGACCCTCGGTATGTCACCATTGCGATTGATGTTGTAAATAATAGAGCAGATGCGGTTGTTATTGATCCTTACGGCGAGAAAGCGGGTGATGCAAAAGCGATTAAAGCGGCAATAAAAACAGCAGTTGAAGCACTTCCTCCGGCAAAGTCTGTCACATTGGTTGAGTATAAAACCTGCAGCGAAGAGCGTGCAGCAGCGTACGAATCAATGGGTGAGGGTGATGATGGCGTGTGGGCACTGCGAGTGGCAGAGATGCTTAGTGTGCATAACGAAACTATCACCACAGTGAATCCAGACCTACACCCACCGGTTGATGCGCAGGAGCGGAATGCAAAAGCAGTGCGCCGTGACCAGTTTGCTAGGATGAAGCGCGTTGTAAATTTGACTGATGAGCAACGCCATAACATGATCACACCGCTACAAGACGATGGTGTGACTGCGAATCCGGACAGTATGCTTGATGCCAGCGGAAAGCTAACGCAAGACAGTTATCAGGCTTTAGTTCGCCCACTGCGTTATCAAACAGCAGTGCTACCTGACCCGACGGCCATTGGTTACCCTGGTTGGGTTGAGACAGAGGATGAGCAAAAAAGTTTTGAAGTGCATTTGTTGCAACACAATATTGCTAATTTATATTTCTTATTGGCACAGGGCAAGCAAGTGAATTTGCCAGCCAAAAATGCTGATGGCCATTACCAATTGGAAGGTATGGCAGCTGACAGTTGGATGCATAAACACCAGGCATTTATTGATTCGCATTTGGATCGTTTTGCCGCTTTAGCGCATGCTTTGCATGGTGCAAATCATGCGGCACAACGTGCTGCGCTTATGCAGCTGCACGATGACAAAGAGCCAGGTTATTTGGCCTATGTAAGTGCATTTATTGCCGGTGAATCATCTGATGCGATTGGATTAGATCCTGTGCATTTTGATGCGCAGATGCAAGCGGACGTTAAGGCAGCAAGTGGTGCGGTGGTTGAACACATGCACTACCAGCCACAAACACAACCGACGAATGCAGTATTGTGTAGCCGTACTAAAGGTGAACATCTTTTATCGATAGATGAAAGAGCGATGGAAGAAATGCGTTCGCAGCACCATCGACGCAGCATCATACACAAAACGCTTAACTTGCAGCAAAGTATAAAGATGACTTACGCCATGCTGTTTAAAGCAGCAGACCGAACAGCTGATGCTGATTATGATCGCTTTGAAACAAAGCTACGTGAACTATTGGGTGATGATGGTTTTGATCGCTTGATGTTGAGCGGTGTGAATGCTGGGACAGGTTCACTAGTGATTGGCGCAGCGGAAATTGATGCTTGCTTTGCAGAAGCTTATGGCCGTGATAGCACGTCTAAGCAACGTGCATTAGCCATTAAAGCAGCGTTACTGAAGCCTGACAGCGTTGGTCCGTATTATGGCCACTTGGTGCGTACGATTGGTAATGAATTACAGGTTGATATTAAAGACGAAGCAAAACTAAAATTACCAGCGGATGATGTTGAGTTTGATAGTCTTGAAGATATGTTTGCAGCACATGGTGGTTCGCCTGATTTGTATGGTGAATTTCCGCAAGCGGTGTTATGTACTCATTTGAAAAATGTTGCTGGCAGGCATAATGACTCTCAAGATGACAATGCGAATAAAACTGATGTAGTGTTAGTGAATGAAAATGGTGCTGAGAGTGTTGAGGATAGCTTTGATTCAATGACGCGGCAGATACGTGACTATTTGAATGCAACCAATCCTGACCAAGGCCAAAAGTTTTTTCATGTCTACCTAAAAGCAGCAGGCAGTGGCGATGGTCACTTTGTTTGGGTGGCAGTTAACCACAAACACAAACGTGTTTGGGGTATGGATTCAAAAGCGAATACTAAAGCCTTTGATCCAGATGCGGTGGAAGGTGTTAGTGAAGTCTTTGCGCAACGTTTGCAGCGTTTACAACACGATTTACAACAACCAGATTTAAAAGATTTAGCCCCTGCCGTAGAAAATGTAACAGTGGTGAATATTTCCCAGTCTGTTGATGGTTTGGACGGTTTGGCTCCACAAAAAACTCAAGTGACATGTGGTGAATATGTGATTGCTGCCTTAGATGCGGTAATGAAGCATGGCGAGCAGTGGTGTGCTAATGCCGCGGCTGAGCAAACCGCTGAAGCAAAAGCTACGGCAGTTGCTGAGTCTGTGTCGTTGGGTCCTGTGCCAGAGCCTCATGCAATTTCAAGTAGTAACATATGTAAAAGCAGGGTTCGAGCGGCATTGGATGGAATGGCGGGTGTAGTAGGGCTTGATGGTGCTGCCGATTTAACTGCCGCTAAGCAAGCTAACTTAGCGAAGTTAACCACACTTAATCCTAGTAGTTGGTATGCAGGCCCCTCTCGTGGCTTGTTAGGTGGCAAGGCTTACGGAGATCACGAACTTGAATTGGCTGCTCAGCTATTAACAGATGCTAAACTGAATGTTTCTGCTCTTGATGATATCCCCGCTGATGCGTTAGATGTCCTTGTAAACATTGCTGGGCAATATACTGCTGGCAATGCTCAAGTAGCACAACAGCTGCGCGAGCTTGCTGAGAGAGAGCAAGGGAATGATGCAGTGCCGCAAGGGTTTGTCGTAGGTCGCACGCAAGTGGAATCACAGCGTACTAGTTTATTAGCTAAAAACAAGCAAGAAGTAGCTAAGCCTCAATGGCAGGGATTTTTTAGTCGAAGTGCTTGGCAGGCTGTAAATGTTTGGAATCGATTGCGCCAGAGTTTAACGGGGCCGGGCGCTATTCTTGCAAAAAAAGAGTTGTCCCTAGCGCTGGTGACAGTATGTGCTGAGGCTGGTATTGACCTATCAAAAGTGACAGATTTGGATCAACTGCCTGACTCAGTAAAGCATACTATGCGCCATGCGGCACATAGCCTTGTTTGTCGTGTCATCACTGCTGCAGACTTAGCGGAAAAATCAGATCTAGAAAAACAGCAAGTGTTCGTTAATCGTAACCAGGCAGAGTTCAATGATCAAACCGATTTTTGGTTACATGCTGTTTCTGAAGATCCTGCTGTTGTTATTACAAAGGCTGAATTTGAAAACGTTTGGCTACCAAGATTTAATCAAAGCGCTGTTGATCTAGCTGCGTTGCGCTCTGATCCTAAGGGTGATGCGCTGTTATCGCACTTCGTTAGTGCGTGCAAGCAATTACAGCGTGTTGGTTTAGATGAAGGCACGCCTTATGCGCAACGCCAACAACTGCAAGGTAAATTTACTAACTTAGCCGCAGCGTTACATAATTATCAGCATGCCGCGCGCGAGTCGGCGGCTTACAGCGGTGATGATGTTGCTGAACAACAGCGTCTGTTGGATGCCATTGATACGAGCCATGCTCAATTTAAGGATGCGAGTGTCAGCTATCGTCAACAAGTACAGCAAACTGTTGCGGCGCGTAATCGTCATTATGTTACTCAGAATTATCTATTTGATGATGCCCCACAGCCGTTGACAGATTTTCAGGTAGTGATGGTAGCGTTGAGTGAGCCAGCTGAAAGTACCGATTTATATGTGATGAGGTTATTGAATCATGCCAATAAGCAAGGTATCGATTTAACGGTCATAGATTGGGATGACGCACGAAATGCGGTTAATTTTGAGGGTTTCCCTGTTGAAATCAAAACGCTTTCTGAAGCGCTTAAGCAAGTTACCCCAGTCCCTGGTCAGGCACCGTCGGCTCACACATGGCATAGACGTCCCATGAGTTCAGCGCAGTGGGAGCAATACAAAGTTGATTGGCAGCAGCAATTAACTACTGCACATGCAGCAAAAATTAAGCCGACAACAACTGATTTTAGTAATGCCGATTTTAAACGGCTTGCTCGAGCAGCAGCAAATGCTTTGCATCAACGACCTGCAGTGGCGGGTGAAGCTGCTGTTCCAACTGTATTTATTGGGAATGATAATGATGAGCGTTTAGCTGATATACCTGCCTTGAAACAAGCGAATATTGATAGGTTAAATGCATTAAGTGCGCGATTACCTGTGATCTATAGTGGTGCTGCAGGAGCCGCTCGCCGTGAGGTGTTAGCTGACTTTGCCACTGCTATGCGAGTTGACTTAAATCAAGTGCGTGATAGTGGTTTTGATACTGGTCATTTTAACTCGGATGAGTTTCTTATTGGTGAAATGCAACAGCTTATGCAGTTGGCTGAGCCTTATATGGTTATAAATGGCGGCTCGGTTGATCAGTCGGTATCACCGTCAGTAATAAGCGCAATGCGAGAGCGCATTAATGCATCTATTCGAGGCGATGTTGTCTTAGCTGTGCCTGCAGCAGATTTATTGACGCGCAATACGGCGCAAATTGAACAACCTTATTGGCGGCCTTATCTTAACGAGATTTTGTTTGAGGATGGCATGTCGTATGCAAACAAACAGCTATTACAGAAAAAATTTGTTAGTTATGTGACAGCGGCTGATATTGATTTAGCAGAATTGGTCACAAGCGCTGGAGAAATGGCAGCGAGTAGAACGCATAAGCGCAATGCTATTCAGGGCTTGATGTTTGGGGAGCATAATACGCTATCTAATCAAAGCGAGGTTCTGCTGCATAAAGCATTCTATGTATCACTGTGCCAGCATGCTAATCCAGTAGTGGCGTTTGATATGCGCCAAGTTACACAGCCTGGTCGTTTGGATTATGCTTCACGCATGTCTAATCGATTAAGATTGTTGGCAGATAAGGGGGGCATTGATCTTGTACGGTTGCGTTCAACGCAAACCGGTATGCAAGTATTAAACCAGTGGATGCAAGGCGTTAATGTAGCGGCATACCAATGTTATTTGTCAGGTGAAGCCGTGAATTCTGCAAACATGGCCCCAAGATTACTGCATCTATCGCAAGATGTTGTGCAATACCAGGCTCATCCTGAATTGCCGCATTGTTTACAGGATGTTAAGGCATCACGACAAGCGTTAGTAGATGACTGTAAACTAATGGTTACTGAATTCAATCAGCGTATTTTAGTAGCAAGTGAAGTTGCTTTGCAGGGTGATGAGCAAGTATTACGTCAAAGAATAGATGCGTTTATAAATGCTCCAGTTGTTGCTCGAGGTGAGGTTGTGAACCCTGAGCGGGCTAAGAAATTGCGCAGTAAGTTAGTGGCGTTTTTAAATGCTCATGGCCGATCATTGCCTGCGTTGGATCAATGGCCAGTTCATGACGGTGCTGCAATTAATGTCAATGCATTTCCTGCATTATCGAATTTGCTAACCAGTGCGGCTACTTTCTACGATGCATGCTTTCCTGCTGGTGCACTGGGTAATATGACGGTGGCGAGTCTTCGTCAGCGTGCAGAATTGGTAAGAAACGCCGCCGCTAGCACCGTGGCCTTAGGCGAATTGGCATTGATACCGATAGCACGTGATCTCGATGACGTTTATGGCTTGGCAGATGAGGTGATACCTCTAGCTAAACCTGCTGACGCAGATGCGGTAGTGTCGAATGATGATCACTTGGCTTATGTGAAACCTGCCGCGGCCAGCAACAGTGACAACTGGTGGGGCGCAATGTTAAAGACACGGGCTGGTCAAGGCTTTGTGTTGTCAGGTAAAGATGCCTGGATGGGTCACTTAAAAGCATTTTGTGGCGATCAGATTAATTTGAATCAATTGGCTAGTCTTCGTGGGCAGCGTGAATTTCCACAAGTGGTGCAACAAATGTTGCGTGTGATGATTCAACAGCAGCATGGTATTTATCCGTCACAGTCCCAAGCTGCAATGGCGGCATATAAAAAGGCTTTAGCGAGTTATATTGCAAGTCCTAATGGCTTCTTGAATCCTGATGCAGGTCTTCGAGACCGGATTAAAAACGATACTGTTTTGCAGTCAAGCTATCGTGAATTATCACGCAGTGTACCGGCAGTAACACCTGCAGCACCGGGGCCGCGTCATCCAAGATTACAGGCACACTTGCAGCAACTAGCAGCACAACAAATTTTTGAACATAAAGCACTGGATACATTTTTACAGCGGCAATATCCAGACGCAGCGGTTGATGCTGGTCAACTCGATTTATTGCGTATGCAAGTCGTGCAATATATGCAGAAGTTTGGTATTACGCGATTTGATTTTCCAACGGAAGAGATATGTGCACTGGCAGATACGGTTCCTTCGGATCAGCAAAGGGGTGCTTATGCACTGGTTTCGCAATGGAAGAATATCGCGCGATATGCAGTGGCTTATGATGCAACGTTAATCGCTGGTCGCCGTTTAGGTGTGACGCATGATGAGGTGGCGTTGGCTAAGTTGATGCAAGGTGAGCCGCGTTATTTTGATCTTATAGATACGGCTTCCTCAATGGGTTCGGCTCATCGCAATGGTTATCCCGCACATAGTGACGAGTTGCTGCAAGCTAATATGCTTAGCGCGGCTACGATTCCAGAATGGAAGGCTATAACTACAGGTGACTATGATGATAAATTGTTAGTGCAGCAAGTCGTGGATTTGGCCACAGCTGCAGGTATCGATCTATCTACTCTGGCTGATGAGAGTAAGCGCAAAGACTTTATAATACTAGCCAAGCAATACGCCACTCAAAGTTACCTGGCATATGATCAAGCAAATTGTGAAGTGGCAGCTGTCGATGATTGCACGTTTGTTGATCCAGCGATTCCTGCTGGACCTGAAACGAGACATTTTGAACTAGCAGCTGGCACTAATAATAGTGCTGCAGATCAATTGGATGCTGGGCTCGAAGCGGGCAAGCCTAAATGGCATGATGCAGTTACTGCGTGCTTGTCTGAGAATCCGAGCCTAGCACGTATCATAGAAGTAAAAACACAGTTACGCGGTTTTGCTGAATCTGACGCGCGTATTGATTTGCGTGCACTGCAAAATGGTGAAGGTGCAGCTGCTCGTATGCGTCGCATGGTTTCATTGGCGATGCAGCATGTGCAGGCCGGAAAACCTGATCAACCTGTTGCGACTATTACCGACAATGAAAAAGATGCGTTATTATTACGCGAGATCGAAAAGGTAATGCCAATCCCCGTAGCTAGTTTAGCTCGCGTTTTTGCGCAGCCGGGTCAGTCTCAGGCGTCATTAGCTGAGGTTAAAACACAGTTATTATCATTGTTCCAACAAAATTTAACAGTGCCACCAGCATTAGCTGATAACATGCAGCCGCATGCGCTATTAGCAGAGCTGAATGGTCAAGATCCTAATCATACAAAAGCACGTGCGCATATCATTCGTGCTGTATTGTTAACGCAAGTGGCAAAGCATGCGGGTGTGACTCTGCAGAATGCGGTAGGGGCTGAGTTATCGGTAGCAGATGTTTTGCAGTCTACACGACACCAGATCGATGTTGCTGCTGCCTTTCGTATCGCTCCTGTTCGAGATGCTAGTCAAGCATTATTAACCGCTTACAAGCAAGCGGCACAAAGCGAGCCAGTGTTAAATAGTTTACTTGTTCCTGCGGTTGACCAACCGACTGCCGCCGAACGTTTGGCAAGACGTCAAACACAGGCTGGCCGCCCCAATGTTTATGAAGGTACTGACCCGCAACCGGGTACTGCAGAGTTTCGTCATCAAGTGTTACAACAAATGCGTCATGATGCGGCAGCAGCTACTGGTGGTGTAAATGCTCAAGCGCTACCAAAGCAAGATATTACGGATGTTGATGACCTTGAAGCGTTACGACGTCGTTCAGCGGTAGACCGACAGTTAGATTCAGAGAAAGACTTATTGGCACAGCAGCTTGATCGTATGCGTTTAGATAAGCGTTTCTGTGATGCGGATGGAAAGGTTGAAGCAAGCGTGCGAGATATTTTTGTAAAAACGCGTATGACTGGACGAGTAATGCGTCGTGGTTTCGAGAAACATCCAGAAGATCACCCGCAAAAATACAGAGAAGAACAGCAAACATATCTTTCTCATTATGTTTTAGATGAAACAAAATGCACATCGAGTGAGCTGTATTTTTCAGCGCCGGCACATACCAATGAGCATGACTTTAAGCTGACTAGAACAGTAGATCCTGATAATGGCAGTGTTCGTTTTAAAGTGTCTTTAGCGGGTAATCATATTAATAGCCTGGTTAATCCCCAGGTGTTAGCGGACTTGTATGCGGCAGCATTGGCACGTGAATTTTATACTAAAGACAAGGATGGTAATTGGACGGCTAAATCGATAGATGTGAACAAGTTTAAGCCTGATCAATTGTTTGGAAAAGGCTGTGGTGTGTCTCAACCTGATGCGATCAAGATGCTGAAAGAAGGATTTAAAAAATTCCATGACACCTTTGAGGTGAAAGGTGAAATGAAAGTAAATTTTGCTGATGAAGCCAAGCCAGCGCCTCCTAAGCCAGCAAAAGAACAGAAGCAAGCGCCCGTAGTTAATAATGAAGCTACGCGTTGGTTTGATGCCGTACAGGACCAGTTCCCCGCAGAGGAGAGAGCGCAAACTCGGCAGGCATTAGCTAATGCAACAGATCAGCAAAGGCAACAAGTGATGGCTGTGCCAGCAGATCAGCGTGTTGCTCAATTGCGGGCAATGATGGCAAAAGCGCGTCAGCAACAAGCACAGGCTGGCGGTGCTCAACAGCCACCACGAAATCCACCACAGGCGACCGGCGCTGGTCCGGCTTCGCCTTAGTTTCCAAGCAGCCAGCCTAACCAAATAACGAGCCCCACCCATTGGTTATTGAGGAAGGCTTTAAAGCACGCTTCGCGTTGTTGTTGCCAAGTCAGTTGTTGTTGATATACAAATAAACCACTGGCAATGACTAGCGATAAATAAAATGGCCAACGCATGGCGCATGACACACCAAGCAATAGTAACCCGGCGATTACGAGTAGCTGTAAGCTGGCGACAATCGCTCGGTCATAGTTAGCAAACAAAATCGCACTGGAGTGAAGGCCGAGCTTTATATCATCATCACGGTCAACCATGGCGTATTGCGTGTCGTAAACCATGGTCCATAGGTTAACGATGGCATATAGTGCCCAAGCGATGGCTGGCACATGATGTTGCACGGCGGCAAAGGCCATGATTACACCCCAATTAAAAGTTAGTCCTAACACCAATTGCGGTAAACGTAAAAAACGTTTGCAAGCAGGGTACAGTGCAGTTAAAAACACGCCGACAAAAGCTAATTTGATGGTTAAGGCATTGAGGCATAATACGAGCGCTAACGCGCCGCATGCTAATAGTAATAACACTGCGAAGGCGGCTTTAACCGATAAGGCGCCGCTAGCTAATGGGCGAGTGGCGGTGCGTTTTACTTTGCCATCAAACTTTCTATCCCATAGGTCGTTGATCACACAGCCGGCTGAGCGGGTGATAAATACGCCGGCAATAAAAATCAGTAAAATAGGCCAGGGCGGTATGCCATCAGCGGCAAGCCACAGCGCCCATAGGGTTGGCCATAGTAATAGTAAGCTGCCAATGGGTTTATCGAATCGGATCAGCTGTGAAATGGCATGCAGTTTGGTTTTTTTCATGATGGCGGGGATTGTAACATATGCGGGGTGCTTATCGGACTGTTTGTCATGCCGGACTTGATCCGGCATCCAGGTAATGCACTGGACCCCTGGTCATGCCAGGGGTGACAGAAAAACGGGGAGCTAATGCTCCCCGCTGGAAATCCCACACTAACAATAATTATGTATTGGTAACGACTATCCGTGTGCCGTGTTCGCCAGTGCGAATAAAGCCTTTGTTTAGCCATTCGGCATCCTCAAAGAACATGCGCACACACCCGTGGCTGGCATGATAGCCGGGTAGGGTTGAGCCGTGCATGGCAAAACCGCGGTAGAAGAACATGCAGTAAGGCATGGGTGAGCCACCTCTGCCGACTGGGAATTTCTTCGAAAAGCAGCGTGCACCGTCTTTACGTACAAATTTAAAGGTGCCTGTCATGGTTTCGCATTTTTTGCCAATGTCAGGACAATAGCCTTTAGCTCCTGAAATTGGGCCCCAATGCACTAAATAGCCGTGCTTATTGTATGCGCCAAATGCTTGTTTTTTAAGGCTAACTACCACCGTACGCTCACCCGTATTTTCGATATGATCGGGGAAAGGGCTCACATCCATCAGGTCGACACTGGATATGTCGGATGGCACCACAATCCATGGGCGGTTGTGTATGCCTTGGTTGGTACGGTTTAAACGCATGACTAAATCGCGCTCCCTGGGATTAGGGAAGAGTTTGCGCCATGTGTCCCCACGCTGGACACGGACGCAGTCATAGCCTTTTTCAGGGCATAGGTGCTTACCATAGTGTCGGGTGTTGGTATTGACTGGTTTGGCTTGTAGGCTGCTGACAGCAACCAGTGCTAATACGGCTAAAGTAGAGGTCAAAATGGGGGTTATTCGCTTCATTTTTACGTTTCCTTTACGTTGCTAGACCTGTAATCAGTTCAAAAATAATCCAATTACACTGCATTATAGTAAGCAAACATTGGATTTCCAGCAGCAGTACCTGCCTGAGCCTTACGCGTGGGGGATTTTCAAGGGGGAGCGAGCGTCAGCTCCCCCTTGAAAGTGCACAATCACTTGTTTTTGTGCACGTATCATACAGGAAGCTATTCGCGCTTATTGAAGCGTGAATGGCTGGATTTCCAGCAGCAGTACCTGCTGAGCCTTACGCGTGGGGGATTTTCAAGGGGGAGCGAGCGTCAGCTCCCCCTTGAAAGTGCACAATCACTTGTTTTTGTGCACGTATCATACAGGAAGCTATTCGCGCTTATTGAAGCGTGAATGGCTGGATTTCCAGCAGCAGTACCTGAGATAAGGTATTTGGCATATTATTGATAAAATCTATTATTATCTATTAATATCATCAATTTTTTATTACTAATTTAATACTCCGTTAAGTATTATCGCTTAAAATTAGGTATTAGATTAGATACTGTTAGTTAGGCAATTATAAAAAGTTATTGATTTATGAGCGAATTTTCAAGAAAAGTGTACCAATTGATCGGTGAGTACCGCACGATATTGCGTAAGTCTCTGCCGCAGTTTGAGCGTATGAAAAAATTGGAAAATCTTAAGCTGAAAGTGAAGCTCGATTCGACCACTGAGTTTGAGTTCTTTCAGATTGCTCAAGGTATTATTAAAGAAGAAACCACTCAACGTAATCAGCGTGATGGCAGTTACTACAGCTATTCGGGTGTAGATCAATTCTGTAAATGTTTGAAAGATTTTATGGATCAATATGCTGTCGACAATGGACGTGTGGTGCATGTATCACAGTTTAGTTCAAATAGTTTTCTCTATGCTGTGCAATTATTATCAGCTGAGCATGATGAAGTGACCGATGATATGGTTACTCGTTTGCAGCAATGCAACTACACTATCGCCAAATATGCTGAACTACCCACTTGTCAGCGTTATCTAGAGCTGCTGCGCCATCAGCAGCACGTACATGCTGATCGCTTCACCTCCTTGGTACTCAACTTTCAGCAATTGTTGCAACAACAAGGGCGTAACTTGCTTGACGCTCAGGCTGATCGCGTCGCATAATCCCTCAGACTTGATTCGAAAAATATTTAATCTCTCGATGGGAATGGCAAAATATGGTGCAACAATGGTCGCCGTCGTCTTGGCGACAGTTTGAGAACTTTCAACCGATCCAATACAGCGACATAGCGCTTATTGAGCTGCAGCCGGTATTAAAGCAATTGGCGCAATATCAACCACTGGTATCCATTGCCTCTATTCAAAATCTTAACGCTCGCCTAAAAAATATTTATGCTGGTGATGGCTTTATGCTTCAGGGTGGTGATTGTGCTGAATGCTTTTTGGACGTTAGTAGTCATCATGTTAATGCGCAAGTGCAATTGTTAACGGATTTAGGGGATTACTTATCTGAGCAGTTAGATTGTGAAGTGTTACCTGTTGGTCGTATTGCGGGTCAATTTGCGAAACCGCGCAGTGAATTATTAGAGCGCGTTAATGAAGCGGCGATTCCGCGTTATCGTGGTGATATGATCAATGATGCAGCGCCCAGTGCCACAGCACGTCAATTAGATCCCATGCGATTATTGACCGCTTATGATATGGCTACGCGTTGTTTACGATTGATTGAGGATTCGCATTGGCCATCACTCATTACTAGTCATGAAGCCTTGCATTTAGACTTCGAGCAGGCGCTAACGCGTCAAGCAGATGATGGCAGTTATTATAATGTGTCAACGCATTTTCCGTGGATTGGTATGCGCACGGCGCAGCCGGATTCAGCACATATCGAATATGCACGTGGCATTGCGAATCCAGTAGCGATTAAGGTGGGTCCCACATTAACTGACCGCGCACTGCAGGATATGTTGTGGCGTTTAAATCCGAATAAAATTCCTGGCAAGGTGAGTTTGATTTATCGTTTAGGACAATCGAGGATTGCAGAACGTTTACCTAAGTTAATTGATGCGGCATTAGCGACTGAGGTTCCTGTGTTGTGGTTATGTGATCCGATGCATGGCAATACGATTACGACGGCGACAGGTGTTAAGACGCGTCATTGTGCGGAGATGATGGATGAAATCTCACAAGCGATGGATATTCATCAACGTAAAGACTGCCGCTTACATGGATTGCATTTAGAGATGACGCATAAGGCAGTCACTGAATGCATTGGAGGTGGTGCGGTAATGGAAGAGCATCATCTTGATCGTGCTTACGATTCGCCGGTCGATCCGCGTTTGAATCCGGAGCAATCCAAATTATTGGTATCGCATTTGTGCGAGCGTGCATCTAGTAGTGACGCTGTCATCCCGGAAAACGACAAAGTCGTTTATCCGGGATCCACATAATATTGCCTGGACCCCGGATCGAGTCCGGGGTGACAGGGAGGGTTATCCTAAAGTTGCGGTTCTCAGTTCACTTGCGTCATCACTGGCGCCAACTGTGGCGGTGGTGCTTACAGGTGCAACAGGCATGCTTGGTGCAGCAGTAGCAGGTGCTCTTGGTGAAGCAAATAAGCTAGCGCTTGGTATGCGACTCGGCATGCTAGGTACACCAGACATGCTTGGTGCGCCCGCCATGCCCGCCATGCCCGGTACACCGATCATTGGCTGCTGCATCATTGCCGCCATGGGATTGCTGACTGCCATCATATACAGCTGTGCAAATTCAGCTGATGTGAGGTTCAGTGATGCGTTAGTAAACAGTTGGCTTCGGGCTTTTTCGGCTTCGACTGCCCAATGCCCAGGCGGTGCGTGGCTTAGTGCTTCCATTTGACGTTTACTGTTTTCCGCTTCGGCTAAACCTTTTAACTCAATACCTTTGGCTTCTGCGGTGGCAGTTGCTAATTTAGCGTCGGCCAATAGCTTGGTGGCTTCGGCTTGCGCTTTAGCTTCAACAAGAGCCGCATCGGCTTTTGCTTGTGCGAGTGCCAGCACGCCATCAGCTTCAATCTGCAGCTCTTTTTGATGTGCTTCTGCGGCTTGAACTTTGGCCTGACTATCAGCGCTAGCAGCAGCAAGGCGTGCTTGCGCTTCACCTTCTGCGGCTGCCACCATAGTGGCGGCATCACCTTTCGCTTGTGCTGCTTGTTTTAATGCTGCCGCCTCGGTGGTAGTAACATCACGCATAGCTGTTAAGGTGGTTAGGTTGGCTTCTTCCAAGCTGGCACTAACATGTGAGTTGACGGGGTGCCACTGTTGAATATTAATGCCTACTAAGTGAATGCCGATAGATTCTAATGATTCCGATAAAATTGCTTTTGCACTATCGAATGCACGGTGAAACTCATCAGCAGGTTGTTCATTACCATCGTCTTTTGACTCTGTGCTTTTCTTTTCATCGTCACCTAAATGATGAAGCACGTTGCCACGCCCCATATGCTCAAGCTTCGTACTACTAATGCAATTACCAAGAGCGGCATGACATTGTTTTTGTAAAGAGTTACGCAGGTCCGATTGTTGCGCAGCTAATTTGGGGTCGCTGATTTGATAGGTAATGGAAGCGTTGATCATGAGCTTATGGAAGTCGCTGGTTTGTGCATCCAGCTCTTCTAAATCCATTACTAATTGTTGTTCGCTGCAGGCTAGTTTGCCGATTAAAGTCTGTTGTGGTGAAACAACTAAATGCGTGCCCGTTGGGTAGATGATGTTTTTGTCAGTTTCACGATCTTTAACAACGGCAACTTCACCGGGTTTGACTTGCATGATAGTAACGTTGCCATGATGAATGTCTTGTGCGTCATCTAAACTGTTGTGTTGATAGCGTGGTATGCCATGCACTGCAGGAGCGGTTTCATCAACGAGTCGAAACGATGGGTCATCTATAACGTAGCTGCCGTCTTCGCCAATCAATTCACTTGGGTCAATACGATTGAGTACATCGGTGAGCCCCTCGCGGTCTTTCATCAATTTTCGTGCGCCAAGTATTACCGCTTGGCCGCGCATATGTCCCAAAAACACTTGCCCGTCTGGTACAAAGATGCGGCATTTGGTGCCATGACGTATAACATTGGCGCCTTTACTTACTAAGGCGGGGTATCGGTAGGTGGGGTTGGGGTCTGTTTCGCTGGCTAAGCGCACAGCGGGATCATTAATGACATAAGGCTTATCGCGAGCTTCGAGAAACTCTGGCTTACCTTTATTCCAAATGCGCAGTAACGTGCCTTCACGAACATAAGCGATGGTTAAGGAGCCGGATTGAATTAAAGGGTCGCTAGTACGGAAAACGGCGGGGCGACTACCGGCACCCGCGGATTGTAAGACTGTAAACAACGGCGAATTAATTTTATACACTAAAGATTCAGATGGGGCACGTTTATCGAGCATGTCAGCGTTACTGTGCTCCAATGTGTCATCATCCAGTAGTTGGTGGGCGCCTAATAAATGATAATTAGTACCGTCTTTAACTGCCATCATTTCACCGCGTGATAATCGTATAATATTTAAATTGCCATGCTGAATGTGTTGTGATGAATTGCTCACAAAGGGGTTATCGCCAACACGAAAGCTCGGGTTGTTAAAAATATGCTGCCCCTCAGAGAGTAAAACGGGTTTTGAACCAACATAAGCTTTACATACTTCTCCGGGTGGCACGTTTAAAATCCAATTGGGTCCTGAGTGAGCTACTACCCGTTGCTGGTTGATGTTGTGACGTTGTGTGACACAGAATGTTTGGTCGTTTTCAATGACATGATATCCTGGAACGGATCGATTATCGGCATCAAGGCCTGCTGTTAAAAAGCCGCCAACACCTTTGGATCGATAGGCGACCACTTCACCTGGGTTAACGCGAACTATATGGAAGCGACTTGGTGCTCCAGCTTTAGCGGGTGGCAGATGAATCTCATCATGATTTAGCGAAACCTTTTGGCATTTGCTGTCAGTAGAGAATGGGCCAGTCCAATGGCGGCCGGGGCCGAGCAAGCGCAGTTTGCCATCGCGTGATGTGAAGTAGCCTAGCTCGCCTTCGTTTACCATTGCATCCCAGGTAAACGTTGTGCCGCCGGTTTTATTGCCAGCTTTTGTATACAGTGCTTGGTACATTTGTTTGAAGCCTTCGCCGCCTTGGTATTGCGGTGTTGATAATAAAGCTGCACTGGGTTTAATGAGATCGGCGGGCCAAGTTTCGCCAATTTGTTCGCGTACGATACCATCGTCATGTTTGGACTCGATGGGAGCTGCTGGTGCGGAGGGTGCTGGGTGGCCGACATCAATGGGCCTACGGTCAACCATTAAATGATATTCATCACCTTTTTTCTTTCTAGACATATTTGTTTCTCCCACAAGAGTTTAGTTAACTCCAACAGCGTAGAGAAAATGGTTGAGAAGAAAGAGTAGGCAAATGGAATAACACAGTTTCCATATTGGCAACAGTTGCTTTAAATGACATCTGCCTAAAACTATGATGCAATAACCGCGTGGGAATCAGTTAATCAAGGGAGACACTCGTGCGCGCAGCTGCATCTTATCTGTTCAATCTAACAACTTTTAGTCAATTTACAGCCAAGAGAAATACTGAAGCTAAAGGTGTGCTCTATAAGACATCATTGGCTTCTTATCTTATATTGGCTCATATGGGCTTGTTGGCTAAAAAAGAGTTTGCACGTCAGCGTATGGAGAAAGCATATGCCGGAAAGACTTATGATGAAAAAGTAGCACAAGTGCAACGTGACTTTATGGTGATGCGTCCTGATTTGAAAGTTGATGCATCCGTTAGTTCAGCGAAGGCCACTACTCATCAATTCGCTGAAACGGTGGCTAAGCCTACGTACCGATTAGACTCACGTTTTTTGAATAAAGCACAACTGGATGCCGATGCATGTTTTGTCGATGTTGAAGCGAATATGTCATTTGGTGACTTGGTCAAATTTCTGCATAACAAAGGCTATCGTATCCCTTTGGTTCCCGAGTTTTTAGATATTACCGTTGGCGGTGCTTTTGTTGGTGTAGCGATTGAATCATCCGGTCATCAGTTTGGTTTATTTCATGAGCATGTATTGCAAGTCGAAGTACTGATGCCGAGCGGTGAGTTAAAGACCATGTCGCTTAAAAAATACAGCGATGAGTTCCATGCGCTGCCTAATAGCAATGGCACGTTAGGTCGTATCATGCGATTGCGTTTACCGCTAACGCCACTAAAGTCAGTTCATGGTGATCAGCCATGCCATCCGTTTCTTGATGCGGCGCGCAAAGAAGGTTATATGGATTCACCTGAGTCTGCATGGCTAGCAGGTGACAAACCCCGGGCCGCTTTTAATAAACAAGCCACGGAACATGTGCATTTAAAGTATCAGCGATATAATGATATGGCGGAAGCGCTTGCAGAACTGAAGCGAAGCTCTGAAGCAAAAGAAACTGATTTTATAGAGTCAGTTGTGTTGTCGCCCAGTAATATTGTGATTATTACAGGTGACATTGTTGAGCATGTCAATGATGTTCCTGCAAAGCGGCGTCATGATTATCAAACGCGAGATATTTTTTACCAACAAGTGACCGATAAAGAATGCTTGGAAAATTACGTACCATTAAAAGATTACTATGCGCGTTGGCATCAAACGGTATTTTGGAATACGCAATCCCATGAACCATTAGCGAAGTTGTTAAATCACCCCACATTTAGAAAACTGTTTGGGCGATTTATGGGGCCTGGGTTTTTAGCCATGCTTAGTGGCGCGCGTGATATGTGGGTGCAACACACCACGCCGGTGTCAGCATCTCCAGCATTACCCGTTGAACACATGGTGCAAGATATTGGCATACCGCAAAGCCGAGCGCTTGAATTTTCACGTTGGTATAACGAAACAATAAACCTATACCCGGTATGGCTGTGCCCGGTTCAGGCATCGGACGGTAGCTTCCCCAGTTTTGCGATGAAGGCTGAAGGTTCTTATGTTGATTGGGGTATGTTTAATGGCGAGGGGAAGCTAGAAATTCCTGGTGAGCCTAAACACTATACGCGCGCCATTGAGAGAAAGTTAGCCGAGCTTGGTGGCAATAAAGCATTGTACTCAGACAATGCGCAGACGAGAGCAGAATTTGCCGATCAATACAATACGGAAGCTTATGATGCTATGAAGGCACAGATGGACCCCGACGGTATCTACCCACCTGTTTATGACAAAATGGTTAAGGCGCAACTTGATGCCGTAAAAAATTGCAGCCCTCATCAAAACAAACTGCCGTTTTCATTGCATGGCTTTATGCTATTAACACAATGCCTTTCTGTTTCGGTAACGAGTAGTGTATTAGCAGCATTCGCTTTGAATTATTCATTGTTGAGCATGAGTGCGCTTGGTTTGGCTGTTGGGGTTGGCGCCTCTCAAGCCTCTCGCTTGTTTGGGCGTGTTGTCTCCTCTGATAAGCAGGAAGCTGAGCGCTATTCACTGGGTGTCAGTGGTTGGACTAGTGTGGCATTGCTTGGTTCGTCGCTTGCGGTTATGAGTCAGACTCACTGGACTTGCGCGGCGATTGCCGCAACATTGCTTACAGTGACGGCTACTGGTACAGCGATTAGTGCTCGATTGCCTGCACCACGAATGCGTTAATCTCTCGTTAATCTGCATACTGTATGCTGTATAAGTATTATGACAACGACACGACCAAGCTCATTTGTTTATCGCGTACAGCAAGACATTGATGAGATTTGTCAGCCTATTTTTCAACAACTTAGCTTGAATTACTTTCACTATTTTTGTGCTTACAAGGATGGTAGTGCGGTTACCCTATACAGCCGGACTGATTGGCACGATTATTTCTATGAATCAGGATTTAAAACTCAGGCTCCTATTGTGGAAGAAAGCCTCTCATTGAAAAAGGCAAATATTTGCTTGTGGCAAGGTGTTGTTGATGATCATGTTATGCATGACGCTAGTAATTTATTTAATGTGGGTCATCCATTATCCATTGTTTTTACCTATAAAGATCACTTCGAATGTTTTGCTTTTGCAGGTGACCAAAGCAACCACCAGCTTATAAATACTTATTTCAATAATGTTGATTTATTGTTGCGCTTTACTCATGAATTTCGAGATAAAGCGGCTCATCTTATTTTAGAAGCTGAAACCAATAGGTTTACCTTAGGCCAGCAGCAGCAAGCCGATGCTCTGCAGTTGTTGGATGGCGTGCCGAACAAACCCTTAATATTGCAAGGCACGTATCAAGCGGCTCAGCTGACCCCAAGAGAGCTTAGCGTTGCTCAACATATGCTGTATGGCTATACCACCCATGATTTAGCTGAAAAATTGAATCGTTCACCGCGAACAATAGAAACGCACATGAATTCTCTTAAAGATAAATTAAACTGTAAGCGCCGCTCTGATTTACAATATTTATTGATGCAGCAAAGTCAGCAGTTATTTCAATACGTGGGTATTTAGTTCATTGCCACGGATGATTGTATCAACTTGGTAATACAGTTTACGCAGTCATCAACGCCAACAGCGGTTGCATGCTTTTTTCAGTGATGTAATGTTCACAGACTTTTTCGATGTTTTCGCGGTAATAAGCGCCGCCGTATCCGACAAAGCGTTTGACGTCATCGTATACATCTAAATCATTTTGGCCGTCGCCCACATATAAAATATTGGCAAAGGCTTGTTTGATTTGCTCGACAACGATTCGTTTACCGCCGCCGGTGGTCATGGGGCTGGTGTGGTCGTAATCGAGATAATTACCTTCATCATCAAAGTCTAGGTCTACTGCAAATACTTGGTCCTCTGGAATAGTGAGCTTTTCAGCAAACAGTTGCACGGCAGGGTTTACGCCGGCAGAGATGACAAATATGGCAATGCCTTGTTGTTGGCATTGTGTGATTACATGATCGATGGCGGGGGTGCGTTGTTGGTAATAAGCATCAGCCAGTTGTTCGCATTGCTGGCGGGTGGGTCGTGTGGCTTCAATGCGTTGTCGATAAATGTCGGGCGTCATGCCGGTTTCAGCCATCGCTTGTTCGGTGAGGTGTTCGACGCTGTCTTCAACGCCGTTCCAGCGTGCTAGTTCCACGATGCCTTCAATGGAAGATAGAGTGCCGTCGCAGTCAAATACCACGGCATCAAAAGGTTGTTGGTTGCTCATATCGATGGAGTGCTCTCGAGTAACTTAAACAGCGTATAGTACTTGTTGTTCGCGCTCCATGCATACCAGCCGTGGGCGCCTGCGTCTTTCGCTGCTTTAATTTGTGCTTTGATATAGTTCATACGTGGACCATACCCCATGCGGTAACGATAATTGGAAGTCTCAATATATGCAATCACTTTAAATGGTGGTCTACCACCAAATTGATCTTTCAGTAATTGCAGTGAGTTGCTGATCGTCTCGTAGGGTCGGCGAGAATGAAAAGGCTGTGGCTCATAATGTGAGGGATACACCATGGGGCAAACCACATCGACGGAATTAGCAAATAATTTCAGGTTTTGGCCAATGCTCAATGATGGTTTATGCGCGGCAACACCAAACACATCGATTTGTAATGGTAAACCGAGCTTATTAACGCGTTGTTTATACCAATGAATGACTTTGTGCACGTCGTGTGCGTTTTGCTTGGAGGGGCGTTTGCCGACTTTGTAACGGATATAGTCCAGTTGGATCTCATCGGCGCCCATTTTGGCGATCTGTTGCACTAATTTATATTTCTTTTGCCATATTTTGGGGTTTGTCATTTGGTTGCCGGTGGCACCGCCGGGGAACATAACAATGCGCGCCACATGGCGAATGTTATGTTTGTCGAGTAGCTGCAGGTTGCGGTGATAGCGTTTACTATAACGATTGTAATCAATAACAAAGGTGTTAATACCAACAGCTTTGGCGCGCATAACTAGCTTTTTGAACTTCTTATCATTCATTGCTGTCCATTGTGTTACGTAAATGCCCTTTTGAAAGGCAAGAGCGTATGAGGGTATGAGTAAGCTGCTGAAAAAAAACAATAAAATGATTAATGTGGTCCGATAAGCGCGCTGCAACATGAGATCACCTGTCCATATTTTATCCTTAAGTGGCTAAAGTATAGACAGGTTTTATTTTATTTCTTGTGCGAAGTTCAGTCTAAATCATCCGAGGGCGTCTCTCATCATCCACTCGGTAAGTGTCAGCAGGCGGATGGTTCGATGGCGGGGTTGGTGTGAGCGGGGAGCCAGCTTGTCTTGCGTCTAGGGGGTTTTGCCATAACGTGTCGGCGACTTCAGTCGTTACTGGTGCGGCCTTTTCTTCTGTAGAGGATGCGTAGGGAAGACTACTTTTTAATTGCTGTCTTTCAGTGAACTCTGTTGAGGCTAAGTTAAAGGCATCCCATAGCTCGGGTGTGTAAGTATAAGTACCACTGTTACTGTCTTGTAATTCGCCATGCAAGTTCAATGCGCCATGTACATTAATTAAGTGGGAGGCACTGGCAGGTGCGTCAGTTTCAGGATCACTCCTTAACATGGTGGCCATGATGTCGTATTGTACGTTGCCATGAGAGACTGGTTGAATGCGAATTTGATAATCTTTATCATGTGCCTTAATGCTATAGCCAGTATTGGCAAGTGTTAAAGCGCTGACAGCTGTAGAAAATGGTTCACTGCTGGCGCCGTGATTCAGATTGCTAATATCCACCACAGCGGTAAAGTAAGCGGGATCGTGTGTTGCCATTTCATGGTACATGCTGCGTCTGATTTGATGGGCGAGACTGCCTAGCTGTTCTTGCTGATGTCTGTCTTCATCAGTGGCACGATCACCTAACAGTATAAGTATCCGTGCGGATTGGTCTAATAAAGAAAGTGCTTGTGCGTGGGTAATGGAAGTAGGGTTGCTATGTTTTATGACTTCCATATCAGCTGGTAAGCTAAAATCAGGGCGACTGCTCAGCTTATCAAGGTATTCGTGATGTTGGTGTAATAATGTTTGTTGAGAGGCATCCAGTGTGTAGGCATAGCGTGCACTCCAGTCATGAATGACCCGCGTGCAGCGCGTGACAATGCTGCGATTAAATTCATCAAGTGCTGACCCTTTGATAAGGGGGGTGGCATTGCGATTAAATTCAATAAATTGTTGAGCTATTGGGTAGTCAGGTGCGGTTGGTTTTTTTGTATTGAACATACTATAGAGTCTAGTCCAGCAATTGGATTGTTTTCTCACGATAGTAGCCTTATTTTATGTCTCCCAGTCAACGAGTATATAGAGCAATAACCTTGATGTCACTGTTATGGAAATGAACAACGGCGGTGTGGCGTTTCAGTATTTTGGTGACTTGTATCTGCCAGACAAGGCTTGGGTATTTGACGTTTCGTATGAAACAGTGTCGTTGTATTTTTGTCGCTGTAAGGTTTGGCTGCGGAAGCGCGTGCTGGTGCTGTAGTGGGGGACGTGTTGGTTTCTACATTATTTGATTCTGTTGGCTCTGTTTCTTGTGGCGCAGTGGTTGTCTTGCTGTTTAACTGTAGGCGCCGTCTTGTTGTTTTTTTCTTGAATAGATTATTCCACCAGCGCTTTATGCGCTGTCCGATACTTAAGTGTGAATGCTGATCTAAACCGGTGATGCGTTTTTCTAACAGCGTTTTGGTTGCGCGGCGAAAGCTACGATGTTGTGTCGGTACGCAGGTTTGTTGTTTTCGGTTTAGGTAACTGGGTTTTTCGTAAGGTAGCGATTCATGGTTTGCAAGTGCTGGCAATTGTCGTCGTTGCCACCAGTGTGTTTGGTTGTCAGTTATTTGCTGGTAAATATTATATAAAGCATCTACCGCTGCAATGGTGTCAGAAAGTTCACGCCTATCTTCTAGTGTATCAACCGATTGCAAAATAGCTAACATGGCATGCAAATGATAACTGTAGTGGCCGTCGGCTGGATTGTAGGGAATGTATGCTGCGGTTTGTTCGTTACCAAGTTGTTGATTAATAAAATTTTCAAACCACTGGTAACAATATTCAGCAGAGATCGTTTTCTCTGTGCCACCGCCGTATTTAGCATGGCGGAGTTGTTGTAAGTTAGATAGCTGCTCTAATGTTTTTTGTTGGAGTGCTCTTGTTTTTTTATAGCCCGATAGTGTAATGCTTTCTCTTAAGCCATGTATGATTAATTTGAAGTCATGGGCTTTAAGGCCTGCAGTGTTGTTCGATAATGTATTGATGAATGCTTGGCATTTTAGACTATTTCGAGCTTCAATTAGCGCTCGTAGGCTTTCTATATAATTATTTATTTTGGGGTGTTTGAAATAGTTAAACTTTTGCTTACGCACAATATAATAGGGTAGTTCTCCTCCAGTGAGAGGGGCGATTCTCCCGGTGTCACGATCTCTCGCTTTTTTGCCTAAGTTATTATCGATGTTTGTGCAGTTGCCGCTTGTGGGGTTTGTATCCTGCCCTTCATGGCCATGCAAAAAATGCAGGCGATATCCATGTTGATGACCGGGCTGTTCAAGGTGATCTGTTACGTCGGTTATTATATAGCCAAATATATTGAGTTTATTATATTTTCCGCCCTTGCGGTTCCATGCACAACGTAATACAGGAAATTTTGGAGGTATGCTCGTTCGCTCTTCTATCCCTCTTAGGTGTTCGCTATAGAAAGCGTGTTCATCAAAACAGGAAAAATCATCTTGTTGTAATGATTGGCGGAAGCGCAGATTGATGACATTGATCGTTTTAGCTAACTGATCAATAGAGTCATCTTGATAATCTACGTTAAAGCGAGCGGCGGCAGAACGAATGGTTTCCAGCCCAGCAGGAGCGTGACTCATGATGGTTATTTGTGGTGGGGCGCTGTCACCATCTATGTGGTAGTCGAATAACTTTAATTGCGGTAAATAAGTATCATGCCAAAAACTTAGTATTTCCTCATCATTGATTAACCCATAAATTTTTGAATAACGAAATGCGATAAATGAGCAAATTTGTGGCTGTGAAGTAATATTATTTCTTTTATTAGCGATAGCCAGCCTAATAAATTCCATGCTGTGATTGGAAAATAAAATAGTAGATTTTAGGCCTTTCTGTTTCAGTATATTTAATAGCGTGATCGTCAATAAATCATTACTGCCGCGGTCAGCCAGTTCATCGCCAATCAATCGCACTAAGTTGACGTTACGCAATTGCATGTGATTGATAATTTCAATAAAGCGATCAAGTTTGGGTTGATCGAGGTTATTGATGCCTAGGTTAACTTCTTTATGCTGAGGCTTAAAATTATTTTCATTAGCGGCAGCGTCATCGTAAATATCGTGTAGTTCTTGATAGAATTTTTTCGCTGTTTCTCTGTCGCAATCGAAATATAAAACGCCTTCGCGTAACAGTGTGTAGATAAGTTTTAGTGTGTTGCCGTGTAAGTCGCCGATATTGATTTGTTCGTGGGGACTGGCGACAGGGTATTGATGGTGCCCGGGATATCGGTTTAAGTTAGTGGTTGTGGTATCAAGTTCAGGCTTGTTACTGGTTCGCATGACGTACCTCAAAATCGTCTATGCTCGCTAACCCCAACTGCACACTATAATATACTATTTATGTTAACGATATATTAAATTGCACATATAAAACTAATGAATTATACGCTTTCTTGATATGACTGGATGCCGGATCGGGGTCCGGCATGACAGAGCTTGCTGTTTTTGTTGTATTGATATGACTGGATGCCGGACCTTTCCTCCGCTTGCCCTGAGGAAACCGCGAAGCGGTCGTCTCGAAGGGGCGTCTCTGGCCCGACTATATTGTCATCCCTGGCCCCGACCAGGGATCCAATCATTTGATTTATATAGAAAAATTTGATCATTCCGCACTGATCAAATTTGATCAGTGGGATTTGACAGGCTCGTTAGTGAATAACGCCGCAGGCCAAACGCGGTCCACCGCCACCTAAAGGTTTGGGGACATCGGCATAATTATCACCGTGCAGATGGATCATTAAGCTGTGGCCTTTGATTTTATCAACGGTTAAATGCGGTGCTATGACAGCCGTATAGGCATCACCTTTTTTGTTTACTTCCAGTCGTGGTAAATCACCGCGGTGGCCATATTTGTAGGGTCCCATATGTTGCTTGGTATCGAGCGGATCGTAGTGACCGCCGGCGGCTTGGCCTTTATTGCCGCAGTCAGGTTTGACGTGTACATGAAAGCCGTGATCACCCGGTGGCAGGCCGTGCAAATTGGGTGTTAGCTTTAAACCTTTGTCGGTATCTGTTGCGGTGACAGTGCCAACGGCTGTTTTTTGGCCATTGAGCAAATGCATAGTAATCACCAAGGGTTTGCTGTGTGCGAGTGCGGTGGCAGTGACCAATGAGAGTGCAATGGTGGCTAGCAATTTCATGATAAATTCCGTTAAGTTGGTGTTGAGATGATTGTAACAAATCGAAAGGGGTGTGTGCTATCATGCCGGCCATGAATAAGAAGACTTTATATACAGCAATTGGCACCATGTCGGGCACTTCGATGGATGGTGTTGATGTGGCGATGATACGCACTAATGGCATGGATAAAATTGAGTCACTAGGTCATGTGTCGCTTGCTTATCCTGCAGCACTGCAAGGCGATTTAAAACAATTGGCGCAGTTAGCCTCGGAGGCGAAAGGCGATGTAGCTATTGTGCAGCAGCGTTGTGATCATTGGGCAGCTAGCTTGCAGCAATTAACGCAATATCATGCGCAAGCGATTGAGCAATTGATGCAGCAAGTTGATATGCCGGTAGATGTGGTGGGATTTCATGGCCAGACTTTATATCACGCACCACATGATGGTTTAACCCTTCAAGTGGGTGATGCGGACTATTTATCGCGGGAGTTGGGCTTGCCGCTGGTGCATCAGTTTCGTATGCAAGATGTGTCACTGGGTGGTCAGGGTGCACCGCTAGCACCGGCCTATCATCAAGCGTTGGTGTTACGCGATCAGTTGGCTCCCGCGGTAGTGATTAATTGCGGTGGTATTAGTAATGTAACGGTTGTTGAAGGCAGTGGTTGGGATCAAGTGCATGCCAGTGATATTGGGCCTGGTAATGGTTTAATCGATCGTTTGGTGATGATGGCAACTAATGGTGAACAACATTATGACAAAGACGGTTGTTTTGCATCACAAGGTCAATTGGATGCTGAACTGTTACATCAGTTATGGCAAACCGCCGTGTGCGGTGATACGCAAAGATTTGCTGATAAGCCGTGGCCTAAATCGTTAGATATTCACGACTTGCAGTTGCCAGCGAATATTGCGCTGCAGGGGCAGGGTTTTTATGATGCCTGTTATACCATGACGTATTTTACTGCAGATATGTTGGTGCGGGGGTTGTTGACTGGATCCCGGATCAAGTCCGGGATGACAAGCGATGAGTCCGGGATGACAAGCGGGGAGTCCGGGATAACAAGCGGAGAGTCCGGGATGACAAGCGATGAGTCTGGGATCCAGCAGCGTATTATTCTCGCTGGCGGCGGTTGGAATAACCCGGTATTGCTTCAGTTATTTAAACAGTTAGTCGAGCAACATTTGCCGCAAACAAAAGTGCTGCTGTGTGATCAAGTGCATTGGCAATCACAAGCAATTGAAGCGGAAATTTTTGCGTATTTAGCGGTGCGTCGTCTATTGCAATTGCCTGCTTCGGGTCCTTATACAACTGGCGTGAGTGAATTATGTTTAGCCGGGGAGTTGGTGAAGTGAATGATATGAGGAAAATAAAATGCAATGATTGTTGTTTGCATCCGATTTGTTTGCCGATGGGTTTAACGGATCAACAAATGCAGACGGTGTCGTCATTGATTGATCGCAGTATTAAGGTTGAGCGCGGTGAAATTTTATATCGAGCGGGTGACGAATTTTCTGCATTATATGCGGTGCAATCGGGCGCCTTTAAATGTACGCAAGCATCAAGTAATGGTACTGAGAAGTTGTTAACTTTTCATCTGCCTGGTGAGCTATTTGGTTTTGATGCTATTTATGATAAGCATTACGTTACTACAGTAGTGGCACTGGACACGAGCACAGTATGCAAAATTCCATTTGAAGACTTATTGAAAGTGGCGGGTGAATTGCCTGCTTTACAAAAACAAATGTTTTGTATGATGAGTGGCCAGATGTCGCGTGATTCATTTTCTAGTCGGCAGGCAACAGCCATGCAGAGTATGACCGGATTTTTAACCAATTTATCGTCTCGTTATAAGCGCAGAGGTTGTTCGCCGACACAATTTAATTTACCGATGTCGCGAGAGGATATTGGTAATTATTTGGGCTTGGCGAGTGAAACGGTCAGTCGTTTATTGACTCAATTAGAGAAACAGCAGGTGATCACTGTTAGGCGTCGTCATATTACCTTATTAGACCAGTTGCAGTTGCAGTCGTTAATGGCTTAATATAACTGTTACATGAATACAAAATTACACCCGATCTTCTTATTTGGTCTAATCGTTGTGATGGGCACGATTGGTGTGATAGCGAATGATGTATTTAGCCCAGCCATGCCATCTGTTCTTGCCGCACTTGATACTAATAAATCGTTAGTTCAATTAACTGTCACCTGTTATATGTTTGCCTTTTGTATTGCGCAGTTATTTTACGGGCCACTATCTGATCGATTTGGTCGTCGACGCATGGTGATGATTGGCTTTTCAATTGCGTGGTTTGGCACATTGATTTGTTACTTGTCTTCGCATATAGGTATGTTGATGGTGGGGCGAGCGGTACAGGGTTTGGGAATGTCAGCAGGGGTGGTGATCTATCGTGCGATGATGCGTGATGTGTATGGCAAGTGGGCGCAGCTATCGCGCTTTGCTTCGTATATTATGATTGCTATTGCGCTTATATTAATGGCATCGCTAGCTTTAGGTGGATATCTGCAGCAATATTTTGGTTGGCGAGCTAACTTTGTATTTATGCTCGGTTATATTCTGTTTTTCTTAATCGTTATGTTTGCTTGGTTACCTGAAACTAATCGTTACTTACATGAAACACCATTGCAGCCGCGTATTTTAATGTCACGCTACTGGTTATTGTTTAGTAATGCACAGTTTATGGGCGCAGCGCTAATGGCGGGATTAAGCTACAGCAGTATTTTAATCTACTTGATTGAGAGTCCATTTTTGCTGCAGCATGTCGTTGGCTTATCGCCCGTGCAATATGGTTGGACAGCATTTGCCATTGCGGGCTGTTTAGGCGTAGCGAATATTTTAAATAGCGTTATTGTCTCACGCGTTGGCACGTATGCCATGTTGTTGAGTGGTGCAATTATTATGTTGGTAGCGGCGCTGTTATGTTTATTGGCCTATGCCATGGGTTATATGAATGCATGGGTGATTGTACTGCCAGGCGGGCTATTCATCTTTGGTGTCGGTCTATTATTTGAAAATGCCACCAGTACTGCTTTATCGCCTTATTCAAAAATGGCAGGTACAGCAGGAGCAACTTATGGTTTTACGCAAATATTAGTGGCATCTATTATGAGTGCGTTGATTTCGATACCGCACGATCATACACAACGCGCGATGTCGATGATGTTTTTGTTTATCGCATTGGCCTGTTTAGTATTATGTATATATTTCGTATCGCGAGGGGGTAAAGGTGCGCGCCGTAACACTGACTGAATTTGGTAAGCCTGAAGTGATGAAAATCACACCGATTGATTTTCCGCAAATACAGGCTGGAACAGTATTGGTAAAGGTAGAAGCTGTTGGTATTAATCGTGCCGATGTATTACAAAGGCAAGGCAAGTATCCACCACCAGCGGGCGAGTCTGATATTTTAGGTTTGGAAGTCAGCGGCGTGATCAGTGATATTGCTGATGATGTGAGTGGTTGGTCTGTCGGTGATCGTGTGTGTGCGTTGGTGGGCAGTGGTGCTTATGCTGAATATTGTGCCGTTGATGCGGGCATGTTAATGCCTATGCCGCAGTCGCTCTCCTTTGAGCAAGCCGCGGCTATTCCAGAAGCATTTTTAACTGCCATGCAGGCATTATTTACATTGGGTGAGTTAAGTAGCAATGAGTCTGTATTGATACATGCTGGGGCAAGTGGTGTGGGGACGGCTGCGGTGCAGTTAGCAAAAAGTAAAAGTGCTACAGTGTTTTTTACCGCAGGTTCAGATGCAAAAATCGAAAAAGTAAAATCACTCGGAGGCGATGTTGGTATCAACTACAAACAACAAACCTTTCGTGATGAGATTTTGCAGCACACTCAAGAGCGTGGCGTTGATGTGATTTTAGACTTTATTGGCGCCGCATACTTTGATGATAATATACAGTGCTTGGCAAAAGGTGGGCGACTGATTAATATAGCGATGATGCAAGGCTCGCGCGCAGAGTTGAGCTTGCGCCGGCTGATTAGTTATCGACTGCAGATAAAAGGGTTGATTATGCGTAGTCGCCGTATCGAGGCTAAACGTGAAATGACGCAGCGATTTGTACAGCATTTTCTTCCATTGTTTGATCAGCAACTGTTGCAGCCCGTAGTAGATGCCACGTTTTCTATTGAGCAAGTGGCTGAAGCACATCAGTACATGGAAGATAATAAAAATACCGGCAAGATTATCCTAAGCTTGCAACGCTAGGGCCACCTGCATTCGCATGCGTTATAGCCTGGCAGGTTTCATTAAAAGCCTCGACAATATCAGCGCGCATGTGACCTTGGCGTATTTCTCTCACCACGCATGCAATTAAATCCCAAGCAGGGTGTGCATTGCTGGGTACTGTGGGGAAAAAGTTCTCTCTGATATCCAATAAGTTTTCTAGCATGCCACTTTCATTGCGGCGACGGTGTATTTTACAATATCGATCGATGGTTTGAATAAATAGGGCATCAAGTTTTTCTTTGGAGTTTAGTAGCCCACAAGGCAGCGTGTTGCCGTAATATAAATAGCGATCAGTATGTTTATTTTTTCTGTGTTTTTTTGGTCGATCCCTTGACGGCTGGTGGCGGCCTGCAGTTGTGTGTGATAATACATCAGGGTGGCGCAAAAGGTTTTTTAATATTTTTTGGCGCCTAAAGATGCGTTCCCTAATTGAATTTCCTTCAGCCTGGCAACTAGCAATTAAGTCTGGTTCAAAAAATGCATGTTGTGTATGTATTAAGTGAGCTTGAATATAGGGAAAGCCCGATAGCTGTCGGTGGCAGGCAAATATAACTTGGCAGATGGCTTTTTGTTTTTCTGCTTCTTCAAACTTGGTGCTAAATGCCATATCTCTAACGCCGTTAAGCATGGTTTGTAATGACATATTGACGGCTGGATTGTGATCATACAGCAATTGACCGAGAAAACCGTGTTCATGTTGAATATGATTACGCAAAAAATGATAGATGGCTATAGAGTCTGGAATGTTGTCATCTGCACGTGCGCGTAAACTTTCGGTAATGGGTAGGGGGTGTAATGCTGTGGTTATTGGGGTAATGCCGACAAGCGGTAATTGATCTTGGCTAAAATATTGCAATTGATCCTCGTAATCCCCAAGAGTGTTTGAGGCTAGAAATCCGTCTAACGTTATAGGAAAATTGCTTCGAATAACCTGTGCAATTAAATAACTTTTTTGATCATTTGCAACTGTGACATCCTGAAGAATATAGTTCAGTGTATTTCGAACAACATCAGCACCGTATTTTATTTCATCGTTATCATGGCTCATCAGTGAGCCCCCAGCGCCAAAAAGATCATAAGTGTTTTTATAAAATACGGGGTCATTGAGGACGGTATATAGAAACTGTAAATCGGTTGTTAATTGCCGCCTATTTTCGTCATTAGAATCTTCTAAGTATTCATCAATAGCATCTAGGGGGAAATAGCGCTTAGTCAGGCTTAGAATGAGAGTAATGCGCTCTAATGGATGCAGCTGGTGATTATTGAATATGCGATCGGCTTCGCCGCGTAAAAGTGCCAATTGTCGCCGACCTTGGTTGCTGAGGTCGTAGCCAAGTTTATCCAATTTGCCGTTATCGCTAAATAAATCAAAAAAGCGTTGATAGATGTTGTGATAAAACTCTGTAGATTCTTTATTTAGGGCATACAGTTTTTCTATAACACTGGTCTCATCCAAGGAGGCGACATCGGATTTCCGTTGTGTACTGGCGCGCAGAAAATAGGCTTCAAGAGATAGGTCCTTCGTCGCATCAAAGGGCGGGTTTTCAGTTGGATTGTACGAAGGACTTGGTATTGTATTCAGTATCGCTGCGTCAATGCGATCAATATAAAATTGTAGGTTGTGTTCGCCGCGTTTAAAGAGCCATAAATGCTGTGATTCACTTTCGCCGTGTATTAATGCGGCTATACGGATTAGTTTGTAGGCAGATATTTTACTTTTAAATCGTGCTGCCATCATGCGACAGTAGCTAATGGATTCGCCATTGAGGATGGCAAGTATGCGCCTTGTGCGCGATATACGGTTGGTGTTAAATCGATTTTCTTCGCTGTATGCCGGCACGCGTTCTTGCGGCTCTAGCTGTTGTTGCCGTGTAGTGGCTAGTTGCAGGCGAGACTCGGTAAAGGGTGGTGTTTCACGATAAACGCGCTGCCCATTTTCAGAAGGTAGTGTTGCAAATGTATAACCCATAAAATATAAGTGGTCATAAAGTTCAGTGACCAATTGCTGAAAAGGCTGTGTTAAAAGGCCTGGTTTTAATAGTAGTTGTTCTTCAATGGTATCCAAGTGAATGAAAATGGTTTTAATTACCTGGTTAACTTGCTGTGTGTGTTGTGACAGCTTACCTAATATGGAATATATCCGGCTGGAAAATTGATTAATGGTACCATTAGTGTGATAACGGATTTCTTCTTTGTTTTGTCTGACGAGTTTTAAGCAATGAATTAGTGTGCCAATGCCGATACCATCTAACGTTATTTTTTTCTCAATATGATCGAGTAACAGGCGTGTTTTTGAGTTCATGATATCAGCGCTGGGGTGGCTGCCGCCCAGTAGTGACAATATCCAACTTACCCATCCTGGCCATAAGCCTGAAGATTCGGGTGCAAACGAAGAGGCGATCATAGCAGCAGTAGTTAATGCGGCGCGATCGCAGCCGGTGCTTAGTGAAACCCATGCCTTGGTTGCGTTGTGCACGGCCTTGGTCTCAAGTGCATGGATTTTTTGCATTAAAGTTAATTGAGCGGCTTCCGGTTCTAGTGTGATGTTTAAATCATCGTAACAAAGCGTGTGTCTATATAATTTATATGAAGCAACGGCTAAAGTGGCGACTGCTGTCGTAGGGTAGATATAAGATGCAGCGATGCTGGCAAGTGATGTGATCATCCATGGCACCATGCCAAAATACAGGGAGTCTACTAGCATCATGCTGGCAGAGGTAAGCATGATGTTGGTTTTATATTGCCATAGCCATTGTAAGTTGGCATACGTCCTTTCGGCTACGTTGATAGCCATCAAGCTATTTCTCATCGTGTGCATGCGAGGGTGATTCATTGCACCTGGAATCTGCAATTGCTCGCTTTTTTGTTTTAAATACGCAGACAGGCTGTTTTGTCTGAAATGCTCTGTTAAATGGTGTTCTATATTCGCTCTCATAATGCGAGTATTGTACCTATTTTGAACGAAAAGTATATATACCAATGCCCTGTATTGTTTTGGCTCAAAAAGTTGGCTACAATTCGCCATCCTTCCTTGCGGGCACATAACAAGTGCCGCACCGATCCTTTTAGTTTGACTCTCAGTAGTTAGCATGTTTAGGTATTGATTATGAACAAAAAAATTGAAAAAAGTGGTACTAATAAAATCTGGCATTTGGCGCCGCTATTTCTGGTTATCTTAATTGACGGCATGGGTCTGGGTTTATTATTCCCCGTATTGAATGCACTGATTATTGAGCCGCAGTCAGGTTTTGTGGTTCATCATAGCGCGCAGTGGCGTTCGATGATGTATGGCATTACGATTGGCATCTTTATGTTGAGCTGGTTTTTTGGTGCCTCTATATTAGGTGACCTATCGGATATGGTGGGGCGTAAAAAATCATTGATGATTTGTTTGTTGGGAGCTTTTGCGGGTTATTTGCTTTCGGCGATTGCTATTCCTATGGGCAGTTTAAGCTTATTGATTGTAGGGCGTATCATTGCTGGTTTTACCGCAGGCAGTCAGCCGATTGCGCAAGCGGCAATTGTTGATGTCAGCACTGAAGAGCATAAGGCGCGCAACATCAGTTTGATTTTATTAGCGGTGTCAGTAGGCTTTGTGATAGGACCCATTTTTGGTGGGCTGTTAACGGCTAAAAATTTGGTATCATGGTTTAACTTTTCAACGCCTTTGTACTTTGCAGCATTAATCTCGTTGGCGAATGCGGTTATTCTTTGGTTTACATTTGATGAGACTTTTCATCGTGAGGGTAAAGTACGCATTAAGCTTCACCATGCAATACAGGTATTTATTTCTGCATTCCAGCATAAACGAATTCGTTATTTATCATTGGTATTGTTCGTGTTTATTCTTGGTTGGAGTAACTACTTTTCATTTATCTCAATGTTTATGTTTGATCGTTATGCTTATAACGAAACCTGGACATCATGGTTCTTGGCGGATATGGCCTTAGGTTTTGCGGTGGGTTGTTATCTAGTGGATGTCGTCACCACGCGATTAGGATTAAAATGGACGGTAGTTGTTGGTTTGCTGCTAACGACTGTGTTTATTGCAGTGCTCACTTGGACGCATGATATTACGCTGAGTTGGATTATGAATTTCTTTGTAGGTGTCACGGTAGCTAATGCTTATTCAACCCTATTGACCATATTTTCTAATCGTGTGAGTAGCGAAGAGCAGGGTTGGGTTATGGGTGTTACAGGTTCGATTCTGGCATTGGCTTTTGCTATTGTGTCGTTTGCTGTTGGGCCCTTTACGCGCGACCTGGTGAGTTTGCCGCTGATTCTCGGTGCTATCGGTATGGCGGTTGCTGGATTGTTGTTACTGCCTTATCGTGAGGAAGGTTAATTGTCATCCCGTACTTGCCTTGTCATCCCTGGCCCCGACCAGGGATCCCGTCAGCAACCAAGGCGCCCTTTACCGAAGGGTGGCATGGCCCTCTAGCAACATACTATAATAGCGTTTATGCTTAATGGTACGTAAAGCCTGAAAGGAGTAGCCCGTGTCCAGTTGTTGCGATATGAATAAGCCACAAGCCAGTGGTGATGAAGAGCACAGACAATACAAGCAACTGGTATATAAGAGTATTGTAGCGATAGTGGTTGGCGCGATTTTTTTTATTGGTCCTTATATAGGCATTTTCCCTGAGTTAGAAACCACAGCAGGCCATTGGTTTTGGCCAATCAGCTTAGTGATTGTGGCGGGGGTTATTTTTTATACTGGTCGACACTTTTATATAGGTGCTTACCAGTCATTCCTTAATCATACAGCTAATATGGATACCTTGGTGGCATCAGGTACGTTTGCCGCCTGGTTATATTCGGCTATATCGATTGTCTTTGGTGCATTTCTACCGGATGTGGCGCGCGCGGTGTATTTTGATACGGCCTGTTTGGTGATTGGTTTTGTTGTGTTGGGTTCAGCTATGGAGATGAAGGCGCGCGGCCAAACCAATGCAGCGATTGCACGCTTAATGGAATTAGCGCCAGATACGGCGATTGTAGTGCGGCATGGTGAGGACAAGGTGGTATCAATTGAAGACATTCAAGTAGGTGACACCGTGCGTTTACGTCCCGGCGATCGTGTGCCGGTAGATGGCAAGGTGATTGAAGGTGAAACTTTAATTGATGAATCGATGTTGACGGGTGAGCCGTTGCCAGTTAAAAAAACCATTGGTGATGAAGTGGTAACAGGTACCAGCAATCAAAAGGGGTCGGTGCTATTTCATGCGACACGTGTTGGTGCTGATACAGCGTTAGCTAATATTATTGAGACCGTGCAAAAAGCACAGCGTAGTAAGCCTGCGATAGGTAAGTTGACGGATAAAATTGCCAGTGTATTTGCACCGTTGGTTTTAATACTGGCTCTAGTGACTGCGATTTTTTGGTTAACGTTTGGACCACCGCCAGTGATAGCGCATGTGTTAATGACAGGTATTGCGGTGTTATTGATTGCTTGCCCTTGTGCTTTGGGTTTAGCAACGCCGATATCGATAATGATTGCGGTAGGCAAGGCGGCAGAGCATGGCATTATTGTGCGTAATGGTGATGCGCTGCAAAAAGCAAAGTCATTAACGGCAGTTGTGTTGGATAAGACGGGTACGATTACGCAAGGTAAGCCGTCAGTAACTGATGTGGTAGCTGTGGCAGGTTATGAAGGTAATCAAGTGTTGCGATATGCTGCGAGTATCGAAGGCAGCTCAGAGCATCCATTAGCACAGGCGGTGGTAACGCGTGCAAAAGAGTTAGAGTTGAATTTATTAGCGGTGGAAAGTTTTGAAGCATTAAGTGGTTTAGGTGTTAAGGCAACCGTTGATGGCCAGCAGGTATTATTAGGTAATCGACGCTTTATGGTGGAAAGCAAAATTGATTGCACAGCGATTGATGGTCAAGTGGATGATTTAATGCGTGCGGCCAAAACACCAGTCTATGTTGTGGTGGATAATCAATTGGCAGGTTTTTTGGCTATTTCGGATGCGATTAAAGCCGATTCAAAACAGGCTATTGCGCAGTTTAAAGAGCTAGGTTTGCGTGTCGTGATGTTAACCGGCGATAGTCGTGCGACGGCGGCAGCGGTGGCTAAAGAAGTGGGCATTGACGAGAAAGATATTTTTGCTGAGGTGTTACCGGTTGATAAAGATCAAGCAATTGCGCAGCTTGCTGAGCAAGGTGAAATTGTAGCCATGTGCGGTGATGGTATTAATGATGCGGCAGCATTGGCGCGGGCAGATGTCGGTTTTGCTATTGGTAGTGGTACGGATATCGCGATTGACAGCGCGGACATGGTGTTAATGAATGATTCATTGTCTTGTGTGGTGACAGCGATTCAGTTGTCTCGTGCGACCATGCGCAACATTAAGCAAAATTTATTTGGTGCGTTTATTTATAATGTATGTGGTATACCCATTGCGGCGGGCGTATTCTTTCCGTTATTTGGTGTGTTGTTAAGCCCTATTATTGCCGGCATTGCAATGGCCGCATCATCATTAACAGTGGTTATTAATGCTAACCGATTACGTTTAGTGAGGTTAAAATGATTTGGGTTATTGATATCGTATTAGTATTAATTGTTCTATTTATTATTTATTGGTTTTGGTTATACAAAGCTAAATCAGCTGATGTGATTAATAAACACCAAGCGATTGATGTGATTGTTGATAATGGTGTCTATACGCCGGGCAGTATTCAGTCGAAGGTGGGAGAGTCAGTTACGTTACGTTTTACACGAAAAGCAGCGAGTCCATGTGCTTCTACGGTCGTGTTTGCTGACTTTGATCAAAGTGCGGAATTGCCGTTGAATCAAACGGTGGAAATAACGGTAACACCTGATAAAGTAGGTGAATTTGATTTTACCTGCGAGATGGGTATGTATCGTGGCAAGCTAATTGTTATGTGATGCTAACACGTGCGCCGGCATCAGGTGTTTCATCCTCCCTATCTGTGTTGTGATATTTATGTTTTATAATATCGAGTTCGAGCTGTATTTCATTGAGTTCTTCAGGTGTAATACGAGCTAAATTTAGTCGCCTTATTAGGTCATTCATTGTTTCTCTTAGCGTAATGAACTCATCTGATTCGGTTGTGGTGCTGAATAAACGAGGATTGGATGTATACTTAACGCGTTGCTGTTGACGTATATGCCCAAATAATGATTTGCATTCTTGTTGTAAATTAAAAACCTGCACTGCAAAAGGTGTTTCTTCATTTATAGGTAGCTTGCCATTCGCTAGTGTGGCGTACAGTGCGTGAATGGCGCGTGAAGCAGCAGGGTTTTTTACGGGAGTTACCATGTATTTTCTGGCACCTGATTCCGTGTGTTTGATCGACAGAGCGCCAGATTCTGAGGGGGGATATGTAAACCGCTCAATGACAGTATCAGTAAATAGTTCACGCGAATCGGTTTGGAAGTCAGACAATATGGCCAGTACGGTTGCTAAGGCATGGCAATCTGTTTCAAACGTAGGGTCCATAACTATCTTTCCGGAAGCTAGCGTTCTGGCTATCTCCTGTTTGAATTGATATTGTGGTGTCCATGGCCCGGCTGTATCTAACTGATTGGATTCAACGTCAACAATGGCAATATCAATTAAATTACCCTTGTTATCATAGATAGGAATCATATTTTCAGGTTTGAGATCATTAACTGGCTTGCCAGTTAATTTATGTAAGATGTCTATCTTATGCAGTATTTTTTGAAAGGCAATAACCACTTCTTCGGTAGAAAACTTTTTCTCACGGTCGTCTGTGGCGTCGTCAAATAGATCGCTATTGCCATACCATTCCATGACGAGATACACTTTTCCATTGCTTTTAAACCAGGTGGCGAATTGATTGAGTGCTGTATAGCATTTCACGGCCGCTTTGGCCGATTCCTCTTGTTCGAGTGTACTAAGTTTGTTGCTGGTATCATAAATTTTTACAGCTAGTTTTTTAGGTATTTTGCATTCATCAGTGTGAGGTTTTGTTTCGGTATCGACTTCTTTAGGTGTTAGCCGGTCGGCTGGTTTAACGATAGAGAAGCCACCGACGTGCCTGGCACGCCTTTTACGTCTCTCCAGTTTGGAGGGGAAATGCTTCAGCTTGGTTTGTAGTTTGGAGCATTGAGTGAGTGTTAATTTTGACCCGGTGTGGGCTAATTGAAAAATGTGTGTGCTACCATCAAGGTCGGTAATTTGTATGTGTGAGTGTGTCTTCTCTGGATCATCTTTACGTCGCAATTTTTCGCCTGTACGTACTTCTCTACTCATGTTGCGTCCCCTCCCACAGGTTAGACTGCAGAGCATAACATGATTTTTTTTTAAGAGTACATGGTTTTTCGAAGTTCATTTACGCACACAGCAGTGTGCTCCTATTGTAAATAGATGCTAGTTGGAGGTATGCTGGTTGGTATTCGAAATGATTGCATGGAGCAAACGAATATGAAAACATTTTTTACAGCTGTAATTTCTTTGATAGTTGGTTTTATCATTGGTGCGGCGGTGATGCTTATTATGTACCCCTATTGGTTTCCACCAGCACAAGTAAACGAAATTGTGCAAGATGCAAGCAATAAAACGATTATAGCGCGAGGTGAATTTATTCATCCAAACCCATCAGATCCAGTGCATTGGGGAAAAGGTAACACCTCTATATATCAGCAGGCAGGTCAAACAGAGGTTTTTTTAGCGAAAAATTTTGCAGTAGGACCTGGACCGGCATTTCATATCTATTTATCTCAAGCCAGTGATATCAAGACTAACGATGACTTTAAAAAAGCGACTAATTATGATTTAGGTGGCTTGAAAAGTTTTAAAGGCAGCCAGGTATATCAAGTGCCATCGAATGTTGATATGAGCAAGGTAAAGTCAGTGGTTGTTTGGTGTGTGCGCTTTAGTCAACTAATTACATCGGCGAATCTACAGCCTGCAGATGCAGCATCTGATGGTTGATGCACAGTTATAGCGGGAGCTATCTTAAGGGTTTTGAGACACCAGCTGAAGTACCAGGTTGCTCGCGCTTAGCCATTATTTGCTTTTCTAATTGATCAACGGCAGTATATAACTCTTCAGATAAGTTATATTTTCTTACAATCAATTGTTTAAATGCTTTAAATTGTTTACTTAAAACATCCACTTTTGGTGAATTCAGGAACATTATTAAACGTTGGTATATTGGCTTTTTTTCAGTAAGTGTCTTAAATGCCAATAGACGATGCAGTTGTAGAAATTCGGTTAATTCAGTAAATCTGGGGCTATCTGTGCATTTACTTTCTATCGTTAATATTCTGCGTATCCTTGGTAATCGATCAATAATTATGACCTCGTTGATTAAGCACGGCTTGCCCATAGCCAGAGCTTCATCTAAGCAACTGGTTGAGCTTAGCATAGCCATTTCAGCGTGTTTGATTAAGCCAATAAATTCGTTGTGCTCCATCGTGGGGTAAACTTTCAACTTAACGGTAGGACCTGTGGCAAGTGCTGGTGTAATAACAGTGGTTACTGACTTGCCATCAATAATCTCATCATATTCTATAACTAAGCCTGGATTGATGACGTGCAATTGTTTTACGATATCATCAATTTTTTGGAGTTCAGGTGTTCTTGGATTATTAAAATAAATCGTGACATCTTCGCTAGGCCTTTTAGCATGAGCGTCTAAAACAAAGATGCAGATAGCGTCTTTGTAGCTTATACCACCAAGGAACAGGGTGGTTAGTTTTGGGTTAGAATAGATTAGGTAATAGGTCAGCCCTTTAGTAAAGCCTGGTCTAATGTACTCAGTACTGACGGCGCAAGGTGGTTGACAAAGAGCTAGTCGCTCATCCATCTTGCGTCCAGTTGCAAGTTGCGTTAGGCCACTTATCTCGTGGAAATCATATTCCGTTTCATTGTTTGCATAACCTTCTGTTAAACGAACGTGCTTAGAATAAAATGTAGCGGGTAGTGTGCTGCGCATGCTTTTATGAAAGATCTCTATAGTTCTTTCATTAAAGCTGGGTGTTGGGTAAACGAGCCCGCAGGTATATTCAGTGGTAGGTGCCTTTAAAACTGGAAACCCTTTTACAAAAGATCCACTGGGCGAACTGAAGACAGTGACTTGAATGTAGTTGGCTTGTAAAGCCAGTATGCTCTTTTCAAAGCGCTGAATAGAATCTTTTATTTGTGTATGTTCTTCGCAGTTATAATAGATGCGTAAATCAAAGTCACTTTTTCCTTGGCGAACCCAGGCTTCTGCTAAAGCAATGGCTTGTGAAATTTCACCATTGACACCAATTGGCGCATTACAAATCAGTAGTTTTTTTTGTTTTGCGTTAGGAGGTGCGGCTTTCATGGCTGCAAATATTCCGGCTCTTTTTGTCGTTCTCATAATAAATTTACAATACCTTTACTGTGTTGGTTTGTTGGGGTTTATAGCGGAAGTAAATAAAAGAGGCCCACCGAGGTGGGCCTTGCGTTGTGTGTGGTTATGTGCGCTTTGCTCACTGTACTTGCGTAGGGAGTGAAACAATAACGCGGTCCTTCCGTTGAAAGGTATCACCATCCGAGTGTGTGACACCATTTGTTATGTAGCTTTAATATATCAGCTACGTATTAATTGGTGGTTAAGGGTAACTCAGCATACTTTCTATTTCTAGGATTTTATTATTAATACAAGGTGATTCATATATCAGGCAAATCAATTACTGGATGGGTTTTGCGGTATGAGATGTCTGCTGATTAAGAATTTTTTTGCGACTACAGCTGGGTCGATTTGTTTGACATCTACTTGATAATTCATCCTTTTCATATCATCTACAGTGATTTGATTATGTAGGCGATTCAGTGCAGTTGCTATTTGTGGGTATTTTTTAACGGCAGCCGCATTGGCAAGCGGTACAGCTTGGTAAGGTGGGTAGATATGCTTATCGTCAATAAGCGCAGTGAGTTTTAGTGCTTGTAACCAGCCATCGGTACCAAATGATAGGATGGCATCGACTTGATGGTTGGCAATTGCGCGATACATGAGGCTAGGGGTCATTGTGACGATTTTTTTAAAGTGTACGCCATAGTATTTTTGTAATGCGGCGTATGCATCGACACGCTTTAGAAATTCAGGTGGCGCAGCCATGGTTAGCATAGGGCCGTATTGAGCAAGTTGACTAAGAGTGGTTAGGTGGTGGGCTTTAGCAAAGGCGTTGGTAACGGCGATTGCAGTTGTATTTTCAAAGCCGAATGGCTTTAACCATAAAATGCCTAGGTGCTTAGCTGAATATTTTTTAACGTACTGATAAGTTTGTTTAGCGCTGACAATATTTGTTTGGTGCAATATGTTCATATAGATAGTCCCAGAGTAATCAGGGTAAGTATCTATGGCGCCAGTTTGTAAGGCTTCTTGTGCGATGACGGACGAGCTAAGATTATCTTGAATAACAATAGGCAGGTTAGTATAGGCTCTAAGCATATCCGCCATAATATTGGCTAAGATATATTGTTCACTGAAATTTTTTGAGCTAACGACAATTGGTTTAACATGGTTGCCACTAAAGAATCGCCAATTTTGTTGAATAATAATGGCAATAAAAGCCAAGCCTGCAATACTGACTAAAGCTATTTTGGTGCGTCGCCAATGCATGCGTTGGCGAGTACGAAAAGCAGAAAGCATTTCGACTTGACCGATCAGGTAGTCTACGACAAGTGCTAAAATAGCGGCGGGTATAGCGCCCATTAAAATCATTTGATTGCTATTGAGTGATAACCCTTCAGTAATAAAGTCACCGAGGCCGCCGGCACCGATAAATGCAGCGATGGTGGCAATGCCGATATTCATTGCGCTCGCCGTGCGTATGCCGCTGATAATGGTGGGTAAGGCTAGTGGTACTTCAACTAAGCGGATGCGTTGCCAAGTATGAAAGCCGAGTGCGCGTGCGGCCTCGCGACTGCTGGCGGGGATTTCTTGGATTCCCACCAGTGTATTTCTAACGATTGGTAATAAGCCGTAAATAGTTAGTGTGACCAATGTGGGCTTAGTGCCGATACCCAAGAAAGGTATTAAGAAGGCGAGTAGTGCTAAGCTTGGTATGGTTTGAAAAACGCTGGTGATACCCAGTATAAATCCGCGCATGCGTGGTCGATAAAAAATCCATATGCCGACGGGTAGTCCAATGCAAATCGCAATAACGGTAGAGATGCCGGCTAAATAAATATGTTGAGCTAGTTTAATGAGTAATTGTGAACAGTCATTGAGAATGCAGTTTAGTGTCATGCCATCGCCCATACTTTATTAAAGTCATCGATAACGGCTTGTTGGTTGGTAATCAACTCTTTTACGTATTCGCTAGCAGGTTGTTGAATGATTTCTTGTTTGGTGCCGACTTGCTGCAATTTTCCATGATGAAAAACGGCAATACGATCGCATAAGCGAAAGGCTTCAAAAAGATCGTGAGTAACAAATATAATAGTGGTTTGAATTTTTTTATGTAGATCGTGAATTTCTTGTTGCAGTGCGCGGCGATTAATGGCATCTAAAGCAGACAGTGGCTCATCCATCAGTAGGACGTTTGGTTTTGTAATCAAGGCGCGTGCAACGCCCACGCGTTGTTGTTGGCCGCCAGAGAGCTCATCAGGGTAGCGTTGTAAAAATTTGTTGGAAGATAGGTTTACCAGTGCCAAGCATTCCTCAATGCGTTGCTTAATATCAATTTCGCGCATACCTTCTAAACGTAATACGACGGCAAGATTTTCATATATGGATAGGTGCGGGAACAAACCTATTTGTTGAAACACATAGCCAATAGAGCGACGTAATTGATAGATATCGTATTCATTGATGGGTTGTTCGTTTAAGGTGATGACACCGCTGGTGGGTTCAATCAAACGATTGATCATTTTTAGTGTGGTTGATTTACCGCTACCCGATGATCCTAAAATTACCATTAGTTCACCCGGATTAACTTGAAGGTCTAGGTGATCAACAGCAAATGTTTTGCCGTGGTTATAAGTTTTACACACCTGTTCGAAAGTAATCATGTCAGGTTCTTGGTTGCTCAGCAGGCTCTAGTGTATCATAAACAAAATACAAATTTGACCGGGTAATTTATGAGCAAGATTACAGCAGCTAATCGGCGTTTATTATTAATTTGCAGTATGGGCGGTGTGCTGGAGTTTTATGATTTTGTAGTGTATGCGCTAATGGCTGGATATTTAGCGCAATTATTTTTTCCTAGTCAGAATCACCTGCTGTCCTTGATGGCAACCTTTGCCACCTTTTCACTTGGTTATTTGGTGAGGCCGTTGGGTGGCATTGTTTTTGGTCATTTTGGCGATCGTGTTGGTCGTAAGCAAAGTTTTACTTATTCAGTGTTAATTATGGCGATTAGCACCTTAGCTATTGGTTTAGTGCCGACATATAAAACCTGGGGAGTAGCGGCACCTATTGTGTTAACGCTCTTACGCATTTGTCAGGGTTTTTCATTGGGTGGTGAAATCCCCGGTGCGTTATCTTATGCGAGCGAAAGTGTGCCTGATCGAAAAGGCGTGGCGTGTGCGATTATATTCTCAAGTTTAATTGCTGGTTTAGTTTTAGGCTCATTGGTGAATGCCATCATAACGGCTTGGTTGCCTCAGCAAGCCTTGAGCCGATGGGGGTGGCGCTTACCATTTCTGTTGGGCGGGATTTTTGGTTTTGTGAGTTATATCTTGCGTTGTCACCTGACTGAATCGGTGATTTTTCAGTCGATTGCGCATCGTGCTCACCGATTTCCATTAGCTACTGTTCTTAAACAGCATAAAGTCGCGACATTGATTGGTATTATTTTGGTAGGGTATGGTGCGGTATCGACGGCGTTGTATTTTATTTTTACGCCCGCTTATGTGGCGACGATATTACACCAGCCAATGGCGACATTCTTATGGGTGAAAACGGCTGCGACGGCATCAGGCATTATTTATTGCATTGGGTTTGGTTTTATAGCCGATCGCTTCGGTTATAAGTGGGTATTATTGTTATTAACCGCGCTTTCAGTGGTGGCGACTTATGGGATTTTTGCTATCTATGCTTATGATTTTGGCCAGTATGCTTGGGCGTTAATATTGAGCGGTTTTTTTAATGGGTGTGTATGGGGTATGTTGCCCAGCCTGTTGGTGAAATTGTTTCCAGTCGAGGTGCGTTACAGTGGCTCGGCATTGAGTTACAACATTGGTTTTGGTTTTATGGGCGGTTTAACGCCACTGATTGCAACAGGCTTAATCCATCAAACAAATTCATTGCTTTCGCCCGCATATTACTTTGCTTTCAGTGCGTTGTTGGCGATAATAGCGTTATGGATTTACAGGGAGGGTCATTAACATGGATACGGTTTACCAACCTCTAGCGCCTTATGATATGCAGCAGTTTGATCAGCAGTTGCAAGGCTTATTACAACAGGCTAACAATTTAACTGGCTTGCAACGTTTGCAGTTTTTTAGTCAAGCTTTTTTGGGGTGCCCCTACGTTGGTGGCGCGTGCGGTGAAGGCGACTGTGGTGAATTTGACCAAAGCCCGGTGTATCGCACCGATGTATTTGATTGTGTTACCTACATTAATATGGTGTTAGCGTTGTGGTTGGCTAAAGATTGGGATGACTTTGCAGACAAGATTTTGTGTGTCAATTATTATAAAAGCAACCCCAGCTATTTGACTCGTTTTCATTTTATGAGTGTCGATTGGAATGTGCAGAATGCACTCAATAACATTGTTGAAGATATTACTTACACCATTGTTGATAAAAATAATCAACCGGTGATAGAAGAAGCAACATGCATGATAGAAAAGCCGCGGTGGTTGTCTTTTCGTTCTCTGGAAGATATTAAACTACTGGAACATATTGATGAGCATGAGGCAAAAAATCGATTGCTTGAGCTACATCAACAAGCCGCGTTCTATCATGATATTGAAAACATAACACCGTATGTGCCATTGCAAGCGTTATTTGATGCGGATCAACAACCAAACGAGGCATTGTTTCAACAAATTCCCGCCGGCTGTTTATTGGAAATTGTGCGACCCGATTGGCCATTGCGCGAACAAATAGGCAGCAATATTAATATTTCACATGTGGGTTTTGTATTTGATGGTGATGATGGCTTGCAGTATCGCCAAGCTTCTACTGTGTCGAACGAAGTGGTTGATGTGCCACTCATTGAGTATTTAAAACACTGTGCAAAGAGTCCAACGGTTGGTGGGATTAATCTGCAAATGCCAGTTATTCTCGCTTAAGTCAGCGAGAATAACTTCCTGGTATGATACGTGCACAAAAACAAGTGATCGTGCACTTTTAAGGGGGAGCGAACGCACGCTCCCCCTTAAATATCCCCCACGCGAGAGGTTAAGTCAGCGAGAATAACTTCCTCGTTGTCTACCTGATAGTCATCTCTTACTTTTAACTTAGTTGACAGCCACCAGTGCTTAACCCTAGACTGTTGCGATGGGAGCAGGACAGTCGCACATTTTTTATGTGTGGAATTTCTGATATATAAAAGGGAGACGTTTATGTCTAGACCTGACGAATCGTCAGCACTACGTGATGAATTACTTAGATTAGCTCAAGGTTATCTTGACGGGGATGGCGCTACCCCGTTTTTCGGTCGGTTAGCTCGTTTACCAGGTGTGCGAAATGTTTTTCAAACAGATGGAGCTGATGAACGCATTGCTATCACGAAGACCTTTATGAAAACTTTGCGTGAAATGCGAGATCCTGAACATAATTTATCGCAAGTACAGGCAGCCGTTGCGGTAATTATACAGGCTATTACGGATGGGAAAGTGATTGCTAGCCCCCGCTTGAACGATGTAATTAAAGCCTACAACGCAGTGATTGCGAAAGTGCAAAAAGAAGTGCATAGAGATGCGTCGAAGGCATTGGAGGTGAGAAGACTTGATGCAGCGCAGCCACCAATAATGCAAGTGCCACCATTACCGCCGACGCCACATGTAGCGCCACGTGTGGTTGCAAGTGAGGTTGCTGCTCTTTCTTTTCCATCTGCAAAGGGACGTGTTGATGTTGAAAGTAAAGTGGATGATGTAAGAGAAGAAGCCGCTGCTGTTAAACCGGTTATTGTTACTCGACCCATGTTTAGTGATAGTGGGGTGGCTCAATATGCTGCACTGGATTATTATCAGCAGCTGGGTGTGGGACAAGAGGCCAGTGCGGATGACATTCGAAAAGCTTATTACCAGCTGGCACGACAATTAAACCCAGATAAAAATCCGCCAGCGTATAATGACCATGCTACAAAACTTTTTACCACACTGTGTTGTGCCTATGAGAATTTGTCGGATGCAGGTAAGCGACTTGCCTATGATGCTCAATTAACAGAAAGGGACTTTGTTCCATACCAACGACCTGAGGTAAAAAAATATGTACCCGATCCTTCGGTATTCGATAGATTTGGGCCAGAGATTAAAAAGGCTGTGAATGCCATAACACCAAAAACAACTACCAGTCGTTTACTTACGGCGTTTGGTATTACTGCAGCGGTAGCGGCTGCGGTAATAGTAGGGCGTAGTGGAAGTTCGGTGCCTCCAAGAATGGGACCAAGTTAAGTTTTATAACATCACAAAAGGGAGTGATATTGATGTCGAAGCTAAAAGAGCAAATTGCACAAGAGTTGCAAAATTATTTAAGTGCAAAGTACAGTAGTTGGGGTGCATGGACTAAGTCATGGGTTGTTAGTCGCTATAATGATGAGCGTGGTAAGTCAGTCAGTGATCTTAAAACTGAATTAGATGCATTAAAAGGTGATGATGCGGCTATTCACGCGGCGTTTGCGCCATTGCTTAACAAGTTCGCTTTAGGTATTGGTAACGAGCATGATGCTGAAAAGGATGCCGCTCCTAGTGCAGAAAAAATTGCGAGCAGTGCCGCACTAGAAATAATGTTAACAGAGATCAATCGGTTAATGGCAGCATCAAATACGGCTAAAGTTGATGAGTCGAGAGCTGTTTCACCTATGCCGCCAGTGCCAAAAGTAGCAGCCTCTGCGCCTCCGCCAGTGGATAAACCACCTGCTGAAGTTTTGGCAGCGCCTTCACCAGTGGTAGCAGCACCGGCGCATTCCCCGGTTGTTACGGGTAAGCCTGTTGAGGTATCACGTGTGGTTGCTCCAGGCGGTGCAGGTTTATTAAGCTTGTTGGGTGTTGCATCACAACCAGCGGGGGCGCCGCGTGCGCCTACTGTATACAGAAGAGGTCGCCGTAGGGATGTGGCTCCTTCTGACCGTGTGACACGCTCACAAACTAGAGCTGAAATTGAAGCTCAAAAGCAGCGCGACATGGCACGTAATATGACGGTTGACCAGTTTTGTTTGGGTGGTAAAGGTGTAGCAAAACCAAAGGCAACATCGGCCGTAGTGGAGGCGGGTATGGCTGCTCGTGGCGCAGCTGAAAGAAGAGCTATGGACCGAGCTGCAGAACTGCGCGGCGAGGCGCGACGTGATGCTGCATCACCGACAGAGGGTGGTGAATATGGTGATTACAGTGGTTTGAGACTTGATGCTTAAGATATATTTTGACTGTCGGAAACACTAGCCAGCTGCGGTCCTTGATGTAGATCGAGCTGTGCTAGTAAGTTTTTAGTTTTCGATTTGAACAGTGCAAGGTAAGTTTTAGGAATACCCGAACCCGTTGGCAGTTTAACTGTTAACGGGTTTTTTGCGCGACCATCGACATAAAAACTGTAATGCAAATGCGGGCCAGTGGCCCAGCCAGTGCTGCCAACATAAGCAATCACTTGGCCTTGTGTTACTTTACTGCCGCGGTGCAGGTGCTTGGCGTAACGCGATAGATGACCGTATAAAGATTTATAGTGACGACCGTACTTCACAATAATGGCATTACCATAGCCGCCTTTCTTACCGATATAAACAATTTTACCATCACTCACCGAGTGCACGGGGGTGCCGCGTGGTGCGGCAAAGTCCACACCCAGGTGTGCTTGGATGCGATGGATAATAGGGTCCATGCGACGGTATGAAAAATAGGAACTGATGCGATTATAATGCAACGGCACTTTTAAGAATAAGCGTTTTAAGCTGTGTCCTTTGGGATTGTAGTAGCCGCTGTTACCGTTGGGGGCGGTAAAGCGAATCGCTTCATAGGTTTTACCGTGATTAATAAATTGTGCAGCGACGATAGGGCCTTCATCAACTTTTACGCCATCATGATATTTGGCTTCATATAACACGCTAAATTGATCGCCGGGTCGTATGTCTTTATTAAAATTAATACGGTTATCAAAAATATGCGTTAGCTCGGTGGCCATGCTGCGTGGCACGTCGGCGCGTTGCGCGGCTTTGGTGAGAGAGTGATGGATGGTTGCGCTGGCAAATTCTAACGTTTTGGAATAGTGGGGCACGGTGACGCGTGCGCGTAATTGATTATTAAATCGTTCAACGATTAATGTTTTTCCTGCATCTAATGCGGCAGACAATTGATGTATGCGATTGTGTTGGTCAAGCGAAAAAGTAATTTTCTGTTGTGGTTGTATGACCCGTAAATATTGGGCGGCTGTATCCAGGTGTAAAATCTGCTGTAGGTCTTGTTGATTTAGGTTATGGGCAGCGAACATTTCGCTTAGTGTGTCGTTGGCTTTGATATGCATCGTGACTTGGTGCAGTACGATGGGTTCTACTGTAGGCGCAGCGGGTATCTTTGCGGTGAGGATTGTGGCTGCTTTTGGTATGGGCATGTTTGCTTGCCGAATCGGTTCGGACGTTGGCCAAAGGTTCATATAAACGTACGTTACCAGCCAGACCAGCAGCAGAGCATCGACAAGTAGTAATAGATAAGTCACCCAGCGACTGTTTTGAAAAGGCTTAAAAATGTTCATCCGTACCCAGCGGTCCTTAAATCATATATGTATCCCAGCCAAAATTAGAACATATTGCCGGTTTACTGTCGAGAGGTCATGTCTTGCCTGTAACTATTAGTAATCTATGCTTCTGTCATGAGATTGCTTCGCCACTACGTGGCTCGCAATGACGATAGTCATTCCGGCCACCGAGCCGGGATCCAGTTTTAATGGTTGTATCTCGCGATGGCCGAGATGACGTGATATGATCTGCGGCTGAATTTGATACACATTGAGGATAGTCATGGCACAGAATGATGCGATGCAGGCCATTAAACGTGGCGTGGAAGAAATTTTGATCGAAGATGACCTGGCGGCGCGCTTAAAAGAAGGTAAGCGCTTAAATGTTAAGTTGGGTTGTGATCCAACGGCAGCTGATATTCATTTAGGTCATACCATCGTACTGAATAAATTACGCCAGTTCCAAGAGCTGGGCCACCATGTGCAATTTTTGATAGGTGACTTTACCGCATTGATTGGCGATCCGACCGGAAAGAATGTGACGCGTAAACCTTTAACGCGTGAAGAAATTGAAACCAATGCACAAACCTATCAGCAGCAAGCTTTTAAGGTGTTGGACCCCGAGAAAACTGAAATCTTATATAACTCACAATGGATGGCGGAGAAATCGGCAGCAGATATGATTCAATTGGCTTCGCATAGTACCGTTGCGCGAATGTTAGAGCGCGATGATTTCTCTAAGCGCTATCAAGGTAATCAGCCCATTGCGATTCATGAGTTTTTATACCCACTCTTGCAAGGCTATGATTCCGTAGCGATGAAGTCTGATGTTGAGCTGGGCGGCACTGATCAGAAATTTAACTTATTAATGGGGCGTGAATTACAAAAGATTTACGGCCAAAAACCGCAGTGTTTAGTTATGACGCCTTTGCTTGAGGGGTTAGATGGCGTTAAAAAAATGTCAAAGTCGTTGGGTAACTATATTGGTGTGACCGACAGTGCGGATGATATGTTTGGCAAATTAATGTCGATCTCTGATGATTTGATGTGGCGTTATTTTGAGTTGCTTAGTTGGTTACCGTTAGAAACCATTGAACAATGGCATAAAGAGGTCAAAGATGGCGCCAATCCGCGTGACTATAAAGTGAAGTTGGCTGCCGAGATTGTTGATCGCTATCATGGCGATGGTGAAGGTGAAAAAGCTTTACAACGCTTTGTTGAGCGTTTTTCACAAAACCAATTGCCCGATGATCTCGAAGAGCAAGTTTTATTCACTACGTCTGAAGGTATGGGCATTGCACATTTATTGAAAGCGGCGGGTTTAGTTAATAGCACATCGGATGCGATGCGCATGATTAAACAAGGTGCTGTTAAAATTGATGGCGAGCGTGTTGAAGACAGTAAGCTAAAAATTTCACCAGATACGTGCCACATTTATCAAGTTGGTAAACGCCGTGTCGCGAAGGTGGCATTAACACTGGAATAATTCGCAGTGCTAATGATATAGTGGGTTGGTGCTGTTGACATGACGGCACGCAATCTTAAGGACTAGGATTTCACAGTGGGAGGTGAAACATGTCAAGCATCATTGATGCCCGTAAGGGCGTACTTCTCGTTGTAAATTTTTGTCATCCCGGACGTGATTCGGGATCCAGTAACAAAAACTTAAAATCCAACAAGGAGGAGACACCATGCCAAAATATTACGATCCAGAAAGGAAGGCATTAATAGAAACAGATAAACCTTTAGTATCAGCTAAAGATCGTTCAGCAGTCACAGATTACCCTGTATCTCTAATTGAGGTTTCTGATGCTGAAGTAAAAGCTGGTAAATATGCAATAGATTTTCAAACATCAGTTAAGTTAGACCAAATGCGTGCTGTAATGGCTGCTAGAACGACAAGTTATACACAGACTAGCCAATTTTTTGATCCAAGCAATGGCACATTAATCAGTATCCAGGGCCCTGTTACTGTGGCTGCGCTTGATGCGACTACTGAGAATGCTGGTGACTTGGTGCCTGTTTCAAGAGGTGAGGCAGATCGTGTAGGTTCGCGCCCAATGTCCAGTATGTTTTCTGCAATGCCTGATCCGACACATGTTAATTTGAAAACTAATCACTTGGTTATGGTATTAAGTGGTGATGTTCCTGCAGGGCTGCAAGAAATTAAAGATAGAATCACCTTTGACCCTGCGGCAGTAGCAGCAGTTGATGAAGAAAAAGCAGCAACGCCAACACCAGCACCTCGATAAGGTGTTTGGACTGGGTCCCGGCTCGTAGGCCGGGATGACAAAGCTTAAGGGTCGGGATGATACCTGCCTTGTCATTCCTGCGAAAGCAGGAATCCATTTCAATATGGATCCCGGATAAGCGAGTTGGGAGCGACTTCCGTCATTGCGAGCCACGTAGTGGCGAAGCAATCTCATGACAGAAGCTTAGATTGCTAGCCTGCCCCGGGCAAGGACCCGGGGTCATAAGCTCCTCGCAATGACATATTTGATATAGCTGCACTAATTTACTACTAGGAAAGGAAGCCTATGCTAAAATATTTTGATGAATCGACAAGCACTTTATTTATTACCGAAAAACCTTTAACGCGAGAAGAGATAGATCACATCACCAGTAAGCCTGAAACATTAATACTGTTATCAAATAGCGAGCTGCCCGGAAAACTACGACGCACATTGGGTGTGAGTAGCGTGCAGCAATTTGTTAATGTTGAGGATAAAGTGTATGTGAAGGGTGCGTATGATCTTACGCATGCTACTAACTCAGATTTGAGGGTAATTAAAAGAGAAGTTGATTTAAGGCCGGAGCCTGAATCTACACTAGAGCCTGCTGAAGCACCCAGATGTGCAACACCCTAAAAGATAACATTTGCTAGTTACTGCTGCTTAGGAGGCATGGATGCCGATAATCGTACACCGATACGACGGTGATAATAAATTAGTCGGATATGACCTTGAAGATAAAGGCCGTCGTCGTGCCTTAAAAACCTATATCACAAGAATGGCGAACATTGATTGTGATACTGCCGCCAAACGACAAGCAAAAATCATAAAATTAAAGTTTATTTTACTTAAAACACATCAAGCCGCTAAAACTGTTGGAAAGCTTGGTGATGATAACGTGACAGCGATAAAAGCACATGTTATAAAAAAATTAGGCACTTTGGGTGTGGTGTTAGCGCCAGCAGATTTAAACATTGTGCCAGAAACTTTATTGATTGGCGTGAAGCCTGAAGTGAGCAGGGCGCTAGGTGATAAGGTTAAACGCGACATTACTTCCTATGATGAGAACCGAACGTCTGCATTATGTGTGCCCGATCATATTCCTAAGCCCGCTAAAGATTCATTGGATCATGCGTCCTCTATTATCGCGATGGTTGCATCGCGTCAAGCTGGCATCATTGAACATGCGGCAAGGCGAACTGAATTATTTTGGCTGCTATGCGTAGCTTATTATAAATCTGGCTATGTGGTTAACGGTAATCAAGGGGCTTTGGTGCAGCACGGTAAAGCTACCCCGGGTTATGGCAATGCGGCATGTCATTCTTCGCTAATATCTAATGTGACTGATAATTCGGGTCGCGGCCGCAGTCTAATTACAGGCACACCACTCGATGCTGAAATAAACAGTACAGTTGAATTGCCGATTGCAGTGAATAAAGTGGATAGTAATATGGAGTCTGAAGGTAAAGTGGCAGACACCATGCGTTATCAAGCGAATGGAATACTTAATCGTGTTAGCGCTGGAGAAATTTGTCCGTTACTGGCGATGAGTTTGTATTTTAAAGCGATGAATGATTACTTTGAATCTGCGCCTACTGATTTTGCACTAAAGGCTGATCGCGAGGCGCCAACTGATGCAAAGCATTTGATATTGGAATACCAGAAAGCCGGCACCTTGAGCTGGGCGGCGAAATTAAAGGTATCGGGAACGTGGTCGCTATCCATTGCCACCATGATGTTATGGTTAAAGCCAAAAGAAAGACAAGGCAGTGATTCCTATAAGTCAGCAGCGGTGCGCTTATTCCATGAGCCCGCCTATCGAGAAGAATGCCTTGAGGCATTGAAGTCAGAAATCCTAGTAGCTCCCGTTGCTTAATGCATAGGGTAACGATAAAATCATTCGAAGGAGTGAGGCTGGTGGGTATAGTAAAAAAGTTAAAACCGAATTGGTTGGTAGTTCTGGGCTTGATCGCTAGTTTCTTAATCCCGATGTCCATAGCGCAATATATTTATACGCACTCAAAAAAGTTGAATGTAACATCAGCTAGTCATGGTGATTTAATAAAACCATTAGTGGATACGGCGACATTACAGTTCAGTGATATAAATGATCATCCGATGCAATTGGCGGCATTGCGGGGTAAGTGGGTCATGATGCTCGTGGAGAATCAGTGCCCAACAGATGACTCAAAGAGACATATTTACTATCAGAGGCATATCCGCGACTCGATAGGTAAGGACCGTGAACGCTTGGCGAACTTGCTGGTAGTGCCTAAAAATTGTAAACTGCGCGCGTTGGCAGCAGTGATGAAAAAAGCTTACCCAGAAATGACCTTGGCGATAGCAACTGAACAGCAAATGGCAGTGCTCAATCAACAATTAGCATTATCGCATGCAGTAACGGTACGTCGTGGTGAGGAGCAAGTGTATTTTGTTGATCCAGCAGGGAATTTGATGATGCATTTTGATGTGAAGCAAAACCCGAAATACCAGTATGCCGATATGAAACACTTATTAAATGAATAGTAGATAGTAGGTACAAAGTTGGATAACTTACACAATACAACAACAAGTACGCGTCAAAAGCTAATTGCTCGTTTGGCGTTAATGGCTGTGATCTTCGCTTTTGTGGTTATCGCACTCGGTGCTATTACGCGTTTAAGTGATGCAGGGCTAGGTTGCCCCGACTGGCCTGGCTGTTACGGACATCTCACCGTGCCTACCTCGGTGAAGGCGGTTAATCAAATTGATCAAATGTTTCCGCAGCACCCGATTGTGGCGCATAAAGCCTGGGCGGAGATGATTCATCGCTATTGTGCCGGCACGCTATCGTTGTTAATTGCGGCCGTGGTGTTTTTTGCGATACGCGAAGCCAAACGATTAAAAAATAAAAAACGCATGACTTTGGCGATCGCCTTACTCTTATTATTGCTCTATCAACCGATACTCGGTATGTGGACAGTGACTTGGAAGCTATTGCCGATTGTGGTTTCTCAGCACTTATTAGGTGGCTTTGGATTGTTGGCAATGCTATGGGCGCATTATTGTTTGTATTCCCGCCCTGGTGTTGTCATCCCGGCCCCCGAGCCGGGATCCAGTCAATATGATATGGATCCCGGGTCGTTGCCCGGGATGACAGAAGCCAAGTCCGGGATGACAAGGCTCGCCATCATCGCTTTAGTGCTCGTCATTTTTCAAATTACTTTGGGCGCTTGGACCAGTACCAACTATGCCGCGATCAGCTGCGCTACATTCCCATTCTGCCAAATTGAACCGTGGCACTTTGATTTCAGGCACGCTTTTTCATTGATATCACCTGTTGGCGTGAACTATGACGGTGGTTTACTGAGTGATGACGCTAAGCGTACAATTCAGGTTGTGCACCGTTTTGGTGCGCTTATGGTAACGTTATATCTATTTGTATTTGCGGGTATGGTCGCTTGGAAGCATCAGCAGAGTCCACGCGCCATTAAGTTAGTGATGATTATGGTAGCGTTGTTATTGCTGCAAATCTGCCTGGGAATTGCCAATGTAATGTTGGCGCGGCCGCTGTTGATTGCTGTAATGCATAACTTAGCGGCTGCAAGCCTGTTGTTATCAGTGGTTTCTATCAATGTTTTTTTTACGTCGCACGCATTGCCAGTGACAGAAGGGGGTGCATATGCCGAATGCTGAATTAGTTGTTGAGCAAGTAGAAAAAGCCAGCTGGAAAGATTATCTGGAATTGTGTAAGCCGCGTGTCGTGCTATTAATGATTTTAACGGTTGTAGTGGGTATGTGCTTGGCATCTCCTGGAGCAATCGCTTGGCAAGTATTGCTATTTGGTAACGTAGGTATTGCCTTGGCGGCGTGTTCTGCCGCGGCAGTGAATCATTTAGCGGATATGCATATTGATCGCGTGATGAAGCGTACCATGCAGCGCCCTATGGTGAAAGGTAAGGTGTCACCAAAGCAAACCATGATATTTGCTGGTGTGATGTGTATCATTTCGATGGTGATGCTGACTTATTTTGTTAATGGCTTAACGGCTATTTTGTCATTTGCCTCACTTATTATGTATGCGTTTATTTATACGTTTTATTTGAAGCATGCCACGCCGCAAAATATTGTGATTGGGGGTGTGGCTGGTGCAGCGCCGCCGTTATTAGGTTGGGTCGCGGTGACGGGGCACGTTCAGCTGCCTGCGGTTGTTCTGTTGTTGATTATTTTTGTTTGGACGCCTCCGCATTTTTGGGCTTTAGCGATTCACCGAATCGAAGACTATGCAAAGGCCAATGTGCCTATGTTGCCAAACACGCATGGTATTCCATATACCAAAAATCACGTTTGGTATTATTCAATTCTGTTAGCTGTTGTTACCGCGGTGCCTTTTTTCATTCATATGTCTGGCTGGATATATCTGATTAGTGCATTGTTATTAAATGCTCGCTTTTTACAGTGGGCTTGGCGATTAAAGAAAAGCAATGACAGTAAAACGCCGATGGCGGTATTTAAGTATTCGATCGTGTATTTAATGCTGCTATTTGTGGCGCTTCTGGTAGATCACTACCTACGATTTTAAGTGAAGGACGTATGAAAATAATTAAAATGCTTGCCATGACGCTGGTGACATTACTGCTGTGTGCGTGTTCACAGCCAGATAGAACGAAAGAAACATTACAGCTTAGCGATGGCACAAAAATTACTTTGGCCGCATTGGATGGTAAGTGGGTGTTTGTTAATTACTGGGCGACGTGGTGCCATAGTTGTAAGCAAGAAATGCAACAGCTGGATAAATTTGCTAAGCAGTACCCTAAAAAAGCTATTGTGCTGGGGTATAACTATATGGACCTGCATGGTAAGGCGTTGCAAAAAGCAGTTACAGACTTTGGTATTAGCTTTTCTGAGCTAGAAAATATTCCTTCGGATTATTTAAATACACCTGAAGAGGTGGATAGTTTGCCGGTGACGTTTGTGATAAATCCACAGGGTGATGTTGTGGAGACTTTATATGGTCCGCAAACAGTAGCCAGTTTGGCTAAGGTTATGTCAGCCTAATCGCTGGCTGGGTCCTGAGCTTTTGACAACAGCGGTCCTTTTCAGGGCTGCGTGACGTACTATTTTATCGCTTATATATAATGGCACAGGGCCTAAATCAGGGTGGCCTGGAACGGCGATGTCTTCAGCACGGCAGATGCAGCGGAAATCGCCAAAATGACCGGTCGCTCGCACTTCAATGGCTGAATCATCAGTCTTTAATGTTCTTATTGAGGTGCCCATGGTGGGTGATGATTCGACTGCCGCTTTAAAGGCATCATTTTTTTCATTCTCATGATGGTTCTTTGGTTGCAAGGTAAAGGCTACATACATATTGATGGTGCCTTCAACATGATGGGCGGTATAATTTTCTGCGCCCTGTTTAAAGGTAAATGAAGCAGGAAAGCGACCGCTGTGTTGCGTTGCGGTTGCCGTAACCGCTTCAGCTGCTGTTGGGAAGAGAGATGTGCTTCTGCGTGAACGCGCAGCGCCAGTTGTTTTACGTCTGGTGGTGCCTGTTTGCCTGGTAACAGTTCTAGGTAAGAATGGTGGCTCACTTGGTGCGACAGCTTTGGCTGGCTGATTAATGTGCGCGATAATGAGAGTCTTCAATAGTGTTAGTGCTTGTATATCAATAATCAGCGTATCTTTATTGCTGAGCAAGGTTGTGTGTCGTAAGGTTGGTTGGTTTTGTGTGCATTGGGTTAATATTTTTTTTGCCGCATTTTTAGAGAGTGGCTCGCCGTTAAACGATATTAGTTTGACTTTAACGGCATTAGTGGGCTCATCTTTACCTGTAGTAATATGTTTTGATATTGTAGTTTCTAGCCCGTGGCCCAGTAACTCTGTGTGAGTAGCGCTAATCACTTTTTGCTGCTTGGCTTTAAACGATCTATTACTTATATAAGATGCGGTGGTCGCAAATAAAGAAGTGAGCAGCATAGATGCTGCGGCCAGCTGTGTGAAGACAATGCGATTTAAACTGCTTTCATCTGGTGTATCGGTTAACGCATACAGAGAATATCCAACCAGTAATAACGGTAGCGACATGCAAAAATAATTGATTGCAGAACCAGCAAGGGATGTCTCGGTTGAATCATCTTCTGGTTTTTTGGTTTTTTCATAAGCCGTGATGCTGCGGTAAGCTAAATAAGATACGAGCGTGGTTGCAGCCAGTGCGCCAGCAATTAGCCATCGGTTTTCCACGTAAGCGGATGCTAAGCTGCTAAGCACGCTGCTAAATTTGGGCTGCAGCGTGATAACTCTTTGTTGTATGGTCTTCTGGTTGCTGGTGAATGCTTCTATTTGCTGAAATAGGTATTGTTGAGATGCAAGCAAGCTTTTCGAGCTGGTTTCGTAATTGGATTTAATCCCATCCCAGCCTGGGATGGTTAGGGGGCTGGTGAGGTCTTCGAACAGACTAATGAGAAGATTATGGGCATGGGCTACAGCTTGAAGGATCTGTTTTTTATTTTGGGCATCATTTTGCGTGATACTTGTTAACCTTGCCTGTAAGCAATGTTTCATGTCGGTTGTTTGCTGTGCTAAAAAATTAGCGCCAGGTTGTATAAGGCTATTGCAGGACGAAATTACAGCAGAGGGGTTCGTTTTTATGGCGTAAATGGCTGAGTCTATTCCGAGGTGTTTATTTATATCAGCTGACAGTAGTGTGGTCGCCGCTTGATAGGGTTCTCGATGAAGTGCCTCAAGGTGTCGGAAGAAGGTATTTGTGAACAGTTGTGCATACATATATTGAAAAGCAAGCAAGCTGAACAGGTTGCCACTAAACCGTTTAATGGTGTTTTGTATTGTATGGGGCGTTGCGACTTTCCTCATGCGTGACTCTCTTCGTATAATTTATTTGCATATTAGCATGCGTCTATATAACCGTAAATGATCATCTTGGTGTTAATGATCACTTAAGGTTGGGGTTGATTTTAAAAAATAGGTATTCGAATACGCTGTTGTGTATTACAATCTCGCACAAAGTGCGAATTGTAGACGGTTTAGATAGTAATGGCAGTAATGCGGTCGGGAAAATTAATATGTGGTTAGCTTATACAACCAAGTGGATTCATCTGATTTTCGTAGCGCTATTGATTGGTGCTATGTGTTCAGGCTATTGGTTTGGTTTATCAGCCATTAATCAACCTGAGTCACCGTGGCGCCAACAGTTATGGCGAGTGTCGTGCTGGGGTGACCGTGCAGCATTTATAATGTTTGCCTTATTAGCATTAACCGGCACTATATTAGTGCTCCCTAAAGGTTATACCTTTCAAACGCCGTGGATAAATGCGGCTTATCTATTTTTAACGCTCGCCGTGGTGCTGTTTATTACGTTAGTAAAAATAAAGGCGCGACTTTATCAATCACTTAGTGATGAGGGTTTAGGGGGTAGTAAATTTTTTTACCATGCAATTTATGCAGTAATATTAATCGTGTTAACGGTGATCGCGTTTGAAGCGGTCAGCAAGCAAACTTTTATGGTGATATAATAGCCGTGTTGTACTTTTACATTAAAACTCTACATATAATATGCGCCGCCTGGGTTGTCGGGTTAGCCACAGCTTTAAGCCTTCATGTAGTTCTAGCGCAACATAGTCAATCGATGGATATGATGAACAGATCAGTTTCGCGCTGGTTGCGATGGAATTGGTTGTTGGTGATGCCGGTTGTGTTAGCGCAACTCGTTATTGGCTTTACAATTATTAGTATCAGGCAATACACCTTATATATGTATTGGGTTGAAGGTACGTTTGCAGGTTATTTACTGGTAATTCTTAGTTGGTTATTTGCGTCTTATAGTTTGATGCAGTACCGCAACAGTGATGAAAGAAAAAAACATTACTTTCAATGGCGAAACTGGTGTTTAGTGGCTTTGACAAGCTTAATTGCAATGTTTTTTTTGATGGCGAACCGACCAGGGTAAGCCCGCAAACCCGCTGGCCATAAGACTTTGGTTTAGCGTGACAAAGAAAAGTTAAAGAAATGTGAAAAAAGTTGAAAAAGAGTGTTGACTTCCCTGGCGGGATCGGTA
>JARGNX010000013.1 GCA_029210045.1 Coxiellaceae bacterium
TCAAGTCTTGACTTGCCGTACGATATCTCGTACGGCAAGTCAAGACTTGACCCCACCTCTCTTAAATTTTTTACGTAAATAGACTTCAAAACGGTCCGTTAAAAAAGCCACTTTTTTTGATGCTACGCACATCGCACCCAAACCCAAAATAATAAACGGCAAACCCGGGCCTGGTAAAACAAGCAATGCAAGACCAATAACAAAAGAAACAAAGCCAACCGAAATTAAAATAATTTTTAACCAAATATTATGATTAGCACTTTCATTCATACTGTGATAAAACACCAAAAACCGGCGACCGGAACGACCTTTAAGTAACTTTGATGTATGATGCTTAACTTTATTCATAATTAATCATTTTCTTGATTTGCTCATAATCCTCAAGGTATTCCCAGTAAATAATCCTATCACAAGCATAGGAGGTTAAAATGAATTTTGGACTAACTGACAGCACTCTATTGATATTGATTAGTTTTTTAGTCGCCACATCTACCTCAACCTCTTCAATAATCTCTTTATTCTCCGCATCAAAACCATGAAGAATCTGGTGGTTCTTTACTGTGATCTCTATAAAACTCATTACTCATGCTCCTCATTATTTTTTTAAGCCATTATTATATAGCCTGACCACTGAGCTGGGGTCAAGTCTTCATCTTTATTCTCACATACGGATATTAAGCAGCTAAGCAATTCGATAGCATGACAACATGCGCTCCCACTTAATACTTTACAAATGTACCATTTATGGTACTATAGAAGGGCAATATGCTACAGAAACTGGAAGTTATTTTTTACAGGTCTACGTTAGGCAATGAACCGGTTCGCGAATGGCTCACCAACCTACCCAAAGCCGACAAAAAGGTAATTGGCGAAGATATTAAAATTGTACAATTCGGCTGACCATTAGGGATGCCCCTGGTAAAAAACTTAAAAAATGGCTTATGGGAAATAAGAATTAATTTATTAAACAGCCGAATTGCCCGAATTATTTTCTTTACTGACAATCATGCACTGATACTTGTTAATGGCTTTATAAAAAAATCGCGTAAAACACCAAAAAATGATATTGATTTAGCATTAAAAAGAAAGCAATGCTACGAAACAGACAAATAAGAGGTTGATATGAACAGACACAAAGGCTCTAATTTCGATGACTTCTTAGAAAGCGAAAATTTACTTGGCCACGCAGAGGCGACTGCAATTAAACGCGTAATTGCGTATCAAATTGAACTTGAGATGAAGAAAAAGCATCTCAGCAAAAATAAGCTGGCGAAAATAATGCGTACCAGTCGCTCCTCTCTTGACCGCTTACTTGATCCAGAGAACTCCTCAGTAACTTTAAAGTCATTAGTGAAAGCCGCGCATGCACTAGGAAAAAAATTAACCGTAAAAATCGCTACGTAATAAAACAATATAGTAAAGCAACGACATAAAGAACGCCCTTATTCAAGCCTGAGTGGTTACATCACCCGCCGCAAAGGCCTGAACCGTTTGATCCGGAAGTTGCAACTGCAAATGACCAAGGTCATTAATGCCTTGTACCGTGCCGCTAATTTTTTTACCTAGGTTATTTAATGTAATGGCTTTACCTTGCAAACAATCCAGTGCCTGCCACTCTGGCCGGAAAGCTGACAAACCATTCACCTGAAAACGATCCAAATAGATCTTTAATTGCTGCAACAACTCGACCAACAATTGGTTACGATCTAAATACTTCCCAGTGATTTGACGCAACGATACCCAAGGACGAATAGCCGCATCAGTAGCTAGCTGCAGTGAATTAATATTCACCCCCATACCAATAATCACATGACAATAACCATGTGGCTCAGCTTCAATCTCAATTAATGTACCGCCGAGTTTTTTACCTTGATAAAAAACATCGTTTGGCCACTTAACGGCAAGCTCACCATTTAACCCACTGACCTTTTCTATCGCATGCACCATTGCTAAGCTGACCACTAAACTTAAGCCTGAAAGCTCACTCATGTCTTTATGAAACGGATAGCGCACTGAACCGGTAAGGTTTTGTGCGAAAGGAGAAAACCACTGACGCCTTAATCGCCCCCTGCCCTGCGATTGAAATTCCGCAAAAGCAGCAACGATTTTGTCGGCCACACAATCAGCAAAACAAGCATTCGTTGTTGTTACCGTTTGATACACTTCTACATCGATGTCATTAGCTGTCAGTTGTGTATTCAAATAATCCTCATCCAATAACACCAGGGGCTGAGCTAAACGATAGCCTTTACCTTTAATGGATTCAATCTCAACACCGTAGTTTTCTAATTTTTTTATCACCTTCCAGACAGCACTGCGCGTAACACCCAGCTTCTCACCTAAAGTTGTGCCATCATAAAGTGCACCATCAGATAGCAGCTTAACTAGCCGCAAAAAAACAGTTGAAGATTTTCGCATTACTCAGGATTCTCAAGACTCAATTGACCGGTGTTGACATCATACGCGAAAATTTCAGCATAGCGACCCCAATCAATCACTACTTTCAACGTTTCTTCTGCGGCTTGCTCACTCAAATAATTCTCTAGCTCTGCCAAGAACCGCTCCTCACTAGCCCGGTGGTTGGGTCGATCATCTAACACGCGTCGTACATGTTGCGCCATTGGCACATGCTTTAACAAATGCTCAGCAAAGATTTTCTTCTTACCTAAAATATCAGCTTCGGCAAAAAGCTTGCCCGCCTCACTCAACTCAATATCACCTTTCGTTACATGCGCAAAACGCATGATCTCTAATGTTTCAGTGATGGGGAATAAATCATCGACATCCAAATGCAATTCTTCTGCTAATTCAGGCAAATCAAAACGCTGTTTACCTTCGTGCTCCGGTGACAGCATCGACTCCATAAAACCGGTCACTTCTGAAATCTCGACCACCGGCAAACGATAACCCTTGGTAATCGTTTTGTACTTAATGCCTTCAGGCTTGGCTGGCTCACCCACCGTTGTCGTCATTGCCATATAGACGTCGTCAACGATTTGCCTAAAGCGCGCATCCTGATCATTACGTGGGTGCGGTAATTGCACTGGGATCTCTGCCTTAATAAAACCGGGATTAGTTGCAAACATTAAGATGCGATCCGCCAAAAAGGCGGCCTCTTCAATATTATGCGTAACAATAATCGTGCCTTTAATCTTGGTTTTTTCTGAAGCTAAAATATCAATCAAGTCACTGCGCAAGTTTTCTGCGGTCAACACATCCAACGCTGAAAACGGCTCATCCATTAATAGAATCTCAGGCTCAACCACTAACGCGCGTGCAATACCCACACGTTGCGACATACCGCCGGATAATTCTTTTGGATACGCCGATTCAAAACCATCGAGACCAACGACATCAATCGCTTGCAATGCTCTTTTGCGCCGTTCTTCGCGTGGCACACCTCGCGCCTCCAAACCAAGCTCAACATTTTCCAGCACCGTGCACCATGGCAATAGTGCAAAATGTTGGAACACCATCGTCAACTCAGGAATGGGTTCATGTATCGCCTTACCATTAAACAATACAGCACCGTGATTCGGTTTCACTAAACCCGACAAAATACGCAACAATGTTGATTTGCCTGAACCTGACTTACCTAATAATGCAACGACCTCGCCTTCACGCAATTCAAGATTAACATGATCAAGCACTAACAATTCTTGTGAGCCCTGCTTCTTAAAAGACTTTTTAATATCTTTAACTTCAACCAAAACGCTCATTAGTCACTCCTAAACAATCCGAAAGCGGCGATCCGCTAAATTATATAGTGGCCGCCATAGCACACGATTAATCACCAACACATAAGTTGACATCACTGCAATACCTAACGCTAATCGCTGGAAATCACCAGCGTCATATACACGCGTAATATAAGATCCCAAACCAGTCGCATACAAATGCACATGCCCCCAACTCACCGCCTCAGAAATAATACTAATATTCCAAGCGCCGCCTGCAGCAGTAATCACACCGGTGACATAAAAAGGGAAAATAGCCGGCAAGGCAAAACGCTTCCACCATAACCAACCTCTTACATACAATGTACCTACGGCATTATGCATATTTTTTGGAATCGCTGCTGTGCCTGCAATCACATTAAATAAAATATACCATTGCGTACCCAGAATCATTAACGGTGATGTCCACACATTAACGTTTAACTGGTAACGCAAAATAATCATCACAGCAATAGGGAATAATAAGTTTACCGGGAACGCCGCCAAAAATTGCAACACTGGTTGCACCCTTTGGGTAACACGCGGTCGCATACCAATCCACACACCAACCGGCACCCAAATCAGTGAACTTATTGCGATAAGAACGGTTACACGGACAGCCGTCACAAAGCCTAGACCAAACACATGCAATGTTTCCTGAACGGGCACCACTTTATAAACATACCTTACCAAGTAGACAGCGCAAGCTAACGCCAAAAGAATAATAAAACCATTCCATAATATATTGGTTGTGCGACGCAAGCCTCGCGACGGCTGCCACTCTCGTCGTGTGCGCTTCACTCGAAACCACGACAAGTTCACCAAAAAGTCACCCAAACATTCAAACCAATAACCCACTGCGCGTAACGCACGCGTACGTTGAAATAAATTTAACAACCAAGATTCAGGCTCCACTTCCGAACTGGTATCACCTGCTTTAAATTTTTCAGACCAAGCAATCAACGGGCGGAATAATAATTGATCATAAATTGCAATGACAATGGCCATGGCAATAATCACATAGGCAATCGCGGCTTTATCCGCATGTTGAATCGCCAATGCAATGTAGGAGCCAACGCCCGGCAACGTCACATGCTGATTCTCAACGGGGAATGCTTCAGCCGCCACCAAAAACACCCAACTGCCCGACATCGACATCATCGTGTTCCACAATAGCCCCGGCATCGCAAAGGGCACTTCAACACGCCAGTAACGCTGCCAAGCAGAGAGTTGAAACATTGCCGACGCTTCTAATAAGTCATGTGGCACCGTGCGCAAGCTTTGATAAAAGCTCAACGTCATGTTCCAGGCTTGCGCCACTATGATCGCAAAGATCGCCGCGCATTCTGGCCCCAACATGCTGCCATGAAAAAGCACAATAAAACCAACGACGGTGATAGATAAAAAACCGAGCACAGGCACCGACTGCAAAATATCGATCAATGGAATAATAATGCGCTCAGCTTGGCGACTCTTTGCCGCCCAGGTACCAAAAATAAACGTAAACAATAATGAACAGCACAGAGCAATCAACATGCGCAGTACCGAACGAAACGCATAATACGGCAGCTTCCAAGGGCTGAGTGATATCGGGATCGATTGTCCCAACACAAAATGGCCCGACATTGAGCGTACACCCCAGCCCATCAAGAAGATCAGCGTCATCACCAAAACGAACGCCATCACATCCCAATAGTTAGGAATGCGCCAGCTGCCTACCTCAAATTTGGTGTAGGTATTTTTAGGTGGTGTATACATGCTGAGATCATACCAAACCCCCTGGGTAGCAGTCTATGTTATCAAGGTGTATAGGACGCTTTCGAATTACCCGATCGATGCGATGCTGTCACGATATAGGCTGCCACAATACCACCTAAAGTTAAGCCACCAATCACATCACTGACGAAGTGATAGTACATACCGATCTGGCCTATCGCTACAAGCAATGCCAAAAGCGCCCATATCAAGCGATACCGGGGGTACAACAACCACAGGCTGGTAGCAAAGGCGGCAATTATTGTGGCATGACCCGATGGAAAGGACTGCGCCATCACATTGCCATGAAACCAATTAAAACCATATTTATGGTCACGGATTAATGAAGGGTTATTGCATATAAAGGTGGCCGTCCAATAGCGTCCGAACACCTGTTTAAGCATCAGCTTGAAAAAAACAGCCGTCACCACGGCATGACAGACCAAAATTAACTGATGATCAGACGTTTTTAGCCGTGATATTGCCAAACTGACACCATAATATAGATAATAAATAAACACCAAAGCCGTTACGATGGCTGGGATCACATTAGCACACCACTTCAACCAGGCCAGATCACGACTATGGCGCACCGCTAAAAAAAACACCAATGGCTTATCTAAATAGAAATAACTCAATACGATCAATATGATCGCGACGACTAAAACCCAAGCTGTTTTCGCCAACATTCGGCAGCCTCCTTACACCATTGATATGCCACATTCGCGGCCTATGATATACCGATTTCGCTGATAGTACAGCGCTTTTGCATGAATTGCCCATTGCTGGCAGCTTTGATATACTCCCCAACCTGTTTAACTATGAGCAACACTATGACCGAAAAGTTAGATTATTCTAAGGCTCACTACACCATCAGTGCGACTGATCTCAATCAGATGCCCACTGATAAAGGTGGTGAGGTGGCTTTTATTGGTCGCTCAAACGCTGGTAAGTCTAGCGCCCTCAATACGATTGCGGGCATTAAAGGCCTAGCGCGCGTCAGTAAGACACCTGGCCGCACACAAGCCATCAATGTATTCGATTTATCCAAATCCTGTCGACTCATTGACCTTCCCGGTTATGGTTATGCTAAAGTCCCTCGTCCCGTCAAAGAGCGCTGGGCACAATACATTGATGCTTACCTGCAGAATCGAGAATGCCTGCAAGGACTGGTCTTGATCATGGATATCCGCCATCCGCTAAAAGAATTAGATCAACAATTGATCGAATGGACAGCAAACTGCGAAATACCCGTTCACATATTGCTCACAAAAGCTGACAAACTCAACAAAAGCCAACAGCGCAAAACATTAACCGATGTCACCGATGCTTTGGAAATGTACGGCGACACGATCAGCATTCAATGTTTTTCATCACTCGATCGACTCGGCGTCGAAGAAGCTCGCAATAAGTTAGACGAATGGTTTGGTGAATAGCCGACTTCTGTTATTATTGTGGGTATGGATACACAGCGCATTACGTTATATCTGAACCGTTATAAAAATCAACTGCCTTGGTTAGTCGCTGCAGTGCTGATTTTGATCACCCTAATAACCTTGCTCTCTGACATTTCCTACTTTCGTTTTGACTTACCCGCCGCGGTTACTACTGCTCAAAACCTAAACCGTCCCGTCAATCTTGCTGACGAACACATATTTGGTTTATTCAGTGATGACTTTGATGACCTACCTGAAACTCAACTGCAATTAACGCTGCAAGGCACCGGTGTGGACAATAAAAACACCTCCGCATCCATTGCGATTATTTCGTCACCCAGCCAAAAGGCGCGTTTATTCCATATCGGTGATGATGTACCCGGCGATGCTGAAATTAGAGACATTTTATTTGATCGCATAGTCATTAATAATAACGGCGAATTACAAAAACTGTCGATGCACGTGCCTGCGCTAAAAAATCAACCTGCCGGTGATAGCACACTGCCGCCTAACTCGGGGTTGACACCATCATGAAGAAATTAATCTGCCTTCTTATTGCTTGCTTTTTTCTCACCGGGTGCATGGGCGCTAACTACTACTACAAAAAAGGCCAAGTGGAATTCCAAGAGCAAAACTATCATCAAGCATTTGCTGACACCTTAGCTGCTGCTAAGTATGGCAATGTCGAAGCACAATATGCCGCCGGCTATATGTATTACTATGGCATCGGCACCGAACAAAATGATTATTTAGCAGAAATGTGGTTTGCTAAATCGGCTGCGATCGGCGAACCCAAATCAATAGCCGCACTAAAACAAGTGAAAAAAACAGCTGAGAATCCCTTGTTATTTGGCATAGATAAGCAACAAGCAGCACCACCGCCGCATAAGCCCAGCCAAGCACAAATACATGCCAACGCTCCGGTGCTGGCTCACCCCCACCCAAAAACAGCGCCAGCGGCAACCACAACTAAACCTGCCAAACCAAAATCCGTGCCGCACTATAACCCGCACGCCGGCTATAAGACACAACATAAAAAAACCAATAAGCCCGTATCCACTAAACGTCTACCACCCATCCCTGCGCCACATACTACTTATACAAAGTAATGACCCTTCGAGACGGCCGCCACTTGACACCCCTGTACTGCCTTGTCATTCCTGCGACTGTTGTCATTCCTGGCTTGACCAGGAATCCAGGTAATATTATTTCTGGATCCCGGATAATTGCTTCACAATTTCCGGGATGACAATAAAAGGCCTAGGAAGTCATAACAGAATGAGCCATGAAGTAAAATAGATACGCTGTTTGCCTTGATGCGAACTCAACAGGACACTGGTTCAAACTTTAATTTTTTCGAGGATCATCTTGGCATCTACCAACCCATCAGTAGATTTGCGCGTAATGCGCGTAGATTTTACAACGATACCTTGCTTATCAGCCATCTGACTGAGCGCCGCAACCAAACGATCAAATGGCACTTGGCCAAAATTAACACCAACGGAGGTTTTATCTAGCTGCTTAATGGATGTGATGTGATAAGCGATACGCTGAGTTTTAAATTGCGCTTTAACCACGTCATCCAATTTTTCTTTAGTGGGCTGTGGCAATTGATAACCCAACGCTTCATAGCGGTCTAAGCGCTGCATGGCATGCTTCATCCAGACCACCAAACCTTGACCACGGCGCAAATCATTGTACTGTTCGCTAACCGCTGTGCTGAGGGGGTTCCATGCATAAGTATAAATTAACATCACCACCACCAAAATACCGCCCACTACTAAAATGCGGCGGTCACGCGTGGTTAAATGTTGCCACTTTTCTCTTATCATGCGTTCCTCTGAATCAATAATGTCACTTGATTATTAGCGCCTCTCGATGACAGTTGCTGCACCTTTAATCCAGCATTTTCTATTTGCGTAATTAAACCTTGCACGGATGCTTGGCCTTGCTCTTGCAGTGTAATCGTCAAACGCGCCTTACTATAGTCCATCGACTCCGCTTGCCAATGAGGATCCTTATGTAAAATAGGACCTATCAATTGCAGCATTTCAATGAGGACGTTTTGTGCTTGCAAGGACTTAAAGTGCCCTAGTCGCTCCGTGATTAAAGTGCGCGCATCAGCAGGATCTTTTGATTCCAGTTGCGCTTGCGCCATCGCCGATTGAATTTCACCAACAAGTGCCTGGTTTTGATTATGCATATAAAAATAGCCACCCAGGTTCATACCAAACACCAACAAAAAGCACACCACGGCAATCACACCACACTGCAACCACCGCTTTTTAATCCGGCTTAAACGCGTATGCAATCGGTACTTGCCTTGCAATAAATTTATTGCTGGCTGCTTTAACAATTCGGCAGCATCTAACCAAGGCTTTGACGAATGCCAAGTCAGCATAGAAGAAAAACCTTGATCAAAAATGTGACCGTGCTTCTCACCATCTCCAATAATATCTATCGCTTCAGGCATTTTATCGCCATAGCCTTGCACGATCATTGGCCAACACAGTTCGAACTGGTCAATATCAAAGCTTGCACCCAATTGATCATCTCTGCGCCACAATACAGCATCTTCAACAAACGCTATGCTCCAATGCCCTGGCTTACGATGTAACGCCAAGCAATCGGGCAAGATAGCGGTCACATTTAATCCAAGTTTTTTCAAGGTCTGAAATAACTGCAAGAAGTCTGCTCTCTCCATTGCCGCAACCGTCGTGGCTTCAGCCGTGGCTTCGCCTTTTGCAAAATAAATGGATTCAACATCGTCTGCAATTTGATCTTCTACGGCAAAAGGCAATGCTTCCGCCAACTCAGCTGCGCTCATTTTAGGCAGATCCGCCTGCAATAAGGCAACCGATTGACCTGGCAGCAGCACAAATAGCTGCTTGATGTCTGGTAATGCTTCTAAATCAATCAAGTCATCCAGCCAGCGATGCTCAATAGCACTATGGCCTTCCGCAAGTGTAAACAACTCAAACGGCTGGTCGATACTATGTGGAAAGCGGATAACGTAGTTCATAAATTCATCTTACCCGAGCTTTAGATGGATTGCCATAACACGTACGCGTGCAGCGGTTTCTTTGGCTTTTTCTTAGCACTTAACTGTGACAACTGAGCCGTTTTTTGGCCCGCCGAATCGGTTTGTGACGCGGAGTTAGTATTGCCGGCATTTTTGCCGGTCTTTGTTTTAGAATTAGTCACTGCAGTTGCCTTTAAATTAGACTGCCATTGTGGCATGGATGTACCAATAGCAATCAAACTGGTGTTTACGATTTGTTGATTTTGTTTTGATGCCGGCGCCTCTAACACAAAAAATTTGCTGTCATAAGTAGTCAGTTTGTTATTGATTGCTTGTGAGCTAATATTCTGCGCTTGCATGCACTTAGTAAACACCTTCGCGGTTTTAAATCCTTTACTGCTTTTGCGACAGGCAATAATCGCCTGCACCTTATCCATTGTTACTTTTTTACCTTTAAACAGCGCCCACATCACAGGCGCACTCACCGAATTCAAATTCATTTTAGTCTTTGGCGGCAAAGCAACGGCATAGGGAAATAGCTTTTCCATCAATGACGCCGTAACACCACTCACCAAGCGTAATTCACTAATATCCGCCATTGGCCGATGGGCGATTTGATATTTTACGCCGGACTGATAACCCGAAGCCACCTTACTTTTTCTCACCCATGCGCTGACCTGTTGCGCAACGGCCAACGCCGCTTTCGCATCAAAATTACCGTCTACTGCTTGAATCAATTTAGCAAATGCCGGCATATTGGCCGTTTGAGTTAATAAATTAACATTAAAGCGTGCTTGCGCATCAGTCACCTGACCAGACACTTTAACCCCGTTTAAAGTGATTGGCTGAATATTTTCAGCAAAAGTCATGATCGTACGTTTCTTTTTATTCTTTAATGCCAACGTTAACAACTGCTGCTTGACCATATCCTGTATACCTTGCGTAGCTGCCATCATGCTACTCATATTGGATACCATGCCAGTTTCAAAAATATCTAAATGCTGAGACACCATCATCGCCGTCGAAATAGTAGCCACTACCACCGTCACCATAATGGCAACAATCAACGCTGCTGCACGTTGCTTATTGTTGGTTCGCGACAGGTACTTCACGTGTTGCTCCTGCTAGATTAACAATACGCTGTACGCGTCCCCATTTTTTTAAACTCATTGTCAATATAATGGCTTTCGGCAAGTCAGGTTGTTTTTGTTTTTGGCGGCTATTAGCCATTTGCTGTGGTTGCGGCCAGAAGCTTACTAAGCGATTGTGTTGATCGATAAATTGAATTTGCATACTTTGTACGTTATTTAATAACACCTTAGTTGCGGGTGCCGAACTATCGGCAGTAAAATCTAACACCGACCAATTTTCAAATACTAATTTACCTTCTTTAAACACAAAACCAACGCGCGTTAAAAAACTGGATTTGTCGTCAAAACCCGGATTTAAACGACCAAATGTAGTGAATGCCACGCCGCCATCGGTTGTGGACACTGCTGGGTACGTCGCCCCATTCGCTGCCGTAATCGGTCGGTCAACGATATTTTCAACATTGCGCTGCCACAGTAATAATGAAATTTGAATATTCATTAATGCATCATCAATATTATTTAAGCGCTGGTGCGTCTTAATAGTCGAATGCAACGTCAGCCCTGCCAAAGCACCTAAAATAGCAAAAATAAAGACGGCAATAAGAATTTCGAATAATGTAAACGCTTTAGTACGACGCATCATGACTGTGCCGCCTGTTGCTTAGGCGGATCCCATACAAAGCCCGCCAGATGAAAATATTTTTTCTTACCTTTAGGATCACCCACATAGATTTGCACTTGCTGGTAATAGTTACTACTGGAAGAATCCGATGCATTTGCCGCCCATGTCCACTGACGGTTCCACATCGACACCTTGCCATTTTGCTCAGCATTATCACGCAATGAAGGCAACGCACCATTTTGCAATTGCGCCAATACGTTGCCAGCAATCCAACGTGACACAATGGAAGTTTGCAGATGCGTGGTAGTTAATACACCTTGTGACATAGCACGAATCACTGCTGCACAAGCAATCGCAATAATCACTAACGCCACCAACACTTCAATCAATGTAAACGCTTTATGTGTCCGCATCTATTTTCACCGTAATCATGCCATTACTAAACACATTCACTTTATAGGACGACACCTTTGCCTTATCGGCTTTCACCGTTATAATCGCTGGCGTCACAAAACCACTCGAATAAAAAACAATCTGCGGCGCTTGCGCATCATCAGGGTCATCGCTCTTAAAGGTATTTGTTTTAACCTGCACTACCACATGGGCAGCAAATGCTTTTGGTCGCGAAATTTGATCATCACGCAATGCTGTCCACTGCGTTTTGCCATAAGCACCTGTCGATGCTAAGCGATAAAAACGATAACCTTTATCAGTGATTTTCATGCCCAGCACAGCTGGCTGTAGAATCGCTTGTTGCGAAGCAATAGTCATGACTTGCTTTAGTTGCTGCGCTGTTTCTTTTAATTTAGCACCCAAGTTAAAACCACTGAGTGACAAAACACCAACCAATAAAATAATAGCAACGATTACCAACACCACCAATAACTCAATCAGCGTAAACGCCTGTCGACGTGGTAATCGCCCCACACTTTTAATATTGGTTAGCATTCGGGTTTTGATCTTTGCTACTTGAGCTATCCTTCAATTTACCTGACGATGAAATATTTTGAATATTCCAATTACCAATAGTAGAGTTAATGCCCGTTCCTGTTGGCGCATTATTAGCACCATAAGTAAAGATATCGATCACACCATGCTTACCTGGGTTATCATAATGATAGGCATTACCCCAAGGGTCCAGTGGCATACGTTTTAAATAGCCACCCGAAGCATAGTTAGTAGGAATATTGCCAGTCGTTGGTTTAGACACCAAAGCTTTTAAACCCTGCGCTTGACTGGGGTAAACACCATTATCTAATTTATATAGATCCAAAGCATTTTCGATCGCTTGAATATCCTCTTTCACCTTTACGATTTTTGCTTGGTCTGGACGTGACATAATTTTTGGCACCACAATCGCAGCCAAAATAGCCATAATAACAACCACCACCATCACTTCAATCAAAGTAAATGCTGATGATAAACGTACAGAAAATTTCTGTTGCATATTCATTCCTCTATCCTGAAAACTGATCTAAATTAAATATTGGCAGCATAATGGCTAACACTATATATAACACAATACCACCCATGACTAAAATCATTACTGGCTCAAACAACGTCAATGCGTTTTGAATAATCATTTCGACATCATTTTCTAGGCTTTCCGCAGCCTTATCTAACATCTCTTCGAGTTGTCCACTGTTTTCACCACTAGCAACTAAATGTAAAAACATGGCAGGAAAATAACCTGTTTTTTCTAATGCGACGTTAATATTGGTACCTTCACGCACTTTTTCAACGCAGGTTTCAACCGATTCACGCATGGGCACTAGCGTAATCAATTGTGCCGCTGCTCGCATCGCCTCTAACACAGGCACACTGGCTGAATTCAAAATACCAAACGTGCGACCAAAGCGCGCGCAGTTAATAATACGGTAATTTTTACCAATCACTGGCACGCGCAACAGTATACGATGCACTTGCCGCCTAAAGGTTATTTTTTTCATCGCTCGAAAAAATAAAAACATCACCACAATAAAACCAATCAACACATACAAACCGTAGTGTTTTATAAACGCACTAAAGGCAATCAACGTTGTGGTCACTGTTGGCAAGGCATGGTTAGTTTGGTTAAACACATTAACGATTTGTGGCACAACATATATTAACAAGAACAATACCACCAGCACCGAAACCACCACCATCAAACTCGGATAAACTAATGCTTGTTGCACCTTTTGACGTATACGATGTTGTTCTTCTGTGTAATCCGCTAATTTTTTTAATACCAAATCTAATTTACCCGAACGCTCACCAGATGACACCGTGGTTCGGTATAACAATGGAAATGAATTAGGAAAACTGTCCATCGAGTCAGCCAGCGTATGCCCCTCAACAACACGCGAACGCACGCCAATTAAAATACTTTTCACTCGCGGCTTTTCTGCTTGCTGCGCGACACCCGCCAACACTTCATCAATAGGAATACCCGCTGATAACAACGTAGCCATCTGACGTGTCACCAACGTCAAATCAGCAATCGACATTTTTTGACGAGATGCGGTTAATCGATTGAGTTTATTCTTTACTGTACTTCCGCCGCCAGATACCTCATTCACTTTTAATGGCATCAAACCTTGGCTGCGTAAACTCATGCGCGCCTGGCGTGCACTATCTGCTTCAATCACGCCTTTTTGTTTTTTGCTATCTTTATCGACAGCAATATAATCATATGCGGCCATCTATTTCCACCTCCGAAGCTGACACACGTATCACCTCTTCGATTGAAGTTTCTCCAGCTAACACGCGCCGCCAACCATCTTGACGCATACTTGGGTATTGCTTACGCGCATACGACTCCATAGCCGCTTCGCTTTCATTTTCATGAATCATTTCACCCAGCGTCTCATCAATAGCAATCAACTCATAGATACCAGTTCGTCCGGTGTAACCTGAATTATTGCAATGAGGGCAGCCATGTGGTGAGTACACTGTTACATCTCTGTTGGTAGGTAAGCCCATTGTTACCAACTGCTTCTCGGTCAGTTTATGTGGTATTTTACATTCATCGCATAATACTCGCACCAAACGTTGTGCCGCCACACCGATTAAAGTAGACGACACCAAGAAGGGCTCGACACCCATGTCACGCAAACGCGTTACAGCGCCAATCGCACTGTTGGTATGCAGTGTCGATAACACCAAGTGACCAGTTAAACTGGCTTGCACTGCCATTTCTGCAGTTTCCACATCACGAATTTCACCGACCATCACCACGTCCGGATCTTGCCGTAAAATCGCACGTAACCCTTTGGCAAATGTCATATTCACTTTTGTGTTTACTTGAGTTTGCCCGATACCCGGCAGGTAATACTCAATCGGATCCTCGACAGTTAAAATATTTCGCGACACAACATTTAACGCGGTTAATACTGCATATAGCGTAGTCGTTTTACCCGAACCCGTCGGACCCGTTACCAATATGATGCCATGCGGCTTGGCAATGAGCTCGTTCATAACATCCAAAGTTTTTTGTGCCATGCCTAAGCTTAACAAATCCAATGCTGTTGATTTTTTATCGAGTAAACGTAATACCACGCGCTCGCCAAAATGCGTGGGTATGGTTGACACCCGCACATCAACCGCACGTCCTGCAATACGCAGTGCAATACGACCATCTTGCGGCAAACGTTTTTCTGCAATATCGAGTTTCGCCATAATCTTTAAACGCGATGTTAATAACGGCGCCAATACCCGCGGTGGCCGCAACACTTCACGCAACACACCGTCAATCCGAAAACGTACCAAAATTTCTGATTCAAAAGTTTCAAAGTGGATATCAGAAGCCACCTGCTTAATCGCCTGAGTTAACAGCGCATTCAATAAACGAATCACCGGCGCATCATCTTCGGTTTCCAGCAGATCCGTGGTGGTTGGCAATTGATTCATCAAATCCGACAAATCCATGTCTTCTTCGATATCGCTAATCGCTTCCATCGCCTGTTCGGTACCGGTATCGTAGGCATGCGCTAATAAGCTTTCAAACTCCAGCCCATCCACCGCCTCAAAAACAAGTGGCTCAGCTAAGAAGCGACGTACTTCAATCAACGCGTGATAAGGCGTTGTGCCTTCAACGTAAGCAATAACTAATTTATCGTCACGTCGTTCATGGATGAAAATACCGTGACGCTTAGCATAATTGAAATTAAGTTTTGGCAGGTTATCCGCAGACTCGAGCGCGACCTCATCGGCAATTTCTTGCTCTTCAGGTTGTTGATCATTGTCTTGGTCTGTCACCGCGTCAACTCCTGATAGTAACCATTAATGCATTGGAAACGGTGCAGGTAAGCCCGTCGGATGATGCCCCGTACGCATCGCCGGGAAAACCACTTCACCCTCTGGAACAATCGTTGTTTGATCCGTTGCATATTTAATTTGTTGGCTACGAGCAAAGTTATACCGTTTCGATGTTTCTTTGAGGTTCGATAATCTGTCACGTAAAATAGCTGGTTTCAAGAACACCATTAAATTACGCTGGATATTTTGCTTAATCCGATACGTAAACAAACGGCCAAAATATGGAATGTCACCCAAGATCGGCACCTTAACATCGTTAACAGAGTGCTGGTTACGTATCAAGCCACCTAACACCAAGATATCTTTGCTGTTTACCAACACACCGGTATTAATCAAGCTGGTCGCAATTTTAGGATTCTCTGAATTTTGATTATCTGAACTCTGACCTAATTCACGGTCGGACAACACAATTTTCAGCATAATAGTATTGTTCGGGCTAATTTGCGGCGTCACGGTTAACTTTAAGGTGACATCGGTACGCTGCAAAGTGGTAAATGGCACTGACTGATTCGCATTGCTAAGATTTGCACCGGTATCACTGGTAGCATAACTACGGTTTTGAAGACCAACATTCTCACCTTGACTGATCAACGCTTTTTGATTATTCAATACCACCACCGAGGGTGTAGCCAAAATTTGTGACTTGGTATCATTCTGCAAAGCCGTCAGCAAGCCTTTAATATCTTCGCCGCGTAAGAAGCCAGTACCCACATGGAAACCAATATTGGCACCAGAATTACCAGTACCATTTTGACCGTTGGGTGTTTCTTGACCGCCCTGGCTCGCAGGCGTGGGGTCCAGGCCAACCGTTCCCCATTGCACACCCAGCTTACGCATCATTTCTTCATCAACACGTACAATAATCGCTTCGACCAATACCTGCATTGGCCGCACATCCAGCGTGCGAATCACTTTAAGCAACTTACGTGTAATTTGTGCTGGAGCAGAAATCAGCACAGAGTTATTACTTTCTTCCGCCACAATTGATGCTTTCTTAGTACCGCCCGCCACAAGAGGGCTGGACTCCGAACCAGCAGCAGCCTGGGAACCGCCCGAAGAGTTAGATAACGTAGAACTGGCATTATCACCGCCATTGGTGCTTGCATCGCCCAACGATGAGGTAGCTACCGGCGCCGCTGCTCCGCCACCACCCTGCACTTTACCACCAATCAAGCGCACCAATACCGGCACTAGATTTTTAGCGCGTAAAAATTTCAAGTGCACTAAACGAATACCACCACCATCTTGAGCCGCCTTAATATCCAGGCGCCTAATGAGGGTTTTAGCACCAGCAATATTCACCACACTACCACTAATTAATACCGAGTTACTTTCAGCGTCAGCCGCAAATGACACATTAGTCACTTTGCCTTCAGCGCGGTTGTCTTGTTGTAATTTATTTAACACTTTTACCAATTTTTCCGCATTGGCATTTTTCAATTCCACTTCTTGGATTTCACTGGCATTGTGATCATCCATGTTGTGTACGATTTTTGTTAAGCGGGCAACGTTATCAGCAGAGCCTGCCAATATTAAGGTGTTACTTGGGGTATAAGCCATTATGCTGCCCCACTCATGCATCAATGGTCGCAAAATAGGCACTAATTGCGCAGCGGAAACATTGTAAACTGGAACCACTTTTAAGATGACTTGGTCATTACCTACCGGCTCTTTCTTTTTAACTATTTGTGTACCGGCATACTCTTTAGCATTCATCGCTGGTACAATTTTAATCACTTTGCCGGCTGGCACAGCGGCATAACCCAACACCTGCAGCATCGATAAGAACACTTTATATAACTGGTCATTAGACATCGGTGTTTTTGATACGATCGTCACGCGGCCTTGCACACGCGGGTCGATAACAAAGTTCTTACCTGTCAATGCTGAAATGGTATGAATGACCGCACGCACATCGGCGTTTTGTAGATTCCATACCTGTTTGACTTGCTTTGATTTAGTCTTATTTTGCGTATTGCTTTGTTGAATAGTTGATTGCTGAGTATTGGGAGCCGGGTTATTAGCCGGTAATGGAGTTAACGGACTAGCGGCACGGTTTAAACCACTGCCTGTACCAGCCGATGCATTTCTTGCCGAATTATTATGCATTGAAGGGTCAGCTGTAATTATACTGGAAAATCCTAACGCAATTGAAGCAACAGCTGCAGTGCAGAGCTTGCTCAAACGAGTTTGCGTCATTCAGTTCCCCCAGAAAATCCCTTCGATTCCAACGATCTATTCTAACGGATCAATTCAATCATGTCATTAACTCTTCTTAACCCAATGTGAACACCACTTAATGCGCCTTTAAGGATCACTTTAATGATAATTTAATACGATATTGCTAGTATATCGGCCAACATACAAATAATTCGACACGAGCGTACACAGATGACAAGAGCAGTAATTCATTATATTTGGATTGGACCGCCGCCGACCCTCACCAGCAAAACCATACTCGGGCAAGACATACTTGGACCAAAAGCATTCACCGCAGCATGTAACTTCTGGTGCTTAGCCGCGCATGAAGGCCACTACAAAAGCACGTTTGCAGCACAACCCAACATCACTGTCCGCGCCATTGAGCCTCACATTGCTAACTACACAGCCGATGAAAAAGTGGGACCACTTGCCGACCAAGCTTTAGCACTATTTGATTTTCACCTAAATAGCGCCGAACGCGATACCACAAGAGACCGCGTAACCATAAAAGATCTTACTGCTTATTTTTTACTGTATACCGAAGGGGGTTATACTGTTGATACCAACATTCTTCTAAAAAAACCCGAAGCTTTAGTAGAGCAAGAAAAGTTCGGTTATCCTCAATATCTCACTACTGGTTCATCCGATGTCTGGATGATGTATTCCCCACAGCATTTCGAACGCACACGCTTAAGCCTGGAAACATATATCTACCTACACCAACAAGCTAACGCTGACCGAACTCTAAGGCCCGGCACCTCAGGCTATCACCAACGTTGCGGCGAAATTTTAGTGCTCCATTCGTTACTCTTAAAGCCATCTGCCGCCCTTGATTCATGCCACCTTGATCAAGCCACCCCCTGGGAAACCAAAAAAAATCCAAGGGGGACAATTTGCTATATTGAGTGCCTCGGCGCTACCAAATACTTCTACAACTCCCACCATCTCGAAGCCTCGCGCAACCAGCTACTTGTTTTTACCCAAGATAATCAACTCGACAAACTGGCAAATGCACTAGATCTGGGGGAATCCATCGATCAAACACACGATATAGGGGACTACAAAAATCTCACTTTAGCTCTCTATGCCGTTTTAAACTGCACTCCCAAAACCCTGGCATTGCTACTGCGCTATAACCCCAACCTCGACATAGCAATGGAATATAAGGAAGTTGCCTATACAGCACAATCGTTATTAGAAACCCAGTTGCGGCAACCAACACTCGATACTGAAACACGAGCACGCAAGCAACAGCAATTAGACTTAATCATTGAATATAAGACCACACTAGCTGAAACAGCTACAACAAGTAGTGGGAACGGGAGTGGGAGTGGGAAAGGCACCGCTGGCAGCAGCGGCAACCCGTATCGTTTATTAGCCTCAACAGCCATAACAACAGCACCTGATCCAGCAGGAGACGCGGCAGAAACCACCACGCCACCACTCAGATCACAGGAATATGCTTATTAAGCAACTGCGGTTGCAGCACTAATGCGTGGGTCCAATTTACCCGCTTCATATTGCTGAAACATTTCTTCCATCGATACGCAACGGATCTTATCCGCCCAACCGGCAGTACCAAACGCTTCATAGCGTGCCACACAGATCGACTTCATGGCTTTAGTAGCTTCACCCAAGTATTTACGCGGATCAAATTGCGCAGGATTTTCTGCCATGTAACGACGAATCGCACCAGTTGATGCCAAACGCAAATCGGTATCAATGTTGATTTTACGCACACCGTGCTTAATGCCTTCTTGAATCTCTTCAACAGGCACACCGTAAGTTTCTGGAATTTCACCACCAAACTCATTAATAACCGCTAACCATTCTTGTGGCACTGAAGATGAACCGTGCATCACCAAGTGCGTATCAGGAATGCGTTCATGAATCGCTTTAATGCGATCAATCGCCAAAATATCGCCCGTCGGTGGACGAGTAAATTTATACGCACCGTGACTGGTACCAATCGCAATCGCCAATGCATCCACCTGAGTATCATTAACAAAGCGTGCCGCTTCTTCCGGATCAGTTAACAGCATGTCTTTATCTAACTTACCTTCCGCACCATGGCCGTCTTCTTCGCCCATTTCGCCAGTTTCTAATGAACCCAAACAACCCAGCTCACCCTCAACAGATACACCACACGCATGCGCCATTTCCACAGTGAGACGAGTCACATCAACATTGTATTCGTAACTCCCTGGTGTTTTCATATCAGCCATCAATGAGCCATCCATCATCACTGAACTAAAACCTAGCTGGATGGAGCGCTGACAAACCGAAGGAGAAGCACCATGATCTTGATGCATACACACAGGAATATGCGGCCACTCTTCCATCGCCGCCTCAATCAGCTTGCGTAAAAAAGGTGCACCCGCATAACTACGCGCACCCGCTGAAGCCTGTACAATCACCGGACTATTGGTCTCATCAGCGGCCTCCATAATCGCACGCATCTGCTCAAGATTGTTCACATTAAACGCAGGGCAGCCGTAACCGTTTTCAGCCGCATGATCCAAAAGTTGTCGAAGCGTAATTAGCGCCATATTGCCTTCCTCTCAATGGTATTAATAAGGTGGCTGCATTATTACATAATGTCCACTGCGATTTCCACTTTGCGATAGTTGACATTGCTGCCAACCTTACGATGCACTAGGCGTGTTATCAAGGCGAAATAACAATCAAGAACAATCAAGAAATAATTTGGAATGCTTTCGCGCCTTTGAGTCGCTGTAATAATTCCGACTTTTTGCGAACATGTAACTTTTGCTTTAAATGGTCAATATGCGTTTCAACTGTGCGTGGAGAAATAAAACAATGCTCTGCTACTTGTTTCATTGTCATACCAACCAAGATAAGACGAGCAACTTCAGTTTCACGCCGAGTCAACATTACCATGTCATTACCAACTGGCACAATCGCGCCATTACGATTTAATTCTGCAATGAATTGATGACGACGCGATTGATTTTGATAACACGGAATATCAGTCACATCAACCGTATTACGTTCGAATTTATCCACCACATGAATGGGTTGTTGTTCTAATGTTTGTATTAGCTCACAAGCATGAAAGCGAAAATGTTCAGTAAACTGATCTAATAAGTCCATATTATTGGTGCACTGCTGAGCAAAGCTGGCATTATCTGGGGCGGCACCCAAGAAATAAAACTCACAATACTCACCATTCTCATCAGGGCGAATCAGTGTAATACCATTGGAGATTTTATATCGCTCCGCTACCGCTTTTAAAATGGGACTATGCGTTGGAATTTGCGACCAAATTAAGTGGCCCTTCACATAATTCTCGATCTCTTTTTCTAATACGCTCTCATGAAATAGTTCATTTTCAAAATAATAAGCTACCCACTCTGGGTGGGTGCTCAAACTAATCTCACGACCATCTTTAAAAACACGCTTGTAAACCAAACTGCGCATACCGAAATGTTGGCGCATTGGCAGACAGATCGCTAAAATATCTTCACTGTCTACCAACGAAAGATGCTGCTCAACTTGCTTTTTATTTTCTGCTGTCATAACCATCGAAGTATAGCCCTATTGCGTATCGATAGCTGCATCAAACTCAAAAAAGCGAATTGAACTTTGCTTTAACAAATAAGGCATTAATGCTTCCAATAACACTTGGTGCTCAGGGTTATGTTGCCAATTGACTAAACCTTTTTTATCCTCAAAACACAGGATAACGTGGGTGGCTTGGTGATCACCTTTCTCACGACCATGCATAACACCTACAAAACCTGATGTTTGTTTCGCTGCTTGTTGCAATTGTTCAAACCATTGCGGGAAAAGTGCTTTTCCTTGCTTGCTTAAATGGTGTGTTATATGTTTATTTATACTCATCTTATGTACCTCTCTTTTGTTATTTACTATGTCATTGCGAGCGTCAGCGCGGCAATCTAGATTGCGTCGTCACAGGCTCCTCGCAGTGACGATTTAGATGACAAATCATTAACCTTCTAAATTATGAAACTCGATAATCTCCTCTGGATAACGTGCTCCGTTAATCACTACAGCTTGCAGTAATTGTTCAAGCTGTTGCATTTCATTTACTGATAATTGAATCTGCATAGCTGCAATATTTTGTTTTAAATACTCAGTTCGTTTCGTACCCGGAATAGGCACTATATTATCGCCTCGCGCCAATAACCAAGCTAAGGACAACTGTGCTAAACTGCATTGCTTACCTTCCGCAAACTGTTCAATCGATGCAATAGCGCGCTGATTAGCTTCTAGATTATCCGCATTAAAACGCGGTAAAAATTGACGAAAATCATTCTTAGTCGCTATAGTCGCCGAGCTAATCGCATCGGTAAGCAATGAGCGACACAAAGGACTATAGGCCACAAAACTAATACCCAGCTGATCACACACTGTTAATACATCATTATTTTCCACATCGCGACTCACCATCGAATATTCTGTCTGCACAGCGGCCAAAGAATGGACCGCATTAGCTCGCCTTAACGTTTCTGCAGAGGCTTCTGACAGACCGATTTCACGGATCTTACCTTGCGCCACCAATTGACTCATGGCATTCACACTGTCTTCAATCGCCACATTGGGATCAACGCGGTGCAAATAAAATAAATCAATATAATCGGTATCTAATCGACGTAAACTGTTTTCAACTGATTGGCGAATGTATTCAGGTGAGCCATTTAAACCACGTACCATCGGGTCACTGGGATCACGTACAATGCCACATTTGGTAGCCAAAATAACCTTATCTCGTGCTCGCCCTAACAAGGCCTTTGCAATCAACCTTTCATTATCACCGTAACCATAAATATCAGCGGTATCTAACAGGTTCACACCATTATCGAGTGCATAGCGAATGGTTGTAATTGCTTGTTTTTCATCGGTTTGACCATAAAACTCTGACATACCCATGCAGCCTAAACCGATGGAACTTACTGATAATTTACCTATTCTTCTGGACATTGCGTAACTCCTATCTGTACATACCCTATGCACAGCAGTCTACTGCAATCACCCCCTAGCAAACATCCGTAAAAAACCCGTATTTTCACTTACACCGCGCTTAAAAAATTCAATATAAGCATTCAGCAAAATCTAAACTGTTACGACGGAGGCCTTTCTAGGCACCCTCGAATCTAATGCAGCAAGCGCCTCGGACCGCTTTGAGCTCTGCGCGGTAGGTGTAGGCTCAGACCTGGGTTTTAATAGGCCCAGTATTGAAATCAGTGTTGCATGGCTATCCGTTTGCAATGCTTTTATCACCCCACTGAAGCGAGCCACATCTGCTTGCATACGCTTCTCTCTCATGCTGCGCCTTGCAAGTATTGGTTCTAAATAGGCATTAGCGAGTACTTTTACTAAGTCAGCATCGCGCTTAAGAAAATCTACTTGAGCAATATCAGGCCGATGTTGCTGAATATATAGTATGGCTTTGATGGTGGAAATCGCTTTAGGGAATTCTTCCTCATCCTCCTCAAGCAAACAATAGCCATCATCCGAGGAAAGGCGATCCCATGTATGGAGACTTTCACTACTCGGCTCTCGCTTTAATCCCCCCAGGTGTAAATCTTTTTCTTCTGACTCTATTTGCAAAGCACAGCCAATATCCACACAAACCACTTGACCGCTAGGGGTCTTGATAAAATTTCCTTCTACCGTAGCATCAACAACTACTCGACCTGTTTTGTTAAAGATATCTACCACTGCGTGCTGAATTTCTTGATCTGTTGGAGCTACCCCTTCAATGAAGGGGCACACCCATCCATCACCTAAGCCAGGAATCGTTCTTAGTTCGGCTGGCGGTAAAATATGATCATTGATCAAGTTCCACAGTCGTACTGATCTATCTGGCAAATCAGAATCAAATAAAGCGTGCCGCAGCTTAAAAACTTCGGTACGATCCTCATTGATATAAACTGTATTAAAACTACCCGAACCTAAAAGGTGCCAGACCACTTTTAAAATGCCTTAATTTAAATCCATCAAAATATTTGCAACCTATCTTAGAAGAGAAGCATTGTCAAAAGCGCGACGCTATCGCAACCAACAAATGAATCTGATATAGTGCCAAATTGTTTTTTTAAAATGGACTCTTACCGCAATGAAGCAATCTCTGTGTAAATTATCACTCGTTGGTTTAACCTGTTTAATTCCTGCATTAACGGTGCAAGCCGGTGGTGTTGAAACACCAACTAAGACATCACTCCCTAAAGTCGCTCCTGGTTTCGGCGTTAGCGCTGCGTGGCTTTATTTAGAAGCCGGCGCTTCGAATCTGGAATATGCGGTATATACCACACCGCTTCCCGTACCATCACCGAGCTGGCAACAAAAATTTGTTTATCCGTCTTACACCTCGGCATTTACTTTAGGTTTGCAATACACTTTTGCTGATAGCGCTGATCAAATTAAACTCGATTGGTTAGACTTTAGCTCGACTGACACTAATTCCGCTACAGCTGCTGGTACTGCCACTGATTCTATTGCGCCGCCATATTATTTTGGCCCCCTTGCGCAGCGGTTAAATGGCTCTAACGCCAGTGGTGCCGCTACCTTTAATTTAGACCAGGTCAATTTAGTTTATGCACGCATATTAAATCTCGGCCAACATATTCGCTTTGAACCATTTGCTGGACTAGCTGCTTCTTATTTAAAACAAAGCCTTTCTGCTAGCTACGCCGGCACCGTAACTGTCGACGGAAGCGCATATACTATTGATTCTTACAACACCTCCAAATATAAAGCAATGGGCCCCCGATTAGGATTTAACGCCGTTGGCTTTATCGGCCATCACTTTGGTATAACAGCAAGCATGGGCGCATCAATATTAGTTGGGTCAATGGCTACTAATGCGTACTTTATCTCGCTTGGAAATGCCACAGGCAGCGTCGGCAATACAACACCAACACAAACTTCACTGGCCGATCAAAGCCAAACGGCTGTCGTACCGGAATTCGATAGCACATTGGGCTTATCATATGACTTTGACTTTAAATCTGGCTCTAGCTTCAGCTTGGAGGCTGGTTACTTGTTCTCGATTTATTTAGATGGCATTCGTCAAACTGTACCAGCTACTTTAGTACCGGGTGCATTCAATGGCGGAACCATTGCGATTTCAACCGATGCGCAAGTACAAAGTAACTTTGATGTCAATGGACCATACGTCAGAGCCAGCTATAGCTTTGCATAAAAACCAAGTATCAGCAGCGCTATTAAGCCCCGGCGCTGCTTTTTATCATTAAAATTCAACAGATTAGCCAAATAATTAAATAGTACCAAATAATACTTGAAATAGTATTATTTGGTACTATAATGAATAGTATAGAAAATACTCAAACTGGAGGGTTCTGATGGCTCGCGCAGTTCAATATGATGACATCGATTCTGAACATGCTACTCGCTTAACCAACATGATTATGCGATTGTTTGAGCACTGGAAACTTACTTATGAAGAGCAAGCCAAATTATTAGATTTTTCTAGCAAGACTCATTCGACCATCAACCGCTACAAAAACGGGACTTCAGCTATTCGCTTTGATAGAGATACCTATGATCGCGTTCGTTTTTTATTAGCCATTCATAAATTATTGCGTATGCTTTTTCCAATGAATCTGGAGTTAGCCTATGCTTGGCCTAAAACGACGAATCAATTTTTTCATGGCAGGACCCCCGTCGAAGTGGTATTTGAAGAAGGATTCTTAGGCTTGGTGCGCGTACACGATTACCTTGAAAATCAAAAAATGCAGTAACTATGCTTAATATAATAAATAAAATAACTAATCTCGATGACATAGCATTTCGTAATACCATCGGTGTACAGCTGAACATAAATCATTTTGACGATTTAAGTGATGATCCCTTGGATTGGCAACAAGCTGAAATGGCAGCTGATTTTTCTAATCGATTTTCATTCGATGAATTGCAATACAATGCAATCAATTATATATTTTCACAACGCACATGGCCCAGCAGTCGTTTTGGTAGTGGCAATTATGCTGTCTGGTATGGCTGCTTAGCACTTGAAACCACATTTTATGAAACCATTTATCATTGGAAACGATTTCTCGCCGATGCCCCAAGTTTAATTAATGCCAATGCAAGTAAGCCTGTTTGTAATATACGCACAGTTTTTAGTGTACACTGCCAATCAGCATTAATCGATTTAAGGCAGCAAACAAGCAAAATGCCGGCATTAATTTCGAAAGGTTCTTATACTAAAACACAAGACATCGGATCAAGACTTTATAACCAAGGCTTCCCAGGCTTGCTTGCACGATCAGCTAGGCAATCGTCTGGAACTAATGTAGCTGTTTTCAATCAACGCATATTAAATGCTCCACAACACCAAGGCGACTACCTGTATCAGATACAACCCAAACAATTAACTGAAGTTGAGATTTTCGATATGCATAGCAATAAACTTATCAATACAATATAAAGCGTAGTACACTATATTCACGCAACCAAACAAGGAAGACACAATGCGACAGGCGTTAAGGAATTTTATATTATTGTTAGCTTCTCCTCTCCTGCTCAGCGCTTGTCATAACGGTCACACTCAACAACAAAACAACAATCAACCTATATTAAGTGCATTCTACTATCTCGCACAACAGCCAATAGATGAAACAACCCTAGACCAACACAATAAAGCAATCGCTCATCTCGATATTTTAAATTACTCGGTATTACTCATTAGCGATGACAGCACTCTGCCCGTTTCAAAAACCAACGGTGACAATTTAACGCTTATCCATCAGTGGATAAAACAAAATAAATTGCATACGAAAGTCATCGCCTCCATTGGTCATTGGGAAAACAAGGCAGCCGATCAAATATTTCTTGATGCAAAAACAAGGCAGCGCTTTGTTAATTCAGTAGTGAACATGCTTTCAAATAATGACTACGGTCTTAGCGGTATTAATATCGACTGGGAAAATTTTTTCGACAACGACTTAGTTGATGTAAAAGCATTTCCAACCTTGATTAAAGACCTACGCCAAGCCATGAACAAAGCTGGCTTACAAAACGATTACATTACGCTCGACCTGCCAGTCGGCGTTAAATTTGCAAAAAGATATCCAGCCCCCAGCAAGTGGGCCCAATATGTCAGCTGGGCTAACGTCATGTCATATACTTTTTATGGCGGTGTCATCCCTTATGCAGAGCTGGATGCTACGCTAGGAAAAGTAACCGCCCCTTACGGCGGGCCTAAACCCAGCTACAAAACCATTTCAATAGTAAACACCCTGAACTACTACCACCAACACGGCCTTAGCAATAATAAAACGGTAATTGCTTTACCGGCATATGGCGTGATGAACACCATCTACAATGGCGATAAGAAACACCACTATGGCTTACGTCAAGCGGTGGTTAAAATCAAACACAACCATATCCCCGTAGTGAACTACCCCTACCATGACTGCTATGAAAGATATGGCACTTACCATCATGCCAAGATAAAATCGAGCATTCATCAATATACCTTTAGCAAGCCAGCAAGCATTATAAATGCGCACTCTTATTGGGTTACTGTGCGACACAAAGATAAACGCGTTAAGCGAAAGACTTATCAGTTTATAAGCTACCCCGACCCTCTCTATATAAAACAAACGGCCGCTTATCTTATAAAGAACCACTATCATGGCATTTCGATGTGGACACTGAATTATGATATACCTTACAGTAATCCTGACTCACTGCTACACAACGCTTATAACGTGATACACAAAAAGCGTGACAAGTAATTTATTGTTGACATAACTTAGCGATGCTCGCGTAGTCAAAGCCTAAATACGATTTCGCCTGTTGATTAGAGGTAATGCATTGACATATAGGCGTACTACCACACAATTTACCCAGCTGCTTAGTTTGTAAGGGTGTTAAGCGATTCTGCAACACCTGATTTTTATGCACCTTGTGCTTATTCGCTGACGACGATTGTGACGCGGCTGAATCATACGGCTTTATCAAATTCGCATCATTAATGCCTTTATCATTAAAATATTGAGCGGCAAAAGCAGAGCCTGAAGCTACCAAAGCCAATACACATATCATTACTACACGTCTCATTGCCTCACCCCTATCAATAAAGAATGAGGTAATTATAGCTTGGATTTAACGGTAGCCGGTGAAATAACGGGCACGGCATGCCCTTGTTTGTTTTTGCATTTTTTCAAACTATCACCTAGTTTGAGCTGCAATTGTTGATACGTCTTAGCAACACCGCCAGAAATGGACTTAGGTGTATAGTCAATAATAGAGTAGCCATACGAGGCCACGCGAACAACTCGTGTGGGAGAACAAATGTAATCCGTGGCTTTTGGATGGAACGGTACCCATTGCCCGCGAGTATCATGCTTCATTACAAACAAAGCAACCCAACAACAAATAACCGCTAGAATAAATGGCAGCAGCAACCCCAACAACGTCCAATAAGGCCAGCGCTTTTCACACGTAAAATGAAAACTCAAGCTTGCAAAAACACTGATCGGATATATTAAAGGCGACCAACGAACAATAGGATAAAGTGCAGGATAATGCTGTTTTAGCCACGAGAAACCATCAGTAATGCCCAAGCCAAAATAAACAAGCAACATCCAGCCCGTCACAACCACTGCACTCAGCAGCAACAGCCCCACCAATACCCAGCGAAAAGCTTTCATGCACTAGCTCCAGTTCACCAACCGCCGCGCAGCATAATGACTAGTAACGCAATAAAGGCAATTAGCGCCAATGCTAATATACCTAAAGTTGTTGCTGATTTTGATAAGTTCGCACGTGAAAATGCTGCCTTGTCGTGCTTAATATAACGATATGCCATCCACGCCATAAACACGGCAGCGGCTAACATCATGATTTTTCCAAATAGATCCATGGCTGTATCTCTATGCTATTTATAACTGCTGCAAGGATATCATATATTATCGGCCAGTCCGAGATGACAAAAAATACCACAATGCCAAACCCGACAATACAACAAAAGTAATCCCTAATGTCTGGCCATTATCATGCGGCACAATACTAATAATGGTTGTCACTATAAAGGCCGTAATGGTTTGCAACATCGAGTATACCGAACCTGCCATACCCGCTTGTTTTGCAAATGGCTGCATAGCGCCACTCATACAAGTACCGAATAAAAACGCCAAAGCGAAGAAAGCTAAAATACAAGGCAGTAAGAAATTTATCAGTGTTAATGGAACAGACACCGCAATCACTAATAAAATAACACCCGATAACAATAGTAAGGCCAAACCCAATGTCGCCATGCGATTAATACCAAACTTTTTAACACACAGCGCATTAATTAACGATCCAATAACAATCGCCGCAGTCACATACAAATTGATCAAGCCATAGCCTTGGGCACTGTAATGTAAATTATCCTGGATAATAAATGGACTGATAGTAAAATAGGCCATGCCACAACTAAACGCAGCAATCGTACAAATGTTATATCGAATAAACGTGCGATTTGTTATTACTGATTTGCAATTACTGATCATATTGCGAAGTTTAATAGCATCTTTATGGGCATGAATGTTCGATTCTTTAAAATAAAAAATCACACTCAATGCTGCAAATACCGCCAATACAATAATAAAAACGAAGTTACTGTGCCAGCCATAATGCTGCACTAAGAAACCACCCAGCGCAGGCGATAACGCCAAGCTCAACTCTATAGCTATTCCCATAAACGAAGAAATACGCGCCATCTGATCAGGCGCATAGCTATCTCGCATAATTGCTCGTGGTATAGACATACAACCGGCGGTACCTGCCCCCTGAATAAAGCGGCCCACTAACAACATGGATGCAGACGTTGCCATTGCACACACCACACTACCCGCTATCAATACCGCCAACGCCAGCAATACACTGTTGCGTCGACCAAAAGCATCAGACAAGCCTCCATATAATAATGGGAACATGCCGTAACCTAATAAAAATAAACTCACTGTTAGCTGCGTATGCGAAACTGAAATACCTAATTGCCGCGCAATAACTGGCATGGCAGGCACATGAATATCAACCGGGAAATTCGCCGTGATAACCAATAAAAACACAATGACGGGGATCGTTAATCGACTAGATATTGATGATGACGCCATCCGCTTCATGCTCGCACACTATATATAAGGAACATGAGGATATCACAAAGTGACCCATTGTAATATATAGTGAAATTTCTACGTTTAGTAAGAAAACCCGCCAAGATTTTTTTAGACAATACTAATTTAATTTCCGTCATTCATAACGAGTTAAAATTGCCCGTGGATATTGGCGGCGTCAGAGAAACTTTTTTGCCAACCAACTTTCACAAAACCATCGCATAACAACACATAACAAAGCAGATTTTATGATTGATGACTCCCTAATCTTTGAGGTAGGCGGACAATCAAAAAAATCAAAACAAATAAAAGGCGTTGAAAATAGCTATCTCGCCATTGATGGAATTGAATCGGGATTTGCGAATAGAATACCCTTATACTTATTCGGCTTGTTGTATTAAGGTTATTTATGAATCGCAGAACGGCCATGGGTTTCAGGCAACCAAAATTGCAACAGAATTATAGCGGCATAGGCAACGGGCAATACCGTTAAAGCAATGCCAAAAGTATTATGTCCAAACACAGGCACGTTCAGCCGTGATAAACGCCCCACCCAATGTGCATCTAGAATCGCACCCACCACGGGCTGAAATACCGACACACCCACATTAATCACCAAATTAGTAAATGCAAATGCTGTAGCAGCTATCGTTGGTGGACTCAACTCACTGGCCATGCCAAAGCTCAATGATTGCGAACCGGCAACAAATCCAGCAATAAAAAATAATAAACCCGAGAACCACATAGACTGGCCCGGAATATAAATAATTGCTGACAAGACAATGCAGCCTAAAATAGCGCTGGTCAAAATAAATAACTTTCGATTTTTAATACGATCCGAGCAATAGCCGATTGCAGGGCCACCTAATGCCACACCAAAAAATAACATAGAGTTAATAATCGAGGCTGCTAGTGGCGTATAGTGCTGCGCTTGCTTTAAGTATGGGATACCCCACAGCTCTGCAAACACTGCCACAGGAACATATAACATAAAAGCAATAAGCGCATTAACCCAAATCGAACGCCGCTTCATCGTGCCTAATAAATGCAAAACCAGTGGCATCACTGATTTGTGCTTTTTCATTTTTTTTCGTTTCGGTTCTTTAAATTTAATTAAACACAACGCAAGGACAATAGTGATAACTATCCCTAAAATCCCGGTAACAATCATAGCGCCTCGCCAACCAAAAAGGTCTTCGAGCTGAGTCAAAGAAATATTAGCAATCATTGCGCCCACCATACCTAAGCCAGTAGTTAAACCCACCAAGGTCGCCAAACGATTACCAGAGTAATATGTGGCCGCAATCTTCAACACACCAACGAAAGCAAATGCTGAACCTAATCCCATTAAAAATCGTGCAAATATAGCAAAATAGATATTTGGCGCCACTGCAAATATAAAAGCCCCAAGCGTGCACTCAAACATCGCAGATATCATGATCACACGCACGCCAAAACGATCATAAAGCAAACCAACAGGAATTTGCATAATCGTATAAATATAAAAGTATGTTGCTGATAAATTACCCAACGCTAAAGCATTCAAATGAAATGCCTTCATTAGCTGTTGCACCATGACACTGGGACTGACTTGCAAGAATACATCGTAAAGGAAAAACAACATTGCCACGCCTATCAACAGGGACGCACTAATACCTGATGCTTGTGTATTGGCTTTAGCTTTAGCTTTAGTTTTGGTTTTGGCCTTTGCCATAGAGAACCTCATCCTTGAGTTTATTTTACTATGCTATCACAACACTTGACCGACAACCAAAATCTTCATCGCATTGGCTCCACCACCAACACCCATATGATCACCTTTGGTCAATATGACCTGATCGCCTTTATGCAAATCACCGCACATTTGCAAACAGTCAATCGCCGCCTTATTAATTTCATCGCGCGTATATCGAGTAACATCAAACTCCACCGGATAAACACCACGATAAAGCGTCATCTTACCTAGGGTTTTTTTAAAGCGACTTAACGCATAAATCGGAATGCTAGTACGAATCCGTGACATCCATAGCGGCGTAGCACCCGATTCAGTTAATGCGATAATCGCTTTAATGTTGCAATGGTTGGCGGTATACATCGTTGCCATTGCAATCGCCTCATCAATTCGGCCAAATTGGCACTCCACTCGGTGGCGTGACATTTGTGATTTTTTATAATCACCAGCCGCTTCGCAAGCACGCGCCATGGTTTCAATTACTAATGGCGGATGCTCACCCACTGCCGTTTCTTCAGACAACATTACCGCATCAGTATTATCCAATACCGCATTAGCCACATCGGATACTTCAGCACGTGTCGGCACCGTTGAGCGCACCATCGATTCCATCATTTGGGTAGCCGTAATCACCGGCTTATCCATACTGCGTGCCAAGTGAATAATCTCTTTTTGCACTACAGGCACTTTTGCATCACCTATCTCAACAGCAAGATCACCACGCGCTATCATGATCGCATCACTGCACGCGATAATTTCTTCCATTCGATCCAGCGCCTCACTGCGCTCTATCTTAGAAATAACACCTGCTGTTCCTGCCGCTTTGGCAATGAGTTGCTTTGCTTCCAGCACGTCTTCAGCATGCCGCACAAAGGACAAAGCAATGTAATCAACTTGATGCTCCAGCGCAAAGCTAAGATCAGTCTTATCTTTTTCGGTAAGCGCCTTTGCAGATAAACCGCCACCCAATAAATTTATACCTTTATTATTCGACAGCACACCATTATTTAATACCGTGGTATAAATACAACTGCCTTCGACACGGTTCACCTTAAGCTGCAAGCGACCATCATCCAATAATAAAGTATCATCAGCTTTAACATCTTTAATCAACTGCGGATAAAGCACACCAACTCGTGAGTTATTACCCGCATCCGCATCCATTTCAACATCTAAAATAAATTCATCGCCCGCACTCAGCTCAATTTTTCCTTGCTGGAAAGAAGCAATACGAATTTTTGGGCCTTGCAAATCAGCAATAATACCAATAATTTTATTTTTTGCTTTGGCTATCTTACGTATCAGTTCAATCCGCGCCAAATGCTCGCTGTGCTCACCATGTGAAAAATTTAAACGCGCCAAATTCAGACCAGCATCGACCATAGCTGATAAAACGCTTTCATCATCGGTTGCAGGGCCAAGTGTCGCCACAATTTTAGTGCGACGCTGGTATTGCTGATCATTATGCTTATTCATACTAACCTCTTGCAGACGAAACTTCGGGCACCTGTAACGCTGCCACAGCTGGTAATTTCTCACCTTCTAATAACGCTAAAAATGCGCCGCCGCCTGTTGAAATATAAGAGATATCATCTGCCAAATGATATTTGGCTATTGCTGCTAACGTATCACCGCCACCCGCTATTGAATAAGCATCCGAATGCGCAATGGCTTCAGCGACTCGCTCTGTACCCTTACTAAAGGGCTCAAGCTCAAACACACCAACTGGGCCATTCCAAATAACCGTTCCTGCATGCATCAAGTGCTCCGCATATAACTCGGCTGTTTTTGGTCCAATATCTAAAATCTTTTCACCTGGCTTTACATCATCAATATCAGCGATTCGAGCTTGCGCATCATTCGAAAACTCTTTGGATACCACTACATCAATAGGCAAAGGCACATTCACATGGCGCTCTGCCGCTTCTTCAAAAAAAGCATTTGCTTTATCACACCACTCTGGCTCATACAATGAATCAGCGACCTCAAAACCTTTCGCTGCCAATAAGGTATTTGCTATGCCACCACCAACAATCAAGCAGTTTACTTTTTTAAGTAACGACTGTAATACTTCAATCTTACTCGATACTTTACTGCCACCAACCACGGCAACAATAGGCGGCGCTGGGTTTTCAATCGCGTGACCTAAGCCATCTAACTCAGCCAGTAACAAAGGACCCGCACAAGACAGACGAACATGATCGGCCACACCGCTTGTCGATGCTTGTGCGCGATGCGCCGTAGCAAATGCATCCATCACAAACACATCACATAAAGCTGCCATTTTTTTTGCTAACTCAACATCATTAGCTTTTTCACCTTTATTGAATCGAACGTTCTCACACAACACGAGCTCGCCATCTTTTAGCTCCACCCCATCAAGCCAATCCTTTTCCAAACGAACGGGCTGATTCAATAATTGCTGCAAACGCTCAGCAACCGGCTTTAATGAAAGCTTTTCATCAAACTCGCCTTCGGTGGGTCGGCCCAGGTGTGACATCACCATCACTTTTGCACCCGCTTCAAGCGCATGCTGAATAGTTGGTAACGCACGTAGAATGCGAGTCTCTTCTGTAATCTGTCCCTTGTCATTTAAAGGCACATTAAGATCTTCGCGAATCAATACGCGCTTGTCGCTTAAGTTCAAGTCAGTAAATTTTGCTAACATTGTTAAGTCCTTCTTTTCTATGTCATCCTGGACCCCGGATAATTGCTTCGCAATTTCCGGGATGACAAAGTCTTCATTCAAGGTGACAGCACATCGCTAAACCGCAACGGCAGTCGCTTCTACTGGTTTTGATTTAACACCAAACATCGCGCAAGCAGTATCTAACATACGATTAGAGAAGCCCCATTCGTTGTCATACCAGGACACCACCTTCACCAGGTTATCAATAATACGCGTTTGGCCAGCATCAAAAACAGAAGATAATGGGCAGTGATTAAAATCAATAGATACCAAAGGCTCATCACAGAAACCTAAAATATTTTTCAAGTCACCATCCGCAGAGGCTTTAACCACTTGATTAATTTCTTCTACAGTTGTTTCACGCGAAGCTTCAAATGTTAAATCCACTACAGAAACATTAATGGTTGGCACACGGAAAGCAAAACCATCTAACTTGCCAGCCAATTCAGGTAATACCAAACCCACCGCCGCAGCGGCACCCGTCTTCGCAGGAATCATTGATTGCGTAGCAGAGCGCGCACGTCGAATATCCGAGTGTGGCGCATCATGCAAACGTTGATCATTAGTATAAGCATGAATCGTTGTCATCAAACCGCGCTCAACACCAACGCTATCATTCAATGACTTCACCAGTGGTGCCAAACAGTTAGTAGTGCAAGAAGCATTCGATACAATAATATCTTCATCGGTTAATGTGTCTTGGTTCACACCATAAACAATTGTTTTTACATCGCTACCAGCCGGTGCAGAAATCAAAACACGCTTGGCGCCTGCTTCTAAATGCACTTTGGCCTTTTCTTTACTAGCGAAAAATCCAGTGCACTCAAATACCACGTCAACATCATACTTATCCCAATGAATATTTTTAGGATCACGATCAGCACACATTTCAATGTGGTCGCCACCGACCATCATATCAGTGCCATGTACTTCCACGTGCACAGGAAAGCGCCCATGAATACTGTCGTATTTTAATAGATGCACACTAAGATCAATCGGGCTTAAGTCATTAATTGCTACCACTTTAATTTCATCAGTACGACCTGATTCATACAATGCTCGTAATACATTACGCCCTATGCGTCCAAAGCCATTAATTGCTACTCGAATTGTCATCTATTATTCTCCTGTTGTTTCTTTTGTTGATTGTTAATTTAAGCAACCGTTTCGGTTTGCTTGAGTTCGTTAACTGCCTGCACAATCGCATCAGTCGTCAAACCAAATGCTTGATAGACTTGCTGATATGGCGCCGATAAGCCAAAACTATCAATGCCCATCACTCGCCCTTGCGTACCAATAAAGCGGTACCATAAATCTGGACTGCCCGCCTCAATAGCAACACGTAATGCAATATCGTTAGGTAATACACTGTCTTGATATGCTTGATCTTGCGCCAAGAAAGTCTTCCAGCATGGCAAAGACACCACACGCACATGCACACCTTGCTGTGCTAATTGTGCTTGTGCTGCTACAGCTAATTCCACTTCTGAACCTGTTGCCATCACGATACCATCGATATCTCCATCGGCCTCAGCAATCACATAACCACCACGCGCCACCGCTTTTGCTTGCTCTTCAGTTTTCACCAATGGCTCCACTGATTGACGCGTTAACAGCAACGCTGATGGGCCTTGATACTGCAAAGCTTGCTGCCACGCTACCGCTGTTTCTACAGCATCGCATGGTCGCCATACATTTAAATTAGGTATGAGACGAAGACTTGATAATTGCTCAATCGGTTGATGCGTTGGACCATCTTCACCTAAACCAATCGAATCATGACTTAACACAAAAATCACGCGCTGCTTCATCATCGCAGCTAAACGTATCGCATTACGCGCATAATCAGAAAACACCAAAAATGTTCCGCCAAATGGAATCACACCACCGTGCAATGCCATGCCATTCATCATTGCCGCCATACCAAATTCACGCACGCCATAATGGATATAGTTCGCTTCAAATTGTTGTGGCGTTAACGTTGTTTGCGCTTTCCAGTTGGTGCAATTCGAGCCACTCAAGTCAGCTGAACCGCCAATCATTTCTGGCAAAATCGTCGCTAAGCGCGCAATCATCGCGCCAGATGATTTACGTGTCGCTTCTTTTTTAGGATCCTTTAATAAATCGGTTAACCATTGCTGACATTGTTGCTCAAAGCCTTCAGGCAAGTGGCCTTGTTGACGACGTAAAAATTCACTGGCTAATTCTGGATAGGCCGTTTCATATTTTGCAAATGCTTTATTCCAGCTATCCTCCAGTGACTGACCAATAGCCTTAGCATCCCAACCCTTATAAGTGGTGTCTGGAATATCAAATGGCGCATGTGACCAATTCAATTTTTCACGCACCAAAGCAATTTCATCATCACCCAATGGGGCACCGTGTGCGCCCTCCGTATTAGCCTTATTCGGCGCACCAAAACCAATTTGGGTTTTGCAGCAAATCAATGTTGGTTGATCCGTATTCGCTTGCGCTTGTTGAATCGCTTGATTAATTGCTTCCGCGTCATGACCATCAACAGCTTCAATCACTTGCCAATGGTAGCCACGAAAACGTTCAGCGGTATCATCAGCAAACCAATTCACAACTTTACCATCAATGGAAATGCCGTTGTCATCCCAGAACACAACCAGCTTACCCAAGCCCAATGTGCCGGCAAATGAACATGCCTCATGCGAAACACCTTCCATCAAACCACCATCACCTGTAAACACGTAAGTAAAGTGGTCAACAATCGTATGATCATCACGATTAAAGTGTGCGGCTAACATCTTCTCTGTCAGTGCCATACCGACACCATTGGCCAAACCTTGCCCCAATGGGCCCGTCGTGGTTTCCACGCCCGGTGCTTCATTCACTTCAGGATGCCCCGGTGTTTTTGAATGCAATTGACGAAAATTTTTCAATTCTTCCAAAGAAAGATCATAACCGCTCAAATGTAATAATGAATACAATAACATCGAGCCATGGCCGTTCGATATAATAAAGCGATCACGGTCATACCAATTGGGGTTCGCAGGGTTATGGTGTAAAAACTCATTCCATAAGACTTCGGCAATATCAGCCATGCCCATAGGCATACCAGGGTGTCCGGAATTGGCTTTTTGTACAGCATCCATAGCCAAAACGCGCAGCGCGTTGGCTAGTTCGAAATGTGTTTGGGTCATGAGAGCCTCTAGTTACTCGTTATTTGGCGCGCCCATCATAACAAATTGTCCGACTGAATTCACCGTGTAGCACACAATGATTAGCCCATCGATGATAGCCTTACCAGTGGCGGCACATACTCACTACCTGTCTCAACTGTTGCACCTGCCGCGGCCTCTACATCTAATTCAGGGCGGGTCAACAGATTATGACCACAAAAAATCGCATGCCAACGCTTACTACCATCGTCATTGTTATACCGCTGAGGGTGCGTATGATAATCTGCGCATCGATGAAAGCCGTAAAAAAAAAGCACCGTACAAGCTAGCCAGACGACTACTTGCACACCGTTGCCGCCAACATGTGTAGGCGTAGTATCCGTACCATTACCAGCAGCCGCTAATTGCGCAATATCAGATAACTGACTCATGGTGATGTTGCCTCCCCTATAGTTTCATGCGCATCCTCTTCTGCAATACCGAGCAGGGCCTGCTCCTCATGCAACAGACGAAACAATGCATGCTCATATTGCCCAGGGTAACGCCTGCGACGGTGTGACAATAATTTAGCTTCTTGCTTCCATGGCGATACTAACCGATGCCCACAACTCCATTGAAACCCCACATATCCATCATCCATATCAACAAGCTCTCGCTCTTCCGTCAGTATTTTCGATAAGTCGTATTTTTTATCCAAGACGTACAGCATCGACACAATGAACGCCGCCCACAAACCTACCGCAAACGTTGGGTTTATATCAGACACCAAGCCTGACAGTTGATCAACTATGTCACCTATATTCCACATGAGGCGAATTATGCACTAAATTAAAACAAATTGCATTTTCCCGGGCAAGTTACGATAATGTCGCGATGAAAACAATCGCATTACCGTGGAAAACCTGGAACCTACACCCAGAAAAGCATGACCGACTATTGCTCGGTTACATTATATTGGCTGCCATCAGCCTATACCTCACCTTATGGGTGCCGCTATCCGGCGAAGAAGGCAACTACACCATGGCAGCAATGGAGATGTACCATAGCGGCCATTGGTTCACCAATTTAACACTCGGCGATATTTATCCACGCCCACCTTTGATGAAATTCCTGGTGATGTGCTTAGCATCGCTCATCGGCTTTAAACATGTGCTATTGGCCTCACGGCTTATTACAGCCACAGCTACCGTGGCTAGCGCTGCGCTGACTTATTTTTTAGCCAAACAACTTAGCGCTAATCAGCGCTATGCGCTGTGGGCTACTGCATTTTATTTTTCATGGGACTTATTAACTCGCCGTGGCTGGCTCGCTTATACCGACCCACTGTTTTCATTTTTTATCCTTGGTTCATTTGCCTCTCTGTGGCTAGCTGTTGAGCGAAAATCTAACCGGCTATTGCTGCTTGGCTGCATCTGCATCGCCTTAGGATTTTTAACTAAAGAACCACGCGCCTATACTTTTTATGGTTCACTTGCCGCGGTATTACTCTGGCTCCACCCTAACCGTCGGCTATTATGGCAATGGCGATCGCTACTAATACACACAGCCGTATTGGCATTTCCTTTTTTATATTCGCACTTTTTTAGCCCAGGCTTTATCGGTCAACTCATTGGACAGATGGGCGCAACCGACAAAAACACCTGGGGCCACTACCTCTACACTGTTCTGTGGTATGCGCCCGCTTCATTAATAATGAACCTATTACCCACCAGCGCTGTCTGCCTATGGGTCCTGCTATGCAAAAGAAAAAAAATATTGCATCAATCATTCAGCTCTATCGCACATATCGCTTTTTGGGTATGTTTAATTAATTGGTTGCCGTGCTGGCTATCATGGGGACACTGGCCTGCCGCACGTTACTATACGCCATTATTACCACTGATTGGCATGCTAATGGCGTATATCATTTTTAATGCTTCGCAAAAAATACAGCACCTATCGTTTTTATTGATTGTGTTGCTACTGATTTTTAAATACCTCACCGCCCCTTGGTTATTCACTACGATACAGAATCGTTTTCATAATATGAATAACATGCAAAACATGACCGAACAAATGATTGCTATCAGCCAAAAACAAAATCGCGTGCTGTATATTCAAAATGCCACGGGCATCGCGCCTATTCAGCATGTTGCACACACAGTTGATGTACTGCGCTGGCCGCAGGCGCCGATTATCTATGATCGCTATGCCACCGAGAAAACTTATAACGTGATTACGATGACGCCACGCGCTGAAGACCGCCTTGTGAAGAAGTGGCCTTATCATAATTTTGCGTGGTATTTAATGTGCCACGGGGCAGCTTGCGCTTAACCACCTCATGGGCGCATCGCTTTTGCCACACCCTTGACAGCTTTCTTAGCTTCCGTTTTATTATGCTTTGCAACGAACACCATCCCCGCAACCGTCGCCACAACTCCCACCGCTCTCCACAGGCGGCTCCTGTTGCTTGCCGGCGAACTGGTGGCTGGTGGTCGAGCAGCTGGCGTTAACACCTTATGTTCAGGCGACTTGTGCTCTGCAACAGCTGCTACAACCGGCGAAGCTGATGCGCCACTGTCTGCGCGTGGCGTAAGCGGCGTACGACTCACCGCCGAACCACCGGCTATCATTGCCATATTTAATTTAGGCGGCGTTCCTGCAGGCATCGCTCTTGAAGGTCTCAATACAGGCAAGCGACCATGACTTGAATCCGTAGTGGGTTTAAACAAGCTAGCTGCAGGACACGACACCAAACGTCTTGACGCTGGGCTTCCCGGCGCTGGCTCTGAAAAACCAGGCACTGGCCGCTGCCCTGTCGGTGCCGTTGTTACTGCAGGTGCAGAATCAACCGCCACATTTCCAAGCGCAGCAATAGCTGCTGACGTCGCGTCTTTATCGAGACTATCGATAAGTAATGCCTTGCCTTCTAGTGTCATGCAATCAACCTCAGCAAGCGATACTACTTGCCGTATTTTGCTTGCAAACCACCGAGTGAGTTTCGGCAGAATGTCATCAGCAGCAATTTTTTCACGCGTAACCGTTCTCAAATATAAATTAATAGCACCATCCAACCGGCTTACTTTTGACATGGTTTTCATTAATATATGCGTTTCGCGTGACATGCTAATGAGACGCGCATACGCCGCCGTTTCATCAATATCAACACCCGTAGAACCACTTGAAGTAAAGGGCTTTACCTCTAACCTTTCACCACTATAGGTCACCAAAAATGCTAATTGATTGTCGTTTGTAAAGTGTATTCCTGCAGCGGTTTTTTGCACCTCACTGACATTGACCTCATACGCTGCCAACTGCTTTTGCTGTTCTCTTCTCAATGGTGCCTGACCAGGCGATGCAAATACTTGAAGGTGAGTTGGTTCAGAAACGGCATGACCTGCCGCATTAACAGAAAAAACACGCATAATCGTCTCCCTCGATTGTTTCCCATCGAAGTCAATATATCACGCATTGTTCTTAACGAAAATTTACTTGTGATACAGGGCGACAATTTCGCTAATAGTAATCTTTTTCACTTATAATCCCGCCCCTTTCCTCCGCTTGCCCTGAGGAAACCACGAAGCGGTTGTCTCGAAGGGCTATCAACTATGTCATTGCGAGGAGCTGCCCGTCATTGCGAGGAGCTTGCGACGAAGCAATCTAGCTTATGTCATGAGATTGCCGCGCTAACGCTCGCAATGACTGGCCATTAGACACCACCAGTCAACCGATACCAACAATAACCAATCGTTTCGTACAGGTATATATAGGTTTTAACTAAATTACCCGTATTCGGAATATAATAACGATACGGATTCTTCTTACCTAAACGCACGATAAAGTTCGACGGGGCGGCAACCGGATGTAAACCTTGTTTTTTAAATAGGGCGACTGATCGACGCATATGCGCTGCTGACGTGACTAAATAAAACGGCTGCTGCTGAACCACCTTAGAAGCAAAACGCGCTTCTTGATGCGTGTTTTTTGCTGGCGGTAATAACTCGATGTCTTTTTCCGGCACCGCTAACAACTCCGCTAATTTTTCGCGCACTTTCGCTTCTTGATGCTCATCGATGGTCTTACCACCCGATAGAATAAGTTTCGCTTCAGGTAATTTCTTATAAAGCCGTATCGCTTCAACCAAACGTAAAATACTAGCAGCACTCAGCTGCATATCCCCTGGCAAGCGTTTGTCATAAATCATCCCAGCACCCAACACTAACACTTGGTGAATGGTAGGGTCAGGTTCAATCACTGCCGCATAATGCCGCTCGAGCTGTGACAATAAACGATTAGGAATTTCCGGCAAACTCAACAAGAATAAACCAAACAAGCCAATGGCCATCAACGTTAAACCCGTGCGATGCCAATGCAACACAAAAAAAATAAATGCAATGAGTAGCAGTATCATCGCCACATTCAAGGGGTCTAAAAATAGACTGGTTAGTACTTTTCGCAGTGTCCACATAGTCAGCTGATTATATGGGAATTTTATGCAATCGCCAAGCGTTGGTGCAATTGGTGCAATTGGTGCAATTCATCTTAATTTGGTGCAATTGGTGCAATTGTGCTAATATTGGTGCAATTGGTGCAATTTATAGGGCTTACCGATAATGGCTAAAACACCTGATATCTACCCAGAACGAGAGTCAAAGACGCTGGAATTTAAATCAAAATTACCCAGCCTACAAACATTGATTAAAACCTGTGTTGCATTTGCCAATACCGCAGGTGGCAGCATTATCATTGGCATCGAAGACCAATCGCGTAAAATTATTGGTGCTAGTGATAAGGATCGCGATCGCCTCTATGAAGACTTCCCTAATAGCCTATATGATTCGACCAGCCCTGGCTTATTTATACATATCTATGAAAAGAATCTCAATGACTGTGTGGTTATGATTATTGAGGTACCATTCAGTGCCAAAAGGCCGGTTTACATCAAGCAAGAAGGCATGCCAAAGGGCGTTTATATCCGCGTTGGCAGCTCCAATAGACGGGCACAACCAGAGCACATACAAGACCTGATTCGCGAAGGTAAACACGACTACTATGATGAAGAAGCAACCAAAGCCACGCTTGACGACCTTGCAACATCTTTACTAAAAACATGTTATGGGTCCAGCTACACAAACAAGAAACTACTAGCAGAGTGCGTCATCACACAAAGCATGCACCAACAAAGTTACCACGCCACCGTCGCAGGCACACTCATGTTTTGCGAGCAACCCGAACAATTTATCCCTGAAGCTAACGTTTTATGCACACAATTTGCCGGCACTGATGGTCGCGATATTATTCAAACCCGTGAGATCAATGGCGCCATCCCACAACTTAGCCATGAAACACTGCAATTAATGACACACTGGCTACGTAAAGACTATCAATTGAAGGGGGCAAAGCTATCCGGTAAAACCATTATTCCACCAGATGCACTACGTGAAGCCATTGTAAATGCACTATTACATCGCAAATACACCGTACCTGGCAGTGTTAAATGTGCACTGTACGATGATCGTTTAGAAATTTTCAGCCCAGGCGCTTTCCCTGGACTAGTAGATATTAAAAATCTTGGTGATGGCACCACTTATTTACGCAACCCTCACCTTGCACGTTTAGCACGGCGCTTTCACTTGGTCGAAAAACTAGGCACCGGCATTAAGCTCATTTTTGATGCCTGCAAAAAAGCTGGCATTAAAAAACCTGAATACCGCGAGACTGGGGACTTCGTCAAGCTAATTTTTTGGTTTAGCCCAGACACGGCCAACCTAACAACCGATGAGGAAGCCATATTAAAACTGCTATCAATACGCAGTGAAATCTCTACTGGTGATGTTATTGAGCTACTCAATGTATCGCGCAACACAGCCACTCGCAAACTCAACCAATTAATACAATCCAACAAAGTACAACGACACGGCAAAGGCCCCGCAGTTCGCTATACAAGACTCTGACGCTTTAGTGGTTACTGATCTTTAGTTTCTGCCGCACCAAAACAGACCAAAATAAAAGAAATGAATTGATGAGAAGACTTTTTTGCTAAAGCAGATATAATCCCCTCAAGAATTTATATTTGGAGCGTAGAATATGAAACTAGCTTTGCCTAGCTTGGAAAGCAGCCCAGTTGCCTTGTTGACCTTATCTGCCATGGCGATGGGAGCACTATTAGTCAGCCGTAATCAACTGGCCACCTGGCGTTTGCCGTTTGTCAGAAACGTAGTCTTCCTTATCAGCGTTACACTAAGCAAACTGCACTATCACCCGGCCAAACAACCTTACCATTCTGACTTTGGCCAAATCACTATCGGCGGCATGCCTTATAGAAATGGCAGTTGGGCAAGCCCTGTGGGCAATAACCTGATGCGAAAATTACTGTCGCGTGAACAAAACTTGGGGCTCGTGGTTTCGATGGTACAACCGCATGAACAAGCAGGTACTGGTTTGAGCTTTTTTGGCCCACGACTGCCCATCCAACCTGACTCTTGGCAGACACACAACATTCAACACCACGCCTGCCCAATGCAGGACCTATCAACTGATATCGAAAACACACAAGCACATCAAGCAATCGATGCCATGCATGAATGCGTGTTAAGCGGCAAAAGTGTCTACCTGCATTGTCAAGCCGGACAAGGCCGTAGCTTTATTATGTTAGTCAGTTATTTTTTGATCCACGGTGAACCACGCCTAGAAGATGATGCACAGGGAATCCCCCAAGTCGGGCATAAAACATTCGTCAGTTATGAACAAGCTGTGATGCATATTAAACGCATCCGCCCGCACGTGCTCGCCAAGCCAGAACGCCGCATAAAAATTGAGGAAATTGTCGAGACTTACCACCAAGCCAAGCCAAACGTTAGCTTTTCTAGATAACAAAGGTCAACGTATGCTACACAGTTGCGCCATCAATGTGAATGGATACTGCAGTATAAATAGCTCTAGACACTCAAGATTATCCACAGCCGAGCGTTTTTGTGTATAATGCAGCAGGTTGAATTTAACATCACAAGGATGCCAAACATGTGTGGAATCGTCGGAGCTGTTGCGCAAAGGAATATTGCACAAATTTTGCTGGAAGGGCTGAAACGTCTTGAATACCGCGGCTATGATTCCGCAGGCATGGCGATTATTCACCCAGACAGTCATCAAGTGCAACGCATCCGCGCCAAAGGCAAAGTCGAACGTCTAGCGGATATGCTGAATGCCAATTTACTGCAAGGGCAACTCGGGATAGCACATACGCGCTGGGCTACCCACGGCCAACCAAACACCACCAATGCGCATCCGCACTTTTCTAATGATACTGTCGCCGTTGTGCATAACGGCATTATCGAGAACCACGTGGCTTTGCGTCAACAAATGACGAAGCTGGGTTACGAGTTTCAATCAGAGACCGATAGTGAAGTCATTGCCCATATGATTCACCATGAATTAAAAACCAGCAAAGATTTACACGAAGCCATTGAAAAAACCATTGCACAACTCGATGGCGCTTACGCGCTCGGTATCGTATGCCAGGATTATCCCGAACAATTATATGCCGTGCGTAAAGGCAGCCCATTGGTGATCGGTAAAGGCATTGGTGAAAACTTTATTGCTTCTGATCCATTGGCACTCTTGCCAGTTACACAACAATTTATCTATCTTGAAGATGATGATATTGCTGAAATCACGATCGATAAAGTAACGATTTATCATCATAACGAAGAAGTAGATCGTGAAGTACACACATCAGATGCATCCATCAACCAGACCTCAAAAGGCAAGTTTCGTCACTTTATGCAAAAAGAAATTTTTGAGCAAGGGACAGTAATTCATGAAGCTTACGAGGGTCACCTTTTAAATAACCGCGTGATCGAACAAAGCTTTGGTCACCGCGCTTTAGAAATATTTCAGCAAGTTGAACGCGTAACGATTGTTGCCTGTGGCACCAGTTACCATGCTGCACTGACCGCGCGCTATTGGTTAGAAGGCATTGCCGGCATTCCTTGCCAAGTCGAAGTCGCCAGCGAAAACCGTTACCGCAATGCTGTTGTTGAAGAGAATGCTTTATATATTGCATTATCACAGTCCGGCGAAACAGCCGATACACTCGCTGCCATGCGCAAAGCAAAGTCAGCAGGCTACCTAGCCACCTTAGCGATTTGTAACGCACCCGAAAGCTCTTTAGTGCGCGAAGCTGACCTAGCCATAATGACACGTGCAGGCACTGAAATCGGCGTTGCTGCCACTAAAACATTTAGCAATCAGTTGGTGTCGCTCGCCTTAGTAAGCATTGTATTAGGTCGCAAACACGGCATTGATGCTGCTATCGAAACCACACTATGCAAACAGTTATTAGAACTACCTGGCTTTATTAACAATGTCTTAAAGCTTGACAACGAAATCAAACAAATTTCTAAGCGTTTTCGCAATAAAACCCAAGCCTTGTTTCTAGGGCGTGGTGAAATGTTTCCGATTGCACTCGAAGGCGCATTAAAACTAAAAGAAATTTCATACATTCATGCCGAAGCTTACCCTGCTGGCGAGCTCAAACATGGACCCCTAGCATTAGTCGACACTGGCATGCCAGTGATTGTGGTAGCACCAAAAAATAATTTGCTAGAAAAATTACAGTCAAACATTCAAGAAGTGCAAGCACGCGGTGGTGAAGTGATTGTGTTTGCTGATGAATCCATTGAATGGCCACACACTTCCAATTTAACTGTATTGCCAATGCCTAAGGTCGGTGATTTTATTGCACCGGTTATTTATAATATTCCACTGCAATTGCTGGCCTATCACGTCGCCGTATTGAAGGGAACCGATGTTGATCAACCACGTAACTTAGCTAAATCCGTTACTGTGGAATAAATGTTAAATCGATGGATTACATTTATAGGCGGCAGCGTAACTGCTCAAGGTCACCCTGATCTTTTGCCACCAAACGTTGCGGTCGACGACTACCAAAGAAACGTTGCCGGCTCGGCTTTGGCTTGCCGGGCTTTACTGGACACAAAGGTGGCTTTCCTAAAGCTGGAGGTTTAGCCAACTCACCTACCGGCAATGATCCCAATGCTCGCCGTATACTATCCAATGACGGCATAGAAAACGGCTCTGCTGGTCGAGCGATTGCCGGAAGATATAATCGCGGGGGTTTACGTCTTAAATACGGTTTCTTAACCGGGGGTTTTATCACTTGCCCTAATGCTGGCAGAGTAGCCATCACTTTAGACTGCACTGCTTGAAATTTTTCTCGGAACGATTCAACACCTATCATGGCATTATCATCACCAAAATCCGTGTGGTGAATACACTTTAGATGAAAGTAATCCAGCATGTATTGCTTGTGCGTCACAACTACAGTACCCATTTCATCATTCGTTGGACTGTACTTGCCTCGTGGCCCAAGCCTATACAGACTTTGTAAACGACCATCAGAATCAATGCGTGCATGAGCACGCCATAACGATTGCCCTGGATCAGGCTGGTCATGATAAAACAGCAAATGGCATTGCGCCTGCTTAAAGTGTCCCTTCTTTCGCCAATGGTATAACCAATCTAATGCACCCAATAAGCGCATCCCGTTTCGCTCACCATAGAAGTTCTCATCCGGTAACATAAAAAAGACATTAGTTCGCTTGACCGCATCAGCCGAGAGCCAATTTTTCTCGCTTGTATCATTAAAAAAAATCGCGCTCGCTGACTCGTGCCAATACTGCGCACTATCATCATGCGTTTCTGTGACGTTAATAATGACCGCGAGATCAAGAAATAAATTAATCTCGACCGGAGTCTGTCGCCTAGCACCATCTCTCATAGTTATTCCCACAGCACAACAAGGCAATTAATGTAGCATTGCCTATCATTGAGCCTCAATAAAGAGATCGCATAGTTGTCGACATTACATGTTCAAAACAAACACTTCGCCAGCTGGTGTGTTAAGCGGCGCTTCCTTCGCGTCACCCTGTGAACATGAAGTGACATATAACTGACTAAAGTCATCATTAAACGCACAGCTGGTCGGACGCTGCACCGGCATCGTAACGGCTTGAATAATGTCGCCCTGTGGATTAAAGCAATCCAATCGAGAACCATTCCATTGCGCTACCCATAAATTACCAGCCTGATCAACGGCCGTACCATCCGGTTCGGAGTTGGATTTTTCTTCGTAAAATATTTCACGCTGACCAATCTCACCCGCTTCAATGTCAAAGCGATAACGGTAAATAGTTCGACCATAAGAGTCGTTATGATACATATATTGCTGATCTAAGCTCCAACCAATACCATTGGGAATATAATACCCATCAGCTTGTTTAGTCACGGTGCCATCAACGTCGATACAAAAGAACTCACCTAATGGTTGTTTTAAATCCGAGCTGATCGAACCAAACCAAAAGCGCCCTTTGGCATCCGATTTACCATCGTTCATACGGCAACTGCCTGACATCTCAATCACATGCGCCACAACTTCAACACGCATATCAGGCAAATGTAAAATCGATATACCATCACCCATGGCTGCCCACAAACTGCTGTCATCTCTTGGACCAATGCAGCCAATCGCCTCGGGCATCGGCCATTCATGGTGTTGCTGAGTCAGCGGATCAAAACGATGCACCGATGGCTTGATGATATCCACCCAAAATAAACATTGTTGTGCGCTGTGCCATATTGGGCTTTCGCCTAGCATGCTCGTTACAGATGATAATGATTTTATTTGCATTTTTTATATTTCCTAGTAAATTATTTAACTGCTTGTAATGCACGCCATCGTAATGCAGGATGATTGCTAACTGCTTCACAAAACACTTCATCCGCTGACAAAAATTCTGGTCGAATTTCACCATACTCCTCAATACTTTGCAAAAAATCTTTTTCAGGTTCATTAAATGGCAATATACTTTGAAAAGCTTGCTTGCAACTTGTTACCAAATCATCAGCCCATCTTTCAATGAGTGCATACGTAGTTCCAGGTATAATATCCCTTCTAAGAACTGGTATTAATTTATTCCTAATGCCCTTTACGCTATATTGAATCATATCCACATTAATCTGACGCCAGCTCCCTTTACGCATCCCCGCATAAACAGTAAATGTTTGACGCAATTTTTTATTATCTAAACCCCACTGAGTTAACAAGTTGTGGCTATCATATAAATCCCTTGCAGCTTCACGTTCTAATAAAGCACAGAGCTTGCCTGCAGCTAATTCATGAATATCTAAAACATTGACTCCTACTGATTTCATCCAACCTTTTGATTGCATCCATTGAACTGGCCATAATGCTCTGCGATAAAGATAATTCAAATCCAGCTCAAGTCGACCATTAGCACCTAATAAACTTGTGTAAATCAGTATCATCTTACCACCAGCATGAGCACCTGGGTTACGATAAAGCGTGTATCCCTGTCGTCGACATAAATCTAAAATAACCCTCTTGATTGCTACTTTCTCGGCTAACATCACCTGCCGGTCAATGGAGCCTACATAGTTAAAATCTATATCAAGTGACAGTCTTGGAAGATTCGCAGTACAAAATAAATTAATTGCAGTCCCACCTTTTAAAACCAGGCGCTTTTTTAAATAAGGCGTGGCCATAAAAATATCCAACAAACCCAACAAGCGATATACTTTTTCTAAAATTTCCGGCCTGTATCCTTTTGTCTCTGCCTCAAATCGTAATTCTTGTTCAGTAATCGATATCATTTCCTGGTTCCTCCCATTGCTGATTATGTAAATAATCAGGTACGATGAGCTGCCATTTTTTTATATACGTCCCTTTACCCACAGTAGATTTGCGGTCGATGTAATAAGGTCGCTTTGGTATGTGCAGCAACAGACGCGCCACAGCACTAGGGTCGATCGGCAGATACTCTTGACGCCGATCGAAAAAATAACCGAGCTTTGAAACTATGCTGGCTTGTTTCAATGATAAAGCATAATCTACAGCAAATTGCATGTTAAATACAACTATTTGCTCTAAAGATCGAAAAACTTCTTCCCAACCACCACTAATATGAGGACGATCCAATACATCAACAATAGTACGCTCTATTGTTGTTCGATTAATCTGAATACCTGATTTTGTTACTTGCTCAATACCTAATTTTTTCTGAGAAACAGAAGGATTATAAATCGCTCGGTACTGCTGATTTTGAAATGAAAAAACGTTAGTCCGTTTTGCCGTCAAAAAAGTGTGTTCATTAAAATCAGTATAAGCAATTCCATGAGCTTCTAATGCTGTATGATATGCTAAAACAGCATCATCTGTTGCCTTACTTGCAATGAGCGATGGATTCACAAAGTTAGATTGATAAGCACTTTCACTATTAACAACATACAACCCCTTCCGTACATGGGTTAGCCTGCCCTTTTTGCAGTTGTTATAAAGGGTCATATAACAATTTTTACTTGTGGCACCTTGGTCCCGATTGAGCATGAATTGCTTAAATTCCTCAAAACGAAAAACGACATGTTGGTTAAAAAACCCTGAAATATTCATTATTTGTTGCTCATATAGGTACATACTCTAATGATATTATAGAGTACATCTACATAAAAGCAACTAAGGGGCGTTATTAATCAACTGCCGCCAACTGTAGCAAATCATCCTCTAACGACATAAAGTCCCACAGACTCTTATCCATCAACTGACTAGGCTTCACACTTTGCAAAGCATGTAAAATATTGCTGGGTACTTTGGGATTATTTTCAGTAAGCTCAGCTAATAGCTTTTTCACTTTTTGACGCACCAGATTTTGTTGTGAACCACATAAATTACACGGGATGATTGGAAAGCCTTGCTCACGTGCATAAGCACGAATATCATTTTCCTGGCAATAAGCCAATGGTCGAATCACAATTTGCTTTTTGCTATCGGTTAATAACTTCGGCGGCATCGAACGAATTTGGCCGCTGTATAATATCGACATCAGTAAAGTTTGCACCATATCATCACGGTGATGACCTAAGGCCACCTTATTAAAACCATTGTCTTCTGCATAGCGATAAATATTACCGCGACGTAAGCGGGAACACAGCGAGCAGTAGGTTTTGCCTTCAGGAACTTTTTCCTTCACCACCTTATATGTATTGCGAGTTTCAATCTCGTAAGACACATGTTGCGCATCCAACCAATCACGCATGGCGCTATCGTCCCAGCCAGGCTGGGTTTGATCCAAGGTATATACAAATAATTCGAAATCACAACGCCGATGCAAACGCAGTTGCTGCAACATCATCACCATCGTATACGAATCTTTACCGCCCGATAAACACGCCATGACGCGATCACCTGGTTGTATCATATTATAATCGGCAACTGCCTTACTAACGTAATGACTTAATTTTTTTTCTATAGCACTCACGACTCTTCACCTTTAATGCGCTTCTTCCCAATTATTCCCTAACCCCATATCGACAATTAACGGCACATGCAATTGCGCCGCATTTTCCATGCATGCCTTAATACCTGCCATACATGCAGCGGCTTGCTGCTCTGGCAATTCAAACACCAATTCATCGTGCACCTGCATAATCATATTCGCTTGCGGGCAATGCTCATGCAGCCACTGATCAACAGCAATCATTGCGCGCTTAATAATATCTGCGGCTGTGCCTTGCATCGGCGCATTAATCGCCGCACGTTCCGCTGCATTTTGTCGCATCTTATTGCTCGAATTAATTTCCGGCACCTGCAATTTACGACCATACAACGTAGATACATAACCTTGCTTACGCGCCTGATGCCGCGCTTCCGCCATGTATTCATGCACACCAGGATAACGCGCAAAATACGTATCCATATATTCCTGCGCACTGTTACGGTCAATGCCTAACTGCTTACCTAAACCAAATGCCGACATACCATAAATTAAACCAAAATTAATCGCCTTAGCACTGCGGCGCTGATCCGCCGTGACCTTATCTAATGGCACACCAAACACTTCAGCGGCCGTGGCTTTATGCACATCTAGGCCCTCATTAAACGCGGTTGTTAAGCCTTTATCGGCAGACAAATGCGCCATGATACGCAATTCAATTTGTGAGTAATCGGCTGACATTACCTGAAAACCCTTTGGCGCAATAAACGCTTTACGAATCGCTCGCCCTTCCTCACTACGCACGGGAATGTTTTGTAAATTAGGGTTGTTTGATGCCAACCGCCCCGTCGATGTCGCCGCTTGACGATACGACGTATGCACACGTCCTGTATCCGGATTAATTTCTAATGGCAGCTTATCAGTATATGTCGACTTTAATTTCACCAAACTGCGATAACTGAGTATCGCTTTAGGTAAAGGATAGTCATGCGACAACTCAGTGAGCACTGGCTCGGCTGTCGACGGCTGCCCCTTCGGCGTCTTTTTTAAAATCGGCAACTGTAACTTTTCATACAGGATAGTTAATAATTGCTTTGGCGAATCAATATTAAACTCTTCACCCGCCATTGAAAAAATTTCATCAGTAAATTTTTGAATAGTCTTCGCAAGCGCCTGACTCTGTTTATGCAATACCGCCGCATCAATTAACACACCGGTATATTCCATCTCGGCTAAAATCGGCATCAAAGGCATTTCTAAATCGTTTAATACAGCTAATAGCTCTTTGTCTTTTTCAAGCTCCACATGGAAATGATGATAAAGCTGCAATGCAATCGCCGCATCTTCACCCGCATACGGTGCGGCTTGTTCTAATGAAATTTGATTAAACGTCAGTTGCTTTTTACCTTTACCCGCGATGTCTTCAAAATGAATGGTTTTATGACCCAGGTATTTTTCAGCTAGTGTATCCAAATCATGGCGATTAGCAGCAGGATCCAATACATAGGATTGCAACATGGTATCAACCCACTGACAATTTAAATCGCAACCTGCACGACGTAATACCTTAATGTCATATTTTAAATTTTGGCCAATGATCTTTATTTTTTTATTTTCCAATATCGGCTGCAATGCGGTTAATACCGTTTTTTTATCCAGCTGTTGCGGCGCACCTAAATAGTCATGCGCTAACGGGATATAAACTGCATGATCAACGCCCCATGCCAATGAAAGACCCACCAAGTCCGCTTGCATTGGATTTATCGATGTCGTCTCGGTATCCAACGCTAATACAGTCGCTGCTTTGCACTTTTCTAAACAATCTTCAAATTGCTGCTGACTCAAAATGGTATCAATCGACAGATTTTGTTGCTCTGTCAATTGCTCTGTCGCTTGCTCTGCAGGAATAACATTCGCATCAGTCGAGTCCAATTCTTTTAACCAACGCTTAAATTCAAACTCAGCAAATAAATGACGCAATTGTTCCGTATCAATAGGATGACGCACACAATCATCGATCTTTACACTCATCTCGATATCACAGTCAATCGTAACCAACTGCTTAGCCAATGGTAAAAATTCTAAACTATCACGCAAATACTGGCCAACCTTACCTTTAAACTCATCAGCATGTTGCATAATATTATCGAGGCTATCGTATTGTGCCAACCATTTAGCTGCTGTTTTCGGACCCACCTTAGGCACGCCTGGGATATTATCAACCGTATCCCCCATCAATGCTAAATAATCAATAATCTGATCCGGTTTAACCCCGAACTTCGCTTCAACGCCGGCTTCATCCATCTCGGTTTGGCTCATGGTATTCACTAGCGATACTTTCGGTGTCACCAATTGCGCCATATCCTTATCGCCCGTGGAGATAATCACATGCAACCCCGCTTGCTCACCGCGTTCCGCCAGTGTGCCAATTAAATCATCAGCCTCAATGCCCGGTTGAATAATTAACGGCAAGCCTAATGCGCGAATCATGTTATGCAACGGTTCAATTTGTACACGCAAGTCTTCCGGCATCTCTGGTCGATTCGCTTTATAGTCAGGATAAATTTCATGCCGAGTAGTCTTACCCTTCGCATCAAACACCACAGCAATATGCGACGTATTGTACTCTTTAACCAAGCTACGCAGCATATTAATTACACCATAAGCCGCTCCGGTCGGTATGCCTTTTGCGTTATTTAATTCCGGCAGTGCATGATAGGCACGAAATAAATATGAAGATCCATCGACTAAAACTAAGGTATTTTTTTGTGATTCTGGCACAGTTGTTATCCATCTGATTCAATAAGGCAGCAATTGTAGCAAATGCATCAACAGCGTGCTAATCTGACTATTGGCTAAAAATCACACGGCTTAAAAACATGGCAGATACGCCTCCTTGGTTGGTTTTAAAATTTGGCGGGACTAGCGTTTCATCACGTGAACGCTGGCTTAATATTGCTGAAACGACTCAGCAGTACTTAGAGCAAGGTTACCACTTAGTGATTGTTTGCTCAGCACCAGCACTCATCTCCAACCTCCTTATCGAAGCGATTGAGTCAGCAACACAACAAAATCAAGCGGAGCCATTGCATAAAATACGCGCCATATATAAGGAGTTGTGCCAACAGTTACATCTGGATATGAACGAGCTGATTGACGAAGACTTACAGGCGTTAACCAAACTAGTACAAGGCATAGAGTTATTAGGCGAAGCCAGCGACAAAGCACGCGCTAAAGTCATGTCATTTGGTGAAATCATGCTAACTCGTTTAGGCCATGCCTTTTTGTTGTCACAAAGCATTGTCAACGAATGGCGCGATGCCCGCGACCTGTTACAAGTTACCCCAACCTATGACATCTTAATGGGTCGCTGCGAAGATGATGCCGACCCGGCGCTGCAAAAAAAATTATCAGGCACAAATCATGTCGTTATTACCCAGGGCTTTATTGCTAGCGATAGCCTTGGCAACACCGTGTTATTAGGCCGCGGCGGCTCAGATAGCTCTGCTGCTTATTTTGCTGCCAAACTACAAGCTGAGCGCCTGGAAATCTGGACCGACGTGCCTGGCATTTATACCGCTAATCCACAGCAAATTTCAGATGCCCGCTTATTAACTCAATTAAATTACGATGAAGCACAAGAAATTTCATCGATGGGCGCTAAAGTGTTACATCCGCGCTGTATTGAGCCGGTAAAAAAACACAATATCCCGCTGCATATTAAACAAACGCAACAACCCAAACGTGCCGGCACAGTAATTGCCATTGACGGCGAACCGGTAAATTTACCAATTAAAGCCATTATCAACAAATACAATATTGTATTAATTACTATTGAAACGGTCAGCATGTGGCAACAAGTCGGTTTTTTGAGCCAAGTATTTGACTGCTTTACCAAGCACCACTTATCAATCGATTTAGTATCAACATCAGAGTCATCAGTAACCGTATCGATAGATAATAATAACGGCGGCTATACCGCAAACACTATTGACGCACTACTAGCCGAACTCAATCAGTTTTCGAAAGCACGCTGGATTGGCCCATGCGCCTCAGTCAGTCTTATCGGCGAAAACATTCGTATGGTCTTGCATCAACTGGGCGAAACCTTTGAGGTATTTGAAGCTCAACAAATTCATATGATGTCACTGGCCGCGAATAATTTAAATTTAACTTTTGTGGTTGATAGCGAACAAGCCGAACGCCTAGCCAAACAACTGCATGTATTATTAGTCGAGCAACACCCACGCCGCCATCAACTAGGAAAGTCGTGGCGCGAAGAATGTGGCGACATCGCCAGCATGCCTACCGCCTGGTGGCAAACAAAGCGCCAAGCACTATTGGACTTAATGCAGCAACACGATGCTTTATATGTGTATGATCCAGCAACTATCACTGACGCCATACAACAACTCAAACAACTAACCGCTGTTGATCACGTATTCTATGCGATGAAAGCCAACAGCTATGATCCGATTTTACAACAAGTGCATGACAGTGGCATTAATTTTGAATGCGTATCGATGGCTGAAGTCGAAAAAATCTTGGCATTATTTCCTGATATAGACAAACAGCGCATTCTGTTTACACCTAACTTTGCTCCACGTGAAGAATATGCTGCCGCCCTAGCCTTAAAGATACACGTAACCATAGATAACACGTATCCGATAGAGCATTGGCCTGAATTATTTAATGGCCATCGCATCATGCTACGCGTCGATCCTGGCTATGGAGCTGGTCATCATAAATATGTGTGCACCGGTGGCACCGATTCAAAGTTTGGTATCCCCATCGATCAACTTGATGCATTGCAACAACAGCTAGAGAAACATGATATCGTAGTCGCTGGTTTGCATATTCATTCAGGTAGCGGCATTTTATCAGCCAATAGCTGGAGTGATTCGTTTAATACCTTACTGAAATTACTTAACCGCTTCCCGCAAGCCAATACGATTAACCTGGGTGGCGGATTGGGCATCGTAGAAAAACCCGGACAAACATCATTAGACATACAAGCACTGAATAAAACGCTAGAAGCAATTAAAGCACAAAGACCTCAGTTACAATTGTGGATGGAACCCGGCCGCTTTGTGGTCGCTCGCGCCGGCGTAATCGTTGCTAAAGTCACCCAAGTCAAACACAAAGGCGACACCACTTTTGTCGGCATTACCACGGGCATGAATTCACTTATTCGCCCAGCACTGTATGGCGCTTACCATGAAATCGTCAATCTCACACGATTGGATGAAGCCAAAACAGAAATGGTAAATATTGTTGGACCGATCTGCGAATCCGGTGACACACTCGGTTATTGCCGACCGTTTCCGGTCACTCAAGAAGGTGATATTGTGTTGATTGCTAATACCGGCGCTTATGGTTATTGCATGAGCTCAAGCTATAACTTACGCGAGCCGGCACGACAACAGTTACTCGACACCTAAATTTACTAAGTACCCGGGTTACGAGGTCTTGGAGCATCATCAGCACCACCTGAATTATCAGTACGCCCAGTTTCCGGCTCGGTACGCTCAGGGAGTGGTGGTAAAGGCAAGCAAAATAGTGAATGCCGTGACGCAGTTGGTTCTGGAACTCTTCTATTTAGTGGTGGAACAATCCTTTCTGCTAAACTGACCCGCTCTCCAGGTACGGCTGCAGGTGCAGTAACTGGGGTCATTGGGGAGAGTGGGACTCTTCTTGTTAGTGGTGCAACAATCCTATCTGCTAAACTGACCGGCTCTCTGGGTGCGGCTGCAGGTGCAGTAACTGGAGTCATTGGGGGGCGCCCATCATACCGTGGAGGGGGCAACATACTATTAAGAATAGCCTCGATTCTTTCCTGCATTTCAGCACGAAATTTTTTTGTATCATCATCATCCAAGTCCAGCATTTTATATTCTATATATTGATCATACAATTCCTTCGCCGAAGAAAAAGCTCCCAGTTTTTCATCTAACTCAACAATACCATCGATTTCACTCAACACTGACCGGATATCTGCTATTGCATCAATAGCATTATCACGCAAGTGCGCAGGCCTTACTGTTTCACCAAGCTTAAGAGTAGACCACACAGAAGCATTACCAAACGTATGCGCTGGTCCAGCAGCAAATGCGCTACCGCCCATGTCTGTATCTAGTGGTCGTAGATGTCTTTTTGGTTCCATTATCCGGCCAGGTTTAACTCTATATACCTTATATACCTTACAAAGCTTTTCATATTTTTTCTGCTGCTCTTTCGTAAAAAATTCTTGACGCTTTACTTTACTACCAGCCACAACAAAAGGCCGTTGACGCGTCTTCACTAGTTTTGATTTTTGCCGATACGGCGAGAAAGCAGGTGGCTTGCCCAACACTCTGTCCTTCGTGAGTACTGGTGAAACCCTTGGTCCCAGCCCTCTTGAGCCTAATACCCCCGCTGCTTCTAATTTTTCATTACGTCGTTGCATAGCTTTTCGTTGACGGCTTAAGTCTCGACGTACTCTACTGCTAGCTTTATTAGTTTGGCGGCGGGCCTCATTTCTTGTGGCTGCTACACTTCCTGTAGGCACCACGGGCTGCGCAGATCGCGCTGCAGCTTGTCTTCTTTTTGCATCCGCAATATCTTTGTCCATATAACTCAAATCCGGCGGAGTAAGTAGACGAGCATTCAATAATGGATCAAGACTCGCGCTTCTTTCATTATCAGATTCATCAGCGTCATCAATTACTGCTGACGCAGCCCCTTCTCCATCCACTCCGCTAAAAGCTGCTACCTGCTCTAAAGCATGTTTATCTTCTGTCGCTTGAAGCTGCGGATAATCACCCTTAAAATTAGCGATTAGGTTGTAGCTATCTATCAAGTCAGCTTCTATTTCCATTTTGAATCGTGGTTCATCTTTTGCCGCTTCTTGCAGCTCCGCTGAGTACAGCGCGGCATTCAATATGTCCCAATTGTCGAAAATGCTCTGTCCTTTCTCCATGAACTCCCAGTTATTCCACTGGACGGCAAATGCTTTTAAGTCTTTCAACGTATACATATCACATACTCTCATCTAAAATACATAATTATTTCAACTGGTTACGATTCGTCGCAACTAGTATTACGGTCAATTATTATACCTTTATATACTTAAGGCAGCCTTAGCTTTTGGCGAGGTATTTGAACTAAGGCTTTGTTTTGTAGCTCACATCACGACACAGCATTTGCTTTTTGTCATAGCAGCTGATTGCGCAGTGACGGCATCGCCCAACAGCCTCTCGACTTCACTGCGACGCTCGCCAAGGGGACAATGGCGCAAAGCTAAACTGATCGTGCCCGACGCATACGAACGTTCGCTATCGAACATTTCTTTAGTTATGCAAGCATGATGATCTAAAAGAAATTTTACCATGCCCACCTGCAATTTTACTGCAGCCGCAGCTAGCGGTGAACTTTTTAGATGATCATCGCGATTAACATCTGCACCGGCTGCTAATAATGCTTCGGCAGCATCCACATCACCCTCTCGTGCAGCAATAACCAGTGGCGATCTACCTTTGCTATTAAGTGCATTGACATCATCCAAGCGAGGCAATAAAAGAATTCCCAACTCAGTGTGTCCATGTGAAATCGCTGTGGTTACGAAATCGACTTGGTTGCTTACTTGCTCTAAGTGAGAGGTAATAATATCTTTCTGATTGAGACGAGCAGCCCACATCAGGTATTCTTGAGAAACAGTAGCATCGCTGCTTAACTGCGGCACAACCAATTCTTTAAATATATAACCCAACGCCCCATCATTCCCTTTGTATGCCCGGCAAACGACACTTGATACACCGGCTAATTCTTCTAGCGTTGGTTTAGGTGTTGATAATAAGGCATCCACCATCGTTACTCCACTAGCACCTAATAAGGCTTCAGCAAATAGACGATGGAAGTGGCTTGCACCTGGTTTTTCTTCTGCTTGAGGCCTGGCTGTGAAAAAATGGCAAATTACCTGTCGTCTGCTCATAAATACACCTGCATATAGCTTTCTTTAAACATAGGTGTATCTTACGATGAAAAAATTATATAAGTCTGAAGAATAAGTTAGTGTATATGCTTATTCTGCCATCTAAATAATCAATAGATAAACCGGTAGGTATTGGTGTATTTAACAGGGGTGAGCGGAGTTTGATTATGCGGTTTCAGGATAATATATGGATCCCGGATCAAGTCCGGGATGACAAGGCAAGTCAGGATGACAAGGCATGTCAGGATGACAAGGCAAGTCAGGATGACAAGGCAACAAATCTAATGTTTCCAATAAGACGTGGTAAATAAAATAAGAATGGTAAAAATTTCCAGCCGCCCTAATAGCATCGCAGCAATTAATATCCACATGCCGGCTATATTAACGTGGAAAAAATTCGACGCCACATTGCCGATGCCGGCACCTGTATTAGATAAGCATGCTGCCACGGCACCAAAAGCCGTTTCAAAACCCATACCCGTAGCCAATAAAGCTAATAATAATAAGATAAATACCGCAATGTAAGCCGTCACAAAAGACCACACCGATCGTAATACAGTATCATTAACCGCATGACCACCAACCTTCACTTGACGAACCGCACGCGGGTGAGCCAAATGAAATAATTCGCGTCGCACTAAACTCATTAATACCTGCATGCGTACTACTTTCAAACCACCACTGGTCGATGCGGCACACCCACCCACCAACGCGACAAACATCATTAAATACGGCAAAAATATGGGCCAATTAGTAAAATGATCAACAGTAAAGCCTGTGGTACTGGATAACGACACCACCGTAAATAAAGCCTGAATCACTGCCGCATGATGCTGAGGAAAATAACCGATACCCCATAGCGTGATAACCGCAATCGCTGTCACAACAATAATGCTACCAACATACGTTCTCAGCTCAGAGTCTTTTACATACGTGTTGAGATCAAAATCTTGTAAAAAACGAAAGTGTAAACCAAAATTAGTCGCACCCAGCAACATAAATACTATCGCGATACCGTCAATCGTATAACTATGATAATAAGCAAAACTGCTGTCGTGAATCGAAAAACCACCGGTTGAAATGGTCGAGAAACTCTCACCTATTGCATCAAACGGCGTCATACCCGCCCACCAATAACACAATGCGCACAGCACTACCAAACCAACATAAATCGACCATAAAGCTTTCGCGGTTTGCGTCATGCGAGGCTTTAAACGCGTATCTTTTACCGGCCCAGCCGTTTCCATGCGTGCTAACTGTATACCACCCACTCCTAACATGGGTAACACGGCTACTGCTAACACGATAATACCCATACCACCAAGAAAATGCAGTTGCATACGGTAATATAAAATCGACTTAGGTATCGCCGATAAATTTGACAGCACTGTGGCGCCCGTCGTGGTCAGCCCAGAGACTGATTCAAATAAGGCATCCGTAAAAGACAATGGGTGCGTGACATCTAAAATAAATGGAATGGTTCCGAAAATAGATAACACTGTCCAAAAAAGCGTAACCACTAAAAAACCGTCACGGACTCGCAGCTCACGATTAGCACGATAAAATGCTACCCACAGCAAAAAGCCCGTCATTAACGCGATACCAAAACAAGTTACAAAGCAACTCAGGCCACTGTCATGGTAATACAATGAAACACCGATTGGTGGAATCAACGTCACGCTAAATAACATCAAAAAGGTTCCAACCAATCGAAATACTACGCCAAGTCTATCCATTAAAAGAACCTCGCGCCGACCTGAAACAATTTCTCAATATCATTAACATGCTTTTTATTAGCAACAAATATCACTATTCGATCTTCTGGCTGTATAACTAATTCGGGTTCAACTTTTACCGATTTCTTATTGCGCACCACGGCGCCTATGGTCGCACTTTTAGGTAACTTTAGTTTTTCCAATGGCACGCCAATAACGCGTGATGTATCTTCATCGCCATGCGCCACGACCTCAATCGCTTCAGCAGCACCACGCCGTAATGAATGCACACTAACCACATCGCCTTGACGCACATGCGCTAAAATAGACCCGATAGTAACGTATTGTGGTGAGATCGCGATATTAATCGGACCCCCTTCAATTAAATCCACATAAGCCGTACGCGTAATCAGTGCCATCACTTGCTTAACACCCATGCGTTTGGCTTGCATACAAGCAATAATATTCGCCTCATCATCGTTCGTTACCGCACAAAATACGTCAACATGCTCAATGTCTTCATTCATCAATAATTCTTGATCTGCCGCTTCACCATGCAACACCATCACGCTGTCCAGAATGGTAGCTAAGCGCTCACAACGCCTGCGATTATGATCAACAACCTTTACTTGATAATCTTTTTGCAATGCCAGCGCCAAACAACGGCCAATGTTTCCGCCACCCGCGATCATTACACGCTTATAAGGATCTTGTGCGCGCCGCATCGATGACATCACCTTACCAATGTCTTTACGTGGAGCTACAAAAAATACTTCATCACCTACCTCAATCGTGGTTTTTGGTGATAGCTCAACCAAGTGGTCATTTCTAAAAATGGCAACGACCTTTGCATGGATATCATCTAAATTCTCATCTAATTCCTGCAGCGACTTCCCAATCAATGGGCCACCATAATATGGCTTTACCGCTACCATCTTCACCACACCATCAGCAAATTCAATCACCTGCAAAGCGCCTGGGTGATCAATAATCTGCTGCACATTACGCGTGACCAACTGTTCAGGACTAATAAACACATCGATTGGCAAATTATCCGAACCAAATAATTCTTTACGAATAAAGTAGTGAGGCGAGCGTATACGTGCAATTTTTGTAGGCGTATGGAATAACGAATAAGCAACCTGACAAGCCACCATATTTGATTCATCATCATCCGTGACCGCTATAATCATATCGGCATCATCTGCACCAGCGCGACGTAATACATCAGGATAAGAGCATGGACCTAATACTGAACGGATATCTAAGGTTTCCTGCAATGCGCTCAGCTGATCCTCATTACTATCAACCACAGTCACTTCGTGACCATCACGCACCAGCGTTTCTGCCAAAGAGCCACCCACTTGCCCACCACCGAGAATAATAATCTTCATGTCTATTCACCACCCTGTAGTGTTTCAATCGGATCCAGCTGCGAAGCCCGGTAAGCTGGATAAAAGCCTGATAAAATACCCACCAACACCGACACTGCAAAGCCTAACGCCGGCGGTAAAACAAAAAATACAAATCCCCAATCAGCTACCTCTGCTAAGATGACCGATACCAATATACCCAGAGTAACACCTAAGAAGCCACCGAATAAAGTTAAGGTAACCGATTCAATCAAAAACATCCATCGAATATCAGTTCGACGCGCACCAATCGCCATACGGATGCCAATTTCGCGGCGGCGCTCGATCACCGATACCAACATAATATTCATCACGCCAATACCACCAACCAATAACGAAATACCACCAATCATGCCTAATAACCACGTAAACGTCTTACGCTGCTTACTCATGATATCGATGATTTGTTTTGGGCTACGGAACATAAAGCGTTTTTTTGGTAATAAAATTTTCAATTTGCCCGTAATTGCCGTTTGTATTTGCTTTAAATTACTGCCTTTATCTACCCGAAATAATATGTCGCTAATTTGCGCATAAGGACTCAATCGATAGCTTTGCGTCAGAGGCACCAGCACACTGTTATTTAAGTTAGCAAACAAAAATAAATTGGTTTGCCAAGGCTTCGTTACACCAACAATGGTATACAATCGCTTGCCCAATTGGATTTGTTTACCAATCGGATTCATCACACCACGCAACTTTAATTGACTGGCCAACTTTGAACCAATATCACAAAAGTTACTGTTGGCATCCAAATAGCTCACAAAGCGACCTTTAGCTATTTGTAATTTAACAATGTGATATAACGAATCAGTAGCCCCAAAAACCTGACCCTGTAATCGTTTGCCATCGTAATAAATCGATGAAAAAATATTAATGTAAGGTGCAACCAATTCAATTTTTGACGAAGCGCCTTTAATCACCGGTACATTAGATAACTCAAAATATTTTTTTTGTGAACGATCCTGTGAAGCATTAGTATTATTATCTTGAATACTTAGCGCTAATAAATTAGTACCTAGCGTTTTAAATTGTTGCAAGGCATGCTCAGTTGCCATTTGCCCTGACGAAAGCAACGCCACCACTGAACCCGTACCCACCAAAATACCTAAGATCGCTAAAAACGAACGTAACTTAGATGTTTTTAAGTTCATCAGTGATTCTGTGATATAGGCTAAAAATCCCATTTAAGGCTCTTCCATAATAAGCGGTTTATCCATAATCTTACCATCGCGTATTTGTATATTTCGTGGGAACTGATGCGCAATATCAGTATCATGCGTAATCATTACCACGGTACGATTTTCATTTTTATTGAGATCAAATAAAAGCTGCATCACCTCCTGACTGGTTTTTGTATCCAATGCACCCGTTGGCTCATCCGCCAATATCAAACTCGGCTCACCTACCAGCGCACGCGCAATGGCAACCCGTTGTTGTTGACCACCTGACAATTCCGTTGGCTTATGATGATGAAATTTATCCATCCCCACTCGCGCTAAACAAGTCATCGCACGTTCTTCACGTTCTTTTTTTGCAATGCCTCGATACGACAGCGGCAAAGCCACATTATGTAACGCATCGTATTTCGGTAATAAGAAAAATGACTGGAACACAAATCCAATTTCTTTATTGCGTAATTCAGCTAGTCGATCCGATGACAACGAACTAACATCTTTACCATGCAGTATGTAACGTCCCTCCGTTGGCTTATCTAACAGACCAATAATATGCATCGTCGTTGACTTACCCGAACCCGACGGCCCAACAATCGCTACCGCTTCACCTTGATCAATATTAAATGACACGCCACGTAAAGCCTCAAATACGGTATCACCCATTTGATAACGCTTAATGACATTTTCAAACTGGATCATTGACTACCACCTTCTGCCCTTCCGTGACACCAGAAATAATAGTGACGTTATTCATGCTGGTATTACCCGTGACCACCGCCACTTGCTTTTTCGTACCCGCCTTCGTCATTAGCGTCACCATGCTTTTACCATCCACTTCCGATACAGCAGCAATTGGCAACATAATGCTTGGTGGGTTTTGAATTTGAATATCCACCTTCGATGTCATACCAATATGCACCACCTTGCGTTGCTCTTCCGTAATTTTCGGAATCGTAACAGTAACAGCAAACTGTGATAACGAACGCGAACCAGAACTGTCATCAGCTTGCGATGCAACAGCCGTCACCATACCATCCAAGGTAACACTCGGAAATGACACGCCGGTAACAATAACTTTTAAGCCTGTCTTTAAACGATTAATATCTACTTCACCCACCTTAAACGAAACCGACAACCCACTCAGGTTACCAATCGATAAAACCAACTGACCTTGCTTAACTTGACTGCCCACCGTTAAACGGTCACCATTGCTGCTATCATTCGATTGTTCGTTTTGACTCTGCACGGGGAATAACGCTACTCCAGTACCCTTGGCATATACAGGAATATTTTTAAATTTGTACGACAACGCTGCATTCACTCTCTTCGTATCGGAGATGGTTAAATTTTCAAATTGCGACGCTGGAATATTGACTTGCTTTAAAATCTTCTCCAGTGCCAAACGCTTTTGATAATAATTCATTTCTGCTGTTTCATATTGACTGCGGCCACTAATAAAATTATTGCGCGTTTCTATGCCAGCCTTATACAATGCCGTCGTACCCTGGAAGGTCAGGTTCTGTGTAGACAAGGCTTCTTTTGTTGTCAAAAAATCACTGATCGCCGTACGGAATTTATCAGATAAATCTTGCGAATCAATCGATAATAATTTTTGACCTTTTTCAATGCGCCCACCATAATCAAAAAATACGTTTGCTACCCGGCCATCAGCAGGGCTAATCGCAGCAATGGTTTTAATGGGCGCTATGGTGCCGTTATAAAATAAGTGCGTACTACTCGGCAGTTTCTTTGCAACAACAATTCGCTGTTTATACTTCTGCTTCGTTTGTTGTTTGTCACAGCCAGTGATACCAACAAGGAGCAACAAGGCCAATAATCCGCTAATACAATGAATCCCGGATAAATAGCTACGCCACTTTCCGGGGTGACAGATACTACTGTCGTCTTTTGTACTTGTCATGCCGGCTTTCGAGCCGGCATTCAGGATTCTCTTTAACAACTTCATAGTGCCTTCCTAATAGCGTAATTTAATACCCCAATCATCCAACGTTGTGGCCAGCGTTGTATGCAGGTCAGTGATCAAGTTCAACAACGTTACACGCGCACTCACCAAACTGGTCTGGTTAGTCAATAACGTATTTTGTTGCGTGGTTAACTCAAACATCGCTGACTTACCGTATTTCACTTTTAACTCAGTGTCATGCACCGTTCTTTGTTGCAATGCCACTTGTTCAACCGAAATTTTAACTTGCTCCAGCTGACTGCTAATGTTTTGCAAAGCCTGTGTGACGTTACTGATCAATGTGCGTTTAGCTTGCGCTAAATTATTCTGCTGATTAATGATATTGATGCGATCACTTAACACTGTGCCTTCTCGGTCCAGTGGATTAATCGGTATATCTAAATCCAAGCCCACTTCAGGCGTTTTTTCAGCAGGGCCCGCGCCATTATAACCCCATGCATTATTGGCATGAAAATCTAACTGCCACCATAAATCCATTTTGGCTTTTTTCAAATCCCGCAAAGCCACCCGTAAATCAATAAGGCGCTTTAAGTAATCAATATTGCCCGCAAACGCCATCGCAATCGTGGTATTCAGATGCGGCACTTTATAGTTCGGTGGCAATTTAATATTTTGATCAATGCGAAACTTCACGTCAGGCGCCAAACCTAAGTCTGTCAGCAATGTTTTCTCATCTTGCTGTAAACTGTTTTCGGTTTGCACCAACGATAACTCAAACGTAGCCAATGTAGCCTTTGCCTGTATTAAATCACTTTCGGACATTGTTCCTGATTTAACACGGATTAAATTTTGCTTATATTGTAAGCGATTGGTTTTCAACGTTTGCTTTTGTATCGCAAGGTTGTTGTAATCTTCCACCAAAGCACGGTAGTTTTTAATTACCGTATTAGTCACCGTGATAATATTATTTTTGTAATCCAGCTGACGCTTCAACTCATCATCTTTAGAATTCTGCAACCCAATAGTATTATATAAAAATCCAAAGCCTCGTAATAATGGCTGCCTGATATTAACCGTATACTTGCTGGGCCCACCGTCGTAAGTTCTGGTGAAACCGGTATCAACAGTCGTACCAATCGGACTTTTAATATTCATCGTTGCGCTGGTCGAATAAGACGGCGTTTCGCCTGGGGCTGTGCCAAACGAGCTCTTTAATGTGTATTTCGGGAAAAAAGTGTTATAAGCCAACATCAAACTGAATTTATCTGATACACGCGCCAACTCTGCCGTTTCTACATCAGGGTTATTACGCAACGCCAACATGATCGCTTCACGCATCGACATTTTTTGATTCTGTGTCATCGTACGATGCGGTACTGGCAGTAGAGCCAGCTCATTCGAAAACCAGTCATCCGCTAATGCGCCTGCCCAAAAGCCGAGCAGCAAGGCAAATATACATATCAGCTTTTTAAATCGAAACGACGACATTCGTACACCTTACTATACCAACGTGGATTATATCATGAGAATCGGCAGTGCGGATGATGACATTTTGAATGTCTTTACCAATATGGCATCTATCAAGGCGAACTGGGGGTCCACCTTGATTCCGCATACCAGCAATCGGCACAGCTAACAAGATCAGTCAACTTGCAAAAACCAACGCAAACCTTTTTTAAACTTAAGCTGATTAATTTCAGGATATATTTTGGACAAAAAGCGTTGTAATTGTTGGCGATTGGCCGATAAACACACTACTTCGACATGGTAGCGATCAGCAATGCGCTCCATCAGCGCCGGCATTGGACCAAAACAGTTCACCGCAAACGTCGCCAAATGCGATTGTGCAATTCGCTGAATTTTTTGTGCTGCATCAAAAGCTTGTTGCTGCGATAAATCATTCACCACCCACTTGGCAAGGTAACTGTAAGGCGGTAATTGCGCCTGTTGCCGCTCACGCAATAATTGTTGTGCAAATTTTTCATAGCCATCACGCACCAAACATTGCAACAATTCATGATCAGGCTGATGCGTCTGAATCAGCACTTCACCGCGACTGTTTTCACGACCAGCACGACCCGCGACCTGCCAACATAATTGCCCCATTTGCTCTAGTGCACGAAAATCCGAACTCATCAGTCCATTATCTGCATTAATTATCCCCACCAAACTCATCGCCGGGAAATGGTGCCCCTTGGCTAACATTTGCGTCCCGACCAATATTTGCGCTTTTTGATGGTGCGCCTGTTGCAGTAACTCAGCCATACTGCCTTTACTGCGTGTTGTATCACGATCCAGGCGTAACACTTTTTGATCAGGAAACTGCTGTTGTAACATCAGCTCAAGTTGCTCAGTACCTAACCCCACAGCACTCATATCACTTTGCTGACATGACGGGCACATCTTTTTAACCGCGCTGCTCGCACCGCAATGATGGCAATACATACGCGACGGACGAGCATGCAGGGTCATGTGTGCATCACAGTGATCACACTGCTGACTAAAGCCACAGTGGTGACACATCAACACCGGCGCATAACCGCGCCGATTTAAAAATATTAATACCTGACCATTGTTGTCTAAGTGATAACGCATGCGTTCTAATAATTGCGGACTCATTCCCGCCTTCAACGTTTTATCGCGTACATCAACAATTTTCCATTGCGGCAATTCACCACCAGCCACTCGCTGATCCAATCGCAATAAGTGATACTTTTTACGTTCAACATTCGCGAGCGATTCCAACGACGGCGTTGCAGAACCTAACACAATAGGCACATCGCTCATCTTCGCGCGCATCATTGCCATATCACGCGCAACATAACGAAAACCACTGTGCTGACGGAACGAACTATCATGCTCCTCATCAATCACAATTAAGCCTAAGTGCGGCAGTGGCACAAACAACGCCGACCGTGTTCCAATAACTATTTTTGCATCGCCAGCGCGTGCTTGTAACCACGCTTGCATGCGCTGACTATCCGTTAGCGCTGAATGCAAACATGCAATAGGTACGGAAAAACGTGCTTCAAATCGCGCAATGGTCTGTGGAGTCAAACCAATTTCAGGCACCAATACTAACGCTTGCTTGCCTTGATTTAATATCTTCTCAATCGCCTGCAAATACACTTCCGTTTTGCCGCTACCAGTCACACCCTGCAATAAAAATGATGCAAATTTTTCTGCACTTACCACCGCATCAACACATTTTTTTTGTTGATCATTTAGCTTCAAAGGTGGCTGACATAATACATTTTCTGGTAAGATTGATACTGATGACTGCGCAGTAATTTCCAACCAATTTTTTTCTAATACTTTATTCACTGCGGCACGATCAAAACCTTGTGAGCGTAATTGCTGATAGTCAATTGCTTGCTCGGATTGCGCCACACATTGTAACAATTGCATTTGTTTTGGGGCGCGTGAGTGACCTACCGATAAGGCCACCTCACCTGCCGTGGTGAGCGCATAAAAAACCTCAGCCTCTTGCTGTGCAGCGCGTCCTTCTCGGAGCCATTTCGGCAACGCATTGGCTAATACTTCACCCACTGGATAGTGATAATAATCACTGGCCCACGTTAATAGTTGCAGGGCATCTTCCGGCAATAACGGCTTCTCATCCAATACTTCAAGCACTGCTTTTAGACGCGACTTAGGGCAATCGGTTTCAGACTTTACTGTCACCACCACCGCCACCAATTGCCGCCGACCAAAGGGCACCTTAACACGCACGCCGGGGCACACCTGATCCGCATGATTTAATTCAGGTGGCAATAAATAGTCAAAAGTACTTAATAGCGGTGTTGGCACCGCTACTTCTACGAATTGTTGATCCATGATGTTGAGTGTAGCGTGTGAGCCTATGGGGTCAAGTCTTGAATTGACCCCATAGCTCTGTGCTACAATTAGTACAGCGCTAAAGTTATCGAGGATACCAATATGGCCAAAAAGAAACTCAGACGATCAAGCACTGAAAATATCATCGGTGGTGTTTGCAGTGGCTTAGGTGAATATTTTGGCATTAGTGCCGCACGCTTTCGTTTGGTGTTTCTGATTGTCGCCTTATTTTATGGCGCCGGCATAGTACTCTATATCGTCCTATGGTTCTTAATCCCTAAAGCACCAGAAGCCGAGTCTGAAGACGAAAAATACCCTGATGACGACACTCCCGTTGATAAGTAACGCCGCAATCACTACAATAGCCCCTTTTTAGCGAATAGCCGAGGACAACATGGCCAAGTACAGCACCAATGAATTTCGGGGCGGATTAAAAGTAATGTTAGATGGGGACCCCTGCAGCATTATCGATAATGAGTTTGTTAAACCAGGTAAAGGCCAAGCATTTAACCGCGTAAAATTACGCAATTTAAAGACTGGACGCGTACTAGAACGAACATTTAAGTCAGGTGAGTCAATTGATGCCGCCGATGTCATGGAAAATGATATGCAATATTTATACTGTGATGGCGAATCATGGCACTTTATGCACCCCACCACCTTCGATCAGCATGCAATCTCCGCCACTGTAATGGGAGATGCAAAAGATTGGGTCAAAGAGCAAGATACTTGTGTAGTAACTACATTTAATGGCAACCCGATCAGCATTGAACCCCCTAACTTTGTGGAGCTAAAAGTTACGCAAACCGACCCAGGGCTAAAAGGTGATACCGCCAGCGGTGGTAACAAACCCGCCACGTTAGAAACGGGTGCCGTCGTACGTGTACCACTGTTTATCAATGAAGGTGAAATCCTAAAAATTGATACCCGCAACGGTGAATACGTATCACGAGTAAAATCATAAAAGCCTTACAGGCTCGTGCCATGCTCTATCAGCACATCCGTGATTTTTTTAACACACGTGATGTGCTGGAAGTGGAAACACCTTTACTCTGCCAACACGGCGTTACCGATCCTTATATCGATAGCCTGCAATCAAATGGGCGCTTTTTACAAACATCACCTGAATATGCCATGAAAAGACTATTAGCTTCGGGCAGTGGTGATATTTATCAAATCTGTAAAGCCTTTCGCCAAGACGAAGCGGGGCATTTACATAACCCTGAATTCACCCTACTGGAGTGGTATCGCACCGGCTATGATCACCACCAATTAATGGGTGAAGTCGAACAATTAGTCAGCGAAGCTCTAGCACTACCAACTTTTAAACGTTTCAGCTATGCAGACTGCTTTCAACAGCTCCTATCAATTGATCCATTTAACTGTGACGTCGATCAACTGCAACAACTAGCACAACAACACAACATTCACTGCCAAGCCAATAGCATGCCTAATACTGTCGATGACTGGCTGCAACTATTGCTCAGTTATTGCATAGAGCCACAATTAGCCAAACTCGGCCCAACCTTTATCTATGATTTCCCTGCCAGCCAATCAGCACTGGCACAACTTGACCCTAACAACCCAACAATTGCACAACGCTTTGAGCTGTATATTAATGGCGTTGAATTAGCCAACGGCTTTCATGAACTCACCGACGCACAACAACAACTGCAACGCTTCGAAATCAACAACCAACTACGTAAACAAATGAACAAACCCGCAATACATATTGATCAATATCTCATCGATGCACTGCATCACGGCTTGCCCGCTTGTGCCGGAGTTGCTCTTGGCATAGACCGACTGTTGATGCTACAGTCAAACAGTCAAAAAATTGGTGATATATTGAGCTTTGATTGGTCACATGCTTAATATATACTAATGATGAATTCCATTCACACGGAGGTTTTTGCATGGATAAGTTTACTCGCCCGAGTAATGTAACGACGGCTATACAATTACTGTATATCACGCTGATCATTTCTTTTGTTTGCGGCATTATTAATGTCATTAAAGTTCACAGCAATCCTGCCAGCGCACCTGGTGGCCTAAGCTTAGGGCCCATGGTAGCTATATTAATTGTCAGTTTAGTTATCTTTTGGTTCTTTTTTTATAATATCAGTCGCGGCCGCAACTGGGCTCGCATCATTTACTTAATCCTATTTATCTTAGGCATTCTTAGCACCGGCTGGCACTTAAAAATGTACCTGCACCAAGGCATGCTGATTTCTTTAGCCACCCTGGTAAACTATGTGCTTGGCATTGTCGCCATCGTGCTACTTTTCACCTCAGAGAGCAATGCTTGGTTTAAAAAACCAAATAAACCAACCAATGCACCCGAGGACACAGATGAACCCAACCCCTCCTAAAACGGTAGGGGTTGCCACCCAACTCATTAGCTTATCCATACTGCTCGCTTTAGTGATCGACATGGTGAGCTATGCCAGTCAAAAGTTAAACGCCTCGCCCACCGCACACCTCATTGATGCAACCGGTTACATACTCGTATCAGACACCGTCTCATTCTTCATTATTATGGTGCTGTGTGCTTACTTTATTTATCAAGGGAAAAATTGGGCGAGGTTATTACTGGTTTTTTATTTTTGTTTTCGCTTATTTATGCATTTCATTACCAATACAACGGAACCATTAAGCTTACTGTTAGGCGTTCTTATACTGGCCTATCTAGCTATATTAATCATCGCCATCACGCTATTATTCACCCCTGAAGGCAATGCATGGTTTAGAGGGGAGCCACTAAAAACAAAACATAGCGTCGTCAATATCGCGATAATCATACTCATTGTCGATATCGCCGTTTTCATTGCGATTAATGCTATAGCCTTTACCTATTTTCGCTATGAAAAAATAAATGCAATAGCCATTCCTTTCAATAGCGCCATTGCCTTAATGATAGACACTCCCATCCACCTTGTGATTATGATTCCGATATTAATTGCACTGTGTTACAAAAAGAATTGGGCCCGTATAGCTCTGGTAATCTATGTCATCGCTAGAATAATTTTTCATTTTTATTCCTACCCGCTCGTAACTTATACTGAATCATTTGAGTTAATGGTGTTACTATTTTTTGTTTTAAACCTTATTGCAGCCACCTTGCTCTTTTGCCCAGAAAGCAACCGATGGTTTAAGCCATGCCAACCACAACAATAAGCATACCGCCTCCTAAAACTATTAAGATTGCCATTCAATTAATGGTACTAGCCTTTATTGATATATTTTTAATTTTGTTAACCAGCTACGCATCCTTTAAGTTGCTCAATTTAACACCTAACACTTATTACACCTATAGCAACAGCAAATTACTCATTGATGCACTCTTATACTTGATTATTGTGGGTGCATCCATCTATTACATTACACAAAGAAAGTGGTGGGCTCGGATAGTATATGTGGTCTACACCCTGGGTCACGTAGCTTTAAATTACTATGCGCACACTTTATCAGGCAATACAGGTGTGGTAGATGTGCTCGTCTTTTGTTATTACCTATTACTAACGATCATTATCACATTATTGTTTACCTCAGAAAGCAACGCCTGGTTTAGAGGTGAAACACCAAAACCCCTCGACCAATCACAGCCATTAAAACGCCCAAGAGCCGTTATTTTAGCTATAGCACTTCAAATAGCTAATTTTGCACTATTTCTTGCTGCAGCAGTTTTAGCCTATTACTATTATCGCAGCGTCAATCAGCCACTGTGGCACTTATCCACTAACAGCACCCTAGAAATATTAATCGACACACCGATACATTTGTTAATTATGCTGGTTATATTAATTAGCCTATACAGGCAAAAAAATTGGGCACGTGCCACGTATGTCATATACGTTATTTACCGTGTATTATTTCACTTCTACACGCATAACTTAATGAGCTATACACCGCTAATTGAAAATTTGGTCACTGGATTTTTAGTGCTCAATTTTTCCAGCTTAACCTTATTATACATACCTAGTTGCAACGCGTGGTTTAAACAGTCAACATCACGACTTAAACAATAAAATACGGCAGTCGCTCCATGACACAGTTATCAGCACCAAAAACCATCAGAGTCACCATTCAATTATTAGCGTTGAATTTAGTAGCTGCGTTTTTTTCCACCATATCTTGCTACCTTTCTTATAAAATTATTAACGTAAAACCAGAGACCTATTATCCATTCAGTGGATTAAATTTATTTATCGATGCTGTGGTTTACTTTATTATTTTGAGCACTTGCATCTACCAAATTAGACAAGGGAAAAATTGGGCTCGGTTTCTTTATGTGATCTATGTTGCAACACACACCGCCCTTAATCTATACACACATACCTTATTAGGCTCAACATTAATCGTAGATATCTTTGTTATAACCTACCTCACTTTGCGTGTGATTTGTATCACCTTATTATTCACCCCAGAAAGCAATCGCTGGTTTAGGGGGGAAGAACAATTGGAACCAAGCCACTACGAACCATCAAAAAAACCAACTATTGTCATACTTGCCATTCAATTACAAATCATCAATATGATCGTATTTACGGGCACCTATATACTGGCCTATTTTTATTATCTCAGTATTGGCCAATCGCTATGGCTAGCATCGATGAACAGCGCTATCGAACTATTCATTGATTATCCACTTTTTTTACTAGTAACAACGATAATACTCCTCGGGCTGAGCCGCAGAAAAAGTTGGGCGCGCATAGTCTTTTTAATGTACGTCATTCTCCGCTTAATCTTTCATTTTTATACTTACAATCTGCTGGGCTACACACCTTTAATCGAAACATTAGTAGCTATTTATTTTATCCTAGCTTTTGTGAGCCTAACGCTACTCTTTAGCCCCATCAGCAACCGATGGTTTTCAAAACATGAATGATAAATTACCTAGAACACTTCGCATTAGTATTCAGCTGCTAGTGTTTGTATGCATCGATTGGCTTTTATTAGTCGTTCTGGACTTATTTTCTATTAACGTGGGTGACGTAACGCCTACTCTTTTTTATCAATACACCCCTCCATTGTTAATTGCCGACTTCTTGCTATATGTCATTTTTATAACAATCATGATTTATTTTATGACCCAAAAGAAGAACTGGGCACGTATTTTAATCATAAGCTACACACTGATCCGTTTCACGATAGACATATACATGGGCACAATATTCAAATCAACTATGCTTATCGACTTATTTATAGTGATATATACTGTGTTGCAAATTGCCATCACCATTTTATTATTTTCTCCAGACACAAATGAGTGGTTTCGAAGTGCTGCATTAAGGCAACCTAATGCACACTTATTCTACGGAAAAAATAACACACCAAATACCGTAATTTCAGCTATTAATATCTTTATCCTTTTAACCATTCTTTTTGTTATTATCAATTTATTAGAGTATATCAACTACCACGCTTCACCTTTGTTGCCGCATATCGCCAACATACACAACACCTGGTTTCTAGTGAAAGATATTCTTTACCATATCACTTTGTACTGCCTTTTTATTTATGCCATATCACGCCGCATTAACTGGGCGCGCATCTTATTTTTGGTGCTTTGGTTAGCGGATATTTCATTATACCTTACCTATATGCATTACTATACCTCCTTCAATAATACGCTGAATATACTGATTACCATCTATCAACCAATAGCATTCATCGGCTTCACGTTACTGTTTACCCCCAGCAGCAATGCATGGTTTTTACGTAAGGAAAAGCCTCCAACGACAATCGATTCGCTGCCATGAAAATAGTCAAACAGTTATCAATTGCATTGTTAATCATAGCCACACCAATCGCTATTGCTGATAACGTCACACTGACGATTACCAATCATACGAATACAGACTTTACCGCCAAGACACGCTTCGGCCAATATCTGGGGCGAATCACACGAAATAATCCTGTCGTTATTTCCGCACCATTTTTACCGTTTCCAAAATATGCGGTGTCATTAGTGGGAGACAATGGATTTAATGCAGCAATTATTAATACCGGTAACGGGCCCTATTGCAGTACGCAATTCGGGTATCATAACTGCCAATTTACGCAAGTCAGCTTTAATTCTGCTCGCTTAATAATTAATGGTTAAACTCACCAATCATTTGCCCCATCTGTAACGGACTATCCGTTTTGAATTGCGGCAGCCAAGCAAAATCGGGGTGCTCTGTTAATAAAATCACAGTTGAGCCCATATTAAAACGACCCAGCTCATCACCCTGCGTTAACTGCACCTCACCTTGATCGTATTGCCAATGCGCAGGTTGATTACTGTGATTCGAATTTACGGGTCCGTGCCACACCAATTCCATATTACCAACCAACATCGCACCAACTAATATCACTGCAACACGCCCTTGGTCCGTTTCAAACAAGCATACGGTGCGCTCATTACGACTGAACAATCCAGGGATACCCGCCACCGCTTGTTGATTAACTGAAAACAACTTACCAGGCACATAATTCATCGCGCGCAATGTGCCCGTTACTGGCATATGGATACGATGATAATCACGCGGCGATAAATATGCCGTCATAAATGCACCTTGTTGAAAATACGGCGTCCAATCATTGCCTATGCCTAACAATGACTCAATCGTATAATCACAGCCCTTGGCCTGTAAAATAGTGCCGCGCTGTATCTTGCCATGCGCACTAATTGCACCATCAACAGGGGAAATCATTTGCCTATTCGAACTGGCTTGAATCGGTCGCGCCCCAGGCTTTAGCTCGCGCGTAAAAAATTGATTAAAAGTCGCGTAGTGCTCGATATCAGGCTGTTTAGCCACTTGCATATCGACATTAAAGTGTTTAACAAACCAACGAATAAAGGCCGTCGTCACTGCACCCATCTTCATACGGGTCAATTTTGCCACACATTTGGTTAATAATTTCTGCGGCACGATATATTGCACAAATAACACGCTGGACTCACCTTGGTAACTGTAATGATCGGCCATTATATGATGCAAATTCACGGGATGCCATATAAAATGATGGCATGAATATTTATTTAGTCGGCGGCGCCGTACGCGACAGCTTGCTGGGACGTCCCGTTAATGAGCGCGATTGGGTAGTGGTTGGCACCAGTGTCGACGACATGTTAGCACGTGGCTTTAAACCGGTTGGCAAAGACTTCCCAGTATTTTTGCATCCGGATAGCAAAGAAGAGTACGCACTGGCGCGCACCGAAAAAAAGGTCGCGTTGGGTTATAAAGGCTTTGAATTTTATGCCAATCCCGATGTGACACTAGAGCAAGATTTAATGCGTCGTGATTTAACCATTAATGCCATTGCTCAAGACAAAGACGGTAACTTAATCGACCCTTATCATGGCCAACAAGATATTGCACAACGCGTATTGCGTCATGTATCTACCGCCTTTAGTGAAGACCCTGTAAGAATTTTACGCTTAGCGCGATTCCATGCACGCTTCCCAGACTTTAGCATCGCTGATGAAACCATCATCTTAATGAAATCCATGGTGAATAATGGCGAAGTCGATGCTTTAGTTCCTGAACGTGTTTGGGCTGAATGCTTTAAAGCATTACAGGAAATTGAGCCATTACGTTTTTTTCAACTGCTTGATAAAATTAATGCGCTTGAAAAAGTCATGCCAAGCTTACAACTTACCACACAAAACAGCCAAGCATTAATTAAAGCCTGCATACTCAGTGACAACCCTGCTGTGCGCTTCGCAAGCTTTTGTCATACACTTGATATTGATCACATCAAACAGCTTATCAAGCAAATTAAACCACCCAAACCATTCAGTGAACTTATGCAACTGTGCGTACAGCAATTAACAACCTACCAGCAAGACACATTAAACGCTGAACAAACACTGCAACTTTTAAAAAGTTGCGACGCTATTCGGCGGCCTGAACGTTTTTTTGAGTTTATTGATGTGGCGCGCGCTTGCAGTGATAGCATGGATCATCGCAACACACTAACCGCCGCACTGCATAAAGTGCAACAAGTAAACATTCAACCGCTGCTAGATAAAGGCTTGCAAGGTAAAGATCTCGCCAATGCCATTGATCAATTACGCCTTGAAACTCTAAAAACCTAACCCTTTATAAAACCGCGGCTTTTATTCAACCTAACAACCCACTTCTCAGGGTTAATAGGTATACCTAGCTTTTCCCCATCATGTATTTTTTTAGCATATTTTTTCCAATGATAATCGTTATGTATTGGGGAAGTGAATGTAAAATTCGTCGTCATATTGGCCAGCATTAATATTAAAATAAGACCACAAATAATTTTTTTAAAAATCGACTGACTAAACCCAAAACACAATATCCAGACAATTAGCACTGATGGCAAATAAAAATACCGAGACCCCACCGTATAAGACCAGATCAATGTAGACAAAGCACCTAGTTGACTGTAAATCGTAATAGCAACCATACCAAAAATGGCATATAGCGCACTATAAAGAAAACGCCGATAGGGTAACGCTGCATTATTACAAATAGAAAGTAACAAGCCATAGAAAATCAAACTAACGACAAGCTGTGTACTGACCACCTGTTTACTATCAAGGCTCAACTGCAATAGGCTAGGATTAATAACTGCATAATATACAGCAAGAATTTTCTGAATAACGTCCAAATCGACTGTGTGTGAATGCCCACCGATACGACTTGAATAATAGATTAACGCAGCCTGTGTAATAGCGCCAGCCATAGCTAAGAACATCAAGGCAGCATTATGTTTGCTTCGCTGCACATACCATTTATAAACAAACAATGGTGAAGCAATAACAATCACAGGCCCAGTAAAAGCTAATAGAAATACAATTATACGATCGCACCAAGCATGCAACTTCCTCACTGGCGGACTAGCAAACAAAACAAAGAAAAATAATGGAAGAATAACCCAATTGCAGTTTGTGAGCGTGCCAAAAGGCTCGCCACTGGACGGAACTAAGATTAACGACAGCACCAGCAAGGGTTTATATGCGATATTAAAACGTTGCGACAAAAACATATTCGCAACAAACACCGACAGCCCCAATGACAAGTAACAAAATATAGTGGGTATAATCGCATAGGGGAACCATGCCGCTATAAATGCCATCACACGCGGCAGTGTATGCAGGTAACCAGCATAAGGCTGAGCAAAACTATAAATACCTTGGTTATACATTTGCTGAAAAAATACAGTGCCGTCTTCAGCCCATAGCATAGGATGCAGAAAGTTATCCGGCCCACGAGCATATAGCAGCACAGTGAATACCAGCAATAATATTATTCTTTGAGCAGCATTAACGTCGTCAGACTGCAAAAAGTATAAGCACTTCCTCCAGCCGTTGAATCGGCTAATGATGTAGTGTGCTGTTAATTCCATAGGTGCCTCATATTCATTTTTTAGAAATTACCGCATGATTTTTACTTAATGCCATCACCTTAAACAGCTCACCCATTTCATTTGGCATTAATAATTTTTGCAGTTGTTGTGACTGCTGCAGTGCTAGCTGAGGATCCGTGGCCGTTTGAAAATCGATAATATTATTCGCCAATAAAAAATTGGCTTGCGTTGTTAAGCCATCAACCGAAAAACCCGCTTGCTTGGCTGCTCCTTCAACTGCGCCAAAATCCACATGCGCGGTAATATCTTGCAACCCTGGATACAACAACGGATCGGCATGTGCATGGTGGCGATAGTGGCACATCAATGTGCCTTGCTTACGTTCTGGGTGATAGTACTCATCGGCACTAAAACCATAATCAATTAATAATACTGTGCCTTGCTGCATCGTCGCATACAACGCTTGCAACCACGTTGATAGGCTCGGATTATATTCTGACAGATAAGGCTGTGGCCATTCTTTTTTATATGATGCAATATCCGCTGGCAACCAATCGTCTTTGCAAGTTTGCCATAGCAATTGCCATTGATTATCAACTTGCCCAACCAAACCATGGTGAATCGTATCTTCGTAATAACAAAACAATTCAACCGGCATCGCATCGAGTACTTCATTCGCTAACACAACACCTTTAAAGTTTTGCGGCAGCTCAGAAAGCCATTCAACGCGCTGTAATAACTCAGGTGACTCGCTCAGTGTTTGTTGTTGGCGCTCAATCAGCTCGGGACTCACCTCAAGAATATAATAATGATCAGGCAATTGATTAAGTTGTTGCAACTGTGTTAACACATCGTGCGCCATGCGACCGGTACCCGCACCAAACTCCAGGACATCACCCCCATCCAATGACTTTAACTCTTTAGCACATTGATTGGCTAACGCAAAACTAAACAAAGGGGAAATTTCTGGCGCGGTAACAAAGTCACCGTCCGCACCAATTTTATGCGAACCGGCAACATAGTAACCTAAACCCGGCTCATACAATGCCATCTGCATAAATTCAACAAAGGGGACTGGACCCTTTTCAACTATTTGGCGATTAATGTGATTGACCAGCTGTTGGCTATGCGCCTGCTGGTCAATATTCGGGGTTGGTAATGTGATAGTCATGGCGCGATCATAGCGCAATATACGCCAACATCACAAGCCACTACCTCACACGCATACGTGATGCATTCCTCTCTTCCATTTGATCCTCTGTTGTAGGAGCTCTTCCTGCAGCAACATCAAGCACCAATTGCTCAAAGTGTAAACGATGCATCGAGTCATCAGCTTTAATACCTAAACCTGCCTTCAATCGACCACCTGTACTAGTCGCTGCCAGATGCGTCTCAGACATTAAATGAGACTGCTGTATACGCCGAATAGTATCCTGCACTGTTACCGTAGTGCGGCCCTGCTTACCTGTTTTATATGCGCCATCAACGTATGGATGCTTAGTTAAAAGGCGATCTATCACATGGCGCTGTAAATCCATAACAATCCCAACATAATGTTCCGGGCGATTCATCTCAGGCTGCCTGGTTTGCATAAAGGCGTAAGGGCGCTCTTTGCTGAGCTGATGTAACAATGTCAAACTATGCTGGATGGATAGTGAATTGATATTTTGATGAACCACCTCAGCTGCTGTGCGTTGCAGCGGCTCAATACGCCTGGCATAAGCATCACCGTCACGCTCCATTGGTTTACGAATCGCTTCAGCAGAAGCTGCATCCATAGACTTCTTAATTTCTTCTGCAGATGACTGCGTCCCACACCATCTAAATAATCTTGGCATATTTTTCTCCCACAAAAAATTGTACATACAGATTCCTGACTCATAGTAATGATCGCCTTAAAAAAAGTACAGGGCATTTTACATAATTTACTTTTTTACTGTACAATGTCGCATGCTTAACCAATACGACATAAAAAAAATGCGTAGCATACGCATCAAATCAATCATTATGATGATTGCTCTCGCCATTGCGTGTTGGCGCTACCCAATGATTTCTGCGGTACTGCAACTGCCTGCAATGGCCGTGCTGTTTATTTTGGTCGTAGCATTTGGGTTTGCGGTTTTTGCACTGATTTATAGCTGGATTAAGCTGAAGCATTGAGGTAGCCACCCAGGCGGGCAGCGTATCCATTTTACTTCATGGCTCGCTTCACTCCGTTTCGCTGCGCTTTACTTACGTAAAATGGACACCCTGCCCACCTTTGCATCATCATTCAGTGTAGCTCCAGCCTTTATTTTGCTACTTAGCAGCTTTAGCAATACGGTAAGGTTGAACAAAAAGCCCCCCTTGAAAAACCCGGAATGTATAAACAACAC
>JARGNX010000002.1 GCA_029210045.1 Coxiellaceae bacterium
ATTTTACGAGAAAATTCTACTTCTAAATAGCCTTAATTTTCGGGGGGATTACCTAGGGAAACAGCAATGACAGATCAAAATAATATAGAAAAACAAACAAAATCTTTTTCAGAAATTCAATCAATGATTCAACAAGCTCGCAATGATACATACCGCCAAACCAATAAAATATTAATTAAACTGTACTGGTCAATAGGAAAATATGTCAGTGAAAAAATCAACTCATCAGCATGGGGAAGAAATATTGTTGGTACACTTTCGCAGTTTCTAATAACTAATGAACCTGGCATCAAAGGCTTTTCCGATAGGAATATTTGGCGCATGCGGAAATTTTACGAAACCTATAAAGATCATGCAAAACTGTCAACATTGCTGACAGAAATTAGCTGGAGCAATCACTTACATATATTATCTAAAACCAAAACTATGCAAGAAAAGAACTTTTATCTCAATTTGGCTACAAAGCATATGTATTCAGAACGCGATTTTTCTCGACTCATTGCTTCATGTGCATACGAGAGAGCCGCACTGGCAAATCTAAAACTGTCAGCAGTGCTGACAGAATTTCCCGAAAGCACTGAAAACGTTTTCAAGGATAGCTATCTGTTTGAATTTACAGGAATTTCAGGTAAGCATCATGAGCTTGATTTACAGGCCAAGTTACTCAAGCACTTAAAGCATTTTTTACTCGAAATGGGACCTGATTTCACCTTTATCAAAGAGCAATATATTGTACAAGTTGGCGATAGCGACTATAGAATCGACTTATTATTACAGCATCGCGGCTTAAACTGTTTAGTGGCTATAGAATTAAAAGTCACAGAGTTTCAACCAGAATACTTAGGAAAACTACAATTTTATTTAGAAGCTTTAGACCGCGATGTAAAAAAACCACACGAAAACCCCAGCATAGGCTTGTTAATATGTAAATCCAAAGATGAGCAGGTTGTAGAATATGCAATGAGCCGAAATCTTTCACCGGCTGTGATTGCTGAGTATCAAACACAATTTATTAACAAAAGCGCTCTAGAGAAAAAACTAAAAGAGTTATCAGCAACCCTGGAAGCAAAAGACCCTATACTCACGGGGCAAAACAACTAATTTCGGCGCTGTTCTGATTGGAATTCCTGCATTTCCTTGTCCATTTGCTCCTGAACAATGTGCCGGAACTGCATCGGATTCGGAACCTGAGGAAACGAATCATCCGTACCACCCGTTCCAACAACAATAATCGTTCCATAATCGAGCAGACGACCCAGGACACTTTGCCACACCTTAATACCCTCCACTCGGGTCAAAAAAGTATCAAATGCATCACGCTGAATCCAACCCACCTTCATGATGACCCGCTTATTAGTGATACCATATTCAGATGTTTTATATCGAACCATGGCATAAAAACCCAGGTAGATCGCATATAAAATAAAAAATGCCGCTGCTAATTTATACAAAGGCCATCCAAACAACGCAATATGCAGTGATGGCGTAGCCGCACCAAAAATCCAAATAATAATGGCAAATAAAACACTCAAGCCTGTTGAGCCAAACACAATCCAATGCGGATGCGTAGCAAAGATCACTTTTTCTTCATTCAATAAGGTATTGTTGATATATCTCACGCGGGAATCCTCGTTTAAACCGATGCTCTATTGTAACGCAACTGCGAGAGCATGAGAATAAGCACGTCATTGAAGGGGTAGGGATCCATTTTATTATGGATCCCGGATCGGGGTCCGGGATGACAAAACTTAGGGTCCGGGATGACAACCATTAATCCGCAATAATACGATCAACCTTACGGAAGCCGCTTTTAGTTCCGCATTGGTTCCGCATTGGTTCCGCATTGGTTCCGCATTGGTTCCGCATTGGTTCCGCAAATAACGTATTAATTATCAATCATTAATGACCCATTTGGAACTCTTGCCATATCCATGCAATGAAACAAGCTTACGCTTTCTTAAAGCATCCAGATCCTTCCGAACCATTCGATCTGAAGGGGGGGCTTTTAGTAATAGTAAGATATCACTCATCCCAATTGCTTTATGTTTTTTCAAAATACCATAGAGCTCTTCTTGTCTATTAGTCAGTACATTTAACCGAGCTTCACCAGCACACACTACATTGGCAGTAGAGCTATTATGAAAAGCAAATATAACTGAAAATCCACCCGAGTACTCATCAAATATTGGATCAGGAATTCCGTGCTCTCTACATAGTTTAATCATTTTAGTTGTACCAGTTCCCCACGTTTCCACATAACCACGCAAATAAAGAACCTTAGCGATAACCTTATTTCTTGGGTAGGATTTGTGCCTCTTCTTAAGATCTTCCAAATTTAAAGAAGATGGCAATGTCCCATTATTCCAAATTTCCATGCGATCCTCAAAAATCGCCAATGTAATTACAGCATTATTTATTGAATAATCCCTGTGGCAAATAGCATTACATATAGCCTCCCTTATCGCCAATACTGGAAGCATAGGCTTATCAATCCGCTCTAATCTCAAGTTATCAAAAAAACTAGCCAAAGAAAGATGTCTCATGATAAATTCGTTGGCTACTTTGAGTATATGAAATACATTTCCAGTTACCATTTGATTATCAACAAAGCTCGTTAGTTCTGTCACCCCCTTAAATCGAGCCATTTTAATTGAACACTGAGGAAGAACATAGCCAGGCGATTTTGAAAACAAAACCATTGCTGCATTGGAAATGCGGCCTCTTTTTAACAGTTCAAGCCGCATTAATACATCTTCAATTGATTCATTAAGCGCTTCCGAATCCATTCGATTAATATTCACCGCAACCTTAATGGTACGCATAATCTCATCGAAATCTAAACCAGCAACACCCCCTTTAACTAATTGAGTTTCCCATGAGCTTTGCGACTCTATACCACGCTCAAGTAATAATTGCGCGTATCGAGTTTGTGGCATACGCATAGTACTAGACTGATTTCGATAGTATGCTCTATTGTCATATGTATATGGAACAGTACTACCACGGGTCACGGAGATATACACTACGCTTTTTGAAGCATTATCACAAAGAGGCAAATATAAAATATCAAGGCTTGCGGGAAAGGGTTCAATTTTAGCAATTTCATTTGCTATCTCTTGCTGGGTGTTATCTGTTATCACTTGCCCAACAACTTTACCAACATGACTTACGCCAATTAAAATAACACCACCAGAGGTATTTAAAAAGGCACAAAGCGTTTCCAATGCAGGCTTAAGCTGAGTCAGCGACTTTTTTAGCTCTAATGTTTCTGATTCACCAGTAGAAATAATCTCATGTACTTTCTGTATTGTAATTGAAGCCGAACCGATCGCATCTTGAAGTATCATCATCAACCTCCAGCACTTCTTGAATAAAAAAAGAAGCTGCATTGTAACGCAACTGCGAGAGCATGAGAATAAGCACGTCATTGAAGGGGTAGGGATCCATTTTAATATGGATCCCGGATCGGGGTCCGGGATGACAAAACTTAGGGTCCGGGATGACAAAATTTAGGAGCCGAGATGACAACCGTTAATCCGCAATAATACGATCAACCTTACGGAAGCCGCGCGGCAACACCAAACCACGGCGACCACGCTCACCTTGGAAATGCTCGAGGTCTTTAAATTTCAAATTGAGCTTGCGCTTACCGGAATATAACGTTAAACCAGCACCCTCATTCACTACCGCGACACCAACACAATATTCTTCACGCGCTTTTAGTTTTGCTCCAGGGATACCAATCAACTTATTACCTTTACCTTTATCCAACTCAGGCAAATCAGCAATCGGATACACCAACATATAGCCCGCCGTGGTGACCACCACTAAATATTGCGCTTCAATATCCGTCACCAATTGAGGTTTTAAAGCTTTCGAATCTGTTGGGCACTTTAACATCGACTTACCGGCACGATTCTTGCTGAATAAGTTTTCTAACTCCGTCACAAAACCATAACCCGCATCAGAGGCTAATAATAATTTTTGTTTTTCTGGCGCCATCATCACCGTGATAAAACTTGCGCCTGGTGCTGGTTTTAAATGCTTCGATACTGGATCACCCTGACCACGCGCCGATGGCAGACCCATCGCCAATAATGAATACGCCCGGCCCGTGCTATCCATTAACACTACCTGCTCATTACTCTTACCTTCCGCTTGTTGCAAGAAGTCATCACCAGATTTATAACTCAAACCCGCACCATTAACTTCATGACCTTTAGCCGCACGGATCCAACCTTTTTGTGATAACACAACGGTCACCGCTTCTGCAGGCAACATATCTTGCTCACGAATCGCTTGCGCATCTTCACGCACTACCACTGGCGATTTGCGCTCATCACCGTAGGCTTCCATATCAGCCTTTAATTCTTTTTTCACCAAAGTTTTTAAACGCGATTTTGAACCGAGTATTTGTTCGATGTCGGCTTTCTCTTTTGCCAGCTCATCTTGCTCACCACGAATTTTAACTTCTTCAAGCTTAGCTAACTGACGCAACTTGATTTCTAAAATTGCTTCAGCTTGACGCTCGGATAGCTTGAATTTCTTAATTAACGCTTTTTTCGGATCGTCTGCTTCACGAATGATTTTAATCACTGCATCAATATTTAAATAAGCAATTAACAAGCCATCTAAAATATGCAAGCGATCATCAACCCAATTCAAACGATGCTGCAAACGCTTAGTTACCGTATCTAATCTAAACTGCAGCCACTCTTTTATTAAATCAACCAGCGACTTAACTTGTGGCTTACCATCAACTCCAATGACATTAAAGTTTGCTCGATACGTGCGCTCTAAATCCGTAGTAGCAAACAAGTGCAACATCAATTCAGGCACTTCAACACGATTCGAACGAGGCGTAATCACTAAACGCGTTGGGTTTTCATGATCTGATTCATCACGCAAATCAGCCACTGAGGGTAATTTTTTCGATAACATTTGCGATGCAATTTGCTCAAGAATTTTCGCACCCGACACTTGATGCGGTAATGCCGTAATGATAATTTCGTGATTCTCTATAATATAAGTCGCACGCATACGAATACTGCCATGGCCGGTTTTATACATGTCACGAATATCTGCCGGTGGTGTAATAATTTCTGCAGTGGTTGGATAGTCTGGACCTTTAATAAAACCCATCACATCTTTAAGGGTAGCTTTCGGGTTATCTAGTAAGTGTATACACGCTTGTGTGACTTCCGTTAGGTTATGCGGCGGAATATCAGTCGACATACCAACAGCAATACCCATAGCACCATTGAGAAGCACATTCGGTAAACGTGCCGGCATTAGCTTTGGCTCATCTAACGTACCATCAAAATTCGGCACCCACTCGACAGTGCCTTGGCCTAACTCACTTAATAAAACTTGTGCATACGCACGCAAACGCGATTCGGTATAACGCATGGCAGCAAAAGATTTGGGGTCATCCGCCGAGCCCCAGTTACCTTGACCATCTATCACCGGATAGCGATAAGAAAAATCTTGCGCCATCAACACCATGGCTTCATAGCACGCACTATCGCCATGTGGATGGTATTTACCCAGCACATCACCGACTGTACGTGCCGATTTTTTGAACTTAGCAGTCGCGCGCAAACCCAATTCCGACATGGCATAGATAATACGGCGCTGTACAGGTTTTAAGCCATCACCGATATGTGGCAATGCACGGTCTAAAATCACGTACATCGAATAGTCTAAATAGGCTTTTTCACTGAAATCACCAATGGTTTGTTGCTCTACTTCGCTATAACTGATTTCTTTGCTCATTTTTTATCCGGTTGTGTTTGATCTATGAAAGCTGAGGCAGTCTACTATTGATAGCGGGTATTTAACAGATTTTCCACCTTTCTCAAGTATGTTACACTGCCCGCATGCAAAATACACGACGCTACAGCCCGCTGGATAATCTATTGATTCAACTCGATCAAGGTGTTCGTGCTGTATTTGGCCGCGCAACCGCACAACGGCCCTATCCCGCCGCTGATAGTGAGGACAATCCTCTCAATCAACATGAGACTCGCGATAGCAGCGGCATGATGCGTGTGAACCATACCGGCGAAATTTGTGCACAGGCTTTATATAATGGTCAATTAGTTACCGCCAAGAATCCTCAAACCCGTAGCATGTTAGCGCATGCCGCCGAAGAAGAAACCGACCACCTCGCCTGGTGCGAACAACGCTTAGACGAGCTCGACAGCCATACCAGTTATCTCAATCTGCTATGGTACTGGAACTCATTTGCTATCGGTATGCTCGCCGGCTTATGCGGCGATAAAGTCAGCTTGGGATTTGTTGAAGAAACCGAAGCCCAAGTGGGCAATCATTTAAATGGTCACTTGGATCGCTTACCAGCACACGATGCACGCAGCCGCGCCGTCGTTCAACAAATGGCAACCGATGAAGCCGAACACGGCCAAGCCGCTGTCGATGCAGGCGGCAAACCTTTACCCACTGTCATTAAATCACTGATGAAATTAACCGCTAAGGTAATGACGACTGTTGCTTATCGGATTTAAGTCAACCCCATAGTGGGAGATTGATCTTGGGATGGAGGAATTCGAGCCATACTACTGCGTCCTGATGATCGCACTGCTGCTCTTACAGACGGACTTGCTTTAGCAGCAACCCACCGAGGAGATTGCTGGGAAGATCGTCGAGCTGGCTCGCCTGATTTCAATAATGTTTCAGAATTTTTAAGCAACGTCTCCAGCGGCTTCACAATATCATCAAAGTGAGTTCGTTTCTGCATGAAAAAACGTTTAAAACCGCAAGTAGAACCACCCGTTTGTTTAACTGCAGCAATAGCCTGTTTAATTTCACTGAGGCTTTGTTTCGTATAAGGGCGAGTAAAATCTCTAAGACACTGGATTAATTGCCCTACTGCAACATCCCTATTATCGCCGCTATTGGCTTTAACTCCATTGGCACTATCTAACCGCTGCAGCTTATACGCTTCAAAGGATTCCTCAATATTCATCATATCCCTTACAGGTAACGCCATATGTTGCAAAATATATTGCGGGCCTGAATTTTGGCTAAACAGCGCTGTTGCATAGTGATATGCAGTATTTCCGCTTTTATCACACACTGTTACATCAATGCCTTCTCTGTCTGTTAATATACGAACCTGAGGAGATTTTAAGGCTCTAACAGCTCGAATCAAAGGCGTTCTTCCTTCACCATCTACTTCATTAAGAACACTGACATCAGTATTTTGAATAAGGCTTTCAAATGTTAAAGAGGAACAGTTAGGATTGTCCATCGCTTTACACACAACATCAGCAGAAATAACACACCCCTTAGCGTACAATAACTCCACCATCTCACTATCATCGGTTTCAACAGCTAATTGAAATGCTGACTCACCACTAGGGTCTTCTGCCAGTTTTTCAAGATATCTTTTGTATCGCTGGTATAAAGATTCCTCGAGATTATTCAAACTAAATACATCTCGCTCCGCTTCAATTGAGCCGCGACCATTTGGTGTGTTTTGATATTTAGCCGCTCGCGTATCATCAATAGCTTGCTTAACCACATTAGAACAAGAAATATAATAGTAACCATGCTGCCACTTTCTAGATATCCCCGTCCCTAGCAGTTGACCAGAACCAACAAAATCTGCTTGTAGTTTTTCACGCAACTTAAAGCCAGCTAAAACTGAACCAGTTCGTCCATTACCAGCACCACAATGAATCGCCACGTTCCTATGGTTTTTTGCATGCTGCTTAACTCTTCTAGCTAAATAATCGTGTGTTTCTACTGGAAGTGAAGTTAAATCTTCATGTGGCTGTCTTTCATAAATAAGCCTTTGCGCTTTTGCTTCAGCTCTATGGTCACAATCTTCATGAATACTAATCACCACACCAGTGTCATGGGCCTTTAACCATCTCATCGTTTTGCTAACGGCATTAGTGTAACGGACATCTGAAGCATCTCGCGGCCTACCCATACCGGCCACAGTAAAACTTACCTGCTTACCCCGCATAAAGGTACTCAGTGTTAATTCGCGATAATTTCGTGGTATCCAATCCGATTCATTGCGCATCACAAACCTACTACTAATAGTCAATATATCAACCATTATAAAAGGACGCCATTAAGCCAGTATTAACGAAATATATAGGTAAATATAGAGGGAGGTATAGCAAAAATCAAGCCTGGGACGACTGCCTAAGCTGTTGAATAGTATCAGTATAATCCGGTGTATTAAATAACCCCGAGCCAACGACAAAGCAGTTTGCTCCTGCGCCGGCAGCCAAACCAATCGTTTCTTTTTTAATACCGCCATCAACACTAATGAGTAGCTCATGACCTAAGCGCGCAACACGCCCAGCTAATAAACTGATTTTTTCTAGACACTCCGGCATAAACGATTGGCCGCCGAAGCCTGGGAATACCGTCATGATTAAAATCATATCGAGTTGTTTCAGAAGATCATCACCCACCGACACTGGCTCATCAGGGTTAAACGCCAAACCCACTTGCATACCCGCCGCTTTAATCGCCGCAATCGTAGCGCCCACATCTGGGGTTGTGGTGGGATGGAAAGTCACTAAATTAGCACCCGCTTTAGCGAATGGTTCGATATAAGCATCGGGATTTTCAACCATTAAATGCACGTCAATCGGGGCGGTTAAGCCTGATTTACGCAAGCTGTCACACACCACTGCACCAAAACTCAGGTTCGGCACAAAATGATGATCCATCACGTCAAAGTGAATCATATCCGCACCGGCGGCAACGGCATCTTCACAATCTTTAGCCAAATGACCAAAGTCTGCGCTTAATATGGAAGCTGAAATTAAGTTTGTCATGCGGCGTAGTATATCGTAAAGGCACAGGGCAAACCATCTTGGATTGCATATATGATAGCGGCCCATTTAACACAGCCTTAATTATTCTTATAAATTAAGATACCAGTATTATGGTAATATACGATGATGATTAAAGCGAACCCATTGCTAATACAAACCGCTCAAAGCGCAGCATTATTCACCTTTTCGATATTACCTATCAAAAACTGGCTGATCCAAGACTGGAACCAGGAAACAGCGCCATACATAAATGCGACAACACTGCTTATCGGCTGCTGGCTAAGCATCAGTTTAGAAACATTAAAACACTCTAGGTTCCACAATATCGGCAACACCGATCACAAGCAAAGACGCCAATATAGCACTGTGTCGATGTCAATGATTACCGGGCTAAACCTATTGACGACTTGCAGTACTGAGAATACAACCCTCAATGCAAGCATAAATGCCTTAGCATACGCACTGTTGATTATGGTCACGCACAGAGTCGCAAAAACAGCCATCGCCCCTCAGGCGCAAGACGCGCATCAAGACTTAACGCTCAACTTTAACAAACTGGCCGCCGCCGCAGCATAATATTAATGCAGAAGTAGTCATTATAAATTTTCAGATGGCAGGGCCAATTGCTTTTTCAACGCGGCAGGCCAACGAAACAATAAAACGACCGTCGACAACAACCGCGCCAACATACCGCCAATCGCTAAACCTATAACGCCAAAACCAAAAGTAAAAGCAAATAAATACGCCAGCGGTAATGACACCGCCCAATTAGTAAATAATGATACCGCCATGGGATATTTTGTATCATACAGCCCACGCAATAATCCCACCGTCACATCAGCAACACCATCAAACAGCATGGTAAAAATACGAATTGCCAATAATATCATCGTGATACCATAAATGGCCGCAGAATCTGAACCATCATGCTGCAAAAACCAATGCGCAAGTGGTTTGTGAAATATGGCAAACACCAAACCAATCAACACCACCACTGCAATACTCAAGAGCATTGATGCATGCCCTAACATAGGAATACGCTTAGGCTGCTCATCAGCAATGGCATGACCAACGCGAATCGCTGCCGCTTCACTTAAACCAAAAATCGGCACAATCGCAAATAACATATACTGCCCTGATATTTGACTAGCACCCATTGCCACCTCACCTAGCCAGCCAACCATCACAGTAATAATCATTAACACGATCATCTCGCTACCCACTTGCAAACAAATCGGCATACCAATTTTCAAAATCAACTTAAACCATTGTGATGATCGATTCAACCAATGCTTTATACGTAAACGAACGGGTAAACAGTGCAAGGTTACTGTTATCGCTAATACACCACCAAAGCTAGCTGAAATAACATTAGCTAAAGCCGCGCCGTAAACTCCCAATGCTGGGAAACCAAAATGGCCCAACGTTAACCCATACACTAAAAATGAATTAGTGCACAAACTAATAACACTTAATGCTGTTACATAGTGTTGCTTTTTCATGCCCGATAAAAATTGCTGGCAAGCCATGACCAACATAATCGGTATCATTGCCCACATCTGCGTTCTAAAAAACGCTCCTATGACTGGCACCACGGCCTCAGGCTGATGCAATAGATGGAGAATGGGCGCGGTTAAAAACAAAATCGCCATACTGAACAGCGACAATATAAACGCTAGTGACCAAGCCTGGGTTAATATATAAGGTAAGTGCTTCTTGCCTTCAGCATTCATCTGTCGACTGACGATCGCACCCAATGAAAACATAGGCGCACTCGGAATCAATAAAGCCACAATACGAACCATCGATATTGTTAACGTCGCCGCCAATACCACATGACCTAACTGCGCCAGCACCAACATCATAATAAAGGTATTTAACGTCTGCACAAACCGTGTCGACATCATCGGAACAGCCATCACCAATACATTCTTAAGCGCCTTAATAAACATTTGTTTTACGTCCTTTAGCCTTGATTTTTTTTAACTTAATTACCATAAGAGAAACATGCTGATGCTGTTCGCCGATAACTGCTTTTGTTTGATATAAAAAAACAGGTTTCAGACAACATGTATAACTGAGTTGCATTTTACCCAAAATAGATTACCATTAATATATCAATAATAGAAAACAATAGTTTCCAATATGAGCATAATAAATAACCTCGATGACATCCTAACATTTGCCAAAGTGGCTAAACTTGGCAGCTTTCAGTCTGCCGCTACAGCCTTGAATATATCCACATCTTTAGTCAGTAAACGTGTCACACGACTCGAACAACAGCTCAACGCCAAACTCATGCACCGTTCCACCCGACGCTTATTACTCACCGAAACTGGTGAGACATACTATAAATACATCCAATCAATCCCTGATCAGCTGCAATCCGCCTACGAGCAAACCATACCCTTAAACGATGCCATGCAGGGTGAACTACAAATCATTTTACCCTATGGGTTTGATAACTCAGTAAAACAACATGTGCTGCCGCAATACATGAAAGATTTTCCAAGTGTAAAATTTCAAATACGTGTTGTCATGAGCCCTATGGATCACCTTCACCAAAGCTTCGATTTATTGGTTTCCGGCAAACAACCTCACGAACGACTACCCGATACCAGCCTGATGTGCCGCAAACTAATGAACTTGCCCGCAGGCGTATACGCCAGTAAAAAATATCTCGAACAAAATAAAAGACCCACCAAACCACAAGACCTGGTTAACCACCCTTGCATTAGTTTTATCTGGGCGTATGAATGGCCCTTTTTAGATGAACAAGGCGATACTTATACCATACGCGTCAATCCAATATTTGACAGCAATAGCTCCAGCCTAATGTCCGGCATAACTGAAAATGGCTTAGGCATTTGCTATGGCTTTGACTTTATGTTTACTGAAGGCCTAGAAGATGGATCAATTGTTAGGCTCCTAAAAAAACATACACCAAAAACATTGTTAGAGGTTTATTTGTTTTATCCGCAAAGCAATTATATGCCGATAAAAACGCGTGAACTTATCGATCGCATGCTGGATACTTATAAAAAATTTCGCGAGTGAATTCAAAATACGGTGGTTATGTGACACATATTAATATGCTATTAAGGTATCGCCATGCCCTATCGTCATTGCGAGCCACGTAGTGGCGCGGCAATCTAGATTGCTTCGTCGTGATTGCTTCGTCGTGATTGCTTCGTCGTGATTGCTTCGTCGCAAGCTCCTCGCAATGACGTACCTCGGGATGACAAGCTTATTTTTTCTTGCCACGTGAGCGGCGAATATCTTCATAGGCTTTTTGGATTTGTTGCGTGCGCTCAGTGGCCATCTTAATCATTTCTTGTGGCACCCCTTTGGCAATCAAACGATCCGGGTGGTTTTCACTCATCAGTTTGCGATACGCTTTTTTAACTTCAGCATCCGTTGCCGTCTTAGGCACGCCAATCACTTTATAGGCTTCATCTAAACGTGAGAATGACTGCGCACGCTGATATTGCTGATAGTTTTGATTCGACTGCTGACCACCTTGTTGGTAGCGGCTGTAATTCTGCTGCGCGCGATACTGATTGGCGTAACCAGAAAAATCAAAGTTACTAATTCCTAAGTGCTGGCAAATACGCGTTAACACTGCTTGCTCACTCGGACTAATCGTATGACCATCAGCAAAAGCAATTTGCACTTGTGTCTCTAAAAAGAAACGCAGCAATGTCGGCTTAAACCAACACGTGCGCTTTAATTCAGTCAATGTAGCATCAAGGTTAAATTCACTCGACTTTCCTAAATTAAAAGCATCAATCGCACGCTGTCGCGCTTGCTGATCCAAACTCATGCGATCCATCACAGCACGCGCTGCTTTAATTTCTGCTTGCGTCACATGACCATCAGCTTTTGCCAAGTGGCCCATCACACTAAACGTCGAATTAAAAAATACCGCTTGTACCGTACTGGCATTGGCACGCCCGGCACTGGCCCCACCCGTCAACCAACTCAGCAACTTACCAGAGTCAAACAGGTAACCAATAATAAAACCCAACACTGCACCTATCGGCCCACCAAATATGCCACCAATGATTACACCGAGGATTCGTCCGCCTATTCTGTTCATACTGCGTTAGTGCCTTTAGCTTTTAATTGCGATAAACTGTGTCGATAGTAGTAAATCGAGACCCACACATGATAACAGATAACGTCCAAATCCCACACGTTAATACACAGCTATCTGGTCCATTAATTGAACTAGAAAAGCAACTTATTGACCAGCAAGTTAAAATCGAGTCTTGGCTACGCCAACAATGGCAGCTAACACCCCCCTCATTATACGGTTCTGTCGACCTACGTAATGCTGGATTCAAATTGGCACCCGTGGATACCAACATATTTCCTGCTGGCTTCAATAACCTTAACCGCGATTTCTTGCCGTTGTGCATTCAAGCGGCACAAGCCACTATCGCGGAAATCTGCCCAGACGTCACTCGGTTATTATTAATTCCAGAGAGCCATACACGCAATCAAATGTATTTTGAAAGCATTGCCACTTTGTATGAAATTCTCACCAAAGCCGGCTTTGAAGTACGCATCGGCTCTGTCAATCCTGACATCGCCGAGGCCACAGACATCTCAACGCCTTCAGGAAAAACATTACGCCTTGAACCATTAATCCGCGAACAAGGCAAAGTCGGCGTGAAAGAGTTCTTTCCTTGCTGCATCGTTTTGAATAATGACTTATCCGATGGCATTCCACCTGAACTGACAGGCCTTACCGAGCAAAGCATTATGCCCTGCACCGAGCTCGGTTGGTTTGCACGATTAAAGTCTGAACACTTCGGATTCTATGAGCAAGTCTGTCACGAATTTTCTCAACAGCTCTCCATAGATCCATGGCTAATCTCGCCATTATTTGACTACTGCAATGAACTCGACTTCATGAAACACCAAGGTGAAGGCTGTTTGGCACGTCGCGCTGAAAAGCTGCTGTATCAAATTCAGCAAAAATACGATCAGTATGATATTAAAGAAAAACCCTACTTAGTAGTCAAATCGAATTCAGGCACCTATGGCATGGGCGTAATGATCGTGCAAGAGGCTGAACAGTTATTAAACCTCAACCGAAAACAACGCACTAAAATGTCTGCGTCAAAAGGCAGCAACGCTGTAACCAGCGCGATCTTACAAGAAGGTGTTTACAGTTTCGAAACTTGGGGTGACGATAAATCTGTGACTGAACCCGTGATCTATATGATAGGACGCCATGTGGTCGGTGGTTTTTATCGCGTTCATAATGGTCGTGGACCCAATGAAAGCCTGAATGCACCCGGCATGAATTTTGAGCCACTCGCTTTTGCCGATGTATGCAATAACCCATGCAGCAATCCAGCATCACTACGTTTCTATGTCTACGGCGTTATTGCACGCTTAGCCAACTTGGCTGCGGCCCGTGAAATGGACGCCATTAAAAAGGAAGTCAAACCACATGAGCATTAAAATTGCCGTTGTCATGGATCCAATCGAAAAGATTACCCCTTACAAAGACACCAGTTTTGCGATTTTACTTGAAGCACAAAGTCGGGAATGGCAATGCTTTGTGATTGAACCACAAGATGTCTGGTTACAAGACGGCATCCCTTGGGGACACTGCCATCAAGTGATCGTTAAAGATGACAACGAGAATTGGTATCAAATACCGGATGAATCAATTAAAGCGCTCAGCGAATTTGATATTATTATTGTGCGCAAAGACCCGCCGTTTGATATGAATTACATTTACCTCACCTATTTGCTTGAACATGCCGAAGCGCAGGGCGTGATCGTGGCTAACCACCCCGCCAGTATTCGTGATGCCAATGAAAAATTATTCTGCTCTTGGTTTCCGCAATGTTGCCCGCCATCTATCGTTAGCTCGATTCCTGAAGTGATACAGGACTTTGTCGACCAATATCAACACACCGTCATCAAACCACTGGATAGCATGGGTGGACGTGGGATTTTTAGATTAAATCACGATGACGATAATCGTAATGTGATCATTGAAAGCTCGACTCACGCCGGTCAACAGCCAGTGATGGTGCAACAATACATTGACGCTATCCGCGAAGGCGACAAACGTATTTTATTGATCAATGGCGAACCCATTCCTTACGGCTTAGCACGCATACCACCCGAAGGTGATTTTCATGGCAACTTACGAGCTGGCGCCAAAGGTGTTGGTTTTGAATTATCCGATCGCGATATGTGGATTGCCGAACAAGTCGGTCCGCAACTAAAAGAAATGGGATTGTTTTTTGTTGGTATCGATGTCATTGGTTCCTATTTAACTGAAATCAATGTCACCAGCCCCACCTGTGCACGTGAAATTAGCGCGCAATATAACATTAATATTTGTGGTCAACTACTCGACGTACTGGAACAAGAAGTTGTACAAACTCAAGCCGCTTAATCACCGACTGGCATTAGTCGATGAACAAGATCCCGACTCGCTCGGCAAACCAATTAGTGTCGATTTTGCCGAAGGTGCTATCGCCCACCGCATTGAACAGGGTGGCGGCAAAAAACAACTGCTTGGCAAAGCCATTGGCTGTCATAAACATAAAGCATTACAGGTGATTGACGCTACTGCTGGCCTGGGCCGCGACAGTTTTGTGTTAGCTTCACTTGGTTGCCAAGTTACTTCGATAGAACGACATCCCGATATCTTTGCCTTACTACAAGATGGCTATAAGCGCGCAGTAGATGCAAGCGTGGAGTCGATCGGCAATATGCAAATTGTGCATGGCGATACCAGTGAATACTTAGCGAGCTTACCTGCCGATCAAACACCTGATGTGGTCTATATCGACCCGATGTACCCACACAGTAACAAGTCCGCATTAGTCAAAAAAGAAATGCGCATCTTACGCCAAGTGGTAGGTGATGATCACGACAATGCTGATCTCTTAAATATTGCATTACAACACGCTAGCTATCGCGTCGTTGTTAAACGCCCCATTCACGCGCCAACCTTAACCGACCGCAAACCGAACTTTGATTACAAAGGCAAGAAATCACGGTTTGATATTTATTTGCCTGATTAACTGCCTTAAACAATAAGGCGGACCTTGTCATCCCTGGCCCCGACCGGGGATCTATATATTATCCTGGATGACATACCTCGCACTAACATAGCTTATCATAAAACAACAACTTAGCCACTAAAGCTCCGACCCCGGGCATTGCGACCACGCTGTTTACTATTATACTAGTCATATGATTTATCTGTAGTTATGTATAGTAGAGCGAAAGAGAAATGCCAAAGTCCAATCCCGTTATAATAATTCCTAAAAATATTGCCAATGAGATAAGATCCTACAGCGATGACCACCCCAGAAGAAAAGCGTTTAAGAAATTTCTAGAGCAATTAAAGGCGTCACAATTGTCTAACGGTGCCAACTTAGAGCAGTTAATGGGCAAGGAAATATTAAGCGTCCGCCTTGAAGGCAAAGCGCGTATATTAATCGCACCACAGAAAGTCAATGGTAAATTCGCCTGGTTATTGCTAGAAACACTATGGGAACATGAATACGACGACGCTCGCTTTCTTAAAAAAGGCGTTTTAAAACATTTTTTAGAAAAACACCAAAAACCCATTGAAGAATTAATAACTGCAACGGATAAAGGTAATGCTGTAATATTTAATGCCCCAGAAACAGCCCAAGCCGTAGAAAACCCACTTACTGAAATGTTCCTGGACACGGTAACAGATGAAACTGATGACAAAGTAATCAACGCAACAGAGGTTTGCATATATAATAAGTGCATTATCTCCCCTACAGTCAATCAAGTTGAATGTGTTACCAAGTTAGCCACACAACTTAAGGGAGACCAATTCGCTTCATTAGTCACGGGCGCACCCGGCACAGGCAAAACATTGTTAGCTTACCAATTGCTTGAAACATTAATTGGTGAAGACCCAACAGCTAAAGTTTACTATATTGCAGATTCAGCTCATTTGCGTAGAACATTACAAACACAGTGGGAAGAATCACCAGCCTCTGATAAAGCACATGGAGATACCGTTCAGTTTTATAATTACGAAGCGCTTATGTCTAAAGCCATGCCTGGTTGGATGGATGATTTAAAACCAGTAGATGATGAAGATTTAAAGAAATTTTTTGACAGACAAAAAGAACTATACACAAAAAAATTATCCAGTAAAACTAAAGCAAAAAAAATACGTGCTGCTAATAGACGTAAAACAGTAGGAGCAGCCGAACCCTTAATCTCTAGCATTACTTTCTTACAATTTCGCCAAGAGTGTGATGTCATGGCAAGCCTTGAAACATTTGATGCATATGATATGACAGGCAGTAGTCATTCTTTATTTCCAGGTGAAGAAAACGCAGCCCAACGAAAACAATTATGGGATCTGTATCAATCATATAATGCTACATTGGTAGAAGAAAACCAGTATCATCCGCAATTACAAAAATTGGAGACTGTCGATGAAAAGGGCGTAGGACGTTTAGTTGATCATGTTATTATTGTCGACGAGGCATGCGACTTAAGTCGAGTCCAACTGCATAACTTAATACAGATAGGGGCCAGAATCGTTTTTCTCGGCGATTATAATCAGGATCTAACTCATACCTCTCACACAGTTGAATTCCTTAGCCAAGAAATTGCAAAATTTTTCCCTAACCCGCATCACTACATTACTTCATTGGATGCCTCTTTTCGTTGTGCAGGAAATATCACACAAGCCGCCAGCACTATTCTTGCGCTAAAGCGTAAAGTAACCTCACATGGCTCAGCATTAGTTAATACAGAATTACAAAGCGCCATTGATAGCAATGGCAATGTAGAACACGTGAATGGCAGCGATACTGAGCGGCTAATAAAGCTTAGCAAAAGCACCAACACTGCTATTGTATGTCGTGCAGAAGACAAAGTTAACGTCAAAGAAAAACTCGATACTGATTTAGTCTTTACTGTCGAGGAAATTAAAGGGCTGGGATTTCAAACAGTTATTTTATGGGAGCTCATCTCTATCGAGCAAGCAAAAAGATTAAATAAGCTATTTAGTAAAGGAAAAGTCAAACGTGACGATATTTCAGCCGACGACAAACAACTAATATTGACACTAAACCATATTTACACAGCTCTAACTCGAGCAGAATTACAGGTAATACTTAAACAATCCAGCACTACCCCAGCCATTACCTCATTAATTGATTACATCACTAAAGGCAGCGCACTAACACAAGTCATCGAAGAAATAAGCAATACGCCCTCTACTATCGAAGACTGGCTAGATAAGGCAGATATAATATATAGACAAAATGGGTTCAATGATGTATCCAATAATATTTACAATACACAAGCAGAAAAACTAATCGGTTTAGACGATACCGAAAAAGCAAATGATATATACCGCAGACATGTTTTTATCCTAAATGAAATAGGGCAAAATGAAAAAGCGAAGGCAATTGAAGAAGCCTATGGAATTGCATATGAAAAAATTGATTATGCCGACGCAGAAGAAAAACACACACCACCACCGAGCCCAACAACGCCATTATCAGTTACTCAAGCATCACTATTTAGTATTAAAACCGATAAAAAAGAAGAACCGGAATATGTCGCAGAAGCAGTACAACGCATAGAAAATTATGTGCTTTATTTCACTAGCACTGGCGCTGGCCGAAGCAAAAAAAGTAAAAAGAAGGCACGGAAAACTCAAGTAACTTTTAATAGGCAATTAATTCTAACTAATATTGAGGCTATTATCTCTTGCGCAATTCCAGATGAAATAGGAAATATTACTTCGCAGCACCTTGCCGCATTGCTATGTGCGACTCCTGCTAAAGATATACCTATCGGTGAGTACGATGCAATTGTTCATAAAATACTGAGCCTCAACCTCAACCCGTCTATCCAACTCTCACTCGTACGTGAAATACAAATATTACTCGATGTAACCGATATAAATGATACCGTTCTGCTAAAGATGTTAAAAACACGACAACCTTATTTTTATACTTATGCCATAAGTGCCATTGTAGACCTGGCAAAAAAGAATAACATAATACGACTTTGGCTTTGCGTGGCATTAAATGCAGAAACAGTAGGCGCTGCCTCTCTACTGCAAATAATTTCACAACTTGATGGCATTTTTTCTCAATTGATAACTCTAGCAGAGACTGATACAGCTATTCTCAATGCCATATTTAAAAGTTTCACTCCAACTGTATTCACAAACATTATTACAGCTGAGCCCAGAAATTTCGTAACATTGATTGAGACTGCTCATCACCATGAAGGCGGCATTGAAAAACTATTGAAGGCTTTAAATCAGACAACAAAGGGACGTTCAGCTTTATTTTATGTCTTAAAGGATATAACATGCGCCCAGCAAATCATTGAATTATTAAATGAAAACCCAGATGCTATCCCAGATGATATCTTAGTACAGCTTTACAAAAAGAAACCAGGAGTTAGAGCACTCCACATAGATGACTTACCCATCTCGACTCTAGAGGCTCTTGCTGAACTAGCCAAAGAAAACCCCCGTATTTGTACTCACTTCATCAACTACAGCAAAGAAAACGGTAGCACATTTGCACACATGCTGAATACCGTTGTCATCTATTCAGAACATGGCAGCTGGCTTTTAACTGCAATGGCTAAGCAAAATGATGAAGTGCTTAGAGAAATGATGGATGCGCTTTCATTTCAAGATGAAAGGGGTTTATCAGCCTTACATTACCTAGCTCAAACTTGCCCTGAGCTATTTATGACAATAGCAACATTAGCATTGACCTATTTTGAAGCTGACGAACTGACTAGGATATTCACGCTTCAGAGCATAGATAATGGAATCCGCGCAACACCATTGCTCTTTCTTTTAAATTATTCTATGTATACGGTTCCTGAGTTTGTGGAATTAGCTGCAAAGGAGCCGGCTTTGTACAACACATTGATACAAACATTTAAACTCGATTCCAAGAGTGGCCTTATCTTTATTTCTATAGTGAATCAAGCCGCTAGTAAGTATAACTGTCTTGTTTCTTTTCTTAACTTAGCCAATAGGGACGATGAATTTCATGAACTATTGATTAAACAATTTCAAACAGGAACAGAGAATATTGAACATTGGGACTCTCGCATTATTCAATTATGCAATATATTCCATATTAATCACGAAATATTTCCACTGTTTTTGAAATTTTCTAGTAAACAAATAGACAAGCCTGAACTTTTTGACATACTTAAACTTTTTAATGAAATATTGATAACACCCCACAATATCTGTCCGACAGTGAATTCTTCACTTTTACATATAATTGCAAACCAATTCCCACAATACTTTAAGTCTCTGTTTGAACAGGCCAAACAGTCTCCAGCTTTATACTCCACCTTACTGAATGGCATAGGACTAATGCTAAGTGATGAAACACCACTGCACATATTAGTAGAACGCCATCCCCTTCTGCTTCACGAAATTGTTGACTACACACTAACCAGTAAATCACCTGAGGAACATGATAAGCTTCTGAAAGCCATGGCAATAAAGACTTATTCCTCTTTGACATTTTTTCAACTATGTATTTATAAACAGCAAACAGGCCTGCTTGAGCTCGCCGAAAGGCACCCAAAACTACAGGAATTAGTTACTGATACACTCAGCAGCCAGAGCGATCCGTGTAGTTGGACAATTGTGCATACAACGGCTTACTACCTGCCGAATTATATAGTAAAACTTGTCGAGTTTTGTAATGCAAGCTCCGATAAACAAAATCGCTTGCTAGCTGCCCTGCCATTATCAACAACACAAATTTCTGAAAATCCAACTATCGAATCTGGCCTACAGATGATTGCTGAACGTGCTGGCGAATCACCATTGAAATGCATCATTAATTTTATTATAGAAAACATACAAAGCGCTGAAGAAGAAAGGTGTGGCAAAGCAATTGAATTATTGGCCAGCTTTATACAAGGAAGATATAATAAAGGGAATACAGGCTTACACTATATAATATACGCTGATTCAAGTTGTGAACTGTATGAAGCTGTTTTAGCAATTGCCAAAGCTGAGCTCACCCTGCAATCAGCACTTGATGCAGTCGCTGATATTACAAATGCTACAAGGACTTCGCCCAATCAGCTTATGGCGCTACTCCCAGGTGCTTATACTGACCACTGCAGATTATTTCGGTCAGCAGTATTACCTGAACTTATACAAGTCCGCGCTAAAGGTAAAGAGGCGGCGCCTCCTGCGGGAGAAGAGGCAGCACTGCAAGACAGCCTTACCGCAATTGGCTCAAGTGCAACATAGTCATACTGCTGTTGGTAATAACGGCGCTAACCCCAAATCTTTGCAGGCATTTTTAGCAGGCACTTCACCGTTAACACAGCAAATCTGTCGCTGCTGTTCTAAGTGGTATTGATGATAACGCTTACTCGCCTGCTGTCGGTCATAACATGCTTGTTCATAACACTCAATTAACACGCCCATATCCCAATTATACTGTGCTGCGAAATGAGCTAAAGAATAGCCCGCGTTGCTGATAGCATAAATAGATGCCCCTTGCTCAATTAAATAATAAGTTTGAACGAATTTTTTTTGTGACGCTGCCAAGAGCAGTGCCGTATAACCATACTTATTTGCAGTATCCAACACTAAATATCGAGACATTAGGTGCTTTAAAATAACGGGGTCATCGTCTAAATCAGGGTTAGAAACAGCATACATTAATACACTTGAACCGGAAACATCACAAGCATTACAATCCGCCTGATTCTCAACCAACCACTTTACCACTGCCGTTTGCCCCGAATAACACGCCATTGCTAACGGTGTCACGCTCTCACAACACACATCAATGGGTACATGACAACAGCGCACTAAATACCTAATCAGTGATAGGTGACCAAGTTTTGCAGCAATATGAATAGCTTGATTTCCATCGTTGCCAGCATAGTGCTCCAACTGATGAGCCCTAATCATCGATTGTGCTAACGATGCTTGTCCTGCAGTTACCGCCTGTAAATAAAGCTCAGGAATTATCTGATATGAATCACCACTTCGTCTTGCTTGCCACCAACGTAGGCGTCGAAAATTTGGCATAGGTCACCCCGGCAAATAAATTATTAAAATAATGAACGAACCGCGCTGAAATATTTGAAAACCCACAAAAGAAATTTAACCTTACTCAATTTAAAAAAATTCTGCAAATATCACTACAAGAAATAGTTGGTTATCAAAATTGAAAATTATGTTGCCTGTAAAGCGCATCTGCGCTTGAATGAAAAAGTTTCAAGTGGTTTTGGAGTATGTCATGCACGGAGCCGTCTGCCAGCTTTTTTTATTACGCCTAGAAGAATGCCTCATAAGGGATATTCAGATAAACCTAATGGCGCCCGATACCGGTGCTGTTTCACAACTAATACAACAACAATATCAAAAAGAAATTCAAAAAAAGCACGGTGAGCATGATGACTTTATTGCCACACCCCCGGTAGCAAACGGACTGTGTGAACACTGCTTCACACTGGAAAGTGTATATCCAAAAGATAACTACCCTGAATATGATCAATATATGTGGCAAGATCAAATCCTATACGGCTTAAAAAAAATAGCCGAACGACAACTCGACCGGGTATTTACTGAGCTAACCAATTGGAATATTTGCACACTAGGTGCCTACAGTAAAAACCAAAGCAGTTACTATGCTGGTAATTCTGCTAACAAAGTCTTTACCCAATCATTACGCGATCGCTTCTACATGCAAATTCGACATTACCTTACCGCACTAGGCAATAATCAACAATTTGAGTCCTTGGTACAAAGATGCGCACTAAACGCCATTGATAACCACAGCGTAATTCCTAATCTTTTTGATATCTTGTTAATTCACGAATCCAAACCCAAACCTGAGCACAATCAAACGGATAATGACACACCCGTTAAAGAACGCATCGTTCACATCCGCCGCCTGCCTCCAGACAAGGATAAGCTCCACTAACCTATTGATATATAGTCTCATTTTATAGCAAAAAATATCATGTGAATTTGATTGCCTAGAAGCAGCATCCCCCTTATCATGACCGCAATTACACAATAATTGAGCAAAACATGAAGCTTATAAAGCACATAAAAAAACTAGTCGTTATTAGTATATTAGGTCTTTCAGTCGCCATCGCACCAAACCTTGCCAGCGCCCACGGACACTATGGTCCACGCCACTGGCATCACTGGCAACACCGTCATTACTGGCGCCATAACCATACCGACCCTGGAGCAGTGCTTGGCTTATTAGCCATCGGCACAGTTGCTGGCGTGATTATAGGTGCCGCAGCAAATGATTCACATCACTACCGCCGCTGCCAGACAGAAATCCGCCATCACCGTCGCGTGCGCGTTTGTTATGATGAATACAACTAACACATAGCCATACCCAGAAGAAACTGCTACATTGAATGCATGATTTTTATTGATTGGCAGCAGTCCCCAATAGTGGACTTTCAACATCTCAAAGTGAGCAATAAGCCACATTATTGCTTGGTGAGCCCCGACTGTCGTGGTGAACGCTGCATTAAATCACCGGTGTTTTCTATATCCATAGAAAAGTTACAAAACCGCTGGCAGCAAATGATTGCACAACAACCCCGAGTCACCCTACTAAAACAAGATAAAACCAAACATCAAGCGCAATATGTACAGCGCTCTAAATGGCTGCGCTTTCCTGACTTAATTGATGTTAAATTTGCTGCAACCAATGATAATCAATCCACACTATACGCCTATAGTCGTAGTGTTTACGGCCACTCCGATCTCGGTGTTAATTGCAAACGTATGAAAAACTGGTTAGCGGCACTAAAATGACAATAGATCATATTCAACAACACGCCACATTAAAAAATTACAATACCTTTGGTATCGATGTGCAAACGCATTATTTGTATAAGGTCAGCTCAACACAGCAATTACTCAATGACCTCCCACAATTAAGAAGCTATCAATTGCCCTTACTGATATTAGGTGGCGGCAGCAATATCCTGCTTACAAGCAACTATGATGGCATCGTTATAAAAATGGAGAATTACGGTATTGAGACAGTCAGCGAAGACGATGAGCAAATCATATTACGCATCGCTGCTGGCGAAAATTGGCATCAACTCGTTATGCATTGCGTTGACAAAAATTATGGCGGCATTGAAAACCTTTCACTAATCCCGGGATTAGTCGGCGCCACACCGATACAAAATATCGGCGCTTATGGCGTCGAATTAAAAGATGTATTTCAAAGCCTATCGGCAATTGAAATTGCTACAGGTAAAATAGTCACTTTTGATTACGATCAATGTCAGTTTGATTATCGACATAGCACCTTTAAAGCAGAGAATAAAAATAAATTTATTATTACCGATGTCACACTACGCTTGTCAAAAAACCCGGTCACAAATACCAGCTATCACGGCATTAGCCAACAACTTGAAGACATGTGCATTTGCTCACCTACCATTCAAGATGTAAGTCGCGCGGTTATTAGTATTCGCCAACAAAAATTGCCGGATCCTGCCGTCATTGGTAATGCCGGTAGCTTTTTTAAAAACCCAGTCATTAATGCTGATTTATTTAGTCAACTGCAACAACGCTACCCCAAGTTACCCAGCTATATCGTAGACAATGAAAAGCATAAAATTCCCGCTGCTTGGTTAATTGAGCAATGCGGATTTAAAGGTAAACGTATTGATCAAATTGGCGTTCACGATAAACAAGCCGTCGTATTAGTGAATCATGGCAATGGCGCCGGCAACACCATTGCTGAATTGGCAAAGCAAATCCAAAAAACAGTGCTGGATAAATTTGATGTGCCACTAGAAACTGAAGTTAATATTATCTGATTCAGCTGAATAATGACATCACCCAACTTAACGGCAGCCACTCTACCAACAAATTGTAAAACCTATAATAGTCAAAACATTTACTAATAAATCATACAATTACTTATATACTTGCACCACCACCCAATTGGCTATACTTAGGGCACTATATATAAGGTGTCAGGGAACAGTAATGAAAATTTGGCTTATCAGTTTAATCAGCTCAATGACTCTCATCGCAAGCTCAAGCCTTTTCGCAGATGAATTGTATGTAGGCCGTACGGATAAAGTATTCTCACCTAATAACGTTAGCGGCAATGCGCTATCAAGCTTAAAAATTCAACTCAATAACTCAACTTCATATTCAATACCGAACACCAGCAATGTGTTAACAATCCCTAACTTAAAACTTCCAAGACAAAATACCTTTCATATTCGCTGTACTACTTCATCAAGCCAGGCCGGAATTGGCAGCCAAATTTGTAACGCCATTCAAAGCATGAACATCAATGTGCCCGAACGAAAATATTCCTGCCTAGCGGTGAAATTTGTACCCGGCTCACAAAGTTGTAACGGAAATCATTGCTTTGCCGTTACCGAAGCCGGGGGCGCTCGCAGTGCACCCATTTTTTTTATCAAACTCAAATCAGCTGATCATCATAGTGACTGCGAACAGTTTTTACGTTCTGCCAGTTAAGCGTTACATCAAACTGAGGGCATGCCCATGCCGTGCCGCGCAGGCAAGCTAGCACCCATTCTTCCACTAGCCTGTCTGTTGCTAGCATTACGTTTTTCGTTACATTTATAACCAATGTAACATACACCTGCCAAAACAGCCGCACCCGCAACCCCACAACCTATAATCACAGCCCAGGCTTTCGCTGTGGTTAGAAAGCTAGCGCAATTGGTTTGGGAATTTCTAATACTATTCGATAATGCCGAACAAGCATCTGCCGTCATCGGGCCACTCTGGGAAAAAAACGATGAAAAATCCGTACATTTATAGTTTGTTCTGGGAATATTATCTCGACAAACAGCCAACGCACCTTCGCCGGCTTGCTCAAATGCATTTTTTAGCGCACCCGGCATATCATCACGAATGCAATTAACAATTGCTCTAGCGCCCACCAAGTCCAAACAACTGTCACCAGAGCTGAGAGTGTTTGCATCTACAGCACCCGCACCTTCGTTTAATAACGTACGCGTTCCGTCATCCGCTAAATCCCAAACACGATACATAAAATCTTTACAAAAAAATGTAAACCTTGGGCAGGCGCTGCCACCCTCAGTAAAGTCCACCACGATTTCTGATTGCGCTTGTTGCGCTAGTGCCAACAGTCCAACCGCCAAGCCTGCTCTTGGATTTAATCTCATTTTTACCCCCACAGTAATTACAAAAATACAATACCCGGGGTTTATATCATAAGGAGACTTATATTTCTAGAATTTAAGCAGCTTATCGCCCATCACCCACCAGGCGATCATATGATATACTCTTATAAGTAGGCCAATGGCAGCATAAGGAGAATCACCATGGCAACTGCAGGCATCCATGCTTTCGTGAATGGCAAAGTACAAGGCGTATTCTATCGCGACTCCACCCGTGTCCAAGCGACACAACTTAAACTCACCGGCTGGGTACGCAACCTCGATGATGGCCGTGTAGAATTAAAAGCCTTTGGGTCTGATCAACAATTAAACAGATTGGTAGCCTGGTTAGAAACAGGGCCCATGCTAGCTCGTGTTAGCGATGTGCAAGTGGCCAGCATTCCTTTTGAAAAATACGAAGAATTCCATATTGTAAAACACCTGGTTTAATTGTCACATCAAATCAATTTAGTGATGTTTTTTTCTCTATATATTCAACTAGTTATAATAATAGCCCCCCTTTATATATCATATCGCTATTTCTTTAATTTTACGTTAACGCTAGCATTATAGAATCAATTACGGTTGTTGTATTGTTATCCATAAATAGTGAGTGTGAGATGAGCAGAGACTTAACAACCGATCAGCAAGCGCTGCAATCAAAAATATATGCTGACTTTGTTCCAGCCATATATGATTACAGCGCAACTGAAGAAACTATTCACTGGTTTGGCGCCACACGCGGCTCCGTTATGTTAGAACGCTTAGTGAAAACCTTACAAGACCACCCCTCTTTAGTACCTGCAGAATTACGTGCCGACTTTAATGAAGTGAACTTATTGGACCTGCAATGCACTTATATTGATCAGATGAAACCATCAGCCACAGCTATTGAAACATCACCCATACAAGATTGGTTGCTATCGAACATAGTGACCCTAGAATCCATGCGCCCGTACGAAGATGAGTCCGGTGTCAGCAACATGGCCTTAAATGAATTCCCGTTATGTCGCTTTTCGAAAGACACTGACCCTGCTGCAAAAGAACAAGCAATTGGATTTTTAAAAAAATACCATACCGTGATTCGTGATCAATATCATTTTATTGCTGTCGACATTACTGATGGCGATAAGCCTATTGCTACAGCCGAAATCTCAAACGGATTTATGGATAGATCTCAGCTGATTGCAAACTATAGCGCCTATAGATGCGATGAAAGCACTGGATATGAATATGTCTTTGTGGGATTAGAGGAAATGATTCACCATATTGATACGCTAGTTGACTGCCATCCAGATCCAACCAGCTTGGCAAAACGCGACATACGGCAACAACAGTTAAAAACAATTATTCGCTCACGTAAAAAGAAGCCTGCTGACGCAATTAGAGCTGCAGCAAAAGAAAACTATCAACAGATTTTGAAATACGCCAAAGAAGACGCATCAGATTTCAATATTACACAAACCGATGCGATAAGCTCTCGACCGAAATTACTTGAGCAAGAACAGGAGCATGGTCGCGTTGAAGAGGCTATTGATTTGATGCTCGCTGTTCAAGAGGATGAAACCTATGTACCAACACCCTGGGGTCAGAGCCGATTAAGAGATATATATCATCCAGTTTATTCTGCACAAGAAACATGGTCAATGATGCTAGGGGTCATAGCCAAACATGCACAAGAAAAAGCAGCTAGCAAACCGAAACCAAGCACCATTAAAGTCATTCGTTCAGACTCGGGTGAGCCAACAAGGCCTATGCGAACGATTTTAAAAGAAGCCAATGTACGCGAAAAGGAAACAAAAGATTACCGCGAATCTCCGCCCGATTGGTCGCCTGAAGCGCGTCAAGCAATCATATCTGCTGCACCCGATTATACTAGCTCAGCCAGCGGCGGTTCGGCTTTATATTATTTGAAAGAAGAAAACCGAACAACAGAAGGCAAAAAATTATTGGAGGATGGCGGTGTTAAAGAGTTGTATGTAGATATGTTAACATCCCAGCCTACTACATGGCCTATGGAAATGGCTGACTGCGATGCAGACCATCTGTTAGCACTACTAGATGCTCATCAGGAATTGCCAACGAAAATTTTAATGATGATCTGGCTGGATCGCTATAATCCTAATTTGGCACGTGATGTTATGCTTACTTTTGATTCTGGTAGGGACCAGGAAATTGACCGCCTTGGCACTACTGGCAAAAAGTGTGATGACACAGAAACTAACTCAAAATTATGGGAGATGATTACAGGAGGGAGGGCATTACCAGAAGAATACCAAATTCGTATTCAGGCAACTGATATTAAATTACCGATTACACGCTGCTATGGCAAATACCACGATGATATGATTGCATTTAAACAAGAGGCCACGGGTTTATTTGATCAATATCAAGCGCATGTAATCGCCATAGCAGATGATAGCAGTCCATTGTCAGCTGAAGAATTTATTGCTGAACAACGAGAAAAAATAGCTGAGATATCATCCCCCCAAGGCGATGCTGAGGAAAAAGCAAACACTGTTGTCGAAGAGCCGGTTATTTCACCTGCGGCAACACTTACCTGGACGCAAGCAGCAGCACAACCCGTTCCGGCGGTGGCACGCCCGACTACTGATGAAACACAAGTGCTGAAGAATTGGGCAACAAACATTATAACCGCCTCTAAGCACCCCAAATCCAAAAAAATGCAACAGGCTTTAGACAGTACTAAAGATTTACCAAGTACAAAAGAAACCATTAAAGCGATTGTTCGACTGATACACCGTAAGCATGGTGTTTTTAATTTATCCGGTCGATACCTCAGTGAAAACAACCCAAGCTTATTAGAGGCAAAAGGCATGACAGGCGAAGACCAGCGCTTTCATTTCTTAGCGCATTACATTGATAATTACAGTGACGATTACTCAAGTCGCGGCATTATTGGCACAACGACTTATAATGCACAGGTAATATCAAAAGATGATGCTGAAGTCCACATCAGTCCAGGCCGATAATTTCAAAATTACATTGTTAAAAAATTTATAATTTATTCTGGATCCCGGATCGGGGTCCGGGATGACAGTCACCTCAACCAGAATGACAGTCACTTTAAGCAAAAGAGGTACGCTATGCGCCTTGATAACAACCATGGCTCAGCTTAATGACTTAACCCATGCACTAAGATCATCATAAACAGGAACGCCTTCCAAACCTTCACCCTTAGCTATGGTCTGCTCACCCCGACCCGTTCTGACTAAAACCGCTGGGCATCCTGCGGCTTGTGCTACTTGAATATCCGACAATTTATCACCCAACATCACAGCTTGTGAAAGATCCGCATTAAAGTCTTTGGCAATTTGTTGCAACAATCCCGGAGCAGGTTTGCGACAATCACAGCCTTCATCCGGGTGATGCGGACAAAAGTAAACGCCATGAAATTTGGCTTCATGTTCCGCTAGTGCATCATGCATCTTTTGATGAATGTCATCTAATGTCGCTAGCGTATAATAACCTCGCGCAACACCCGATTGGTTGGTAGCCACAACTACTTGATGGCCAGCCTTAATTAACCGCGCAATCGCTTCAAGACTACCATCAATAGGCAGCCATTCTTCAGGTGATTTTATATAGTGATCTGAGTCGTGATTGATCACACCATCACGGTCTAAAATAACTAACATCGCTTACGTCGCTCCCACTTAAAAACTAATAAGCCCATATATTAATAGTGCACAGGCAATAATAAATTCTATGATGATAAAGGCCTTTCCGCCTATCACGCGATAACCTTTAGCCAATTTTTTATGATAGCGCCCACTCCATACCATCAATACCGGCAATAACACTAACAACGTTACGCAAAAAATACCCGCATAACGCAATGCAGTAATAAATAAACCTGGATCAAAAATCACAATCAGACCTGGCGGTAAGAAGGTAATGCACATCACGCGCCATTTGCCAGCAAGATTGGCTTTAAAACCAAAACCATCACGTATAAAATCCGCTAATGACAACCCCACGCCCAAAAACGAAGTGGTCAAACACACCGAGGTAAATAAGTGCGTCATTTCATGCACCCACAAACTATTCACTCGATGGCTTAATTGTGTAGTTAAATCACTCACTGCGCGACCCGAATGTGAAATCGCAATCAAACCATTCTGGCCTTGTGCCGCAATATTGCCCTGCACCGTTAAATCCCACAAAATATAACACACTAAAGAAACCAAGCTACCGCATGTAATCGCCAAACGCAGCTTCGTGACATCAGAATGAAAGTAGTTACGCAATGGCGGAATAATCGTGGCATAACCAAATGATGTAATCACCACCAAGATAGCACTGCCCAATAATCGGACTTGACCACCGTATAATTTTTGCAAATTAAAGTGTGGCAGCACTAAAATCACTACCATAATATAAGCAAACAACTTCACTGCCATCAAACCGCGGTTTGTTAAATCCACCGCTCTAACACCATGGAATATCACCGCACCTAATACCACAATAAAAATGATGGTATCAAGCCATGCGGGAATCGACACGCCCGCCATGGTAAACAATTGACGCAATAAATCTGAACCACCTGCGGCATAGGCTGACAATAGCGCAAACAATAACAGACAATAACAAACCCATGTAACAATTTGCCCTAAAGGCCCTAAGGTTACACGCGCCATCGATACCATATTAGTATTGGGTGGCAGCCATAAATTAACCTCTAAAATATAAAACGCGCCGAGCGTCATTACTGCCCAAGCAAGAAATAGCAAAACCGTTGAGTGAAAAAAACCACCAGCTGCAGTGGCAAGCGGTAGCGCTAACATGCCACTACCAATAGAAGTACCCACAATTAATAAAATACCGCCTATTAACTTACCCATGTAATGTGGACCCTCGTAATATGAACAAATATCATACGAGCTTTTAACTGACTTAGCAATTGCGTATTCACTTAATAGTTAGTATGGTATAGCGGTTTTGATAATAACCGACATAGAGAACAAGGAGCCAAACGCATGGGAAAACGGCACGGACTCTGGTACAGCTGGTTAATGATCGGCTTTGCTGCCATCGGCGGCATTTTATACGGATATGACCTCGGCATTATTGCTGGTGCAATATTGTTTATCCGCGAATCCATCCCAATGACAGACGCCCAGAGCTCATTCTTAGTAGCAGCTGTGCTAGGCGGCGGTGCAATTTCCACACTCATTTCAGGGCCATTAGCTGATTTATTTGGTCGCAAGCGCATGATACTCATTGCCGCTATTATTTTTTTAGCTGGCGTACTATCCCTCGCTTACGCTCACACCTATAGTATGGTATTGCTCGGGAGACTCACCCAAGGTATCGGCGTTGGTATCGTTACCATTATTATTCCATTGTACCTTGCCGAATCCTTACCAGCTGATATTCGTGGTCGCGGCATCAGCGCATTTCAGCTTTTGCTGACATTTGGCATACTCATGGCCTCATTAGTCGGACTATATTTCACACCCACAGGCAATTGGCGCGGTATGTTTTTATCCGCCACTGTTCCAGGATTAATTCTACTGGTGGGCGGGCTGTTATTACCCAACTCACCACGCTGGTTATTTAATAAAGGGCATGAAGATAAAGCCTATGACGTCTTGTGCAAATCGAGAACACACTCACATGCCCAAGATGAACTAGACCGTATGCGTGCTTTGTTAAAAAACTCAACTAAACATTGGAAAGCCGAACTTAAAGCTTTGTGTTCACGTCGTTACGCCGTCCCAGTAACAATTGTTATGCTAGTCGCGATGCTACAACAATTAATGGGAGTCAACTCCATCCTACAACTGAGCGCCTATATTTTAAAAACTGGTGGTTTAAGCTCAAACATTACCGCCATGCTAGGCAGCACAGCGATTACCAGTATCAATTTTTTACTCACCATCGTTGCCTTCTTTTTGGTTGACCGCATCGGTCGTAAATTATTATTAATGATCGGCACCGCAGGCTGCATGATTTCACTATTCGCTCTCGGCTGCACCTACTTTGTATTTGATGCCAGCCTATTAAAAGGCTATTTACTGTTAGCCGGTATCATTGGGTTTATTACAGCCTATGCCATAGGCCCAGGTGTCATCGTTTGGCTTGTCATCTCAGAATTATTGCCATCACGCATTCGCAGCACTGGAATGTCAATTGCATTATTTATCAACTCCATGACCTCAGCTATGCTTGCCTCCGTGTTCTTACCACTAGCGCACCGCATTGGTTACTACAGCGTGTTTATGCTTTGCGCCATTGCCGCTGGCATTTATTTTATGATTGCGTTTAATGCTATTCCAGAGACTAAAAATAAAACTTTAGAAGAAATTGAAATTGACTTTGGTGGAGAGGTTGCTTATGACTAAGGTTGTCATTACCGGTGGTGCAGGGTTTATCGGTAGCCATCTGGCAGAACTCAGTTTACAAAAAAAATATCAAGTGGTGGTGGTTGATAACTTCAAAACGGGTAAAAAAGAAAATATTAAGCCGTTTCTTGAAAATAAAAATTTCACCTTAATCGAAGCTGATATTTGTCACAAACAGCAAATTGACGAAGCATTCAAAGACACCGACTATGTTTTACACTTAGCCGCACGTATCAGCGTGCCTGAGTCAATGGACAAACCAACCGCTTACTTTGCCACCAATACCATCGGCACACTCACCGTGATGCAGTGCGCACAACAACACAACGCCAAAAGCATGGTGCACTCTTCATCAGCGGCCGTTTATGGTGACAACCCCGAGCTACCAAAACTTGAAACCATGCGGCCCGAACCACAATCGCCTTATGCCATTAGCAAACTTGATGGTGAATATTTGTTATCAATGGCAGCATTGAACTCTAAATTAAAAACCACATCATTACGTTACTTTAACGTTTTTGGTCCGCGCCAGGATCCACTGTCAGCTTATGCCGCTGCCGTGCCGATTTTTATTCACCATGCGGTACGTAACCAAGACATTACTATTTTCGGTGACGGTGAACAAACACGTGATTTTATTTACGTAGAAGATATAGCAAAAGCTAATCTAGCCGCCTGTAAGAAAGGTGGTGACGTCATCAATGCTGCCTGTGGTCGCAGCATTACAATTAATGAACTGGCCAAACAGATCATTGACATTACTGGCTCGTCATCAAAGATACTGCACCAACCAGATCGCGCGGGAGACATAAAACATTCATGCGCCGACAACACGCGCTATGTTGAACAACTAGGTTTGCAACCCCAAGCAGATCTACGCAAAGGATTGGAGAAAACTATTGCCTACTTCGACTCAATTAGAGTGTCGCGCGGTGATTAATAATATTGACTTCACTGCACTGTTTGAACAGTTTCAAGTGGAGGGTGAACTTGACCAAGCAAACCAATTTGGCTCAGGGCATATCAACGACACTTATTTAGTAACCACACGCAGCCCATTGCATCACGACTATATTTATCAGCGTATTAATCATCAGGTATTTACTAATGTACCGCAGCTGATGAACAATATCAGCTTGGTCAGTAATCACCTGAGACACAAATTAATTGCAGCTGATGATCCACACCCCGAATGGCATTGTCTAACCGTCGTGCCCTGCTGCAGTGGGCAAATGTATTATCATGATGAATTCGATAGTTATTGGGCTGTTTATATTTATATTCCTGGCCAAGCATTTGATTTAGTGCCTTCAGTGAATCACGCCCATGAAGGCGGAAAAATATACGGTCAGTTCTTGGATATGCTGAGCGATATAGAAATTGACGCTATTGCTGAAACCATTCCAAACTTTCATCACATTGATCATCGCGTTAAACAGTTCGAACAAGCGCTCGCGGAAGACCGCTGCCGCCGCAAAGCCAGTGCCGTCGAACAAATTGCTTTCATACGCGACCATGCCAAACAGATGCGCACCATTTTACAACTGGGCCAAACAGGAAAAATCCCTTTACGCATTATTCATAACGATACTAAGTTCAACAATGTGTTACTAGATAAAAATGGCAAAGCCTTGTGCGTAATCGATTTAGATACCGTCATGCCCGGCTATTTGCATTACGATTACAGTGACGCTATCCGTACGGGCACAAGTACAGCCAAGGAAGACGAAGCGGACTTAAGCAAAGTAGATATTGATCTCAAATTATTTGAAGGTTTTAGTCATGGCTTTATTACCAGCATGCGCAGCAGCATTACCGAAACTGAATTAGCATTTTTACCACTATCTACACATTTACTACCATTCATTATCGGCATGCGATTCTTAACCGATTATATTAATGGCGATACCTATTTTAAAACGCACTATGACCAACAAAACCTTATACGCGCTAAAGCTCAACTCCAACTAGTGAAACAAATCGATAATAAAATGGGGCAAATCGAAAACATTATTCACCGTATCATCGATGAGAGTGAGAGTACATGACCACGACCTTAACTTCAGCGCTCGAAGCACTCTATCAACAAGAAATCGAGCTCGGTTATATTGAGCCTGAACGTTTAAAAGATAATCTCTATTACAGCTTTGATGACCCCAACTACGATGTCACCTTTAAAGCACAAGTCAATTACCTACGAGATCACTATATCCAAGATATGGCGAACCGACCAAAACCTGACGGCTTGGAATGTCCAATTTGTTATGACAACATCCATGCACCAGGAAAAGAAAACTTACGCGTACGTGAGCTATCACTCGCTAACCAAGATTACTTTGCACAATATTCACCATACCCTTTATTTCCTTACCATACCGTGGTTATTAGCAAGCAACACTATCCCATGACCATGAATCGCCAATGCGTCATTGATCTCATCAGTTTTGTTAACCAAGCACCTGAATATACCTGTTGCTCGAATAGCGACGTGCAGTGGGCTGGCGCTTCAATCTTGCAACACCATCACTATCAAGTATTTAAAAACCTTACTTTACCGATACAAACAGCAAAATCAGTATTTGAACTGCAGAGCATTAACTATACATTAGAATTGCTGAATTACCCTATTGTATGCGCCCGTCTCAGCAGCGATAACGCTGACACTATCATTAAGGTCGGCGGTGACATCATAGAAGACTGGAAAAACAAACGCGAAAAAAATAGCTGTAATTTATTATTAGATAAACATAATGGTGAATACCACTTATATATTTTATTCCGCCACCCAGACTACCGCACCCCTATTCCGATAAAAAAAATAAAAAGCGAAGGCATCGGCGTTGTTGAAGTGTGTGGCTATGGCATTTATCCAGTACCGCATGGTGACAATAGTGAAGCTATCTGGGATAAAATAAACAATGACGGCCTGAGTGTAATTAAGTATTTAATTAGTGGTAATAGCCCTATTGCTGAAAATGACTACGAGGAATTTTGGCATCAACTACGTACAGGGCTTGGCCTGTAATTGGCTAAATACAATCAATGATAGTAGCGGAATAAAACCTAGCGCCAACCATACATAGCGAAACACCTCTGGATTAACATAGTGAGTCTGCTCGCCGCCACCAAATAGCAATAATAGACCCGCAGCAACACAGACCCCCAAACTCATCGCAAATTGCTGCATTACACTACTCACACTGGTAGCTGCCGATTTATCTTGCACCTTGATATCAACAAAATTAAGCGTGTTCATAAAAGTAAATTGCAATGAACAGAAAAACCCTGTGATAAAAATCAGCGCAACCATCCACTCGACTGGTGCAGTTGCTGTAAAAGTGATTAAACCAAACAAGCAGGCGCTAATTATAATTGGATTAACTATTAATAATTTTTTATAACCAAAATATTGAATCAATGGCGACACCAGTGGTTTTGCGCAGATCAATGCCACACCATACGGCAACAACAATAGACCTGAGTGGAATGCTGACATGCCAAAACCTAATTGGAATAACAGCGGCAGCAAAAATGGAATAGCACCGATTGCACAACGAACAATCAAACTGCCCAATACCGCCACACGAAAAGTTGGCGTACGAAACAAAGCTAGATTCACCACTGGATGGACAGCACGCTTGTAATGAAAATAATAAATTGTAAATAACACTACACTTAACAGCAGCATCAGGATTTCAATCCAACGTTGAATACCTGGCTCTGTTAATAAGGTTAAAGCAAAAATTAATAAGGCAAGGGCTAAACCAAATAACACAAAGCCAAGGTAATCAAACGATTTTTTATCAGATGCTTTTTGATTATCAATGAAATAATAAATAAAAAATAAGGCAATTAGACCTAGGGGTACATTAATAAAAAATACTAAACGCCAACTAATAGCCGTTGTTAACGCACCACCAACTACCGGCCCTAGCGCCGGCCCAAGCTGACCAAAAATTGTATACAAACTAAAGGCCTTTGCAAAATCAGACTTTGGGAATGACTTTAATAAAATGAGTCGGCCAACCGGGGTCATCATCGCACCACCAACACCCTGCACCACTCGACCAATCACTAACATCGGTACTGACACACTGCAACCAGCCAGTATTGAACCAAGCATAAACACGATCATTGCCCAAGCAAAAGTCACTTTTGTACCAATACGATCAGCAATATACCCACTAACCGGCATAAAGGCGGCCAGACTCAATAAATAACTGGTGATGGCAATTTTTAATGAAATCGGATCAACTAACAGTGAACGTGACATTTGCGGAATGGCTGTATTGATGACAGTGACATCAAGCGTCTCCATCAACATGCCAAAACCCACTATCCATGGTAGGTAACGTAATTTTTTTGTGTCCATGCGGACATCATACTGAATTTTTAACTCATACGCACCATTTAGCTATTGGCTAAGCATGCGCATGCGCACCTACCTCTGGTCGAGCCACATGCGCATCCAAGTATCGCCGCGCTTGCTTAACAAAGGTGAGCAATAAATCCGTAGTTGCAGGCAGCTTACTTAAGCCACGCATGCCCCAAAAATTTGAAGCCACTGACTCGCCATGTGAACCATGCCGGTGAGTCAATGCCGTAAATTCTGTATCTTGTAAGTTAAATTCGCCAATTTTATTACGCAGCCTTACTCTGTAAGTTAATTTATCAGACGTTAAAAAGGCATCACGCTGCTGTCGATCTTTGAAATCAACTTGTCCTGCTGGGCCACCCAACCATTCGTAAACACTTTCCCAAGCTCTATCGTGTTCTTCAGGTTTCGCATTTAATGCAGCGCGCAAGCGCACCATTAAAACGTTCATATAAGCCTGCATGTTTGCAGCCTTGGCAGCACCTACGACCACATAATTAAACTCACCATTTTTCTTTTTATTGCCTCGATATTGAGCCTCATATTTGTCGTAACTTTTTTGGTTGCTTTGAATGCGCTTTGTTAACTTTACAAATGAACTACCGCTAAAAAATTCACGCATTACTTCCTGCTGTGGCTTAACCAGTCGCTCTATTTCACGTTTAGGTAATGGCGCTTTAAAGCGAACATCATGCTGACTGTGCCCTTCCCGATCAACCATCGCAACATTATACTTGCGCCCAATGCGTTTACTTGGTGGCCCTGATTTTTCAACAGAAGCAACGCGCAACGTTCTATATTGCTGCTCTTTTTTTAACTTAAGATCGCCCACAGTAACATGATCACGGCGATTAACAGCACTACCTGCCAAGTGTATAACCTTTGAATTAACCGCAGATAACTGTGATTTTAATCGTGTTTTAACAGCTGAAAAACTGTGATGAGAAGCTGTGGCCACATGCCAATCGTCACAACAACTTTCGTACTGACTCGTATGCATTACCGTTGTCTTAGTCAATAATGTTTGTATGCGCCCCACAAGGCTTGTAATATCATTAATACCATCCGCCAATAACGGGTGGCTAGCCTTAGGCCTACATTCCAAATTAACGCTGGCCCAATCAGCACTTAACTCTTTATCCTCACCATTCGGTAACACTTGAGCCTCTTCAAAGGCAGTCAGCATTGCTTGTAATCTATTGAGTGCTTGCTCTATAGCCACTGTGTTTTGCCATATCTCTAAACGCACCGCCTGAAGGCCTGTATACTGCTCAACTCGAGGACAGTCAGAGGTTAACGCTGACTCTCTATATTCCTTCTTTTCGTAATCATGCATACGCGCCAGACACAAAGCATAACGACCTAACATAGCATCATACGTCTCGACCAACTCGCCAGACGTATTTCTGCGGCCATAATAACTCAGCAATACCTCACTTTTAAAATCTATTACACCTACAGGATTAGTGGAGTTATCCACCAACATAATCCCTTCACCGTTTTCTAAAACAGTAAAATCTGCAACATGATAAGGCGGCATTGATAAAACTGTCGTACTGTCAGCTAAACCATGGCGCTTAGCAGCGATTAACAATGGAAATAACACGTCTAGTCTCTTACCTTGAGCCACTAACGCATGCTTATGCTGCGCATTGCTCTCCACTGTAGAGCCTCTTATTTCTCTGTATTCCGCCTTAAGTAGTGCCTCATCTGTTGCTAAATCTACTTCATAAGCTTTTAATTCTTCACTGGTGCCGTGCTCAATAGGCTTAGTTCGTTCAACAATCACACGTGGGCTGCTACTTGGCAAAATGAGCGCCAACATTTGTGACATTGTATTAGATGAGCCACGTTTTATTTCATACTCTTCTAACTCATCCTCTTCCGTCGTACTACCAGCCATATCCTCTAACGGATCACGCAATGCCTCTATAACCTTCACCTCACTTGCCACTTTACTCTCAGTAACATCCAGTGTTTCACCTACGTCAACCAAGGGTCGATAACGCTCTACCCTACTAAATTCATCATCCGTTAATACGCCTGCCTTTAATAAAGTTTCTGCTGAGCCCGATGCATCTACGACAAATTGCTTTGCCTCTTTGCATTTCTTTTTAAGATAACCCTCGGTATGCAATAATCGAATCCGCTCTTCAATAGCATTATAATCCGTATCAACCGAATTCAATGCAGTAGCTGCAGCACTATACTCACTTTCCATTACCGCAGCATTTTTATGAAAACTAGTTCCACCTCGTGGTGCTGACTGCATAATCGTAGATCGTACTGCATCAAGCTTCGTGGTTATTTCAGAAATTTTTCTATTTAGCGCACGCCATTGTAGCAACAATGACTGCATAGCCCAGTGCATATGCGCGTTATATACCATATTGTAATCGCCCACAAAACTTGCAGGGCCTTTACCCTTTTTAAATTGCTGTGCAATTTTATGTGCCTCTATCATCAATCCAAATAATTTCATGATATCAGACGCCAACTCATCGCCTTCAACAGGCTGACCCGATTCCAAATCCAGCGGAAAATATTCAGTGCCTAAAAAACCACTCCACATATAACTGCGACGAGGCAATGACTCGACCGGTTCTTTTAAAACATAAGATGCCATTTGCCTGAAATCCGTCTCACGCCCTCCTGTCGTACAATTTAAAAATCTATTCTCAAAAGGCTCTTGCTTTTCTATTGCTTGTAGTGTTTCATAAAAATTAACTACCGTCTTTCCCAGCACTGAATCAAAAAGCCGCTCTTCATAGCTACCACGCTTAGTCGTCACAGACCCAACACGCATACCACTCGACACATTGTGACCATAAAACTCATCAAAGTCGAAAGTGACATTTCCTTGCCTAATGGCTGCATCTGATGAGAAATATAATGTAAAACAACTTAAATGAAACACTGCTGTAGTTAATGACGCACCAAACCCTTGAAACATATCACCCAATGACTGCATCTCTAGCGCCAATTTAACTGTGTTTTTTATACTCGTAACTTTGCGCTTAACCTCCCTTAAACGGTTAGGAAATCCATTTGCACCATTGTCTCGTGTAGATTCAGGATAAAAGTTTTTAACTGTGGCTTCTTTGGTACAACAATCTAAAAAATATTCTAACTGTGTTATTTGGCGCAGCAACTCTGCATTTGCAGGCTGCTTTACCATATTCTGTAATTCATTACAGACCCAAATAATAATTCTATTACGACCAAAACTTAAATTTACATCACTACGTGTCACGCTTGCATTTCTTTCTACCGCATAATCTAAAAGTCGCTTTACTGATGACACGACATCTCGGTAAATAAGACTACGGTTATATCGCTGCAAATCGTGCTGTCGTCGCGTATACTCAAAATCCATTGGCTCTAATGGTGACACTAATGCATGCTGGCCATAATAAATGCGATACGATTGTATCGAATACCAACCTTTAGCATACTCCACTTTAAATATATCTGGCATGCCTGCATTAATATCAGCAAGCGAAGGCATCACCGCCCCATCGACATAACCTTGCTGGCGTGAAGCCACATAGGTATCACGCGCAAATCCCAACGTGCCAACGTCATCATTAGACCTGCTGAAGCTCTGCCGAACTATGGCTTTAATCTCTCGACTCATCACTCACCCTCCCACAGTAGGTTATGACAGTACGGAATAGAAATAAGCTAAAAGGAACCGTGCATTGCGAATAACAGTCCCTGTTTACTCCCACACTTTGATTTTTTAGTGTACGAGCGATTGATTAATATAATATTAATGGGGTGGTATTGAGAAATAGACTACGTCTGCGCGGGCAATTATATGAGGATTTGAGATATTTCGAAATGCCGCAACGGCAGTATAATTACACCGTTAACAAATTACAAGCTTCTTTTACTAAGCCACTGAATTACCTGCATTAAACTATAAAACTCTCGCCGCCAAATTGTCTCTACGCTCCAAGTAACGACTTTGGCGATGACAGCGTAAGTAATCATTTTCACTCAACACAGCCAGTATCAGGCGAATATCTGCACAACATTCAAAATATATTTTTATTTTGGTTTTATTGTGCAATTGCTCGTAATGCTCGAGCAACCCATACATCTGCTCCAAGCAAGCGTCCAATTGTTTATTAATCCCGACATGACCCAAGGATATAGCTTTAGCTTCACCGGCAGTAATAACATCTCTCAGCTGCAACGGCACAGGCAACGACAGCTTATTTAGTAACTGCATAGAAGCGATCACATTATCTTTTAGTAACCTTAAATTATTCACGACCTTTGAACGATACTCATCTTCCAATTGCCGCTTGCGCTGATCAATCTCACTCGACATATAACAGTTCATGTAGATATAATATGAAAATAAAACAATCGCCCCCCCATGCTTAATCATTTCACGCACTGCCTCAATACTATTGGTTCGCAACAAATCTCCATATAGGTAAATTGAACGAAAGGCAAAAAACACGCCATAAATAAGCCGCTCTGTGGCTTGTATTACCCATCTAGCATTACATTGAATGTATTGCTGGCGATCTTTATCATATAAAACCAGCTGCTTTATTTGCAAAGCAACTTTTTCATTTAAACATTCCAAATGTAAGTTAACCTTCTGCAAAATTTCATTACCGTTGTCACTAGGAATTTTTAACTGAAATGTGAGCGGCAATAATAATGATTTATATTGACTCTGCATGTCATGAGATTGCTCTTTAATATCATCCACCTTGTCTTGATGTGATGCTTGACACCAATATAACTGCAGCAATGCCATCCCCCAATGAAAACCAATAAAAACACCACTGGCTGCACTAGACGCATATAAAAAATGATCGAAATTACTATCAGGATTAACGATATCAAAATTACTCGTTACCACCTCCCAGGCAGCAACAAAACATTGACTAAAATCCATCCATGCCGTACCTGACAATAGCAATAAATATAAAATCATACGCTTATTTAAACGGGTATCACTCGCGATTGATCGCGCATAGCCCTTATGCGCTGTTCGATACGGGCTTAGTGCCGCAGTGTTTCTATTGCACCTTTTACTAAGCGGAGTAAATTCAACGACCGCTGACACCAAAAAAAATACTGACACAGTAAAAAACACGGGCAATTGTGATGGTATATCTGAATTGTTATCAAGCCACTGTCGCTGTCCCAAATAAGCCAGTGCTGTTGAAGCAGCAATGATGGAAAAGCCAATTACAGTGCGTACAACACTTTTTTGACGCTTGCGCTGTCGATGACTAACGGCATTACTAATTGACCGATAAGCTCCACCAGGGTTTAACTCTTTTGCTTCCATTTATATCCACCGAACCATCCATAGCAAGCCACACTATAATGAAATATTCCTGAGCTGCCACTTGTATTGATATAAGTGATCTCAACGAATAAATATAAAAAATACTAACAAATAATAACTACTATCAATCTAAACAATACAACCATAGTAATTTTAAAAATTGTCTACGCTATATAAACCGCTTCGATTATATTGAAAGCATATAAACCAATCGATACAAGGAAATATCAATGGGCTTCTTAAACAATAAAATCAGTTGCTTCCCCAACAGAAATACTTCGTCGTGTAACTCAGCCAAAATTGCATTAGCCACCGGCAAGGCATTCTCACTCATTGGTGCGGTAATGGTGATTATCGGCACATCCCTGTTTCTTGGTGAGGTGGTTAACGAAAAACCTAAAGCTTCACACCTGTGGACGAGCGATGGCCTTAGCATTGGTGGCGCTACACTTATTGTGATTGGCTCTTTTTTACAACACTTCGGTCTTAGTAAATTAACCATCGCCTGCACCAATGGTATCGATACCAGCGGCAATACGACACACATCAAAAATGCACCACGGTTTACCTCTCAACAATTACGCTGGGTGGCCACCATCAACGTTTTGCTAGCAGCGGTGAGTTATGGCGTGCCTTATTATATACAGGATAAAGCGTTTATAGATAATATACATAAAACCAAAACAGCTATCTCGCCATTGACCATTGCGTCATACCCATTAACACTACTTTTTTTAGTGGCATATATCATTTGCTTTAGACAAGCCGTTAAAAGCAAAATCTATGAAGCAGAGAACCAAATACCTCTCAATAGCGGATATCAGCACCTTGAATCTGGGACACCAGATATACACCCGGATGACACTCAGTCCTATGATTCAGATACGTCACCCCTACCTACAGAAAGGGAAAACAGACTATCAATAAGAACAATTTCTACCGACACTACCGACACAACTAAGCAAAAAATCGATTTACTACAAGAGCTAGACGCTGAAAAAACCACAACGGCAATATTTGATGAGCAATCTGAGACCAAACAGGATATAAACTATGGCAGTTCAGATTCAGATTCAGATAGCAGTATTTTTGGCTATAACTAAGAGCTGACCAAAGAACTAGTACTAAACACCTCAGACTGCGACTTCCTCAATATTTTATTTGCGGCGTTTATAAATCTAGACAAGGGCTTACGTGTGGTAGTATTTATACAACAACAAGTTGACCCAAAGAATTTTCTGGCACTACTTAAACTACGTATAGGAATGGTGACACCCTGCTGATCACGCTTGTCACCATGGCGATGGCGATTAAAATGAAAGCCTTTTAATTCAACCAATCTCCCCTTTGCATTCATCAATGTGATGTCATACTCAGTATTGTCAATCTCTTGCAACTGTTTTAACGTATGACTTAAGGTCAACGTTGACAGCGATTTTTCTTCACGCGGATTCTCTGTTAGCCTTTCTATGATTCGACAAATCATATCCACCTTTTTCATGCCCAATGTTACATAATTCGCTCGTGCAATTTCGTCCATTGTCATCGGTGACATATGTTGGTGTTTAAACTGATGATACTCACTAATCAACTGATCTAAACGATTTTCCAGCTTGCCAAAGTACGAACTATCGAACACCTGCTGTAAAATACCTCCCTGTTTAATCAACACCGACTTTAAGTGCCGTAATTTATTATTTATGAGCTTATCAAATGCTAGTAGGTTTAAATCTCGTGCCGTAGGGTCAAACAAACCCCCAACTACAGCACTAGAATTAGAATTTCTTCTGCTTCGACCAACATACTTACAATAAGCTTGCTGCTGTAAATCTTTTATTTGCTGCCATGTTTTTTTATTAGCGCCTGAGCTATAACCTATCTCATCTTTAAGTGACGTAATTTTTTGCTTTGCTTTGCTTGTTATTGCGCCCATTGCTTTACACAACTCTACATAGCGCGCTGCTGTTATTGATTTTATTGCTAAATTTGAATTGCTAAATTGATACGACGCTATAGCGTGTATATTATTTTGAATAATATTCATCTTTGCAATGGTATCCTTCATTGCTGCAAATAGTTTACTTTGCTCATCAATGCCGCCTTCCAGCCCCGGCAGCGCCAGTGGGTGATTAGCCTGCAATATACCATCAACTTGAGACCAATCTAATTGATCAACCCCATCTTCGAGCGATTTATTAGCTGCATTAACGGTTTCAATAAAACGAATACGGCGTCGAATTTGCATCTCTAATATTTTTGACAAATCATAAAATACATACTGCAGTGCTAACACCCTAAGCCAGCGCGACTCGCTATCCTCAAACGAATTTAGTAGCTCAGTATCAAAATAAGACTGCAATTGCTCGGATGTTTCTTTAATACCAAAAAATTCTTGGTTTAATATTTTATCGCCAATACGCAAAGCAAAGCTCAGCGGAGCAGCACTATCGCTATCACTGGTCTCATCTAAGGGCAAATAAGCTCTTTGCTGCTTACTCTCAATCACATGGGGAAATATCCGAGCCATTGAAGTAGGGTCTTTATTTGTCACAAGCGACATAAATCCCGCTCTAAGAGACGCAACACTGACAGCCTCATAATTCAAATCTGTTGCCTTATTTTCCTCAACTGCTGACTGCTGCTGAACCTGCATCATTCTCATTACTGGTCGCTCACCTCGCCTACTAATATCGAATGTTCTTGACAATAAAGAGTGAAACACTAGCTGTCTTAGTGTATTAACTTCTAGCATATCTGGCGTATGACTTATACGATTACATTTTTGTATGCTCACCGCATCAATTTCATAGACACAACAATTATCGTCGCACCGCATTAATTGCCACTCTTCTACTGCCTGACCCGAAGCATTTGTTGCTATAAATTTTATATAGTAATTGCGAGGATTTTTTAATAGATCTTCAGCTAGACCATCTCGCATACAGGATGGGTGCAACTTACCGTAGGTTTTCTTTTTTAAGCAACTAATAATAAGCGGGTAAAAATTGGCTGAATTATTAACCTTACCTCCACGTGAAATTCCGTTTAATTCGATAGGCCTAACACCATGTCTCATTACATGATAATGATTACTGCAGCCATTACGTGGTAATCGAGCCTCATTATTCATCAAGCGTAATGCGGGTTTCTTTTCTTCCGCTAAGCTTGCACCGCGCACATCGTTATACGATGCCAACGCTCTAATCGCCCTTTCACTACGCCGTCTTAAGCTTTTTCTTAGCTTACGCAGCTCACTGGAAAACTGAATTTCATTTTTTGAGACAACACCTTCTTCTACATCTTCAATAGACACATCTTGTTTTGATAAAAAGGTTTGGGGCAATACCTCAGCTGGAGGCATCGGGGTTGGATCAGGAGTTGGTGCTTTCGGCATCACATCAAGCGCTAACCGACGCCGCTCAGATATAGCCGCCAATAATTTAGCAAAGCCGCCTCTTTCGCTGGCTAACTTTCTCCAACTTTCTCTATTGTGTGAAATCACTTCAGCAGTTAGCGGATTAAGCCTAACCTGGTTGCGATACATTTCAAGTACAGGGCTTGGAATGTCCACATAGGCAAATAAACTATCTGCATACGTGGGCGTCGCCGTGTAGCGATCCCTATAATATTGCGAAACCACCTCACGACACACATCATAGCCGCTAGCGAACAATACATCTGCAAAAAAGAGTTCCAGACTATCATTTGTAGCTATAGCGCGATCACAATATGCATTTGCCTCTACTTGCTCTGATGGCGTTAATGGTTGGGGGTCAACCAGCGGTACATTTTGTTTCGCACGATAGTATTTTGCTTCTGCACATAGCACCAACTGAAAGGCATACTGTTGTTTATCTGTGCCTAGAACTTTTTTCATTTCACTAATGGCGCTTATAATACGTGACTCACCGCTTTGCACCAATATCTTTTTACACTGTTGCCACACTTGCGGCGTAAGATCATTTGGCAAATACACATGACGATAGTTATGATGAAAAATCACAGGCAATGCAGCAGGAAGCGCATCAACATCACCTGCTTCAAACTTACGTCGCTGTTGAATATATTTCTGACACAATGCCTTACTAACAAAGTCAATAGCCTGAGCGGTATAGACCACCCCCTCAAGTATGAGAGCATCATGCAGTAATTTTTCCATTACCACAGGTTCAGGTAGGTCACTCGTTAAACTTTGAAAATGTTTCATTGCTAGATCTTTGGCAACAGTTTCGTTATCCCCCATTTTAAATTTAAAATCTAATGCATACTGAACCTCAGTTTCTAGCTGTGGATGATATGTTGGTCGAACCTCGGGGGAAGGAGCATCCATAAAACTCACCCTAGGCTTACCTCCACTTTGACTACGACTCCTGATTTTTCTAAGATCTCTTCCATTGAGGCTTCGGCCTCTACGCCGGCCTCTTCCTTCATCGCTTTTAGACTCAGTGCGTGATCGCGAACGTTGTCGCGCTCGTTCAATACGTCGCTGATGATTTCTATCGCGCGCTTCTCGTTGCCGATTTTCTTGAAAGGCTTTTTTAGCCTCCTCCTCTTGCTCATCAGCTTGAATTTTTCTTTCTTGCTCTGCATTTTGTTGAAGGTCATGCTGTATTTTAGCCATCATTTCCGCCGCTACATTCCCGGCCGCACTACCCGTTACCACTTCCGTAACATTTTTCTTCACGCTTTCTTTCCATGATCCGGATGCGTTATTCTCCGAGCTCGAGTGCTGCAGGACATTGGTTGACTCAGCCTTAATTCGCGGGGCTCCGGAAATCGCCTTGGGTGAATGCCTTGAAATATGCTGCTCTTGCTCTTGATTGGAATTAGCAGGAGTAGGACTAGCTGACTTCCTGCCTAAGATTCTTTGCCACCAATATGGTGAGCCTGCCTGGTTCCTCATCACTCGCCCCCCGTTATATTGCTTGCGTGCATGTACGGCCTACCCGAACGAACACGGACATTTATACGGACAAATATATTGAGAAGAAAACACCGATGCGACGCTAGAACTTAGCTTTTGGTGCCCACTTAACTGCTCCTACAGTCATTTCACTTAGGCGAGGTTCCCTTTTTCACCCCAACAACTTTTTATGCTAACAGAAAAAAATTTTTCTGTCTCTTATAGAAACACGAAAATGCTTTGTTAACTCGGTTAACAAAATCATATTGAATATCTAATTACAGATTTTATAAATAGTACTACAAAAGCGGCTGCAAATTTTTATTTAATACACCATCCGCATACACCCACACGGCATGACCATCACAAACAAACTGTTGCTTTGACTGACCAAATTGAAGCTGCATTTTATGAGCATCTACCAAATCATCACCAAACACAATAAAGTTAAAATCCAACTGCCGGTACGGCGGCAATGCATTTAGCCAGTATTCAGTTAAAATCAAATGCCCCGGCTTAGGAGGACTTGCTGGGTTTTGCATAATAGCCACTGTATCCATATGACGTTGCGTAAATAAATTTACCGGCTTAGATTGCCAATACGACACCAAACCGCCGCGCAAATGGTATTGATCCTTGTGTTGATCCAAGCACTTCGCTAATGGCGGGTAATGATGCAAAGCATTAGCTCGATTAAAACTCGGCGTCAGCCAAAACACTAATGCACTCACTCCAATCACGATGGCGGCAATCAACCAGCGATTCGCAACATAACGATATAGCACTTTGCTGTTACTAAGCATTAGTGGCAATACCACAAACAGTGGCATTAATAACATCATCTGCCAGTGACGCATCGCATTCGAGGGCACACCACTGAAATCAAAATCCAATAAAACCGAAGTCAGCGTACATATCACGAAACTCACCACACCAAAATAAATGACTATAAACAATATTTGTTGGTGCGGGCTTTGTAACTGTCGACTGAGTAGAGGCTTACGGTATTGTTTAATCAAACATGCCACGCTACACAACATCACCACGGCATATACTGCTGCTATTACTGTATTAGTCTGAATAAAAAACCCTGCCAAATGCAAATAGCTTTGCACGCATAACCTAGCATGCGCATAGAATGGGGTGCCGCGATACACTGAATAACATAAGCCCGCTGCAAACAAAAAAATAACAACTGCTATAGATGCCACTACGCCGCGCTTACTCCAGCTCAACGGCCTGATAATTTGTCTCGTATATAATGCTGTAAAAATCAGTAATGGCCCAATCAATGCCACACCGCGGTGATTAAAAAACTTGCGATCAAACTGCATTGGAAATAAATAAAACACCAACATAGCTAAAACAATCGCGACACCTAAGCAAAGTGATAAAGGCTTTAACCGTTGCCGATCAACCATATCAATACAACTCGATAAAAACAGTACGGCAAATAGTGGCCCAATAAAACTGGTGAAATACATAACATCTGAAATAATCGAGCTCACTACCAACGCCGTCAATGCCACTAAATACCACATCTTCGGCTGCAATAAATACGCGCAACAACACCATAGCGATAGCAGCACAACAATAAATAGCCCAATATGATGGCCAGCCACCATCGTAGATAATAGCTCGTTCCCCAGGTACCCAAAACACAATAGGCTCAAACTAATGAATGCTGCCAATAAAAACAATGGTGAATGTGGCCGTTCACTGAGTGACTTAAATCGCGATATTGTCCAGGCATATAATGCTGTTTGCAAAACAGCAAACCCTACCATTGCCTGCAAAGTATTCGCAGTAAAAAAACGCGCTACACTATATATAAGTAAATCCGGCACAAGGAAGGTCATATCCGAACCACGAATATCATGCCAATGATAATGCTGTTGAAATAAATATTTATATAAAGTCGGCACAAACAGAGTGTCGGCGTTAAACATAAGCTCATTGTGTGACGGCTGTGAAAAATAGGCCACAACACTGTAAACCACAAAAGCTACCGCCGCCCACAATAAAAACCAAAGCCAAGCACTTCGCGTAGCTGTTTTTTCGTACTGCATTGAATTCACCGCTTAAAAAATCAAACGGTGATCATAGCGAAGGCACCTGGCTAACGCAACTGGTTAAACCATCGAAGACTGCAGAAGAAGAGGCTGGTAAACCGTTTTATCAACAACCTGCCCAGGTCCGGGCCTGCGCCTATGCTTGCGGTGCGAACGTCTAGGTTGAGGCTCCTCTACTGGCTTCGGTGGTGTGTCAAAAGGACTAAATGGTTTTGGTACTTTCTTAGCAGCCACTATCTCTATAAGCCGAGTAAGGTCCTGTTCTGGTGGATTACCTTGTGCAAGCTTATGCCCCAAACGCGCTAAGCTACCCAATGAGAATAACGCAGCACCAAAGCCAATACCAAAATGTATAATTGATCCAGGCTGACTGTTCTGAACGAGTCCGGTAAACGCAAAAACAGCTGCTGCAATAACCGAGCCATGCAATCCAGCTTCCACATCTTTCGCAATTAAAGGGCAGGTCTGCAAACGTTCTGTTCTAAGAGGATCAACCGGCCCACTGTCCGCCGTAAAACTGGTCTTATCTTTATTCAAATGCTGATAGGCACTCCACACAGCAACGCCTGATGACAGTAACCCGACACCAATCGCACCTAAACCTAGGTCTACTTTGTAATCAAAAGCGACTCTGGTAATACTCTGACTCAAAAATGAAGCGGCAACCGTTAACGCACTGCCCCCGGCAAAAAAGCTACTTAGTTCTGATACACGACGATAATTCACTAGTCTCATTCTAATCTCCCACTTAACTACATGTTCTCAAATAATATAAATTTAACCGCGACATTGTACATGTTTTCACATAAAAAAATCAATGTAAGGTGCGTATTTTTTAGGTTTAGTTAAGCATTGTGGCGTATAATATAGTGTACAGATGCCATATATGATGTTAGTACCAAAGGATCTTGGAACGTAACGACAGCAATGAAGCCACTCATCATTAGTCGACATCTTGAGTCGAATCAAGAACTAAGGAGGCCCCATGGTCAGTATTCCTTTGCAAGTAACCATTCGCGATATACCTCAATCTGATGCCGTTGAAACCCGCATTCATGAAAAAGCTGAAAAATTAGAACAATTTTGTAATCAAATTATCAGCTGTCATGTTGTAGCGGAATACAGCAAAAACCACCCAAATCACGATAAAGTATATTGTGTACGTATAAATCTCAACATTCCTGGCAAGCAGTTAGTCGATCAAAAGGAGGATCCGAACCTGTATGTTGCCATTGCTGATGCATTTGAGTGCATTGTGCGTCAATTAAATGAATATAATGATCGCCGTCAAGGTGATGTGAAAACCCACGCTACTGTCGTTCATGGTCAAGTGGTACGTAAATTTGATGATCGTGACTTTGGTTTTATTGAAGGCCACGACGGCGAGGAGTATTACTTCAATGCAGACAGCGTATTACACCCGTCATTTGCCAAACTCAACATTGGCAGTGACGTGCACTTCATTGTACACATAGGCAAAGAAGGGCGTCAGGCGCATCGCGTTACTTCTGGTCATCACTAGAAAACTTACCGCCAAGCCGAGCCACGCCAACCACGTGGTTTCGCATGGCGCGTATCAATGAGGGTGCCGTGATGGTATCTTTAAACGCGAGCTTCTTATCCAGCGCATACAAGCGCAACACATAACGATGCTGCCCTTGCGGCGGGCATGGTCCACGGTAATCCGCTTGACCCCAGCTGTTCTTTGCTACTTTTACGCCATCAGGTAAGCCTTGCAAGTGTGCAGTAAAACGCGTTTGCTCTGGATTAATATTAAACATGGCCCAGTGATACCAGGTCCCATTAGGCGCATCGGGATCATCCATCACTAACGCCAAAGAGCGCGCCGATTGTGGTACACCACTCCAATGTACTGGCAGTGAATAATCTTTGCCTTTACACGTATACAAAGCAGGAATAACCGAGCCGTCTTTAAATGCAGCACTGTATAAATTGAAATCTTGCGCATGCGCACTATCGGCTTGACCGTGCGTCATCAAAAACGTTAAAAACGTAAGCATCTTTACCATGGCTTTTACTCCTTCCCTGGATTGCTCATCCATTCTACGCCGGTTCGGGCGGAAACAACAAGTACTAGCAATAACCATAATGACAAAGCCGATCATTATGTACAATTTACTGCAAGGATAACTGCGGAGTAAGGCTAGGCAGGGGGCAGAGTATCTATTTTACGGAAGTAAAGCGCAGGAGAGCGGAGCGAGCCGAGCCATGAAGTAAAATAGGTACACTGGTCACCATACAACCACCGCAGTGCCGTCATCAAATTGCATAACCTACTTTGGCCAAACTGGAGTATTGCTAATACTTACTGCCATGACTTATACTGCCGTTAATTCCAAGGACCAGTACAGGACAGCCAAATGCCACAACCCGCCATTTTGAGCATGTTTGCTCGATCGCCAATACGACCACTTGAACGCCATATGGACAAAGCCAACCAGTGCGCCTTATTACTTGAATCATTTTTTGTAGCCGTAATGAAACAAGATTGGCAACAAGCAGAGGCCGTACAACAGCAAATCACCGAACGCGAACACGAAGCCGATGAACTCAAGATGGATTTGCGCATGCATCTACCCAAGGGGTTATTCTTACCTGTGTCGCGCTCTGATTTATTAGAGCTGCTCAGCAAACAAGATCATATTGCCAATTGTGCAAAAGATATCGCTGGCTTAGTGCTGGGCAGAAAAATGGTAATACCCGAAACGCTACAGAGCACCTTTTCTGAATATGTAGCTCGCTGTATTGATGCCTCTAAGCAGGCCACCAAAGCCATCAATGAATTAGACGAATTACTGGAAACTGGCTTCCGAGGCAAAGAAGTAAAGCTAGTTGAAAATATGATTGAAAAGCTCGACAACATCGAAACGGAAACTGACAAACTGCAAGTCACCTTACGCAGCCAATTATTTGCGATAGAGAAAGACTTACCTGCCGTTGAAGTCATGTTCCTGTATAAAATTATCGACTGGATTGGATCCGTCGCCGATATTGCACAGCAAACTGGTGGTCGCTTACTCGTGCTGCTCGCTCATTAATTTTGATATAGGAAGTTACCATGCTGCAAGAAATGATAAATCAAGCACGTGAAGCAAGGGCTCTCGCTTACGCTCCTTATTCAAACTTCCAGGTCGGTGTTTGTATACGCACCACCGATGACCAACTATTTCGCGGTTGCAATGTAGAAAATGCAGCATACTCCGTCGTTCAATGTGCTGAGCGCAGTGCAATTGGAAACATGGTCAGTACTGCAGGTAAGCAACTGATTAAAACCGTAGTAATTTGCAGCTCAAGCCCTGAGCCATGCCCACCGTGTGGCATGTGCCGTCAAGCACTTGCCGAATTAGGCAGCAAAGAAACCCAGGTCATCTGTGTTGGCGACAATGAAACCAAACAATACACACTGGCTGAGCTACTCCCCGAGAATTTTAATTCACAATGGTTAACCGAGGACATAGTATGAACTTAACAACCCCCCCACAATTAGCAGCGGCATATATAAGGAAGCATATTGCTGAAGATTTTACTCCCGCATTAGGCATTATCCTCGGATCAGGATTGGGCGTACTAGCAGATGAACTAACACATGCAATCAGCCTTAGTTACGATGACATCCCCGGCTTTTTCAATTGCTCGGTTGCAGGCCATGGCGGTCATTTGCATTTAGGTTACCTCAAAGGTATTCCGGTGGTTTGCTTACAGGGTCGACCACATTTTTACGAAGGCACATCCAATCAAGATATTTTAACGCCTGTGCGCACATTAAAATTATTGGGTTGCGATACACTAATAAGCACCAATGCTTCAGGCTCTCTGCATGAAGAGGTTCAGCCAGGCAGCTTAGTATTAATTAAAGATCATATTAACTTTCAATTTAATAACCCTTTAGTAGGCCCCAATGACGACAATTACGGTTGCCGCTTCGTTGGTATGGAAGACACCTACGACCCAGCACTGCGCCAACAATTTCAAAAGATTGCTGACGAAAAAAACATCACCCTAACCGAAGGCGTTTACTTTGGCGTCTTAGGCCCAAGCTTTGAAACACCGGCTGAGATCAATGCATTCCGCATGCTAGGTGGTGACGTTGTCGGCATGTCAACCATCCCCGAAGTCATTGCTGCACGACATTGTGGCTTACGTGTGAATGTCATTGCGGTAATCACAAACATGGCTGCAGGCATGACTGACACTAAACTCAGCCACGAAGAAACCTTACGTGGCGCAAAATTAGCAACTGATAAATTGATCACACTGTTTCACGCCTTCTTTGAACAATATAAACAATTGACGGTGGAGCCTTAATTAATGGAACACGCAACACTATATATTACTCTTGCTGTTATTTTTGGTTTTTTTATGGCTTGGGGTGTTGGCGCTAATGACGTAGCAAATGCCATGGGTACATCCGTTGGCGCCAAAGCGCTAACCATTGGCCAAGCCATTATTATTGCCGCTATATTCGAAGCCGCCGGCGCTATGTTAGCTGGTGGCCAAGTAACCGATACCATTCGCGGTCAAATCATCAATGCATCGCACCTGCAAAATTCTCCGCAGATATTAATCTACGGCATGCTGGCCGCACTGCTGGCGGCAGGCACCTGGCTGGTAATTGCTAGTATATTTGGTTGGCCTGTTTCCACCACACACAGCATTATTGGCGCAGTGATTGGTTTTGGTGTCGTCGAACTGGGTCCAGATGCCATCTATTGGAGTAAAGTGGGCGACATTGCATTAAGCTGGATAATCACCCCCATCATTGCGGGCGTGCTTGCTTACCTACTATTTCGTAGCGTGCAATGGCTGATTTTCAATAGCAACACACCTATTCGTAACGCAAAAAAATATGTGCCTTTTTATATTTTTTTAGTTGCCTTAGTACTTACGTTAGTCACACTATTAAAAGGCTTAAAGCATGTCGGCTGGCATTTCACCACTGCAGATTCCGTATGGATAGCCATCGCACTCAGCGTAGTTATTATGTTGATCGGCAAACTACTCATGCGACGCATACCCAATGAAGAACCAGACGGGGCACGCATTGATGTGAAGGCCTTAGAAAAAGTATTTGGCATCTTAATGATCTTTACGGCTTGCGCCATGGCTTTTGCTCACGGATCAAATGATGTCGCTAATGCGATTGGTCCATTAGCTGCAGTATATGGCATTGTGCATGAAGGCGGCTCTGTAATGGCACACTCCGCATTACCCTTTTGGATTTTAGGCTTAGGCGCCGCCGGTATTGTGATTGGTCTGGCCACTTATGGCTATAAAGTTATCGCAACGGTTGGGCACAACATCACACAACTAACACCAAGCCGTGGATTTGCTGCACAACTGGCTACCGCCAGCACCGTTGTCATTGCCTCAGGTTTTGGCTTACCTATTTCTACAACACAAACATTAGTAGGTGCTGTACTAGGCGTTGGCTTTGCTCGCGGCATTGGCGCGCTAAACCTTTCCGTGATTCGCAATATCTTTTTATCATGGGTAGTCACACTACCTGCCGGTGCGATATTCGCCATTGTATATTTTTATATAATACAATGGGCCATTAATACTCTGTGAGTGGCTGATGCTTAAACAGCTCTACCATTATGGAAGACAAGCTAATTCTCATGACATCACCAAGGCAATTGCTGTTATTGCCATGGTGATCGACCATATCGGCTGGGTTACTCAACAAGATTGGATGCGCGTTATTGGCCGTATAGCCGCACCCTTGTTTTTCTTTTTAATTGGTTATTCCAAAGTCTATCGCTTACAAAATAAATTATTAATTTACACGTTGGCATTGGCACTGTTTCACTCCATCTTTTTATTACCACTAATCTATATCAATATCCTACTCAACATTATAATTATTCGCTTGATATTAATTTGGTTGTCACCGGTGAAACTTGATCGCCAATTATTGCTGGCCTTATTTATTGCTTGCAATGTCGTGATGTTTTATACCCATACATTTATTGAATACGGCGCTTTGGGTTTGCAGCTAGCACTGCTGGGCTTGTTTGTGCGTGAAAAACGCAGCTATGCTGTTTATTGGGGAATTGCCACATTTGCTAATTATGCATTTATTCAGATTGTGCACTTTAACTTTAATGCTTGGCCATACTTCATGAGCACATCGCTGTTATTAATATTGACGGGGTGGTGGTGCTGCAGCTACCGACAACGCATCTGGAGGCTACCCAAGGGCTTGGTTACACCGGCGCTATTCTTATCACGCTACTCACTGCCCATTTATTTTTATCACTACACAAGCATTGTATTGCTGTATTTTTTAATTGGCACCTTTATGAGGCACCATTAACATTTTTTGGCTCTTTCCACACAAATCGTGAGTACACTACGTAGTTGTAAATTGACCCTAAAATAATCCCGACAAATACAAATAAGTTCTCTTCCAAGGCACCGTAACCAAATATATCTAAACCAATGGTTAGCACTAGGGTTTGTATTGCCATTGCACCCAGTGAAAGCAAATTGAATTTAAATAATTTTTTAAACCAACTGCGTAACGGATGGTGTCGACGTAAACGCCTATCATGAAAGGATATACGGTTATTTAGAATAAAGTTTGAAATGATAGCAAACTCGATACCCACTATATTCGCATACTCAGGCTGCCATATATGGCGCAGCAAATTAAAGACTATCAGCTGCACAACCATCCCCACTATTCCAATAAGCCCCATAGCAAAATAACGCCGCATTTCATAAAGGCGCAACATAATGACAACTTTCAGGGATTCGGTGGCATTATTTTTTGGGAACTTACTATAGCCTTGCTGGCGATCAATAAACTCAATCGGAAACTCAACAATTTTGGCACCTGCCTTATGTAACGCCCAAAACAAATGAATCTTATAGGCATAATTTTTTGACAGCAGCTTATCAATATTGATTTTTTTTAAATACTCAACCTTCGTGCCACGAAAGCCGCTAGTCATATCTTTGTAACGGCGCGTTAATAATGTACGCGCAACAACATTACCTAATTGCGAGATCAATTTGCGGTACCATGGCCAACCCACATCGGTCTGCCCGCCTGGCACATAGCGACTACCAACCACCACATCGGCACCTTCATCTAAGGTTTTCATCATACCGGGTAAATATTTCGGTTGGTGCGAGCCATCGGCATCAAATTCAAATACCACATCTGCCTGCATATGCTCGATGGCATGGTGCATAGCTTTAATATAGGCGCTGCCTAAACCTGACTTCACTGACTCTGTAGCTAAGTGGATATTGGGGGATTGCTGCTGTAAGCGTTTGATTATAACTTGCGTATCATCTGTCGAGGTACTATCAAATATCAGGACATGCATATCATGTTGGGGGATATGACTAAATACCTTCTGTAAGCCCATCAGAGTGGACTCAATACAATCCGCCTCATTGTAAGTCGGAATGATGATAACTACTTTAGACACGCTTCATCCTTACACAAAAAAGTGGATATCATACCACAGCTTTCAAGTAATTTTGCAGCCTTTTCAGTCACATAAAAGTACGTTTCGGTAGTATTTAATATTAATTTAAGCCTTCTTCGATATACTAGTGATACTTTTGTTTTAGAGAATAGTGATGCCCCAAGTTGCTAACAATTTTAACCGCCCACTGAGTCCCGCCCAAAGCGTGATTAGGCACAGCCGCATGTGGTCGACAGCAACGCGCGCCGCTAATGATACAAGCCAAACCGATAAAGGCCAAGATGGGATCACAGCACCCACACCTCACACTCAGCAAACAGGTGGCTTTACATTATTTAGCACCCATACACCTCTCGACCTTATATTTAAACAAGTTGATGCACTCACCAAACAATTTGGTAAGCTTGGCAACAATAACCGTGCACTTTTAGAGCTACTACAAAAGCTATTTGGGCCGGCATTTAAAAACGTTAACGACTTTAAGCAATTCCTCGCCAGATGTATGCAAAATGGCACCTACAACAGTGTCGTTGCAGAGAAAATGACTACGCTTGTTGCTAGCATGAATAACCACCCCAACGACCCGCGTGCGGTAGTAGCAGAAATTCATTCCTACATGAATAAACTCGATACCGAAAAACAAAAACGCCAAGAGCAAGAAAACGAACCTTCCAATAAGCCTGGTATGAGACGTTAACCAACTGCTTTTTTAATGCGCAGTGTACGACCACATGTATAAAGTTCAGATTTGTGTGCAGATTGAACGAAAACAATTACAAAATACCGGGAAGATAATTGGCAAGTTATGAGGCTCATAAAAAAAGGGAACAACGTTAGTTGTCCCCTTTTTTTGGTAATCCCTACCACGAAGCCCCATCCTTAGACCCTGTTACCGCATCTATGCGGCAATCAAAGCATCAAATCCTTTCGTAAGTCCTATCCGGTGGACTTATTGAAGCCATCCTGTTGCTCCGTTAAACAATTTATCAAAAATGGCTTAGCAATCAAGGGCCTTAAGGAATCGTTAATAAAGTAGTATTCACAATACATTGATATATATTCAATATATTACATTAAAACAATAGGTTGGATATTTTTCCGGTAAACAGACTCCAGGATTGCCGATTAGTGAAAAGAAAAAAATCTCACACCGACTTGAGATATATCTCACAAAATGGAAGCCGATAATTCACCCCAGGCACGCTGCGCCATTGCTATTGCTACGACACCTGCGGTTTCTGTGCGCAAAACTCGCGGGCCAAACTGCACGGGTTGAAAGTGCTGCTGCAGGGCAAGCTGGCATTCTTGCTCCGTAAATCCTCCTTCAGGCCCAATGGCGATCGTCAATGACTGTGGTTTTTCATTAGAGGCTTCTACGTTGTCTTGCCATTCTGATTGCGGCATGGCGATCCACTTTCTATCGCTTTCTACTTGCTGTAGCCATTGCTCATAGCGACAGATCGGTAAGATTTCTGGCACTTCGCAACGACCTGATTGTTCTGCCGCTGATATCGCCACACCTTGCCAATGTGCCAATCGTTTCGCACCACGTTCTGCATCAATTTTCACACCACAGCGCTCACTCAATATTGGTGTGATGGTACTTACGCCCATTTCTACTGATTTTTGAATGGCATAGTCCATACGTTCACCGCGTGATACGGCCTGACCTAGATGAATAGGCATCTGTGGGGCCGGGCATCCCACGTATTGCTGTTTAATTTTTATCTGTGCTTTGCGCTTATGCACACCGATTACTTCAGCTAAGTACTCGCCCCCTTGACCATTAAATACCGTTAATGAATCCCCTGCTCGCAGACGCATTACTTGTACAATGTGCCGGCTTTCCTTTTCATCCATCGTCCATTCTGCCCCTAATGCTAATGTGCGGGGGCAATATACGCGTGTTAATTTCATAATGATACTCGACAACTATTGATTAAATCCCTAACACCATATTACCAGAAAAAATCATCTGGAAAAAAAGCTGTAATCGGTTTAAGGTATAGCTATATAAATGTTGGAGCGTATACCATTACATTATTACGGTCATTACCCACTTTGGTGCTGCTCTCTGCTATGGCAACGATAGGCTATGCATCGCCACAAGCCTCCACCAGTTATTCGCACTATTTAGCCGAAAGCAAATATAACCGTCAACTCGCACAGCAAATCGACCAAGCCGTATATTATTTACAATTTCGGATCAATGAACACAAGCAATTCGATTCAGATTATCCATTAGCTATTGTATTGGCGGTTGATGATACCGCGATTTCACATGACCCTGAACCATTAAGCAAAATTGCGCAACAAAAAGATATCGACCCCAGCGTATCACTACCAGTCATACCAACCTTAAAACTGTATCGCTTTGCTATTGAAAATGACGTCAACGTATTTTTTGTATCAGGCCGCCCGGAGAGCCAGCGTGAGCAAACGATTAAGCAACTTAAAAATGCTGGCTATACCCAGTGGCAAAAAATATATTTAAAGCCTGAAGATTCCAGCGACGATGAAGCCACTTACAAACAAGCAATACGCCAAGCGATTCAAGATGCCGGTTATGACATCACAGAAAATATTGGTGCGCATTTAAATGATATTAAAGGTGGCGGTGCCGATATGGCCTATAAACTCTCAACACCGCAGTATTCTTAACTACATAGACGTACAGTGACAGCAAGGCGTGCCTCCAGATGCAGGAGGCTCTGCTGTTCTATCAGCTTCTGCTCTATCAGCTTCAGCTTTATCAGCCGCTAATCGCGCATATCCCCCATCAGCAGGAGGTTGTGGTCTGCTCTGCCATAAACGCGGACTGCTTGTAGCTGCTGCCGATGCAGCAGAGGGGCTCGGCACAGGTTCAGACTCTGGCTCAACTTCACCAAAGTAGCATTCAACAACGCGTGGCGCATACTCATGCGCTTGCGCTATGTGTTCGGGTGTTGTTAATAACGTTCTAATGCTTTCATTTTCAAATAATGCAACAGCCAATTGATCTTGATCAGGCGTAACTGTTGCATAATTTAATACGCTCAGCAGCATCTCAGCATCAATAATTAAGTCTTGTAGTAAGGGGTTCAATATGAAAATATCTGTAACAATCTTAGCGCACTCAGCAAGCGCTGACTCAAGTGGTGCTTGGTACTTTTTAGCAAACGCATCGCCGGAAAATATTCTTTGCCCAAAAAACCACTCTGAATTACAGTCAGGATCTTTAACCATATCGAGCCAATTCAGGCCTTGCTTCTCAACGCTGCGTCGTAAAATACCTTCACATACTGCATTAAACAAATTATCAGCCGTAATAAATTCAAGCATCGCCAGATCATCTATCTTTAACCAGTCACTGATTTGGTCAACAGTTAAGTGAGAATATACCTTTCGATCTTCAAACATGCCCGTGATGTCTGCACCTATAGAGTCATGATAGTGAACCGCACCCTCTTGATCCACATAACGAGTCCAGCGCTTAATTGCAATAAACTCTTGTTCAACCACATATGACAACATAGTCCCACCTATTATTTATTACCTAAAATATAACCGAGAGTATAAGGTCTTAACCGAATCCAATCAATCACGCAATGGCAACAAGCGCTTAAATGAACAAAAAAATAAGGTTATAAATCGGATATTTTGTTCTATCATTACAGGATGAAAATATTACTAACATTACTAGCAAGCTTATTAATTTCCCCACTTGCCTTCGCCAATTCGAATAGCACCCCGTGTGACATGAGCAAAAGTGTCTGCTGGATCAAGGTGTTGATTGCTGAATACGAACCGCCTGCCGATACAAACACTTATGTTAATGATGTATATATGCTTGCACCAAACCTCGAAGAATTTCATGTACGCGTTAAGGCTAACAGCGATCCAAAAGTAATTGCAGATACTATCAAGCAGTTAAAAGCCAGATATGGCAATGCATTACAAATTGGCTATCATCCTGATTTATCTAAGAGTAAAGACAGTTACGCCGCATGGGGTTGTACGGGCATTGATGATACAAAAAAACTCAACACCTGCATGGTGACTGCTGCCGCTAAAAAGTTTAATGAGATTGAAGCGAAGGGTGGACAGTTTGATATTTTTTCATTAGAACAAAGTTATATTATTACTGGCCATAGTAAGGACGCCAGTGACCCAACAGGCAAAATGTATAATGGTTGTTTTAATCATGGCGCAGGCAATGCGTGTCCTTCTGATAGCGCATTAACAAGTACGAGCGTAAAGATTGGCAATGTATTAAGTGCTAGCAGTGGCATCGACCCCACCATTTATAGCGCTGACCAATTACAATACGGTTATCCGCAGCTTTATAATATTTACCTAGATGAAGAAGGAACGAATCAGAACTTTCGTGCATTTATAAAGGATTACCATGGCGAAACAACCTTGCCACCCGCCAGTGATAAAATGGTTGTCATTGATGCCTGCATTAATCATGCGGCTTGCGACAGCTTAAAAAAAGATAAACACGGCAAACCACATATTATTGCACCAAAAGCCCAAAGCGACGGACTACACAACAGCTATGGTTACGGCGACCCCATGATCACCGCTGGCCATGTTGGCTGGATTGCACCGCGCTATTTGTCCGTAACGACTCCGCCTCAAGCCACTATCACCTGGATGTTATCTGGCGAACCTGAATTTTTAGGCATGCCTGATAACCCTGATCGCCCTAGCAAATGTTTATTTAATGCAGAAAAGATGAATACTTTTCACGACCAATTAATTGCTGCCACACAAGCCGCCTGTGCTGCGCAAGGTAAATCCTGCGATAACCTTAGCGACTTACGTTTTGGTATTTGGAACTTTTCAAACTTACTATACAGCAATGAATGTGGCTCTATGCACGAATAGCTACTTTAAACTTATTTGAGGAGAAGCCTCATCAGTGACACCCTTTCCACTTACAGCCCAATTATCAAGCTCTGCCAATAATCTATTTTTAGTACCACCACCGCGCATATCCTTCCTCCTGAAAATAAGTAACAGTGACGAAGTTTAGCAAACAGACCTATCCCCACGCATTTACATTCGTTTTATTAATCACTAGTAATAATTATTATTAATAGAGATTTATATATGGATCCCGGATATTTGCTTCGCAAATTCCGGGATGACAAAATTCAAGTCAGGAATGACAGCATTGATAGCAGACGACTAAACGGTTTCTTTTTCTTTTTTGGCAGGACGCTTCCAACCATCGATATTCTTTTGCTTGCCACGACCAACAGCTAAAGTATTCTCTGGTACGTCGGCTGTGATAGTTGAACCCGCACCAGTAGTCGCCATCTTACCAACCGTAACAGGTGCTACCAGTGAATTATTGGTACCAATAAACGCATCGTCTTCAATCACTGTTCGGTGTTTATTCACGCCATCGTAGTTACAAGTAATCGTACCCGCACCAATATTAACGTTCTCACCCACTTCCGTATCACCCAGATAAGCCAAATGGTTCGCTTTACTGCCTTCACCTAATATCGTTTTCTTTAACTCAACAAAGTTTCCAACTTTTGCGCCGCGACGCAAAATTGTGCCTGGACGAAGGCGAGAAAATGGGCCTACCTCGCAGTTATCTTCAAGAATAACGCCATCCAATACACTGTGAGCGCCAATCGTAACCGCTTCTCCAATAATTGTATCTTTCAACATAACATTCGGGCCGATGCGGGTATGCTTACCTAACTTTACCGTGCCTTCCATAACCACATTCACATCAAGCACCACGTCTTGAGATATATCGACATCACCACGCACATAAGTACGATTGATATCCATCACAGCGACACCCGACAATGCAAGCTTCTTGGCCATCTCAAATTGATAGTAATGTTCAAGCTGTGCCATCTGCCAACGATCATTAACACCCTGCACTTCTTGTTGCGTGCGCGCCAAAATACCACCCACTGCCACACCGTCTTGCACAGCTAAACTAACAATGTCGGTTAAATAATATTCGTCTTGTGCATTCGAATTTTCCAACATCGGCAACCAACGTTTTAAATTAGCCGCAGACGTAGTTAAAATACCAGTGTTGATTTCGCGAATTAATAACTGCTGTTCATTAGCATCTTTATGCTCAACAATTGCTACAATATTACCGAGCTCATTACGAATAATACGACCTAAACCCGCTGGCTCTTCTAATTCAGTTACCACCAAACCCAAGGCATTATTAGCTGTATTATTTAATAGTAAGGAAAGTGTTTCATCGGAAATCAGTGGTACATCACCGTAGAGCACCAGCACTTGATCACCATCATCAATGGCAGGCAACGCTTGCATCACCGCATGACCGGTACCCAGCTGCTCTTCCTGTGGCACCCACTCAACCGGCAAATAGTCTAGCGTCTCACGCACTTTCGAGCCGCCATTGCCGTAAATAACTTGGATACCTTTGGGATTAAGCTTTTCAGCTGTTCGAACGACTCGTTCTAACATTGGAACGCCAGCCAGCTTATGCAAGACTTTCGGAATATCCGAAATCATGCGCTTGCCTTTACCTGCTGCGAGTATAACAACATTTAAACCCATCGTGTCTTCCTTATCATTTGGGTTGTTGAAGCTATTTAACTTTTTTCCTTATAGCTTGGATAGCACGGATTTGCGCCACAGCTTCAGCCAATTCAGCCACTGCCTTAGAGTATTCTAATTCGGAGCGTTTGTCTTCCAGAGCTTTTTCAGCTTGTTCTTTTGCTGCAACTGCTGCCGCTTCATCTAAATCTTCAGCGCGCGCTGCGGTATCAGCCAGGATAGTGACCACATCAGGCTGCACTTCCAGCATGCCACCATTGATATAAAACACTTCCTCACTACCATCACCTAAATCGGCACGAACTTGACCAGGCTTAATTGAAGTCAACAGCGCAGTATGGCCAGGAAAAATACCTAACTCACCCATGCCGCCTGTCACTTCAATCTTAGTTGCCGTGCCGCTAAACACTTGCTTTTCAGCGCTGACAATTTCTAACCCCATGGTTTTTGTGCTCATAGCAACTGCCTCTTAAAGTGACTTAGCTTTCTCAATAGCTTCTTCGATGCTACCCACCATATAAAACGCCTGTTCCGGTAAGTGATCGTATTCGCCTTCGATAATCGCTTTAAAGCCACGAATAGTATCTTTTAATGATACATATTTACCTGGAGCACCCGTAAAGATTTCTGCCACAAAGAATGGTTGTGATAAGAAACGCTGAATCTTACGCGCACGTTGTACAGTCAATTTATCTTCATCAGATAATTCATCCATACCCAAAATCGCAATAATATCTTTAAGCTCTTTATAACGTTGCAAGGTTTCTTGCACGCCACGCGCTACTTGATAATGCTCGTCACCAATCACTAATGGATCTAATTGACGTGATGTAGAATCCAACGGATCCACCGCAGGATAAATACCCAACTCAGCAATTTGTCGTGATAACACAACCGTTGCATCCAAGTGAGCAAAGGTCGTTGCAGGTGATGGATCAGTCAAGTCATCCGCAGGCACATATACCGCTTGCACCGATGTAATCGAACCCGTCTTAGTTGATGTAATACGCTCTTGCAGATTACCCATTTCTTCCGCCAAGGTTGGCTGGTAACCCACCGCTGAAGGCATACGACCTAATAGCGCTGATACTTCCACACCCGCCAGGGTATAACGATAAATGTTATCAACAAACAACAACACATCACGGCCTTCATCACGGAAGCTTTCCGCAATCGTCAAACCACTTAACGCTACACGTAAACGGTTACCTGGAGGCTCATTCATTTGACCGTAAACTAATGACACTTTATCCAACACGTTAGATTCTTTCATCTCGTGATAGAAATCATTACCTTCACGTGTTCGCTCACCAACACCGGTGAATACTGAGTAACCACTGTGCTCAGCCGCGATATTACGAATCAATTCCATCATGTTCACGGTTTTACCAACACCAGCACCACCGAACAAACCAACCTTACCACCCTTAGCAAATGGGCAAAGCAGATCGATCACTTTAATACCGGTTTCTAATAATTCTGTGCTTGCCGCTTGGTCAACATAATCAGGCGCTTTACGATGGATCGGCATTTTTGGTGCATCAATATCACCCGCCTCATCAATTGGCGTACCCAATACGTCCATAATACGGCCCAAGGTTTTTTCACCTACAGGCACTTCAATTGGTTTGCCAGTATTCAGCACATCCATATCACGACGTAGCCCTTCAGTAGCACCCATCGCAATAGTACGAACAACGCCATCACCCAGCTGTTGCTGTACTTCTAAGGTAAGATTATTTTCTTCAACCAATAACGCATCATAAATCTTTGGCACGTTATCACGTGGAAACTCAACGTCGACCACCGCACCGATGACTTCGATGGTTTTACCTCTTACAGTTGCTGCTACGTTCATTTTATTTACCTCTTTTAAAAATTCTTTAGTCAAACTAGTTGCAATTTTACTGTCACTCTAGCGCGGCAGCACCACCTACGATCTCGGAGATCTCAGCAGTAATACTGGCCTGGCGCGCTTTGTTATAAACCAACTGCAGGTCATCAATAAGCTCACCCGCATTATCAGTAGCGCTTTTCATCGCGACCATTTGCGCCGCTTGGAAACAAGCAATGTTTTCCACTACCGCTTGATACACTTGCGATTCGATATAACGACGCAATAGCATATCTAATAGTTCACGCGCTGAATCAGGCTCATAGATATAATCCCAATGGCCTTTCTTTTCAGACTCGTCGGGCTCAAGCGGCAACAGTTGACGCACATATGGCTTTTGCACCATCGTATTAACAAACTCATTACTTGCGATATACACAGCATCAAGCTTACCTTCGACGTAAGCATCCAACATCACTTTCACGATACCGACTAAGTCCTGCGCTTCTGGCGCATCACCTAAATGATCAGCCATCGCCAAGACATTGCCACCATGTCGTTTAAAGAATGATTCAGCTTTACGCCCGATCAAACAAAAATCGACTTCAACGCCTTTATCATTCCATGGCTTTAAATCGGTTAATATTTTACGGAATAAATTAATATTTAAACCACCGCATAAACCACGATCACTGGTAACAACAATATAACCAACGCGCTTAATTTCTTCGCGTGGCAATAAAAACGGATGTGGGTATTCCGCATGACTGGCCGCAACATGACTAATCACCTGACGGATCTTAGTCGCATAAGGCTTAGACAATGCCATACGATCTTGCGCTCTACGCATTTTACTAGCAGCCACCAACTCCATCGCGCGCGTAATTTTTTGCGTGCTCTTGATGCTGCCAATTTTAGTACGTATTTCTTTTGCTTGTGACATAAGTAATTCTCAGCTTCTTACCACGTTTGTGTTTGCTTAAAGCTTTCAACTGCTTTCGACATACGATCTGCAACTTCATCAGTTAATGCTAACTTCTCATTGATCATATCGATCAAATCTTGATGCTCTGCGTGTAAGTAACTACGCAATGCTAACTCAAATGCGTTCACTTTCTTAAGTTCAACATCATCCAAATAACCGCGATCTACAATAAACCAACTGAATGCAATTTCAGCCACACTCAATGGTGAGTACTGTGCTTGTTTCAATAGTTCAGTTGTACGCTGACCTCGCTCTAATTGCTTACGTGTTGCCTCATCCAAGTCAGAAGCAAATTGCGAGAACGCTTCCAATTCGCGGTATTGCGCTAATGATATACGCACACCACCCGCCAATTTCTTAACGATCTTAGTTTGCGCTGCGCCACCCACACGAGATACAGATAGACCCGCGTTAATCGCTGGACGGATACCCGAGTTAAATAAGCTGGTTTCTAAATAAATCTGACCATCAGTAATCGATATAACGTTAGTTGGGATAAACGCTGATACGTCACCGGCTTGCGTTTCAATAATTGGTAATGCAGTCAGTGAACCCGTTTTACCTTTCACTTTACCGTCAGTCATTTTCTCAACATACGCCGCACTCACTCGCGCCGCACGTTCTAATAAACGTGAATGCAAATAGAAAATATCACCTGGATACGCTTCACGTCCTGGCGGACGGCGTAATAACAATGACACTTGACGGTAAGCCCACGCTTGTTTGGTTAAATCATCATAAATAATAAGTGCGTCTTCACCTTTATCACGGAAGTATTCACCCATGGTACAACCAGTGAAAGGAGCAAGATACTGCAACGATGCTGCATCAGAAGCACCAGCCGCAACTACGATAGTGTGTTTCATCGCGTCATGTTCTTCTAACTTACGTACCACGTTAGCAATCGAAGAGGCTTTCTGCCCAATCGCTACGTAGATACATTTAATGCCAGTATCTTTTTGATTGATGATCGCATCAATCGCAATCGCTGTTTTACCCGTTTGGCGATCGCCAATAATCAATTCACGTTGACCACGACCTACAGGTACCATCGCATCAATCGATTTAATACCTGTTGCCATTGGCTCATCAACGGATTGACGATCAATCACACCAGGAGCCACTTTTTCAATTGGTGAAGTAATATCTGTTTTGACTTCACCCAAGCCATCGATAGGGTTACCTAAAGCGTCGACCACACGGCCTAATAACGCTTCACCCACTGGCACTTCTAAAATACGGCCAGTACAGTGTGCCTTCATGCCTTCTTGCAGGTGCTCATAAGGACCTAATACCACCGCACCAACAGAATCACGCTCTAAGTTAAACGCTAAACCAAATGTGTTATCTGGGAAGGCAATCATTTCACCAAACATCACGTTGCCCAAGCCATAAATACGCACAATACCGTCTTTTAAATTAACGATAGTACCCTCAGTTCTAACGCTAGGTGCAATATTAAACTTAGCTATACGCTCTTTAATAATTTCACTAATTTCTGATGCTTTGATTTGTGTTGTCATGTCAATAAATCCTCGTCGAGTCTTGCTATTTTACCTTTGATTGAACCATTCATAACCCAGTTACCAGCTGTGATAACCATGCCGCCCATTAGATCAGCATCTTCATCAAAGCTTAATTCTACTTTGGTATTAAAACGTTGCTCGAGTTGTTGTTGTAATTTTTGGCGTTGGTCATCACTCAATGCATGTGCTGAAACAACGTCTGCTTCTATCACACCTTGCTGCTCGGCATAATGCAGATGAAACGCACGCGAGATATCAGACATAATGTCTAAGCGCTTCGCTTCCGCCAACAACTTGAGATAATTCTGTAAGCTATCGGCTAACTCTTTAGCACGATCAGCTGACACGTTGTTAACAACATCCTGCAACAAATCGACCACTTCTGTTTGCGATTGTTCAGGGTTATTCAGCAACTGCAACAATTCCGCTTGGCTTAACGTGATCGCTAATACCGACAAAACCTCTAGCCATGCGGATACTTGATCATGCGCCATGGCATATTCAAACAGTGCTTTTGCATAAGGACGGGCAATTGTGATGTTAGACGCCATTTATACCTCACCGATCATTTCATCAACCAAGCGCGCATTTTGCTCTTGATCGACGCGTTGACCTAAAATTTTCTCCGCACCGGCCACAGCCAATGTAGATACTTCTTTTAATAAGGTTTCACGTGCCATATTACGTTCTTGCTCGATTTCAGCTTGCGCTAAATTTAATAAGCGCTTGCCTTCATCACGAGCCTTGTCTTTCGACTCTTCGATAATATAACTCGCACGCTGATTGGCTTGCTCGATCACCTTAGCAGCAGCGGCTTTCGCTTCTACCATTTGTTCTTGCGCTTTAATATGTGCTAGCTCAAGCTCACGGTGACCTTTTTCGGCTGCCGCTAATCCATCAGCAATTTTCTTGCGACGTTCTTCCATCATATTGACCACAGGCGGCCAGACAAATTTCATCACGAACCATATAAATATGGCAAACGTAATGACCTGACCAATTAATGTGGCGTTTATATTCATAGTTTAAGATCCTGCAACTTTAGTTACTTGCTCTAATACAGCGCCTAAGAACGGGTTTTTAGCAAAGAATAAGATGAAGCCCATAACGATACCAATCGCCGCGAACGCATCAACCAAACCAGCCATCAAAAACATACGTGTCATTAACATAGGAGTTAATTCAGGTTGGCGTGCAACACCTTCCAAAAATTTACCACCCAATACACCGAAACCAATCGCAGTACCTAAAGCCGGTAAGCCGATCAGCAAAGCCGCTGCAATTGCAGACATGCCCTGTACACTAGCGATTAAACTTGCAATTTCCATTGTAACTCCTCGTTTTTTGTTTTTCAGTTTTAATTAATGCGTATCGTGGGCCATGCCAATATACACAATCGTTAACATCATAAAGATGAATGCTTGTATTAAAATAATCAAAATGTGGAATATCGCCCACATACCACCTGGGAACCACTGCGCCCACCACGGCAATAAGGCTGCAATCAAAATAAATACCAACTCACCCGCAAATAAGTTACCAAATAATCGTAATGACAATGCCATTGGTTTAACTAGCTCTTCTACGATGCGGAAAATAATATTAACGGGGAATAACCATGGACCGAAAGGCTTTGTAGCTACTTCTTTGGCTAACCCGACAACACCTTTCATCTTAAAGTTGTAATAAATAATCATGACAAACACTGATATTGATAGTGCAAAGGTCATGTTAGGATCCGCGGTGGGCACCACACGTAAGTTATGGACTCCCATTAAACCGGCCAAACGTGGGAAAAGATCCACCGGGAGTAAATCCATAAAGTTCATTAAGAAGATCCAGGCAAATATTGTCAATGCCAAAGGACCTATCATTTTGTTTTCAAAGTGGAATGTTTCTTTTACAACGTTATCAACGGACTCTACCGACCACTCAACAAAATTTTGCCAGCCAGAAGGGATTCCTGCATGGATTTTGCGTGCCGCCAACCAAAATAGCAGCACAAAGATCACACCAAGAATCGTTGAGAATAACATGGTGCCTACATTAATAGTCCAGAACGTGGTTTGTTCATGAACGATCGACATGGTCTTAAGATCAAACATCAAATAGGTTAAATGATGCCCAATGTATTCAGAAGTTGTAATTGCCTGCGCTGATGCCATCAGTACCTATGCCCTTTTTCGCTGTTTGTTATCAAACAATGGCGTTAACCAAAATCCCAACTGCGCTACTGCGAAGCCCAAAAAAAATGCCGGCAAATAGACGGCAAATATTTTTATAAAGGCCATCACCAGGACAACGCTTAATAATAGCTTGATAAACTCGCCCATATAAAAGGAGCGGATTATCTGCTTGGCTTGCCGTGCATCAACACGAGCAAACACGCGCCATGCAAAATAACTGCTGGGGATAACACTGGCTAAACCACCTAAACTGGTTGATTTAGCGATGAAAACACCCCATCCCAACCACGCAATAACGGTCACTACAGCCACTATGCACAATTGTGCAAAAATGATCTGAAACGCACTTTGTCTTGCTACACTTTCTGGTCGTCTTGGGTGCAAATACACTCTCCCCGCTGGCTACACACGGCCAAATTCGGGAGGAGTATATATAGTTTTAGATTTATAAGCAACGGAATAATACCACCCTTGATAAAATGCGGCTGATCATTCGCATCAAAATGTTCACAGCAGCTTACACTAGCTGTGACTTATATCTATATATTTATCTATTTATCAGATTTCCACGGATATTGTCATCGATCTAGCTGTGCTAGGGTGTAAACCTTAGTGTGGTGCGCTATAATATGACTATAGTCACATGACCATAGGAGTATATCATGCAGAATCAACAGCGCACTATTCCCGCAGGCGAATTTAAGGCGAAATGTTTGCAACTGATGAACCAAGTAGATGAACAGCATATTGAATTAGTGATTACAAAGCGCGGCGTGCCTATTGCCAAACTGGTGCCCGTTACTGAGGACCACAAACACGATAGCTATGGCTGTCTGGCCAATACGGTGCAAATTCACGATGACATTACGCAACCAATTGATGAAAAATGGGACGCCGATCAATGAGCGGAATTATTTTAGATACGCATGCCTGGATATGGTATGCCAATAAAGATCACTCAATCACCAAAACCACGCGTCAAAAAATCCATCAAGCCGGTATCGATCATCAACTCTACATTGCCTCTATTTCGTTATGGGAAATTGCTATGCTGGTAGCCCACAAGCGCATAACAATATCTATGCCCTATCTTGAATGGATCGAAACCTCGATGCATCACATGATGCTGCAATCCATAGCGCTAACACCTCAAATTGCTAACGATAGTTGCGAGCTACTGGGCAAGTTTCATGGTGATCCAGCAGATCGGTTGATTGTCGCTAGCACTCGAGTAAATAATCTGACCTTAGTGACTAAAGACAAAGCCATTGTGCGCTACGCTAAAGATAAGTATGTGAAAGTACTGGCGCTGTAAAATATGCAGAATTCTAAGCCGCGTTTTTAACCACCGTTAATTTCACTTTATCCTCTGAATCATCTAGCGATTTGTTCTTCATCTCAGGCACTAAGAGCGTGGTTAAGATACCCAGCAAGCTAACTACTGACATCATGCCGATAGTAAATGATAAGCCATGGGTATGCAGGACACCTGGCAATAGCACCACGCCCAAAAATGCACCGACCTTACCAACTGCTGCTGATATGCCATGTGCACGTGCACGAATACTGGTGGGGTAAATTTCAGAGGGAATTAAGAAGGTAGTTGTATTCGGTCCAAAGTTAGTAAAGAAGAAACTCATGCCATACAGAGCGATAAAAGCGGGCAAGTAGGCTCTCACCCCAGGGATTAAAGCAATTAGCGCAAAACATACCGCCATCATTACAAAGCCTAACATCTGTACCGTTTTGCGCCCTATCTTATCCACATATTTCGCAGCCATTGCATAGCCCGGCACGGCAAACAACAAGAACACCAATGCAGAGGTTAGCGTATGACTGAGTAGCGTAGCGTGCGGTGTAATCGCCTTCATGATTAATACTGATGACACGCCGTTACCATAAAATGCAACATCCATCAAAAACCAGGCACCGGCTGTACCGATTAAATATTTTAACCAACGCTTATTCCATAAGCTGTGTTTGGCGTACGCTTGACGCTGCACGGAATCTTTAAAGCCTGCCAAATCACTGACCACACGACCCACTTCAACCGGCGTCTTCTTAGATAACAAGTAACGTGGTGATTCTTGAATACGACGACGCATAAAGAATACTGAAATCGCTGGAATCGCACCAAAACCTGCCAACAGTCGCCATGCAATATCAATAGGAATGTGCGTTGCCAGCAATAAAGAGGCCAACAAAGGACCGAAGGTTAAGCCCACTGCTTGCATAGCAAACACCAGCAATACCATAAAGCCACGATTGGTTTTTGAAGCCGCTTCACTAGCCACCACCGCACTGGTCGGATAGTCACCGCCAATACCAAAACCCACAATAATTCGCGCGATAAACAACATGGTAAAACTGCTTGAGCACGCCGACATGATCGCGCCAAAAAATAAAATTAAAATTTCATAGCCGTACATTTTTTTACGGCCGAGCTTATCGGATAAGAAACCAAAGAAGATGGAACCAAATGCTGCAGCAGCTAAGGAGGTTGCGTTTAAGATGGCCAGTTGATGAATACTCAAATGCCAGATCGGCGCCAAGATGGCGGTGACTACACCTATTATAAAGAGATCGTATGCATCAGTGAAAAAGCCCATGCCCGCGGTAAAGATCATTTTGAGATGAAAGCGTGAGAATTTTGCCTCATCGAGTGACTTTACTTCGGCCAATGAAACTGTAGACATATCATTCCTCACCTTTCTTTATCAAGTGCTAATGTAACAAGCAGTTATGACAGGATTGTGACGACAGAATGCGCAATATATATACATTAATAACCTACTGATTATATTTAGATTATTTTTATATTGGTAATTCTGCGGCAGTTCTATTGGTAATTCTGCGGGACTTTTATTAGTAATTCCGCGGCAGTTCTATTGGTAATTTCGCGGATAACTGGCGTACAATAGTCCTATGCTAGCAATGGCGCTTAGCTTCCATATTCAACAGCAGCGCTTTATTATCCATGCCACCGCCAAACCCTACCAGCTTACCATTGCTGCCAATGACGCGATGGCATGGAACGACAATCGGAATAGGATTCATGCCATTTGCCATGCCCACGGCACGCGCTTTGTTTTTATCACCCATGCGCCTTGCTTGCTCACCATAGGATATGGTTTCGCCATAAGGAATTTTAGCCAACTGTTGCCAAGCTTTATTTTGAAACACGGTGCCGTCAAACACCAATGGCAAATCGAATGCCGTACGTTTTTGTTGAAAATATTCGTGCAGTTGTTTTTTGGTTGTTTTTATCAATGGATAATTATCATCACGCTTTAAATTTTTCACAATCGACTGACATTTCGTGTCTTCACAGTCATTCGCCCATAATATGGCATGCAACCCCTTTGATGAGCATACAAGTGTCAATGGCGCTACTGGTGACGGCATTTCACTAAACACCGCATCTTGTGGTAAATTTTTTATTCCTCGCGTAGCTTTCATTATGCTCATCTCACATTTAACTGTTTAATAACAACATGGCAGCATAAGCGCGCCATGGCACCCAAAGCTTTGGATTTAAGTCGTAACGCTTCACTTGCTTTAATATTTCTAAATCTTTTTCTGGGAACGCATTCGGATTTCTTAATACACGCATGGCAATAAGCTCAACAGTCCACGGCCCGATGCCCTTTAGCGCCAATAATTGCTGGCAAGTTTCATCGTAATCCGCCGTGCCATCCAGCACAATGGACCCCTCATCTATTGCAGCTGCCAATAACTTTAATGCGTTTATTTTTGCATTGGTTAAGCCCACCGTTGATAAATCGGCGCCGAGTATATTTTGTGGTGTTGGAAAATATTTTTTAAGCGCAATGCCTTCATCAAAAATTTGATCTTCACCACACAATTCAACCAGTTTAATCAATGCCTGCCTTGCACCTTTAACACTGATTTTTTGACCTACAATAGCACGCACTGCCATCTCGAATGGTTCAATACAACCGGGAATTCTGATGCCTGGTAACTGTTGTAACAGTGGTCGTAGTTTTTTATCCGATGATAAATCTTTTGCTATCATCATTGGGTCTGCATCAAGATCAAACATATCTTTAATGTTCGCCACAATACCCATGATGTTAGTCGGTTTATCTAGCTTTAATTGCACAAGCATTTTATTATGCTCGCCACGTGTCACCTTTAACCAGCCATGTCCATCTGCACAAGTGAAAATGCGCTGATAGCTATTATCATCAACAAGCTCCGTATTTGGCAATGTTCTAGCACTGAAAAATGTAATCAAACTTTGCCAGTCGTAAGGCGGTCGATAACTTAGCTCGAGCTGCAATAAGGACTGTGCTGGTGTAGCCTTCCTTATTTCGCTGGGTGTTTGTTTAAAGCGTTTCTTAAACGCATCATTAAAGCGACGTATGGACTGAAACCCTGAACTAAAGGCAATATCTGTTATAGATAAAGAAGAATTATCCAGTAAGTTTCTTGCGACATTCAACTTTTTATATAACAACACAGACTGCGGGCTAGCACCAACCTGCTCATGAAACAGTTCACGTAACCAACGGTCACTCACGCCCAATCGCTCTGCAATAAGACTAACTGAAACATCTTCATTAGATATGGCATCCATCATTCGAACCGCACGCTGCACACAAGCAGATGTGCCAATCCATGCGGCTGAACCTGGCGCTGTTTCTGGACGACAACGCATGCATGGCCGAAAGCCTGCCTCTTCAGCTTGCGCAGCATAAAGATAAAAATCCAGATTTTCTAGCTTTGCTTTTCTCGCAGGACACGTTGGTCTGCAATAAATTTTCGTTGTCTTAACAGCTACAAAAAATTTACCGTCAAAGCGCTTATCTCGCGCTAAATGAGCCCTATAAAACTCTTGTCTGTCATAGGTTATGTTCATAGCAAGGATGATAGTTAATAAACCATGCAAATGCTAGCCACAATCGGAAGTGAATTTTTTCAGCATTGACTCGCTAAATAATTGTTTTTCTTCTAATTCTCTATACATCAGATAATCTTGCTGTATCCGTTGAGCGCATGTGCTCACGAAATGCAGATAACCAGGCGTTGTTGCAATGTCGATGGTCTCATTAATATGCTCATGCTTTTTTAATGAAGAATGCATTGAATAAAATGATGACAACTGCTTCACAGCAGATAAATCCAAATCTTTATTTAAATGCCCTGATATTTTTGACTTCATAAACAAGCGGTAACAATATTTCTTGAGCCGATATTGCTTGTCGGCAGCATTAAACATTTGGGGATCTACATATGACAATACCATTTGTGATAATTGACTAGTTCCAGTTGCAAGCTCAACTGCTGCTGAATCAACACAACCTTGCAGTCGTGCGGCGGCTTCGATTAATACAGGACCTTGCTCGGTTAACATAATTTCAAGATGCCCTGGCCCACATGCTATCTCTAATGCATTTAGTACCGATTCTGCATAAGCGATTAATGCTTCCACCACAGGGTCATTGGGACTGACCAATGCCTCTAATAGTGATAAGTTACTTTTTGTCGGCAAAAGAGTTTTCTCACACCGCCATATATCCGTGAATCGATGATGGCCGCTATAGCTAACGCTATTCACGATATACTCCGTGCCCGTTAATAAGCGCTGCGCTAACACAGCCAAATTGTTATCACCAAAGATATTTTTTTTGTTTAAAATATGATGAACCGCATTCGTTATCGCTTCAGTTGAACGGCAAAAATAAACGTCATCATTGCCTGCACTTTGTATCGGTTTTATCACTGTTGTGGCTATATTATGCTGCCTTGACCACTCAATCACCTCATCTGCACTGGTCGATTTAATGCACTCAACCGATGGCACACCCGACACTTGCAATGCCTGTATCATTTCAAATTTATTAAATCGCGCCTGACTTAGCTCTACACTATTACCCTGAAGGCCTAATAGATTATTTAGCTGATCGGCCACACCCACGCCACTTTCAGTTCCAGCAACAACAGCTCGTGGTTGATACAACTTTAATTGATCTACAATATCTGATATCTGATCGGTGAGCACTAGGTTTATAATAAAGTCGCTTGGTTGAAATGATGCCTTAAACATATCTAAAACATGGCGATGTGTTTGCACATGCACACATTGAAAACCTTGCTGTTGGAACTTTGGAGCTAAAAACCGCCCAGTAGAATATGCATCAACAATTACAACAGTCTGCTGCTTAGTCACTTCAGCCATTTTCTCAGCTCAAACGGATGTCAATTAACATCTACTGGCTTGTAGGCACTGCAGCTCAAGGTATTTGACTTACCATTGAAAACCAGATTAACCCCAGACGCACCCGGCCCCTGATTAACCGGCACAGTAAAAGTTACCGCCGTATAATCTTGCAGACCGCCATTAAAACTGCGCACACTGCTTTTGATTGTATCGGGATATGCAGCACAGCTTTTTTTATCGACGATTAATGATTGATCCCATCTCAATAACGCAGTCACTTTAGTGTTTTTTGGAGGAGCCTGATACTGGAAGTTTTTAATGAGACGCACGGTATCTTCATTAGGTGCCATTTGCGCGCACGTTACCTCATGAATGCTATCATAACCCACACACAATAAAGGAATATTTAAGGGCGAGTCAATACGCTGAATACTGACATGTACGGTGCTTGAGGTCACTAACTCGGCTAGCAGCGGTGCCGCAAATAAGCACATCAAAAATGCCAAGCCAGTTTTATAAAATTTCACCATCAGTCGCTCCTTATTCATCAATTCGCGGCTGATCATATTGCAAAAGAACTGTTTTAACAATGCTTATTTATATTTATTGTTTATGTATCTGAACGATGATTGAGCAACCACACCAATCTAGATAAGTGCTTACCCTGCACAAGCTGAATAATCAACGGTTATATTGCCAATTTTTTTATCCGAAGAGAATATTAACTTTAGGTCTAAATACTTTTGATAAAAGCTATTTTTTTCTTCATTTTTGTCACCTAACTATCTAAGCCTAATCACCGTAATAATAGGCATTTGCTCATTTTGAAAAGAAATGATCCTGATAAGAAATACTTACGACTTTAATTGCCATACAATCAACTGATTATTCGCAGGCATAACATGATCATCAATGAAATTAAAACCCTGCGCTGCCAGCATGCCACTAATCAGATTAAATTCACGAATGCCGCGTTCAGGGTTGGCTTGTTTTAATTGCTGATCAAAGCGCACATTACTTTCGGACGTAAACTCGCCATCATAGCTAAACGGTCCATAAATAATTAAATAGCCATTAGGCTTAATCGCCTTGGCTACATTCGACATAAAAACATCGCCTTTTGACCACGACATAATATGTAAAGTATTCGCAGAAAACACAGCATTATATTTGCATTGCTCCCAATCGTATGTGGTCACATCAATTTCTTTTTCAGGCAATATATTCTCTAACGACCCAGCCGATAGCCCTTGCTGTAAGATAGCAAAGTAATCACCTTGATCTGATGGCTGCCAGGAAATGTCAGGCATCAGCTCTGCAAAATATTTTGCATGTTGAGCCGTAGCACTACCGATTTCTAACACAGCATCACCAGGCTTTAAATACTGATGAAGCTTTTCAAATATCGGCTGCTTATTTCGTTCACATGCAGGCGAATACGGCAAGTCCACATTGTGCGACAGCTGCATCACTGTACACTCAGTAATGCCATCGTTCGCTGTTTTAACAAACGTGAATCCCGCCTTTTCGTAACAACGTATCGCACGCTTATTTGAACTCGCCGGATCGATCAATATTTGCTTCGCACTAAACTCATTGATCATCATGCGAGCAAACTGTTTTATTATTTTTGTACCATAGCCCTTATCAAGGTAGTCACTATCAGCAATAAACAAATCAACACAAAAAGTTCCTTTAGACTCCTGAGTAAACAACCCCTTTGGTTCCGGACAAATCGTGCGATAAGCATACAAATCACAACATTGGATATAACCAATCGGTTGTCCACCTACGCAAATCACATAGGGATAATCATAACCGTTGCCGACAATTTTTTGTTTAATATAATCAGCCGACTCATAGCCATCAATGAACCACACTTCTTTTACATGCGGCACTTCGATCCATTGTTGCCATAACGGCAATTCATCGATTGTGAATGGTTTAAATGTGATACTCATACAATACAACACCTCATGTGCCTCAATCTCTATGCGGCTCTTTATAAATCAACCTCAAATTTAAGGCCCGCACGATCAAGTATATCTTGTAATGCAAGCCTATTGAAATCATAGTGACACCACACACTCCTTATGTGTACTTTTCAAGTGAGCCAATATATTACAATAATTCAGTCCAATTAGCTTCTCAATAAGCACTCGCTTAGTAGCACAATTAAATTTGGCTCGCAGTATCTTACTGTAATCCTCAACCGTGCGTTCAGATATATTCAACTTGAGCGCAATTGCCTTCGCACTTTTATCTTTTAAAAACTCAATCAACACCAACCTTTGCCGCTCAGTTAAATACACACCCGAATATTCACCACCTAAAATATACCTGATATTAAAATCTTTAACTTTGCCCGGTAATTTTTTGCGATGTATTTTATGCTTTACTTCCAGCTCACCTAAAACATCACGCCAACGATGTGAGGTATAGTTTTCAGTAACATTCGCTTCAGTAAAAAATTGTGGAGACGTCATATTAGCTTCCTTGTTAAGAATTAATAAAGTTTTCCACACTACCCATCTATTACGCAGGAAAACATAACATTAATGTTATCTATCCGCAACGTTAATGTTACAAAAAACACCTAAGCTTCGTTAATGTATTAATTACAATTCTTTTATCTGTATGAGCCAATTAACGAAAACATTCTGAATAATAACAAATATGTTAGAATGCAAAAAAAATGGAGAAGAACATAAATATGAGTACAGCTATAAAAAAAGATTTTGCCACAAATAACTTAGCAAATAATTTACAAAGCCTTATGAATTCATACGACATTGGAATTACTAACCTATCAAAAGACTTAAATCTACCGATGATGACTATTCGTAGAATTCTCAATGGCAGCACAACTGACCCACGCATATCCACTTTAAACAATATTGCCAGCTACTTCTCAATATCAATTGATGAGCTCCTTGGAACAAGCGCAACAATAACAGGTAAATCGAAAGCAACCTTTATTCCAATATTACGCTGGGAAAACCTAAATAAAAATATGCAAATTCAGAAAAATATATCTAAGGATTGGAACAGTTGGCTGCCCATTTCACTTGATAGCAACGAAACAATAAGTGACGATGCAATAGCATTAAAAGCGCGGCCTTCAATGCACCCGCGCTTTCCTAAAGGGACATACTTTATAATTGACCCCTCTGTTTCACCAAGCGATGGTGACTTAGTCCTAAGCTATATAAACAACAAAGCGACGTTACGAACATTGTTAATAGATCCTCCCTCTTGGAAACTGCAGTCCTTAACACAATCTTCAGATATTGTAACTTATAATCCAATCTCACAAAGCATTATTGGCGTAACAATACTAACCATTCTATTTAGAAATGACAGCTATTAAATATGAAAAGATCATTCAAAACACTCGAAACGTTTAAACACAGCATCAACAAACTAAATAGCTTGTTGCACCCCAAAAAAATCCATCATATTTATAAAATCGAAGAAATTAATGAAAGAGCTAATCAAGTAAAAATATCATGTCGTGGCCGTGGCGCAATATTGATTTCAAGCATAGACTCGGTTATCTACGATGACTACATCATTCAAAAAATGCCCCCACATCACGCATGCTGGCTTGGGTATTACTATGGAAAAAAATGGCGGCGAGATAGCAACAAAAACCATAAACACTATACATGCAAACATAACTCACAAAGCCCCACTACTAGATATCGAATACTATACCAAAATAGAGCCGGACTTATTTCGTATATAGACAAAAAAACTGAAAGGCACTTTTTTTCTTTACCATCAGAACTAGCTGAAAGTAAGAAAATATCATACTTTGATGCTCCTCAGGCATGCTACATTGGATTTTTATCCGGGCTTGAAGTAGCGACAAAAACTTCAGCTCAGACCATTCACACCCAAAGCCATCTAAGAGTAGTGAAATGAAACCTGCTTTCAAGCCATATGAAGAAGCAATTATTTGGGATGCGCATGCCTGCCCAACCCTGGAGGTTAAGGCAGATCTCTCCCCCCTCTTCAAATATAAAAAATCTGGATTTACGTATGTTTCTTTAAATATTGGCTTTGGCCCTCAAGATGCTAATGAAATACTAGCGTTTTCAAAATACATAAAGCAATATATTTCAGATCATACCAAATATTTTATATACGCCAATACCTACTCAGATATTTTACATGCAAAAAAATGTAATAAATTAGCAATCGGGCTTGATCTTGAAGGAATTACATCATTTTTACAATCGCCTTCCTATATTGACTGCCTTAAAGAGATCGGTATTAAACAGGTAGGATTAGTATATAATACAAAAAATCAAATTGGTGGTGGTTGCTATGGGTATAACTCTCGGCTTAGCGGCAAAGGTAAGGAGGTAGTAAAACATCTGAATGATAATGGAATTGTTATCGATTGTTCTCATATGGGGGAGAAATGCAGCCTAGATGTCATGTGCTTATCACGCGACCCCGTTATTTTTTCTCACTCTAACCTAACACAACTTCATAAACACCCACGCAATATATCCAACCTGCTAATACAAGAGTGCGCACGTAATGGCGGGGTAGTCGGCATCAATGGGATTAGTATATTTATGAATGATAAAAATAGCCTATTAAATGAAGTCGTCAATAATATTGAATATGTGTGCTCACTTGTGGGGGACGATCATGTCGGCTTAGGCTTAGATTATGTTTTTGATCACAAAAAGACACTTAAGCTAACAATGCTACATCCTGAGGCATTCCCAAATAGGAAACAATATCAAAATATTCGAATGATTGAACCTACATCTATTACACAAATTATAAATGAGCTTGCGATGAGAAAGTTTTCAAATGAGTCAATACATAAAATATTAGGCCGTAATTTTTTAAGGGTAGCCAAACAAGTATGGAAAAAATAGAAAACCTAGGTCATCGAGTAACCAATAAAAATTTCGCAGGATATAAATACTTAACCATTTTGTCTATGCTGTACCTTACTTGTGAGTTAGCTTCATTAGTTTTATCATATAAAATAGTTCACCTTAGGTTTTTCTTTGGAGCAGCTGCATCATTTATATTCCCTATAACTTATACATGGAATGATGTTATAACAGAGGTTTACGGATTCTCAACAACCAAACGAACCATTTGGGTTGTATTTATATGTGATTACTTTTTTGTTGCCATGCTGTACTTTCTTATCAAATTACCCACAGAGAACCCACATATACAGCACGCATATGTTCAGGTTCTTAGCCCACTATGGCGCTCTTTATCAGGGGAGATGATTGGCGTCCTTTCTGGCGCCTTTATAAATTCAATAATTATTTCTAAGTGGAAGATACTGGCAAAAGGAAAAATATTTTGGTTAAGAAGCATTCTATCAACACTGACAGGTGAGTGTTTCATGTTATTTGTTTCCGTGCCGATTGCGCTGTACGGCATACTTAGCTTTAAGGAAATGCTTTACTTAATTTGCTACGCATATTCATATAAGATTATTTTCGCAATTATAATTTCATACCCAGCAAACGTAATTGCAGATTATATAAAAAGAAAAGAAAGAATTGATACATATGATTACGATGTTAGCTACAACCCCTTTATGAAACCATGGTGACCTTATTGCACACGCTACAATCTTCATCAATACACCACTCTTCAACTGTCTTAGTAACAGAATCACTAATATCATAAACGAGAAGCTTCCCGAGAGAGGCTGGCTGTGCAATTCCGCTTAGTAACTTCATGGCATCAGCACTTATCAGACCTACTACTATTTGAATTAATGGCATGACTGCTACATTTGTTATACCTGAAGATCTAAAATTAGCAGATTTCATTACCTCTTGATGAAGCATCCCTTTTTTTCTTGCTTCTATCTTCCAACATTCCATACAACCAGTTATACCTGGAACAATAGTAAAACAGGAAGCCCATCGGCTATCTAGCCCACCTACAATATAAGGAATTCCAAACCTCACGCATGCTTCATTTACCCAATCGAGGATTTTATCTCGCGGCTCGTCAATTGCACTTACAACCAGATCTTTATTACAAACTAAATCATATAATTGTTTAGCAGATGATATCTTAATCTCTTTCTGCGTAATAGCATTGCCCTGATCAAGCTCCCTAATATTATTGACAGCAGACTCAGACTTCTTTTTTCCTACATCCCCCTCTTTATATAAAACTTGCCGATTTAGATTTTCCAAAGAAATAACATCATAATCTATAACCGTTATTTTTCTTACACCTAATGCTGACAAACTTAACAAAACATTTGAACCTACGCCCCCAAGACCTAGTATCAATACCGAGGAATCCATCAGCCTTTTTTGCAAAAAATATTTATTTTCATCAAAGTAGCAATATGAACTTAAAAACTCTATATTACGCGACCATCTTTTGCGCGTATAGGAATCTAGCACCGCAGTATTATTATAATGGCTATCTTCTAAAAGAAATTCATTGTTAAGAATATCCAAAAGTGAAATAAGTATTTTTTTATTAATTGGATAACAGACTGACAGCTCCTTTACCAAATCATCCGTTTCTTTTAAACCGTCCATTAATTCACATAAACCGAAAACAAACTTCTCACTATCTGGTATATCAATTGAAACTCCTGGCCGCATAAAAAATGAAGTCGCTCCATCGCTCCAACAGTACTCAACTACCGGCTTTAGATTCGGACATATATAGGCGTTTTTCATATTTTAGCTGTATACAATATTAAATATAGATTTAATAAGGCATTGCACTTCCTGCTAAACTAACGGGTGTGTAAGTAACCTCAAACTCAAATTCCATATTAAAACCTCACTTTATAGTTAATTTAACCACTTAAACAAAGCAGCCTAATTCTTCCTATCACTTCTCCATACTCACCACAAATCACGGGTAACATTTAAGCGCAGCATCAGATACAATGTCAACCTTCGAAATTAAATCTAAAGTTAATATGAATCTATACACACAAAGCTTTGCAAATATACCGCGTAAAAGTCTGAGTCCAATACTTATCGGCCTATTCCACACCATTGCAGTCGGCTTAACGTTTTATTTATCTATTTACCTAGTCTCAACACTACACTTCAACGTTGTATCTGCGGGCATTGTTCTTTCTTGTTATGGTATTGGAACCATGACTGGCGGAGTATTGGGAGGCAAGCTTTCTGATTTTTTATCACCTCAGCGGGTAATTCTCATCAGTCTTCTCAGCGAATGCGCACTCTTTATTACATTGCCCTCTTTTACTAACTTACACATTATTATGCTGATAACAGGCTTGCTTGGTATCAGTGCTTATATGTTTAAAACTGCAAACACCATCCAATTAATAAGCTTGTGTTCAGGTGGTGATGGTCACGGTCGATTAACCGCAATTAATATTCTTTATACCGCATCAAATATTGGCATAGGCACAGCAGCTCTACTTATTGGATTACTCGCGCATTACGGCTTTGCTTACTTATTTTATGCCGGCGGCATACTCACTTTGTTACTAGCTATTTATCAAATGGTTTATACGCGTAAGACTATACCTACTCAAGCACTCAATAAGCCCAAGGAAATTCAGCAACACGATCGTCAAAATATAAAGATATTTATTACCGTATTATTTTCGCTCTTTATAAGCGGGCTTATTATCGCGCAACTACGAACCACTTACTCCATCTACATACATCATTTATTTCCACAATTTGGCATGCATGGTCTTGGCTTTTTACTAGCCATCAATCCAGTGTTAATCATTTTATTTCAAACACCACTGACCAGTGCAATAAGACACTTTAATAAATTTGATATTATCGGTGTTGGCGTGATTTTAATGGGCATGGGCTGCATGCTACTCAACTTTATTACTTCGTTTGTCTTTGCTGCTTTTGCTTATGCGGTTTACACTGCTGGTGAAATGTTATTTTTTTCAATGGCTCAATACCTGTGTTATGAATCCTCATCACCCAAACATAAAGGAAACACCCTAGGCGTTTTTCAATCCACATACGCCGCCAGCCTCGTCGTCGGGCCCAGTGTTGGCAGCTTAATATACCACCACCTCTCACCCCACTGGCTTTGGTATTGCTGTGGCTTCATTGGGTTAATTGCTTTATCTGTATGTTTCAGTCAGCGTAAAGCTGCTAGCACTTATTAGCCAAATAAGGTGCTGACTTCGCCTCCGCTTCATCTGCATCAGCCGCCTCCATGTCACCCGCCGCATTAAACAGCCGTACCGGATTGGCAGCACTTATTCCATTATATTCCACCTTATCTCTCGCAGAATCACTCATCACCATCATCGCTCGCTCCGCTTGCGCCCTTATCTCTTCCACCCCTTCCGTCTCGAGTAACTTATTCACTTCTTTCATCGTGCCATCCGTAACGTTTGTTGAGAAAGTCACTAACGGTGAAGGTTTTTCTTCGCTACCCTTTTGTATCAACGATATGATTTTTTCAAGTTTCCCATCATCCTCCTTCGCCCATGCAATGATGTTTATGAATAATAACGGGTCGAACGCTGCAACAGCATGTAAGTGATCACCAATACCACCGACGCTCGAAGGCAATTCAACTGCCTTGATATAAGCTTCAGCCACTTCCGGCACAATACATGCAAAATTCCAAATGAGTCTGTAATAGATCGCACTAGAATCATATAAAACAATAAAATCTAACAACCGCGCTTTCCCTGTGCGTCCACCTTCTAGGGTGTATTTATATGTTAACTCAACGAACGCCTTGCTCATTCCCTCTTTCAACACAGGTGACGCCAAGTAAATTCTTTTCAAAGATGAGGCTATCTTTTCTTGAAATTCCTGCGATTCACTAATAACGACATCAATATTCACGTCTGAATTAACAAATACTTCAAGAAACATTTTAGCGACATCATCATGCACCTCTGCAAGCGTACAAAGATCATCAAAGCCTTTATCACAACGTTCTGCCACTGCTAACAATCTTGAGGGCGTACCATTCCCTGCCTGCTCACTCGTCAAATACTTCACTAAAAATTGACGAACCGTTTTATCTAATTCAGCCATAGAAACAAGTAATGCAAAACATTCTGGATATTTCTCTACCACTAACTGTATAAGCTCAACCGACCGACCTTCAGTCGTCGATAACAAAAAGATAGATTTCAATTCAGCAATAAGTGAGGCACGTATCTCTGGCGATAGAACAGCTACTTTGAATAAGTCAAACACCACATCCTGGCACTCCATAGAAATAAAGAGCAACTTTAATAAGCTCGATTGGGCAATTTTTTGCTTACTCTCATTTCCACCAAAATAGGGCTCGCCTACCTCACGTAAGGTTACAGCAATAAATCTTTTCATTAACGATGCATTTGCTTCGGGTTCCGCACAGCCAATGTAATAGTCACTCATACACAATTTCAATAAAAGCTGATAGCCATGAGGCGCATGATTTGCAAACCCGCGTATAAACATACCATCAGGACTATCAACCCTCATACTAAGCGTCAATATTATTAATAACTTCTTATCAATTCTAGCGAACTGCATTGTCAGAGCTGGGAGGTATACTAATAAGAAGTTCATACTAGCCTCATTCGACATAAGGTGAGCGATAACAGTATCTTTTATGGCATCACGGCCAGAAACTAACCCGCTTAACAAGTGGTCACCTGCGCCTGCTAACCATGCCTTATTCACATAATAATGAAGCCTTTCATTACAAGAAAAAATACGATCCATCACTTTGGCATATAAATGACAACCATCCGGCGTTTTAACAACAGCCTCATCAATCCTCGCAGTCAATAACGCTTCAATATGCTTTTGAGATAATTTATGAAGCTGCTTTTGAGGAACCATCATCATAAAACGCAAATTCTCTGCACTAATGGTGCAGGAAAAATCAATGACGCGCTCCACCCATGCCTTCTTGCTTTTTTTTCCTTTTCTACCTTTGCTTTTAATGCCAGGGTTTGCTTCGCATTTAAATCTCACCCCAAGCCCCATGTCTGCCAATGCAATAGGCACTGTTGCTTCATCGGGTGACTTGACTTCATCAGCAGCTGATGGCGCTTCAGGCTCAGGATTTTTTAGCTTAACTTCAGCCACTCTTTTAACCTGCTTTTTTTTCTTCTTCGATTTTTTGGTTTTTTTCACTCCTCTGAAATCAGACTTGTTCGCTATAACGGTTGATGCCAATTCTCTCCTTCTTTCTTCATCCATATCCGCAGGGCCCACATTGTCAGGCTGCTTAGACTCACCAGAACCGCGCACGCTTTCACCGGCCGGCAAAGCCTCTCCAATAGAAGGAGCATCAGACGCCAACGTTAAACGAAAACCAAATCGTTTTGCAATATCAAGAGCAAGCTCAAGATTACCCGCTTCTTGTTGACGCAACGCTTCCTCTCTCCAGTCATCTTCTGTTGAAACCTCAACTTCAGATCCCAGCATTTCCAGTGGAGAAAAACCCACGCCTTCAATTAATTTATGTATACAATTCGTAATGACGGGATGGTCGTTACTGCTCATGAATACCACTTCCATCTCAGCACGACTGATTGCAGTAAAAATCGCATTTAAATCACTAATGAACGCTGTATCCTCGGCCGTTATTTCATCACGATACTTCTTTGGCCCCTCAAATAAAGCCATTAATCGCTCAGCCGTTTCTTTAGTAATCACATCCCAGCAGATAATTCGGTGATAGCCCAATCCTTTAATTTCATCAACAGTAAACACCAATGCTGTATCTAGCTGTGCCGATACCGCCTCTTTAATACCGCGCGGGCAAATGACAGCCGTACTCGCACGTTTACACAACTCACTAGCATGTTCTATCTGCTTTGGGGTACAACTTGACAGTGCAACCATACCGTCAGCACCTAGTGCGGACATCACTTGGGTATCCACTAAATCAGAGCCATGTGCAGTTACATTTCTTTTCACTTTAAGTAGCTTACTCAATATACCAGCAATCTTTGTTGAGCATCGATAGGACTGCTCCAGTTTTGCAACATAGGTATGCACTGTCTCTGAAACACTGGACGCAGCTTTTGTGATTAAGCTATTGATATATTCTATAGAGTGAGAAGTCAGCTGCAAATTTTGATGATGATCACCTAAAAGTACTACTCTTGCCCCCATACTAAGTAATGCTTGTAACTGCACACGCGTTAAATCCAACGCTTCATCAACAACAAACACAGGATTACCTTCAATTTTATTTACAACAAAACGTGTTAATTGCGGGTCATACTGTTTTTCAGCTTCCAAGTCACTCATATACTGTTGGTAGATATTCCACAATCGATGTTGCAGTGCCGAATTGCCATGAAATATGGAATGATTCCTTCCAAGTGAGGCATATTCTTCAAAACCTTTTTTACCTATATCTTCTATACCTGACATCACCATGCATTCTTGTCGAAATTGCTTAAAACTTAGATTTGACAGCTGGGCATCAAGCACTGCTTCTTCGCCCTCCATAGCAGCGCGTGTTTTTGCTGCATCTTGTACGCGGGAAAAATATTGCACCATATGTATTTCGTCAACTGCCATCAGATTGTCAAGATCATCAACCCCCGCGTGACGCAACATGTGCAAATATCCACAGCACTCAACCGGCGATACACCACTTTGCTTCGTCATTTCATCACGTAACTTTTGCGATTCCGCTATATAGAATATACGTGTTGTGCCATCATTGACTTCGTGTAACGCATCAATAATTCCTTTCGCTAATAAAGTTTTACCTGAACCCGGCGCGCCGGCTACTAATGCAATAAATTGCTCATGGGTAAGACCATCCAAAATTCTCGCCAAGCACTCATCTTGTTTATCTGTCAAATGAATCACCTGACGCTTATAAATCACCACTTCTTCAGGAGCAATAAACACATCCGGATCGACGCCCACTCCCGCCATTGCGGCTTCAACATCTGTATTATTTATCGATAAAATTTTCTCAGTATGTTCTTTTGATAATGCCAGGGCCATAATCCGATCATTGTTTTCCTTAAAAAATTTTTCTGTTGCACCAGGCTTCAAATAGTGCGCTTTGTGATACTTGTGATTTGGCAGTAACTCCAATAAAACCCATATGAGTTGGCCTTCAACCCACTTTTTTTTCGCCAATAACCGGGCTTTTTTACCTAGCCGCAAACTCAATACACCTTTAATTCGCTCGAGATTAGCGCCTGACTTCACTTCAGAAAGTATAATTGATTCAATCAACTCATCGAATGACGCCTTATGTCTTGCTATAAAAGCTTCATCTTCTACTAATACGCGCTCAACGCGCTTCGACATCATAATTAAGGGGCTAGGCATAATAATATTCACTTTTAACGCTTTACTTAACTGCTCTATATGTATTTCTAGAGATATAGTATCACTGAGCTGACTTTAATTCAATATTTATTTGTGTTTATAATATTTTGTTATATTCCGGCGTGATGTTATTCACTAATGCCCCACTTTTTCTAACAAACCGTTATTAGTGTTTAGCTCCACCTACCACTACCAATCCAAAGCGAGGTAATCAGCAAATGTTCACCTCAGTCACAATTGGTGTGGGCCGTTACCGGGCACTTTATTCAATTGCAAAGACCCTGGCTAGTTACCGCCGCTGTTAAAGAAGCCATCGGCCTCAAGTGCTTTAATGTTTGTAAACAATGGTCACCGTGGAATAAGAATGCCTGCACGCTTATTAAAACCGGAAAAGTTAAAGCTGATGCGGATTTTTCAGTGCCTTTAAAGTGACGAGACTATTGAATATGCCCAAGAATACCGTCAAGCTCATCGAGGCTATTGTAATGAATCACCAAGCGACCCTTGCCACCATTGGTATGACGAATATTCACCACCGCGCCTAAACGTTCAGCAAGATTGTTTTGTAAACGCTTAACGTCTGGGTCCATCGCGGCAGGTTGATTATTATGATGGTCGTGATGCGGCTGTTGCAGATGCTTAATCAATTCTTCGGTTTGACGTACTGACAATGAACGCTCAATAATTTGCTGCGCCACTTCAACTTGCTGTGCCGGCGATAGCGACAATAGCGCACGCGCATGCCCCATATCAATTTGACCTTGTTCCACCATAGCTCTCACTACTGAGGGTAATTGCAATAGGCGCAACAGGTTACTCACTGATGCGCGCGACTTACCAATCGCTTTCGCTACAGCTTCGTGTGTCATATCAAATTCTTCAATCAAACGCGCTAAGGCTTGCGCTTCTTCAATCGCATTTAAATCTTGGCGTTGAATATTTTCAATCAACGACATCGCAATCGCGGCATCGTCTTTAATCGTGCGCACTACTGCAGGCACTTCAGTCAGCCCCGCCATTTGTGCTGCACGCCAACGACGCTCACCGGCAATAATTTCGTAATTACCTTCAGGCAATGTGCGCACCACAATCGGTTGAATAATGCCTTGTGCTTTAATCGAATCGGCTAGCTCTTGTAATGCAGGCTCTAGCATTTGTTGACGCGGCTGATATTTACCAGGCTGCACTTGATCAACAGATAAATGACGCAACTCAACATTCGGAATGGTTTTCTCTTCATTCGACACCGGATCATCATCCATACCACCCAGCAATTCTGATAGACCTAAATCACTCAACCCTTTACCCAAACCACGCTTTACTTGCGACATGTGTGCCCCCTTGTTATGCCGTCTCTGCTACTTCTGCATTATCTACAATTGCTGTCTCGCCACCCTGCTGACGACGCATCAACTCTCCAGTCAGCGCCAAATAGGCCACTGCCCCTTGAGAGCGCTTATCATAACACATCACCGGCACACCATGGCTCGGCGCTTCAGCCAATCTAACATTGCGCGGAATGACTGTTTGGTACACTTTGTCACCGAAGTGACTGATTAATTGTTCCGATACATCAATGGTCAAACGATTACGCCCGTCATACATCGTACGCAATAGTCCTTCCAACTTAAGATCAGGATTAGCTGTCTTACGAATCTTATCAATGCTGCTCAACAAACTCGCCAAGCCTTCTAGCGCATAATACTCACACTGAATAGGAACCAGCACACTATCGGCAGCCACCAAAGCATTCACCGTTACGATATTTAACGAAGGCGCACAGTCAATGATAACGAAATCATAGTCTTGCTTCGCCGTGGCAAGTGCACGCTTAAGTGCTGTCTCGCGACCCTCAGATTTCAGCAGCCTCACTTCCGCCACCGTCAAATCACCGTTCGAAGGCAACATATCATAACCCCATTCGGTCGTAACTGCCGCTTCAACCACCGAGCATTCCGCCAATAAAATTTGATTCACCGACAGCTTTAACTGTGACTTATCTAAACCACTGCCCACCGTGGCACTGCCTTGCGGATCCAAATCAACCAGCAACACCTTTTTCTTAATCGCTGCTAAAGAAGCGGACAAATTAACACTGGTTGTGGTTTTGCCCACACCACCTTTTTGGTTTGCTACTGCAATTACTTTGGTCATAATTGAATCTCTATCAAATGGCGCTCTTCATGTAATAAAGGCACATCAATTTTGTGGCTGATAACGTTGCCATCAAATTCCGCTAGCTCATGTTCAGGTAACTTACCTTTCATAAAGTAAAAGCGGCCACCCGGTCGCAACAGATGCCGCGCTGTTGCAATAGTATCCGTTATCTTGCCCACAGCACGCGTTATAATAGCATCAAATAAGGGATCGGCGCGATAGCTTTCAACACGCGCATGCACTACATCCACCAATGGTAAATCCAATTCCGCTACGGCTTGCACCAAGAAACGTGTCTTCTTACTATTACTATCAAGCAACGTTATTTTTTGATCAGGCCGTACTATCGCTAGCGGCACCCCCGGAAACCCAGCGCCAGTGCCCACGTCTAATAAGCTCCCCTCCTTTATATAAGGAGCAATCGCTAAGCTATCGAGCGTATGATGACTAATCTGCTGTTCAATATCAGTAATGGCCGTCAGGTTATATACCTTGTTCCATTTGTTTAATAATCGCAAATGATCCCCTAGCCGCTGCTGCTGCTCCTCATCAATAGAGAACGGCAACTGAGCCAGTGAATTATTGAGCTGTTTTTGATCTAATGTTTTCATGGCGGAGACTATACCATAGTGTGCTAGCAACACGAAGTATGTTAATATCCCCGCATGAAACAGGAAATTGAACCAACGGTACTCGAAGGAGCGCATGTACGGCTTGAGCCACTAGCCGAAGAGCATGCCGAGTCTCTCTACCATGCTGGCAAAGACCCCAAGATCTGGGTATGGATGACCCGCTCTGAATTTGAAAATGTCGACGATGCCAAGTTATGGATTCAATATGCCAACCACATGGCAATGCTCGGTGAAGACTTACCTTTTGCCGTAATCGATAAAAAATCAGGCTTGGCCGTTGGTAGCACCCGACTCCTTAATATAGACATCAATAACCGTACTGCTGAGGTTGGCTGGAACTGGCTCACCCCCAGCCACTGGCGCACCGCCACCCATAGCGAGTGCCAATTGCTATTACTTGGTCACGCCTTTGATAGCTTACAAATGTACCGCATACAAATGTGTGTTGACACACGCAACATACAAACCATCAATTCTTTTAAAAAAATTGGTGCCAAACAAGAGGGCATACTGCGCTCGGTACACATCAACTACGATGGACATCGCTGCGACTACAACATTTCCAGCATCCTCGATTTCGAATGGCCCAAAGTAAAAACCAATCTTGAAAAACGTCTTTCTCGTTAATGCACACCCCATCAGCAAACTCACAATCCCCTGCTATAATTTGAGCTCAATGGCTGCTCACCGAGGCTTAAATGAAATACGACGCACACCAATTAGATGTCACCACCGATGATGATCAAGCTATCAAATTCATAAATGTTTTCGTTGAAAACTTAATGCTGTTCGATAAAGAAACCGATAAGATTTTTGAGCATGCCAACGCTAAACCCGAATGCGCATTACTACAGTGCTATGCCGCTTTAATGTATGTTTTCTGCCAATCAAAAAATGAAGCACTACTTGCAAACCAATATATTGACCGCGCCCTTACGCATTATGATGATTTAACACCTCGCGAACAATTATTCATACAAGCCGCCCAAGCTGGCATAGAAAATCGTTTCGAAGACGCCTTAAAGTTTTATGAAGATATCGGCAAACAATGGCCAAACGATTTAGTCGCCGCAAAAATGTTGTCATTCCACTGCTTTGAAACTGGCGAAGATAGCCGCCAATTAAATTATTTTAAAAAACACGGACGCGCCAATGCTGAACAACCCCATTTCCTTGCCATGTTAGCATTTGCATATGAACTAAACGGCGAAGTTGATCAATGCATTCATATAGCCAATAAATCCATTGAGCTACTTGCACATAATCCGTGGGGCTATCATGCCCTAGCACACGCATACACCAACAATGGTCAATATCATAATGGCATAAGGGTATTACGTGAAACCGAATCCATTTGGTCTAAGGGAAACCAATATATTCAATCACACATGGGTTTTCATTTAGCCGCGCTTTATCTTACAGAATTGGATTATGATAACGCCATTGATATTTATCACCAATACGTATGGGACAAACAACCGGATACAATAGTCGAACAAACTGATGCCATTTTATTGCTATGGTATATCGAACTTGCAGGACGAAATCTATCCTACGAATGGCAGCGACTCACACCACACATAGAACCACACACCAACGAATTTAGCTTCCCCTTCCTCAATATTATTTTTATTTATGCATTGCAACGCGCAGGTGAAACAGATAAAGCCACAAAAGCACTGCAAGCACTAAAACAATTTTCAGATCAGCAACAGGGTGAAGAAGCTACCCGCTGGCAGCAATACGGCCTGCCATTAGCTGAAGCCTGCATGGCTTTTGGTGAAAAAAATTACGATCAATCCAGTAAACTACTAGCAAACACCTTTACCTTTACTGAAGCCGGTGGCAGCGATGAACAACGCGGCGTGTTTTGGCAATCCTACTTACAAAGCTTAATCCATTCAGGACAAGATAAAAAAGCCGTTGAACTACTCAATGATATGATGGGGCAAAGTAAAATGCCATGCGCATTAGAAGATTGGTGGCAGCAACAAATTAAAGTTCACCATCCGGACGCGTCTGCGGAAACTGAATAAAACCCAAAGCAATTAAAGCAATCAATACCAGCACCACACTTGCCGTCAAAGCACCAAAGATACTCCACTCATCAAATATACCACCTAGCAATGCACTAATGGCGTAACCCAATGCAGTGACTGAACCAGTAACACCCATCACCCAACCTTGTTCATGCTCTTTCACTTGATCGGATATCCAGCGTATACCCTGCGCATACACCAAACATTGAAATACTGCCGCCAAGATCACACAAATCCACGCCACTGTTAGTGAAGGCACATAAGCATTTAGTGCAACACATACGCCTAACAATGGAATGCTCACCCATAAAATTTGTTTAATCGACAAACGATCTGCCATAAAACCATTCAACCACCCAAAACCAATCACAAAACCAACACCTAAGGCAGCCATAAACCAGGCTGTCGATGACGTCGTAAAACCAAAGCGCGACATCATAAATGGTGAAATATATGAATAGTAAAAACTCCAGCTCAGAATGTTAATTAGAAAAAAGCCAATCAACACGTTAATACGCTTATCTTTACAGGCTTGTGCAACTAATTTAAATGCGTGGCTAAAGCGCAATTTCGCTCCCGCCACTTCGCTCGCAAAGGTTTCTTTATACATTACCTGCAGTAACCACATATTGACTACCGAAATAATACCGGCCAATACCAATGGCGTTTTATAATCAAACCAACTAACAATACGAGAGTCACTTAAAAAACCACCTAACGCAGGACCCAGTACAAAACCTAACGACATCGACATTAATATCAAACCAAGATTTCGAGCCTTTTGCTCATTATGACTCATGTCGATGATCGAAGCTTGAGCAATGGGTTGACTACCTGTAGTAAAGCCATCAATAACTCGCCCTAGTATTAATAGCCACAACGCATGCCAAACAACGGCCAATGCGGTTAAAAAATAACCCAATGCTGAGCCCGCCAAACAAAACATCAATGCCTTTTTGCGGCCGACCTTATCAGAGAAATCGCCCAGTACCGTAGAACCAACAAACCAGCACAGCATAAAAACCATAATGACAATGCCATATATAAAACTACGCTCTTGTGCAGAAAAGGCACTACTAAAAAAATGCGATGCGGGACTTTGCAAAATACCGTTTAATATCGGAAACACGATACCAAGGCCCATGCCGTCTAGAAATAAAACAATAAATAACGGCAAACCGCTTGCCATAAAATGCAAGGTGGATTTTTTGTGTGTTTTTGAATTCATACGCTCAGACTAGCATGCTCCCCCGGCGTGCTGCAAATAATCACCAAACGGCTGCACCAATAAATGGTCATTAATTTTACGTGGCCTGCCTTGATATAAAACAAAACCCTTATCCTTATCACCAATCAACTCTTTTATATGTTTTGACATACGCGGTGTGTATGTAGCCGACGCTTTGATTTCGATAAACTCACGCTGCTGCCCATGCTCATAGATAACATCCACCTCAACACTGCCATTACTGCTACGATAAAAATACAACTGGTTATGTTTCGCCTCAAATGACGATATTTTTTTCAATTCAGATAGTATGTAGTTTTCAAAAATCGCGCCATACATTGGCCCTTTTTCATATTGCTGCTGTGTTGACACACCGGTGAGATATGACACTAACCCGGTATCATAAAAATAAAGCTTTGGTGATTTAACTATGCGCTTACCTAAATTGTCATGATATGGCGGCAATAAAAAAATGATATAGGCAGCCTCTAGTGCAGATAACCAGCGCTTAATCGTTTGCACGGTAACGCCCAGATCTTTGGCATAATGTGACATATTCATCACTTGGCTAACATTCGCCGCCAATAATTCAATAAAACGACTGAAATCACGCAAATCACGCACGCTCACTAGGTCACGCAAATCTTTGGTAATGTAGTTTTGCAAATACGATGACATCCATAAATCATTTCCCGCATAATGACGCACCACTAATTCTGGATAGCTACCTTTATATATAGAGGCCGCTCTTAAATCGACTGGCATCTCACTATAACTCAGCGGTAATAGTGACATTAAACCAATACGACCGGCTAAAGATTCGGTAATACCTTTAACAAAAGCAAACTGACTTGAACCAGTTAAAATATACTTGCCATAATTTTGACGGTCATTATCCACCGCTATTTTCACGTAGTTAAAAATCTCCGGTGCTTTTTGTGCTTCATCAAAAATAACACAGTTGTTATACCGCGCCATAAAACCTTCAGGATCATCGGCAAATTCAGCGGTGACCGCATAATCATCAAAAGTGACATATTCATAATCTGCTAATAGGTGCTGTAACATAGTCGACTTACCGGACTGGCGTGGGCCTGTAATACCTACGACGGGAAAGTGCTGCAAATACTGCTGCAGTCGTGGCTGCTGCAATCGCTCTATATAACCCATTAATTTATCCAAATTGTTGTGAAATTTTATGATCCAATCACAAATATACACGATTATTCACCATATTTCGAGCAAAACCATGTAATTCTATGATTCAATCATAAAATTACATGGTTTTAGGCATTTATGTTTGAAATTAGCAGCTTATTTGTTAAAATAATCCCTCATAAAAGGAGTTACACACAATGCCCCCCCCCTACATTAACCACCATATAAAAAAACACTCTTGGCACTTACCCATTTTTTACAATTTAACCTCTGCACAAACTTCATCAGATCTAGCTGGCCCTAACTGCGAAAGCGCATGCCAGGGGGGCGGCCTCATGACACCCCTGTAAAAAAATATACTCATACTTTTTAATAAGGAGACACTACATGCCCTTCTTCAAAATAACATCAATGACTGCAGGCATAACAGCACTGCTATTAAGTGCTACAGCCTTTTCAATCGATATTAACGACATGTTAATTCCTTATGTTGGTCCGACCCACACCACTGCAGGCACAATCACCTTCACAAACAACAACGTTAGCCAAAGCGTAACAGTAACTACTTTCGCGTATGACTTCTACCAAAGCACAACCACTGGATGTAACGACCTCGGTACCGCCACCCTCCTCGGTGAATCTCGTAATGCACAAGGATCAGGATCCATTAACATTCCCGTTAGCTCAAGTAAAACCTATTCAGTTAACAACATGTCTGTATATAATGTATTCACCGCCAACCAAGGAGGAAATCCGGACAATGCTACATGTCTTCGAGGACGATCAGTAACGCCCACCGCAGTAAGCACTGCACCATTAGCTGTAAGCTGCAGCTCTCAAAACGGATGCGAAGGAGTTGATAGCGGTATAATAACTTACAATTAAGCAACTTGCTTTTTGAGATGTAATAAAAGCAACGAAATCGCAGCCGGTGTCATACCCGGAATACGGCCGGCCTGGCCAATAGTAGTCGGTTTAACATTTTGCAACTTTTGACGCACTTCATTCGACAAACCATACACATCGTTGTAATCAAGATCTTCGGGTAAAGCTTGTGAGTCGGATTGTTGCTGACGTTCAATGTCTTTTTGTTGGCGCGCCACATAGCCTGCATACTTGGCTTGAATTTCAACTTGCTCACGCGACAGCTCTGCTGTTAAGCCAGGACCAAAACCATCTACCGCCATCAATTCATCATAAGTCACGTTAGGGCGCTTTAATAAATCCATCGCATTGTATTCACGCTCTAATACTTGATCAAACTGCGCTGTAAACGCTTGCGCCATATCAGTACCTGCGCGACACCATAATGCTTTTAAGCGTGACGACTCGACAGCTGCTGCTTCGCTTTTTTGCATATAAATATCACGCTGCCACTCAGGCACACAGCCGAGCTCGAAACCAATTTCAGTTAAACGCGCATCGGCGTTGTCTTGACGCAATGATAAACGGTATTCAGCACGCGAAGTAAACATACGATAAGGCTCCAATGTGCCACGGGTAATCAGATCATCGATCATAACTCCGATATACGCTTGATCACGGCGTGGCGACCATGCGGCTTTACCTTGTGCTTTCAGTGCCGCATTTAAACCGGCAATTAACCCTTGCGCCGCCGCTTCTTCATAACCGGTGGTGCCATTGATTTGGCCTGCAAAATACAAACCACTAATAAATTGTGTTTCTAAACTCGGATTTAAATCACGCGGATCAAAGTAGTCGTACTCAATCGCATAACCCGGCCTTACAATATGGCAATCCTCTAAACCAGCAATGCTGTGTACAAAGGCATATTGCACATCATAGGGCAGGCTAGTAGAGATACCGTTCGGATACACTTCTGTTGTGTTTAAACCTTCAGGCTCTAAAAATAGTTGATGCCTATCACGGCCTGCAAAACGATTAACCTTATCTTCAATCGAAGGACAATAACGCGGTCCCACGCCTTCAATATCACCGGCAAAAATCGGTGAGCGTGAAAAGTTATCACGAATAATCTGATGTGTTGTTTCATTGGTATAAGTAATATGACACGGCACTTGGCGCGGATGTTGATCACGGCTGCCATAATATGACATCACCGGCCTCGGCTCGTCTCCGGGCTGTGCTTGCAATTTTGTGTAATCAATCGTGCGACCATCGATGCGTGGTGGCGTTCCTGTTTTTAAACGCCCAACGCGGAATGGCAATTCACGCAAACGATTAGCCAACGCAATAGACGGTGGATCACCTGCACGACCGCCACTTTGTTTGACATCACCAATATGAATCTTACCACCTAAAAACGTTCCAACGGTTAGCACTACCTGGCGCGCATAAAACTGCAAACCCATTTGGGTCACCACGCCAGTCACTTGCTCACCCTCTACCAACAAATCATCCACCGCTTGCTGGAAGATTTTAAGGTTAGGCTGATTCTCTAATGTTTTACGCACAAAGGTTTTATAAAGAGTACGATCGGTTTGCACACGCGTAGCCCTAACCGCAGGACCTTTACGTGAATTCAATACACGAAACTGAATACCGGCATGATCTGCCGCCGTTGCCATTACTCCACCGAGCGCATCGATTTCTTTCACCAGATGGGTCTTACCGATACCACCTATCGCAGGGTTACATGACATTTGACCCAGGGTATCAACATTGTGCGTTAACAAGAGGGTATTCGCCCCTGTGCGCGCAGCTGCCAGTGCTGCCTCCGTACCGGCATGGCCACCACCAACGATAATCACATCATATTTTTCAGTTACTTGCATTTTTTGGCTGGCCCATCTCATTTAAGCTCACTAACAATAATCACGAATTTTTCACAAAAGCGATTTTAACAAAAGATGAACAAAATGGATATGTTTATAATAGAAAAGCTCAGTGATGAGAGTAGGTTGGTCAAAAATATCTGATAAATGGAGGGAGTTTATATTTAATAAATGACCGATATTTAACAGTTATTTTTGATCAAGATATTCCATCAGTGGGCTTTTCAACAAGGTGAAAAACTCAGATTTGAGACTAGATTGGATGATTAATCATTAAAAAGCTCAACTGCATGTGCATAGAAAAGTTCAATGATGAGAGTAGGTTGGTCAAAAATATCTGATAAATGGAGGGAGTTTATATTTAATAAATGACCGATATTTAACAGTTATTTTTGATCAAGATATTCCATCAGTGGGCTTTTCTTTAAGGAAAATGTTAGAGCTGGGCTAAGGTTCGCATTCCATAATCTCAGCTCTAACGGGGTGAGCAATGTAATCAATCTATCTGGGAAGTTTCTTTTGTGGGAGTAAGAGAGACATAATGTCCTTCCCAAACAAACACATCAATTACAAGATCAATACTATTCACTCAACCTTAAGGAAACCTTAAGGAAACCTGAAGGTCCGACAGTGTAGCGCTAAATTGGTCTATAAAATAGCCAGTTACGCGAACATTCTCAACGAAACGTACTCAACGGTAAAAAAACGAATCAATTCTTAATGCGCTCATATAGATGGCTATATTTTAGCGGCAAATTGATCATTTTATATCCGGCGGGCGGCTTTGCGGCATGGTAATTTTCCTGCATGTAATAGCGATGGGTTGGGCGCTGTTGTTGCTGGAAATTAATCTTATAGAGCCGCTGTAGATAGCCTTCAAATCGTGATGGGATAGGCGGCACATAGGTAACCGAGATAGTTGCCCCCTTTCCAACTACCGACGCAATATAGTCAACCTCGCGCTCGTAACCCCGATTCAAAAAAGAATGATTTGAATAAATATTTAAGACACAGATTATTAAGGATGAAGCAAATAACACCACGGCTGAGACTGCAAATACTTTAAAAGCAACGCCGTTAGATTTTATAGCTGAAACAGCCTCATCTACTGTAGCTGCCAAACAAACAAATGCCAATAGCACAAAAAAACTATTACTGTGCAAAGTATAATGCAGATACTGTTTCGGCGTTAAAACAATAGGTAGCAAAGAAACAAAAACCAGCAATAAAAAAAACAAGCCATCTTTTTTCATTTGTTTACTCAGCTTAACCCGTAGGTAAGCCCATACACCCATCGACACAACAAATAACGTCCATGTATATCGAAGCGTGTCTTTAATGATATCGAAATGATGCCAGCCCAAATGTCGCGCATAACGCTTTCCTTGAAGTGATGGCATAACTTGCAATTTTAGGTACATAAAAAAATTGTGGTGTGCTGGTGTAAATAGCAAAAACAAGCATACTGTAAATAGCAAAAGAAAAAACCAACGTTTACAGTGATACCAAAACCGACCTCGACTGTAGGCAATCAACAAACACCACTCAACAACCCAAATATATAATACAGGCGGTCCATTTATATACAAACTAATGGTAACCGCTAATGCTGCTGCACATAAGCTACCATACAATTTAACCCCCATAAAATGGCGCTGATAGGATACAATCAAAAAATACAAAGCAATCAAGCCAAATAACCCACCGACTGGCTCAAAAAGATTTGAAGCATAAAACCAATCGTTAGTGGGTATTAACAACCAAGGTAATATAAGCATCCAGCTACGATACCAGCGCAATTTAGTATAAAACTGCTTTGCAATTGCATAAAGCACCAACCAAGTAAGCAATGTCGTGAGCGCACTGTATGCTTTCTCAACAAATACGTGATCACCAAACCACCGATAAAACCATGACAACATGATAAAACCCAGTGACGGATGGTCATAAAACTGTGAATAACGATATAGCGAAAAATGCGGATGCCAAAAGCTACCTACGCCCTCAGCCATATTGCGCGCTATGGCAGCGTAAGTCAGACCATCACTCTCCGGCATATCATTCAAACAAAATATTAATACAAAAAAAAGAAAGGTTATTGCAAGAGTAAACACCCAGAAAAATAAATGATTTTTTTTTATCTCGTTGATCATATGATTTATTCGCCTCTCTGATACAACGTACCATAACGCAAATCAAGCTTTAGCAGTTGATAGCCTTTGATACTAACAGGCGCCTGTTTGTAAGAAAAGAAATAGCGATTTGTCGGATTTTTTTGCACTTGCAAATTGATACGCGCATATCGTTGCAGATACGATTCAATATAAGACACATGCGGAGCATGCCACGACACTGACAGCGTGGCCCCCTCCCCTGTGACCGCAGCTATCTGATTAACCTCATGACGCATTCCATAACCCAAAATAGATTGGTGTGTAACGCTTAAATAGACAGAAAAGCCTACGCCTGAAAATAAAATAAGGCTTGCCAATGACATTACACTAGCATATGCATACTTGGTTAACGTCATAGTATTAACACGCCGCATCAATGCCGGTGCGAACCAAACAACAGCCATCAACAACAGAAAACTATTACTATGCAAAAAATAGTGCATCATTTGCTTTGGTGAAAGCATTATTGGTAACAGCGATACTAGAACAAGAGCTATAAAAAAATAAATATGTTGATACGTGCGCTTTGACGTCTCTAATTTTTGCAGCGACTGAACAATGGTTAGCACAATTATTAGGGGTATAGCTTGTGCAATAAAGGTAATGACAATAAAAAAGCGGCCCCATCCAAAATACTTATCGCTAGGGCGAACGCCTTGTAATGATGGTATTACTTGACTTTTTACATAGCATATAAAATTTGCATGCGCTGGTGTAAATATTACAAATATGAATATCGACATTAGCACTAATGCCAACCAGCGCATTGTATGCCAGCTTAATCGCTGTCGTCCATAAATAAAAAATAAGCACGGCTCAACAAGCCAAACGTATAATACTAACGGGCCATTGACTAAAAAACCTATAACCGTAAATACAGCAGCGGCAGCTAAGGTTGCATATGCTTTACAATCATTCGTACCTTTTTGATAGGAAATTATTAAGAGTAGCAATGCCAACAAACCAAACAATCCGGCTACAGGCTCCAACATATTGGAAGCGTAAAACCACGGATTAAAAATCATTAATAGCCAAGGAAATAAAATAAGCCATGCATGATACCAACGCAGATGTGCAACAAATCGTTTAGCAATAGCGTATAACACTAACCAATTTAACGCGGTGACCAATGCGCTATACAGCTTTTCAACATAAGTGTGATCACCCAACAAGCGAAAAAACCAGGATAATATGCCATAGCCCAAAGCAGGATGTTCATAAAACACAGAATAATGAAAAGCATTAAAAGACGGCTTCCAAAAGCTTCCTTGACCATTAGCCATGTTACGCGCCAGCACAGCAAACGTCACACCATCATTATCCGGCATATCCCACAGACAAAACAACGGCAAAAAACACCAAGCCATTATCGCTAGTGTAAACATAAAAAATAATAGGTGGTTTGCTTTATCCTTAAGCATAAATATCACTATTTCCCTATACAAAAACTCGAAAAAATTTCGCCCAATAAGTCATCTGAACTGAATTCACCAGTGATTTCAGATAATGCTTGCTGTGCCTGCTTTAATTCATCTGCTAGCAACTCTGCCGCTTGCTGTTGTTGATAATGTTCAACGCCCGTATTAATAGCAATTGCTGCACGCTGCAAAGCATCAACATGTCGGCGACGTGCGGTAAAATTGCCTTCCGCATGCTGCTGATAACCTGCAAAATCCTTAATAGCTGTTTTCAATTGCTGCATACCACTATCGGATTTCACCGAAATGGCAACACCCTTATGCTCATGTGCCTGCCATGCATCCGGCTGCTCATCTGTCATATCAATTTTATTTTTAACCAGCAGTATTGGCACATCGATAGACTCAAATGGCTTTAGGTCAATCAACAGCTGACTTGGGTTTTGCTGCAGTTGCTGCGCATCAACCATAAACAATACCAAATCCGCTTGTTTCATTTGCTGCCAAGCGCGCTTAATTCCCTCTTGCTCAATCACGTCATTACTATCACGCAAACCGGCGGTATCGATAATGTGCAAAGGCATACCATCGATATGAATTTTTTCGCGTAAAATATCGCGCGTAGTACCGGCCTGCTCAGTCACAATGGCTGTGTCTTCACCACTCAAGTAATTCAATAAACTCGACTTACCTGCATTAGGTCGCCCTGCAATCACCACGGTAATGCCTTCACGCAGTAACGCACCCTGCTGCGCCGCGTGCAATAGCTGTTCGATATGTTGCACCATAGCTTCACAATCTGCGATTACCGTCGACTCGGCTACAAAATCAATATCCTCATCAGGGAAGTCAATCGCCGCTTCCACTTGCATGCGGCAGTGAATTAATTGCTGCAATAAAGATGAAACCGCTTGTGAAAATTCGCCCTGCAATGAACGCAGTGCGCCATGTGCCGCCTGGCGCGAGGTGGCACTGATTAAATCAGCAATCGCTTCTGCTTGCGCTAAATCCAATTTATTATTTAAGAATGCAACTTTAGAAAACTCACCTGGCTCTGCTATACGAGCACCAAAATGTAATGCCGTCTGCAATAATTCATCCAACACTACTGGGCCACCATGCGCTTGTAATTCCAACACATCATCACCAGTAAATGAATGTGGCGCCTTAAAATAGAGTGCGATGCCATTGTCAATGACATCACCTTGTTCATTAGCGAACGGAGACAAGCTAGCATAACGCGGCTTCGGGCATTCGCCCAACATGTGCTTAGCAATGGCTGGCGCCAAAGAACCCGACACGCGTAAAATACCAACGCCCCCATAACCTGGAGGCGTTGCTATCGCTACAATCGTTTCGCTATTAAGCTTTTTTAGCTTTTTTGTTGCTAATTTGCTTTGGTTTATTTTTGGCATTTTCTGTCCGGTGCATCACTAGCCACTGCTGCCCTATCGTTAATAAATTATTCGTTAACCAATACAATGTTAAACCCGCTGGAAAATTCAAAAACATCGCAGTAAACACAACTGGCAAAATCATCATCGCTTTAGCTTGTGCAGAATCCATCGGTGTTGGTGTCATCTTTTGTTGAATAAACATCGTAATACCCATTAAGATCGGCAACACGTAATACGGATCTTTCACGGATAAATCGACAATCCAAAAGATAAACGGCGCTTGGCGCAACTGCACGCTTTCGATTAACACATAATATAAAGCAATAAAGAACGGAATCTGAATTAGCATCGGCAAACAACCACCCGCTGGATTCACTTTCTCTTTCTTATAAAGCTCCATCGTTGCTTGGCTAAGCTTTTGCTTGTCATCTTTATAGCGCTCTTTTAGTGCCGTCATCTTCGGCGCTAAATCACGCATTTTGCCCATTGACTTGTAACTGGACTCCGAGAACTTATAGAAAATAATTTTAATTAGTAAGGTGGTTAATACAATCGACCAACCCCAGTTACCGATAAGGCTATGAATGTGCTCCATCACCCAGAAAACTGCTTTTGATAATGGCCACAACCAACCGTAGTCAATGGTCAAGTCCAAACCAGGAGCAATTGTTTTTAATACCTTAGCGATTTCTGGACCGGCATAATATTGTGCGCCCATGGTCGCCGTTTTACCTGGTGCTAACGTAGTCTCAGGCGTAATCACCCCCATAGTATAAGTGTTAGCATCTTTTCCATCACTATCCGTACCAAAAGCAGTATGGCTGTAGTAATGATTAACTTGGTTTTTATTCGGTACCCAAGCAGTTAAAAAGTATTGCTGTTGAATTGCCAACCAACCACCGTGGATATTGCGGCTAATCATATTAGTATTTAGCCAATCATATTTAACTTTTTCATATGGCTTAGCTTTCGAAGAAATCGCTGTGCCGCTGTATGCGCGGTAACCCATCGAGAAACCATGCTTACCAGCTGGATGACGTGTATCCTGCCCATAAAAACTACCAGTCCACGCAGTAGCGCCTGCATTCTTTAGCTGATAAGCCACATTAATCAGGTAATTATTACGAACAAAGCTGTAGATTTTTTTCACCTGCAGGCCACTTGCTGTAGTTGCATTTAATGTCACTACTAACTGGTTCTCACCCGGTGACATACTGTAACTGGACTGATTGCTACTGTACTTCAACTTCACAGGCTTACCATTAGCGCCAATCAAACCACTTTGCGCTACATACAATGTTTGCTTATCTGTATTCAATAAAGTGTATGGTTTATCTTTTTGTTTTACCGACACCGGGTATTTTGGCAATGCCAAATTGACCAAATTACCGCTGTTCATATCAATCGCAATATCGAACACATCGGTCTTAACTTTAACTAATTCACCCGTGCTTGAAGCAAGCTTAGTCACCGACTTGGTCGCTGTCGCTAGCGCTTGCCCTTGGGTAGCATCTTTAGCTTGATACGCTTGTGGCGCGTAATCGCTCGCTTGCTTTGATCCGGATGACGGCACTGTTGTTGTTGCTGCCGCTGTTGACTGCACTGCCGTTGCCGACTGACTGTGCGACAACCCATTTTTTACGGTTTGCTGCTTGTCCCAAGCATTCCAGATAAAAACAGCTAATATGGCTAAGATGGCATAAAGTACGTACTTTCTAATTTCTGCAGTCATTGAGTTTCACTTCTTTAGTTTTTTAGGCACGGGATCAAACCCGCCTGCGTGTAAAGGGTGGCATTTTAGCAAACGTTTCACGGTATAAGCCAGTCCTATTAATGCCCCATGCTGAATAAAAGCCTGTTTGGCATATTCCGAACAACTGGGATGAAAGCGACAATGATTACGACTAAAGCGACTAAAGCCGCGTTGATAGAGCCACACCAAACCAACTAAGGCTTGGCGAGGTGCGCTCTTACACGCTGAGATAGTCGATCTAAACATTGTCGAATTTCTTTATTAGTTAATGAGTTAGACGCTTTATTGGCAATAAACACCATCTCAAGGTCATCGATTTGGCTATGCCTAAACCATTCGCGCGACACGCGCTTAATACGGTTACGATCTACCGCATGCTTGATATTTTTCTTGCTGATAATGATGCCGATCTTGGCATGTGAGGCCAGGCGATAGTAGAGCACAAACTGTCTACTACCTACCCTATCCCCCTGAAAAACCTGCTGAAAATCCTGTTTGGAGCGCAGCCGATCTTGCGGGGTGAAACGCGTATTAGGCGGAGAGACGTTTTCTGCCTTTGGCACGACGTCTTCTCAATACTGCACGACCACCAACAGTGGCTTTTCTTGCACGGAACCCGTGTGTGCGTTTCTTTTTCAGATTACTTGGCTGAAATGTTCTTTTCATACTTTTGATCCATTCTTGATCCGGTGAATTGGCAATACTAATCGATTAGGTTAGGCGGGTCAAACACTTTCTTTGGCAATTTATAAACAAAATCGCTTAGTGCAGAGCGGCCTTGTTCAAAGCCAATTGACATCACTTCATGGACCTATACAATGAATTTTTTATTTAAGGGGAGGACCCCGCCTTGCCAGCAGAGCAACCATTGCTCAGCGTCTCCATTGTGGTTTATCACCCCAACATGGATATGCTACACAAGACCACCAGTCATCTTGATCTGGCTGTTGCTGCTTTGAGCCTCAGTCACCCCGTTACGCTAACAATTATTGACAATGGCCATACCGCCTCCTGGCAACGGGCCATCGAACAACGCATTACAGCAGATGCCCACCCGCACTTAGCCATTGACTATATCGCATCACCAGACAACCCTGGCTACGGTGCTGGCAATAATAAAGCCATGATGACATCCCATGCTCAATATCATTTGGTATTAAACCCCGATGCTTTTTTAGCCGCTGATTGTTTGCGCCAAGCGTTTGATTATTTGCAGCAACACCCTAAGTGCCTACTGCTAGCACCATCGGTTACCTATGAAAACGGTGAGCGACAGTATTTGTGCCGTAAAAACCTTAATCCAATCACACAGTTTTTGCGCTCATTTGCCCCAGGGCCACTGAAAAAATTATTCCAGCAACGACTGCATAGTGATGAATACCGCGATCATGATTACGAACAACCCATGCACAACGTTGAGTTTATGACTGGCTGCTTCATGCTTTTACAAACACAAGCCGCAAAAGACATCGGGGGCTTTGATGACCGTTACATTATGTACGTTGAAGATGCCGACCTTACGCGCCGCTTACTCGCGCTAGGTGACAATATTTACTTACCAACCGCTCAAATTGTACATGCCTGGAGCAAGCTATCCGGCAATAAACTCAAATACCGCTGGATGCATGGCATGTCTTGCATACGCTACTGGTGGAAGTTTCGAGACGGTTTACACTAACTATAATATAAGGTATCTTCGCAGCTACTTTTCAATGAATTTTGCTGGGTATGGAACAAATAAATAACTATATAAGTGACGTTTGGGCGGCCAGATACTTTTGGTTACATTTGGCGCTGTCTGATATTCGCTCGCGCTTTAGGCGCTCTTACCTAGGCATTGCCTGGGCTATCTTAACCCCATTATTATTTACACTCTTACTCACCTCTGTGATGAGTTTTATTTTCAAAGCCCAACCACTGTCTTACGCTATCTACGTATTTTCTGGGCTAGTAATCTGGGAAGTCATTACCAGCTGCGCGACCAATGGTTGCGATGAATTCCTTAAAGCTGAAAGCTATATTAAACAATTCAAGCAACCCATGCTTATTTATCCAATACGCACCGCCATGGTCTCCATCATCTATATGTTATTTGGCTTTATTGGACTCATCTGCTGGCAACTGTTTATCGCACCCGCTCACCTGTTAATGATGGCACTGTTCTTTATACCATCAACCATTATGTTATTTTTTGTCGCCTTACCAGTGGCTATTATGTCAGGCATTGCCAATACCAAATTTCGTGATTTTTTCCAAATGCAAACACTCGCTTTTCAGGCCATGTGGTATGCATCACCCATCTTTATCTCTGCCGATGTATTATTAAAATCAAAACACCTATACGTGCTAGTCGCTTACAACCCGATTTATCATTTATTACAGCTGTATCGCGCACCTTTATTAAATGGCCAAGCGCCGACCCTACATAACTTCTTGTTTGTACTCGGAGCTGGTGCCATATTATGGTTTTTTGCTATACGTAGTTTAATTAAAAACGAAAACATGTTGATCCATTACTTATGAGCACACAATCCCACATCCATTTTAATAACATTAATGTCTATTACTCGTCATTAGCTTATAAGACTCACTCTTTAAAAGAGCACATACTCGGCAAAAAAAATAAAGTTAGCGTTAAAGACATACACGCACTCAAAGATATTAGCTTTAAGGTGCACCAAGGTGAACGCGTTGGCTTAATTGGTCACAACGGCGCAGGCAAAAGCACATTACTTAAAACCATTGCCGGCTTATACCCGATTGCATCAGGCACCAAATCCGTTAGCGGTGTTATTCGTTCACTATTCGAACTGAATATTGGCTTTGAACCCGAAGCCACCGGCCGAGAAAATATTATGTATCGCGGCTTATTGCTAGGGAAAAGACCTAAGGAAGTCCGTGCACTAGAAAAAGAAATCGTTGAATTTACTGAGCTGGGTAAGTTTATTGACTACCCAATAAAAACCTATTCCGCGGGCATGGTCGTTCGCTTAGCGTTTGCCATCTCTACCGCCATTACTGGCGACATCTTGCTATTAGATGAGGTACTGGCTGCAGGTGATGCTAAATTCTTCAAAAAAGCTAAAGCGCGCATCACCTCTTTAATCGATGATGCTGAGCTCATGTTTTTTGCCAGCCACGATTTTGACTCACTTTGCGAAATATGCAATCGATGCTTTGTTATGCACAAAGGCGAGCTGGTCTATGATGGCGAACCTGAACAAGCAGTGATATTTTACCATGACCTAATAGGACTCCCCTATGAGAAGCAAGCTAAAAAAGATACGGATATTGCCGTCGAGGCTTAAACACTTAATCATTATTATTACGCAATGGTTATTACGATGCATTAACCACAGCATTCGCTTCCCACTAGACAGCTACCGAGCAGACTCCCATTTACGGCATCATCGCATGTCGATACTCCACGACAATATTAATGACAAAAAAAAACCATACCTCTGTATATTTTCGCAATTTGATACTGATGGCAACATTCCAGGGTATTGCGCCTACTATTTAAAACAACTGCAAGCCGCCGGTTGCGATATCATTTTAGTCAGCACTTCTCCCAGCTTTTCGCAACAAGCGATTGCAACTGCCAATCTTTATTGCAAGACGATATTGCACCGCAGCAATATAGGTCACGACATCTACTCCTATAAGCTTGGCTTACAACATGCCGCCAATGACTTAGCGGACTACGATAAAGTTATCATCGCCAATGACAGCGTGTATGGACCCTTTTATGACCTTGAACCACTACTTACCTACGGTGATCAACATGGCTTAGATGTGTGGGGGGCTAGCGACTCGCATCAAATTTGCTATCACATGCAAACTTACTTCGTCGTATTTAACAAATCTGTCGTTGCATCTAGCGCATTTACGAGCTGGTGGGACAATGTTCAAACGCTAGCAATCAAACAACACATTATTGATCGCTACGAATTAAAAATGGCACAGTGTTTTATCGATGCAGGGTTTAACTGTGGCGCCTACTACAGCGGGCAACTTAAGTCCAACCCAACCATTTTGCTGTGGGATAAAATGATCAGCCAACATCAGTTCCCTTTCTTGAAAAAAGAGGCGGTTAAATTACAATCACAAGGTAAAATTAAAGTGCATGCGGATTATGCAGGCTTAATTAACAACATCAGCCAATATGATGTCAGCCTAATAAACGTTTAATATTTTCTCTTACTAAAATTAAGCTTTGCGCTATACATAGCCTTAAGTATTTTTCGCGTCCAAGGAGCCTCGCTATTGTCACAAGCAACCAGGCGCCAATAATCTATCGCACTGTATTTATAAGGACATGCTTTTATTTCAGGGTTAAGCACTAAAAAGGTAGGGAATAAGCGCTCGAAAATAAAAGGAAAGTAGCTAGCGTCAATTTGTCGGTCAGCACGCGTAAACAAAAGCTCGCGATCGCTATCGCTCAATTTATTCTTGATATAATCATCACACTGCTTTAAAAAAGGCAAATAACGCTGCCAAAAAGCTTGTGTGCCCACCCAGAAGTTACAATACAAGGTTGTTTTAGCGCCCATCTGCATATCAGCAAGCTTCACGTCATAGCCCAGGCCAGTTAATATCTTTTCCGTCAACGCTATGATACCCGGATGACAAATTTCCCCTTGCTGCCACACGCTTTTGTAAATTAACTCATCTGGCATAGGATTAATAAAATAAGCATCATAACCTGGATTAGCCTTAACAAATTTTAAGAATTTCTTACCCGGCACACCCGATTTTTTCAAGTACTTCCATGAAAAAACCCCAGTAATATCCGCTTGCCGGAATATTTCTTTGTCAAACACCTGGCTAAAAACATAATACTCACGCAACTCTGGCTGCGGATTGCTGCGATTATCATAAGGCGTAAAATCAGGGTCCAACAACGGTTGTTGCTGGGTATCATAATAAATCTGGTGCACTTGGACTGTCATTACTGCTCTAACCTCTCATAGCGTGTCTCTAATGCGCGCTCTATCAACTCCACCGGATAATCCGAATACCGCGCCAAGATTTGCTGCCAATGATCTAAATTCAACCGCATTGGATTGCGCACTAATAAATCGCGCTTAATCATAGGGCATTGATAATATTTTATCAATAACCACCAACAACAAAAGGTGGGATTCAGCTTTTTTCCTAACCATTCAATCAATTGCTGCTGAATAGGGGCTGGCAGCCTAAAAGCATTACTGGCCAAATCACGACGCATTTTAGCCACTGGGCACAAGGCTTTAAGGCAAAAGCCCGCCGCTTGCAGTTGCCGGCTCAAGCCTATCTCATAATATTGCACAATGTTTGATTTATTCGATAATGGCAGCAATCGCTGCCAAAACTTAGCAAAATTTGCACCAAGAAAAACACGGGGCTTAAACAGTAAAAAAAAGCTTTGTAAGTGATAATGATGCTGCTCGCAATCCGTTAAGCTACAAACATCAATGTCACTGCGCTGCGCTAACTGTAACACCCGCTTAATCGGCTCTGCCGACACAAAAAAACTATCGTTAGTTAATAAAAGCTGCTTATATTCCGACAAATCGCCACTCAATTGCAAGCCAACTTTATATGACATAAAGTCCAGTCCGCAATTGTTACGAATAATGATGCGTTGGCATATTGGCATTAGCTGTTGACGCGCGGCTGCAGACAGTGCTCCGGTGGTAACAAATACCACAGCAAAACCGTGACCCACAAGCTGTTGCAAGTAAAGCAACACATAAGGCTTAACCTCGCCATCCGCATCATAGTGTGCGAACACACACAGGTTCTGCTGCGCAGGTTTATCATCCTGCCAATCAAACAATACCGTCGAACGCCGCCAAACTGCCAACAAGCGATCCGCTCGATAACATAGATGCTTTACCAGCGGCACATGATACAAAGGTCGTAACAATTGGCGTTTAAGGCTGAAACCAAACTTCGCCGTTGGCAATAACAGCGGCTGTTGTTCTAGTTCACACTGCGCAGACATAATGTATTTCAGCTTCATTGAGTGGTGGTGCAACACGATCCTTATCAGACAAAGAAATCTCAGCTTCTGATAATGGCCACTCGATGCCTATAGCCGGGTCGTTCCATAGAATATTACTTTCATGCGCTGGCGAATACTCATTGGTAGAGCGATATAGTAGATGGGTATTATCTTCTAACACCAACACGCCATGGGCAAATCCAGGAGGCACCCACAACGCCTTATTATTATCCGCAGTTAATACCTCGCTCACCCATTGACCAAACGTCGGAGAACCACGGCGGATATCAACTGCCACATCAAACACAGCACCCGCCGTTACTCGTACGATCTTGCCTTGCTCCATCGGCTCATGCTGATAATGCAGACCACGCAATACCCCTTTACTAGAACACGAATGATTATCCTGTTGGAAATCGCCAACAATGCCGTGCGCCTCAAAGTCACTGCGCTTATAGGTTTCCATAAAGAAACCGCGGTCATCAGGAAACACACGCGGCTCAACTAACACAACTTCTGGAATGGCAAGCGGGGTAAATGTAAAAGGCATATTTTATATTCTCTCTAGTGAAGGATGGGGTCCAGTTGTTATTATTCGGCCACTGGCCATCAAGCAGTCACTGTTTTCATGCGACCAGCTTCGACAATATTTTTCGGTAGTTCAGCAAGGTAGCGACCGTAGCCACTTTTGATCATCGGCTCAGCTAATGCCAATAATTGTGCATCAGTGATATAACCTTTGCGCCAACTGATTTCTTCTGGGCACATAATGCGCTGCCCTTGGCGCCTTTCTAGCACTGCGATATATTGGCTGGCTTCAAGCAATGACTCATGCGTGCCGGTATCTAACCAAGCAAAACCACGTTGCAGCAACTCAACTTTCAATTGACCTTGCTGTAAATAGACTTTATTCACATCGGTAATTTCTAATTCATTTCGCCACGATGGTTTAATTGACTTGGCAATATCAACCACCTCGTTATTGTAGAAATATAAACCAGTCACAGCATAATTTGATTTTGGTATCTCCGGTTTTTCGACAATATCGATCACCTGCCCTTGCTGATCAAATTCAACCACACCATATCGCTCTGGATCATTGACGTAATAACCAAATACAGTCCCACCAGTTAATTCTGAACGCACCCTTTGCAAAGAAGCTTCAAACCCAGCGCCATAAAAAATATTATCACCCAAGATCAAAGCAACCGAATCGCCATTAATGAACTCTTCGCCCAACAAAAACGCTTGAGCCAAACCGTCAGGCGACGCTTGTTCAACATACGAGAGTTCAATACCTAAATGGTGACCATCACCTAACAGTTCACGGTAGGCAGGCAAGTCGCGCGGTGTAGAAATGATCAAAATTTCGCGGATATCAGCCAGCATCAATGTTGATAAAGCATAACAAACCATTGGTTTATCAAATACAGGTAATAACTGTTTGCTCACAGCTTGCGTTAATGGATATAACCGCGTACCTGAACCACCTGCCAGAATGATACCTTTCATAATAATACCTATATAGAATGGAGTGAAAACAGCGAAATGATATAGATATTAGGTGCTATTGACAAGTAACTTAGCTGTCTTACAATGCTAGGGCGCATCACGCAACGCTTGCAGTGGCGCTAATGAAAGGGAACATGCAACAACATGAAGCTATTAATCATCGGTAAGAATGGCCAGGTGGGTTTTGAATTAGTTCAAGCCTGTCTTGAACAAGGTATCTCGCATGTCGCGACTGGTCGCGCAGAATTGGATATCGCCGACCCAAACAGCATCCAAGACTTCTTCAAGACGCAGCATGACTTCAGCTGCGTCATCAATGCGGCAGCCTATACACAAGTGGACAAAGCCGAACAAGAAACCAATGCTGCCGACCAAGCTAACCACTTAGCAGTAAAATATTTAACAGCTGAATGCCAACGCTACGATATAGCATTGTTTCATGTTTCAACCGACTATGTATTTGATGGCAATAGCCATACCCTATACAAAGAATCTTCCGATACAGCACCATTAGGCGTATACGGCAAAACAAAGTGGTTAGGTGAAGAGGCACTGCGCCAGGCATGGCATAAACATATTATCTTGCGTGTGAGCTGGGTATTTGGTCAACACGGCAATAACTTTGTCAAAACCATGGCTCGCCTAGCCGCACAAAAAGAAACACTCGGCGTAGTTGCTGATCAATATGGAAGCCCAACAGCAGCACGCGATATTGCGCGGGTCATTTTACAAGTAATCCCACAGATGGATAACCACTGGGGCACTTATCACTACAGCAGCTTCCCATTAACTACCTGGCATCAATTTGCTACCGCCGTGATTGACTCAACACCTGATGCGATCACAAAAACCATCAACCCAATCACCAGCGCTGAATTTCCTACCGCCACCACGCGACCGAAAAACTCCGGTTTAGACACATCAAAAATTAGAACTACTTTCGGCATTAAACAACATGCTTGGCGCGATTATTTAGCTGAAGTGATAGCAAAAGCCAGCAAACAAGAGGTAATCGCATGAGCGCCCTATTAGTCACCGGCGCAGCCGGCTTTATTGGATCTAACTTTGTGCGCATGATGTTAGGCCGCGAGTCTGATACCACCATCATCTCACTAGACAAGCTCACCTATGCTGGGGACTTGCATAACTTAAGCAACCTACCCAATGAACATCGCCATATATTTATAAAAGGTGACATCAATGATGAAGCACTGGTTGCCAGCACACTGCGCCAATACAACATCACCAGCATCGTGCACTTTGCGGCTGAGTCACATGTCGATAACTCAATCCTCACCCCTAAAGTCTTTATCGAAACTAATGTGTTGGGTACGTTAAATTTATTGCATCAAGCCAAACAATATTGGTTAGATGAACTGCAACTCAACGAACAACAATGCCGCTTTCATCATGTATCAACCGATGAAGTGTATGGTACCTTATCGAAAACGGACCCAGCGTTTAATGAAGCCACCCCCTATCAGCCAAACTCGCCTTACTCCGCATCAAAGGCCGGCTCTGATCATATCGCTCGCGCTTATTTTCACACCTATAAGTTGCCCGTCACCATTTCGAATTGCTCGAATAATTATGGCCCATATCAACACGCCGAAAAGTTAATTCCCGTTGTCATCAATAGCTGCTTACAACAAGCCCCCATCCCTGTATATGGTGATGGCTCAAATATTCGTGACTGGTTATTTGTAACTGATCATTGTGATGCGATCGCCTGCATTTTAGAAAAAGGCACCATCGGCGAAGTGTATAATATTGGCGGTAAAAATGAGTTAGATAACTTAACCCTAATAAAATCAATTTGCCAACTAATGGACGGCTACCGGCCTCACAATGCGCCACATGAAAAGCTCATTAGTTTTGTTGAAGACCGTAAAGGTCATGATTGGCGCTATGCGATAGACAATAGCAAGATTCAGACCAGCCTAGGCTGGCAGCCATCGCAAGATTTTGACAAGATGTTAAAACAAACGATCGAGTTTTATCTTAACAAAGAGCTGACACAACAAAACAACCCCAACCATCAGGATACCAACAAAAAGGTCAATGCATAGTGAAAAACATGGATGATACTCAGGATGCGGTTGCTGAACTCGTACACGAGCAGCACCAACACGCCATTAGCCAGGGAGGCTTAAGCTTTTTTCCTTCACCGAACATCAATAACCAACAAGCGTTAGATTTATTGGCACACAATAACTTTACGCAATGGCGCGAGAAATTATTTCAAGGTGGCATTGTCAATCTCAGTGAGGGCCGACCCGCTTGGCATACGGCTTGCCGCCAACCCAAACCCAATGATCAAGTAACGGCATACCTTGAGCCGATGCAGAAATTATGCAAGCGCATCCGTCAACAAACCTTTAATCAATTAGTCATTACAGATGTAGTAAACATTGGTATCGGCGGATCAGACCTTGGCCCCAAGCTGGTCTGTGAAACCTTCAGCCATCTAATTGATGGGCCACGGCCACACTTTGTATCAAATCTCGATAGCTCGCAAATGCGTTCGCTATTGAAGAAACTCAACCCCAAGCACACCTTATTTATCGTCGCCAGTAAATCGTTTAAAACTTTAGAAACAATTGAAAATTTACAACTGGCTAAAGCCTGGCTAAAACAACATCGCATTGAAGTGAAAAAACATCTAATTGGCATTAGCAATAATATTGATGCCGCAATTGCACAAGGCATTAGCAGCGACCAAGTGTTGTTTATGCCAGAGTGGATTGGTGGTCGCTTTTCCATTTGGTCAGCTGTTGGATTAAGCAGCGCTATCGCGCTAGGATTCGAGCGCTTTCAGCAACTGCTGCACGGCGCCCATCAAATGGATGAACATTTTCTACATGCCGACAGCGCAAACAATATGCCGCTGTATTACGCCGCACAATTATTTCATTTGATTCGCACTGAACGCTTATCGAATATCGCTATCTTACCCTACTCACATCATTTACGTAGCTTAACCGAATATTTACAACAACTGTTTATGGAAAGTCTCGGCAAGAGTGTCAACAACCAAGGCTTAGCCATCAGCAGCCTCACCGGCCCAATGGTATTTGGTGGCCCCGGCACCAATTGTCAACACAGTTATCAACAACTCATGATGCAAGGCAACCACCGCCTAATGACTGATTTTATTTTGCCACTGCGCCAGCCAGATGGTGATACAAAAACACAAGCCTTACTTGCCGCTAATTGTTTAACCCAATTACGCACACTGCGCGATGGCGCACCCGATGACCAACAAAAACAAAAAAGCATAACCGGCCAACAAGTCGCTAATTTATTTGTTATCGAAGAACTAACACCTCAGTCACTCGGCGCCCTATTAGCTATGTATGAACATGCCGTATTTGCTTTGGCTTATTTACTCGACATCAACCCGTTTGATCAGTGGGGCGTTGAACGCGCTAAACAAGACAGTCAAAAGCTGTATGAAACACTCAAGGACCGCTTGTTGACGCTACAGCAAATCACAGAGGCCTTAAAATAATTCACCAAATACGGATAAAAATTCTTCAGTTTTTATGTTAGCTTATTTGCCTATTCCATAAGGAGGGATTTGTGATGTCGGATGTCATTATTTATAAAGCAAAAGATGGGCATATAGAACTTTCGGTGAATTTAGACAAAGAAACAGTGTGGCTCACGCAAAGGCAACTATCTGATTTATTTGATAAAAATATAAGAACCATATCAGAACATATACAAAACATCTTCAAAGAAGGAGAGCTGATTGAGGGTTCAGTCATCCGGAAATTCCGGATAACTGCAGGAGATGGGAAAAGTTATGATATTCAACATTATAATTTAGATGTGATAATTTCTGTTGGCTACCGAGTTCGATCAAAGCGCGGCACTGAATTTAGGCAATGGGCAACAACTGTATTAAAGCAACATTTAATTGGTGGATATTCTATTTATAAAAAACGCCTTGCCGAACGCGGTGTTGAAGAATTGCAGCAATCTTTAGAATTACTACAGCAGACATTGACACAAAATGAATTAGTCAACGATATTGGTGCCGAAACCATCCGGCTCATTAATCACTATGCGAAGACCTGGTCTTTACTATTAGCTTATGATGAAGATCAATTAACACTACCGCAACAAGGGAAATTATCGGTTGGGCCCTTAAATTATCAAACCGCATTAGATGCCATTAACGCATTAAAAGTAAAGCTCGCTGAAAATAAGGAAGCCAGCGCATTGTTTGGTAATGAGCGTGAGCATGGGCTGGAAAGTATTCTTGGCAATATTGAACAAACCTTTGATGGTGAAGCGCTCTATGCCACTAGTGAACAACGTGCTGCCCATTTGTTTTATTTTGTTATTAAAGATCACCCATTCAGTGATGGTAATAAACGGATTGGTTGCTTGATCTTTTTGCTGTACTTGAAGGTGCAAAATATAGCCATTAACATTAATGATAATGGCTTGGTCGCTTTAGCACTGCTCGTTGCAGAAAGCAAACCTACTCAAAAAGATTTGTTAATTCGCTTAATTGTTAATTTACTAGCTAACTAAATGGCAACAAAATATTTCGAAACCAATATAGGATAATAATTAATGAAGCAACTCAGAAAAATACTTATAACCATAACTTTGTTGTTGACACAAACAATACTGATTGCTTCATCAACATCCGCAGCAAATACCCAGCATGCGATCTTACACACCTTTGCTAAAAAGATTTTGCATAGCAGCAAACAGATCACTGCGATTTCATTAGCCAGCCAATGCAAACGTCATCGTCCAAACTACGCCTATGCTGGGACCCTTGGCTTTAAAATTTTAACACCCGTTGATCAGAACAGTTTATTTGAGATTGGTAGCATAACAAAATCTTTCGTTTCCGTAGTTGTTCTGCAATTGCTACAAGAAAAACACATAAACCTAAGCACACCCATTGCCAAATATTTCCCACACTATCCAAAGTGGGGAAAAGTCACTATCAAGCAACTACTCAACATGACCAGCGGTATCCCAGGCAATGGCACAGTAAAATCAACTGATATTTTCAGAAAATTCTCTGCTGATGAATACCATAATTACATCCCCCCGACTAAAATTTTAAACCTCACCTATAAGTTACCCTTAGACTTCAAACCTGGTTCGAAATTCGAGTATTCAAATACTAATTACACATTATTAGGCGAACTTATCGGCAAACTAGGGTCACAAAGTGGTTATGATGCAGTCGATACACGTATTATTAAAAAGCTAGGCTTACAACATACATATTTTGTTAAAGATAAACTTGCCGACATCCCCGGGGTCAACAAAAAAAGTATCGTGCATGGCTATGACTTTTATCGTAAAGGCTCTAACCCCTACCCTTTTCAAAAATTTGGCGAAGATGTGACCGCTTACTCTTTATCTCCCTCCAACTACAGCGGCGCGATCGTGTCTACACCCACGGATATCAATAGCTATATTCATGCTTTATATACGCCTGGTGTATTGTTAAATAAAAAGCAGCTCAAGCAATTAACCAGCCTGGTATCAACCGCTAATGGACTACCATTTGACCCAAAAAAGCAACCTGATCAAATAGGTTTTGGTCTCGGCATTTTTGGTATGTATTCTTCGCAGCAAAAGCAGATGATTTATTTTTATCAGGGTCAGACAAATGGCTACCAATTTATGTATCTCTATTCCCCCAAAACACAAATGTATGTAAGTTTTGGCATAAATACCATAGCTCGCGTGCTTAATGAGAAAAATACGCTTGCGTTGTTTGATGAGCTGAATAAAACTTGCTAATTACCAACGTTCGTCGTGCTGCTATTCAGCGTGTCGCTATCATACCCGATATAAAGCTCAGATTTAGGTACAGATTGAATGAAAACATGAATATACCCTGAAATAAAGTCTGCTGCTTTATGGTGTGAGTAGCGTAGCAAGGTTGGACAAACTGACTCATTAAAAATGCGGAGCTTATAAATAATAAGTGACAAATTTTTAATGAGTCAGTTTGTTCAAGATTGCCCGCTTATCGCGCCATAAAGAAAGGGAGGGCCGAAGGCCCCCCCTTATTTTCCCGCGCTTACAAGCCCCCCGGCATGTAACTGTTTAATGTACCCAATTCTCGCATTTCAAACGTGGTACATGTTCAAACTGTTGTGGTCTATTCGTCACTAGCGTGGTCTTTAATGCCAACGCTTGTGATGCTATCCACAAATCACTGCTGCCTAACGATTGCTGTTCTTTATCCAGCATGGCGCGCAGTGCACCGTAATACTTACCTGATTCCATGCATATCGGCAGTGGTGGAATCAAGTTAGCCAACTGCTCAATCAACTGAATCGACTGCTTCCGTTGACCACTGTTTTCTGCCCCAAACAACAACTCACCATAAGTTACTGCTGACATGCTCACCTCACCTACCTTTAATTTTTCGAATCGCGCCAACACTTCGTGTGGTCGGTGTTGAGCGATGTGGATACATAAATTGGTATCCAGTAGATAGCGTAAAGTCACTCAAAACTTCCCCTCTCTTGTGGCGCCGCGTCATCTCGGCCCATCGTAAAGTAGTCATTTGGCATATGCTCCATGAGCTCGAATGCCTTGGCCAGATTTGGAGGTATTTCTCTTAAAATCAGAGTGTTACCCTTCTTTATAATCTCGACCGTATCCCCAGTTAGCTGGCAATCTTTTGGCAGCCTCACCGCCATTGAGTTACCACTTTTAAACACCTTTGTCGTTCTCATTTGTAAATCCCCTCACGACAATGTATATACTTTTAGTATATACATTCTGGCGATATCGTCAAGTGTTTATTTACGATATACTGCTCGCGCTTACTCTATATATAAGGCGTCTCCATGACAGAAATCGAACAAATCATCCAAACACTGAATCTAGAAAAGCACTGCGAAGGCGGCTACTTTCGACGCACCTATTGCTCAACCATTGAGTGCACCAATAGTGAAAACAAACCACGCTTTAGCATGAGCAGTATTTATTATTTAGTGACGGCAGAATCAGGCATTAGCGTATTTGCCATAAATAAATCTGATTTGATGCTGTATCACCACCAAGGCGCGGCCTTAAAAATTGTCTTTATTGAAAAGGATGGCAGCATGCGCGAAGAAACACTTGGTAGTAACTTAAACGCTGGACACACACCGCAAGTGTTTTGCCCGGCCGGCACATGGAAAGCCTATGACTTAATGGGCGCCGAATACGCACTGGTAAGCGAAGCGGTAACACCCAGCTTTGAATATGAAGATATGCATATGCCGACATTTGAAGAGCTCAAGCAAAAGTCTCCACAACATGCAGAACAATTACGGCACTACATCCTGCGCTAACTTTACCGAAGCGTTAAAAAGTATTTATGCCCTAGCAGCAAGCGCACGTGCTTTTTTTAATGTGCGGCGAATACTAGGATCAAAACGCAAACGTACTAGCGTCCATTGCGACATAAGAAGCTCCGCTTTTGAAATCTTAGACTTGCCGAATTTACGATCACAAAACGTGATCGGCGATTCCAATACTGAAGCGCCCTGATAAACAAAACGATAGATAATCTCAGTTAAGAAACAATAACCAGTTGAAAAAATGTCTTCAAAAGCAAATTGCTTGAATATTTCCGTTCGATAGCAGCGATAACCACTGGTACTGTCTTTTACTGAAAGACCCAAAAACAATTTGATCATGCCATTAGCAAACTTGCTCAATAATCGCCGCCAAAAAGGCCAATTTTCAATCTTGCCACCCGGCACATAGCGTGAACCAATCACAATATCATGCGTTTCCATGCCTTTAATAATACTAGGAAGGTGACTCGGGTCGTGTGAGCAATCCGAATCCATGGTAAGCACATAATCATAATGATGCTCTACAGCATATTGAATACCATAAATATGGGCAGTGCCAAGCCCAGACTTTTGCGGCCTAATAGCCACATGGATATGCTGGTTATTTTCTGCAAGCGCCTTTGCCGCCTCGCCAGTACCATCTGGAGAGCTATCATCAATAATCAGAATATCTTGATTCAACCCAATATTTGCACGAATTCCTTCCACCAAAAAAGGTAGATTTTCTCTTTCATTGTACGTAGGCAGTACAATCAGTGTTTTTTTTGAACTTTGCTCCAACGCCTTTACCCTAATAATAATACTTGAGATATACGCATGCTACGTATCGAGCGTTCATGATATAGATAGTGGAACTGTTGTCAATCCATGCAATGCCGGGGGCCTTGCGGCCCAAAATGTACGGTTAGTTTATGCAGCAGCCGAACTTTGGTGTGCCACTCGTAATTGCTTTGCAGCTGCCACTAAATTAATCAATGCCGCCTTCACCTCCGGCCAAGCACGAGTCTTTAAACCACAATCTGGATTCACCCACAAACGCTCAATCGGCACATATTTTTCAGCTTTAACCAACAACTGACAGATCTCTTCCTGCGATGGCACACGCGGCGAATGGATATCATATACCCCCGGGCCAATTTCATTAGGGTAGGCAAAGTTTTCAAACGCTTGTAGCAATTCCATATCCGAGCGCGAACTTTCCAGCGTTATTACATCTGCATCCAAATCGGCAATAAATGAAATAATATCGTTAAACTCTGAATAACACATATGCGTATGGATCTGGGTTTCATCCTTAACACCGCTCGAACTTAAACGAAAACATGCCGTTGCCCAACTCAAATACTCACGCCAATCGGCTTGACGCAAAGGCAGTAACTCACGAAACGCTGGCTCATCAATCTGAATAACATTAAGATTCGCTGCCTCTAAATCAGACACCTCATCACGTAACGCCAAGGCAATTTGCCGCGCCGTATCACTTTCTGGTTGATCATCGCGCACAAATGACCAAGCTAAAATGGTTACCGGACCGGTTAACATCGCTTTAACCGGTTTGTCCGTTAACGATTGCGCATATTGACTCCACGCCACCGTCATCTCATGCTTGCGACTGACATCGCCATAAATAATCGGCGGCTTTACACAGCGCGAACCGTAGCTTTGTACCCAGCCGTATTGGGTAAACACAAAGCCATTTAAATGTTCAGCAAAGTGTTCGACCATATCATTTCTTTCCGCTTCTCCATGCACCAACACATCTAAACCCAAGTTTTCTTGCTCAGTTATGACTTCTTTTATGTGTTGCTTAATTTGCTGATCGTATTGTGCTTGCGATAACTCACCCTTTTTGAAATCACGACGCAAGAGTCGAATGTCTTTGGTTTGTGGAAATGAACCAATAGTCGTGGTTGGCAATAAAGGCAACTGCAATTTCTCGCGCTGCTTCTTTGTACGTTGCTGATAAGGCTGTGCTCGATGATAAAAACTGCTGGTCACCTGCTTTAGTTTTTCACTAACTGCATCATTATGGATACGAGACGATTGCTGTCGACTAGCAATGGCCTGTTGATTTTCAGCCAACTGCTGCGCAATCGCTTGCTTACCTTCTGTTAGACCTTTAGATAAAACAACTAACTCATCTAGTTTTTGTTTAGCAAATGCAAACCAGCTTTTGACTTCTTCATCCAAATGATTTTCCAACGCCAAATCAATTGGACAATGCAATAACGAACAGCTCGGTCCAATCCATAAACGGTCACCTAGCTCTTGTTTAATCGGAGCTAATCTATTGATTAACCCATTAAGATCAGCACGCCAAATATTACGACCATCAATTGCCCCAACCGATAAAATTTTATTTTTTGGTAATGCATTGACCACTTTTTCAAGCTCATCTGCACCGCGACACGCATCAATATGCAATCCCGATACCGGCAGCTTGGTAACCCAATTCAGGTTGTCTTTTAATCCGCCAAAATACGTAGCCAATAAACATTTCGTGCCATTAATATTGATATCTCGGTAACAATCAATCGCCGCTTGTTGCCACTCTTTAGGTAAGTCCAACACAAATACCGGCTCATCAATTTGAATCCATTCCACACCGAGCTCATGCAATATAAGTAACACTTGCTGATAGACACACTTAAGTCGCGATAATAAACTGAGCTTATCAACACCGTCTTTTGCTTTGCTTAACCACAATAAAGAAATAGGGCCCAATAGCGTAGGCTTGGGTTTATAACCCAATTCAAGTGCCTGCTTCACCTCACTAAATATCTTACGCTCGATAATTTCAAAGCGTGTTTGTTCCGTTAGCTCAGGCACAATATAGTGATAATTGGTATCAAACCACTTGGTCATCTCACACGCCGGCGCATCCAAACCATCCGGCGCTTTACCGCGCGCCATGCAAAAATACGTATTGATATCGTAATTGATTTGCTGCTGCTTAAAGCGCTCAGGAATAATGCCAAATAAAGCCGCGGTATCGAGCACATGGTCATACCACGAAAAATCACCCACCGAAACATAATCTAAGCCTGATTGTTTTTGCCAGTCCCAATGTTTTTTTCGTATCTCGGATCCGACTTCTTGCAGCTCAGTATAGTTAATATCACCTTTCCAATACGCTTCTTGCGCTTTTTTGATTTCGCGGTGAGAGCCTATGCGAGGAAAACCAAAAATATGCGTTGTAGTCATTTCAATATCCTTATTTTTAATGCTTCAATAAGGCTAAAGTGGTTAGGATGTGTGCATAGCGAGGCAAGAGACATAAAAAAACCACCTCACTAAAGCTTTGGTGGTTATCCCAATCGCTTTAGCTGTTTATTTTACATGCCCAGCAAGCTGACGAGTCAAATCGGCATGAGGTTTTATACTAGCGCACTATTTCACAACAAACCAGGGGTTGAGTAGATCTTTTTTGTTGTAAGTGACCGGCTGGCTGGTTTCATATTGCAGCACTTGCTTACCGGCTTGTTCAACCACACATTGAGCAGCAGCCGTATCCCATTCCATAGTTGGTGCCAAGCGTGGATAAATATCAGCACTGCCTTCGGCAACCATGCATAATTTTAATGAACTGCCTTTTGATACTATCTCAACAGGCTTGCCTTGTTTTTCAATTTCCTTGATAAATGCTTTCGTTTCAGGCGTGCAGTGAGATTTCGATGCCACTACTTTTATAACTGCAGCACCCCCCTTTTTTATTGGCAACGCTTTTGGCTGTTGATTATTTATTTGGCGATAAGCGCCTTGATCTACATCCGCAAAATATAAGGCCTCAAGCACTGGCGCATATACCACCCCCAATACCGACTTACCATCCTCAATCAATGCAATATTGACAGTAAATTCTCCATTGCGCTTGATAAATTCTTTGGTGCCATCCAGCGGATCAACAAGCCAATATTGTGACCAATTTTTTCTAACTTCATATTCAATGGTTTGTTTAGACTCTTCGGATAGGATTGGTGTATCAGGAGTTAGTTGACTGAGGCGTGCTGTAATAAACACATGTGCTGCTTGGTCTGCAGCAGTAAGCGGCGTGCCATCTAATTTTTGTTTTTGCTCAAAATCACCTTGGCCGTAGATTTCAAGTATTTTTTTACCAGCAGCTTTTGCAATATCTTTAACTTGATTCAACAGACTGCTGTTCACTGCTATTATTGACTCGACCAAAATTCACTCCATTCCATACACGCTCATGAAAGTAAAACAACATTAGCTTCGCAAACACCTCAATTGAACCTATCGATAACGCGACAGTAATACTACCCGTAACAAAATAACTGATAACCATCGTAGTTATCGTTGCACATATACGCCAGCTAAGCGACTTCGCTAGGCTCCGATAATGCTTCTCTATCTTTTGCGGTTTGCGCTGCTTCATTCTTAACGTCCAATGTTGTAGATTCTGTTAACAGGTATCCTTGGTTTTGTAGATATTCCATTACTTTATCCACTTGGCTAGCAACGGATTGGCCAGTAGTATCAAGCACTAACTCAGCATGCTCTGGCGCCTCATACGGATCATCAATACCAGTAAAGCCTTTAATTTCACCAGCACGTGCTTTTTTATACAAACCTTTCACATCACGCCTTTCGCATTCCGCTAACGGTGTTGATACGTGCACTTCAATAAATCCACCATACTCTGCAATCATATCGCGCACTTGACGACGCGTATAACGATACGGCGCAATAGGCGCACAAACAGCAATGCCGCGATGCTTGGTAATTTCACTTGCCACATAACCAATGCGGGCAATATTCAGATCACGATGCTCTTTTGAAAAACCTAATTCACTCGACAAGTTTTTACGCACCAAGTCACCATCAAGTAGGGTCACTGATCGCCCACCATGCTCTAATAAGCGACTAATAAGCGCTTTAGCAATAGTTGATTTACCCGCACCCGACAAACCAGTAAAGAATACGGTAAATCCTTGTTTTTCTTTCGCTGGAATCGTACGTTTTAATTCTTCAATGACCTCAGGGAATGAAAACCACTCGGGAATTTCTTCATCAGCACGCAGACGACGACGAAATTCCGTGCCCGAGATACGTGCAATTTGCTCTGGATCCGTCACACTATCTGCAGGCTGATACGTTTTGGTATTTTTAACAAAAACCATTTCCTTAAACGGCACCATCTCAATACCAATTTCATCTTGGTATTTGGCAACAATCTCTTGCGCATCATAAGGACCATAAAACGGATTGCCATGTGAATCATTACCCAGCCCCGCATGATCACGACCAACAATAAAATGCGTACAACCGTAATTTTTACGAATCAACGCATGCCAAAGTGCCTCACGCGGTCCGCCCATGCGCATCGCTAAGGGTAGCAAGCTTAACATCGCTGAATTTTCAGGGTAACGCTTAATCAATTTCTCGTAACAACGCACGCGCGTAAAACAATCAATATCGCCCGGTTTAGTCATACCTACCACCGGATGGATCAATACATGCGCACCTAGGTCGTTAGCAGCATTAATAGTCAGCTGCTGATGTGCACGATGCATTGGATTACGCGTTTGAAATGCCACCACCTTATCCCAGCCATTGTCTTTAAAGTATTTTTTTAGCTCTGCTGGTGTACGACGAATGTGAGTAAAATCATAATGCGATGGTAGTTGTTCAGGGGTGATTTTTCCGCCTAAATATACTTCACCGGCTTGTTCCATTAAAAAACGTACTGCGGGATGCGCTAGATCAGTCGTGCCAAATACCCTTTCAGCTTCTTCAGCTTTATTGGGTTGCCATTTGTCTTCGACAATCATCGTTGCTAAGACAATACCCTCAAGATCACGCAACTCAATTTCTGTGTTTAATTCGATACTACCTGCAAATTCTTGAGATATATCTAGCGTGATTGGCATCGGCCACACTTCACCTGTGCTTAGACGCATATTATTTAAAACTGATTGGTAATCTTTTTGACACAAAAAACCGGTAAGCGGCTTGAAACCTTCGTTACTGAGTAATTCAAGATCACATATTTGGCGGGGGCTGAGGCTCCATTTCATTATAATAACTTCCTTTTATCTCTATAGATAATAAGCGTTGAATCAAAAGACACTAAAGCTATAACTAGCTCATAATTTTTCGTAACTTGGGCCTCAAAAAGTGCTTAAAAATAATATAAAATGGGCGAATAATAACATGAAAATAAAAGAACCTATCTGAGATTGGAACATCAGACGCTTGCGACTCAAAATTTAACAATGAAAGCTGTAATAGAAACCGTTTTTCCTTCACTCCTTTCGCAAGCAAATAATTTATTTTTCTATAGTATACGGAATCCTTAATTGAGGTATTTTTTAACGAAAACATATGCCTTACCACTAAATCAACGCTATATTTAATCCTACGATCTATAGCAGGGCACCCTTTGATGTTTTTTTTGTACAAATAGTCACAAAGCGCTATTGAATGTTGTAAATGCCTATATACGTTCATCCGTCTAGCCAATAACAGCAGTGATCTTTCATCACACATTTTATAGCAATGATAAAAATCAAGCAACCACTTTATTTTTAACCAGCCGGATCGACTACCATGATACGCAAGATAACAGCAATTCACATGCTTCTCCAGCACCCTAAGGCTGCAACCGCCTAGAAATATCTTGTATGTAAAATCATCAACATGACTAACCAATGCAGACATCTTTTCTCTATAATTATCGTATTGCCAATGTAAGTCCAGAGATAGACCAACCTCATCATTGAAATAAGACATGTCTTTACCATATTTATAATGATGATTCAGCTGTTTCGGTGACATTTGTCTTTTTTTAATATAGCCTAAATCTGCTAATTTAGGCTCAAGTATTTTTTCATCATCAATTGATACCCAAGCATCAAGATCGCAAAAGCTTCTTATTATAGGGTCATCATACAACTGCACTGATAAAACAGGTCCTTTAAAAAAAACAATTTTTATACTAAGTTCGCTACATATTCGTTGAATCTTTATACTCTCTTTTAACACAGCTAAATTTCTCAAAGTTCTTTGTATATGTCTTTGCTTCAGTTTTTTTATAATATATTCAGGAATTAAGTCAGGCACTAAAATTAAACTACTTCTATAAGCCAACCCCAAAATATGATGCCTATTGGCACAAAAATAAAAATCATCCCAATTGAAAGTGCATTGTTGCACTAGCTCAAAAAATCGTCGGTCAATGAAAGTACATGCAGCATCTTCGCAGAGGAGCAAAAGAGCCTCTAGTTCATTTTGTTTCATAAAAAATCACCATTTTCAGACAATAAAAAGAAAAATTATTATTGAAATATGCCTACCTTTTCTAAGCGTAATAGCATTTTATTTTCGACACGCTCCCTTGGGCTCACCATTACTTTCTTTGTAGCCAACGTAAGCACTTTCATAAAGCTTTCAAAAGAATCATTCTCAGGATAGGTGATTTCACTTAACGTTTCTTTTGTAAAAAAACCATCATTGGGAATAATTGGCATCACACTCTCTGCCCCGAAGTAACTTGCCTCAAAACTAGTACTAGATATTAAAGAAACGACTAAGTCAGAGAACAAATAACAAAACGTAGAGCTGTTACATATTGTAATACTACTATGTTTAAAAAAATCGTGGCTTAGATTTTTTAAATCAATGATTGGATGAGGCACGTATACAATCTGAAAGTCTCCCACCTTACTCATAAGGTTTAAAATAATGGTCATTATTTTTATTTCAAGCAACAGAGTATCAGATGTATTTAAATTCTTCCCCCGCGGATGATTTCCAAATACCGTGACTATAGTTACCCTCCCACGGCCCAAACCCAGCTCATTTAACTGCGAAAGCAATCCTTCAAAAACCTTATTTTTATTATCTAGCAATAGAAAATAATTATTTACATATGTATTTATGCAGAAATGACTAGTATACATTTGCCTTTGTATCGTTTTTGATACTAACGTACCCGGAAGCTGTAAAACAAAGTAATGTCGATTGCTAAGCAGATAGTTATAAAGACTCGCAACATCAAACAGTTCAGCAATATATGTTTCAAATACTGTTGAAACAACACCATGTGTAACTTCAATGATTTTTTCACATCGCATATCTTGAATTAAATATATTCTTAATAATTCAGTTGTAATAGAATTATTAGTTAAAAACACTGAACGCAACTTACTTTCTTTTTTTAAAAGCTCATTAAACGAAATAAAAAAGATATTGCAGAATAGAAAATATTTCAAAGACAAACCATATTGAGATTTTATTTTTTTTCTAAAAAAATAGCGTAAATCACGAATTACACCAAAAAATCTTATGGGTGACACTAAAAAATAACATATGATACTTGCGAGCAAAAAGTTTTCATCAATGATAATCCCACCTATTGCCCAAAGGTATTTCCTTTTCGACCAAAACTGACTATTTTTTTTAGGATCAAAAATAAACTTAACATCATTACTAAGAAAATCTTTTATTTCATTGTGATGTGCTATGCCTTCAAGCGGAGTTAACACTTCCTCAAACCATTTTTGAACATCGGTAGTTTGCTTTGGAATAGGAAGTCTACTTGAAGATAACGCTATCAATAATATTCCTTCATGTCTTCCTCGTTTGCTCAGCCTATGTATAATGTAATATTGACGAAAATATATAGGAGTCATGCTACAAAACTTAAGTACTCTTTTTATCCCGGCTACAATACTACCGGCAATTTCCCGCACTCGCACTCTGGATGTATTAAAGCACCTTTTTTTACATACATCTAAATATCTATCCTTATTTTTATTAAAACCACTTAATCTTTCAAGGTACTTATCTTCACATTCATTCGAGGCTTTTCGCATTTTATAAAATGCGCGTAAACTATTATATAAATGCTCTTTATTTAACTCACGCCTTTTTTGGTTGCTAAACATGTATACCCTCTAGAATAAAAAACTAAATCATAGTTTTGATAGAAAATATGTTCTATTCCTATTTTTAGCTAAATAACTCATATTTTCCCCGCACTCGATAACATCAGCGCCATGTTTAGTAAAAAATCTAATTATTTCTTCAGCATTAGAGAAGTATTCATTACCATACTTTTGCTCCCTCCCCGAATAAACATTAAGCAAATGTACTAAATGCGCGCCGGGAAAATTCTTCTTTGTATGTTTTATGAAATTAGACAGCTTATCTAGTACGTACCATGTGATCTCAGCTAAAATAAAAACATCGGGCTTGAACTTGTGATAAATATCAAAGTCATTTATATCCCCAACCTCAAACATGCCTTGAGTTTGAAGGCTCCTAGCCTTTTCAATAGCTGTTCTGGAGACATCAATACCAAGTACATCAAACCCCTGACTTGCAAGCTTACTTGTGAACGCACCGAGCCCACACCCAAGCTCAACAACCCTTATTCTTCTATTACATGTCGCCTGTAACAGATGACACCAATTTATAGCAATCGCTTTTTCAGATGAAAACCTCTCTCGAGTTAGTTGCTCCCAAGGATCGTCAAATTCTTTATACATTTCTTCAAATTCACCAATTAACGCCCCATCTTTAATTACGTAATCTTGGTATTTGCTAAATTTAGCCACTTAAGTATCCCCTATAATTCTTATGCCGTATTATTTGTTGACTTACTGTTAATTAAATTTAAAAATGAGTAGAACCTATCCATAACCTCAGTATAATCAAAATCCCTTTTATGCACTAATAGGCAGTTGTTCTTTAAAGACAAAAGATATTTTTCATCATTATATAGCTTTAATATAGTATTTATAAATGAATCATCTTGGCACCCAAGTGAATAAATCAACCCAACATTATTTTTTATTATAAAACTTGTCAAATACGACTCGCCTGTAGTTAACACCGGCAATCCATACCCCATATATTCAATAGGCTTATTAGTTAAATTCATAGAGAAGTAGCCCTTTATTGAATAAGGAGCCAGTGCTACGTCACTCATTTGATATAATTGGTTTAGCTCCTCTCTATTAAGCCAGCCCAGATAATGTATGTTAGGAATTTTTTTTGCCAGCTCAAGATATTGCTCTTCAAGAGCTGAATCACCACAGGTTGATCCAGCCATGAGTAACTGTATGTTATCAGGAAGGTCTAAAAATAATTTCATTATTGGTATTATGTTTACACTCGTCAATGATAAATTCCCAGCATATACAATATTGAACGAACCTTCCCTTTTAATTTCACTTAATTTTATATTATTTACATTTACGCCACTATTAACTTTAAAGTTTTCTGAAACAAGTGGTAAAACTATATCATTTTTAGAAATTGGCCTATTGGCATATTCACAAGCCCACTTTAAGTAGCGATCAGTGATTCCAATAAACCCAGTCGCATTCTTTGTTGCACTTTTCATCATTCTAAATTGGTAGCTAAAAAGAAACCTTACCAGCCCTTTTAATTTAGGGGGTGCATTCATTACAAAAATATCAGGCCACATATCACGTAGATCAAGCAAGCAAAGGCAGCCATACTTACTCGCAATTTTTCCGCAAACATAAGCAAATTCAACAGAAGGCAGCGAACAAATAATTATATCGGGTTTTTTGCACTTCCTTGCTTTAAAATAAAGCTTCATAGCAAGTAATGAATAATGTAACAATCTACTTATAGATATATTTTTTTTATAACCAAACCCCTTCATTACAGAAACACTATAATTATTGGTAACTTTAACAATATTTTTTGAGGCCTTATATCGTTTTTTACCGTAATGAGACCAAGATGATGTCCACCATAAGACCTCATTGCCCTTGCCACCAAGAAACTCGCACATATTAGCTGTGCGCATTTTTCGCGCGTCACTTTCTAAACAGGGAATCGGCTCACCATCTTTTACTAACCAAATATTCATACAAATCAATCTTTTTTTGAAAGTTTATGTTCGGAATTAAATCATATAAACTGCATTTTACAGCGAAATCAAAGTTTCTTCGTTTTTTCTGAGTGTTGATGGTTTTTCACTGAAGTACTGCAATAATAGCTGTTTTGCTCTTTTTTGATCTTTATCCCTGCAATAGCCGGCAAGGGCTGATATCAAGTCATCAATATCACTGATGCTACCTTTGCAAGTTGCTTTAGCTATTTTAGGGTGCATTGTTTTCATTAGGCTTTCAGCTGAATAAAATAGCTCTTCATGCAATCTTTCACCAGGACGTAAACCTATTTCATTTATTATAAACTCTGCAGCATTACCCCCCATTAAGGTAATCATTTTTTTTGCTAAGTCTAATATTTTCACAGGCTTACCCATATCCAACACAAATACCTCACCGCCTTCGCCGTATGCAGCAGCCAACAAAATTAACTGTGAAGCCTCTGGTATGGTCATAAAATACCTTGTTGTGTCACGATGCGTTATAGTTATTGGTTCATTATTTCGTATTTGCTCCTCAAAAAGGGGAGCGACACTACCAACAGAACCGAGCACATTACCAAATCGTACAATCATATAATTTGTTTTCGATTGCGAATTAAACTTTTGACAAAGTATTTCACTCACTCTTTTTGTTGCTCCCATAACATTACACGGGGAGACCGCCTTATCCGTAGAAATTAAAATAAATTTGCTTACTCGATATTGATCAGCCAGTGTCACCACAGTCTGCGTCCCAAAAATATTATTTTTAATTGCGCAAATAGGCTGATTTTCTAACAATGGGACGTGCTTATATGCGGCTGCATGAAAGACAATATCAATCGTGTGACTATTAAATATCTGACGCATTGCCGCCTGATCAGAAATATTTTCCAAGTACACGACTATCTCTAGTCCCGCATATTTCTTACTTATATTTTTTTCTATGGAGTACAGATTAAACTCTGAATAATCTACAATAATTAGTTTTTTAGGTTTCAAACTGGCAATAATATTTGTTAAAGTTGACCCTATCGAACCGCCACCCCCTGTCACGAGTATTTCTCTGTCCTGAATTAACTCAATTAAATCCTCTTTGTCATAAGGAACAGGTTCTCTCCATAATAAATCTTCTAATAACAAAGGACGCAAAAAGCTTTCCTTGTTGCTGCCAGAAACCATTTGATCAATACTTGGAACCGTTTGAACATTAACATTAACATTAACGGTGCTACACAACTGCACCACCTTATTAAATATTTTTGACGTGGGCTTTGAAGAGGCGATCACGACTGTATCAGCTTTATATTTTTTAACATAATCCTGTAATTTATCCGTATAACCAATTACACGAACTCCATGCAATTCTCGACGCTGTTCACCAACACTATCATCTACAATACCTATAACCTTGTATTTCTTTTTACTATTTACTAAGTATCGAATTAAATTTTCCGCCTCCACTCCCGAACCGACAACTATAATATTATTTAATTTAGGTGTTTTCTCGCCAAACCTACTTTTATAGCTTCTGTATAAGAGCCGACCGCCGCTTAAAAACATAACCGTGAACACAAAATATAACAATGTATATTGCCAATGGATAGCCTCTATTATTTGAAAATAGCCCAAGAAAAATAACAGCGCTGCTGATAAAATTGTCGCCCTGATGATCCGAAAAATATCTGGGGAGGAGGAAAAGCGCCAATGCCCTCTATATACATTACATATATGATTAATCGAAAACTGAATGCCAAGCGCTGCAAAAAAGTATACGTTCCCAACAACAAGGCTGTCAGCCAAGGAATGGCCTACACTAAAGCTTTTAAACAACCAATAAGACAAAAACGAAGCTAGCAATATACATATAGAATCAAAGAGCCTTGTAAGTATCTGCTTATTCCATTGAGAAATCATTTGCACTTCCCTGCGTAAAATTTATAGTGGTTTTATTGGCACCAATCACTATCGTCAAGAATGGTGGGTGATGTTTTCTATATTAATGAATCATATAATTGATCTTCCGCCATCAATAACAATATTTTGCCCTGTCATATACCTAGCCCCCTTAGAGCACATAAACTGAACTGCCTCTTTATACTCACCTGCTACTGCCATTCGCCCCATGGGAATCAAATCAGTTATTTTTTCAACAAAAGATTCAGGCTGGTTTATAAAAATGCCGCCTGGTGACAACGCATTTACTCTGATATTTTTATCTGCCCAATATGATGCTAAATATCTTGTTAAACCAATCAGTCCAGCTTTTATAACAGAATACGTCACTGGTTTGACAGGCTGCGAAGCCTCCGGAAGTCCTTCTTTCTTATATAATCGCTGGTCAGGTGCAATTACCGATAAATCTGAGGCAATATTTAGAATAACTCCACCTGTATTTTCAGCCATTGAGCCTCCAAACACCTTACTACAAAGAAATGCCCCTCTCAATCCAACATTGAGCTCTAAGTCCCACTGATCTAGAGAAAAATTTTCAACTCTTGATTTTTCAATACTCATTGATTCACTATCAACCTTAGGATCAATTGCAGCATTATTAATTAAGACATTTATATTTTTATATAAACCATTAACAACCCTTATTGAATCTTCACTTGTAATATCCATATGAACAGTATTCAATCTACTGCCGTATTTAGCTAGTGATTTTTCTGCACGCTTTAATTCTACATTATTTATATCAGCCAATATGACTGAAGCACCACACTCCAGTAGTGCGTTCGCATGCTGTCTACCTAAAAACCCTGCCCCACCCGTAATTAATGCCGATGTCTCTTGTAAATCATAAGAAATATTTACCATAATCTAGTCTGCCCCCCATCTACAACAAAAACTGCTCCGGTAGTAAAGCTTGACTTACTAGAGCAAAGAAAAGCAGCTAAACTTCCTATTTCTTCGGGCACTGCAAATCGTTTTAACGGCACATCACTCAGCAACATTTTTTCTACCCCACTTTTATCGTCCGCAAGTTTTTTTTCCCACGTAGATCCAGAAAAAATAACATTGCCAGGTGCTATTAAATTTATTCTAATATTCATGTCTGCTAATGCCGGCGTTATACTTTTTACATAAGCTGACAAAGCGGCCTTTGATGCTGCATATCCTGCTGGCGCACCGGGCACATACTCAAGCCCACATATTGATGAAATACAAGTAATAGAGCTTTTTTTTGTATCATTTAATTTTTTTTTGTAGCCTACATATTGCTGTATAAGATTAAAAGATGAAATAAAATTTATATCAAGCATTGCTCTAATGTCACCAATGCTTTCTGTACATGGTGGCACTGAACTACCAGAACCAACATTACAAATGAGATGATCAACAGATCCATATTTGTTTACTGCCTTATCAAATATATCATTTACCTGTGCTTGATCAGTCACATCACCAGCAACAAAATCTACGTTATCAGTATTAAGGATAGCCTTAATACTTTTCAGTTCATTTAGCGACCTGCCGTTTAATACAACATTACACCCCTCGCTAAGCAAGACTTTACCTATCCCTAGCCCTATTCCTTTTGAAGAGCCACTTACCATCACAGTATGGCCCGCTAACTTCAAATCCATTCTAAAACCATTCCTCTATACTTATTCAGCGCTTCTTTATGATAACCACCCTCTGATCGAGCTGTTTGCAATATATAATTACCGCCATATCCTGCTTTTTTCAACTCATTAAACACTGTTTTAAACTGTGCGTCACCTTTACCAAGCGCAACAGTACCCCCACCGAAGGTTCTATCTTTTATATGCACATTTAAAATTCTGTCAGCGTACGTGCTGATTTCTAGCGCCGGATCATGCCCCAGTGAAGCACTATTACCAATGTCATAATTTATTCCATAAGTATCTTCAGGTAATTTACTAATAAAATTGTGTAGCAGTCTAGGTTTATAATCGGACTCAAATGCAACCTTCACCCCCGCAGCCACCAGGTGCTTATGTACTGATTTTAATAATTGTAATAATTCAACCTCTTCTTCACAATTCTTCAAGGCTCCCTCATCCACCAATGGGAATACGATTATTCCAATTTTGAGCTTAGAACATGCATTTACAACACTTACGAAATCCATCAATAATTCAGATTTATGCTCGGAATATTTCTGCTTATAGAACGGCCGCTGCATAATAAAATCACCAGTTAAAGAAGGAATCTTAATGCCATACTTATCACATAAAGATAAGACCTCCAATTGCCCATGATCAGTCATTATTGGATTACTATAAAGCCTGTCATAATCAAGCGTCCATTCAATTAAAGCAAAGTTGTTTTCACAAGCATCAAAGAATTCATGTTGCCAGTTACTCCATGGGAATGCTTGTATTTTTCCATCAACAATAGGAGACATTCGCCCTTGAATAAAGCCAAGTTTACGTTTCAATACTTTCAAACCTATATGGAGATGGGGCAGTCACCGCGGTTGCTTCAATTTCAGCTGCATAATCTTTTATTTGCTTTTCGATATCCAGTCCAACATTTAAGCTCCATTTATTCAACAATGAACGAGTGACTCGCCCCATATTATTAGTACCAATACGCCTGCTGTTTAAACTCGATACTGGCAAAATACAAAATGGGGTAGCTGTCATAAATGCTTCATCTGCCATCATAACATCAAATGGTTCTATATTTTTCTCAATACATTCTAAATTCAATTGATTCGCAAGCTCAAATATATAATCTCGACTAATACCCCTCAATATGTTCCTTGGCTCAGGCGTATATATAATGTTATCTTTAACGATAAAAAAGTTATCGCCGGTCCCTTCCGTAATGAACCCGTCCGGATCAACCAGCAACGCCCAACTATTTTCAGCCTTGCATTGTGACACTTCGATATTTGCCATCATATAGTGCAGTCTACTTCTATTTTTAACCTTAGGCTCTAATAAGCTTGCTGGTATTGCCCTTTGCGATGGGATAACGGCATTTATACCCGTATCAAATAACGGCGCCATACTAGCAACCGTCCATTTCAATGGGAAATCAGCAATAATTACAGTGGGTTCAATTTTATTATCAAACACCGGTGCATATAATGATAGAGGCCCTCTACTAATATTAATCATCAGGCGATGCTCGTCATCCTCAGAGAATACAAGATCATTCTTTTCTATGGTTTCATAGCACCTATCTTCTAATTCATCTATTGTCATTTGCAAGGGGATACATGTATATCTAACAGACTCAAAAAGACGTTCCAAATGCTCTCTAAGTTTAAATTGCTTTTTATTAAATGAGCGTGTCATTTCAAATACCATATCACCGAACATAAGAGCTGAATCATATATAGAAACTTTTGCATCTATTTCATCCACAAAGCAACCGTTCACATTAACCACTCTTCCAGAACTCTTTTTCACGCTAATAACTCCCTATTTTCATTTAGCTTTACTGAACAGATTTGTTCACATAGTTCAAAGTCTTCATATGTATCAATCTCAAAGCTTTTCCAAAAATCCATAAGGTAATAGCCTATCTTCCCTGACAATCTATTATTAAATTTCTTTAGTATCTCAGGGTAAAACAAATAAAATGAGCCATTTTCAACTAACTGACTTGCCCGGTCTTGTCGGCGACCTCTATTATTATAGTCATAATTAAAACTTGAAAGATTCCCTGAAGCATCCCTTTCCCAAATAAGGAAATCCTCTAGCTCTGATGCAGAAAATAGCGTGTCGCACTTCTGATCAACAAATAATTCAATAGCATTATCAAGGTCGTTACTAGATCGTAACGGAGAAGTAGCTTGCATGCCAAGCATCATATCGCAATTTATATTGCGCTCTTTAAAATAATCCAAAGCATGGAGCCATGCAGACTCAGAGGTTGCAATGTCGCCAGAGATCGCCCCTGGCCTAGCAATTGTATTCGCGCCGTAATTTTCTGCGACACGTAAAATATCGGGGTCATCCGAGCTAACCCAAACAGAGGATATATTATCTGACATTTGAGCCTGCATAATGCTCCAGCCTATTAACGGATGTCCACAAAAATGTAAAATATTTTTACCAGGGAGCCCCTTAGAGCCACCCCGTGCTGGAATAACAGCTATGATATCTTTTCGCACTCAAAAACCTCTACTCTGAGTTTTTTTCTAACCGCTAATTCCGCATCCGATATATTTTTTTGTCCATCCCCCAAAGTTTCAGGTATCGCCCTGACAGACTCAACGAAGTTTCTAAGCGCATGGGTTTCTATGGAAGCAGATTGATCCGAACCATACATAGCTCGGTCTATTGTAATATGCCGCTCAATTGATGTTGCACCTAAAGCAACAGCGGCCACACAAACCTTAATCAAACTACTTTCATGCCCCGAATAACCAACCTCACAATCATAACGCTCGCGTAACGTTGTGATGCAATTTAAATTAGCATCTTTTTCTAACATAGGGTATGTGCTATTGCAATGCATAAGCTCAAAAGAACACGCCTCACTTTTAAATAACTCAACAACCGAATCAATTTCATCTATAGTTGCCATACCTGTAGATATAAAAGTTTTTTTCTTCTCTTCCGCTATAGCCAGCAAGAGCGGTTTATTCCCCAGCATTGCTGAAGCGACTTTATTATACTTGCTATTAAATCGGCGCATATCTTTTTGTGCTTGAACATCCCAAGCAGAAGCAAACCAATCAATGTGCAGTCCCTGGCAGTAGTCATTAATTTCTTGATATTGTTCTAGCGAAAATTCAAGGCCCTCTTTCTGTTGCCTTTGTGTATTCCCCCATGGACTTTCCCTTGAACTATCTAAATATTCATTTGTATAAACAGCTTCAATAGTTCTTTTTTGAAACTTAACGGCATCAAAGCCAGCATCTGAAGCTGCAGCAATCATTTGCTTTGCTAGCCCCATATCACCATTGTGGTTGATGCCTATTTCTGCAATTAAATAAAGCCCCATGGCAAACTCCTTTTTATATTTAAATTTCTTTTTCTATCTCTAGCGCGGAGCGCTAAAGAACCAACGAATTCTACTACACTTTATATGTTACACCCAACACATTTTCCACAAATGATCTTACAAAACCACTCCCGCCCAACTCTGGCAAAACAATATTTGCTATTGCTTTAATTGATTTATGTGCATCACTTGGCGCAACTGAAAAGCCGGCCACCCTCATCACTTCAAGATCATTTAAATCATTGCCCAAATATATCAATCCGTTAAACGGTTCCTTACAAGCTGACAGTGAAGCTTTAAAGTAGTTACTCAAATAAAAAAACTTGTTGTCGCAAGAATTTTCACAAGGGATCTTCATCTTTTTGGCACGAGATAGCACAACATTATTTTTCTCTTTAGACACTATTTTCATCCGAATGCCCAAATTGTGAATTGCTATATGCTTCCTTAGCATATCCACGCCAAGACCATCCCCCCTATCACAGCGGATGCTTTCATTACCAGACTGGTCGATATATACTTTGTTATCAGTAAATACCCCATCAAAATCAAAAACAATTGTATGAAAGTCGCTTACATTACAGATCATTATATTTCTCTTCTATATTTAGAATAAAGCTGAACAATATACCATGCATTTAGTTTTCCTTAATCCTGAGGAACCGCGACATATTCTTCAACGGAGGATTTAGCTCCCACGATTAATGCCTTTACTGCACTTACTAATTTTTCTACAGTGAGATAATAATTTTCTTCCAGACGCTTACTTGATGGGGCAGGAGCATCAGGCAATGTCAACCTTAAGGGCTTGGTTAATAGTACGCCTGTATCAATGCTTTCAAGGACCGATGAGATTATCTCACCAGCCAAGCCACAACTCTTCCAACCTCCATCGACCGCACATAATCGACGTGTTTTTTGTACTGATTTAATAACACATGATACATCTAGGGGATTAATCATTCTAAGATCTATAACCTCACAAGAAATACCGTCATCTTTTAACACTTGAGTAGCTTGCATGCACAGTTGCACAGAATATCCTGCAGCCACGAAGCTAATATCAGTGCCTTCTATTAAAATTTTTGGCTTTATTGTGGCTAAATCATCTTGAATAACTTCCCCAAGGTCTTCCTTAAGGTCATACAACCACCTATCATCTATGTATAAAACAGGGTCGTCACTTAATACACTGGAGATCAGCAAATCCCTTGCATCAGAGACTGTTGCTGGCATTACAACTCGCAATCCAGGTATGTGTGCAAACAAAGAATGTAATGCCTGTGAATGTTGGGCCCCCTGCTCACCTCCGCGATTAATAATCCCTCTTACGGTAACGGCGGGGTGGGCCTGCCCACCAAACATATACGACCATTTCGACGCTTCATTTAATAACTGATCAGTAGCCAATAGCATAAAGTCCATACGAGGATGAACAACAATTGGACGATAGCCACATAAAGATGCTCCTATTGCAGCACCCGTACATGCCGCCTCAGATATTGGGCTGTCTATTACACGATCCGCCCCAAACTCAACATCTAAATTTTTCATGGTACTACCAACGTACCACGGGCTCCAAAGGCCCTGCCCAATAACAAAAACATTTGGATTGTTTTTTAACAAATACTTAAATGCTTCGCAAATTGCTTCACCATAACTCAATTCCATTTTATGCTCCTTCTAAATATACATGTTTAAGTAACTCGGATACATCGGGATATGGACCTAAAAGAGCCTTCTGCTTAGCTTCTTGTACGCTGAGCTGTATACTTTTCTGAACCTCCATAAATTCACCTTCAGTTATATCCCCTCTCGCAATAAGAGACAAAACTAACCGACGAATAGGATCTCTTTTCTTCCACTCAATAAGTGTTTCAGCATCCCTCCTAACACCTACATCAATATCCTCTCGCGCCCCTACGTGCCCACGCCACCTATATGTAACAACCTCTAAGAATCCAGCACCCTCTCCGGCCCTTATCTTACCTAGAAGTTCTGATGTGGCTCGCTGCACTGCCAAGACATCATTCCCATCCTCAAGTCGATTTCTTATTTTATGTGCATCGGCATATCGGGAAACTCTATCGCTTGGCTGTCTCATTTTAATATCCAAATGACTTGAATATAAATTATTTTCACAAACAAACAATATAGGCACGCTGTATACCGAAGCTAGGTTTAGAGACTCATGAACAACCCCCTCCTCCGCAGCACCGTCACCAAAAAAACATACTGCAACATCACCTCGGCAATCCATTTTAGCCGCTAACCCAGCACCAACCGCTAAGGGGACTGTGCCTCCCACTATTGGAACAGACCCATAAAACCCATTTGCTTGATCATATAAATGCTGCGAACCACCAATACCATTAGAGCAGCCTGTTTTCCTACCAAGAATCTCAGCTAGCAATGAGCCAACATTATCATTCATGGCCAGAAAATGGGCGTGGGCTCGGTGGGTTCCAAATACCCTGTCTGTTTTTCTTAGTTTTGACATCACTCCAGCAGCTATTGCTTCTTGCCCATTGCCTAAGTGGCATGGTCCACAAGCCTCGCCCTGCTCGATCAAACCGGCAATCACATCTTCCGCAGACCTTATCAATATCATTTTTTTTAAAAGAACCAACAAACTTTCTGTATCAATGCCATTAATATTTATAGGCTCTTGATATTTACTAGGGTCAGCCAAGTCTCCTAGTTCACATACATAATTCTCCAAAATGCTCTCCAATATTAAATGGTTTAATTAGTCAGTGTTTTACAAACTCTAGAAACAATAACATTATCCAGCCCCGGCGGTGGGCAAGGATATAAAGCCTTTTTTCGTGAAACTATATCTAACATTTCTTGATCAACATTTAAACTTATTAATTGTCTTATAATCATTTTTCTCGCTTTTTTTGCAAAAAAAATAGCCAGGGCGGTATAGAAAAAAATTTTTAAATCTGAGCCAAAACTATGCGTTTGAACATATAATAATCCCAATCTACTTTTCCATGGCCGAACAAGTTGGTTATATGCAATATTAGCATCCGCATGATTTGCTATAATTTCAGCTAAGTCCGAAAAAATTATAGAAGAGTAGTCTGTCAAACCTGGCCTTATGGATAGCAATCTCATTTCTTGCGAGCTATATAAGGCAACTTCCCTTTCTACATTTGGCCTTGGCCCAATAAAGGACATGTCACCTTTTAAAATGTTAATTAATTGTGGTATTTCATCAAGCTTATTCCTCCTCAAAAAACATCCCACTTTTGTTATTCTTGTGTCGTTTTTTACGGTTGTATCCACCTTTGACTTGTCCGCGCCTACATACATTGTTCTAAACTTTATTATTTTAAATAACCGCCCTCCTTTACCAACTCGATTAGAAACATAAAACGGCGAGGAAAAATCAGACAAATAAATCAATAAAAGCACAATAAAAAAAATAGGCGCCGTAACAACCAGCAATAAACTGGCTGTTACAAAATCAACTGACCTCTTTAAACTCAGTGATAATAAAGTCATAACTTAAGATTTTTTCATTACAAATACCATTTGCCAAGCCATCAACCTAAAAAGCGGCACCTTCAATATAATTGAATCTAGCACAGAGGTCAGCGCAAGAAGTGGTTTAAAAATCTTCATCTTTCTAAAAGGTATCGCTAAAATTGAAAACAAATAAAAAAACTTAATTTTTTCCAAAACAAAAAATTCCTTTGCTTGATTAACTTGCTTCATAGTAAGTATGTGATCTGTTTCCCAGGCCGTTCTAATACTTGGCGTCATTCTCCGATACATCTGAATTACAGGATTATAACCCAAAGCCTCATTAGCTACCATGATACCACCCGGCTTAAGTACTCTAGAAATTTCTTTGTAAGCTTTTTCAACATTTAAGTGATGCAGAACCCCATTACAAACGACAATATCAAAGGTTTCGTCTGGAAAGGTCATTTCTTCGGCATCCATTACAATAAACTCTACATTTTTAAGCCCATCTTTTTCTGCATTCTTTTTTGCAGTGGCTACTTCTTCGGTAGCAATATCTATCCCATAGACTTTTTTTGCATTATATTTAGCAAATCGGCGAGAGGCCTGTCCCAGGCCACAACAATAATCTAAAATCACTGCTCCATCAGCATTATTTTTAACCATGCTTTCACGAAAATCCTCAATCTTTTTATTAATACAATAAAATGATTTATTGGGATATTTCCGCAAAAAATCTTGGTCACTCATAGTATTTCTATCAGATTCACGTAGACTATGAAACTCTGCCTCAAGGTCCTTTCTGCTCATTATTCTACTCCATGTAATTTTAACTAATTATTTATAATACTTTTAAGTTGTATTATATTTTTAAATCCAACGATTGCATTTGATATAAAAACATTACTATTTAAAAGACTATTTATCGAATGCACCGGCAAACTAACATTATTCTCTCCGGCAATTTTTTCTAGTTTTTCTATTCTATCAAAATTTTTTTTAATCTCCCCCACCTGAAAATCAGGCAGGCGTGATCTTCTATCATTTGTTTTAAAAATATGCCCCTCCTTATACTTACCAGACAGTAATCCAGAAGCTAGAACATTATACGCAACAAACTTAGTGCCGCCTGCCTGGCATACTTTCTGTAAAGAGTAATCTATAGATTTTGATAAAATATTGCAAGGCAATTGTACATAATCAATTTTACCTAGCTTTTGCGCAGCGATTAACTGCTCCGCTGTTACGTTGGAAAGACCAATATTTTCTGTATAGCCATCTTTTTTAAACTTCACAATTCTTTCTACCCCCGACATAAAGCAATCCATGTTTTTATGAGGCCAATGCAGGTAATAAATAAAAAAATGATCTGTTTTCAATCGCATTAAGCTATTATAAAATGCGCTTTCTATATACTTAGCGCTGTTATCAATATATGTTTTTACTCTTTCTTTTTTTAAAGTTTCAGACCACCTAACGCCACCTTTCGTCGCAATTTTTATTTGTTTTTGTCCACGTATTATGCGACCCAATCGCTCTTCAGCTAACCCAAGGCCATACACATCCGCAACATCAAAGAAACGCACCCCAACATCTATTGCGTACTTTATAGCCGACTCTATATCTGGGATTGACACATCTCCCCAGTCCATACCTCCTAACGCTTCACAACCAAAGCACAACTTTTCCGTTAAATCCATACTAACCCCCAAAATTTACAATATTTAGCGCGTCAAGATTGTTTGTTCTGCGAACAGCTTTAAGTGCAGAGTAAGCAACAGAACCAAACACCAGTACAAATAACAATATATAATTAATAAGCATGGTATATGCAGCGCCAATAAGTGAAAACTTATTAAGTAAATAGTGTGAAAGAAACAAAGATAAAAATCCAATCATGCAGTTAATACATGCAAGTAACTTAGTATTTTCAAAAAACAATAGATATGATACGTAAACACCATAAAGCGATTTAATAAAAAATGCGAACAATATTACTATTGAACTATAAAAAGCAGCGTAGTATGTTTTAGCAATAAACCATTTAAAAGCAAAATAGTTAAATGCACATAAAAGACACATCAGTACGAACAAAAAAGCAACAGGGATTAACGACTTTTTAAAGAAAATATAAATCTCGTCGTTTGATAGTAATTTAAATGCAATTGGCCTCCAAATTCGAGTTGATACTATCAGCTCACAATTCTCCATTATCATTCCCGTTTGTTGAGCAATACTAAATAATCCTAAAATATAAAGCCCCAACACATCTTTTACCGTAAACCTTAAATACATCACAAGAATAAACGCATTAATCGAATATATCATTATAGGAAGTGAATATTTGACCAAGTGCTTAATATCAAATTTTTTCATTTTTAAAGTAAAACAAACTCCCTCCCTACTCCTTAACAAGGCATAACAATTCGCAATCATATACGCGCCTACTTGCAAATAAAATAGGTTCTTAACACTTAAAATTCCTAAATAATAAAAAACTGAAACAAATGTTATATATAATAGCGAAAAAATTGCCTGTAGGTTGAAAAAAGTTGCAGGCTTCTCTGTCATTTGAAAATGCATAGAAAAAATAACGTGAAGTGACTGCATAAACGCGCAAACAACTGTTATCACAAGTAAGTATAAACCAACACCATACAAAGCCTCAATATAACTTGAAAACATCCCTACAATCGCCACACTCACTACAAACAATCCACATGTGATTAATAATGCAGTAGAAAAATATTCCGAATATCTTTTTTTTTGCAATGTGAAAAATTGTTTACCAATAGCATTTGCAAACTGACCGCCCTGAAAAAGGGATGAAATTGCAATTATTGCCTGTATTAAAGAAATCTTTCCGTATTGTTCTGGACTGAAATACCTATTAAGGAAAAAAATCAAAATAAATGGTGCTAATTTTGCAACTGCGGTGGACAATGTATACAGCACAATGTTTTTTGTGTTTTTTTTTCCTAATATTTTTTTAACAACACAAAAAAGAGATCCGTGCACTATCAAGAACCTTCCTTAACAAGTGACCCAACCGTCTCTTTTAAAAAATTCAGGTATTTATTACTTAGCTCATGATGCTTTAGTGCAAATACTGTCATCGCTTGTAGATAGCCATATTTTGAACCACAATCATACCGTTTTCCATCAGTGATTCTATAATACACCCTCTGCTTCTTAAGCATTCTATTTATTGCATCTGTAAGCTGTATTTCTTTCTTAGGATTATGCGCAGCATTATCTATGAATGAAAAAATACTTCCGTGTAGTATATATCTACCTATAATAGCTAAATCTGAAGGTGCATCGCAAAGCGCCGGCTTTTCGAGTAAACTAATTATTGATTTATCATCCTCACGAGGCTCTATAATACCGTAACTAGAAACCTTATCTGTCGCCACCCTTTCTACAGCTACGACAGAAGATTGTGTTGAACGAAAAGTTTCAACAAGCTGCTGTAAACAACTCCCATTATCGCTATCAATCAAGTCATCTGGAAGTAAAACCGCAAAATATTCATCCGATACTAAATGTTTAGCACAAGATATGGCCCCACCCAATCCCGTAGGGGGGCTTTGTCTTACGTAGCTTACCGTTACATGTGGGGGGATAATATCTTTGACAGTTTTAAGCAAATCCAATTTTGAGCGAAGTTCTAACATCGACTCCAGCTCATAATTTGTATCAAAGTAATCTTCTAGTGCACGTTTGTTTGAGCTTGTTACAAAAATAAGATTTGTTACACCCGCCTTAATAGCCTCCTCAACAGCAAACTGAATTATAGGCTTATCAATGATTGGTAATAATTCTTTAGGTGCCACTTTTGTTATGGGTAGAAACCGCGTACCCAAACCAGCAACCGGAAACACTGCGGTTCTAATATGACTAATGCTTTTCATTATCACCTCCTTATGAAATATATGCAAAATTTTTCGTGCTTTTGGGCTGTGTTAAGCCAATACCATAATATATCAAACCTTTACTCGCAATCCTATTTGGATCTAAAATATTTCTAGTATCGACAATCACCCCATCACTAAGTGAATCAAACTGATCATAACTATCGACTTTAAACTCATCCCACTCGGTGCAAATAAGCAAACAATCTGCTTTGTTTAGTACATCCATCTTAGAGTCACACAGTACAAGTGATTTATTGTAATTAAAGTAAATATTCATTTTTTGCATTGCCTGAGGATCATATGCATAGATGGTTGCACCTGCTCTCAACAATTTATTAATGGCGTATAAGCTAGGGGCATCACGAATATCGTCTGTATTTGGCTTAAATGAAAGTCCCCAAATGCCAATATTGACTCCATTTAAATTACCCAGATAATGATCGTGAAGCTTAGAATAAACATGCTTAATCTGACTTACGTTTGCCTCATGGATAGCATTGCACATATACATATCCAGGCCCTGTTCTTCTCCGATGACCTTTAAAGATTGAACATCCTTAGGAAAACATGAGCCACCATATCCAAAGCCGGGTTCCATAAAAACATCACCAATCCTATTATCAAAGCCAATTCCCTGTTTGATGTCATATATATTCGCATCATACTTTTCTGCAACTCTACTTATCTCATTTATAAAGCTTACTTTCATAGCTAAAAAAGCATTGGCTGTATATTTAGTCAACTCTGCAGATGTCTCTGACATATAAACCATTTTAGTGTCAATGTTTTTAATGAGTTTTTCAAATAAATCACTGACGATTTTTTTAACAAATGATGACGTTGTACCAACAACAATACGATCTGGCTGCAAAAAATCTCTTACTGCTTGTCCCTCTCTTAAAAATTCTGGACACGATGCAACAGTAAGTTGCAGCGTGCTATTGTCGCCATTTAAATATGATGAAACCATGCGATTCATCTCATTTGCTGTGCCTACAGGCACGGTTGATTTATTTAAAATAATACTATTCTTTTTAAAATTCCTCATTATGCTATTGACGACTTCATTTACAAACTTCAAATCCGCCTTACCACTGCTTAAACCTGGCGTTCCTACAGCAATAATGTGAACATCTACAGTTTGTGAAGCCGCTACTATGTCATCACAAAAAGATAGCAACTTATTCTCTACCGCAATATTAAGATATTCTTCAAGCTGGGGTTCAAAAAAGTCAATAATACAATTGTTAAGCTTATCGATCTTTGCTTTATTAACATCTATGCAAATAACCTCATGACCAAGATATGCTATACAAACGGCAGATACTAAACCAACATAACCCGCACCATAAACTGCTACTTTCATATACTCTTCCCTATTATTTCAGTAAGCATCGCGTCATTTTAAATGATTTCTTCCCTACTCAGAAACTTTTTTTCATTTTCTTTACTAAGCAGCTCTATCTCAGTATTTTTTTTACGAAATTTATTTCCAACATAGTACTTAGTGATAGCGTACCTTGTTCCTTCCATTAAAGGCATCCCTCTATGTATGCCTCGTGTATCAGCAAGTACAATTGCCCCTGCTTTTCCACATACCGTTGTAATTTCGAGCTTTTCATTCTTTATTATTTCACTTATATCAGAGTCTGAGTATCTTGTAGATGTCCCATTAGATATGGAGTTGTTTTTAAACGTTTTTGAAATACTTGATAACTTATGTGATCCAGCCAGGAACTGAAATGGTCCATTTTTTTCACAAACATCACTAAGGTAAATAATTACCTTAAACTGCCTAGAAAAGCTATCTCTATGCCAGCCCATCCCGGATCCTAGATTTCCACCCTCAAACTGAATCTTACCCGCCATTATTGTTTGCAAAAAAAGCTCCGACCCTAAATATCTTTCACCAATAGAGCCCTGTATATTTTCAATCAGCTTAAAAAAAATCTCGCTAGAAGGCGCTATTTTATCAAAACCCCAAAGCCTTCTGTCCGTTGAATACGACGCCCCATATTCTTCAACCTTTAAGTCTATTTCCTTTTTAATTTCTTGACATAACCCAACATCAACTGCCTCTTTTAATATAACAAAACCATTCGCTCTAAGTGACCGAGTGTATTCATTATGCTTACCATATTTTTTATTTAAATAACTGGCTATTGTATAATACATATCCAATAAGGCGCTACTAAAATACAGCAGCCATTTATTCGATTTAATAAACTTTCTCACAAGCTAGGCTCCACATTACTATTGTAAATCGTATTTTGGTTAACGATCGGTAGACTCTGTCTATTTTCATTCATATAAATTAAAAACAGTAAAATAAAAGAAATAAAATTTCCATCCAATATTAGCAAGGCATCAATAGGGCTCTGCATTGAAAATTGCAAAAAAAGTAATGCTACGCAGCAACCAAATATGGTAATGGCTTTCGTCCGGCTATTTAGAAGAACAGCTAAAACCTTTTCTATAATTGATAAATACAACGCTGAGAAAACCATATTAAATGGAAATGCAAAAATGTAACCAAAACTTGCCAAAATACCTGGAGATGCTCCGGATCTGGAGGTCAAGTTTCCAGTATAGAGCGATAGATAGTTTAGCCTCATAATTGTCTTTACCCACTCACTTGATGCTTTTCCTCCAAACAATATATTAATTCTATCAAAAAATGTTGATATAGGTATGAACAAGTTATGGATATTAGCAACACTTTCATTTGTCACGTATAAATATGAATAATAATAAATCGAAATCCGATGTATTACATAAACCAAAAAGTTGTTTAAATATTCTTTTGTAAATAAGCCACTCATTTCAACTGAGCCCCAAGAATGCGCCAATCCTAATCCTGATGATGAGCGCTTAATAACAGTTCCATAAAAGTAAGCAGAAAAAAATAGTACTAGAAACACTGCAAACAAAACTAAGTATTTCGTAGAGTTTCGGGTGAACAATAAGAACCTATTGTTATCGCTGTTGCTTGTATAAACGATGCCCCCAAAACGATCGCCCCACAACAAACTCAAAAAACTGAATAATGCTAACAAACACGTTACAATGCCATTAATAAATAGCAACAGTGCTACTACTACTAAATAGTCCTCAAATCTACTTTTTAATTTAATATCTACATACTTCAACGGCCTTACAAATATAAAATAAAAGGCGTCGAAACTAATCATAATCTGTAAGCTAATAAGCAGCAGTAAGCAACTGCCCTTATCTGATATTGCTGTATGCCCATATCTAAAAGAAGCATATGATCCCAGTAAATTGATAATACCAGCAAAGACATACATTACACTAAATAGCCTTCTATTTCTGCTATAAAACGCAGCCAATCTTTGACAAAATGACCTTAAAGCATTATTGCTACGCCCCTCACTAAAGAGTTTAATCCTACTAAAAATTATAAAAAGAATGAATATGACTAACGTTTGGCCTACAACATCGGCATTTAATCCGTACATTCTAATGTCATTATATTTGGAAATAATTTCATTATAATAAATGGTATTTCCAGCCATTGGAATAATGTAGCTTAGCGCCAAATAAAAAAATATAAATTTATATGAATTTTGAATGTTATTTCCCTCACATACTAAATAAGGTCTTATTTGTTATCGCTATAATATCCATTTCCGTAGCCGTAGCCGTAGCCGTAGCCGTAGCCGTAGCCGTAGTCTCCACCAACGCTGCTTTGAAGGTTTAGCAGTACGCCATCAACAGAAAGGCCGCTTTGAGAAAATATATTTAATCCTGACTTTAACTCTCTTGCTGTATGTTTTCCTGAAGGCAATACCAAATAATTTATATCAGATACCTTAGCCGATAGGATGCCATCTGTTAACAACATTACGGGCGCTGTATCTATTAAAATAATATCAAATTGTTCTTTTAATCTATCGATCAAATTTTTAAACTCACTACTTGCTAACATATTTGCAGTCTGCTTAGTATTACTGCCTCTCAACAAATAATATAAGTTCGATTGTTTATACCTGCATATTGTAGTTGAAACATCCGCTTTATTATTAAGAACATCTGACAACCCTGGCTTGCTACTTGTATTAAAGTATTTGCATAAATATCCCCGCCTCATGTCCCCCTCAAGCAACAAGACTTTACAGCCTAATTCGGAAAGCAAATATGCCATATTCACAGATAAAAAAGATTTCCCCGAGGAGGGTATAAAGCTACAAATTGAAATCACCTTGGATTGTCTTTCTAATAGATCCACCTGCAAGTTTGTACGAATACTTCTCATTGCTTCAGTTGTTATATCATTAGGAAATGTCTCACTAATAATATAGTCCCCGCCCCTATTCGCTTGCTCCATCTCTTTTGATTTTTTTGCTTGTTTTTTACTGTATGGAATTATTGAAGATACCCTTATACCTATCGCTCGCTCAACTGCTTCAACAGAACATAGCTTATCGTTCATCATTAGCCTAATCAATAAATAAGCAAGAGAAACAGCAAAACCAAAAATTGCTCCCATGACTACAGATTTTACTCTATGAGGATTTATTTTTAACGGCGGTTCGGAAGCATAGCTTAGGATTCTTACATTACTCCTAACACCCGCCTTCAAAACCCTAAGCTCCTGCTGCTTTGCAAGTAACCTCAAGTATAATTCATTTTTTGCCTTCACATCCCGAATAAGCTCAATAGATTTTTTATCTACTACCGGCAAATTATGTAGCTTATTTACCAGAACACTTACTGTCTTACTTACTTCTTTTATTTTACTATCAAGTGTTATTATGTATGGATGAGAAGCCGTGTATTTTTGCTGCATTTCTGTCCGTTGCAACCTTAAAGTTTCTAGCAGCGTTCGACGTGTAGACAGCTCTCTTAGTAAGTAAGTAAATTGCTGATCCATGTTTAGGTTGCCACTCTTTGCTTGATATTCTGAAAGTTTTGACTCAGCTGTCTTTAATGCCTCACCGGTCATCGGTAATTGCTTGTTCAAAAAATCTAGCGTCTTTCCGGCCTGTTCCGTCAATAGCTCCGCACCACTAGAGCGAGTGACGTCTGCTAAAGTATTTAAAAAAAGTATTGTGTTTTCGGGTTTTAATGTCCTATATTCAATTTTCAAAAGACCTGTCGCTTGCCTTCCACCATGTTCCTGACCTGGGTCAATAACTGTATAGTTTTTTTTAATATTAACAATAGCCTGATCCATATCTTTTTTAGTAACATAAAAGTTATTTCCAGGATTAGCCCTAAGTGATTCCACCATTACAGAAACAGAAGGATTAATTTTACTGGAACTGGCCAATTTCCCCAGCTCACCACTCAACAGATATTGCCCATCAGGCCCATACAGTTTGTATTTTTTATCCCCTTCAGCAACTAAGCGTAATTTTCTATTTATATATTCACTACTTACAGTTAAACGCGTAACATTTATAGCCTGGCCACCCCAGCCAAATTGGTGTAAACCGAACTTATCTTTAACCACCAACCCCTTAGCAGGCTTATTTACTAGCCACCTACCCAATATAGGGAAATGCCGAGGCCAGGCATGGATATCTAAGTCTAATTTATTAATCACCTTTCCCAATATAAAACTGGAATTAATCAGTGTTTGTTCATAGCGGGTAGGATTACTCTGCACCCCACCAAAGAATGGTAGCTTTCCTACAAGTGATGCTAAATTACCAGCAACATTCATTGAGCTACTGCTACTGGCATCAATTTTAAGTAGTATGCTTGACTTATACCTCGGCTTTAGGTGGCTAGCGTATAATGAAGATAAAAGAATAAAAACTAATGTCACTAATAGCACTAACCATTTTTTGTTAAATATTTCCGCAAGAAACTGCTTAATTTCAACTTGTGTTTTTATATCTTTATTTTCTGTCATTCTGGTGTGTATATTATTTTTATCTATATCAGGTGACGCATTCATTTACACCCCTCCATTTAATTTGCCACAGCAGCGGCTGTAATAGCCGTAGTAAACGATGGTAGTAAATTATTAATAAATCTACCCCAATTCACTATGCCAGCAGTACTAACGTATATCACATCACGCGGCCTTACAAAAAACGAACCTGCTATTAATACAGCTGTAGGGTCATCTGCGTTAAACGTATACACTGTTGGGAATGGTTTTAAAGGTCTTATTATATATACAAACGCTGTATTAGCAGCAAGCGGATCAAATCCACCCGCAGTACTAACTGCATCCATCACCGAAATTGGGGCGCTATGAACCTCAATCGTTCTTGGTGTTCGCACCGAACCTAGCACTTGAATTTTTTGGCTATTGTAACCCGCAACACGAACACTAACTTGAGGGCTTCTTATATAGGACCTCAATCGTAACGTAAGTTTCTCACTAATTTCTTTAACTGTTAGCCCAAGAACAGAGAATCGACCTGCAAATGGATAAAAAACATCGCCTTTAGCCGACACTTCAATACCACTCTCCTCTGCTGAACGAAACTGTCCAGCAGGGATGGTCAGTTCAGGGTGATCCCAAACAGTGATATTTAAAATATCTTCAGGCCCCACCCTATAAGCATATGGTTGAAACAAGGCAGGATTTTTGTGTGGTAAATTATAATCTAACCGTACCAACTTAACGGGCGCGGCTACCGCTGGTCCAGGATTATTTAAAGGTCGCATAATATAGTGTTGGCCTGGTGCCATAAAGCAACCAGAAAGAAGCGCTGCCATACTTGACAGACAAAGTGATTTCGCAATTATTCCTTGTCGATATTTCACACCATTCCCTGCAAACTTAAAACATAGATTGGCACTTTAGCATAGAAGTTTTTTTTAAACATCCATTTTTATAGTGATTTTTTACTTTTTTGACACGAAGCAAAAGCTACTTTGATAAATACTAAGAATAAAACGGTTGACCATACAACATCACCAGCCAATGCATTGCGCAAAAATGGCAACGCCAATACATAGCAACTACTCAGCCCTTGCAGGCTATGTGGATACGAAAACCACCACACACCAAAATTAGTCCATAACCAAAAACCCAAACTCGAAAATAGCGTTACTAAAAACAATTTCGAATATTTAGAATACAAACTCAACTTAGAGCCAACCAAAGCTATCAATAAAAAACCACTATAGGTAAATAAGGACCAACTGCCTAACCACGGATACCCCATGAAATAGGACAACAATCCATCAGATAACAATAAACTAACTAATGTTATTAACACAGCATGCTTTTTATCCAATAGGCCGCCCGCTAATAATGATAGCGCCAGTAATGGCGTCATATTCGGTGGGTGGGGCACCAACCGCCCAATCGTTGCCACCAATATCCACAATAGCATTACATTAATATTTATATTTGATAGCTGACTAAACCGTTTCATTTTGTTTTTTTTTAACCTCTAAATTTAAGCGATCGATTATTGCCAGGCTTGGCGCCGCTTTGTTTAACGTATAGAAATGTAAATCTTTTGCGCCTAATTTAATTAATTGTTCACACAAATGACTAACCACATCCAAACCAAACGCTCGTATAGAAGCCAAATCATCACCATAGCCAATCAACCGCTTGGTAATCCAGCGTGGAATTTCAGCACCACAGCGTTCTGAAAATCGTGCTAATTGCATATGATTAGTAATCGGCATTATGCCGGGTGTGATTGGAATATCAATACCTAACTTTTCTGTTTCATTTAATAATCGCTCATAGGCATCTGCTGAATAAAAATACTGAGTGATAGCCTCATTCGCTCCGGCATCAACTTTTTGTTTAAAATATTTCAAGTCAGATTGTATGCATCCTGCTAGTGGGTGACACTCTGGGTAAACTGCGACACAAATATGAAAATGATCCCCACTGTGTTCACGAACAAATCGCACTAAGTCCGCTGCATAATTAAAATCACCACCGCCGCTGCCATAGCCTGATGGCAAGTCACCACGTAACACTACTAACCGCCTAATGCCCTGCTGCTTATATTCATCCAATAGCTGACTGATTTGTGCTTTATCAGTACCAACACAAGAAATGTGGGGGGCCAAAACTAAACCAGTATGTTTACGAACGGCTATTACCGTTTTTTTTGTATTGTCTTGTGTTGAGCCACCGGCACCAAAAGTGACTGAAATATAATCAGGCGATACGGCTTTTAGCTCATCCGCAACAAGCAATAACTTTTGTAAACCTTCGGGGCTCTTTGGCGGAAAGAATTCAAAACTGGCTGATGCGTTTGCCATGATCTCAATCACTCCTTATATATCGATGGTCGCTATGGTAACATGCAAAAAATTTAATTTCACTGGGATTTTTTATTGCAACACCGGACTTAAATATTTATCGCCCCAGACTTGGTCCGGGGCTCATGGATCCCGGCTCGGGGGCCGGGATGACAAGACAAAGACCGAGACAACAATGCAGATTACGGGGTGACAAGGAGGGTCGATGACAAGATCAAGCCTAGCAAGACGGAGAGGAGGCATAAAATGCGCCAAAAACTAGAACAGGCTCTACAAAAAAATATCATGATTCTCGACGGAGGCATGGGCACACTAATTCAAACCTACGAGCTCGAAGAAAAAGACTTTCGTGCAGAACAATTTAAAGATCATGATCATCCGCTAAATGGTAATAATGATTTACTGTCTTTAACTCAACCAGATATTATTCGAGCAATTCATTGCGCTTATCTTGATGCGGGTGCTGACTTTATCGAAACCAATACATTTAATGCCAACCCCATCTCGCAATTAGACTACCAACTACAAGACTATGCATATGATCTAAATGTTGCCAGCGCAAAAATAGCTAGATCTGCCGCTGATGAATTCACAAAAAAAACCGGTCAACAAAGATATGTCGCGGGAACTATCGGCCCTACCAATCGAACTGCCACCATTTCACCCGATGTTAATGACCCCAGCTGTCGCAATGTCACCTTTGACGAATTAGTCGAAGCCTATACAATTTGCATTAAAGGCTTAGTCGACGGCGGCACCGATATATTAATGGTCGAAACCATTTTTGATACACTGAATGCCAAAGCTGCGCTCTATGCCATTCAACAATACTTCGACGAACACAATGTAAAAATACCCGTGATGATTTCCGGTACGATTACCGACGCCAGCGGTCGTACGCTTTCAGGTCAAACCATTAGTGCATTTTGGAATTCAGTTAAGCATGTTAAGCCATTAACCATCGGCATTAACTGCGCGCTGGGTGCTGCCGATATGCGCCCCTATATACAAGAACTCTCCGAGATTGCTGACACTTATATATGCGCCTACCCTAATGCCGGTCAACCCAATGAGTTTGGTGAATACGATGAGACGCCTGAACATATGGCAGAACTAATTAAAGACTTTGCTGCCAGTGGTTTTGTTAATATCGTCGGTGGTTGTTGTGGTACCACCCCGCAACATATTAAAGCAATAAAAAATGCTGTGAGCGAATGTCCACCCAGAAAAATTCCAACCATAGAGCCATTGTGCCGATTAAGCGGTCTTGAAACACTAGAAATTCGTGATGATACTAATTTTATTAATATCGGTGAACGCACCAATGTATCAGGCTCAGCACGCTTTGCTAAGCTTATTCGCAACGGTGAATTTGAAACAGCATTGGAAGTTGCTCTTCAACAAGTCGAAAACGGTGCTCAAGTTATCGATATTAATGTCGATGATGCCATGCTCGATGGTGAGCATGTAATGCGCCAGTTTTTAAACATGGTTGCCAGTGAGCCCAATATCAGTCGCGTGCCAATTATGATTGATTCGTCGAAGTGGAGCATTCTTGAGGCGGGGCTTAAGTGCGTACAAGGTAAATGCATCGTTAACTCCATTAGCCTTAAAGAAGGCGAAGCCGAATTTATAAAATATGCCAAAGAATGTGTGCGCTATGGTGCCGCCGCTGTTGTTATGGCCTTTGATGAGACAGGGCAAGCTGATACCAAACAGAGAAAAATCGAAATTTGCCAAAGAGCCTATAAAATATTAGTCGATTTAGGCTTTGAGCCGCACGATATTATTTTTGATCCCAATATCTTTGCAGTAGCCACAGGCATAGAAGAGCACAACCCTTACGCTAAAGACTTTATTGAAGCCACGGCTGAAATCAAAAAGCTATGCCCTGGCGCTTTAATCAGTGGTGGTGTCAGTAATGTGTCGTTTTCATTTCGCGGCAACAATCCCGTACGTGAAGCCATGCACGCCGTGTTTTTATACTATGCGATTAAAGCCGGCATGGACATGGGCATTGTTAACGCTGGCCAGCTGCAAATCTATGAGGAAATTCCGCAGGAACTACGCGACTGTGTAGAAGATGTGATCTTAAATCGCCATGATGATGCTACTGACAAACTACTAGAGGTCGCAGAAAACTATAAAGGTGAAGGTAAAAAGCGCGAAAAAGATTTACGCTGGCGAGAAAATGATGTTGGCAAACGCCTAACTCATGCTTTGGTTAATGGTATAACTGAATTCATTGAAACTGATACTGAAGAAGCGCGTCAAGGGTTTGAAAAAGCATTAGAGGTAATTGAAGGGCCACTAATGGATGGCATGAATGTCGTTGGTGATTTATTTGGCGACGGTAAAATGTTCTTGCCGCAAGTGGTTAAAAGTGCACGTGTCATGAAAAAAGCGGTAGCGTATTTAATGCCATTTATCGAACAAGAAAAAACCACGAAATCAGATTTAGCCGATAGTTTTAAAGGTACTGTTTTAATGGCTACCGTTAAAGGCGATGTGCATGATATCGGTAAAAATATTGTCGGGGTAATTATGCAGTGCAATGGTTACCGCGTGATTGATTTAGGTGTGATGGTGCCGTGTGAAAAAATTCTTTCTACCGCACGCCAAGAAAATGTGGATGTTGTAGGCTTAAGTGGCTTAATCACCCCCTCGCTCGATGAGATGGTTAATGTCGCCAAAGAAATGCAACGCTTAGATTTCGATATACCTTTATTGATAGGTGGTGCTACGACATCTCGCGTGCATACCGCTGTAAAAATAGATCCTAACTATGCCGGTCCTGTTCTGTATGTTAAAGATGCATCGCGCAGTGTGCCTGCACTATCTAAACTGCTAGGTGACAGCAAGGCAACCGAAGTGACCGCCATTAAAAAAGAATACGACGAAGTGCGCATTAACCACCAGGGCCGTAAGGCCAACACCAACTGGTTAACCTTGGACGAAGCCCGCGCTAATAAACCTCAATTCGACTGGTCATCCTACCAACCACCTATTCCGCAATTTTTGGGCACTAAGGTTATTGATGATTTTGATCTGAACATATTAATACAGTGTATCGACTGGTCACCGTTTTTTCGCGCCTGGGGTTTAGTGGGACGCTTCCCTGATATTTTAGATGACAAAAAATACGGCGAACAGGCGCGGGCCATTTATGAAGATGCTAAAAAAATGCTGGCTGACATCGTTGAAAATAAGTTGCTCAAAGCAAAGGGTATGGTTTCTTTCTTTCCCGCTAACTGTGTCAACGATGATGACATCGAACTGTATACAGACGAAACCAGGTCAGAAACACTTAAAACCATGCACCATCTGCGTCAACAAAACCGCAAACCGCCCGGCAAAACTAACAAATCACTGGCTGACTATATTGCGCCGAAAGATTCTGGTGTAGCTGATTATATTGGTGCCTTTGTTGTTACCGCTGGCATTGGTATGAATCAACTTACTACTGAGTATGAAAAAAACAATGATGATTACAGCAGTATTATGATGAAAGCACTGGGTGATCGCTTGGCTGAAGCAGCAGCGGAATATTTACACAAGTGTGTTCGTAAAGATTACTGGGGTTATGCGAAAGATGAAAGTCTCGATAATACCCAGTTGATTAAAGAACAATACCGCGGCATTCGTCCGGCGCCCGGTTATCCTGCTTGTCCTGATCATACCGAAAAAGAAATTCTTTTTAATCTGCTTGATCCGCTGAATAATATTGGTGTGAGCTTAACGGAAAGTATGGCGATGTGGCCTGCTTCATCCGTGTGTGGTTTTTATTACTCACATCCCGAGTCGGATTATTTTGTTGTCGGTAAAATTAACGAAGGGCAACTAAATGATTACGCTGAACGCAAAGAAATGGATCGGGAGACAACAGCTATATGGTTGCAGCCAATACTTGAGTTGGAGTAGCAACACTTCCCGTCATTGCGAGGTACGTCATTGCGAGGAGCTTGCGACGAAGCAATCTCAGGACTTAAGTGGTTTAGTCATGAGATTGCTTCAGCCTTCTGTCGAAGGCTTCGCAATGACGGCAAAAACAGCAAAGACGAAACTGACCCACATCATTGACCAACATACCAGTTAATGCCAAAATGCATGCAACAATTATATGGAGTAACCACCATGCCTAAAGCTTACCAACATATTATTCTAGCTGTAGAGCTCGATCCTGAATCAGACGCTTTTTTAGTCAAGCGCACTAAAGAGCTGCTCCAGGATTACAATGCCGACCTCACCGTGATCCATGCTATTGAGCATAACAGCAATTACGGCGCCGCTTATGGTGTGATGGCTGGTGTTGATGTTGAAGAAATGTTGGTTGAAGAAGCCAGCAAAAACATGGATGCCTTATTAAAAGAGCTCGATATTGCCAATTGCAAGCATGTGATTAAAATTGGTGTGGCCAAGCAAGTGATTTTAGAAGAAGCTGAAAATGTTGGCGCTGATTTAATTATATCTGGTAGTCACGGCCGTTCAGGTGTTGCATTATTATTAGGCTCAACCGCTAATGCGATTTTACACGGTGCACATTGTGATGTGTTGGCTGTTAGGGTGCCCTCTTAGTACTGATACAACCACTGATAAACGCTATTAGCAGCAATATTATCTATATTGCCTTTGCCTGGTTGTTTTTTTAAGATCAGCGCATTATGGAAATTTTTCAATGTTTTAAAGTCTGCGGGCCTCACCTGATTGGCCCACTTAACTTCAATCGCCTCAATATGCTTTCCATCACAGGTTAATACATCCACTTCACCTTGGCTTTTATAATAAAAGGTTTTTATGTGACGGTAACACTGACTGGCAACCGTTGCTTCTACCAGCTCACTTTCATAGGGCTTTTCGTGCAGTAAACCTTCCTTTTCTAACCAGCGGTTAATGGTGTTGGCAATAAATGGATCAACGAAGTGAATCTTAACTGCTTTTTTGGGAAATGCACGCTTATTGTTCTGATCAAATGCTTGCAGCTGAAAGATGACGTCCATACGCATTAATATCTGACAGTAATCAATAAACGTCTCTTTGCTCATCAAGCCGGTTTTTTGCGTTAAGCCTGAATAGCTAACTTGTGTGCCAGCGGTATCAAATAGACTATGCAAAATAGCTAGCAGATAATCTTCATTTTTACCTTTTCGTAAAAAATCACCACGTATCCACTGTTCATAAGTGGTGTATGTCGCCGAAGTTATTTCACCATGATCGGCCAAATCATTAATCGCACGTAAATAACCACCGCACTGTAAGAAGTTTTTATAGTGATCCAATAAACCTTCATCGTTTGCACCAGCTGAATCAACCAAATCAACATACTGCTTAAATGATAAAGGAAACAAATGAAAATCCGTTTGTGCAGCTTTGCCGCGACGTCCAGGAAAACTCATTGCCGCTTCTTTCAATATTAAAGAGTCAGAGCCAGTTAATAAACATAATCCTTTGGCAAAGGCGCCGCTGTCTGCTAATGATTTGATCACGCGCTGCCATTCAGGCACAAAAGTAATTTCATCAATAATCAATAAAAATGGATAAGTTTCGATGCCCTCTAAAAATTCACGAATGATTTGGCCAAGTTGTTTGGCATCAAACACCTCATCACATGGCAAATAAAACACAGACTGCGCACTGACTTTTTTGTTTTGTAACCAATCTTCTATAAGCAACTTGCAGGAAGTCGACTTACCAATTTGGCGACCGCCGGTCAATATATAAATCCCAGGCTCATCCGCTGATAAGCCTTTCCACCAATCAGGGCGAAATTGATAGGTCAGTTGATCCAATTCCACCAGCTGAGGGTCTTGTTTTTGAAAGGTTTTTAACGACTCCAAAAACCTATTGTGAGGTAGGTATTTCTTCATAATAACAACAGGATAGCACCATTAGACAAATTTGTCTAATGACTATTAGACAAATTTGTCTAATCAACTTTCACTTTAAAATCAACAAGTTAAAATACTTACTTTTGCGACCCATGATTGCAACCACGGGTACGACCAAAACAGTACATCACTCCGGAATAGTCAAGACTTTTTCGGATCGACCTCCGGAATAGTCAGGTCGATACTTTTTCTTTTTCGATAAAAATCATCAAGTTATTGTATGACAGCGGGGTTATCCAGCTATTGTTGGGTAAGAAGCAATTACCCAAGGTAATATATGGATCCCGGCTCAAGGCCGGTATGACAGAGACGGCGCCTTGCGCGCAGCGTCGGGCCATGGAGCTCAGCGCGAAAGGTGTGCTGGGGCATGATGGCATCAAGGTGTATAGGGTGCCTCTTTTACGTAAGTAAAGCGCAACGAAGCGGAGCGCAGTGAGCCATGAAGTAAAAGAGGTACGCTGTGCGCCTTGATGCTAACCGCATTCCAAAACAAATTATTTCTTTCGCAACTTAGCGTAATAAAACCCATCACCGCCCTCTTCACTTGGCAACAACTGCCAACCAGGCTCAACACAAGAACCGACCGGCATTTCAAACGCCTCAACCTTGGCATCTTTATGTTGATTCAAAAAATGTTTTATTTGATTTTGATTTTCATCAGGCAATACTGAGCAAGTTGTATAAACCAATAACCCACCGGGTTTTAATAGTGCCCACACCTTATCTAATATACGCGCTTGCAGTTGCACCAATTGATCAATGTCATGATTTTGCCTAAGCCATTTAATATCCGGATGACGGCGAATCACCCCCGTAGCTGAACAAGGTGCGTCAACCAAAATGCGATCAAACTTCTCGCCTTGCCACCACTGATCGGTATGGCAAACATCAGCCAACACCATATGCAAATGATCATGTGGCAAACCGAGGCGTTCGATATTTTGTTTAACCAACGGTAAACGATTGGCTTGATTATCAACGGCAACTAATTGCACGCTCGGTTCACACTCTATAATATGGGTCGTCTTACTGCCTGGCGCGCTGCAAGCATCTAATACCCATTGATTTGGCTCAAGTGACAACAAATTCGCCACCAATTGACCAGATAAATCTTGTACATATGCCGATCCTTTAGCGAAATTAGGTAACTTTTCCACAGACACAGGCTTAATTAAGCGTATAGCTGAATCACAAAACTCAACCGGTTCTGCGTCAATTTCGGCCGAAGATAATAAGTTTAGGTACTCATCGCGGCTATTTTTTGTTTTATTAACGCGCAAAAACATCGGTGCTGCGGCATTATTGGCGCGCAAAATATGCGTCCAATTGCCTGCATAAGCCTGCTTAATTCTTTTCACTAACCACACCGGGTGTGCATATTCTGTGACCTCACCATTCTGAGATTCGTTTACAACTTGCTCAGTATTTTGTGCAAACTGACGCAAAGTTTTATTTAAAAGTTTGGCTGCCCATGGTTTTTTCATTTGTTTGCTGGCCGCAACAGTTTCAGAAACCGCCGCATAAGCTGGGGTTTTCAAATACATTAACTGGTAGATACCCGTAAGTAGCAGGCACAAAACATCGTGGTTTTTTGTTTTTAGTGGTGTATAAAGCAACTGATTAGCAACAGCTTGCAACTGCGGGTACCAGCGCAAACATCCGTAACTTACCTCTTGTACAAATGCTTTGTCTTCAGCCTTTTCTATCTTAGCCAGTGCTTTTGGTAGCACTTGGCTCATTGAATGTTGTTGATCAATCACTTCGTGAATGACGCCTGCTGCGAGCGCTCTTGAGTTCATGTGTTGCCTATGTCAATTAACTTCGGTGAATATTTTAACAGTTATGATTAAAATCACAAAATCTTCATGAGGTTATAGACATTCAAAATAAATTTAGTTAAAGTTTATGGCTGAAGGGCGACGTCGCCTTACTACTAGTAGTTTTTTAAACATGGAGTTTATAATGTCTAACTTTTTAAAAGCAATTACGGTTGCAGGGGTTTCTCTAGCAGCTACTTCTTTATTCGCCGGTGGTATTGAACAAGGTCCTATGATGGACGATATGTCAGGTGTATTTGTTGGTGTTGGTGCTGGTTACACAAGCATGAACGCGAACACAACTGACGTAACTCGTACAGATGGCACAGCAACTAACTTTGGTTCACTTGAAGCTAGCACCGATGGTCTTGCTCCTTTTGGTCAAATTGGTTACTGGGGTAACTTTGATCAAAACTGGATGTGGGGTGTTAAAGGTTTCTACAAATACCTAAACGCATCTGCTAACTATAACCTAGACAACAACGTTCTTAGCACTAACGTAGACACTGTTGTTTCTCAAGAAGCTGGTGCTTTGGTTATGGCTGGTTACCACATGAACAAATCATTGGCATACTTCGGTATTGGTCCAGTGTGGATGCCAGTTCAAAGCAAAGTACGTAACGGCGTTAACACATCAAACACACAAACCGGTTCTTGGGGCGCTGTGCTTGGTTTAGGTGTGCGTTATGACGTAACACCAAGCTGGTTCTTAGATAGTGAATACTCTTATGCATTCACTGGCAAGAAAACTTACACTGGTACTAACACAGCTACTAGCGTATCTTGGTCTCGCCAATTACGTGTACACGTACAACAATTCGATGTTTCTGTTAACTATCGTTTTGCTGTATAAATTACAAATTTTTGTAATTCCCGAAGGACGCCTCTGGCGTCCTTTTTAGTTTCTAAAACCGCTGTAACCCCTTTAGCTTCAACACATTGACCACATCTTTTTTTTTAAGAAACTTTACGATATAGTAAGCAGCAACAAGGCGGTGGATAATACCGGCTTCACTACTAGTAGTTTTTTTAAAATATGGAGTTTTTAATGTCTAAATTTCTAAAAGCAATCACCGTCGCAGGCGTTTCTCTTGCGGCTACTTCATTGTTCGCGGGCGGCATCGAATCTGCACCAATGATGGATATATCGGGTGTGTTTGTGGGTGTAGGTGCGGGTTATACCAGCATAAACGCTAACACCACCAACATAACACGAGCAGGAACAAACTTTGGTAACTTTGAAGCGAGCACCGATGGTCTTGCTCCTTTTGGCCAATTAGGTTACTGGGGTAATTTTAATCAAACATGGATGTGGGGTGTGAAAGCTTTTTATAAATACACCAACGCATCGGCTAACTATGTGATAGACAACAACGCAAGAAGTAACAACACTGATACCGTTGTTAACCAAGAAGCTGGCGCCTTTGTTATGGCAGGTTTCCACATGAACAAAACTTTAGCCTACATCGGCTTAGGTCCTGTTTGGATACCTGTTGAAAGCAAGATCCGTGGCAACTCAGGCACAACAGCTGCAACAGCTTATACAGCAAACACTCAACGCAGTAACTGGGGCGCTATTTTTGGTCTAGGTGTGCGCTGTGATGTAACACCCGAATGGTTCTTGGACAGTCAATACTCTTATGCATTCACACCAAATGAATCATACGGCCGAACAGTCAACGGCGTTGCATGGTCTGCCCGTAAACGCATACACATACAGCAATTTGATGTTTCTGTGAACTATCGTTTCGCTGTATAGATTACAAACTTGTATTCCCTAAAGGCGCTTTTCAGCGCCTTTTTTACAGCCTTTTGCTCATCTGCCTGTTAAAATCAACCTCACGAATCTAAGCTATTTGTCATTATGAGGAGCCTACGCAGACGAAATACCATACGACACACCCAGTGCAACAGCCGGCGCGGCAACAAAAGCACCAACCGTGTAGACTGCAGGAAACCAACGATATTTAGCAGCTAAATCCCCCAAACCTCGTGCACCGCCCAGTAGTTTGTTTCTCACAGGTTTCACAGGATAAGCTAGCAATGTGCCAATCACATTAAATGCCACATGAGCAAGAGCCACTTGCAGTGCTTGTTTAGGGTGACTGGTCGCCGCTAAAGCCGCCAACAAACCCGTAACCGTTGTTCCCATATTGGCGCCGAGTGTGAGTGGAAACATTTCTTCTAATGAAACAATACCACCAGCACATAAAGGCATCATTGCCGACGTTGTCACCGAACTGGATTGCACCGCAACCGTTAAGCCCGTACCAATCAACATAGTCACCAGTGGATGAAAGCTTAACGCCTTCTTAAGTCCACGCGCCAAGCCACCCTTCAAAACGTTTTTAAGGTTTTTTACTAAGAAATACAAACAGAAATATAAAATAGTAACCGCACCAAGGGTGCAAACCAAACCAGCCGCCGTATCTGACATACCCGCATCTTTTAACCAACCACCTTTAAGCAACGGGTTATCACAAATCGAGTCAACACCGCTACAATCATTTTTTGCAATCGCTTTTAGTACTTTCTTATCCACTTGCGCAATATACTTGGCAACATTATCAATAATTTTTTCAGTAATCGGGTTTTTCCATGGTTCACAAGCCCCTTCACAAGGTTGTGGGTTACCAACCATCCACGCGGTTAGCTCACCCAAAAAGTCAAACCCCCACTGAAATGGTAATAGTGCTGTCACGGTAGCAACATTAAATAAATCATGAATAGTCGCACAAGAAAAGCTACGGCGTCTTTCCGCTTGTTGCGATTCTGTTAACTTCGCGCCACGCTTAACGCATAAGCCAGCCCGCTGAAGCCAGCCTATTGGCTGTTGAGTGGCAGGTAGATGAGGTGCCGGCGCCGTATCATCAGATGCCGATGCCGCTTGCGTCGCATCTTCCTTTCTACCTTTAGCACTAAACAACGCAACCAATGTATTAGTAACCGTTGTACCTATATTAGCGCCCATAATAGCCGCAATCGCATTTTGTACGCTCATTTCACCAGCGCCCGTCGCGGCAATAAAGAGAGATGTACTCGTAGAAGAGCTTTGTAATAAAACCGTGGATAAAATACCCACCATCACACCGCTGAATGGGTTATCCACAAAATCAAACATCTTGGCAGAGTTTTTACCGCCTAGGATTTTCATACCTGTGCCAAGAATTTTTAAACTCAGCATGAAACCCCATAATAATGTGCCGGCATACACAGCAGATTTAGTTCGTTGCCCGCAACTCAAATGGTTATCCCCCGTCCACTCACGTTGAGCACGCTCTTGCTCGGTTAATGCAGCCTGAGGGCTACCTATCGCACCAGCGAACGGTGCTGGTGTACCTTTTGCATCAGCTTCTAAATCCACACCTACTACCCCGTCAATCGGCGCTAGTGCCGCTCCAGCGCCAGGAATAAATTCCCCCACATCTTGCTTGGCATCTTGCTCGGGGGTTGAATCGACTTGCTTAGGTTGCGCAGCTGAACGGCTCATAGAAATTTGTCTCCCACATTTTTCTAGATTAAAAGAAAAACAAAATACGCAATGTTTATTACAAAAAAAAGAAAGAATTAAATAAAATTATTTTTTGGGCCTGCACCTTGGTATGCAGGGCGAATATCTGTGCCTCTTTTACGTAAGTAAAGCACTATCATGTCGTCACTTTTTTCTAATAGGCACCGTCATTGCGAGAAGGCAGAATCGCATTCTGCCGACGCGGCAACCTCAAAACTTAAGTGGTTTAGTCATGAAGATTGCCGCGCCACTACGTGGCTCGCAATGACATCAATGACAGGATAACTAATCTTGCAACAACGAAATATCGGCAACCTGCGTAAACAACTGTCTCAACTGCTGTAACATCGCCAAACGATTTGCACGTTTCTTTTTGTCGTCATCCATAATCATCACCTGATCAAAAAATTCATCCACAGGTTTCTTTAACTCTGATAACTGACTCAATGCCTCGGTATAGTTTGCTTTACCATATAGCGCATCAACACGTTTTGCTTGTTGCGCAAGTTGTTTTGCTAAACCACTTTCAGCATCACTATCGAATAACGTTTTATCCAAAACCTTTGGAATGGTTTTGCTGTTTTGCTTCTTTAAGATGTTTCGTACGCGCTTATTCGCTGCCGCCAAGGTCTGCGCTTCCGGTAGTGACTGGAATTTCTTAACGGCTTGAATACGTAAATCAAAATCCAACGGCTGCGTTGGCTGTATCGCTGCAACGGACTCAAACACATCCGCGCTAACACCTTGATCCGCATAAAATGCTTTTAAGCGATCAATACAAAAATCAAATGTATTCTGCACAGCATCGTCATTTGTTAAAACACCTTTGTAGTTTTTATGCGCTACCTTAATCAGCTCCATCAAATCCAAAGCCATCGGTGTTTCAATTAATATGCGTAACACACCCAACGCCGCACGACGTAGTGCAAACGGATCTTTATCACCAGTCGGAATTTGTTTAATGCCGATAATACCTACCAAAGTGTCTAATTTATCAGCAACAGCAATGCACGCACCCAGAGGGCTGACTGGAATGTTGTCACCGGCAAATTTAGGCGAATATTGCTGCTTAATAGCATCAACAACATTTGGGTCTTCTTTATCATGCGTAGCGTAATAAGCGCCCATCGTACCCTGCAGTGACGGAAATTCACCAACCATCTCTGTGAGCAAATCACACTTGGCTAAATTTGCCGCACGCTTGGCTGATTTTTCATCACAATTTATTTTACGCGCCATCGTCGCTGCCAATAAACCCATGCGATGCGCTTTTTCTGCCAGCGTACCTAATTGTTTTTGAAATACCACGCGCTCCAAAGCTTTGCTGTGGCTCGCTAACGGCTGCTTCAAGTCTTGGCGGTAGAAGAAGTCAGCATCAGATAAACGTGCGTTGATGACACGCTCATTGCCTTTGACGATTATCTTGGGGTCCTTGCTAACAAGATTACTCACCAAAACGAAGTACGGCTGCAAATTTCCTTGCGGATCCGTCACCGCAAAACATTTTTGATGTGATTGCATTGAACAAATAAGTGCCTCAGCTGGTACCGCTAAAAAATCGCGCTTAAATTCACCTAACATCACCACCGGCCATTCAACTAATGCCGTTACCTCAGATAATAAATCTTCGTCCAACACCACCTTGCCGTGTTTTGATACAACCTGACCAATCTGATCAAGAATAATACTTTGACGCTGCTGATAATTAGCAATCACCTGACCTTCGTTTTTTAATTGGTCAACATAGTCACTGGCTTGCTCTAAATTAATCGCCTCAGGGTGCATAAAGCGATGACCATACGTTTTTCGATCGGCTTTTAAATCAAACAAAGTGGCCGGTACCACCTGGCGACCAAATAACATCACCACCCACTTCACTGGTCGCACAAACTGCACATCACTATCACCCCAACGCATCGGTTTAGGAATCGGTAGCTGCTTAACTGCTTTTTGTACAATTTCAGGCAATAACTCTGCCGTAGATACCCCCGGCTTATCCACAGTGCATTGTAAATACGTGCCTTTCTCAGTCTCTACTTTCTCAACTTCATCAACCGAAACGCCACATGAGCGCGCAAAACCCATACAAGCTAATGTAGGCGCGCCAGTTTTATCATAAGCCGCCGCCGCACTCGGTCCCTGTCGCACTAGCTTACGCGGTGGTTGCTTAACCACCAAGCCATTAATCAATACCGCCAAACGACGCGGTGTCGCAAAACACTGACTAGCACCAAACTGCAACTCAGCTTTTTGTAAGCCAGATTCAATATGACGCTGCAAAGTCTCTGCCAACATCAATAAAGATTTTGGTGGTAACTCTTCACAACCAATCTCAATCAAAAAATCTCTTGTTTCCATCTTTTACGCCTTCTGCCTAATTATGTTTCTTAAACCACTCAAACGCCTCAATTTAGACATTCTTTTCACTTCAGTTTTTTCACAGCTTTCCTACCCTATCATGCAGGCATCCAGGTATTATATCCCTGGATCCCGGCTCGGGGGCCGGGATGACAAAACTACTCTCCGAGATGACAAAACTACTCTCTGGGATGGCAAAATAACTCAGCAAGGTGACAACATCGCCCATCGCTGCGACAAAACCCTTACACCGTCTCTGCGCATAACGGAAAGCCCAAAGCTTCGCGCGATTCATAATAAGCCGAAGCCACCGATTGCGCGAGTTTGCGTACACGCAAAATAAAACGCTGACGCTCTGTCACCGAAATCGCTTGTCGTGCATCCAATAAATTAAATGTATGCGAAGCCTTTAACACCATCTCATATGCCACTAATGGCAATGTCTGCTTAATCAAATGCGCCGCTTGTGATTCGTAAAAATCAAACTGCTTAAATAATGCATCAACGTCCGCATGCTCAAAGTTGTATGTCGACATCTCTACTTCATTCTGATGAAACACATCACCATAAGTCACTGGACCCGCTGGTGTTTGCGCCCAAACAATATCAAACATACTGTCAACGCCCTGAACAAACATCGCTAAGCGCTCTAAGCCATAAGTAATCTCACCAGTCACTGGCCTACACTCCAAGCCACCCACCTGCTGGAAGTAAGTGAATTGCGTCACCTCCATTCCATCTTGCCAAACTTCCCAACCCAATCCCCACGCACCTAACGTCGGTGATTCCCAGTTGTCTTCAACAAAACGAATATCATGCACCAACGGATCAATGCCTAATGCGCGCAATGAATCTAAATATAATTCTTGAATGTTGTCAGGTGAAGGCTTTAACACCACCTGAAACTGATAATAATGCTGCGTACGGTTCGGGTTGTCACCATAACGACCATCAGTCGGGCGACGCGACGGCTGCACAAATGCCGCACTCCACGGCTCTGGACCAATCGCTTTTAAAAATGTCGCTGGGTGAAACGTTCCCGCTCCCACCTCCAAATCATATGGCTGTAAAACTACACAACCTTGCTCCGCCCAAAAACGTTGCAACGTCAATATCATCTCTTGAAAAACCATCTTTTACACCCTTCTACCTAACCGCTCTTTAAATCACCTTGCTAGATTTAAATAAATACCAAAGCCCAGATACATGGATCCCGGCTCGGGGGCCGGGATGACAAAATACAGTAATCATGTACGACTACAAACACGATCCTGTCATCCCGGGCTTGATCCGGGATCCAGAAACAAAAACTTACTACTTAGCTGCCGCGTTAGTGCTTTGCACTGACTTAATCGCCGCTTCTAAACCAGCTTGCGATGTTGCGCCAGGAATAAACTTAAAGTCTGTGCCTGCACGGTTACCCACAATAAATGCTGGCGTACCAACTAACTGTAATTTCTGCGCCAATTTGAAGTCATCCTTAACTGCTTTATCAATTTCAGGGCTCTTCATGTCTTTAGCTAACTGGGTCATGTTAAGCCCAACTTTTTTAGCCGCCGCTAACACTTTCGCATTATTCAATGGATTAGCTGTTTTCATTAACGCTTGATGGAATGCTTGGTACTTGCCTTGCTTGTTAGCTGCTAACGCTGCTTTCGCTGCAAACTGTGAATCAGCACCAAAGATCGGTAGTTCTTTGTAAACCACACGCAAGTTTTTATTACCAGCCATTACTTTTTCAATCACTGGCTCCATTTCTTTACAGTGGCCACATTGATAGTCAAAAAACTCAACCAATGTCACGGTACCTTTTGGATTACCGCCAACAGGTGAGTCTGCATTTGCAAAAATATCATGTGCATTGCTCTTAATTGCCGCCAGCGCCACTGCTTGTTCTTTTTTAGCAGCCTGCTCGCGCAGTTTAACAGAAGCTTCTATCAACACTTTGGGGTTATTCACAATGTAGTTGTAAATAATTTTATGCATTGCATTAACTTGAGCCGGTGTAAACTCAGCTGAACTCGCTGCTGCCGGTGCCGCTATACCCGAAGTTAAAAAACCCAACCCTACGCTAGCAATAGCGCCAATTGCAAATTGTCTGAATTTCACGGTGTAGTTCCTTTGATAGTTTTTGAAAGAATTTAATCAGGCTCACAATATACGCTTGCTAAGCTGTGCCTGCAACCTCACTCATCGCCAGTTGCATTTTTTTCATTGCATTCTTTTCCAGCTGACGCACACGCTCAGCTGAAATCTGATATTCGGCTGCTAATTCATGTAAGGTTTTTTTGTTCTCACTTAACCAACGATTAGCAATAATAGTACGGCTGCGGTCATCCAATGTGTCCAACGCCTCATACAATGCCGTTTCTTGCTTGTTACCCCATTCATTATCACTGACTTGTTGCTCAGGATTATTGGAAAGATCTTCAAGTGCATTACCAGGTGCAACACTTAACCAGTTCTTACTGTCTTCATTATCTTCAGCGGTCACATCAAGCGATTGATCATAATTACTCAAGCGCGCTTCCATTTGCACCACATCCGCTTTGCTAACATTTAACTCAGTAGCCACGGTTTCAATTTCTGCTTGGCTTAACCAACCCAGCTTCTTTGATGCTTTGCGTAAATTAAAAAATAATTTACGCTGTGCTTTAGTGGTCGCAATTTTAACAATGCGCCAGTTCTTTAAAATGTACTCATGCATTTCAGCACGAATCCAATGAATGGCAAATGAAACCAGCCTCACCCCCACTTCAGGGTTAAAACGCTTCACCGCCTTCATCAAACCAATATTGCCTTCTTGAATTAAGTCTTCTTGTGACAAACCATAACCGCTATAACCACGCGCCATGCGAACAACTAAACGTAAATGTGACATCACCATTTTACGCGCAGATTCCAAATCACCAAAATCACGCAGTTTAGTGGCTAAATCCACCTCTTCTTCTTGTGTTAATAATGGGATGGTATTTACCCAATGGATATAGGAGCTCAGGGTTCCAACGGAAAGCGAACGGTCAAGACAGAGTAAATCTTTCGGCATAGTCATCGTCTCTTCAATATGATCTTTTTCTAGAGGGTAATTCTAACACCGTTTTTCGCTATTCGCTATGTCATTTCTATTAAATCCGTTGCTCTCTATTAATATATTAATAATATCTTAATAGTAGTTAATATAGTACGAGCAAATTCACTTGATAAGCGCTTTTTTATATTTAAAATCAATAGATTATAACGATTTGAATCTGTGGATAAATTATTGAATAACTTTGAGTTACCAGGGGGTGAATATGTACAAAATGGGGGGTATTACATTTATCCTAATGTTGTTCTAGTGTCTATACGCTAGTTATACACAATAAAATGTGGATAACTTCATTGCTGTGTTTTTTTAAGGCTACGCTGTATAACCAAGCGAGAATGTTGTGGGTAGTCCTGGGGAAAACTGATCGTAAGTTTAGGGGCATAGACATATCCCCATTTCATACCCAAGCTATACAAGCATTATTGAGGGGGCTACGCTATTATTTTTTCAGTGTAACATATTGAATATTAAACTAAAATCAAGGTTGCGCACTTATCCACAGGGCCTACTACTATCACTATTATCTTTTAAATAATATATATTTATAGATAGGCGGGAAAACATCGCTTAGCTTGAAAAAGGGTACATATGAGCAAACAAACCGATAAGCTTACAAACGAATCGCAATCGACTTTTTGGCAATGGGATTTTTTAATGTCTGATTCATTTGTGTCTTTCTTTGATTTAATTCCAGAAGCTGGAATTATTAGTGATGAGTCAGGCAAAATCATATTAACCAATCAAACCGCACAACGTTTGTTCAACTATTCGCAAAAAGAGTTTCTTGAGGTAGAAATAGAAGAGTTGGTGCCCCCTAAAATAAAAATAGAACATATAAAAATGAGACGTTGGTTTTTTGAAAACCCCAAACCTCGTTTTTTAGAAGGGCGTGATTTAGATTTACAAGCGCGTAAAAAGGGCGGTGAGCTATTTCCTATTGAATCCGCGTTATTTGCAATTCATACGGACCGAGGGGTGTTGGCAGCTAATTTATTGCGAGATGTCTCGTTTAAAACAGCTGAACAAAAGACGATTACAGAATATGCCTTTGTTGATGCTTTAACCAATCTGCCAAACTTACGGTTCTTACAAGCCAACTTAAAACGAATAGCAGCCAAAGCGAAACGTCACCAGGAGGCTATTGGTGTTTTATTTATTGATTTGGATAAATTTAAGCCCATCAATGATAATCAAGGTCATCAGATTGGTGATGTGATTTTGCAGCAAGTCAGCGCTCGTTTGTTAAGCACTGTTCGTGAGGAGGACCTGCTGGCTCGTGTGGGCGGAGATGAGTTCATTAGCCTGGTCTACCCTGCAAGTGACACAGATGCGCTCTGTGGCGCAGCACAGCGCATTATCGACGCTTGTCGGCAACCCTTTGAGGTAGATAACCAAACATTTCAAATTTCAGCGAGTATTGGCGTTTGTATGAGTGAAAAAGGCGATATAGATACACAAGAACTTATCCACAATGCAGATAAAGCGATGTATCAAGCGAAAGATAAGGGCGGCGACTGCTTTGTGAGCTTCAAAAGTTCTTAAGCTTGGCGCAGAAACTGACGTGAAGCAATCCATGCGCCGACTAACCCTAGCAGTCCACAGACAGCAATCATTAGCCAGGCAAATGATGGGCTGAGTAAATGCAGGTTTACTTGGTCAGCATAAGTGGCGGCGAATTGAGATATAGGGGTAGTCAACCAACGAAACAACAATGTGACCAAGAGTAAGGCAATAGCGCCACCCAGTACGCCATACAGTAACCCCCGATATAACATCGGTCGAACAATATATGAAGGCGTTGCGCCAATTAAACGCAATAAACTAATTTCCTGGCAATGATTTTGTAAACTCAGCCTTATGGTGTTACCCGTTATTAAAATAACCCCCAAACCAAACACAGCGGCTAGTGCGTAACATACCCGTTTAGCTATCGTCATTAAAAAATAAAACCGTTTTACCCACAGCTGGTCAATTTGTGCCGTATCTACCCAGGCATTGACCGGTAATGACGCACGTAGGGCTGCAATTTTGGTTGGACTTTGTTGCGAACGCATCGGGGTAATAACAATAACAGCAGGTAGTGGATTATCCTTTAGTGAGCCGAGCACATTTTCGATACGAGCGACTTTTGCGAATTGCGCGAGCCCCTGGTTGGGAGAAATATAATGCGCCTGTTGGACCTTAGGATTGCTCTGAAGCTGCTTGATCAATAAGTCAGTCTGTGTGCTCGAGATGTTTTTTTTAAGATACAGCGTAATGCTTGGCTGATTGTGCCAATGTTGGCTCATTTTTTGTGTTGACCCCAGTAATGTATAAAAACCAATCGGTAATGCCATGGCAATCGCGATCACTAGTAATGTAGTCAAACTTTGAAATGGTGCGCGTGATAGTTCGCCCAAGGCAAAAAACAAGGCACGCAAATGGCTGGTTAGCCAAAAACTTAAACGACTGTATTGTGCGTTGTCACTCATGCGTATTCCCTTTCTTTGCTAACAATTTGCCCCTGATCTAACGTGACAATGCGTTTATCCATGCGGCTAATTAACCCCAGGTCGTGTGAAGCAATCATAACGGTGACGCCAACCGCATTAAATGCTGCAAATAAATCCATAATTTCTTTGGCTAAGCTGGGGTCGAGATTACCGGTGGGCTCATCGGCTAATAGAATTGTAGGTTTGGTAATTACCGCACGCGCAATACCAACGCGCTGCTGCTCTCCGGCGGATAATTCGGCTGGATAATGCTTTTCCTTGTGCAATAAACCGACTTTATCTAATGCTGCTCGCACTCGGCGGCCAATTTCTTTCGGTTTAAAGCGAGCAATATGCAAAGGTAGCGCAACGTTATTATAAATTGAACGATTGGGTAACAATTGCGGGTTTTGAAAGATCATACCGATTTGGCGACGTAACCCAGGAATATGACGCTTGCTGATTTGATTTAAATTTTGACCGTTTAATATCAGTTGTCCACGGCTTGGGGACTCCATCATCATAATTAATTTAAGTAATGTGGTTTTACCGGCACCGGAGTGGCCGGTTAAAAAGCACATTTCTGCCGGTTCTATGTGTAAATTAATATTACTTAGTGCGTGGTGGCCGTTGTAAGTTTTTGTAACATTAATAAACCGAATCAAATTCTTTCCTTGTCTTAGTGAGCCTTCAGCGGCGCAATGATTACCATTTTTGCATTGCTACGTCACTTTTGCATAATCATGTCGTTCCTGGCTTTGATCAGGAATCCATACAGCGCAACGCGCTGTTTTGATCGCTTTGCGATCAATGGATCCCGGCTCGGGGGCCGGGATGACAAGCTCTAGTCCGGGATGACAAACTCTAGTCATCCTGCCAAAGCGCATCAACAAAAGTTTGTGCATCAAATGGCTGTAAGTCATCCATCCCCTCACCAACACCAATAAAGCGAATCGGTAATGCTAACTCGCGCGCAATAGCGAATATAATACCACCTTTCGCGCTACCATCGAGCTTAGTTATACACAGCCCCGTTACACCAATCGCTTCATGAAATGCCTTAGCTTGGTTTAATGAGTTTTGACCAAGGCTAGCATCAATGACTAACAAGGTTTCGTGCGGCGCATTTTCATCAAGCTTACTCATTACACGTTTTATTTTTTTTAGCTCTTCCATCAAATTGTGTTGAGTATGTAAACGCCCCGCGGTATCTGCGATTAACAAATCTTGCTGCTTGGCTTGTGTCGATTGCACCGCATCATAAATAACGGAAGCACTGTCAGCCCCCGGCTGCTGCGCAATTACCGGCACGTTATTACGCTCCCCCCACGTTTGTAATTGCTCAATTGCTGCGGCACGAAAGGTATCACCCGCCGCGAGCAGTAAGGTTTTACCCTGTTGTTGGTAATAATGCGCTAGCTTAGCAATGCTTGTCGTTTTACCCGCCCCATTAACGCCCACCATTAAAATGATAAAGGGCTTGTGGGTAACTTCAAGCGGTTGACTTAGCGGCGCCAATAAATCGAATAACTGCTGCTTAAGTGCTTTAATTAACATTTCCGGGTTGGATAGCTCTTTACGCTTCACCTGCTTGGCTAAGTTCTGCAAAATTTTCTCACTGGTATCAACGCCGACATCCGCCGTGATTAATACCATTTCTAACTCTTCTAATAATTCATCATCAATGGTTTTCTTGCCTAAAACCAATGCACCTAGTTTGTCACTAAACTGATTACGGGTTTTGCTCAGTCCCGCCTTCAACCTCCCAAACCATTTCTTTTTATCCTTCAACTTCGGTGCTGGTTGTTCTGATTCCGCTGAAGACTCTACGGAAGTGTTTTCTTTAAGTTCAGTATCATTTGGGACCTTCGGTTCTTCTGCCTTTGTTGGTGCTATGGCTAATGACTCTGATGTTGTGTTTTTTTCAGCATCACTATTCTCGTGAGTTGGTTGTTCTGGATGCTTATCTACGGCTTGAGAGGTTTCATTCGAATCAGTGTTTTCTTCTGCGTGGATATCAATTTCTTGATCTTGAGTTTGCTCCGGCTGATTTGGCTCAGATACGGGTTTCTTGTTCTTCTTTAAGAATTTAAACATTGGGGGTTTCCTGCTATGCTATGTTGCGCGCATTTTAGCACGAATTTGCACAAGGATTAATATTTTGGTATTTCGCAAAACACCTCTTTTACAGCTCGCGGCTGGGATAATTATTTCCAGCATGCTGTCTTTAACAGCTTGGGCCGACACCACCTTCGATTTGGTACAAACGCAATTGGATAACGGCTTGACGGTAATCGTAAAACCCGACCACCGCTCCCCCGTTGAAGTCACTACCGTTTGGTATAAGGTAGGTGGCGCATATGAGCATGATGGGCTAACTGGTATTTCTCATGTGTTGGAACATTTAATGTTTCAAGGCACTAAAGATGTTCCTGAGGGTGTTTTTTTAAAAAAAATTACCGATGTGGGTGGTCGCTATAATGCAGTAACCACTAATGACTATACCAAATACTATGAAGTACTAGCGGCGGATAAGCTTGAGCTCGGGTTAAAGCTCGAAGCGGATCGCATGCATAACTTAGTGCTGACACCACACAAAGTAAAAAAAGAACTCAAAGTTGTGCGTGAAGAACGACGCATGCGTACCGATGATAACCCTATGGGGCGAACCTATGAGCGCTTTATGGCAACATCATTTGTAAATAGCCCATACCATCACCCCGTTGTTGGTTGGGAAACTGATTTAAATCATATGACGGTGGCTAATGTTCGCCAATGGTATAAAGATTGGTATCAACCGAATAATGCGGCCATATTAATTGTTGGTGATGTTGATCCACAAAAAACTATTGCGTTAGTAAAAAAATATTTTGGAAAGATTCCACAACGTGCCGTGCCACTACTTAAACCGCGCACCGAAATTCCATCCCTAGGTCAAAAGCGGGTAGATGTTGATATTCCTGCGAAAACACCGTGGATGATTATGGGGTATCACACGCCATCATTGGTGACGATGCCGGAATCAAGTCAAGGTTGGCAAACTTATAGCTTATTAGTCGCCAGCGCGATTTTAGCCGGAGGTGAAAGTTCGCGCCTATCGCAACAATTAGTGCGCGGCAAACAAATTGCCGCAGGAGCAGATGGCAGCTACGACTTTTTAAGCTTATATACAGGGTTATTTGGTGTGTATAGTCTGCCAACGCCTGGTCATACGGTAGATGAATTACGTGCCGCAATATTGGCGCAAATTAGTTTAATGAAAACGCAACCCGTAACACAAAAAGAGCTTGATCGCGTAAAAGCACAAGTAATTGCGGCCAAGGTTTATCAACAGGATTCGGTTATGGCGCAGGCCGACGAACTGGGAAGTTACTGGGTTGTCGGTCTTCCGATTGAGCTTAGTAATGAATTTGTTAATGGTATTACATCGGTAAAACCCGAGCAGGTCATGGCAGTACTAAAAAAATATTGTATAAAAACCAATTTAACTACAGCGGTTTTACAACCCATCGCTATGTCTACAGGAGCTAAGTCATGAGATTATTAAAAGGCTTATTGCTGTTATGTTTACCGGTATTGGTGATTGCAAAAACAGACGGCCAGCTTTTAGATATCCAGCAGTGGAAAACCAATAATGGTGTGCCGGTGTATTTCGTGCAAGCACACACTATTCCTATGATTGATCTTAGTGTGATTTTTGCGGCAGGCTCTCAATATGATAACCAACAATTTGGTTTAGCTAATTTCACCTCATCATTGCTGGGAGAAGGCACTACTACTAAGTCTGCCAATCAAGTTGCTGATGCCTTTGCATCTGCTGGCGGTATGTTTAGTGTGAATGCAAATCGTGATATGGCTGCAGCTAGTTTGCGCACGTTAACAGATGCAAAGTATTTTAATAATAATGTTGATACTTTTTTGGATGTGTTAAGTAAGCCAAGTTTTGGTGATAAAGCTGTTGGTCGTGTAAAAAAGCAGTTATTAACAGCTATAAAAATTAAGCAACAAAATCCTTCGGCGGTGGCTGCGACAGCGTTTTATAAAGCTGTTTATGGTAACGCGCCTTATGGGCATGCAGTTTTAGGTAATAGTAAAACCATACAGCACATCGACCGCAAAGCTATTGTTAGTTTTTATCAACAGCATTATGTAGCAGCCAATGCGGTGATTACTTTGGTGGGTGATTTAACTGTGGATAAAGCTAAAAATTTAGCTGAAACTATCAGCACGAGCTTGGCTTTAGGTAAGAAAACGAAGCCACATAAAATTACGGCAGCTTTGAAGAAAGCACAAACAGAAATGATTCCATTTGATGCTCGCCAATCTACGGTTATATTGGGGCAGGTGGGTGTGGTTCCTTATGCGAAAAGCAAAGCCGCATTGAATGTTGGAAACTTTATTTTAGGTAACCCCGGGCTTGTTTCAGAGTTGGCTCTTGAGTTGCGTCAAAAGCGGGGGTGGGTCTATAGTGTATCGAGCCAATTTAAAAACCTGCAATTAAAAGGTCCGTTTTATATTGCTCTACAAACTAAGGCGTCACAAACGCAACCGGCATTAAAGTTATCACACAAGTTATTAACAGGGCTCGTGCAATCTGGGCCGACAGCAAGCCAAGTAAAGTTTGCTAAACAGTCGATGGTAGGCTCTTTCCCCTTAGCTATGAGTTCAAACGCGCAAATCTCTGCTTTGTTAAAGGGGATTGCATTTTATCAACTACCAATAAATTATTATGATAGCTATTTGAAGCAGCTTAAAAAAGTATCTGCAGCTGACGTGAAAAAAGCACTGCAATCAGTGATTCATACTAATCGTATGGTGTCTGTTGTTGTTGGTCCGGAGAAAACACATGGCGCGCGTTAATCGAAAATTAGGACAGTTACGAATTATTGCCGGTGAGTGGCGTGGGCGCTGTATTCAGTTCCCGATTGAGTCGGGGCTACGGCCGACACATGATCGCATACGCGAAACATTGTTTAATTGGCTGCAAGCGGATATTGCCGGTGCTAATTGTTTGGATCTGTTTGCTGGCAGCGGTGCATTAGGCTTTGAGGCGTTGTCGCGTGGTGCAAAACATACGACATTTGTTGAGAGCGACATCACAGTTTCACAAGCATTAAAAGTTTCACAGCAAAAGTTACAAACAGATAACGTAAGCATTTTTAATCAACCGTTTTCTTCTGATATGCCAGCTTTATCTACAGGTCCGTTTGACCTGGTATTTTTAGATCCCCCCTATGAAGAAAACCTTATTGAACAATCGGTATTGTGGTTATGCAATAACGATATGCTCAGCGAACATGCGTTGGTTTTTATCGAGTGCGAGAAGGAATACGACCTGTCGGTTGTGGATAAGTACCTAGAGCAAGTAAAGCTCAAACATACTCGTCATATTTGCTATGGGTTATATACCAATAAGACCTGGTAGTTTTATGCAAATTGAATATTGAACTGGTTTCGTCACTCTTGAGTTCGCTGCGCTTGAATTTCAATGTGTACAGGTTGGCACCCTGTTGGGAAATATAGTATTATATTATAAGTTTGCTAACAAGGATGTAGGGTGATACGAAACACAATAAAACTACTTTCATTTCTCGGGTTATTTTTTTTGTCAAACCCCCTACTTGCATACACTGTGAAAGAAGTGTCTATGGGGGGGGTGCTTGTTCCTGCTTATACTCACGCAAACTCTATTGCTACTCTTACATTTAATTTAAACAAGAGTGTAACCTCAGTCACTATTTGGGCTTTTACTAGTGCGAATTGTGTGGGTGGTACTCATACAGTTACTGCTGCGTGTGGAGGGACATGCTCTTACACGAATGGACAGAGCGTTGGGATAAGTGGTGGGGCAGCATTAGTAAATGCAGGGGAAGATACCATCAACAGTGCGCTTGTAAGAACCGTGGTCGCCAGCCCATCTGGTAGCAGTCTGTTACCTTCTTTTATTGATTCGGCTGCTTGCATACATTTAAATGGATGTACGAAGGCTGATAAAGATAATTGCACTACCTCAAATTCTGTAAGCTACACATATGGATAAAGTTATGAGAAAAGACAAGGAGTGGAGCAATCCGCATTTCTATCTAATTGCTTTAGCATCAACACTATCAGGTCTTATGGCAGAGATTGATGAGTGTGCTATGTCGCAAACAGCCGCATTTATATCGCCATAATTTTAAAGTGAAGGAATACGACTTGTCGGTTGTGGATAAGTACCTAGAGCAAGAAAAACTCAAACATACTCGCCATATTTGTTATGGGCTATACACCAACAAGACCTGGTGAGCTATGTAAATTAGAAGTTAAACTTCTAATTTACATAGCTAATGCTATACTTTTTGCACCGCCGATAGGGTACCTGGGGATAACCATGTTAATCAAAAGGGCGCTTGAGCCAGAACTTATTGAAATGTCAGGGTTTTACCCGGTTGTTACCGTTATAGGGCCTCGTCAGTCAGGAAAAACAACGTTAGTTAGGGCTTTGTTTAAAGATAAGCCTTACGTTTCGCTAGAGAATCCCGATGAACGTGAATTTGCTACTACGGATCCGCGAAATTTTTTGGCTAAATACCCAGATGGCGCTATTTTAGATGAGATCCAGCAAGTGCCATCGTTGTTGTCATACATTCAGGGCATTGTTGACGAAAAAAAATCAAAAGGTATGTTCATTCTTACAGGTAGTCACCAGTTGGCGCTGCACCAATCGATATCACAATCCCTGGCCGGACGAACATCAGTGTTGAGATTATTGCCACTGAGTATTACAGAGTTAAATCAAGCTGTTCAATTTGAGTTGCTTGACCAATATATTTATCAGGGCATGTACCCAAGGGTTTATAGCGATCAAATAGATCCAACTAAATACTATCGAGATTACGTACAAACTTATATTGAGCGTGATGTAAGGCAGCTCATTAATGTAAAGGATTTATCCCTGTTCCAGAAGTTTATAAAACTATGTGCCGGTCGTATCGGTCAGTTATTTAATGCCTCCAATATTAGTAATGAGTTAGGTGTTTCATATCATACGATTCAGCAGTGGTTATCGATTTTAGAGGCGTCATTTGTAACTTTTCGTTTAGAGCCATATTTTGAAAATCTTGGTAAGCGAATCACAAAGTCTGCTAAATTATATTTCACAGATGTTGGTTTAGCTTCCTATTTGTTGGATATACGAGATCAAAGCCAAGTTTCCCGTGATCCACTGAGAGGGGGGTTGGCCGAGAATTTTATGGTTATGGAGTTTATAAAAAATGCTTTAAATATCGGCCAGGAGCCAGCTTGCTATTTTTATCGTGATAGTAACAATAATGAGGTTGATCTGGTATATAAGAAGGCTAATCAGCTTATACCCATTGGAATTAAATCATCTATGACTTTTCATCGTGATTTCATGAAGGGGCTTAATTACTTTTATCATGTTGCTGGTGAAGAACGAGTTAAGGAGGGGTATTTAGTTTATGCCGGTGAGCAGGAGCAACAGGTCGGATTATTCAATGTGGTTAACTACAAAAACATTGAAAAGATTGTTGCTGATATATATGCATAAGCAGCGCCCTTTATACTCAAGCTAATAGTACAGAGCACATTCAACGAATATCGAAAACGACCAGAAGACCTTCGTTATTTTAAGTGTCGATATTTTCGGCAAGCAACGCATTTGCTTCAATAAATTCACGACGTGGTTCAACTTGGTCACCCATAAGTGTCGCAAAAATGGCGTCCGCACCAATCGCATCTTCAATATTTACTACCATCATGCGGCGCGTTTCTGGGTCCATTGTGGTTTCCCATAATTGATCTGGGTTCATTTCACCCAAACCTTTATAACGCTGTGTAGATAGACCTTTTTGCGCTTGTTGTGTTAACCACTCCATTGCCGTGTAGATATCATCAATAGGGTATTCTGTGTCACCCATTTTAATAAATGCAGCATCATCCATTATTTCATTAATGGTGTGGTAGTAATCAGCAATTAATTTGTAGTCTTTAGAGTTAATGATTTCATTATCAATGGAAATACTTTTAGTGTTGCCATGTGTCATTACCTGCACTTTAACTGCATAGTTATCTGAGTCACTTGGCGGCACAATTTTTATTTTGTAGTCGATATTGGAGTGTTTAGCATTACGCTGTTGTAATAGTTCTAGCAAATCATTACCCCAGGTTTCGATTTCTTCTGGTTGCTGCAGGGTAGCCGCTAATAACGGTGTATGTCGTGCTAAACTTTGTGCTACTTCAGATGGCATGCGCTTGCTTAACTTAATTAAAGCATGTGATGCATCTTTAAATTTGTTGGCAATATTTTCGAAAGCTGTGCCAGCAATGGCCGGTGAATCTTTACTTGGATGCAGTGCTGAGCTTTCCATTGCTAATTGAATTAGGTATGACTGCAACGCATCATCATCTTTTATGTAGCGCTCTTGTTTGCCCTTTTTAAGCTTATATAAAGGTGGTTGCGCGATAAAGATATGGCCGCGTTCAATCAACTCTGGCATTTGGCGATAGAAAAAAGTGAGTAACAAAGTACGAATGTGTGAACCATCGACGTCCGCATCGGTCATGATGACGATGCTATGGTAGCGTAATTTATCTGGATCATATTCTTCACGCCCAATACCGCAACCCATAGCCGTAATTAAATTACCAAGCTCTGCAGAACCAAGCATTTTATCAAAGCGTGCTTTTTCAACGTTAAGAATCTTACCACGTAATGGCAAAATCGCTTGGGTGCGACGATCACGCGCCTGTTTGGCTGAACCACCCGCAGAGTCACCCTCAACAATATAGAGTTCAGATAGCGCTGGATCTTTTTCTTGGCAGTCTGCAAGCTTACCCGGTAAGCCAGCAATGTCTAATACGTTTTTACGGCGTGTCATTTCGCGAGCTTTACGTGCTGCTTCTCGTGCGCGCGCGGCATCAACGATTTTCATTACGATGATCTTGGCTTGTTTCGGTGTTTCTATTAAGAAATCCTGTAGCTGTGCGGCAATCGCTGATTCAACAATCGGCTTGACCTCGGATGACACCAGCTTGTCTTTAGTTTGTGATGAGAACTTAGGATCTGGCACCTTAACCGACAGCACAGCTGTTAGTCCTTCTCGTGCATCATCACCAGTTGTCATAACTTTGAACTTTTTGGCAATTCCCTCTTTCTCGATGTAGTTATTGAGCGTCCTTGTTAGCGCCGCTCTGAAACCAGAAAGGTGAGTACCGCCATCTTTTTGAGGAATATTGTTAGTAAAGCAGAAGATGTTTTCTTGGAAACCATCATTCCACTGCATCGCCACCTCAACCGTAAGTCCTTCTTTTTCCTGAGAAAAATAGAAAACATTGGGGTGTATAGGTGTTTTATTGCGCGATAAATGCTCTACGAATGCTTTGATACCACCTTCATATTCGAAGTCGTCATGCTTACCACTGTTTTCATCAATCAGCTCAATACGAATGCCTGAATTCAGGAAGGATAATTCGCGTAAGCGCTTAGCAAGAATGTCGTAATGGAACTCGGTATTGGTAAATGTGGCCGTGCTCGGTAAAAAGCGGATCTCTGTGCCCTGCTCGTTGGTTTCGCCAGCGACTGCGATTGGCGCCTGTGGCTCACCGTGCTGGTATTCTTGCTCATATAGCTTGCCGTTTTGGCGGACTTTGAGCTCAAGCTTTTCAGATAAGGCATTTACAACAGAAACACCCACACCGTGTAAACCACCGGAAACTTTATAGGCGTTATTATCAAACTTACCACCCGCATGCAGCACGGTCATAATCACCTCAGCTGCAGATTTGCCTTCTTCGTGCATGCCAACAGGGATGCCTCGACCATTATCTTTTACGCTGACGCTGCCATCTGTATGAATTGTAACGGTAATTTTGGTGCAATGACCGGCCAAAGCCTCATCGATTGAGTTATCCACCACCTCAAACACCATATGGTGTAAGCCGGTACCATCATCGGTATCACCGATATACATCCCAGGTCGTTTGCGGACTGCATCGAGCCCTTTTAACACTTTAATGGTGGATTGGTCGTATTCGTTTGTTATGTCATTCATCCAGCTTAGCCCTTTGAAAAATCAACGTTCTGTCGTTGCTAAATAGCAGCCGATTATACCATGGTTACGGGCTTTTGTTGATGTTTCAGGCGTTGTTTTTAACGGTTTTTGAGGGGTATTTTTGATGGCGTACATGCTGTTTGCTGGGTGTTCAAGTTGCCACTATCAGGCCAGCGTAAATTTGCTGTATTTCCCTCATCAGGGTGCACAGCGTACTACTTGTCAGCTGAATCCCGGCTCCTTTCCCGGGGCAGAACGATGTGGGATCCACGTACTATCCTGGATCCCGGATAATTGCTTTGCAATTTCCGGGATGACAACACTCGTCATTGCGAGCCACGCAGTGGCGCGGCAATCTAAGGATCCGGAGGGCAGATTGCTTCGTCGTAAACTCCTCGCAATGACATAGTTGATGACAAGGCCGCTTTATGGCTCGCTTGCTGCGCTTTACTTTCGTAAAGCGACAACGTCGCCCGGGCAAGGACCCGGGGGTTACACCCTATACACCCTGGTGCGATATGCAGCTTAGTCGCGTCAAGTTGCTGACTAATAAAGTATCTAATATTGCTGTGTTTCAGCCTTTCTGATGCATAAGCAACCATTCTGTTAATTAAACACCCATCCAATCATCGAGTTAATGTTTCACGTGAAACATCACAACATACAGCTGCGCAAGGTGAGGAGTGTGCATGAGCTCAGGGTTGTACTCGGTGCACCATGTATTGGTGCTGCGGTTAATAACACAGGAAGTTATCCCCGATTAAGTCAGTGGGGCCGGTTGATTGATTGACAGACACCCATTACTCACAAGGTGTGTTTCGGTAGGTAGGGCATCAATAATCGGTTGAAACAGGTGTTGGTGAATGCCAGTTATCAACGTTTGCGCGCTGATTTGCTGTAAAACCTGGGCTAAACACTCAATTTTCTGGCTATCGAGCTCAGAAACCAAATCATCAATTAAATACACTGGAGTAGTGTGGCTGTGCTGGCTCAGTAATAAGCCTTGTGCAAAACACAGTGCATAAACCGCTAGTTTCTGCTGGCCTTGGGATAAAACTAAGTGAGCCGGCAGGTCATCCAAATACATTTGCATATCTGCACGGTGAGGCCCTTGTGTGGTGTATCCAACCTGTGTATCACGAAAATAACCAGCGTCTAGCGCTTCCGAGAAGCTGAGATCGGTATTCCAACCGGGTTCATAACACAGCTGCAGTTGATAACCATCCAGCAATACGGCTAACAGCTGCTGCAATACGGGCTGTAAGGCGGCAACATAGCTGGCGCGTAGCTTATGAATACTTTCTGAGTGCAGAATAAGTTCCGGATCCCAGGCACTGACTTGTTCACGTGAAACACGCTCTTTTAATGCGGCATTACGCTGCTTTAATGATTTTTGTAGCCGTGACCATAGGGGGCCGAACTGCGTATCTTGATAAAACACACCCCAGTTTAAATGACTACGGCGTAACTTGGGGCCATCAGTAAAGTAACGGTAGCTGGTGGTGGTTAGTAGCTGGCTGGGTAAGTGGGCTGATAGGGCGGATAAAGAGGTTTTATTGGCGCCGTTGATCTTGATCTGGCTTTTACCAAGCACATTACGCTCATAACCCAATGCAAAGTCTTTACTGCCATGGCTTAATTCAGTAAATAAAGTGAAGGCTTCGGTGTTGTGTTGAATCAAACGTTCTTGTTGGCTGCTTCGAAACGAACGCCCATACGACAACAAATACACAGCTTCCAATAGGCTGGATTTACCGGCACCGTTTTCGCCAATGAATAAATTAATGTGTGGACTTAAACACAATTCAGCGTGTGAGATATTGCGAAACTGTTGCAGTACCAATTTGTTCAGTTGCATTTAAATCTACTATAGTAGCGTTAAAGACGCATTGGCATAATCACGTATAACGTAGCGCCATCATCTTCATCGCAGTCAGATTCAACTAACACACTGCTATTGCTATCAGTAAATGTCAGCTTGATCATGTCGGAACGAATGGTGTTGAGCACGTCAATTACGTAGGTGACATTAAAGCCGATATCGATTGCCTCTTTATCATAATTGACAGCAATGTCTTCTTCAGCGGCTTCGTGTTCTGGGTTGTTCGCTAAGATACGCAATAAGTTATCATGCAGCTCGAAACGAACCCCGCGGAATTTTTCATTACATAAAATAGCGGTTCGTTGTAAAGCGGCCTTTAATAGTTCGCGTTCAAGTAATAATACTTTGTTACCATTGCGAGGAATAACTCGCTCGTAGTCTGGGAAGCGCCCTTCGATTAATTTAGAGGTAAAAGTGAAATCATCACCAGTAACACGCAAGTGGTTAGTACCAATCGATACCTCAACCGGTGTATCGCTGTTATCAAATAAGCGCATTAATTCAACAATACCTTTGCGCGGTACAATAATTTGACTCTGAAACTCATTATGAATAGCCGCTGGCGTTTCGCTGAGCGCTAAACGGTGACCATCGGTTGCCACAGCACGTAATTTACCTTGACGAGTTTCTAGCAACAGTCCGTTTAAGTAATATCGAACATCTTGTTGGGCGATAGCAAAGTAAGTGCGCTGAAATAACCCGAGTAATTCTTGTTGTGGGATCGTAAATGTTACTTGGCTGCTGTAGTCCTCAATATTTGGGAAGTCTTGCGCGGGTAGAGTCATTAAAGTAAAACGACTACGCCCGGATTTAAGCGTCATTTTATCGTTATCTTGCACTAACTCCATCTCTGCTAGTTCAGGCAGCGAGCGGCAAATCTCCATCAGTTTGCGCCCTGGCAGTGTAATTTGTTCAGCTTCAGTATCGTTATGTAACGCCGACTGACCAATGACTTCGACTTCGAGGTCGGTACCGGTAATCGATAAGGTGTTTTGTTGTGCTTTTAATAACACATTCGACAGAATAGGTAGCGTTTGTTTTTTTTCTACCACACCCATGACACGTTGTAACGGTTCTAATAAAGTTTCGCGTTGTAATTGAAGCTTCATCATCAAAGATACTCCTGTTAAGCCGATAAGATCCGCAAAAGATTTTTATAGTCTTCTTGTATATCTAAACTGCTGTTCAACAGTTCAGCAATTTTACGACAAGCATGTAATACGGTGGTATGATCACGACCGCCGAAGGCATCGCCAATTTCTGGAAGACTATGATTTGTAAGCTCTTTTGATAGCGCCATCGCAACTTGGCGAGGCCTTGCTATTGAGCGGCTGCGTCGTTTAGACAGCAGGTCTGCAATCTTAATTTTGTAATATTCGGCAACCGTACGCTGGATATTTTCCATTGTTACTAGCTTAGCTTGCAGTGTTAATAAGTCTTTCAGTGCCTCACGAGCGAAATCAATAGTAATTGGCTGACCAGTAAAGTGAGAATTCGCGATAACTCTTTTTAGCGCGCCTTCTAATTCACGTACATTCGACTGAATGTGTTTAGCTATGAAAAAGGCTACCTCATGCGGCAATTGCGTTTTCGATTGCTCTGCTTTGGTCATTAAAATAGCAACACGCGTTTCTAATTCGGGTGGTTCGATCGCAACCGTTAATCCCCAGCCAAACCGCGATTTCAAACGCTCTTCTAACCCTTTAATTTCTTTAGGGTAGCGATCACAGGTCAAAATGATTTGTTGTTGGCTATCCAATAGCGCGTTAAAGGTATGGAAAAACTCTTCTTGAGAGCGATCTTTACCGGCAAAGAATTGGATGTCGTCAATTAAGAGGCAATTAACGCCACGGTAATAGCGTTTGAATTCGTTCATCGCATTGCGTTGCAGCGCTTTAATCATATCAGCAACAAAGCGTTCTGAGTGCAGGTACAGTACCTTGGCTTCAGGGTTGTGTTGTTGGATAAAGCTGCCGACCGCATGAGCCAAGTGAGTCTTACCTAAACCAACACCACCATATAAAAACAGTGGATTATAGGCCTGCCCAGGGTTTTCAGCCACCTGCATGGCAGCCGCACGTGCTAATTGGTTAGATTTACCTTCAACAAAGTTATCAAACACAAAATTCGGATTAAGATTGGAACGAGTTGGGCCTGAGGGCGCGACTCGACGATTACTCGCAGCTACACTGGTAGCCACGCGCTGTTCTGCTGGTGCGCGTGTTTGCTGGGTTGTTGCTGTTGCCGTAGGTGCGTTAGTTTGGTTGTTATTGCTACCGCCTCCGCCATTACCACCTTGTCGGCTGCCTATCACTAAACGCACGGATGGTGCTTCGCCGTTCGACAGCTCATCCAGCAGCTGCTTAATACGGGCTATGTATTTGTCGTTAACCCAGTCAATCACAAAACGGTTTGGTGCATACAACACGAGGCAGTTACCTTCCTGCATTTGCTGCAACGGCCTAATCCACGTGTTGAATTGTTGCTCTGGAATTTCTTCGTGCAGGCAGCTTAAGCATTGCTCCCACAGCTCGGCAACAGTTGTTATTGATGCGTTCACACCGTTTTCCTTTCTATTTTGTTTGATAAGTTATCAACAGAAGTGAATAGGTTATCCACAAGGAAGTCTATCATAGTACAGACTACTCTGAAGGTCTATAGCTATCGCAATCCTAATGTCCAAAAGGATCTTTTGGCCGAGCCGGTGGTTTTGCATAACGCGCCACCATGCTGGCAATTTTGCGCGCAACCGTATTGGCTGACCGAGATGTTGCTAATACACCACCATAGGGCGCATTCGATTCTGCCGTTGTTAACATTTTAAAGGTGCGTGTAGCAAGCACTTTATTATTGCTGTTGCGTATAAGCGTTGCTTTGAGAATTAAACGCACTTGGCTATCAGGTCGAATAAATTCTTGCTGCAATGCGATTAATTTGGTGTCTAAGCGGTAAGTGGTATTGCCGCTAAATGGCGGTGTAACGATCGCATAAAAATAATGAGTGTTACGAATAGCGCCTTCAATAATGGGTAATAATAATTTAGCTGGTGAAGCAACCCATTTGTTTTTAGTAAATGTTTGTAAGCGATAAGGTGTGCGCACATAAATCATTTTATCAGTCTTATAACCAGACTCTGCCGTTGGCGTGGTTATTAATAATGATTGCGATGTGCGCGCCCTACCCATGCCTACCGCTTGTTGGTTATTGGTAATGCTAAACTTAGCAATCGGTGGTAATTTTACCGGCGAGCATGAGATAAGAAACATACTACCTGCAGTTATCAATCCGTATCTTAATAGTTTCATGATTAGTTACCCCCTTTCACTGGGCCCTCACCTGGACCTGGTTCTGGCGGTTCAGTACCGCGAATAAGAATGGATGGGTTACGTGAAATCTCATCACTGAGCGTGGTGAAGCTGCCCATCATTTGATTGAGTCGACTTAACAATTGTTCGGCGTTCGGCATCAATTGATCGCTGAAGTTTTGTATTGTGGTATTGGTTTTTTGTAGCGTTTGTTTAGCTGCATAACCTGTTTTACCGAGTGACTGTGCCGTATCTTGGAACGATGCTAATGTTTCTCGTGTTTGTTTAATCATTGCTGGGAATTGCTGACTAGCAACCGATGTGTTTTTTAATATTTTTTGCATTGAAGCAAGGCTGGCATCAATGTTATTAGCATTGTTAGCAATTGTCGCTGTGATTTTATCAATATGCACCAAGCTTTGTTGAATTGACTTGCGATTTTTAGGGCCTAATAAAATGTTTAAACTGCTAATGGTTTGTTTCATTTCTGCAGTCACTTCTTTTAATGACGATTCTAAGTCATCGATGAGTGATAGTTGGCTTGGAATGGCTGTCCACTGTTGTCCTGGCTTTGGCTTAAGGAGCGGCGCTTGTTTTTTATTTGATTTTAGTGCGATGAATTTACCGCCTGTTAGGCCAGCAGATTCGATTTCTGATGTAGTGGCAGTGGTAACTGGGGTGCCGTGTTTTACTTTCATATAGATGATGACGTCTTTATAGTTTTTTTTGTCGAACTCGATTTTGGATATGTGACCGACAGTGATTCCATTTAAGCGCACCAGGCTTTCTCTTTCCAGGCCTGTGATGCCTTCACTAAAATATGAATAGTAGTGATCGTATTTGACTGAGCTATCCATGGCTGTCATCCAGAACACCATAAATATAAAGGCGCCAATCAATAAGAAACCAATGATTCCTATGATTGTAAAATTTACTTTAGTATCCATCGTTTTACACCTCTTCCTTCGAATTCGGATAATTCATTTCTTTAATATGCGCACCGTAAAAATATTCTTGTATTAACGGATGCGGGTTTTTACTAAGCTCATCGACAGGAGCAAAGTCAATCACTTCGCCCTCACCTAAAAATAATACGCGATCAGTGGCGCGACGTAATGTGTCGACATCGTGTGTGACCATCACAAAAGTAATACCGAGCAAGTTGCGTAGCTCTTTAATTAAATCATCAAATAAACGTGCGCTGACTGGATCCAAACCAGAGGACGGTTCATCCAAAAAAACCAACTCCGGATCCAATACAATAGTTCGTGCCAACGCGGCGCGTTTGGCCATACCGCCACTCAATTCAGAAGGCATTTTGCCAGCATCTTGTTCTTTGAGGCCAACCAACTTTAGTTTTAATAAGGCTAATTCTTTTTGGGTCGATTTTTTTAGCATACTAAATTGGCGAACAGGAAACACAATGTTTTCCCATACTTGTAATGAACTGAACAAAGCCAAGCTTTGAAACATTACGCCCCAGCGACGTTGCACTGCCATTGCTGCTTTGTCACCACAGGTAACTACGTCAGTATCAAAAACATTAATCGTGCCGGAGGTGGGTTGGCGTAACATTAATATGCTGCGTAACAAGGTGGTTTTTCCGCAACCACTTGAACCAATAATTGCAATAATCTCACCACGATCAATCGAAAAATTTAATCCTTTATGCACCCACTGATTGCCGATCTTATTTTTTAAGTCGATGACTTCAATAATCGGTTTGTCGTGGTCAACAATATGCATATTACACGTCCCAACTAAACAATACGGAAGACAGTGCATCGGCAATAATAATTAAAAATAGCGCCTGCACAGCGCTTTGTGTGGTACGCATACCCACACTGTTAGCATTTTTTTCAGCACGAAAGCCTTGGAAGCAACCGACCATGGTAATTAGTATGGCGAATACGGGTGCTTTCAATAAGCCAATTAAAAAGTAACGCAATGGCACTTGTTGGTGGAAGTGGGTGATAAAGGTGTAGAAGCTGATATTGGCTGCAACTTTAGCAGTAAGCATCGAACCAAACATGCCCCAAATATCTGCCCAGATAGTTAATAGTGGTAATGCGATTACTACACCAATAATTTTGGGGATAACTAATAACTCTAGTGGCCGTATGCCCATCGTCTTAAGCGCATCGACCTCATCATTAACAATCATGGTACCGATCTGAGCGGAGAATGCAGTTCCGGTTCGACCGGCAGCAATAATCGCTGTCATCAGCGGGCCAAACTCACGTAGCACTAATAGGCTGGAAACATTAACGATAAATAATTTCATGCCATAAGCCGCGAGCTCTTGCAGCATTTGATAGCCCAACACAACGCCCACTAAAAAAACCAATAAGCCTGCGATTGGCATCGCCATATAGCAGTTAGTATGGAATACCGAAGCGATGGCGCGCACTGAAAAATAACGCGGATGACGAATGGCATGACCAAAGCAAAAAATGACCCTACCGAAAAAAGAAAATAAACTGAGCAGTACTTCAAATTTTTTATAAAGCCAGTAGCCGAACATATAAAAGGTGCCAGGGTACTTTTGGCGTGGGATGGTATGGTCGTAGTCCATTTCTTTGGCAATGATGCTGAGTAACTTTGTAAAGTTTTCGGACAGCCCAACGATGTTGACGTCTTTTTTCTTCTTCTTGAAAATATGGATCAGCTTTTGGATAAGCACAGCACCGGCACTATCAAACGACTTAACCTCGCTCATATCGATGGTTAAACCGTGATGACCTTTCTTTGAGATGGTTTTGATTTCAGCTTCGATGCGACCTAATTGACCAATAATCCACTTGCCGTGGCACTTGAGGTGCTTGTAGTCATCGACTACTTCGAAGTCGGCAACGCCTGGTTCTGCCGTCACGTCCATATGACATCCTTTTTACTGCATTTTTTGAGGAGCAATTGACACTATAGTATTGTGCCATTGTTTTTACCATGGCGCCACTGCGCAATGAATGTGCAATCCAGTGGGCTTTAAAGTAATATTATTTCGAGTATGATTTCACCCAGACACCCAGACACCCAGACACTCAGACACTCAGGAGCAAGGGTGCCTCAATTTACTCAATCAATAAAATTGGCGTGGGGTATACCACAGTTACACTTTCTTGAAAATAAATGCACGCTTTCAGATATTCCTGGACAAAATGCAGAATGTGGAACAAATCCTGGGATTTTAACAGAAACATAATAGGGGATAAGGGGATGAAAAAAGTTATTTGTTTATTGAGCCTGCTGGTAGGCGCCACCAATTCAGCTCAGGCTATAAATATTAAGGATGTACTTGTTCCTGTAATGGGCCCAACAAACACCAATGAGGCTGGCATAGTAAGGTTTACAAATTCCACATCATTCGCAAGCCTAACTATTGTTTATGGTTCGAATTTGTCCCCTGACTTTTGTGGCACTAATTTTAACCCTCCGATAACTACTTCTGGAGGGTTTACTCCTGTGGCGGGTCAAGCCTATTATATTAGTGGACAATTTGTTTGGTCGAAAAAAACAAATACTTCTGTTAAATGTATTGCCCTTAATAGCAACACACCATTTAGTGTTGGACCGGCTTTTTATGTTTCATGTGCAACCCCATCCTGTGAATCATCGGAAGGTTTAACAGCAAAAGATTGGGGAATTTAAAACAGTACATATTACCCGAAAACATAATCAATCACCGCCATGCGCACGGCTGTACTATTTTCGACCCGCTGTAACATCACAGACTGTGGACCATTGGGAGCGCTTGAGGTAACTTCAATGCCGCGTCATAATTGATCGATTATATAGAATTTGATATAATTTGCAGGTTGCTAAATAATAGCTTATGGAAAATGGAATGAAACCTATCACTTTTCTTGGAGGCTCGCTATTAAATATTCGGGAATTTCCCGAAGATGTAAAACGTGAAATCGGACACCAGTTAGACCGTGTTCAGCGCGGTCTTGATCCCTATGACTGGAAGCCAATGAAGTCGATTGGTAAGGGGGTTTGGCTGGGATATTTCGGACTATTTATTTGGTAAAAACCGAGAGAGGCATATTTGTACTACATGCTTTTCAAAAGAAAACACAGAAAACTGCACAAAAGGATTTGGATCTTGCTAAGGCGAGATTAAAAGAGATTGCTTAATGGAGTGATGATAATGACGAAACAAAAATTTAATAGTGTATGGGATGCGCTTGAAGACACGGCAGCGGAATCCGCTAGCATGAAGGCGCGCTCAGAAATTATGATTGCGCTATGTAAGCGCATTGACGCGATGGGCATGACGCAAGCAAAAGCAGCAAAGCAATTAGGCATTACTCAGCCACGTCTCAATGATTTATTACGAGGCCGTATTAATCGATTTAGTTTGGACGCGTTGTTTGATATAGCTGCGCGTGCGGGTGTTACGGTGCACATTAAATTGAAAGCTGTTTAGTAATGACTGGGTCCCGGATCAAGTCCGGGATGACAAAAGTTAACCAAAAACATAATCAATCACAGCCATGCGCACGGCTGTACTATTTTCGACCTGCTGCAAAATAACAGACTGTGGTCCATCGGCAACACTTGAAGCAATCTCGATACCGCGATTAATGGGGCCGGGATGCATCACAATCGCATCGGACTTGGCGAAGGTCAATAATTCTTCAGTTAAACCATATTGCGAATGAAAGGTGTCATTGGTTGGGTGTTTACGTTTATCGATACGCTCTTTCTGTATACGCAAACAATAGGCAACGTCGACATTTTTCAATCCTTCACGAATACTGGCGTGGTGCATCACTCCTTCCGTGACCAACTCAGGTGCCATCAGTTCAGGTGGTGCAATCAGGCGGATATCTTTAATGCCAGCGGTTTGCATCAGTGGGATTAACGAACGTGCTACGCGCGAGTGTTTGATATCACCTATCACCGCAACAGACAAGTCTTCAAGCTCTGGTTTATATTGTGTCATGGTAAAGATATCGAGTATGGCTTGCGTTGGGTGGTGAGACATACCGGAACCAGCATTGATTAAGCGCGCCTCATCATTTAAACACGGAAGAATATCGAGCAGCTCTTGGTGGTTGTCATGTCGGACAACAAATAACTTGGTTCCCATGGCTTGAAAGTTAAGCACCATATCATTAATGGTTTCACCTTTAGATAAGGCTGACAGATCCATATTGGGCGTTAGCACCATCATATCGTGGCGCATTTGGGCTAATTGAAAGGAATTACAGGTGCGGGTGCTGTTTTCAAAAAACAAATTGGTGGCGATTACGCCTTTGTATTCTTCGGAGCTATTATGGTTAGCAATAACTGAGCTTAAATAGCTCTCAGATTTTTCAAAAATATCATGTAAGTCTTGTTTGCTAAGTTCAGAGATATCGACCAGGTTCGGCATAGGTTATTCCAATTATTTTTTAAACCATGCTTCGAGGATAAGGGTTGCAGCCACAGAGTCAATAGATTTTTTGCGCGCTTTCTTTTCATCAAACACGATTCGGCGTGCTTCAATGGTGGTTAATCGCTCATCAATTAATTCAACGGGTAGTTTAAAGCGCTCTTTAAGTCGCCCAGCAAAGCGTTTTGCTGCATGTGAAATATGTTGTGGAGTGCCATCCATGTTCAAGGGTAAGCCTACAACTAAAGTATCAGCACACCACTCATCGATTAATCGCGAAATATCGTCCCAGTTAGGAATGCCGTCTTTAGCATTGAGTTGCGGTAATGGATTGGCTTGCCCGGTTACACTTTGACCAACTGCTACGCCAATACGTTTCATACCAAAATCAAAAGCCATTACAGTATTAGGCACTGCCCCATACCCCGCTGACTTGGCACATATCCACACCCAGCGATCGAGCAGAGATATTCCACTTTAATGCGTTTGGAGTTTCAAATAACGTGTGCGCACAATAAGGCACAACTAACCAGTAGTTACTTTTAATCTCTCGCTCGAGTTGGCCCGCTTCCCATTGTGCACAGCCGAGCGCAATCAGTGCCTTGTTGTCACGGCTCTCTTGCGCGAGTGCACCTAACTGTTGGCGACAGGCCAATAAGGACAAGGTGTGAACATGGGGGAATTCATTATCAGGCTGCTGACTTATTATATAGGCCTTGTTGTGATTCACCGGCCCACCATAATATAGGCTCACCTGGTGTAAATAAGGCAGTGGTTTTTCCATGCGCAGTTGGCTCAGCAAGCCATTAAGTGACAAGCTCAAGGTTTTGTTAACTACAATGCCTTGGCTGTATTGTTTGTTATGTTGGTAAATATAAATGACCGACTGACTGAATACTGGGCTACCAAGGGTGGGCATGGCAACGAGGAAATGGTTTTTTAGCTGGGTAACTCTCATGCCAGGCAGTATGCGATGTTAAGGTTGAATGTGCAATACCGTACCTGAGGCCAACATGAAAAAATGATCTGCGGCGTTAAAAGAACGCTCACAATCCTCATTTACTACGTGTAAACTCCGGCTGCTCGCGTACTTTTGCCTTGCTGATCATTTCTCATGCTGGCTCAGGTTGGGTGGGGGTGAAGCAGCGCAGCTTTCACACGTGCGTGCCCAAAAGAAAAGCTGCCCCACTAAGGCAATTATTTCAGGCCTATTGGTTAGTTGACTTCATGGGTGCTGGGCTCGGATCGCTGCCAAAGATGACATAGCTCAAGAGTTCTGCAATAATGCAGCCCTAATTGGGCTCAATCAAAAAGGTGAAACACATGTCAGCGCTATGCTCGGCTACTCAACAGCAAAATTTAACCGTCGATGAATTACTCGAACAGGCTCTAACCCGTGGTGAAGGCGTGATTGCGGCCAATGGTGCGTTTTGTGTTGCTACCGGAGAACGTACGGGTCGTTCACCTAAAGACCGCTTTATTATTAGAGACGAATTGACTGATAATACCATTGAGTGGGGCACCGTAAATCAGCCAATGACACCCTTGGCGTTTAATGCGCTATGGGCGCGTGCTGAAGATTATATGCAACAGCGCGAGACTTTTGTTTCAGCGTTACATGTTGGTGCAGATCCTGAAGAGTATCTACCTGTCGAAGTACAAACGGAAATGGCATGGCATAATATTTTTTGTCAAAACTTATTTATTCGCCCATTAGAATATAATCCGAAGTTAAAGTCTGAATGGAAAATTATCAACGCGACTCACATGCCGATTGATCCGACGAATGACAATACTAATAGCGAAGCATTGGTCGCGATAGATATGACACAGCGCAAAGTATTGGTATGCGGCACACAGTATGCAGGCGAAATGAAAAAGGCCATGTTTACAGTTTTAAATTACTTTTTACCAGCTAAGGGCATTTTACCCATGCATTGTGCGGCGAATGTTGGTGGTGCTGGTGATGTGTCTTTATTCTTTGGGTTGTCGGGTACGGGCAAGACCACACTATCTGCAGACCCAGAGCGTTTCTTGATGGGCGATGATGAACACGGTTGGGGTGATCACGGTACGTTTAATTTTGAGGGTGGTTGCTACGCTAAGTGCATTGATCTTTCTGCTGAGCGTGAGCCAGTTATCTGGAAAGCGATTAAGCACGGCTCAGTGATGGAGAATGTGGTTTTAGATGCTAATAAACAGCCGGACTACAGTGATGGCAGTTTAACACTTAACACGCGCGCTGCTTATCCGCGTGATTATATTGAAAAGTGTGTCGCTAGTAATCAAGGCACAACGCCAAGCTCCGTGATTTTTTTAACTTGTGATTTATATGGTGTGTTACCACCGGTAGCCTTATTAGATAAACAACAAGCCGCATACTATTTCTTAAGCGGATACACGGCATTAGTGGGCAGCACAGAGGTGGGTGCAGCTAAAGGCATATCGCCGACTTTTAGCACGTGTTTCGGTGCGCCATTCTTCCCGCGCCCAGCCACTGAATATGCAGAATTATTGATGAAACATATTGAGAAAACCGGTTGTAAAGTATTCTTGGTAAATACTGGTTGGTGTGGCGGTGCTTATGGTGCTGGCGGTGAGCGCTTCTCAATTCCAACTACGCGTGCGGTTGTTAGTGCGATACATTCAGGTCAACTGAATGATATTGCAACGGACACCCTGCCCGGCTTTAATTTAGCGATTCCTTATGCTGTGGATGGTGTGGATACTGATTTGTTAGATCCACGTAAGTCTTGTCAGAATGCTAAAGATTATCAACAGCAATTAAATAAACTGATTGGTTTATTCCAACAAAACTTTACGCGCTTTGATGTGCCAGAAGAGATTAAACATGCAGGACCAACAGCTGTCGAATGATACTGAGACTATCGCAGGCCGTTTGGCCTCGGTAAGGCTGCGTATGGCAACGGCATGCCAAGACAGCCAGCGCGCGGATAATGATGTGTATTTGTTGGCTGTCAGTAAGCGCCATAGCGCGACAATGATTCGACAAGCCTATGAAGCGGGCCAGGCTTCATTCGGGGAAAATTATGCCCAAGAGGCTGTTGATAAGATTCAACAACTCAAAGATTTAAAGGCTACGTGGCATTTTATTGGTAAGCTGCAGTCGAATAAGTTAAAGTTGTTGGCGCAATATTTTGATTGGCTACAAACGGTTACATCGATTAAGCACCTGGATTTATTATCGCAGCATGCACAGGCATTTTCAAAAACACTGAATATTTGTATACAAGTAAAGCTCGGTGATGAAGACAATAAAAATGGCGTGGATGTTGAGCTGGCGATGGAGTTGATGGCACATGCGCATCAGTGTGCGGGTATTAGGCCACGCGGTTTGATGGCAATTCCGCCGGCAACCGAAGACTACCAGCAGCAATATGAAGTGTTGCAACCGTTGAGGGAATTTTTTGTTGAAATGCAGCAACGGTGGCCCAATCTAGATACCTTGTCGATGGGGATGTCGAATGATTTAGAGGCAGCGATTGCACAAGGTTCGACGATGGTGCGTGTTGGCACAGCGATTTTTGGTGCGAGGTCATAAGAATTGTTTAGGCGCGAGCCCTCGGGAGACGAAACGGCCATGCTGGGTATAGTTTGATTTGTTTTCCCGGAAATCGACAGCGTCGATTATCCGGGACCCAGGATAATATATGGATCCCGGATCAAGTCCGGGATGACAAGGTAAATCCGGGATGACAGGCAAAGTCCGGGATGACGGGCAAAAAAGATAAAATAAAAAAGGTAAAAATTATGTCAGGTCCAGTAAATACAGCTTTACTATTTTTGGTGAACGTCATCTTTGGTATTTATATCTTGGTGGTGGTACTGCGTTTGTTAATGCAAAAAGTGGGTGCTTCTTATCATAACCCGATCTCACAATTGGTAATTAAGGCAACACAACCAATCGTTAAACCATTGCAACGTGTGGTGCCGGGTTACAAAGGTATCGATTTTGCTATTGTGATATTTTTGTTTGTACTTGAGCTGATTAAGGTTGTGATTTTATTAGCGATCACTCAGGGCACATTCCCTGATGTGGGCGGCTGGGTTATCTGGGCGTTTGCTGATGGTTGTAATGACATCTTAGATGTTTACTTCTATCTGATTATCATTGGTGCGATTTTAAGTTGGGTTACATCGATGCATCATCACCCGATTACCCATGTTGTCGCCAGCATTACTGACCCACTACTCGGTGTATTTCGACGCTTTATTCCTGCGGTGGGTGGTATGGACTTCACCCCATTAATCGCGATTGTTGTGATTAAGCTGGTGCAAATCTTAGTGTTTGGACCATTGGCTGGTGTGGGTGTACAGATGGCCTTGTCGTAAGAGTTTGAAAACGGTGGCAAATTGAATTACGATTTGTCTTCAATAACTTAATATATTTTTAGGAGTACCCTTATGGGAGAATTTGTTAAAGCAACATCAGATGCAGCGTTTGATGGTGAAGTATTACAGTCAGATACACCAGTGCTTGTGGACTTTTGGGCCGAATGGTGCGGACCATGCAAAATGATTACACCGATCGTTGATAAGGTGGCTGAAGATTATGCGCAACGCGTATCAGTATTTAAAATGAATGTGGATGATAATCCTGATACTCCAAGCAAGTACGGTGTTCGCGGCATCCCTAGCCTGTTGATTTATAAGGGCGGAGAGGTTGTTGATACTCATGTGGGTGCATTGACCGAATCCCAATTAACCGCTTTTCTAGATAAGAACTTGGATTAAAACCCCAAGTTCTTTTGGAAACACTTGAAATTTAATTAAACAGGCTCTAGAATAAGAACTCGCAAGAAATTTTCCAGAAATTTAAGAATTTTTCCCTCCATATCAGAGAGTGTTTCACACAAAATAACTAAAATAATGGGTCAACCTATGAACCTTACAGAACTGAAGAAGAAATCGGCGGCTGAACTGAGCGGTATCGCGCAGAAGATGGGCCTTGATAATTTATCACGTATGCGTAAGCAGGATATTATCTTTGCTTTATTAAAAGCTCACGCCAAAAAAGGTGAAGATATTTACGGTGATGGTGTTATTGAAATTTTACAAGACGGTTTCGGTTTTTTACGTTCCTCAGATACATCCTATTTAGCGGGACCAGATGATATCTATGTGTCACCCAGTCAGATCCGTCGTTTTTCTTTGCGTACTGGTGATACCGTATCAGGTAAGATCCGCCCGCCTAAAGAGGGCGAGCGTTATTTTGCATTGTTACAGGTGAGTGAAATTAATTATGACAAACCTGAAAACTCTAAGAACAAAATTTTATTTGAAAATCTAACGCCATTATTTCCGGATGAACGCCTTGAGATGCAAATTGGTAATGGCAGTACAGAAGACATTACTGCTCGTATCGTTGATCTAGCGGCGCCGGTAGGTAAAGGTCAGCGTGGTTTGATTGTATCGCCACCTAAAGCTGGTAAAACCATGATGCTGCAAAATATCGCACATTCGATTGCGCAAAATCATCCAGATGTTTATTTGATTGTTTTACTTATTGATGAGCGTCCAGAAGAAGTGACAGAAATGTCGCGATCTGTGAAGGGTGAAGTGGTTGCGAGTACATTTGATGAGCCATTAGCGCGACACGTTCAAGTAGCCGAGATGGTGATTGAAAAAGCTAAACGTTTAGTTGAGCATAAAAAAGATGTGGTGATTTTATTGGATTCGATTACGCGTTTGGCGCGTGCTTACAATACCATCGTCCCAGCTTCTGGTAAGGTATTAACCGGTGGTGTTGATGCAAATGCATTGCAACGTCCTAAGCGCTTCTTTGGTGCCGCGCGTAATGTTGAAGAAGGCGGTAGTTTAACCATTCTTGCAACGGCCTTGGTTGATACAGGCTCTAAGATGGACGAAGTGATTTACGAAGAGTTCAAGGGAACAGGTAATATGGAGATCCACTTGAGCCGTCGTATTGCTGAACGCCGTATCTTCCCAGCGATTAATATCAACAGTTCTGGCACGCGTCGTGAAGAGCGAATTACTAAGCCGGCTGAATTACAAAAATTGTGGATCTTGCGTAAAATCTTGCATCCAATGGATGAGTTGGCAGCGGGTGAATTCCTGATTGATCGCTTAAAACTATCGAAAACTAACGATGATTTCTTTGACTCAATGAAAGGTTAAAACACGCTATCATGCCTAAGCAGCATAAAAAAACGGTACTGATTGTTGATGATGAGCAGTCAATCCGTAATATGCTGCGTTATGCATTACAGATTGCAGGTTTTGATGTGGTTGAGGCAGAAGAGGCATCTGATGCGAAGAAACAGATTCAAGTAGCCACCCCTAATATTATTTTACTTGATTGGATGTTGCCTGGAACGAGTGGCATAGAATTTGCTAAGCAATTAAAAGCATCAAAAAACACCAGTGATATCCCGATTATTTTATTAACCGCCAAAGCTGAAGAAGACAGCAAGGTGGAGGGGTTAAATACGGGTGCTGATGACTATGTGATTAAACCATTCTCGCCACGTGAATTGATTGCGCGTATCCATGCGGTCCTGCGCCGTGGGCCATTAGAGCATCCAGATGGCACGGTACGTATTCGCGATCTCACTATTCATATGGATCAACATAAAGTAGAGTACCGCGGCGAGACAATGAAGTTTGGGCCCTTAGAGTATCGTCTGTTGTGTTTTTTCATTACCCATCAGGATCGAGTGTACTCGCGTGATCAATTGTTATCGCATGTGTGGGGCAATGATGCGTATTTAGACGAGCGCACGGTTGATGTGCATATTCGCCGACTGCGTAAACGTTTAAGCACCTGCGGTTATGATGATTTAATCGAAACCGTGCACGGCATTGGTTACCGGTTCTCTGACAAAAAGAAAGCCCATGACTGAGCAGGATTTAGCGGAAGCATTATCAGACGGCATTGTTTGTCTGCAGCGTGATGGTCAGTGCGTGTGGTGGAATTCCGCGGCAGAGGGATTGCTGAAACTTGAACAAAAGCCGTCATATAATAACATCACTAAAACCATTCCTAACGTAAAATTCCGACGTTATTTTAAGCGCCAACCCTTTAACGAAGTGTTGGAACTGCCCTCGCCTTGTTATAGCAATCGGCAGCTGACCATACATTTAAGGCCCTACGATGATTTGTTGCTATTGGTTGTGCATGATGTAACGCATACGCATCATTTAAATAGCATACGCCAAGATTTCATTGCAAACGTATCGCACGAGTTGCGCACACCGTTAACGGTATTTCATGGTTATTTGGAAATTCTGCAGGATAATGATTTAGATGATCCGATGTTGTTGCGTGATATTTTACAGCAAATGCAGATTCAAAGTCGTCGCATGGAGGGGCTAGTAAGGGATCTATTATTATTGTCACGACTCGAGGGTGATGAACCGGATATAGCACAACATCAACAAGTCAATCTGGCTGGTCTTTTACGTATTATTATTGATGACGCTAAAGCGTTGAGTGGTAATAAGGCGCATAACTTTACTGTCAATCTAGATGAAAACATTGAAGTTGAGGGGCACTCGGAAGAGTTACACAGTGCTTTTTCAAATGTTATTTTTAATGCCGTACATTACACGCCTGCGGGTGGCGATATTGATATTGCTTTATATCAAGATGGCGAAGACATTACCATGAGAGTGAAAGACAATGGTATCGGTATTGCCGCTGAACAAATTCCTAAATTAACTCAGCGTTTCTATCGCGTTGATGAGGCGCGCTCGCGAGAAGACGGTCGTCGTGATGGCACGGGATTGGGCCTGGCAATTGTAAAGCATGTGTTATTACGCCATCATGGTGAGTTGCTAATCGACAGCGAACCGGATGTTGGTTCTACCTTCTATTGCCGTTTTCCACCGTCACTATGAGTTGATAAGGCTTCAAAATAAATCATCAGCAGTGGCGTCAGACCATACTAATCCGGTACGGTAAACTGAGTTTGTTAGACCATGGGTCGTTATCATGGATAGGGATAATTGTTTTTTTGTTTTAGTTACATGCTTATATACATCAATTTTTTTACGTAATTTTTCAGAGTATTCTTTATCAATATTGAAGGCGTTATTGTGGTATTTTATCTCACAAATATTTATTAAGCCATCTGGCCTATCGAATAATAAATCAATCTGTGCCCCAGACGCCTTTTCGTTTTTTTTGGGCTGATGGCGCCATGTTGAGACAACTGATCCGCTGGGGATGCTAAGTGCAGCTTTAATGTTGGAAAGGTGTTTAAAGCAAATGGCCTCAAAAGCATAGCCAGACCATGCCTCCCATGCTGAAGAAAGGCTAGTTGCCTGCCAAAAATCGGTAGACATTTCTTTTATAGTATTGCTATTGTTGCTGGGTGCTATCCAATGCAAATAAAACAAACTATATTCATCTATAAGCTTGTATGACACCCCGTTTTTTTGTTTCCATGGAATAAACTTTTCAATAAAGCCTGCATATTCGAGTTCCTTTAGTACCCTTGTTAAGGCGCCACCATTTAGCCCGGATTCTTTTACAATATTGGCACGGCTTATACCGTTTCTATTATGAGCTAGCAGTGTAATTACTTTTTCGTGGGTTTCTGAATGCTTAAATAAGGAGGAGAATAAATTGCTAAATTCATCAACTAATGCCCCGCCTTTACTAAAGCAAATTTCATTGATATTTTGAATTGCGGAAAGCCCATTTTTAATAAATTTCAAATAAAATGGTATGCCGCCAATACACATATACAGCTGGATAATTTGGTAATGATCCAGTGTGATGGCTTTGTTATTTAAATATTGTTTTGTTTCTGACAGGGTAAAGGGGGCGATGGGTAATCGTAATGTGACACGATTGTGTAAGCCGCCTTTATTATTTAATATATTTTCTATAATCCACGAGGCAGCAGAGCCACATATAATAAGCTTGATGTTGGGGTTATCTACCCAGTAGCGGTTCCAGTAATAATCGAGAGCTTGCAGCAACTGAGATTTCTTGGTTGCCATCCAGGGGAATTCGTCAAAAAATATAACAATTTTTTTATTGTAGGTGTTTATAGCATCTGTTAGTGCCTCGAATGCATCTAGCCATGTGGTGGTTGGTTTGAGTTGAACTTTAATATTTAGTTTTTCATACAGGGTTTCTAGTTCTTTTGTAAACTCACTGAGTTGAGTTTTTAGCTTGGCATTGTGAATACCCGTTAGCTGGAATAATGGAGCTTTCTTTTGTTTGAAAAAATGCCTAATGAGGTAGGTTTTACCAACGCGTCGCCTGCCGTAAATGGCAATGAGTTCAGCCTCAGAAGATGAGAAAGCCTGCTCAAGGGCAGAAATCTCTTTTTTTCTTCCAACTATTTGATTATTCATATTTTTCAACCGGGACATGAGCAATTTAATTATACTTGTCTCAAATATAGCAAAATATGCAATTTGGGACAAGTATAATTGTGGCATACCTTACCTGGATATAGGAAAGCAAGAAATTTGGGACAAGTATAATCCTATATAAATCAATCAGCTATAGCTGGAGGCCGTGTTTATAGCTATAAAGCGCCTTGCTTTGATCACCTAAGGCCTCATATACCCTGCCCAAACTGAGATACGCGCGTGCTTGCGGATGTTGCTTAATGCAGTCCTCAAGGTAGTCTTTAGCCTTGCCCCACAGCTGCAGCCGTTCGCAGACGCGACCAAGGCAATACAGTAAGTTGGCATTTTTGGGGTGGTTTTTATAATATTGTTCACACTGTTGCAGTAGCTTTTCATTGTCTACTGATTGTAGGCGTGGAATAAACTCGAGTAATTCAGAATTCCAGCTACGCTTTAAAGCATTATCAATCATGGTATGAGCTATCTTGTCTTGACCCAATTCGATAAGTTGGTTGAGATACACTTTAAGCACATCGAAGTCGTGGTAAAGATTTTTATTAATAGATTTCCATAAAGGCTGTAATTTTTCATAGTCTGAGTCGCTGGTGCTGAACTGTTGCAAGCGTGCCAGAGCCACTCGTTTTTCTAAGGCATTATATTTTTGGACAGATAACACTTTCTGTTTTTTTAGTTGAGGCAATAGCGTTTGTAAACTGTCCCAATCTTCAACCTTAGCGTAGACAACCTGCAACAGCTTCAGCACATAGCTATGATTAGGCTTAATCTGCTGTAAGTGACGCAAAGTCGCAAGCGCTTGCTCCCATTGTTTAGCAGAGATTTGCAATTGCGCTTGAGTTAAACCAATCGCCATTTCTTCATCTTTGCTTGTGTCGTAGGCGATTTTTAAATATTCATCGCGCTTTTGAAAACTTTGCAATTCTTGTGCCGCACGTGCGCTAGCTAAATAATTAATTAATGGCGCGGGTTGGTTTACGGCAGCTTTAGTTAAAGCATCTTCAGCTTTTTTCCAGTTGCCTTCAGCTAATAAACATAGGCCACTTTGGGTTAAGCGTTGTGATTTACTGGTTCGATAATTACCACACCAACGGCGGTAACGGCCGGATAAATTTAATAAGCCGTTAATGAGCTTTACCAATAAATATAAAACGACAACAGTAATCAGTACGGTTACAATCGCAACCCATATACTGGTTTCAAGGCTCCAGTGATTATAGGCAATTAATACATAGCCACTGTCGTGGTGCATTAGGATGCCGAGCCAAATTCCAATGCCCAATATAATGAGTGTGATGATCAGTGCTTTCATGATTTAGATCTCCACACTTTTATTGGTTTTAGGCAATAGCTTTTTGAGTGACGGCGTATCATCTTTGGGTGTTGCTGTTTTGGGTTCAGCTTTTTTGATCGACTTGTTGCTGAGTATCGATGGTATGGTTTGTTTGGGTGCCGGCTGATTAGCTGGCTTGCTCATGGTAGGCGTGTGCAGTTGTTGTTTGGTGGTATCAATCAACTTCAGCGTATCGAGTAAGTTAGGATAATCTGGCTCTGCATTTAGTTTACTCAGTTTTTCCAGCTGTTTGATAATTGGACCGACAGCTGCTTGGTTATGATTGTCATATTGGTTCAGCCAGCCAATGGCATTTTTGATCGCTTGCTGATAGAGCTTATTGGATCGGTGCAATACCGCCCACTGGGCTTCCACCAACTGCAAGCTGATATTATCTTTTAAGAAGCTAAATTGCGCTGGGGTTAATAGTGGCTCGATATTTTGGTTTTGGTGACGAATAACGACGAGCGATCTTAATTGTTTCCAGGCGTGGTTTAAGCCACTGCGCCAATCATCAGCGATGGCCGCTTGTTTGTCATCGGCTTTTTTTGGCAAGCTATTGGGTATCACCTTCAATTTCATGACTTGTTGTATTAGCTGATTGAGCTCTAGCAACGTTGAGGTAACATCAATATGGGTTTGATTAGTTAAGCGACCAATATTGGCTAAAATTTGCTGTCTTACTGGGTTCAGCGTAGGATTGTCAGCATTGATTAACTGCTGATCGGCTTGTTGTAGTATGCGGCTTGCTGCCAGTGGGTTGTGGTTAAAATTAAGATTAAGGTTGGCCATGCGCACAAAGTAGTTAGCTTGATTGAGGGCGCGCACACTAACGCTTTGGCTAGCGGCTTCATTGACCCTTCGAGTTAGTTGAGTAACCTTTGTAGACATATTGGCAAAGGTGGTGGCATTTTGTTGGTTTAGTGTTTGCAATTGGGTATGCAATTGCTGTTGTGATTGTGACCATTGTTGTTGAGAGCGTACCCATATGATCCAGCTGAGCGCTATCGCGATCAACGCTAATACCACGCTTAATATAATGCCCCACTTGGCATAGGGACAACCACCTTTCTTATCGGGGGTAGATGTGTTCTTTTTATTGTCTTTGTTGTCGGTAGCGGTGGTGTCATTGCTCATAATGGCATCCCTTGAGGTTTTATTTTTGAACTGAGTAATGATAGCACTAATTTGTTAGGGATTCAGCTGCATTACATCGCTAATGGTCTTTATTACCGCGGCATTGCTGGCATTATCAGCTAGCCAAATACGTGACTTTAAAAACCCCATTTTGATAGCTAATTGCTGCATATTGCTATTGATGACAATAAGCGGTTTTCCGAGTAGCCATGCTAGGTGTTGCGGCGCTAGTATGCGATATAAATTTAGCAAACTTTCTAGGCTGCAGGTGGCAATGCAGTCGATAGATTGCTGCATGAGTTGCTGTGTTGTTTCGGGCGAGGGTTGCGTGCAGCTGCGGCGATAACAAGTGACAACGTCGACCTGAGCGTTAGCGGCGCGTAGTGATTGTTGCAATAAGGTTTTTGGGTTCTCACCACAAAATATACGAATGTTTTTATTTACGATGGCATTGGCTTGCATTAAGGCATGTTGTAATAAACCTTCACTGCTGGGAGGGTCCGCAATCAAGTCAACCTCATATCCTAGCTGCTGTAGTGCAGATGCAGTTGCTGGACCAATCGCTACAATTTTTCCAGGTTTACGATTGTTTGGCCATTGCTTGATCGCTGGCTTGACCGCATTGGCGCTGACAAAAATAGCGATATCAACTTGCTCAAGTTGTAGAGCTGTTTGTTGTAATCGCTGCGAATTATCGATGGGTAAAATGTCGATGCTTGGAAAGCTAAAGCCTTCCAAGCCAATCGCATTGAGTTGTTCTAATAAAACCGTTGCCTGATGCGCTGGCTTGGTAATTAAAACTTTAGACACAGATTTTGTGCGCGTGCTGTTGTAAATCAGACACGGCGCTGGCTTGCGCAGGTGTCATGTCTTCGTGCTTGAGTTGATTGCTATCGCCATGATCATCAACTTCGAAGTCAGCATAGGCCTTACTGATGTCATAAATATTTTTTAGTTTTGCGTGTGGGTTAATACTGAAGTAAGCCATCTCAGCAAATGAGCTTAACCACGCTTTTGCTAATTGCTTGCTTTTTTTAACCCCATTGCCTTTTACGTAGTCCATGCCTATAGCGTATTTAGCGCACACATTACTGCGCATGGCACTGTCGAGATACCACTGAGCGGCTTTTTTGGCATCTTTGGGAACACCGATGCCTTTTGAGAAGTGACGCGCAATTTGATACATCGCATTGGTGTCACCTTGATTGGCGGCTCGGTGATACCAAATCACTGCGCGGGTTGGATTGGCTTTAACACCTTTACCCAAGTCGTATAGCTTAGCTAATTCAGCTTGTGCCATGGGGTTACCACGCTTTGCGGCTTTTTTTAACCAAGGTGCGGCTTGTTCAGCGCTGGGTTTTGTACCAATGCCCTTTAAATATAACTCGCCTAAAGTCGCTTGGGTTAATGCATTAGCCTTGTCGGATTGGGCGCGTTGTAATAAAGCAGTAAATTGCGTTTGATTAACCGCGGCTTCAATTTGTGGAGAATGCTTTCTTAACGCACCTTGAATATACTGCACGCTTTGTAAATTAATAATGGGCTCCAGTGCCACCATTTTTTTACCACTGTCGGTTTGATAAAAGGCAATGGCATTATCCACGTCTTTAACGGTTAAAGTATCCTGCATGACTTGAATAAACTTTTGTTGCAGTGGTTGCCATGCGAAAAATTGTTGCGCTAATTTTTCGGCTAATGCATCGGCCGCTGGATTTTTATGACCGCGGGTTAATGTGTTTCTTAAACCAGTAACAACGCCCTGCTCAAAAGTGTGTTGAGCTCGTGTGGTGGTAAAATACTGCTGGGCTTTTGTAGCAAAAGCTTGTTGCTCACTGGTCGAGGTGGCTGAAGTTGCGTATACACTGGTGGCGACACTGGCAGCAATAATGGCAAGACATACATTTTTCATTTGTTACTCTCCTTTTTTCATAACATATCATGCGCACCTTGCGTGATCAAATGATCCGCGGCGCAAATGCCTATATGTTGTGCATTTTCGATGGTGCCTTGTTGTTGGCTGCGAAGTATGGTTGTTCCGTCTGAATTGCCAACCATTGCAATGATACTTAATTCATTGTTGTCATTGAGTGTGGCATAAGCGCCTAGTGGTGTATGACAGTCGCCACATAAACGTTGGTTGACTGCACGCTCAGCCGCTATGCATAGGTGCGAAGGCTCGTGGTCTAATACGCGAATGATTTCCTGGCTATCGACATCGGCTCCACGACATTCGATGCCTAGTGCACCTTGACCAATGGCGGGAATCATTTGTTGTGGTTGAAATAAGTATTTTACGCGGTGAGCTAAGTTCATTCGTGTTAGGCCAGCAGCTGATAACATAATGGCATCGTATTCACCTTCGTCGAGTTTTTTTAAGCGCGTATCAACGTTGCCACGAATGGGTTTAATTTCGATGTCGGGGTGTAAAAATTTAAGTTGACTCTCTCTTCGCGGACTGCCAGTACCAATGGTTGCGCCAGCGGGCATATCTTCTAATCGCTCATATCGATTACTCACAAAAGCATCACGTGCGTCATCACGCTCACAAATTGCAGCTAGCAGCAGACCAGAAACAGCATGTACGGACATATCTTTAATACAGTGCACGGCAATATCCGCTTGGCCATCAAGTAATTGTTGCTGAATTTCTTTTACGAATACATCTTTACCACCCAGCTCAGCAAGCGGTGTTTGCTTATCGCGGTCACCCGAGGTGGATACACCCAGTATGTTAATGGTGAGGTTGGGGTGGAATGTGTGTAGGCGTTGCTTAATATGCTCAGCTTGCCACATCGCCATGGGACTTTTGCGAGTGGCAATGGTTAGTGTTTGTTTTGGCATTGTTGGTCCAGTTCTTCTAATAGTTTATCTTTATCTTGCCAAACGGCGTTCAGCCATTGTTGTAAGCGTACGCGAAACTCGCGATCTTTGTGGTAGTCACCGATTATGTGTGGCTCAATGGGCAGTACCCGACTGCGAACTTGAATGCGGTTAAAACCGCCCTTACAAAAATTCCAAAAGCCTATGTCGGGTGTGTCGTAATGAATAGTGACATCAATAATGCCGGCTAAATGTTTATGCATCTCTTCAATTACGATTGAGATGCCACCCGCTTTAGGTTTGAGTAAATGTTTATAGGGCGAGTGTTGTTTCTCAGATTTTTTACGCGTATAGCGTGTGCCTTCAACAAAGTTCATCAGTGATGAGGGTATGGTCATGAGGCGCTGGCAGCTGGCACGGGTTGTGGCGATATCTTTGCCCTTCAGCGAGGGGTTTTTTTTAATATCTTTACTTGAGTGCCTTTCCATAAATGGGAAGCCAATGGCCTTACAAGTAATGCCGGCCATGGGCAACGACCATAACAATTCTTTTTTCATAAAAAATTTAATCGGTTCAATTTTCCAATTAAATATTTTGAAAATGACCATAATATCAATCCATGATTGATGATTACTAATCACCAAGTAAGGTTTGTCTCGTTGCATGTCATCCGGTAACTCGATATCCCATTTCTTCCGATTGCTGATATTCATAATGGCGCTATTGATTACTGTCCATGGGAATGGCGCACAGGCCAACTTGCGTAAGCCAGCTAAGCGCCAGCTTTTGCATGGCATTAAATATACGATGGCTGCAAACAGTAATATAAAAATCGGGAAAATGAGTACGTTTACACAAAACAGCAAAACGGATAACGTACCACGCAGTGTATTTAATAAAGTTTGAATCATCGATTAGAAGCCTTGCATTGAAGGTGAAGGTGGTTGCTTGTCATCCGTTTTAATATCGGATGCAATGTCATAAACGTCGGCTTTTGGTTGCGTAGCTTCAACGATCAATGGGCAGTCAAAAATACTATTGCTGACACAGTTGCTGTAATGCTTCTGTGCATCGTATTTCCATTTGCCTCCCTTGGGGGTGATTGGGATGGTGCTTGATAATAGTAGAATGGGAAAGGTGCCCTTAGGGGTGCCGGTATAGACACAGGTGGCGTAGCCAATGTTAATGCCCTGCCATTGGGCAACGGTGAAGCCGGTAATTTTTGTGGCAAATGATTGTGCATGGCTTTTCCAGCCCCCTGGTGCAGACCATATTAAGGTGTGCCTGTTTTTCACCAATGAGCTGGGGTCAGGACAGTAAACACGAAAATATTTTGGGTGCTTGGTAATAACTAATTGGCCCTCAAAATTAACTGGGGTATGTGTAACCTCAGCAAGCGCTGACCCTGTAAAGAGTATTGATATAGTAAACAGTAGGTTAGCTATTATTCTCATGCTATAAAGCCTCATTATTCTATATATTGTTTCTGTTTATCCATTATAACTGATTGGCGCATTCCTTGTCCCAAATGAAAGTGTTTGCGACAAGTGGAGATGTAACTGTCATTGCCGCCGATCAGTGTTTGCTCTCCCTCACGAATGGCATTGCCCTTCTCGTCTATGCGCATATTCATGGTTGCCTTTGCACCACAGTGACAAATGGTTTTAATCTCGAGTAGCTGATCTGCCCATACCAGTAAATACAGGCTGCCTTCAAATGGTTCGCCTTGGAAGTCGGAGCGGAGGCCATAGGCAAGTACTGGAATGTCTAATTTATCAACTACTTGACAGAGTTGAGCGACATGTTGCTTGCTTAAAAAATGAGCCTCATCAACGAGAATGCAATGAATGTTTGGGTTTTTTTGTAGGCTTAGCTGTACGTGTTCAAATAAATTAACGTCCTTATTGAATATGGTGGCATTTACTTGCAGGCCGATGCGTGTGGTGATTTTGCCAACGCCATGGCGGTCGTCGATTTCGGGGCATAATAATAAAGTATCCATGCCGCGTTCGCGGTAATTGTGGCTCGACTGAAGCAAAGTCGTTGATTTACCAGCATTCATTGCCGAGTAGTAAAAATGTAGTTTTGCCATGTTAACCCCTCCTATGGTTGATCGCCATGGTATCGTACTTTTTGTTGTTTTTGTAGCGCGTTTGGCATGATATACTCGCGTCCGACAGTGACTTTTGGGAAGAGTGGTACTATGAATTCAGAATCGGTAATTGCTTCTACAGGAGCTGCTGCTACTCCTCATTGGCAGCCTTGGCTGGTGAGTTTATCCAGTGCTTTATTCTTCTTTTTTATTTTTATTCAAATTAATATGTTTAATGCGGTGAGCCCCTCATTGATTCAATCGTTTGGTGTTAATGCTGAACAATTGGGCCAAATTTCAGCCGCTTACTTTTATGGCAACGTTGGCTTCTTATTTGCGGCTGGTTTGTTATTGGATCGTTTCTCTACCCGCAACCTTATTATTGTAACCTTGGCGGCATCCATTGCTGGTACTTTGTTGTTTTCATTTTCGACAGGCTTTTGGTCGGCTTCACTGAGTCGGGTTTTGGTAGGCATTGGTGGTGCTTTTTGTTTCTTGAGCAGTGTGCGTATTGTGTCGCGCTGGTTTCCGCCGCGTCGAATGGCTTTAGTGATTGGTTTGATTGTAACGATTGCTATGGTGGGCGGCATGGTTGCGCAAACGCCATTGACTGTATTGACCGATCATCTGGGTTGGCGTCAAGCGATGTGGATTGACAGTATTATTGGCATAGGCATGTTGTTACTTATTATGGTGTTTGTTAAAGATGCGCCAGTGGGTTACGACTATGCAGCAGAAAAAACGCATGTGAGTGACCTTAGTTTGTTGGCCTCGATTGGTCGAGTATTAAAAAATCCTCAGAATTGGTTTGCTGGTTTGTTTACATCGATGTTGAATTTGCCGGTATTTTTATTAGGTGCGATGTGGGGTGGATTGCTATTAGTGGAAGCGCACGGTTTAACTCGTGCCAGTGCCAGCACCGTTACAATGATGATCTTTGTTGGTATGATTTTTGGCGCACCGTTTTTTGGTTGGTTTTCTGATCGTATGCGCAAGCGTCGCCCTGCGATGATCATGGGCGCTGTAGCAACGATTGCTAGTTTGGTCGCCATTATTTATGTCCCGAACTTAAGTTACGATGCGTTGTTGGCTCTGTTCTTTGTTTTGGGCTTTGCATCGGGCGCACAGGTTTTGGGTTACCCCATGGTTGCCGAAAGTAATCCATTGTCATTAACAGGTACAGCGGAAGGTATGGCGTCGACGATGATCATGGCTGGTGGCTTTACACAGCCTTTATTTGGCTGGGTAATGGATATGGGCTGGCATCATCAGTTTGTGAATCATGTTCCACTGTATACGCCAACGGCATTTAATCATGCGATGTTAATTATGCCGATAGCTGCTGTGATTGGATTGGCAATGTGCTTGCTGGCTAAAGAAACAAACTGTCAACACTTGAAGCGAATCAATGACTGAGTTAACAGCGAAACATACATTAAGTGATTCACAACACGAAAGTTACGTGGCGCATCCATGGCGCGCTTGGGTTGTTGTATTAACAGCCGGTTTGTTTTTCTTCTACGAATTTATTCAAATGAATATGTTCGATGCGATCAGTGGCTCATTAATTCATGAGTTTGGTATAACGGCTGGGCGCCTGGGCCAGCTATCTTCTTATTATTTTATTGCTAATGTGGTGTTTTTATTTCCGGCGGGTATGTTGCTTGATCGCTACTCGACGCGCATTGTGATTTTGGTGTCGATGGGCGTATGTGTATTAGGCACCACCTTATTATCATTTGCACCTGATATGAGTTGGGCGATTGCCAGTCGCTTTCTTACAGGCATTGGCAGCGCTTTTTGCTTTTTAAGCGGCATTCGTTTAGCGTCACGTTGGTTTGAGCCACGACACATGGCATTAGTGACCGGCATATTAGTGACTATGGCTATGGTAGGTGGCATGTTAGCTCAAACCCCTATGTCGATATTAGTAGCCATCTTCTCTTGGCGTGAAACGTTATTACTGGATGCATTGATGGGCATTATATTGATGCTAGTGATTGCCAGTATTGTTCGTGACTACCCGGAAGGTTCGGGTGAGCTAATCAAGGTGCAAGAGGCTGAAGCTGAAAAAATGGGTTTTTGGTCTTCACTGCGTTTGGCATTTGGCCGTTGGCAGAATTGGATGGCAGGTGTGTATGCTTGTTTAATGAATCTGCCGTTAAGTTTGCTGGGTGGTCTTTATGGTGCGATGTATTTAAAGCAGTCGTATGGGCTGAATCAAATGCATGCGACCAATGTGGTGTCGATGCTCTTTTTAGGTACGATTATTGGCGCACCGCTAATGGGCTGGTTGTCAGACAAGTGGCAGCGCCGTCGTTCGCCGATGTTGATCGCTGCATTAGTGTCATTTGCATTCATGTTGCTGGTGGTATATAGCCATGGTTTAAATTACGGTCTGTTAATCACGTTATTTTTTATGGTTGGTTTTTTTACTAGTGCACAGGTGTTGTCTTACCCTTGGGTGGCAGAAAACAGTTTGACAGTTATTACGGCGATGTCTGTTAGTGTGGTAAATATTTCAGTGCAGGGTGGCCAAGCGATTTTTCAGCCCCTTTTTGGTTATTTATTGGATCGTCATGCCGCAGTTTCTGGTTATGCGGTAGTGAGTTCTAGTTATTCAACAGCTGACTTTAGATCAGCACTATTGTTACCGGCCATTGGATTTGTTGCGGCTTTTGTGGCAGCCTATTTGATTAAAGAAAGCTATTGTCGTCATATTGAGGATTCAGCTGATATCCCCAACACGTAGGGAGCATGTTTGTTATGGGATGGGTTCGTACCTTTTTTTTGGTTTTATTTATTGCTTGTGCAGCATTGCTATCGGTCGGTTATTACATTCAGTATTCTGATGGCTTATTGCCTTGCACCTTGTGTGTGTTTCAACGGATTGCTTATGCAGCAACGGGCGTGCTGGCTTTTTTGGGCTTGGTGTTGCCTTATCGGCGCAATGGCTTTCGTGTCATGGCGTTTTTTGGTTTTCTAACCTCGTTGGCGGGTGTTGGTTTGGCGTGGCGCCAAGTATGGCTACAGCATCAGCCGTTGGACCCCAGCGCACCGTGTATGCCGGGGTTGTCATATTTGTTTCAAGTATTTTCTTTTCCGCGCGCGCTGGGTATGGCGTTGCAAGGTACGGCAGATTGCGGCCAGGTACGTTGGACGCTTTGGTCGTTGAGCATGGCTGAATGGTCATTGATTTGTTTTATTGCTTTGGCGCTGGGCATGTTGCTGGTGATGTGTTGGCAACCAAGGAGATAACTGTTGCAAATGCCGTTATGGGTTGCGTTGATACAAACCCTTTTACCATCTGGCGGCTATTAGGCCGCCGGCCTTTTTGTCGTTATTAGTGGTCTTCTTCCTGATGAGTAGCCAGGTCGCGGGGCGACTCACTTTGGCTTCATTGGCTTAGTATGGTAGCATGTTGCGCGCTCCCTGTGCTCTTAAAAATTACCCATGGAATAAAAAATGATGCCGACAGCAGTTAAAGGTTCAAAATATAATTGGCTACTTTGCGTGTTAGTCTTACTGACCATGGTCAGCTTATTTATACCGTTGCCGGCAAGGTTGCCTGCTTTTGCTCTCGATGCTTCATGGGTACAGTCCATGAGTTATGCGTTGAGTAAAGGGATGTTGTTTGGTCAAGATATTATTTTTACTTATGGCCCTTATGCCCCTGTCAGCACAAAAATGTATGCACCGGGTTTTGGTGCGCTAATGATGTTTGGTGGTATTTACCTTGCTTTGGCTTACTCGACTAGTATTGTGATTCTAATGGAGGAAGTGAAAGCAGGTTGGATTATTGCTTTTTGTCTTGCGCTTGTTGCGTTAAGTTTTATTTTTGATCCGGTATATTTCTCCTTACCATTGGTCGTTGGTTTGGTAACGCTTAAGTTGGCTTACTATGAGCCCGAGCGCCTAGATCATAACCGAGTGCTTTTCTTTGTGTTGCCGCTTTTGTTTTCAACATTGGGTCTATTGCCACTGATAAAAGCCAGCATGATGGTTATCTGCGGCATTGTTTGCTTGCTGTCGACGGTTGTTTTGATGCTTAACAAGAAAAGGCTTCTGGCCGCGATGTGTCTTCTCTCGCCGTTAGTTGCTATGCCTATATTTTGGTTGGCTAGCGGGCAGCCTATTGCTGCGCTGCCTCACTATATTATTAACATGCAATCTATTATATCTGGTTACTCTTATGCGATGGTCCTAACGGGTGGCCGCCTTACGCTCATGCTTTTTTTGTTGTCAGCTGCACTGCTGTTGCGTGTTGTTGTTACCGATTCAAGTAAGAGCAAAACAGAGCGAGCGGTTTTAACGTTGCTGTTTTTAGCCTTTTTCTTTATGTCTTTTAAAGAAGGCTATGTGCGTCAAGATGGTCATGAGCTCACTGTGTCGACGGCATTAATATTGGCTAGTTTTTTCATGTTATGCATTAGCCGGCGTCGGTTTTATATTACTTTAGGCATTGCTATTTTCACTGCGCTATTGATTAATAAACATTACATTAGCGGCCAGCCTAGAGATTCGATGAGGCGTATCATGTCTGTTTACGCGGCGCCTTGGCAGGGTTTGACAAACACAATTAAAGACCCGGACTGGATGCGAAAGCAATATCAGCACGCGATGCAAGAGATGAAGATAAAAACACCGTTGACTAAGGTCAAAGGCACCAGTGATATTTATTCTTTTAGCCAGTCTGATTTATTTGCTTCGGGAAATACATGGGCGCCGCGTCCTGTTATTCAAAGTTACTCAGCGTATACGCCTAAGTTGGCATTGATCAACAAAAATCATTTGCTGCATAAGGGTGCTCCGCAAAATATCTTTTTTAAACTTCAGCCTATTGATGGAAGAGTTCCCTCTTTTACTGATGGCGCCAGTTGGTCGGCCTTATTGAGCTTGTATCAGCCACAAAAAATGATGGGTGATTTTTTATATCTGAAGCGTCGCTCAGATGCAGTGGCAAAGACCAGCCAATTAGTGACGCTAGCAACCAAGCATTATCGTATGGGGGAGAGCGTCGCGGTGCCGCACAGCGATAAGCCGTTGTATGCCAGCATTGATATGGAGCCATCACTATTTGGGCGCTTGTATACCTTTCTGTTTCGAGCGAGGCAAATATCGATTGAATTTACGCTCAAGGATGGCAGTAAACGTAGCTATAACTTTATCCCTAATATGGCAAAAGCAGATTTTTTGTTATCTCCACTGGTTCAAAATACCCAGCAATTTGCTAGGTTGTATCAGGGGGTGTCGCAGCTGAAAGATGAAACGGTTACCCGTATGGTCGTCGTTGTGCCAAGGCATAATTATCACGGCCTATTCTGGCAGTTAGGGTATACGATTACTTATAAAACACCGTCGAATGTGGGTGTATATCATGGTTAAGATGGCCATGTTCAAGTTACAAGTGAGGTAACTCACTGATATTATGTGGGATAATATGAGGGGGTGACCAATTGCGTCTGTTCAGTTATTATACAGGTCGGTATGAGCAAGTAACGAGACTAGATAGCATGGCTAAGTTCCTGAAATCAGATTTAATCACATTATGTCGCACGCTTATTTTATCGCCGCCTAATTTGACCATCAAACAGACCGATAGGACGCGTGATGGAATGGAATTAGATGAGGCTGTGGCGGTTGCGATTGGTCAGTTGTTTAATCATGCGGATGTTATCAGTAAGTGTAATATCTTTGAAATCCGAGGTGATAAAGATTTTCTGCGTATGGTAGCTGGCCGCAAGCCGCTGATGCCGAGAGAAGGTTTTGCGACACTGGAGAAGCCGAATTTATTAGAGCAATGGTTTTCAATCCTCAGTATGTGCCTGTCTGTTTGTGATGCGCTGAGTGCTGTTCGCCGTTATCGTTTAGAGCGTAAGTTATCGGTAAAAGATATTGATAAGTCTCATCAAACGCTATTAGAGTTATTTACTAAACACTCTGACCTTGAGATGCGGTGTGATGTGGAGAGTAAGGGGTTGCGCTCTACTATTCGAGCGCTACGCTATCAAGCGGCTGCGTTGCGTGTGGGCGATTTGGGTGCAGAGATGTATATCTTTGATAAGTTGCGGGGTTGCCAAGAAGGTTTTTTTATTGGTGATAGTAAAATAGATTATAGGTTGGTTGAGGCGATGTATCTTTCATCGTCGGCATTGAAAGTAGAAGATGTTTCTGTATTAATGCCTCCTGTACCTATGCCTACTATATTTTCAGCTTCCAGCCGGCGAAGAGGTGACTTTGCCCGAGCTGCGCCAGCGGAATTTAAATATGATGACCGCTATCAGGCAAGAAACGGCCGACGCGACTAAAATCGATTGTTTAGCAATATCTTCATAAGGCGTTTGTGTAAAGGCAAGTGAGCTTAAGAACAGGCTCATGGTAAAACCAATACCGGTTAAGCAGGCAAAGCCAATAAGATGACGGTAGTTGGCATCTTTTGGCATGGGTGACCAGCCGAAGAAGGTGCAGGCGCCAGCGAATAAGAATACGCCTACTGCCTTACCGACAATAAGACCCACAATAATGCCGACTGATACCGGGCTGTGTAGTTGCTTCCAGCCGAAGTCGGCGAAGGGCAAGCCACCATTGCAGAAAACAAATAGCGGCAATATGCCGTAAGCGACCCATGGATGTAATTTATTCTCTAAATCTTTTAAAGGTGAATAGTGACTATCAGTTCTGCCTTTCATCGGTATAAACAAGCCAACAATCACCCCCGCCAGTGTGGCGTGGATGCCAGACTTTAATACGCAGATCCAGATGACCGTACCGATTAACATATAGGGTGCTAAGTTTTCTACCCTGCAGCGATTGAGTATAAATAAAAATACGATACCCATCGCGGCGACCATCAGCGATAATTCCGATAGTTTGCCTGTATAGACGATCGCAATAATGACAATTGCTAACACATCATCAACAATTGATAGCGCCACCATGGTAACGCGCAAACTGCGCGGAACAGATTTACCCAGTAAGGCAATTACGCCAAGTACGAAGGCAATATCGGTAGTAATCGGTATGGGCCAGCCACGCACCATGTTAGGGTCATGGTGGGTAAATCCCCAGTATATTAATGCTGGTACAATGATGCCGCCGACGGCACCCATCAGTGGTAAGCGAACTTGCGATACTTTTGATAGTTCGCCTTCAATCATTTCACGTTTCATTTCCAGCGCTAACAGCATAAAGAAAATCGCCATCAGACCATCGTTTAACCACAGCACCAATGGTTTTTCTATTACCAATAATCCGACGCGAATATGAATCGGTAAATTAGTGAGGCTCTCATATAGGTGGCTGAGCGATGTGTTGTTTACTATTAGTGCAAACAGTAGCGCGAACAACAGCAATAAACCAGAGAATGCCTCTAGTGTAATAAATCGTTCAATAAATGACTTGTTGCTGTTGTTTAAAGTTTCACTACCCATTGATACGGATCTTCTTGTTCACACAGTTGTATTGCCCGATAGAGATCATAGACTTGCCTAGTAACCTCGCCCACTTCATTATTACAAAAGATTGTCTCGTTGTCTTTATAATGGATGCTACCAATCGGAGTTACAATAGCGGCGGTACCGGTGCAAAAGACCTCATCAGCGGTTAGTGCTTCTTCAACACTGATCTGTGTTTCTTCAACCTCTAGGCCTAATTGGTTGCGTATTAATTGAATTACACTGTCACGCGTAATGCCTGGTAAGATAGCGCCCAGTTGCGGTGTTTTTATTGTATTGCCAAAGCGGAAGAAAATATTAGCGGCGCCCGCCTCTTCGATGTACTTAGTTTCAGCGGCATCCAAGTAAATGCAGACGGCAAAGCCTTCTTTTTTGGCTTGTAATGTTGATGGATAGCAGCCAGGGTAGTTGCCACAAAATTTAGCATGCCCTGTGCCGTGCGGTGCGGCACGATGATAGTCAGTGGCAATTTTTGTACGAATCGGTGATAAGCCTTTAGCGAAATAATTGCCCACTGGCGAGGCGAATACTATAAAGGTATATTCCGGTGCTGGTGCGTTACCTAATAATTGCCCGGTGCCGATGGCGATAGGTCTAAGGTATAGGGCGCCTTTACCATAAGGCGGTATAAATTCTTGATTATCTTTAACCACGGCACGTACGCCCTCAAGAAAGATATCTTCCGGTATAGGTGGAATCGCAACGGCTGCCGCGCTGTGTGCGAAGCGACGCGCATTGGCTTCAGGGCGAAACAATACAATGTCATCGTTTTTTGTACGATGTGCTTTCATGCCTTCGAAGATGCCTTGACCATAATTAAAGATGCCTGCGGCAGGTGAGATGCTGATGTTTTTAAATGGTTGTAATTTGCCCGGTTGCCAAGGTTGGTTAATAGCGGTGGTTGAGAGGTACATGGTATTTATTGGTGTGAGTGAAAAAGTAAGCTTGTCCCAATCAATATCAGCTGGCATTTGTTCCTCCTTGTTGGCCTGAGCTCAAAGAGTATAACACACGCTTGGGCGGGTAAGGCTGAGTCTGGTAAACGGGTCGAATATTATTAGCGGTATTCCGCGCACCTATGCCATTACGAGTTTTAGCGCGGCAATCCCTCGTCAGTCATTCCCGCGAAAGCGGCAATTTCTCGACTGTCATTCCCGCGAAAGCGGGAATCCATATATTAGTTTCCTGGATCCCGGCTCGGGGGCCGGGATGACAAGGCAGTGGCCGGGATGATTAAATCGTCATTGCGAGCTTTAGCGCGGCAATTTCTCGACTGTCATTCCCGCGAAAGCGGGAATCCATATATTAGTTTCCTGGATTCCGGCTCGGGGGCCGGGATGACAGGGCAGCGCCGGATGACAAGGCAGCGGCGGGTTTAAGCCGCTTGCAGTTTTGCGAAACTAGCGACTAACCATTTGGTGCCAAAGCGATCGAACTTAACCTGGATGCGGGTGTGTTCGCCCTGCCCTTCGTAATTAAGGATGGTGCCTTCGCCGAATTTTTTATGCGTAACACGTTGACCAATATTAAGGCCGGTTTGATCAATGTTAGCTCGGCTTAGGCTGCTGTTGGATTTTTGTGAGTAGCGTGATCCAGAAGATTGCATGCGATTCACGCGTGCTGTTGGTCGCACATGCTCTAATAAATCTTCAGGCATTTCGCTTAAGAAGCGCGACGCTTTTTGGAATTGCTCGCGGCCATATAAGCTGCGTGATTCCGCGTGACACAAATACAGTTTCTTCATAGCACGTGTCATGCCGACATAACACAGGCGTCGTTCTTCTTCGAGGCCTTGGCGCTCTTCTATCGACATACGATGTGGAAATAAATTTTCTTCCATGCCGGTAATAAATATTAATGGAAACTCTAAACCTTTAGCGGCATGCAGCGTCATTAAACTAACGCTATCGCTAAATTGATCGGCTTGACCCTCACCCGCTTCGAGTGCGACGTGTGAAAGAAACGCGGATAACGGTGTTAATTGCTCGGCTTGTTCTTCATCATCTTCGCTGGGTTCATATTGGGTAGTGGCGTTAATCAATTCTTCCAAGTTATCGATGCGCGACTGACCACGCTCCGAGCGATCTTTTTGATGGTGTGCTAGTAAACCACTTTGGCTAATAACGAGTTTAGTTTGTTCGCCGAGTTTTAAGCTTTCAGTATTAGTATCGAGCGCGTTAATCAGGTCAATAAACTTGGCCAGTGCGTTAATGGCGCGTGCGCTGAGTGATTTTTCTTCGATGACGACTAAGGCGGCTTGCCATAATGCGCAATGATGCGTAAAGGTAACACTGCGTAAGTGGCTCATGGTGGCGTCGCCAATGCCACGTGTTGGTAAATTGACAACACGTTCAAATGCCGCGTCGTCTTGGCGGTTATTAATCAAACGCAAATACGCCAACGCATCTTTAATTTCGGCACGGTCGAAGAACTTTTGGCCGCCGTAAATGCGATATGGAATTTGATTATCAATTAAGCGTTCTTCTAAAATGCGTGATTGCGCATTTGAGCGATATAGTATCGCGATTTCTTTTAGGCTATTGCCTTGATTTACCCAGTCCTGAATGCGCGCAGCAACAAAATACGCTTCGTCACGTTCATTAAATGCAGCATAAACAGTGATCGGGTCACCACGACTGATCTCAGTCCATAACTCTTTGCCCATGCGCTGGCTATTAAACGCAATAACGGCATTAGCAGCGGCTAATATGTTTTCAGTTGAGCGATAGTTTTGTTCCAGTCGCACGGTTTTTACTGGTAAATACTGATCGAGAAAGCGTTGAATATTTTCAACCTTGGCGCCACGCCAACTGTAAATCGATTGATCATCATCACCAACCACCATCATCCAGGTGTTCGGTCCACACAAGGTGCGTAGCCACTGATACTGTAAGGAATTGGTATCTTGAAACTCGTCCACTAAAATATGCGTAAAGCGTTGATGGTAGTGCTCCACGAGGTCTGGGTTGTTTTGCAACAGCTCCAGTGAGCGCAACAATAATTCAGCAAAATCGACTAGCCCACCCTGCTGACACACGTCTTCATAGGTACTGTAAATCTTGACCATCATTTCATTGTAATAGTCATCATGGGTATCAACATCGCCGGGGCGGCGTGCATTTTCTTTATGACCATTGATAAACCATTGTGCTTGCTTCGGCTGCCAGCGCTCTTCATCTAATTCCAGGCTACGAATAATGCGTTTGATCATGCGTTGTTGATCATCACTATCGAGAATTTGAAAGTGTTGTTCTAGTCCGGCTTCATGCCAGTGTGTACGTAATAGCCGGTGCGCAAGGCCATGAAAAGTACCGACCCACATACCCGTTAATGGTACGCCACGCAATTTTTCGATACGTGAGCGCATTTCATTGGCCGCCTTGTTAGTAAAGGTCACGGATAAAATGCTATACGGAGAAATGCCCTGGGTTTCCATTAGCCACGCAATGCGGTGGACTAATACGCGGGTTTTACCGCTGCCCGCACCTGCTAGTACTAAACAGTGGCTATTCGTAACGGTCACCGCTTCACGCTGCGGTGGATTTAGGCTTTCAGTCAGTGCTGTATTCATCATGCGCGGCATTGTAGCACTTTAGTCGCCAGGTTTAAAATGCCGGAAAAAGCTGAACCGGTGTAATGGTTAGCTATTCGCTGGGCAGCCAGGTACAGGCGCATCATCATCTGGTGTTTCGTAACCACCTGCTGCGGCGACAGGTCGATCATCAAGAAAATACCGGTTAAGGCATTGCCCTCCCGGCAGGGTTAACATGCGATCCAGTTTGCGTTGTACCTGTTCCGGGTCATGATTAGCAAATGCGTTTAAGCCTTCCATTAATATCGAGCGATCTGTGATTTGGTTGCTGGGCAGTGTGGTCAGTAAGCAGCGGTATTTGGCCTGCAAGTAAACGGGGTGAAGTGTCGCTAAGGCATGTAAGCTGTCATTATCTGCTAAGTGCGGAGGCAAGCTTGGGCCTGTGGATAGGCGGCGTAAGTTGAGTAGTTGGTTGACCAGTTTCACATCGACATGTTCAGCGGTTAATGCTGTTCGTTCACTTGCCGCTTCACAATGCGTTTTTATACTGAGGGGGCTCATGTTTTTTGATGTAGTGAAGTGCAGTTGGGGCATGTTTGCTAATTTTTTATGTGGCGCTAATATGATACCTCCAGAGAGCTGTGTGGGGCTGAAGGGCTTTGTCATGCCGATGGCGATGGTGTTGGGTGCTAGTGATTCAGGGCTGCTAAAATCACAAAAGTAATGACCACTAGCTGGGTCTTTGTCCGTGGCTAAGGTCATACTGGCAACGGCGGTTTTTTTACTGTCTGTGTCATTTAAGATCATTACTCTTAAGCTTTCTATGGCCGATCTAATGACAGTACTGTCAGTCTGAATGCTAGCGCTAGGTTTTAGGTTTTTTAAGTCGGACATCAGGGTCTGTAAGCGATTTAGTTGCGTTTGCAGGAATGCTCTTTCATCCTGCCACTCGTCTATATTGCAGCCGAACAAGCAATAGCGGTCACGATCCATTGTGGGAGCGATGGCTTGTAGCCGTTGCATTAATAATAACGTGGCAGATTGAATCGCCAGTTCTGGTTGAGCGCCTGCATCATTTAATAAACGGCTGTTTAATTGATCGATCCGTGTTAATGCTTCAATGCTGGTAGGGTTTGGTGTTGATGACCACCAGTAGAAACTGTCTTGGAATGCCTGGTTCAGACTGGTTAAGATGTGCTGGCATTCATCATTTAGTGCGGCTCGTGACATTTTATTACCCTGTATTAAAAAGTGGCGCCAGGATAATGTTGGAGCATCGCCTCATGCAATACCCGGGGTGAAGCTTATGGTTTGAGATGTATGCTGTATTATCTTGTTAGTCGAGATGCGAGGGGCTGAGTGGCGGTTTGTAGTGCTCGGTAATGCGCTAAGCGCGCTCGTTTGTGATCGGTTCGCCAAAATGCAAAGCATCCGGTTAATCCGTTAGTGTAATGGCGCACCTTGGCATTGGCGCGTTGCTGATGGTAACGAATGCTTCGTTCCAAAGAGTCAGCATCCCCTGTGGCGTCATTTATAATCATGCGCAAGGTGGGTGCATGCAGTGTAAAGAGTTGCTGTATGTCGATGTCTCGATCTGCGCATAGTTGAACGAGTTGTTGTAATGCTTTTGCGCCAAAATCCGCTTTGAGCCGTCGTAATTGTGGTGTGAGGTCAAACATCTGCAGTATGTGAACTTGTTGGCGTTTACCTAATTTTAAAAGCGCTGTAATCGTTTCGGGGGTGAAGTGCGTGGCAAAGGCATTCAGATTGTTTTTTATGTCCCAGGTGAGTGCTGGCTCCCACGCATTTAGCACGGCTATGTTTTGTGGTTGCAAGTACGCCGGGTGTAGTTGACATAGAAAATCGATGCCTGGAGGTGTTCGCCACTGCTTTTGTAAGTGGCGATCAAAATCAGGATGCTGCAAACGCTTAAGGTTAAGCAGTCGATTGATTTCTGCGATATTGATAGCGGCCATTGGAAGGTCTTGTTGGATTTTTAGCTTGTTTAATGGCTGTCGCGTGTTGGGGTCCTTTGGTTCCAGGCCTCTTGCGGCATGAATAATGCCATCAATGGTGTGGTGTGTGTAGACCAATTGGCTATGCGGGTTAATCACAAAGAGTGCTTGCAGCTGTTCAAGTGTGACCGGGCGATAGCCAGGGTTTAGTAGGGCATCGGGCTCGGTTAGGCTAATATAAGGTTCGCCTTCGACCACTTCATCATGAAAAACCATATAACGCGCACGCAATATATCGTTAGTCGCGAGCGTGGCATTGGTAGGAATAGAATCATTTTCAGCATCCTGTAAGCGCTTGGCAATACGTCCAGTAAAGTTTTTATAGCGCACAGTATTACAGAAGAAAGACTGAATATTGTTGGTTGCCACAAGGTGTTCGGCTGCGTGTTCAGCTGCGATGCTAATTTTTGTGGTAGCAAGGTGCTCTACGTCTTGTGTATATTGTGGGGTGGTGCGACGGTAGCTGATGTAGCTAGCCTGCTCTTCTGCGCGTGTGCTGGCGGGATGTGTTAGGTCAAGGGTTTTATCGAGACATGCTTGTATCACTAACAAGTCATCTGGCATCAAACGTTCTGGTCGCCACCGGACAGCTGTTACGGTGCTTCTATGGGCTCGAATCTGTTGGCGTAATCGATAGATGACGGCGGTTAGGCGCTCTCGTGTGGATAGTTTTGGGCAGCCGCTAATAAGATACAGTCGTTCACTCAGTTGGCCCAGGGCGCGCTCAGTCGCGTGTTTTGGTTTTCGGCATTTCTGACGATACTGTTCAGTAAGTTCTGCAATATGCTGATTAACACGGTTAAGCCGCACTAATTCATCTAGTATGGCAGCTTCTGCTGCTGTTTGTTCGGGCCTCTGTCTCATCGCATTAGAATAACAAAGGCTCAGCGCTGATAATAATTAAGCGGGCATTAATGTTTGCATGGGTTCACAGAGGCCTGTGGTAGCACTGTCGACGATGTGTGCAGTTTAGTGCTTAGGTTGTATACATTGTATGGCATAGTTGCTAAAATTTTTTCGGGGGTAAGATCAAAGGAGGCATTATGCCGCACAGGCGCTGTCGTAATAAAAAAACCGTGAAAGCAAAGATTTTCAATTGCCACTAACGCCATCCCCAATTGAAGCAAAAGAATATTTACCATCAATCACAGGGAGACATAGTGTGAGCAGAAGTACACCATCACCAACGGGCGATACTGAAGAAGAATTTGTTGAGCCGCACGCTGAAGTAGCGGCGCGTAAGAGAGAGGAAGCTACCCGAAAGCTGGATAGCCTTTTTAATGTGGTTCAGCGTCAACAACTGTCAAGTGGTCTGTTTAAGTTGCGTCAGCACGCCTTTAAGGAAAAAATGCATGATGTTACTCGTGCACAAGCGCGTGAAGCTAGTCTGGAAGCAGCACGTGCAGAAGCGTCTCAACGTTTTGATAGTATTAGATTAGATAAAATGCGTGGTCCTTTTGACGCGATAAAGCAAGATTATTTAGAGGTGAGTTTTGAAAAGCGGCGTTCACGGTTTATTCGTCGGGCTTGTGAGTCTCACAGTACAAATGGTTGCGTTAATGTTGAAGAGCCGCAGCTGCAAGCGCAGTTGAGTGATCGTTTTAATGCTTGGCTAGGTGATCCCAGTAATTTAAGTGCTATCGATGGCACATTAAGGGCGGCGATTGATCATTATAAAGGTAGTGTGCCTTCTTTGGGTGGTTACCCATTAAGATCGCGTGGCCGCGCTGCAGAAATCGACGGCATGATGGACGCGAAAGTAAGATCGACTCTCGGTACAGCTGGAATCATTACCGGTTTATTGAATAAAGATGATTGGAAGCCAGATGGACACTCGGGAGGTGTTGGCAGCGCATCGTTTAACACCGTGTTAATGACTAAGCTACTCGAGCAATTTGCTCAAGACCTGTCACGACAATTGCAATTGGGTGCGATGGCAAATGTTGATGGAGCGGCTTTTCAGGTGGCAAGCTCTGTGTTAATGACCGATCTCATTAAGCAAAGTGAATTGTTGAGAGGTTTATACCTCAAGTCCCCCTTGACTACAGTTATGCACAACTCCGTTCCCGCGGAATCTAAAGCAACTGAAGACAGTGACACATTGGCGGCATCAGCAAAGGCGCATTTTGACAGTCATGCGCCGGAGATCGCTGTAAGGTTAAAGCAGTGGGTGCTTGATCCCCGAAATCATCTAACAGTATCCAGTGTGATGAGTGAATGCTATGGCATCTATAAAACCCGTCCTTTTGCTGCGGGTACTCGCTTGCCAACCATGGAGCGCAATTACGAGTTGAGCCGATCGCTGGATAAATCGCCAGCATTATGGCCCGGCATTATGATGAGCGAAGGCAGTTGGACGAAAACCGGTCATTTATATGTCGGTGGCTACGATTCATTTAATACACTGGTCATGGGGAATTTGTTACAAGCATATTTGCGTGATTTGGCTTATGACTTGGCGGCAGGCGTTAAACCAGGCACCGGGCATCACAACCTAGCCGATTTACAACTATGGTTGACCTGTGCAAAGCACCCGCTGGAATTCCAGGCCGTGGCGCATTCGGTATTTGATAATGCTGGTTTTGTGATGATTTCACCGGAAGACTATGCACCAGCAGAAACTAAAGATGGCAGTACGCAGCTAGATGATGGGCAGCTTGACCAGGAAGTCGGGGTATCGTTTCGGCTTGGTTAACGCTTTAAAATCGTCATGTCTGCGGCATCGTCCGCAGACATGACAATTTGAATAGTTTTTTCAAAGCTGTAACTGCCCTAGGTGTGCGTGTAATACGGAACCATTAATGACGGCATGATTAGCACAGAAAAATAATAGTTCGGCAATTTCATTTGGGTGTATTAAGCGATTGGCGCCGACTTTTGACTTTGCCCATTCGAGCGCTTCTTCGGTGGGCAAGCTTTTGCGTAACATGTCAGTATCTGTTAGCCCGGGGCATACACAGCAGGTATGAATGCCTGTGTCTGCTAAATCTTGGCAGGTGGCGCGCATCATGCCGACAATGGCATGTTTTAATATGATGTAGCTGGCATTTTCTGGTACGCCCATTTCAGAAACGGTAGAGCCAATATAAATAACGCTTGAGCCTGTAGCCATGTGTTCGACTAAGAAATTATTTAGTATGCCAGCGCTAATAATCATTAATTGAAAGTTTTCTTGCAGTACATCAATTTTTTGGTGTGCAATGCGATCGCGAATCATATGACCGGCATTGTGGATAAGGCAACATTGATCGGCCTGGCTAAACGTGGATTGCAGTTGTTGTTTGTGCTGGGTTAAGGCGTCAGCGTTACCTAAATCAATAGCAAGATTTTCTACTCCATCGATATCGCAAGCGCTGCGTGATAAATTCAGTACCTGCCACCCTTGTTGTACAAATAAGCCAACGGCTGCATTGCCGATGCCCTTGCTTCCACCTGTGATAATAAGCTGTTTATTCATCAGTGATTCCTATTTACCTTACGCATGGGGGATTTTTAAGGGGGAGCGAGCGTTCGCTCCACCTTAAAAGTGCACAATCACTTGTTTTTGTGCACGTACCATACCAGGAAGCTATTGCCACTTGTTAAAGTGGGAATGGCTGTTTATTCATGCGGATATTATAACAGCATTATGATATACTTCCGCCCAATGTTTGAACAGCTGAACAAGGGATAGCCGTGAAAAAGCGCTTATTAACTGGCGATACGCCAACAGGTCAACTCCATCTTGGGCATTGGGTTGGCTCACTAGAGAATCGTGTAAAACTGCAAGATGAGTACGACTGCTACTTTCTCTTAGCTAACTTGCATGCGTTTACCACGCGCGCGAAAGATCCTGAGTCGATTCGCCAAAGCACATTGGATATCGTATTGGATTATTTAGCTGCTGGTATTGATCCTGCACGCTCAACCATTTTTATTGAAAGTGAGTTGCCATCGATTTATGAGCTGACATCGATTTTTAGTATGTTGCTGCCCTTCCCGCGTGTGATGCGTAACCCAACTATTAAAGATGAGATACGTGATAAACAATTGGGTGAGAATTATTCGTTTGGTTTTCTGTTATATCCTGTGATGCAAGTCGCCGATATTTTAGCGTTTGAAGCCGAGTTGGTGCCGGTGGGTGAAGATCAGATCCCGCACTTGGAAATGACGCGTGAAGTTGCTCGACGTTTTAATCAAATGTATTGCGGTGTTGATTCGCACTTGCCAGATGAAGAGCATGTTAAGGCCGGTGGTTTATTTCCTATTCCCGATCCTTTAGTTGGTCGCGTTAAGCGTTTAGTGGGTTTGGGTGGTCCGGCAGATCATGGAGCGTTATTGAAAATGAGTAAGTCTTTAAATAATGCGATTCTATTATCTGATGATGCTGACATCGTAAAGAAAAAAGTCATGGGCATGTATACCGACCCAAATCGTTTGCGTGCTACAGATCCTGGCACTGTTGAAAATAACCCACTGTGGATTTTTCATGATACGTTTAACGATGATACGGCTTGGGTTGAAGCAACCAAAGAGCGTTATCGTGCAGGTACGGTGGGTGATGTTGAATGTAAGAAAAAATTGATTGAAGTGCTTGTGTCTATATTGGAGCCGATGTGGGAGCGTCGTAAACAATTTGCTAATGATTCGGCACAAATCGAGCAAGTTCTAAAAGCTGGAAATGAAAAAGCCAATGCGGTAGCCGAGGCGACTTTGGTAAAGGTAAAAGAATGTATTCGACAGGTGTTTTAATAGGGCAAGTGGGAGCGTGAACAATGGCTATACCATGTCTTGTACAGATTGTTTTTAGGCGGGTCAATCTAACAGGCGATGGCTTTGCTTCTGATGATGGTAGTGATCGTATGCCTTTGCGATTGTTTCGACCAGCTAAAACGACTAGCCTCTCGATGACAGTAGAGTTGTTTTTTAATATGCCTATTGATGATTATTTTCCTTTTGATGCGGATGGTGATGTGGATCTTGAGCATACCTATGCCCAACGCAATAAGCATTGTAATGATCGCTTGTTATTAAGGACCTACAGCGACACGAGACGGTTAAGTATATCGGAGGTCATGTCGCCTCTTGCTGAACTGGGTGCTTCGCCAACGCCGATCATCTTCGGTAGAGAGGCTCGGGACTTTGTTGAGAGTGCTATGCAGAAATTTTTTCATGGATCAGCGGTACACAGGCCATATGATTGGTTGCAAGCAAATATAAATGAGAAGAGAGTTTATACCATAGATGACTGGCATGCGGACATGCCGTACACTCCTGCTGGTCGTGAGAAATTATTTACACAAAAGGCGCATGATTGTGAGCGCTTGAAGCAAATGGGTGGGGGTGATAAGCCAGCAGCCTCGGTTATTGACTTAACTGGTGATGGCGGTATGGATTTGACCGGTGCAGATAGCGATGCGGATACTGTGCCATATTCACGGTAATAACTCGAGGTGTTAAGTATGATACATCAAGGCGAAGCACTAACCATTGATTTGGGTCACGTAAAGATTGCGGCTAAACAATGGGGTAACCCGGATGGTCGCCGGGTATTGGCATTGCATGGTTGGTTGGATAACGCTGCCAGTTTTGACTTTGTCGCATCTGAATTAAAAGACTGCTATGTGGTAGCGGTTGATTTACCAGGGCATGGGTTATCAGGGTTTATTCCAGAAGGCATTAATTATCATTTGATGGATGCGGTAGCGAATACCGTTAAGGTGTTGGATGTGCTGCAATGGCCACAAGCTACATTGCTGGGGCATTCTATGGGTGCAGCGATTGCTTCAATTTTATCCAGCGCATTTCCTGAACGTGTTGATTGTTTAATTATGATTGATGCCATTGGCCCATTATCAGAATCGGTGTTGCAAGGCCCACAGCGTTTAGGGCGTGCGGTGAGCAAATTATTGGCAGCCGGCAAGCGCCGGCGTACCGTTTACCCCTCATTAGAAGGTATGGCTAAATATCGCGCAGAGACCGGCGGGCTTAGCTTGGAAGCGGCGATGGCGCTGACGGAACGCGGCTGTGAACAGGTGGAAGGTGGCTATACATGGCGCTTTGACCGCCGATTACTGTTGCCTTCGATGATGTATTTGACTGAAGAGCAGGTCAAAGTGTTCTTGCGTGACATTCAAGCGCCGTCATTATTGCTGGTGGGAGATGATGGCATCATGATAGACAATCCCCTTTTAGAACAACGAATTGCAGAAGTTAATAACATCGTCCATACTAGCATACAGGGCCACCACCACTTACATATGGATTCACCTAGGGCGGTAGCACAAGCGATAAATCAGTTTTTGGTATAAGGGCGGCACAGCCCTACAAAGAGAGGGCTGTATGTTACGCTACAAATTACTCCGAAACGAAGAACACGAAATCACTTCTTTACAAACCAGTTTATACGGCGCCATGCTATTGCGAAGTTCGCATTTAAATAAAGGCAGTGCCTTCGATCAGCGCGAACGTGAAGAATTAAAATTAATAGGACGCCTAGCTGAAGCGACAGAAACCATTGAACAGCAAGCCGCACGAGCCTATGACCAGTATCTCGAAAAAAACTCCAACCTTGGCAAGAACGTTTACCTTAATGGTCTGCATGACGTTAATGAGACGTTGTTTTACTACTTAGTAAGTCAGCATCTTGAAGAGATGCTACCTATTATATACACCCCGACTGTTGGTGACGCTGTCATCAAATACAGTTTAGAGTTGCGTATGGCTCGTGGTTTGTATTTTGCTTATCCGCAGCGCAAACAGATGCGTGAAGTATTACAAAATAGAGTGAGCGAGCACATTGATATCGTGCTAGTCACTGATGGTGAAGGTGTGCTAGGTATCGGTGATCAAGGCGTTGGCGGTATGGATATATCCATTGCAAAATTAATGGTGTATACCCTGTGCGCGGGTGTCAATCCAAATACCTATTTACCGATGCAACTGGATGTGGGTACCAATAATGAAAAAATGCTTAATGACCCGATGTATTTGGGGTGGCGTCATCCCCGCCTAACCGGTGCAGAGTACGATGATTTTATTGCGGAGTTTGTGCAAACACTGCAAGAAGAGATTCCGGGTGTGTATTTGCATTGGGAAGATTTTGGGCGTGATAATGCGCGTAAAAATTTAGAAACTTATCGTGACCAAATCACCAGTTTTAATGATGATATGCAGGGTACGGGAGCTACTGCGCTAGCATGTGTATTGTCGGGGGTGAAAGCTTCAGGTGTCGATTTAAAAGATCACCGCGTGGCTATCCTTGGCGCCGGTACCGCTGGTTGTGGTATAGCCGATCAAGTGTGCACGATGTTCGAACATCATGGCATGAGCCCAGAAGAAGCTAAAGAGCGCTTCTGGTTGGTCGATCGTAATGGTTTGTTGGTGAATGATCAATCCGATATTCCTGATTTTCAAAAACCGTATTTACGTAAGCGTGATGAAGTAAGTGGTTGGAATGTAAAAGACAGCTCCAACATTACCTTACAAGATGTGACGGATAATGCTCACCCCACTATATTAATCGGTTGCTCAACTTGTCATGGCGCCTTTACTGAATCAATTATTAAGTCAATGGCGGCGCATTGCCCTCGCCCAATTATTTTGCCATTGTCTAATCCAACTAAGTTATGTGAGGCTGAGCCCAAAGATTTAATTAAGTGGACAGATGGCACCGCACTAATTGCTACAGGTAGTCCATTTGATCCTGTCGAATATAAAGGAAAGACCTATGTCATTGGTCAAAGCAATAATGCTTTTGTATTTCCAGGTTTAGGGTTGGCAGTGATTGCCACTAAGGCAACAAAAGTTTCGGATGATATGTTGTGGAAGGCCAGTGATACGCTGAGCGATCATTCGCCGGCTCGTAAAGATCCAACAGCATCTTTATTGCCGCGCATTGACGAAACGTGGGCGCTGAGTCGAGAGATAGCATTAGCAGTTGCAAAACAAGCACGCGAAGAAGGTTTATTAGGAGTGGCAGAAGATACTGATCTAGAACAGGCAATAGATCATATTCGTTGGAAGCCACAGTATGTACCATATCATTATGTCAAAAGCATAGGGGCAGACGAATGAGAAAAGCATTTTATTGGTCGAGTTTAATTTATTTGATTGCGATTGTTGTTCTGGGCTACTTTTGGCCGTGGGTATACTACTTCTTTATTCTTTGGGTGCCGTTTACTCTGATTGGTATATACGACATCCATTGGTCTAAGCATTTAGTCACGCGTAACTATCCGGTGATAGGTCATTTGCGTTATATGTTTGAGTTCATTCGCCCTGAAATCCAGCAATATTTTATTGCTACAAACCAAAGTGGTCGCCCCTATAATCGTGAAACGCGTACGATGGTATATGATCGCGCGGTAAAAGAAGAAGGTGTATTACCATTTGGCACGCAGCAGGATATTACTACCATTGGTTATGAATCAGCTAACCATTCAATGGCGCCAAAAAAGGTGCCGCATGAGCAAGGCCGATTACAATTGGGTGGTGAGTTTTGCAAACAGCCCTACTGTGCTTCTCGTATGAATATTTCAGCGATGAGTTTTGGTGCGCTTAGTGGCCGTGCAGTACGTGCATTAAACTTAGGCGCTAAGCTCGGTAACTTTATGCATAACACCGGTGAGGGCGGATTAAGTAAGTACCATTTAAAAGAAGGTGGCGACATTTGCTGGCAAATTGGTACGGGCTATTTTGGTTGTCGCACAAAAGATGGTAACTTCGATCCTGATTTGTTCACTGAAAAAGCTAATTTAGAGGTGGTTAAGGTCATTGAAATTAAAATTTCACAAGGCGCAAAGCCATCACACGGTGGTTTGTTGCCGGGTGCTAAAGTGTCTAAAGAAATTGCCGAAGCACGTTTAGTTGAGCCAGGTGAAGATTGTGACTCACCACCAGGGCATCGCGAATTTTCAACGCCAATTGAACTATTGCAATTTGTGCAGCGCTTGCGTGAGATGTCAAATGGCAAGCCAGTTGGTTTTAAACTTTGTTTGGGTCGCCGCGGTGAATTTATGGCTGTGGTTAAGGCCATGCTGGAAACGGGGATATTGCCAGATTTTATCACCGTTGATGGTGCCGAAGGGGGAACGGGTGCAGCGCCTATCGAGTTTTCCGATTATTTAGGTACACCAATCAATGAGGGTCTTGTATTTGTAACCAGTGCTTTAATCGGCGCAAATTTACGTGACAAGATTCGTGTGATTGCCAGTGGTAAGGTCGCTACCGGTTTTGATTTAATTACTAAGTTGGCGTTAGGTGCGGATATGTGTAACGTTGCGCGTGGTATGTTATTCGCTGTGGGTTGCATCCAAGCAACGCGTTGCAATACTAACACCTGCCCTACTGGTATTACTACACAAGATCCTGTGCGCCAAAAAGCCATTAAGATAGAGGCCAGTGCTGAAATGGTTCATAATTTTCATGATGCTACGGTTGACTCAATGTTAGCGATTGCCGGTGCAATGGGTCTTGATGATTTGGCAGGTTTAAATCCAACGATGATTATGCGTCGCGGTGCTAACGAGCTTAGTGTGCCTTATGATGTGTTGTATCATTACTTGCGACCTGGTGAGTTAATAGAAAACTCGCATCACTTACATCCTATCTACAAGCGCTATTGGGAAGCGGCTCGTCCTGATACGTTTGCTTATCATTACGATATGGAACATTGATCTTACAGTTTTAAATAGAAAAATCGCTTACAAGGTGTTGCAAAACCTGCAACACCTTGTTGCTATATTGTCTCTATGCGCATAACAGCAAAAATGTATACTGATGTCGATAGCTTTATAAGCTATCCCTGTAGCGTTATATCGTGTGTGGTATCTATAAATATTATTAATAAGGAAATAATAATGAAAAAAATATTACTTGGATCAACACTGTTGTTAACTGTGCAGGCGAGTGTCAGCTTCGCGGCGATTACAGCAGATGTTTCCGGTTTACCTTATAAATTAGCGCAGAGTGGTGCGGGGGGCGTTTACGCCGCAGTTAAAGACGTAGCGAATAACGCGTTATATGTTTCAGGTTCCTTTACTGGAATCGGCGTGGATTCGGGTGGTGGGGCAATGTTTGATGCCAACGGAGCTGCTGTAAATGAAAAGGTAAAATACGATGGCATGGTATACAGTTCATTATCAGATACGCATGGTGGATTTTATGTGGCGGGTTCGTTCACTGCTGTTGATGGTGATAAAGAGGCTAAATATTTAGCGCATATCAATGCCGATGGCCATGTGGATGCCTCATTTAAGCCTCATATGCCAGAACGAATTTATAAGATCGCGTTGGTTGGAAATAAGTTGTATGCAGAGTCTTCAAAGTTTCGCACTATTTATCAGGTGAACACCGATAGCGGTCAAATAAATCCGAGTTTTCATGTTAGTACTAACCGCCCTATTCAATCGATGGTTGCCACGCATCATGGTTTGTATATAGGTGGTGGTTTTTACCAGGTGAATAATTTTCATAGAGGAAATTTTGCTAAGCTTGATTTAGATACAGGGGATTTGGTTAAGCGTTACTATAAATCCAATAAGGCTGTCACCAATATTGTAAATGCGCAGGACGATAAGCTCTATATCAATACGAAAGATGGCAAGTTGATTAAAATAGATGAGGTAAGCGGTGTCAGAGATCAAGCGTTTACTTCTTCAGTTGGGACGCCTATGCATATGGTTGTCGATCATGATTGGATATGGGCGGGGTATCGATTCTCACCGTACCTTAAGCGATTCAGTACGTTTGACGGCAGTCATGATACCAATGTTAAGTCACCTATAAATGCAATGCCGCGAGATTTTGCATTTGATAATCAATTCATTTATATAGCAGGTGCTTTTGAAAATGTGGCTGGGAATGCAAAAGTTAATCGTATTGCGCGATTTAATAAAGACACACTTGCCGTAGATGCCTCATTTCATCCAATGATCGATGGTGGTGCTGCACTGACGTTGAGTCTCAATAACGGAAAAGTGTTTACTGGTGGATTTTTTAATACGGCTTATGGTATTGAGCAGCCATATTTGATGAAGTTGGATGCGACTACAGGTAAGCCGGATCTCACTTTTAGACCTGCACTTGATGGTTATCCTTATGCTATGGCATTGCATAACGATGAGCTTTATATTGGTGGAAATTTCAAAACCGTTGATGGTAGCTCTATGCCTAAAATGGCAAAAATATCCAAACTAACCGGTGGTTTATTGCCAACTGGTTTTGCGATGCAACCTAACTGGCCTATTTATACGTTAAAAGTGCATGGTGATTATTTATATGCTGGTGGTATGTTTAACACGATTGCTGGAAGTGCCGCTACGCCTTATCTTGCACGTTTTAATTTAACTACAGATACTTTTGACAGTAACTTTAGTTTATCAGGACTTAATAACCGTGTTTTTGATATGGATTTTGATGGTGACGCTTTGTATGTGGCGGGCAAGTTTACTGCTAAGCTGGCCAAATATGATGTTACTACTGGCGTGATGGACATAAGCTTTAAGCCTTTCACAGAAGCATCACAAATAAATGGCGTTGCTATTTATAATGGTGCTGTTTATGCCGCTGTGCATCGACATGATGGTATAGAGAAATTTGATAAGTTGACTGGTGAAAGATCCTTTAACACACCACACTTGGGTCGCTATGGCTATGGGCTAACCAAACAAAATAATCTGTTATTGGTATCATCATACGGCGCAGTTACGTGCATTGATATGGATGCAGATACGGTTGTTCCGCAGTTGACGTTCGTTACAAACCAAAGGGTGCATCAAGTTATTTCATTTGGTGATTCACAGTTCTTTGTTGCTGGACAATACACTTTAATCAATAATAAAAACGTGAGCTATTTGTCGAGAGTGGTTTATAGCGATCTGTAACTACAGTGCAGAGACTCACCTATGAGTCTCTGCATGCCTGTACATATATCAATGCATAAGCTATTATTATCATGCTAGAGATAGCATGATAATAAAATGCGAAAACCATACGAACAGACTTAAATAATGATCCAAGATGCAATGCTATTTGTGCAAGTAATTGAAGCTGGCAGCCTAACCAAAGCAGCAGTACTCATGAGCTGTTCAAAATCGCAAATAAGTCGTAAGCTAGCAAAGCTCGAGAGTCGGCTTAATGTGCAGTTAGTAATAAAGCAGCAACAAGGATTAATTTTAACGGAAGAAGGAAATGAGTTTTATCAATCTTGCGTTAAAATACATTCAGATTTTAAGCGCGCCATTCAAAGCACTCAGAAAAGTTCGTTAAACGTTACGGGTAAGTTATGTATTACTGCCCCACTAAATCTTGGTGCTATGACACTGTGTCCTTTGATTGCAGACTTCATGCAAAAATTTCCCAAATTAACTGTAGATCTTGACCTTTCTGATGGTTATAAAGAAATTTTAGACGGACCTCTTGATGTTGCTATACGGATTGCAAGCGAGCTGTCGCAACCAGGTTTGGTTGCAAAAAAACTACATGCTTATAAAAATATTATCTGTGCTAGTAAAGCATACATAAGTGAACATGGGGTCCCTACTAGTCCGTGGGATTTAAGTCAGCATAAGATCATTTCAGCTTTAACAAATTTGATTGGAGAAAAGCCGGGGCATTGGGGATTCATAGAGCACGGTCAGTCACTTGATGTGCCAATTTACCCTTTTTTCAAAGTGGCAAATCATAAAGTACAAAAGCAAATGGCTGTCGATGGATGTGGGATTATTCGAGTTCCAGAATATTCAATAGACCAAGAAATAGAGCAAGGAGAGTTAGTACCTTTGCTTGAATGTTATAACCTAGCGGAGCTGCATGTATTTGCAGTGTATAAAAAACTTGATCCGGTTCCAAAGAAAATACAGCTCTTTATTCATTTTCTACAGCAATATTTTACAATGCCACCGTAGCCCTAATATCAGAATAATTCAGCTGTTGTGGCTTTAATACTGACTTAATTCAATGATGCTAGTATGTGTGATTGCCGCTGCTTTGTGTGAATAGATAAATAAGAGCAGGCATTGTTAAATGAGAGAAAAATCAAAGAGTTCAAGTAAGCAGCAGTTCGCGCTGAATCAAATAGCCTATATATTACAGTCCGGTGAAACCTGGCGATATTTTGTCGATGGGCCTCACCAGTTGAGTGGTCGTCATTCTTATACGGAAAATGGGTATTTATGCGCGTTAATGAATTGCTTTACACGCTTGGCTGATTTTGCGGGTAAAGAGCGCTTAACCGTTGGTGATCTTGGTGAGCTGCACCGATTAAGCGTCGAAGGTGTTAGTGGTACGGCTTATGATGCGGACACGGCTTTTGGTGCCTATCGATGCCGTGCCATGAATAGCACTATGACTTTTGGGTTATACAGTTTTAATTCATCGAAAGCTGGGTATATCGATTTAATCAATAAAATACGTGATGGCAGTTTTGGTGGGCAGTTTCTTTTGCGTCCTAGTCCTAATGAAGGATTTTATTCAATAGGCAATGATTTTTTACACAGTAAAACAGATGTTGAAATTGATGATATAGCTGAAAAACTGATGACAAAGTTCCATGCCGTGCTATTGCAGATGCCTCCAGTAAAAGTAGATATTGAGTTGGCCGTAAACTTACAGTTACTGCTGGATCGCTATTATATTGAAATTGAGTCAGCCGATACTGAAGTTGAAAAATTAACGGCTATAGCGCGATTTTGTCAGGATGCAGCGCGACTACATCCCTACCGTGATGGTAATGGACGCGTATTTTGTATGCTGGCACCGTATTTGCTGTGTATGCAAAACGGTATGATGCCACCAATGATGGATGATGTGAATGTATTCGGTAACTACAGTATCGAAGAGATTGTTGCTGCAATGAAATTAGGAATTAAAAGGTCTCAGAGCATACGGTCAGGTAAGCCGTTTATGTCGCCTATTGATAGGGATCAGCACCTTCAAGTGATATCAGAGCTAGAGACATATGAACATGATGCTGATCGATGCTTAGACAGTCTTGCATTAAACCCATGGCAGCAGGTGCTATTAGCTGTTCGTCGTGATGAGCTCAAAGAAACCCCAGAGCTAAAAAAATATTATAGGAGCTTAAGTGTTACGGCTAAAGCTCGGCTATCACGAGAGATATCTAAGCATTATGCGGCTAAGAGCTATGCGGCACTTTTTGATGAAGACGATGCTAAATTGCAACTGTTATCCAGCGCGGTGCAAGATAACCCGGAAAATATAGCGCTATTGGTGGCTACAGTGCGAGAATGTTATGACGATGCGGAAGCAATTTTGGCGCAAGCACAGTACGAAGCGGCTTGTTATGGAAATATAGCATTCTTAGTGGAGTTACGGCAAGTTTGCAAAGGTCCGCATGTGGATATCAATGCCCGCGCTAGCAATGGGCAGACAGCATTGCACGGCGCCATTCGTAATAATCAATGGGAACTGGCTAGCATGTTACTAGGTCAAGGCGCTAATCCTCATTTGTGGGTGGGAAGATTTACAACTTTTAATTATGCGCTTAATCACCATAATACCTCTTTGGTAATCAATATGCTTAAGGCGTATGGACATAACGCGCAAGCTTATCCCTTGGGTCGTACTCGTTGTATAGACCCTGAATATCTACAGCGGATTGCTGTTGATTTCTTAAAAGATGTTGAGTCGGTGGCATTAACGAAAGGTATAGTATGCGTGCTTAATGATTATTACCCGTTGAGTGAGGTATTAGATGCGCTAGCAGAGAAGCTGGCATCTGATATGACAATCCCTGATCCATTGCCTGAACTAAAACAAAGTTTAGCACTGCTTAGTGTGCTGCCTGATGAAATGCGGGGAATTAAAAAGATACCCTTTTTTATTCGGGGATTTGATCGTCCTACGCAATTATCCTTGTTAGATATGTGTTTAACTAGCAGTGATAGTGGGCTTAAATCGCAAGATATACTGCAGTTATTTAGATCGGTATTTTTTGACAGCGTACGCACTGTCGACCAATCAACACTGAAAATATTTTTAGAAAAATTACCGGATGCCAAAGGTCTGACAGATGAGCACCGGCAGACCTTGCTTGATGAGAGCGAGGCTCATTTAGCCAATATGAAGTTGAACCCTTGTCGGCTGCCACAGCCATTAGACCCCCGTTTCTTTGTTGGTTTGTTTCCTGCCGATGGTGGCGTGCCGTTATTGGATGAATGTCCGGGTCAAGATGACGGGGCGGGGAAAAGTTCGGTTAAGTGCGATTAGCTTAATAGTACTTTAATTCCGGTTTTATATAATGAATAAAAGTCTGCGTGTATTGAATTATATAATAATAGAGGTGATGCATCAGTGCCGCAATGCATTGAAAAATCAATAAAAATTCAACAAGCCGCTCATCAAGTATGCAATATTTTGCGCTCTGGTGAAGCTTGGCGGTATTTTGTTGATGGACCACATCAAAAGCTAGGGCGTTTGAAATATCATGAGAAAGGCTATTTGCCCGCGCTTATGCATAATTTAGTGGATTTGCCGCGCCTGGTGGATAGACGTTTAACGGTATCTGATTTAAATGCATTGCATCACGGTTCGATTGCTAAGGTAGGAGATACATTATATCAGGATGCCAGCAAAGCGAAGGAAGATGCGCCGGGGAGCTGTCGGAAGAAGTTTTCAGAAATAGCTTTTGGTTTAACAGCAGATAATTGCAGTCAGACAGGTTTATTTGATTTGCTACAAAACATGCGTGACAATCCCGGCAAGCAAAATATATTACATCTTTTGAGCACTCCTACATCACCGGCTACAGAATATATTCCATCGCCCGCGCTGAGTGGTAAGCCCGATGATGAATTGCGAGATATGGCGCAGACATTGTTTGATCAGGTACAAGCTAAGCAAGTGTATTTAAAATTAGAGGCGCCACTTCCGCGCCGTGATGATGATATATCCGAGCGATTACAAGCCCTCTTGGATCGTTATTATGAAGCGAGTCAAAGTGCGGAATCAGAGCTGGATAAATTGACAACGATAGCTGAGTTCTGTCGTGAAGCGGCGCAATTGCACCCTTATCTCGACGGTAATGGCCGTATGTTTTGTATGCAGATACCGTACTTATTATGCATGCAAAATGATTTACCAATACCCATGATGGATCAGGTGAATAAGTTTGCTTGTTTCAGTATCGATGAAATTGTGCATTCACTGCAGCAAGGCATACAAAAAACCCGTCAACTATTGGCAGGTAGGCCATTTACGCCGGATGCCTCAATGGTGCATCTGCAAACAGCAGAAGATAACGCTGAATATGCCATTGTTACAGATGAGTGCTTGCTGCAATTAGCGTTAGAACAGCCAACGGCATGGACACAATTGCAAGCAGCGATTGCTAAAGATGATCCAAAATTATGCCCTGATATGACAAAGGCCTTTTTGTCATTACGCGTGCCTGCTAAAGCGCAGTTAATGCGACAAATGCGTACCAATTATGCGGTGAACTGTTCACAAGTATTATTTGATGAGGCATCACCCGACTTGCAACTATTACGTCATGCAGTTGATGGTACTCCTTTCTCTATGGCTAGCTTAGTTGAGCAAGTAAAGGACGAATGCGAAGGCCCTCAATCCGTATTTATACAAGCGCAGTATGAGGCGGCCCGTCATGGTCATGTGGGCTTTGTGTCGGCATTGCGAAAGGCCTGTCCAGCATTAGATATTAATGCCCGTGCTTGCAACGGTGAAACGGCTTTTATCGGAGCCGCTCGTTATAATCAATCTGATATGTTGAGTGTCTTGCATGAGGTGCATGCAGCAGATAGGCATGTAGAGCATTGCGGATTCACAGCATTTATTCATGCTGTGCATAATCAAAATGAAGTGGTCATTAGGCAGATGTTAGAAGCGTGTTTGTCAGATGTAGCTGCTTTTCCTCTGGGTACACTTACTTTATCTGAAGAAGCGGATAACTATATGGATGACTTGTGCCACCGAATGGTAACGGCATCTGATACTAGTGTATTTCCACTGATGGGAAGCTTTATAAAAAATGAAAAATCGGCGTTACTATTGGTTGCTCAGATTGCAGAGAAGGCGAGTGATGATCCGGTTGTGGCTGTAAAACTATTGGCTATATTGCCGCGGGTAATTAAAGGTGTACCGCTCATTGGGTTTATTGCTGATAAGTATCCGGCTGAGCTGGTGGTGTTATTTCGTGCCAGCATTGCCGGTGTTGGTGTTGCGCCACGTGCTCAGATGATGTTGGGCGCATGTACTGCTAATAGCTTAATACGCAAAAAGGATATTGATACCCTAAAGGATTTTGCGCGTGCAGTTGCTGGAATTAACAGTCCAGTGGTTAAGGAGTACCTTAGAAATGAAACAGAGAGATTATTGGGTAGTTCAGCAATGATGCCTGATGAGGTTAAAGAGGACATTAAAGGTCTATTAGCGGTAGCGCCATCCTCAGATGTGCCTCGTTACAGCTCACCACCATTATCACATTTGACTCCCTAAGTGATATGTAATAAGTTCCCTGCTCGAATCAGGGACGACGGTGTACTAATTGTAACTCTAAGCGTTTATTATGCGTCCTTTACCAACCACTAAAGATTTTGATTATTCTGATTTGCCTGGCATCGGCCCACGCCGTGCTAAACACGTTCGGGTGAAATTGGACCTAAGCCTCTCTAACTCAAGTGAAGCGGGTTTTTTTGAATTGCTTGTGGCAATGCGAATTGATGCGATTAGTAAGCAAGAATTGATAATCATGGGGGCAGATGGGGTGCCATTACGCCGCATTAATTGTAGCTATTTACGTGATGCAGGAGATTTAAGAAAAATAGCAGCAGAGTGCATGATGGCCGTTAAATACAAAGCATTGCGTGTGGAGTTAATGAGTTCATCTCCCCTGAGTGATGATGAAGTGTTGGTAGATAGTCAGCATTTGATTGGCTTTTATAATGTAGAGATTGCTATGGCCACCAGCGATCGTGAAAAACTGGATGCGATTGTAAAATATTGTCGCGGTATGTTGCAGTATCAACCGTATGAAACCGGTAATGATTTTATTTATGGCATGCTGGTGCCTTATTTATTGTGTTTTCAAAACGGTTTAACCTTACCGAAAACTAAGTATTATGTTAAGGCCAATAAAGGCATTAAAGTAATCGTGGATGCCATGCTGGTAGATATTGATAAAGTACATGCCTTTACTGAAGACAATATGCCATCTCATGTGTTGCCATGCGGTATTGCTGATATGCGGTTAATGTATTGTGCACAAGTGGGTTATATCCGTGACATGGGTGATTTAATTGAATCGGTAGAACACAGCATCTTAGTTGAAGCGCAATATGTCGCTGCTTGTTGTGGTCATGCGCCGTTTATTGATGCCTTGCGAACGGCATGTCGTGCTAGTGGCATTACCATGGGGCTTGAAGCGCGAGCTTATAATGGTGAGACGCCTTTGCAGGGGGCAAAGCTGCATCGCAAACCTAAAGCAGCCGCGTGGTTAACGGCGCAAAGAGAGAAAATGCGACTATTTTCAGTCGCCGCCGAGCGGACAGGAGCTACTGCTCCTGCTCCTGTCGATGAAGTATCGGCTTTGACTGTTTAAGCTTTGTTGGCTGTCTTGTCTTTATCACAAAACGCTGTGCAAACGCGATGCGTGATTACTGTACCACCACAGGTGCTATAGCATTGGCGATACATGGCGGCGCAATGGTTGCCTGAGCTGCAGCTCCAGTCTTGCTTGAAGTCACCAATGCTGCGATCGACCGGCTGATGCGTACGGCGCTGATTAACCGCGTATTCGTGAAACGCTTCTTCAGCATCGTTACTAGCACGTGTTTCGCAACGATCATAGCTTTGTTGCGCATTCTTCTCACACAATAAGCGATTGCGCTGACACGCTACGATACAGCGGCGAGCAGTATTGCTTTTCGGCGGTTGGTAAGTGTAGCTGGTTTTGTAGATGGGACCACAGCCGGTAAGGCCAGCTGCGGTCAGCGCGATTAAACATACGGACAGTTTTTTCATTGTAACTTTTAGTACCTATAATGTTCTGGTTTAAATGGTCCCTTCTGCTTTACACCAATGTATTTGGCTTGTTCTTCCGTAAGTTGCGTGAGTTTAGCGCCCACCTTCTCCAAATGCAATCGCGCTACTTCTTCATCTAGGATTTTAGGCAGCACGTACACTTCATTATCATATTTTTCATGATTTTTGTGTAATTCTATTTGTGCTAACACCTGGTTAGTAAATGAGTTAGACATCACAAAGCTTGGGTGACCGGTGGCACATCCCAAGTTCACCAAGCGACCGCGTGCTAATAAGATAATGCGCTTTCCGTCTGGGAAGATGACGTGATCCACTTGTGGTTTGATGTTTTCCCATTGGTATTTTTCAATCGCAGCCACATCGATTTCTAAATCGAAGTGTCCGATGTTCGAAACAATTGCTTGGTTTTTCATTGCAAGCATATGGTCGTGAGTAATAATGCCTTTATTACCTGTGGTGGTAACAAAGATATCACCACGTGCAGCAATGTCATCCATCGTTACTACTTCATAGCCTTCCATTGCAGCTTGTAATGCACAAATCGGATCAATTTCAGTGATCATGACTTTAGCGCCTAAGGCCTTTAATGAAGCAGCGCAACCTTTACCCACATCACCATAACCAGCAACGACGGCAACTTTGCCGGCAATCATTACATCAGTCGCGCGCTTTAGTGCATCAACTAATGATTCACGGCAACCATATAAGTTATCAAACTTAGATTTAGTAACAGAGTCATTAACATTAAACGCAGGTACTTTTAGCGTGCCATTTTTTACCATTTCATATAGGTGATGCACACCAGTTGTGGTTTCTTCAGACAACCCTTTAATGTCTTCTAATAGTTCTGGGAACTTTTCATGAACCATTGTGGTAAGGTCGCCACCGTCATCCAATAACAAGTTAGGCTTCCAGTCATTAGGGCCCGTTACTGTTTGTTCAATGCACCATTCATATTCTTCTTCGGTCTCACCTTTCCACGCAAATACGGGAATGCCAGCTTTAGCCATAGCAGCAGCGGCATGATCTTGGGTGGAATAAATATTACATGAAGACCAGCGCACCTCAGCGCCGAGTGCTACTAAAGTTTCCATTAAGACAGCAGTTTGCACGGTCATATGTAAGCAACCGACAATGCGAGCGTCCTTTAATGGTTGTTCTTTGCCGTATTTATCACGTAATGACATCAAGCCAGGCATTTCGGTTTCGGCAATCGCAATTTCTTTGCGGCCAAAATCGGCTTGTGAGATGTCGGCTACTTTGTAATCAGTTTCTACGCTGGTGAGGGGGGCTGTAGTGCTCATGAGTGCATTTCCTTTTGGTCTAAAGAGGTGAGTTCTGCGTTTAACGCATCGGCTTTGTCAGTTTTTTCCCACGTGAAGCTGGCCTCTTCGCGACCGAAGTGGCCATAGGCTGCTGTGGGTTGATAAATCGGTTGCACTAAGTGCAAGCCTTCAATAATACCTTGCGGTGTTAAATCAAAATGTTCGCGAATCAGTGCGGCAATTTGCTCATCAGGCATTTTACCGGTACCGAATGTGTTGACACTAATGGAAGTAGGTTCTACCACGCCAATGGCATACGACACTTGGATCTCGCAACGTTCAGCCAGGCCAGCAGCAACAAGATTTTTTGCTACATAGCGCGCCATATAAGCGGCTGAGCGGTCGACCTTGCTGGGGTCTTTGCCTGAGAACGCGCCACCACCGTGACGAGCCATACCACCATAGGTATCAACAATAATTTTGCGCCCGGTTAAACCGCAATCGCCAACGGGGCCGCCAATCACAAAGCGCCCGGTGGGATTAATATGATAAATGGTGTCTTTGGTGAGCCATTCCGCAGGAATTACTGGCTTGATGATTTCTTCCATCACCGCTTCTTGCAATGTGTTTTGTGAGATGTCTGGGTCATGCTGTGTTGATAATACAACGCAGTCTACCGCAACGGGCTTATCGTTTTCATAACGGAAACTTAATTGGCTTTTCGCATCGGGGCGTAGCCAAGGCAAGCAACCGTTCTTGCGCAGCTCAGCTTGGCGTTTGACCAAGCGGTGCGCATAAGTGATCGGTGCAGGCATTAACACATCGGTTTCATCGCTTGCATAACCAAACATTAAACCCTGGTCACCTGCGCCGAGTGATTCATCACTGCGGTCAACACCCATGGCAATGTCAGGCGACTGTTTACCAATGGCATTGATGATTGCACAGGTGTCACCATCGAAACCATAATCGGAATTGTTATAGCCAATATCATTGATGACTTGACGTGCAAGCGACTCAATATCAACCCACGCTGTGGTGGATATTTCGCCAGCAACTAACACCATGCCGGTTTTAACCAATGTCTCACAAGCCACTCGTGCTTGTTTATCCTGTTGTAAAATAGCGTCTAATACGGCATCAGAAATTTGATCAGCAATCTTATCAGGATGGCCTTCGGACACTGACTCCGATGTGAAACTCGTAAGGCTTGATGGGTTCATGGTTTGCTTGTCTTCGCTGCAGTTATTCAAGGACGATATAGTACCATGGCTTAGGTCGTAACGTACAGAGAGTAAGCGTTAGTATGTAACGGGACTTGTTGATAGCCCACTGGTGCTGGCTGATGTTTATAGGTTAAATAATATCGCGTTGCTTGATCGCGCACTAAATTAATGCGTTGATAGCGACCAAAGTAACCTACCAACACCCAGTAGGGATTAGTGATGTGCGGCGCTGCTGTAATGCTGTTATCTTCGCCCACTACGGCGCTAATGGTTTTAATATCATTAATCATTATGGCGTCGCGTTTCAGTTGGCCATGTTTGATAACAAATAGCCACACAGTGGCTGCTAAAGTCATCATGCTAACAATCAACAGTACCCGCATGAGTGAGCGATGTCGATTGAGTTTTTGTGTGAGATTAACAAACGCAGGTGTCACATACTGCGATACGGCTAGCGCAAAAAAAGGCATCGCAGGTAGTACATAATTGGATGATTGGCGATGGGCTAATGCAATGGGTAGCGAAGCACATAAGCCCAATAGCGTATAAAAAATCGCATCGTGTCGGAGTGATGCTTTATTAAAGTCGCTTAACTTGATTTGGCGACAAAGCCATAAAACAATCAAAAGGCCAATAGACGGCAGCACTTTTTCAATGATTTTTTTTGTGATGAGTAGTCGCCCCAACCCAACGGTTGCGGCTTGCGATCGATTGCCCATGGTGCTGGGTAATACTTGAGTAGTGATGTAGGTTTTAATGTTCAGCCATAGCCCTGCATTTAACTTAAATACAGTCAGTGCCAATACTGCTATAGCTAATATAATGACACCTGTCTCAGCTAGCGCTACAGCAATGGTTCGGTCCTTGCGCGTTATGCTGCTAAGCATAGGGATGGTTAGTGCAAAAAGAATAACAGGACCATTCGATAGAAAGCCGGTAACAATAAGCGCTGCGGCAAGGGCGCAAATAAACCAGCGCCACTGACCCATGCGTTCGGTATCAATCAAACACGCTGTGGCTAATAAACCAAAACACAGCACCGTATTGTCGAGCATATTGGAATACAGATTACCCACCAGCAGTGGGTTTAGCATTAGTAATAAAATGGGCACCCAATAATACGAGCGCATAGCCGCTTGGTGAAAACTACGGCGCCATAAATAAGCGCTAGCTGCAAAGGCGATGATTATTTCAGCCAGACAAAACAAACGTTCGGTATAATAGTGATCACCAAATAATTTAAAAAAATAAGATTGCAACCATAACCCTAGCGGGGGATGCTCAAAAAAATGCGGGAATACTGCCGAGGTAAAATAAGGCACCTGTAACGAACCTATGCCCATCGCCATGTTGCGTGCAATCGTTGCATAAGCGACCCCATCGGAAAACATGCCGCGTTGAAATAGTGGTAATAGCAGAAAACCAATGACGGCACTAGAAAGTAGTAAGTACAATGAAAGAGAAAGCTTTTTATGCATAATCTTATTTCACAAATTGATATTAAAAAGCACGGCTAAGGTCTTGTTGGATCTGTTGAGGTTTATGTAGCCATAGGATTTGTTGTATCTTTTGATTGGCGATGCTAAAGCCAAATATTCGGTATCCATGGTTTGTTTGAGCTCGCCAAGTAGGCAGTGCAACAAATGCGATACCAATTACGCGGTGTTGCTTATTGAGAAGTAATAAAGAGCGCGATAATGGGCTAGTGGTTTTAGGGAATTCAATTGAACCGTTGATTTGACTGCCTGTGCGAAGGTCTGCGTAATTGTGTGCGGGAGCTTTAGTGATCGTTAATTGTGTAACTGCTGTAGCATCAAAACAATGGTTGTTAATCCACGAAGGTGTTAGTTTTCTGTTGAGGTAATTTGGTCGTGGTGTTTGCAATGCATACAGTGCGGAATGTCTGAAGCTTGCTAGGCGCTTTGCTATATGCACATTGCCTGGTGGATAGGTGCTGTTGTCCTGTGGCAGAAAAATGCCGTAAGGTAAGGCGATTTCTTGTGTGCTGTAAGAGTAGTTGCTGTTGTAGTCATTGAGGACCGTTTTCCACTCAATGCCGGTTAACAATACGAATAAAAAAATAATCCCTATTAAACTGCGCTTGGCTAACTTGTTAAAGCTTGGCCATTGTAATTTCGCTAGCACAGCAATAGCAATGTATAGCATGGCTGAAAAACTGACATAGCGTGGGGATGTTGCTTGGCCTGGGCCAGACAAAACACGTGTTACTGAGCCAACAAATGCATTGCCATAACTAAATAATGCTAGTGCACACCAAGGGTAGAAGGCCTGCCATTGCCGTGAAGAAAGGCGGCGATAGCCACGATAAGCCAATATAAAAAATAGCACGCAGATAATAGAGCCAAACAATACGGTTATTGCACGTGAGGTTTGGAATCCAATGGGGTTGCCTAAAAAGCTAACAAAGTAAGCGAGTGATTTGATGGGCCTTGAAAAAATGATGTGTTGAGTAGCGCCATCTTGCAAGTAGCTCACTATGGTGGTCAGTGCTACCAGGCTAAAGCACGTTATTTTTCGCCAACTGTTACCGTAAGCCAGTAATAATGGCAAGCCTATGAGCCAAACAATTAGGCCGTTGGCTGAACTGCAGGTGGCTAAAATGGCACAGGCCATGACAGCGGTGAGTCTACGCCATGATATTTGTGATTGGATGCAAAATAGGCTGAGTAATGTAAATAGTAAGGTTAACGGAAATTGTACAACAAACCCCCAGCGCCAATAGGTAAGATTGGTGGAGGGGAATAATATCAGCGCTAGTAATAAATAAAATGCGGGATGAGTCGCATACTGATTAAATAGTCGAGCTGTGCGCTGAAAATAATAAATGATAAGTGCAAAGCACATGATAAATAGTGCATAGCTAGTGAGCTGGACAAATACTGTTGAGTGGGGAGCAAATAGGGCATTGGCGAAGTAAATTAAACGGGTTAGTAATAATCGGTGCTCATTATGTCGCGCTAGCAATGATTTTAGCGGCAGTGTATGGTGAGTGTATTGTAGGTACATTCGAGTGACGTCATCCCAGCTATCACAATATGGCAGGTGGTAGTGTAGTAGCGCGATCATTGTCAATGGCACTGCTATAACAATAAAAGCAATAGCGAGTTGGGCCGATAGTTTGCCGAATATGTGCGTTGCGGATTGGTTACTTGTCATGGTGATTGGTCCAAACTTATAGGGCTAGTCGTTTCATTAGATTTTCTGGGATGCATTTAATGATCGTCATAATGTAGCGCCAAAAGCCGGGGGCATAAACAATGGCCTTGTTTTTCTGCATTGCTGTTATCACACATTTGGCAACATCTTCTGGTTGCGCCCATAAAAAACCTTTTTTGAATGCCTGTGTCATCGGGGTATCAACAAAGCCGGGTTTTACGGTAAGCACGCTAATGCCTTTCTTAAACAAGCGACTGCGTAAGCCGGCGCTAAATGCACTGATTGCTGCTTTAGTCGCGCCATATAAATAGTTGCTTTGACGTCCGCGATCACCTGCGCATGATGAAAATACTACCATGTGCCCTGCCCCTTGTTGCTCTAAGTACTGACTGAACACGGTCATTAAGCCAATGTAGCTGGTGGCATTCACTTGGAACTCTTGTAAAGCTGCAGCTAGGTTTTGTTGACAGTCATCTTGGTTGGGTAAGGTGCCATGCGCAATTATCACATTATCAATATGACCTAATGCTTCGGCGGCTTGCGTTAAGCAGTCTTGATACAGTTCATTTGAATTCGCATCAAAGGTAAAGGTTTGGCATGTCTGTTGACTGCGTATCGCTATATCGTCCGCGAGTGTTTGCATATGGGCGGTATTGCGTGCTACCAAAAATAACTGGTGATTAGCGGAGGCTAATTGTTTCGCCATGGCTTGCGCAATGGCTGAAGTTGCGCCGATAATAACTGTTTTCTTGCTTGTTTTACTCATGTTGTTTCCACCATTCGACGCCATAGGTCCGAGCAAAAGCCAGGGTCTTTGTGTCGTTTAAATTGTTCAAGGGCATGTTGATAGTAATGATTGAAATACTTGGCTTTCATGTTCGCATCTTTAGCCATGTATACGCGGCCGTTAGCTTGCATCACAATCTCGTCAAGCTGATGTAATAACGTAAAGGTCTTCTCACCGCGCTGCGGAAAATCCAGTGCTAATGTAATTCCAGGCATGGGGAATGACATCAACCCCGGCGAGGCTTGATCGCCAAAGATTTTTAGTACGGATAAAAACGAACCCTGTTTGGACTGCACAATAGTTTGTAATAACTTAGTAATGGATTCTAAGCCGTTTGCTAGCGGTACTACGCATTGAAATTGTAAAAAACCATGCTTGCCATAGATGCGATTCCAGTGATGGATGCTATCAAGTGGAAAGAAATAGGGTTGATAGTGTACAATTTGGCGGCCGCTATTTTTTTCACCCTGTGAAAAGTAGTAATGATTAAACGCACGAACGGTTAGCGGGTTTAATGCAAAACTAGGCAGGAAGCATGGCACATTGTGCGCTTTTGCTTGATATGGCTTGGTATAAGGCTGCTGTGTATAGTTGGCTTGCATAAATAAGCCACGCCCCAATTGCTTGCCACTTGCTTGGCAGTCTAACCAGGCAACGGTGTATTCATAATCGTTTTTAGCTTGTTGTGATAGCGTGAAAAAAGTTTCAAGGTTATCGAATGCGTGTGTATCTACAGTTAAGTATTGGCTTGCTTGGCGGATTAACTGGATATCTGCTGTTAAGATCAAGCCCGTTAGCCCTAGCCCTGCGATAGTTGCCTGAAACAGCTCGGCATTATCCGTGGGTGAGCAGCAGTATAAGCAGCCATCAGAGCGCAGTAATTCAAATTGTTTGACGTGTTGACCGAATGTGCCTCGTACATGATGGTTCTTGCCGTGTACATCATTGGCGATAGCGCCGCCGACTGTAATGAATTGCGTGCCAGGCACTACCGGTAAAGTCCAGCCTTGTGGCACAGCGAATGCCAAAATATCAGTGAGTAATGTGCCGGCTTCACAACGTAATACACCACTGTCTTTGTCAAAGGCAATAAAGCGATTAAGTGTTTTGGTTTGCAGTATCGTGCCGTCTTTATTTAAACACTGATCACCATAGCTGCGGCCATTGCCATAAGGCAATACCGGCAACTGATCGAATAGAGCCAACTGGTCACGCCACAATACAGACTTGGTCTGCTTGTGTTGTGGTGTTGGATAATTTCCCCAGCTGTTTGTCATTGCGCTTGCTTACCTAAATGTAATGTATTTATGGCCCAAATAACTAAAAAATACGGGCGCACAAATACCAATAAAGTGTGCTACCTCTTCACGTAAAAAATGGTCAGCAATAAATGCTAGTCCATAATTATAGAGTGTTAACGATACGGCTAGCGTCACGCCTATCGCAAATACATTGACCAAAGTGAAATAAAATATCTCATGATGCGTCTTGTTTTTTTTCGATTCAAACACAAACTGTCGGCATAATAAATAAGCGGTAATGATGCCCACTATGTAAGCGGCAACAATCGACCAGGCGTAAGGCATAAACAAACCAAACAGCATGCGCGAACCAAAGTTCATCGCGGCTGCGAAGGTATTTGATGCTAAGAACAGTATAAAATTCTTATTAACAAACTGTTGTTTCAGTGCAGTCTTCATGTACCAGTGTCGCTAAAGTTGATCCCACTTGAACGCTTTCAGAGATGCTGCGATCTTCGGGGTAGTAATAGGCGGTATCCGCCATATAAAAGCCATCGATTTCTGAGCGCATCGGCGGCAGCTTGTCGTAAAAATTAGTGCCACATACCGTTTGTGAAAACGCATAACGTGTGACCTTGGTAGCTATAATGTCGTCGCGACTAAATTGATCAGAAATCATTTGCAAGTATTGAATTGCTTCATCAACAAATTGCTCGTCCGTCCACTTATATTTTGGGTGTGTGCTTGGCATATAGTAAGGTACGTAAAGTATTTTTTCTTTTTGGTCCGGCATGCCTGGATTTAAGTTGCTGTATTCAATCACGCCAGGAATTTCAATGCGTTCGTCATTAATATTTACCCAGAAATGTTTGGTTAATGGTTTTTTCAGCTTAAATAACACACAAGCTACACCGACATTAGCAATGGCATCAATTTGATCGCGTGTTTTTTGTGAAAGCCCGGGGGTAAGTTTGCTAATGTAAGGTAATGGAATGGTTGATACTACTGAATCAAATGGGTGGATGTCGTCATTAATGCGAATGCCGGCCGTCTTGCCGTTGTTGCTAACCACTTCGCGCACATCAGCTTTAAGTTCAATTTTACCGCCAAGATCAAGGATGCGCTTTTCCATGGCGTCTAGCAAGGCATCAGAGCCACCTTCTAAATAGCCCAGTTGTTCTTGAAACATACTACGACGAGATAGCCCTACTCGTTTAATACGTGTGCCTAGCCAGGCAGCAGATAAATCATTTTTATATTCATAAAATTTGTAATGAAACAGATTGTGCCACAAAGCGTCATAGCCTTTATTGCCCAGCCACTTTTTAAGCCAGGTCGTAACGTCGATTTTGTCTAATTTGCGCCAATCTTTAATACGGCAAGTGGTCCAAGCAAGCAATCCATAACGCAGCTTGGTTATAAAGCCAAGTTTAGGAAAGGCGAATAGACTTTTTGGTGAGCCCCAGTTATATAATTTCCCGTCATAATACAAGCCCATGCTAGTATCACGCCATTTTAGTTTGTGTTGCAATTTAAAGTCCGCCAACAAATCAAACATCGGTTGGTCGGGTTTGCAAACAAAGTGATAAAAGCGTTCTATTTTAGTGCCATCAAAATCAAATGAAGCTGACATGCCACCGATACGATCATCGCGCTCAAACAGTGTGACATCGTAACCTTTCTTTAATAAATCATAGGTGGTCATTAATCCCATTGGGCCGGCACCAATAACGGCAACTTTCTTTTTATTATTCATTTCCATGTTTACCTCTCGATAACGATATTGCAGTAACGTTGATCACTGAACGTACTGTCGAATGCTTGCTGTAGCGGTGTGGGTGTGACGTTAAATATTTTGGCAAAGTCACAACCTTCGAAATAATCACCCGCCGTTAATGCTGTCAACTGATCGGCAGTGAATGGCGGTTTCTTGCTGAATAGCGAATACAGTTTAAGTAGTGCATAAAAAATAGGGTAAGGCAGCTTAACTACTTTAGTCGACAGTTTTTTGGCCGATTTGATTTGTCGGATCATATCGATGTAATCGATTTCTTCTAGACCAACAATGTCATATGTTTCACCGATGGGTTGTAGCTGCATGGCTGCAATAATCACCTGGCAAAAGTCACGGCTAAATAACGGCTGGCGTAAAAATTTACCATTGCCTGGAATAGGAAATACTGGTGTTTTTGCCATAAAGCGTGATAGCCAGCCTAAATGTTTAGGATCAAACCAGCCAAACATTAACGTAGGCCTTAATATGCAGCAGGCAATTTTGCTGTCGATCACCATTTGTTCTTGCTGCTTTTTGGTATTGGTGTAATGGTCATCAGCCACTGAATTCACCACTGAAGAGCTGATATGCACCGTAAAGGGTACGTTGTGCTGCTGAATCGCTTGTAATACATGCTGGGTGGCAGTGAGATTATTTTTAATAAAGATATCAGACTGCAACCCTGTGATTTGTGCGTGCAGTACTAAAGCGCGTTTGGCGTCAATAAAACAATCCATCCACTGCCCTGCTTCACTTAAGTCGGCAAGTTGCGTAGTAATGCCAGGGTTTAATTTTGCTAATGTTGCTAAATTTTCTGGGTGCTTATCGAGTGCAACGATATTACTGTATCCCATTTCTTGCAGTAATAAGACAAGGTTTTGCCCTACCAAACCGGCAGCCCCAGTAATTACTATTTTATCGGAATATTCCATCATGGCCTCACAGGGTTGCGCAGTATACGATAGCCGCAATCACCGCAACTATCAGGTAAGTGACTCGGTCTTTAATAGCGAACACTACAGGGTCGGAATGCATCTGTCCTTCGGTCGTGATGATCCACACTCGAGAAATCCAATATAATAATAAAGGACAGATTAGATACAGCAGCTCATTGAGTTGATATAGCGCCATGGAGCGCGCTGATTGAATATAGAGCGCAAACACCAGCACAGAAATATAACCACTGCACATGCCCATGATTTTTATTTCACTGCTGTGATTGCTGTGATAAGCCCGACCGGGAAGGTGCACTTTTGAGGACTGATCGTGTGCGGCTAATTCTGAATAGCGTTTGATAAAAGCTAGGCTGGTAAAAAAGAAAAATGAAAATAACAGCAGCCAATCGGAATAGCCTACAGCGCCAAGTATTGCCATGCCAGCAAAGATGCGCAATGTATACAGCATAGCGAGGGTGAAAACATCGACTAGTAATAAACGCTTTAATTTAAATGAGTAGGCCAATGTGCAAGCATAATAAAGCAATAAAACAGCAACAAACGGCATTGGTAATAGTGCGATAGCTAAGCCAAACCCGGCAATAAAGCATAGCGGGGAGCCAATTAAACCCACGCTGAGCGACAGCTGACCGCTCGCGAAGGGGCGTCGATGTTTTTTATGATGCTGACGATCTGATGAAAGGTCAATTAAGTCGTTTAATAAGTACGCGCTTGAAGCCAATAAACTAAAACTGATAAAGCCAAGTACAGTTAATAGGGCCAAATGTAAGTTGCTAAGGTGATGTCCCAGCAGCAAGGGTAAAAATAATAAAACATTTTTGGCGTATTGGTGTGGGCGTGCGGCTTTGATGATCTGCCGAAGATTGTTGTCGCCTGACTTAAACGTTTTAGTCACTTCCGACACTTGTTTGGCTTTATTAATAAACGAGGCCTTGTTATTTACAACAACGGATTGCTTGGCGTGTTTAAAAATGCCTATATCACACTTACTGTTGCCGACATATACGTATTCGCCTTTACCAAACTGTTGGTCAAGAAAGTCCCGCTTATAGTGTCCTTTTAAGTTTGTTTTGCCATCACTGGCATGAGCGGCATCAAATATAGGTAGTTGCTCAATAACAAAATGGGCAATACGTTGGTCTGCGGCAGTGACTAGATAAAGCGTATGGCCCTGCTGCTTTTTCATTGTTAACCACTCAACGAGTGGCTGGTTAAACGGTAAATGAAAATCAGCATAGTTAGTTTTTGCAGCAATGCGTTGTTTGCAATACGACTTGCCCTTAAAGAATAACCAAAAGACAGCTAAAAAAGCCGTTAGCGGGCTGTTCTTTAAAGCATTAACAAACGTTTCAAACAACGTATCTGTGTATGTTAGTGACCCGTCAAGGTCAACGCATATGGGTGTTTTGTTCATGGCGGAATGATACCGTATGCGTTGACCCGGCGCTAGGGGCTTGTTAACATCCGTGCTTGCGTTGTTCTAAGGGGTTTTCATGAGCTTTAGTTTTTTATCAAATATCGAAGATCACCAAGCTACGATTGATGGCTTAAAGCCAATGGCGGAGCACATTCATTTATTGGCTAAGCAATTAGCTGATCGTGTGGCACAAGGTGGTACGATTTATTGGTTGGGTAATGGCGGCAGCGCTGCGGATGCGCAACATTTGGCCGCTGAATTGGTGGGTCGATTTAAATTGGAGCGCCCTGCTATTGCGTCTGTTGCTTTACATACCGACACTTCGATCCTGACCTGCCTTAGTAATGACTACGACTATAGTATAGTGTTCGCGCGTCAACTCGAAGCGATGTGTAGGCCAGCGGATGTTGTGATAGGCCTTTCTACCTCAGGCAATAGTGAAAACATTTTGCGCGCAATGGCGGTAGCCAAGAGCCGAGGCGCTTTAACGTTAGGACTGACCGGCGCAAATGGTCAAAAATTAAACCAAGCGTGCGATCATTGTGTGTTGGTACCATCAACTGATACAGCACGCATTCAAGAAGCGCATATCTTAATCGGCCATTCTCTGTGCCAATATATTGAGCTTCAAGTCGCAAAAGTAGCGGTCGAAACCGTCGTCTAAAAGGTGCTATATTATCAGGCAGTGACTACTGTGAGGGCCTGACCATGATTGCATTGATTGTTATTGTCGTTATTATCGTATTGCTGATCTTATGGGTTATCGGCATATATAACTCTTTGATTAAATTAAAAAATCAGGTGCAAGAGGGTTGGAGTGGTATCGATGTGCAGCTTAAGCGTCGCCATGATTTGATTCCAAATTTAGTCTCAACGGTTAAAGGCTACAAAGAGCATGAAAGCTCAACGCTAGAAGAGGTCACTAAATTACGCGCCAATGCGATGCAGGCTTCGAGTGTTGCTGAGAAGGCCAAAGCGGAATCTGCTTTATCATTAGGTTTAGGCAAGTTATTTGCTGTCGCCGAAAATTATCCTGATTTGAAAGCCAGTGCTAACTTTTTAGACCTGCAAAAAAGCCTTAGTGATGTTGAAGACAATTTACAAAATGCGCGTCGTTATTATAATGCAACCGCGCGTGACTTTAACACTAAAGTGCAATCATTCCCTGATAATGTTATTGCTGGTATGTTTCACTTTACATCACAACCCTACTTCGAACTCGATAGCGAAGCCGAAAAAGCAGTGCCAAAGGTGTCATTCTAATGAAGTGTTTATTACGTTCATGTTTAGCTTTACTACTGTGTTTGCCATTAATCGGTTTTGCAGCCAGTGCATTGCCACCAGTGATCAACGAATACAGCAGTATTATTAAGGTGCAAAAAGATGCGAGCTTAGTGGTGACAGAGCAAGTGGTTATCACCACAGCCGGTCGAACCGTTCGGCATGGCATCTATCGTGATTTTCCCACATTGTATCGCGGGCGCCATGGAGGCACGGTAAAAGTGGGCTTTGATGTGATGAGTGCTAAGCTCGATGGTAAAAAAGTGGCGTATCACACCAAAGAATTAAGCAATGGCATTCGTGTGTATTTAGGTAGTAAAAAAATGGTACTGCCCGCCGGTCGATATACTTTTGAAATTACCTATAAGACAACAGGTCAATTAGGATTTTTTAAAGATCATGATGAGCTGTATTGGAATGTCACTGGAAATGGTTGGGCGTTTCCGATTGACCAAGTGGAAGCGTGGGTGGAGCTGCCCGATGGTGCGCGTAACAATATTTTAAAATACACCGCCTATACAGGCTCGCAAGGTCAGCGTGGTACAGCATATCAGGCTAATGTAAATAACAAGCAACAGGTAGTGTTTGTTACAACACAACCCCTGGCTGCCCATCAAGGTATAACGATTGTTGTTGCCTGGAAGCCAGGTTTTATCACGCAGCCGAGTTTTTGGGCGGCTAATTTAAAAGACTTGCTTGTCTACTTGATTCTAATTGTTGGTGTTGTAGGTGTGTTTGCTTATTACATGATGATGTGGCTACGTCATGGTCGTGATCCTGAAGCGGGTGCGATTATGCCAGAATATTATCCGCCTAAAGGTTTTACACCAGCAGCACTGCGTTACATATTAGACATGGGTTACGATAATCGCGTATTAGCCTCAGCGATTTTAAATCTAGCGGTTAAGGGCGCTTTAAAAATCGAGCAAAAGTCCAAGAAAGATTATACCTTGATCAAGCAAAAAGATTTTAAGGGTGATTTATCCGCTGCAGAACAAGTGTTAATGCAAAAGCTATTTTTAGGTGGAGATACTTTAGCGCTGGGTAAGGCGGTTGATATTCAAAAAACTATTGAGTCCTACCGTAGTGAGCTAAAAAAAGAATTCGAAACAACCTATTTTGTTACTAATAATACCTATGCCGTAGTGGGCGCGGTTATATCAATAGCTGCCGTTGGTCTGGGTATTTTATTGAATTTCAATTTAGTTCCTGCAGCAATTTTTATGTTGGTGTTTATGTTCTTATCCATGGGGAAGAAAGGTGCAGTAAGAAGCACGTTGAAAAATAAATTACGTCAGGGAGGCTGGAGTAATATTATTACGGTCGTCTTCATGGTGTTGATTGTTTTTTCATTTGTGCCGAATATCAACCAGCTGAACATTATTTATCCTTGGGTATATGTATCATTACTGTTTTTATTGGTTATATTTAATTTAGTCTTCGTGGGATTGTTAAAGCGTTTAACAGTCGCTGGCGCACATTTAATTAGCCAGGTTAAAGGCTTTAAAATGTTCCTTGGTGCCACCGAAAAAGATCGCATGAATTTTCGTAACCCACCCGATAAAACGCCTGAATTATTCGAGAAATATTTACCTTATGCTTTAGCCTTGGGTGTGGAGCAAAAATGGGGTGAACAATTTGCCGATGTGCTCGCTAAAGCTAACTACCAACCGCAGTGGTTTGTTGGCAATTATATGCTGTTCTATACCGGTAACATGTTTGCTAGCGGTTTTGCAGGCACCTTTACTCAATCAATCAGCTCAGCTGCCTCACCTCCTGGATCCAGTTCTGGGTTTGGTGGTGGTGGGTTCTCCGGTGGAGGGGGTGGCGGCGGCGGTGGTGGTGGCTGGTAAAAATCGGCGTTATATTTCTACTATGCTGGCCATATCGCTTTCATTTTTTGCGCTCCGTTGCTCATTTAGCCAGCTGTAAATTCCGCTGCGATGCTCAAAAATTATTTATCAATGGGGCTAGAGTGATCATCAAACTCATGTTCGCGATGCCAATAGGTGTAGTCATCGATATCGTGTAGCGCTTTATGCACAAGATCGGCGTCCTTATCATTAAGATGACTGCACAGCTCATGCAGTTTACGTGGGCTTGCGTGCAAGGCACCTTCAATATGTGCTTCAGTAAAAATAGCTTCGATCATAGATTTGGCTGAGGCGACAGCAAGCTCAGCCGTTAGGTAATCTTCAGGTTCTTTTTCATAAGCCTTATAAGAAGCCTCGAGTTGTTGTCTGGCCGCTTGGATTGTTGGGTTGCCTTCATCGGTGTAGGTTGACATTGTGGCCCACAAATCCCTAATAGTGATGTGCTTATCTTTATGATCTACCGGTTCTGACATGGCTGTTTCTCACTGTGTATGAATTTCATAGCGATTATTATAGACCAGAATATGGGGGTGAACGCTATACACATTGCGCTCTAGTTTGCTGATTAATAACGAAATAACCTTAGATCATTTAAATGCTAGGTAAGCCAAGTAGTTGCATAATACTATTCATCAATAAGTAGGTGGGAACTTGGATTAATTTGCCTAATAAGCCAATGAATAATAGGCCTAATAAGATCCAGATACCGTAAGGTTCAATGCGATCATAATAATAGCGCGCGCGGCCGGTAAGGATACTGCTTACCACGCGGCTGCCATCTAGTGGTGGGATGGGTATCAAATTTAAAATAAGCAAAATGCAGTTAATTAAAATGCCGTATTTACCAGCGAGGTAAAAGTAGGTCGCAATCATTTGTGTGATGCCGGAGGCATCGCCGGCGATTAATAATTCCGCACAGGCCTTTGCTATGCCCCCCCACAAAAGCGCCATGACTAAGTTGGCACCTGGCCCGGCCAGTGCGACTAGTGCCATATCGCGTCGCGGATGGCGTAAGTTACTCCACGTGACTGGTACAGGTTTTGCCCAGCCAAATAAGAAGCCACTAAAGATCATCATCACCACCGGCAAAATAATGGTGCCAAATAGATCAATGTGTTTGGCAGGATTAAGTGTTACACGGCCCATCATCAGTGCGGTCTTATCACCCAGCTTGGCGGCGATCCAACCATGCGCGGCTTCGTGCAGAGTAATGGCAAAAATAAGTGGTAGTGCCATCACCGCAATGGTTTGTATGATATTCATTAAGTTCATAGGAATAATATATCATAGCTTGAATAGCTCATCCTTAATGATATTGCTAATGCGCGCTAGTCTGTATGTGGCTCTATGTTTAACATCAAGGTGCATAGTGTACTGCTTGTCATCCCTGGCCCCGACCAGGGATCCATATAATAATGGATTCCCGCTTTCGCGGGAATGATAAGGCCGGTAGCAATGACGTATCTTGTAACGATGGATTAATCAATTGCCTGTTTTAGATCCGCAATCAAATCGTCAACATTCTCAATGCCCACCGACAAACGAATAAAGCCATCGGTAATACCCAGCAGTTCACGGTTTTCTTTGGGTACCGAAGCATGCGTCATAATCGCTGGATGTTCGATCAAGCTTTCAACACCACCTAAACTTTCGGCTAGCGCAAAGATCTTGCAGCGTTCAAGCATGCGCTTGGCCCCTGCTTCGTCCATATCTAAATCGCACGACACCATGCCACCGAAGTCGCGCATTTGTTTTTTAGCGAGTTCATGTTGCGGGTGGCTGGTTAGGCCTGGGTAATACACCTTATTTACTTTTGGGTGTTTCTCTAACCATTGGGCGATTTTCATCGCGCTTTCGCAGTGACGTTGCATGCGCACAGCTAATGTTTTAACGCCACGTAATGCTAAGAAGCAATCAAAAGGTCCAGCAATCGCACCATCGGCAAATAGTAAGAATTCTAATTGTTCAGCTAAATCGGGTCGATCACCAACAACAACCATGCCACCAATCATATCCGAGTGACCATTAATGTATTTGGTCGCCGAGTGTGTGACCAGGTCAAAACCCAGTGTTAAAGGATTTTGCAGTATAGGAGTTGCAAACGTATTATCGCAAACGCTAATCAGATTATGTTTTTTAGCAAATGCGGCAATCGCTTCGAGATCCACTAACTTTAATGTTGGGTTGGTTGGTGTTTCAACCCAAATCATTTTAGTTTCGGGTGTTAAACTTTTTTCTAAGTTGGATAAGTCAGTCAAATCAGCGAAATCAAACTTCAATCCAGCACTGCGAGAATAGATCTTATCAAATAAACGAAAACTGCCGCCATATAAATCATCCATCGCAATTACGTGATCGCCGGGTTGCAATAGTTTCATAATGCAACTGCCGCCGGCGAGGCCGGACGCAAATGCAAAGCCTTTTGTGCCGGATTCTAAATTGGCAATGCAATCTTGATAAGCTGTGCGAGTAGGATTTCCACTGCGCGAATAATCATACCCTTGGTGTTCTCCTGGGCTTTTTTGCACGTAAGTCGATGTGGCATAAATCGGTGTCATGATCGCACCGGTGCTAGGGTCGGGTTGTTGTCCGGCGTGAACGACGCGGCTGTCTAGGGCTAGTTTATCTTTATTCATGCGTTTTCCTTTTCGAACTGATGCTCATGCATCCATTGATTATCAACAAATTTAGTCAGGTAGTTACGAATTGAGTCCGGTAACAGTACTAAGCAGCGTTCACCTTTTTTCAGGCGTTTAGCAGCAATAGTTGCTGCCCAGGCGGCGGTACCGGATGAGCCGCCACACAATAAGCCTTCTTCAGCAATTAAGCGGCGTGCCATTAGGAAAGAATCTTTATCATTGGATTTGATGTATTCGTCAATTAAATTGTTATCCAATACCTCGGGGAAGAAATCATAACCGATACCTTCAACTAAATACGGTTTGATTTCAGTGCCGCCACCTAAGATTGAACCGTCAGGGTCAACACCGATAATTTGAATGTTGGGGTTAAACTCTTTGAGTTTTTTTGCGACGCCAGTAATCGTGCCGCCGGTCCCTACTCCCATCACTACCATGCTTAAGTTGTCGCCCATATCATCAATGATTTCTTGTGCGGTAAATTGATAATGCGCATCAGGGTTATCCGGATTAGCATATTGATCCAAGATATGTGAGTTAGGTAATTCTTTTTGTAACTTGATGGCGACACTGATGTGGCTTTCCGGGTCATCCCACGCGGCTTCAGTTGGTGTGCGAATAATTTTGGCACCTAAGGCTTCGAGTACTACTTGTTTTTCGTGACTCATTTTTTCAGGTAAGGTAATAATCACTTTATAGCCTTTGACTGCGCCGGCCAATGCAATACCGATGCCAGTATTTCCTGATGTGGGTTCAATTAATGTGTCACCGGGCTTAATGCGCCCCTGCTTTTCAGCCTGCTCGACCATTTGGTAGCCGATACGATCTTTAACCGAACCGCCTGGATTGAGGAATTCACATTTGGCATAGAGTTGACAGTCGAGGTCGCTACCGATGCGGTTGAGCTTAACGATCGGTGTATTGCCAATGGCTTGCAGGATATTGTCGAGTATCATGAGCGTTCCTCTTATATATAGTGAGGCCACATGGTAGCAGATGCCGGATAGTGAATCGAGGGGCTACGAGCGGCTATTTAATAGAGAGCTTTAAAGGCATGTTCTGGATCTTTTTTTAGGATGGTAAGTAATGCTAAAGCGGGCCCTTGTGGGTGTCGTCTACCTTGTTCCCAGTTTTGTAATGTTTTTATGCTTACACGAATTAACTTTGAAAACTGGGTTTGTGATAAGCCCATTTTTTCACGTATTTTTTTTACGTCGAGAGGTGTATATTTAAAACTACGCGAAGCGCGTTTTTTGCCTTGTTTTATAGCGCCTGCTTGGCGCACACTTTCTACTAGTTGTTCAAAATCATCGTTATTCATAATGCGAGCTCCTGTTCAATCACTTGTTTCAATACGCGCAGTTGAGTTTTTGTTAAATCACTTTGTTCATTTTTCTTGTAGGCATAAAGCATAAATACCTGTTCATTTACGTCAAGGTGATAGTAAATCACCCTAACCCCGCTGCGTTTTCCTTTGCCTGACGCTTTCCATCGTATTTTCCTTAGTCCGCCACTGCCTTTAATTACGTCCCCTTTTTTTGGGTTATCCACCAATATTTCTTGTAATTTAGTATATTCCTCATCCGACATAACTAATTGAATTAACTTAGTAAATATAGATGTTTCTTTGAATACCATGTTTACATTATACGCCACTGGCGTACAAACATCAAATAGTACAAATAATGTCGGGATAAAAGACAAGTTGCGCATTTTATGTTACAAACAAGCTTGGGAGTAACAGGAGAGGGCAGCGCATGTCGCGCATCTATTTATTAAATAATCCAATATTTCACGAGGAATTTACAGAAAAGGCATTACGCACTTTTCAGTCAGCTACTAAGTTGCTGGTGTCTCCTGTGCGCCCCCGGCCTGATGCCGAGGAGATTACTCCTGTGATACATAAAATGTCAGAATTTGTATTTGCACCGATGCTCGCCTCTCTGAGCGCTAAACAATTGGGTGAATTGATCACGACATTGGGTTTTTATTACGAAGGCTTAATCATCAGTGAAGATGATGCACTGCTACAAAGGGTGGTTGCGCGCATGATGTTAGCATCGGGCGTTGATACGCCGCCAACGGGTGATGATATTGCACGTGCGCGATATCAGCTGGTGACGGTGATTGGTGTGATCACCTTATTTGAACCTGAAAGCGGCACTAATCAATTGGCGAAGCTCTACCCCCCGGCTTATCGGTGCTTGTCTGAGTTGCATGCTAAGAAATTTCATTTGCAGCAACGATATATGGGTATACAGGCAAATTTTGTAGCGTTTGTTGATTCGCGTCCAAGGCGTAAACACTTAATTCAGATGCAAATAAATGGATTGAAACAAAAGTTGATCGCATTGGGTGCACGCTTACAGAGTAAGTTGGCAACAGACAGTAGGCTTAATAAGGTAGTAGGCAGGCTTACAAGAAAGGGGTTTATAGAGCGTTATCCCCAGTGGCAGCATAATATTGAAATGGAAATGGAAGCAATTGCCATAGAGCTTGGCAGGCAAAAGGACAAAATGTATGAGCTGGATGATCGTATGGATAAATATGCTCATAGCCAGCGAGAGGTGGCAGCTGACATTGGTCTAGTCGAGGATAAAATTGGCCGGGTCGAAGATAAGTTAGCGGCGAATGCATATTTAATGGGTATATATGAGCGTGTCGCACAGAGAATTGGTGGTGAAGCTGCTACTGCATTACCTAAATCGTCAGCAGCAACAGAAGATAAATCAGCGTATGTGAAGTGGATGGCACAATTCATTTCGAGTACTCTGGTCGCAGATACCACTAAAATGGTTGCCGAAGCTAGGGCGCGGCAACATAAAGCTGTGGCTAAATCGTTGGCAGCGGAGATGATTTCTACGGCAATTACTGCTGCAGCAGCGCGCGTGCAATACAGAGATGAGGTTCATGCATTTGCAAGTAGCTTGGCTGAGACCGTATGCATAAACACATTGGTGAGAGTTGCTGGCATGACTTTGACACAATCAGAAAGTAGGCAAGTATCCCCTGCAGCAGCCGATGAGAGAGGTTCAACAGCAGGTCGGGGTCTAGGCCTATTTGGTATATTATTACCATTTTCAGGTGCGAGCACACCAACGCCGAGTTCTCCTGCTGCATTGTCAGATGATGGTGGCTGGGATCATGCGGATGAGGAGTCAGATAGTGGTGCGGAATCCGATGGTGAAGAAAGCCCATCCTTATGGTCTAAGCTGAGTTCGACATTTCACTGACGGGCTGCTTTTGACGCTATAGCATGTGCTGGGTTAGTAAATACCACGGTGGGTGGTACGTTGATATGACAATCTTTTATTAGCTTCTTTAGGCCTCCTTGCTGGCATGCTTTAATTTCTTCATCAGACCAAGCGACCAATGTTTGTTTTTCAATAAATACATTGATTAGCTTATTAACGATTGCCAACGTGCGGCGATGTTTGGCATGACCAAACATGCAGGGGGAATGGTCTCTTTTGTATTGGCGAAATTTGAGTAATTGAAAAAATACGGGAAGCTTGCCATCAAATGTTTGTTTAAAACAATTTTCTATTGCCTTTACGTTGGCGGGATTTTCCATGACGAACGGCAACAGCGGATCGAACAGGGTTTCACCATGTTCTGCTAATGTGATTGGCTCACCTGCTTGTTTGCGTTGCCATAATTGTCGGCAGCTCATGCCAATATGTTGGCAGCACGAGGCATATCGATTCAATGATCTTGTTCTTAATGTTGCAGGGGCAGGAGAGTGAATGGTGCGCCGATCTTGATGGGCGTGAGCTGCTAATTGATAGCCGTGCAGTATCAGTTTATGTATGCCATCATGATCTTTTTCTGGGTGCATGCCGGTGGCCATTGGTCCGCTAGGTGGCGTGCAGAAACGGCGATAAAAAATAGTATCTTTAACGACGTTCTGATAATTTTCCAATAAGTTGGTATCAGTTGCTAGGTTTTCACTGTCGTGGTAGTCACCGTCTGTTCGCTCTAAGCGCATGCTTAAGTGCGGTTTACCAGTAAGGGGTGAGTCTGTTGCCATCGCAGTAGCGGGAGCTGCTCTTAGTGTATTCACTAGGAAATCGTTTAGTCGCTCAGTAAAACTTTGGATAGTTGAAAGCGGCACATCTTTCATTAGGTATAGGGTAAATTGACCTGTTGAAATATATTCATCATTAATATCAGCTTCGGTGCGTTTGCTTTCTTCGTCAGTCAGTATGGAGTGTTTAAATCCTGTAATAGCAGCTCGGCACTCTGCGCTTTTAAGAAAGCGGTTAATTGCCGTTTTATATCGTTGGAAATCGGTATAGCTGAGATTGATGCGCAGCTTAAATTCATGACCTTTCTTCGCGTGGTCTTTTAGGAGGGCATACCTGTCTTCCCAGGTATGCATTGACCAGTCACCGGCGTCATATTGCATTATTTTACTCTCTTCACTCATACAAGAATTATAAAATTTGGGTATTAACAGGGTATTAAGTAAACGCCGCGATGAGTTTAATTTTATTGTTTTATATCAATAAGATAACTAATGATAAATGCCGCCGCAGCCAATGATTGAGTAAATATTAGACAGCAAGCTCTGGGTGTGGTAAAAAGTACGTTTAGTGTATATAAGTAAGGTTTTGGTATAGATGTCTAGAGAATATTTATTAGATGGCCCAGAATTTGAGCAGGTATTTCTTGAAAATGCTTTAGGCGCTTTTATTGATGCCTTTAAAGCCTGTGAGGGTGAGGCCATACGTGAGCGAGATAAGTCTGGTGACGATAAGAGTAAGCCGATACGAATAGATGCAGATGCGATTGCAGGCAGGTTAGCAGTAGAAACTGAAAAGCGCTTTGCACAGTTAGTAGGGTCATTTGATGCTGCCAAACTTAACCACTTGATGTCGACGCTTGTGCAGTCATATGAAGATTTAAATGATGGTCACTTGGATGGTGTAATACGCTTTATTTTGGCGCGTGATCAAACCCTTGATCCTGCGAGCGCCAGGAGAAAGTTACGGTTAGATCAGGCGACGTATTTTATCAATGATGTTTACGCTAAATTCACACTGCAGCTAGGCGGTATTTTCCCTGTGCATTTACGACCATTGGCGGGCCTGCATCAGGCGCTGTTTTCTCACAGACAAACGCTATCAGCTTTTAACCACCGTTTAATTGGATTTGAACAGCAAAGGCTGATGCTAACAAATCGGGCCGGGGATATTGATCGAGCCATGTTAAAGTTAGTGGCAGAGATTGCTGATAACTCTCCTACAAGAAAAGCACAGTTCAAAGCTAAAATAGCAGGAACAGAACCTGACGTTGTGGCGAGTAAAGCGCAGGCTGCTCGACAAATAAAATTGAGTGATCTGGCGGAAGACGCCCAAAAACAATTAAAAGCAGTGAAACAAAAACTTTCGGATGAGCGTAAAAAAATCACGGCAGTAAAAAGTGAGATATCGACGCTTGAGGAAGGGATATCACATCAAGCCACTGCTATAGCAGGTGAGACACGTGATCAGCAGGTAAAGCGGTTTCTCGATAGTATCTATGCAAGGGCAAGGCCCCCACGTGATCGCGCAATGGCATTTCATGAGCATGACGAGAGGTTTGATTTTTTGGGGTTAGATTCTGAGATGCGCCCCTAGCTAGCCCCATCAACCTTTTCTAACCAACTTTTAAAGTTAGGGTCTTCGATGATATGTCGACTTTCGCTGCTGGATTTTATGATCAAGCCTTTGCGATCGAGTACGCGCATGGCAGATTGCACTGTGGATGCTTTGAGTTCTTCAATACCTAATTGCTTTGCCAATTGTTGTCGCGTATCCCTTGCGAACAATGGGGTTTTGCCAGGGGCAATATTGACCAACAGTAATTGTTCGAGCCGCGATAAATCTTGCCACGCTTCAATATAGGCGCGGTCATTGTATAAATCGGCGAGCAGCTGCTGCTTTGCTGTATCAATGGACAGATTTGGATTCAGCGCTAAGTTTTCGACTAAGGCGCGGATAAGCTGTGGCACTAGGTCCATTTGTTGGAATGCCTGCCAGAGTGTTTCTTGATCCAGTGTGCGTGTAGTGGCTTGTCGATATACGTCAGCTAAATGATCTGTGAATGCTTTAGTTAGCGGTGGGAAATCTAGGTTTTGGCCATAGTGAAAAAAGGGTGCGTTAGCCTTAGAAAACATTTGGCGTAAACCCTCACGCGAAGAGCCAGTAAATATGGCTTTCACCCGATCTTTGTTGGTGTCGAGTGCTGTGCGTAAGCTCGCCACAAAAGGGTTGTTATGTTGATTGTTAGCGAGTGACTGTACTTCGTCTAATAACAAGATAGTTTTTTTGTGTTGGCCAAGCTTATCAATAATGGCTTGTAAGTTTAGCTCGAGGTTTGTTTGACTGCTTAATTCTGCCTCAGCCTTTAATGCCCCGGCTTGGCCGCCAATTTTTTTTACCCGCCCCATAATGCCTGACTGGTTTTTAATTGAACCGTTGTTAATGGCGAACTCTAATATTGAGCGAGTGTACAGTGTTTGCGAATTACCATTGGACTCAAGAAAACTAAAGTAATGCACGGCCCATTTGTTTTTTTGTGCGTAAGGTAAAATATCTTTACGTAAAAATTCAGTTTTCCCCATGCGTCGAGGAGCAAAAAAAGTTAAGGCGCTCGATAAGCCAATATCGAACATGTTAACTACTTGCTGTGCTAATTTTGTGCGCGCATAGTGCCAAAGATCCTTTTGCATAGCGCCACCATTGACTGATAAATACGCAAGTTAGATTATCCAAGTACAATTGTACTGTCAATGTCTAATTAGACAATTCCAAATAATTTGATCTAATACCCATTAGCTGCAGGTGATGGTGTCGTTTTTTGTAATCAAGGTAGATAATTGCTGGCAGGCGGCGACAATATTGGGCATGGCCAATTCAGCAAAGGTTTGTGGATCCATACTGCGATCATTGTGGTAGAGTTCGAGCGCTTTAGCGCCATCAAAGTCTACCGCGGCAATGCGTAAACATAATTGGTCAGCGGGCAGTCCGAAAGCTGTGCCAGGTAAGGTCGCTATATTGGCGTGTTGTAATAACCATAAGGCGAGTTGTTCGCTGTTTTCAACACCGTGTTTAGCCAGAAAATCTTTTTGTGTTTTAAAGTCCGGCATTAAATAAAAGGCGCCCTGCGGTGATAAGCAATTAATATTATTGGCTACCAGGCATCGATAAATAGTTTCACTTGCGATTTTTTGAATCGCCACCATATCCGCAAAGCTATCACGCAGCTGATCAAAGTTTTGATAAGCAGTTACGGCTGCATATTGTATCGGTGCGCTAACGCAGCTAAATGTTTCGCTGGCTAACGTGGCCCAAGGGGTGAGTATTGTGCTGGTTAAATTTTCGGGCACGATACAAATACCTAAACGATAACCGCCCGCTGCAAATAATTTTGATAAACCACTGGTGGTAAAAGTGCCTTCAGGATAACTGTGCGCCATGCTGTGATTAAGTTGGTGGTGGAATTCCACCTTGGCATAAATTTCATCGGAAATGACCAATACGTTATGACGACGACACACTTCGGCGAGTTGTTCGAAGTTTTGCTGGCTGTAAATGGCACCGGTTGGGTTGTTGGGTGAATTTAAAATAAGTATTTTTGTGCCGGTTGCAGCGCTTTGTTGACAAGCTTGTTCTAGTTCGTCAGCGGTTAAACAATAACGATTGGCGGCATCGGTTGGTATGTAGCGATAAGGCTTGCCTAGTAACTCTGCTTGCGGGGCGTAACTTACCCAGCTAGGTGCGGGGATTAGTAGTTCGCCTGGGATCAAATACAGTAAGTTGTAAATTAATTCTTTACTGCCTGGGCCAATCACCACTTGTGATCCATCAACATCGAAATTAAATTCCTGTTGGTAATATTCAGCTACTGCATCACGTAATTCTGGCAAGCCTAAGCCAGGCAAATACTGTTTTTTTGCAGCGTGTTGTTGCAGTGAGCGTACGATAAGCTCAGGAGCAGGGAATGCAGATTGCCCGAACCCCCAGTGATGAACGTTTTGATCGTTTAGTCTTTGTAGTTCAACCTGTTGGTTAATGGCTAAAGTGGCAGAAGGTTTGAGTTTTGTAACATACGGATTTAATGAGAGTTTAGCCACGGTCCGATCTCCTTTCATCAGTGGTTTTTCCACTGCCATTGTAGACAGATAAAGAAACATTAACAATACATTAAATGCGCATATTCAGTTTGCAAAAAGCGTTGCCAGATAATACATTAGCATCGAGAACAAATATAAATAAGCGAAAGATTTCAGTAGGGGTGAATCTATGAGCGACGAGTTTGTAGCACGATTAAAAATTATGATAGCCGATATGGAGCGCATTGCTAGCGATACAGTCGAGCTAGGTCGTTTAGAGCGACATTATGCGAGGCTACTACCAGAAACGGCTACTTCATACGAAGTGAAATTAATCAGTGATGAAGCAGCGCAACAAGCGGGTGGCGATGACGTTATACCGGCAGCTATCTTTGTTGCTCAGCAGCAATATGGTAATGAGTTACAAGATTGGGGTGTTTCTGAATGGCGGGCATTCTTTGACTATAAAATTCAAAATGACGCTCATGAGGCACATTATGACAATGGTGCTGAGGCATACGCTCAAACCATGGCTTGGAATGCTTTTCAGCAAGCGGCAGTAGAACTGGGTAATCCGGCTTTAGCGAATTACCGTAACTTGCAAGATATAAGAGAAAATGCAGCTATTCGTTCTGCGGGTTGTGATGACGATCTGTCTCACGTTTACTATCAAAAAGCAGCATTAGAAAAATTAGCGAATGATATGTCGGCGGGTGATCTGCTGGCTGTGCAAGAAGTACTGCAGGCGAAACCTGCAGATAGAGCCGACGCTGTTAGCAAGCTAACGGTACAGCAAAGCAGCTTGTATGATTTGCTACAAAAGTCCCATAAGTTAAGGTCAACCCAGGCGAAGCTTAATGAACTTGAACGCCTGATGGCGTTAGTGAGTATGCACCGCGCTGAATTAGGTTCCAATGAACAGCACTTTGTGACTGAGTTGCGTGCAGGCATACAGTCATTAGAAGCGTGTTATAAAACGTTGATGGGCCGTGATGGTCCTGACAGCATTCAATTGGCTCTTGCAGTAAATAATCACGTGCATGCATTGCAAGGTGCTATCGACGATTCAGGTTTCGATAAAGCAAACGAGCAATTTAAACAAGCTGAAGCAGCTTACAAGAGTGCATCGAGACCAGATAAAGCCGAAATGCATACGGCTTATACAGCACAGCGTAAAGCTTATAAAGCTGTTAGGCGTGCAGTGAGTAAATTGCAAGACCCGACTAGCGAGTCGATGAAAAAATTATTGGCTGAAGCAGCGAAACCCCGTAACAACACCAAAAGAAACTGGCAAATTGTATCGAATATTGCTCAGACGTTAACGGGTATTGGTTTGTTGGTTGGTGTAGCTATCGCTATTAAAACCAAAGGTCAGCGCTATGGTTGGCTGAATATAAATGATGGCAAGACAACTACTCACGCGAGTCTGGCAAATGCTCAGCGCCGTGGGTTGGTGGAAAAAGCGCCGAATGCTTTGAAGCCTTTGAAGCGTTCGGCTAGTGCATTTAACAAGCACCGCGCTGCGCGGCTGCAGAAATCGACACGTAGCCGAGCAGCACTAGTTGACTTAGATGATGTGAATGCTAGGTTGAGAGATTTAGAAGGACAAGTGGCCGAACCTTTGACAATCAATGTTCAAGTGCCTCGGGGGAGTGAGTCACAGGTGTCAACGCCGTCATCGGTTGAGACGACTGGTTCACTTAGCTCGGTTGCCGTGTCGAGTGATGGCGGCGGGTACTCTCCTCGTTTGATTGGTGCGACTTCGCCTAGAGCAGCCCAAGCTGTTGAAGCAAAGTCAAAGGGGCAAGCAGTCAGTTATGCTGACGCGGTGAGAAATGTTAGGCCTGGTGGTTGTGGCGCGTAAGTCACTGTTAGCTTTCCAGATTTAATCTAATCGACTACACTAATGCCTCCATCACGGAGGCATTTTTTTATGGATGAACAGGGTAAAGGCTATAAGACTGGATGCCGGATCAAGTCCGGCATGACAGGCGATGAGCGCCGGATCGAGTCTGGCATGACAGGTGCTGGTTCTCAGTATCAATATCAATCCGGCACCACCGGTTATGCTTATTCAATCGAACAACCCGACGATTTTTGGCGCGATGTCGCGCAGCGGTTGGATTGGATTGAGCCATTCATAACGACGTTTTCAGGGGATATGGCCAAAGGTGACATCCGTTGGTTTGAACAGGGTAAGTTGAATGTCACGTTAAACTGTATCGATCGTCATCTAGCAAAGCACGGTGATAAAACTGCGATCCTATGGGTAGGTGATGAGCAGGGGGTGGAGCGGCGTATTTCATTTAATGAGTTATACGAATCGGTGTGTCGTTTTGCCAATCTATTAAAATCGCGCGGCATTAAAAAAGGCGATCGCGTTTGTATCTATATGCCGATGATACCCGAAGCAGCATTTGCGATGTTGGCGTGTGCGCGAATCGGTGCGATTCATTCTGTAGTGTTTGCTGGCTTCTCAGCCGATGCGCTAAAGAGCCGCATCTTAGATGCCGATTGTCAGTGTGTGATTACTGCCGATGTCGGTAAGCGTGGCGGTAAAACCGTGGCGATTAAAACGGCTGTTGATCAAGCGTTGCAAGATTGTGATAACGTGCACAGTGTTGTTGTGGTTAAGCATGCAGGTCAGTGTGAGTGGGTTGCGGATAGGGATGTGGATTATCATCAGGCAGTGCAGCAGATGGCAGTTGATTGCCCGCCGGAGGTGATGGATGCTGAAGATCCACTCTTTATATTATATACCTCGGGTTCCACTGGTAAGCCGAAGGGGGTGTTGCACACGACGGCAGGCTACTTATTATATGCTGGCTTTACGCACCAAGAGATATTCGATTTGCAGCCAGATGATATTTATTGGTGCACGGCTGATGTTGGTTGGATTACCGGTCACTCTTATATAGTGTATGGGCCATTATGCAATGCGACCACAACTTTGATGTTTGAAGGTATACCGACGTATCCGACATCGGAGCGTTGTTGGCAGATTGTTGATGAATATAAAGTCTCTATTTTTTACACGGCACCGACAGCGATTCGTGCCTTAATGTGTTCGGGTGATCAACCATTGCAGTCTACTCAGCGTGATAGTTTACGCATCTTAGGCACAGTCGGTGAACCGATTAATCCAGAAGCGTGGCAGTGGTATCACGATAAAGTAGGCAACGGTCGTTGTCGGGTGATAGACACCTGGTGGCAAACCGAAACCGGCGGTGCGATGATCGTGCCGATGACTGATGAGACGATTCCCGGTGCCGCGATGAACCCATTTTATGGAGTTGATGTTGGCTTATTGGATAATAAAGGAGTGGAGCTGACTGAAGCAGCAGAGGGCAATTTGGTAGTGAAAAAGCCGTGGCCGGGGATGATGCGAACGGTGTATGGCGATCATCAACGCTTTATTGATACGTATTTAACCCAGTTTCCAGGATGCTATTGCACCGGCGATGGTGCCAAAAGAGATGAGCATGGTAACTACACCATCACTGGCCGAGTGGATGATGTATTGAATGTGTCGGGTCATCGGCTGGGTACAGCAGAAATCGAAAGTGCCTTGGTGTTACAACCAGAAGTGGCTGAAGCAGCTGTGGTGGGCTTCCCGCATGAGCTAAAAGGCGAGGGCATTTATGCTTATGTCACCTTGATGCAGGGTCAAGCAGCAGATGCCGATGTAAAGCAAAAATTAGTGCAAGCAGTGCGCAAAGAAATAGGGCCGATTGCCACCATTGATCGTATTCATTTCACTGATGCCTTGCCTAAAACCCGTTCAGGTAAGATCATGCGCCGCATATTACGTAAAATTGCCGCTGGTTTGCCGGATGAAATTGGTGATACTTCAACATTGGCCAATCCGGAGTGTGTTACCGCATTGCTTGAGTGATCTTTGTGCATTATTTTAATAAATTCTTAACATTTGGTTGGTAAACTCCCGATCAATTAATAAATATAAATTAATAGACTATATGACCGTTTGGGGGCAAACGCTCATTATTGTAGATTGTCTAGGGGGAGAGACTATGAGACCAGCAAGTACCATTATTAACGAGCTGTTAGTGCTAACTAACAAGATGTATGCAGGTGAAGGATTTGGTAAGCTTTTTTTTAGACCAACCAGTAGGTTGAATTGTGCTCTAAAAGGATTATCAGCTACTCGCTCCACTACGCAGTCATATTGTGATGGCGATGAGAATGACACACTGCATGCCAGTGATCTCAAAAAACAAATCCAAGCATGTCGTAGTGTACATTCGGGTTTTCATGTGCGGCGCAGAGGTTCACGTAAAAAATTACTGGGTTTACTCGATGATTTAGAGCCACACCTCAGTGCTAATGATGGTAAAGGCAGTGCCGAGGTGATTGAATACGCCACACAGCAACAGGCTAGAGTAGCTCGGGATAAAAGGCGCAAACAAGCTTATAGTCTTTTAACCAGTGAGCTTACACTGTCTGAAACACATGGTTTATTCGGGCTATTTGGTTGCGAGGATGCGACTGAAGATAAGCTCGTACTTTTGGATAGGTTGGGTGCTGTTGGCAATGCAGGTCTTCGCGAAGATTTTTCTGATAGACGCTTACAGGTAGCATTGTCTTTCAACACAGGTCTATTGGAGGAGTTGCTGGATGGAAAATGCACGGCAGATGCGATTCGCGGGCATTCTCGCGTTTGCGCTGTAAGCGCATTTCAAGAGAGTTATATAAATAAAAATAATATTGCTGAGCTGGTTTTTAGTAAATTAACCAGAGGATTACATGGTGATGATAAGCAACGATTGGTATTGGCCTTTAAAGACAGATTTGTATTTAAGCCGCAAGCGCTGGTTGCATTTCGTCGTTTGCTTAAATATCCTGAAGTCTACAGTGACCTGGATGATCGTCGAGTGCGACGTTTAATCAAGAGCCCAGCAAGTTTAAATGCGCATCTTGATGCTTATGAGGTAAGGTTATTAGCAGAAGCTGCAGTGACAGCCGTTAAACCAGAGCTTAGTCCTGAACCTAGTCCAGCAAGGCAAGCTTCAGCTGGTGAGCCAACGGTTGAACAAACACTACCTGTCCGGATGATGTCAGGTCATGGACCACAAGAAGTACCAAGCTTGGTTCGTAACGAAGATCGCCCTATAGTAGCCGGTGCTTCGCGGTTTACATTTTAATCAGTGACCCCTGCTTAAATAAGCGGAGGTCACCTCCCCATTTCTGATGGCATCAGTTACCAAGCTTAGATACAATAGAACCTTGATATCAAGGATTAAGGTCGTATGCGCAAACGGATTGTCATTTCTTTTGTGATTTTTATAGTCATTGTCATTATTGCCGTGGTGGCTTATTTGTTTTGGCATGCAATGAAGCCAAAGCCAGCAGCGCCACGTGCACCGATCAGTGTGGCTACAGTGGTAGCCAAAAAACGTATTTGGCCGAGTGAGATAAAAGTTATTGGCCATATTTCTGCCTTGCACGGCATCATGCTCAAATCCGATTATGCCGGTTATCTGACTAAAGTGTATGTAAAGTCTGGCCAGCGTGTAAAAGCCGGTGAGCCTTTGTATCAAGTTAATCCACGTGGCCTGGCTAAACAACTTGATGCTGCTGCGGCACAAATGGCGCGTTTAAAGTTTGATTATGAAGAAGCACAAAAACTGTATAAAGAAAATGTTGTGTCTGAGAATAGGTTAGTAGCGGCTCGCAATGATTATAAGGCAGCCGTGGCTAATTATAACAAGATAGACAAATTACTAGCGCTGACGTTGGTGACCGCTCCATTTGATGGCACGGTTGGTTTACGTATTTTGCATTTAGGTGATTATGTGCCGGAAGGTGGCAATTTAGTTAGCATGCAAATGCATAATAAATACTACGTTGAATTTCAATTGCCAAGCAGCTTTGTCAATATATTAAAAGTAGGGCAGGTGGTTAGCTTTACTTCCCAAGCATTACCGGGAAAAACATTCAACGCAAAAATCTATGCCGTGAATAATCGCATTGACCCAAGCACAGATTTATTGGGTGCACGGGCGATGGTCATTGACCCAACGGAACAAGTGATGACAGGTTTGGTAGTGAAGGTATTGGTTAAATATCATTTGGATCAAAAAGAAATAGTTGTGCCACAGGATACCCTGGTATTCACCTTGGTGGGGCCAACAGTATTTGTTGTGAAAAATAGTCGCGTCAAGCAGGTGCCAGTGACGTCTGGTGATTTACGCAAAGGAATGGTGGCGATTACCTCCGGCGTAAAAGAAGGTGATGTTGTTGTTACTTCTGGTGGTTTTAAATTAAAAACCGGCAGCGTTGTTCGGCAAGAGAATGGTCAATGAAATTTACTGATACTTTTATTCAAAAGCCAGTATTAGCAACGGTGTTAACGGTTGCTGTGTTGCTTATCGGTTTACTGTGTTATTTCAAATTACCGTTGCGTGAATTCCCGGTGATTAATCTGCCGATTGTTACGATTACCACTAACTACCCAGGTGCTAGCCCCTCAACGATGGAAGGCTATATCTCTACACCGATAGAAAATTCGCTAACGGGTGTGCAGGGTATCGATTATATTAAAACGCAAAATGAGCAAGGCTATAGTATTGTCACGGTATGGTTGAACATCAATCAAAACATCAATGATGCCATGACTGAAATCATGAGCCGGGTGAGTTCGGTGTCATGGAAGTTCCCAAAAGGCACATTAACACCGGCCATTGTTAGAACCACCAAAGGCACCCCGGTATTTTTTGTCGCGTTAGGCAGTGATGACTTAAGTGTTGAACAAATCAGTGATTACTATAAACGCATATTGCAGCCGCAATTTTCTGGTTTGCCAGGTGTGATGAATATGTTTACGCAAGGCGAGCGTGATTACGCCATGCGCTTGTGGTTTGATCCAAAAAAGCTTGTGCGCTATGACATGACAATGCCTGAAGTGGTAAATGCAGTGAATGCGAATAGTTTACAAACGGCGGTGGGGCAATTAAAGAATACCGTGGCGCAATATACGCTGTCGATTAATAGCAGTATCAATACCGCCCAAGGGTATAACGATTTAGTGGTCAAATCGGTTAACGGTCAAAACATTAAGTTAGGTGATGTGGGTCATGCAGCCTATGGTACACGTTTTGATAATGAAAACTTTTTGGTGCCTGGCTTTAAAAATGTGATGGTGTTTGGTTTGATTCCCGATCCGGCGGCTAATAGTATTGCGCTGACTAAGAATGGTCTGGCTTTATTGAAGAAGGCTAGCGATAAATTTCCACCTGGTTTACATGAGCGTGTGATTTGGAATACTACTACTTTTAGTGTTGATGCGATTAAACTAGTGTTTTCTACCGTATGGCTAGCGATTGGCTGTGTGGTGGTCGTGATCTTTCTATTTTTGGGGTCAATGCGATCATTATTCATCCCTATATTAGTGATACCATGTTCATTGATTGGCACCTGCATTTTAATGACGTTCTTGGGTTTTAGCTTAAATACACTAACGCTGCTAGCCTTTGTATTAGCCATTGGTTTAGTGGTCGATGATGCGATTGTTGTTGTCGAAAATATTCACCGCAATATGGCGATGGGTGTCGGTCGTATGCGTGCTGCCATAAAAGGCACACGTGAAATAAATAATTCCGTTGTTACCATGACGCTTGTAGTGATTGTGGTTATCGTGCCTATTGGTTTTTCTGGCGGCTTAACAGGTGCGCTATTTAAAGAGTTTGCTTTCACATTAGCATCAACGGTGTTTCTGTCGATGGTGTTTGCGTTAACCCTAACGCCGATGTTAGCTGCGCGTACTATGGCGGTCAGTGAAAACCCTAAAGCACTATCTAATCGGATTGAAAATGTTGTTGAACATTTTTCTGAAGGTTATCGTAGGTTATTAAAAAACATTTTGCATTTACGTTATTTTGCTATTGTTTTAGTCGTGGCACTAATGACCTATTGTGGTTGGATGCTAACAAAAATTCCTTCTGAATTAGTGCCGGATGAAAATCAGGGGGTGATTCTAGTAAATGGTATGGCGCCAACTTCGGCCAGTATTGGTTATATGAATAAACATGCTAAACAAATTGGTAAGGTATTTGAAACAGTAAACGAACGTGAAGACTGGGGTGTTGTGACTGGGTTTGGTGGTAATTATATTCAAAATCTAGGCTTTGTGATTATACGGCCGCATCAGCCGGGTGATTTAACTGAGGGTCAGTTAATACCTATTATTCGTAAGAAGGTTGCTAAAATTCCTGGTTTACGTGCCTTTGCATTTAATCGTCCAGCGTTGGCGGATGTCACAGGGTTTGATGCACCCGTACAATTTGTGATTCAAACCACGGGCACTTATTCTGGTTTGGATAAGGTCGTGCATGAAATGGAAACGGCGGCAAAGTTAAATCCAAAATTATTGAACGTGGATACTGACTTACGTATTAATAAACCGGCGGTTGATATTACGATTAACCGTGAGCGCGCGGGCACGGTGGGTGTTGCGATAGAACAAATCACCAATACATTAGAGTATTTATTTGCTAAGCCGATCATTGGTTGGTATGCCAAAACGGGGCAAAGCTATCCGGTTATACCGCAAGTGTATAATGCATTGCGCATTCAACCTAACCAGCTACAAGATATTTATGTGCGCACAATAGGTGGCAAGTTGGCGCCGATTTCGAGTTTGGTAAACTATAAAACGGTGGTGATGCCGCAAAAGCTCAATCACTTTCAAAAGGTCCGGTCTGCAACTATCACGGCGCAGTTAGCACAGGGATATACTATTGGCCAGGCGCTTAATTATTTAATTAAAAAAGCCGATACCATTTTACCGAATAACATGACTTATGACTTTGCTAGTACCTCACGTCAATACGTGCAATCGGAAGGTAAATTAGCGGTGATCTTTATGATTGCGCTGGCGGGGATTTATTTATTGCTCACGATTAAGTTTAATAGTTTTGTTGAGCCGTTGGTGGTGATGCTGTGTGTGCCGCTGTCATCAGCAGGCGCATTAACTGCAATGTTTATCACCGGTAATACCTTAAATATTTTCACCGAGATTGGCTTGGTGATGTTAGTCGGCTTGATTAGTAAGCACGGCATATTGATAGTTAACTTTGCTCAAGAGCAACAGCTTGAAGGTGAGTCAATTGTTAGCTCGGTGTTAGACGCCGCTAAGATTCGTTTACGTCCCGTGTTAATGACAACTTTTGCGATGGTATTTGGCGCGGTGCCATTAGTACTATCGAGTGGTGCTGGCAGTGAAAACCTAAAAGCAATCGGTTGGGTTATTATTGGCGGATTGTCATTCGGTTCCTTGATGACCTTGTTTGTAGTTCCTTGTATGTATTGTATTTTAGTAAGAAAGCCACAGCGTGTTATATCGACAATTTAGCGTAAAAAATAGACTATAATGAAACGGTATAAAATTTCATATTGTATTTTACGTTGGAGAAAAGTGATGAAAGTAACACATGATTTTGATCATATGCCAGGGGCATTATATTGCAAGGATTTAGAAGGCCGTTATATTTGGGCTAATCAAGGACTGTTAGAATTACTACGATTTGAAATGGACGACCTGATTGGTAAGGATGATTGGGAAATTATCAAAGAACCTGAAGAAGTGGAGCATATCAAAGCGATGGATAAAGAGGTTATTGATCGTCAAGAGTTGTTAACATGTATTGAAACAGTTCACACAGATGGTAAGGAAAAACAATTCCTTACGTATAAATCACCATTACGCGATGAGCATGGTGAAATCATTGGCATTCAGGGTTGTACATTACCGCTAGAATCTGAGCATTTGTCAGACCTTCGAAACTTTTTATAATCAATAGGTTCCAATTATTCCCATTAATAGACCCCGGTTTAATGCCATAACCGGGGTTTTTGTTGTACGATATTGGCGCAATTTGATATAGTGCACACACAATATTGTGTGTAACTGTATGTGAGGCGCCTACATGAAAAAGCTTATCTTGTTATTTTTGTTGTTTTCGACATTTTTTGCAGCTATTGCCCAAGCCGCTACCTGGGGTGTGGGTTATAAATCAGCAGAGCATGCGTTTAAAATTGGTCATGAGGCGGATGGCCGAGCGCTGTATTTGTGCCGTGCTAATTACAAAGGCAGTCAGCAACCGGGTAAGACTTGGCATGGTTATGATAAGTGTAATATTCCATTTGGCGGCCGAGAAATAGAAACTACGGACTATTCGGTGTATTTGCAAAGTTATAAAGAGGGCCATTGGATTAGAGGTGGCCGCAGTATCCCTGAGGGGGCAATGCAAGTAGGGCGAGATGTTAGTGGGGCGCCATTGTTTTTGTGTCGCGCTTATTATCGCGGTGGAATTCAGCCGGGTAAAACTTGGTCGGGTTATAACAACTGTAATATCCCTTATGCGGGAAAAGAAGTGCTTGTGAGCCACTTCGATATTTATCAATTAAATGGGGCGCCACGAAACAACGGTCGTCATCGTCACCATCGCCATCACCGTGTAAAACGTGCGTGCTTAAGTGATAACTTTGGTAATCAAGCATGTGGGTACGGGTGTGTTAAAAGCATTAAAGGTGTGAAGTGTGCCTCACGCCGTGGCCAAGTATGTATGGCCGATGATTTTGGCAATATTTCTTGTGGCTTTAATTGTGTTAAAACCATAAAGGGTGTGTTCTGTGCTAGCCATCGTGATGATAACTGCGTGAGTAATGCTTTTGGTGATGTGCGCTGTGGTCGCAATTGTTCTGTGAATAGTTTCGGGCAATTTCAATGCAATTAACCATTGGTGGTAATGACAACAAAGTATTTGGCGATCATGGTTAAACCAGTTACACTACGCGACGTATGTCACCTTTAACCGCCGCCAAGGACAGCCACATGAGCAAAAAATTCAAAATTTTCGGTATGGGTAATGCACTCGTTGATCGTGAATTTTCTATCGATGATGCCAAGCTGGCTGAATTAAATATCGACAAAGGTTTGATGACGCTTATCGAAGCGGACCGCCTGGAAGAGCTATTGGCTAAGCTTAGTAATCAAGAACATGCTAAAGCGGGTGGTGGTTCAGCTGCTAATACCATGATGGCCGCTCAGTTGTTAGGTTCGGATACTTTTTATTCTTGTAAGGTGGCGAATGATGCACAAGGCGACTTTTTCTATAACGAGTTGGTTGCCAAAGGCATAGTGACGAACTTATCTGCTAACGAACGCCCCGAGGGCAATACCGGTACTTGCATAGTAAAGATAACTCCTGATGCAGAGCGCACCATGTGCACGTATCTTGGCATTACGGCGACATATTCCGAAGCCGAACTCGATGACACAGCTTTAACGGCTTCTGAATACCTTTATATAGAAGGCTACTTAGTAGCAGCAGAGGATGCATGCCGTGCTGCGATTAAAGCGAAGCAATTAGCTGATCAAGCTGGGGTAAAGACTTCTATTACTTTATCTGACCCTAATATGGTGCAATTCTTTAAGCAAAATATCATCGATATTATTGGTGATGGTGTTGACTTGATCTTTTGTAACGAACAAGAAGCCTTAATGTTTTGTGAAACGGATGACTTAACTGTCGCTCAAGAAAGCTTAAAAAAATATGCGAAAACATCTGCCATTACGCTGGGTAGCGAAGGCGCCTTAGTCTTTGATGGTCAAAGCAGTTATCAAGTAGAGACCGCGAAAGTGAATGTGTTGGATACCGTTGGTGCTGGTGATACGTTTGCTGGTGGCTTTTTATATGCTTTAACACAAGGCTTAGGTTATAAAGAAGCTGCTGCTATTGCAAACCATGCTGCCGGATTAGTCGTCAGTAAGTTGGGCCCACGTCTCAATGAAAATGAAGCGCAACAAATTTTAAATACCACAGTTGCTGCACAAGCTTGATATGGTATTAAGACGAAATATTGGCAGTATCATTAATCCACTTTTCACCTAGCTCAGGCGCGAAGTCAAACAGTGATGACACTAAGTTTTCTGGCGAGGTTTCAACCAGTGTTGCTTCGCGGTGTGCTTGTTTCATAAACCCTTCTTTAATCGCATGATCGATAAAGTGCAGCAGTGGGTCATAGTAGCCGCTGGTATTTAAGATGGCGCAGGGCTTGATATGATATCCCAACTGTAGCCAGGTTAGAATTTCAAAAAATTCATCTAAAGATCCTGCGCCGCCTGGCAATAGGATAAAACCATCAGACATATCTGCCATTAACGCTTTGCGTTCATGCATGGTATCTACAACAAACAGCTCAGTTAAACTTTGGTGGGATATTTCGATATCTACCATTGATTTGGGGATGACGCCAATGGCTTCGCCGCCGTGCTTTAACATGGAGTCCGCCAAAATGCCCATGATGCCAACTGAAGCGCCGCCATATACAAGAGATATCCCATGCTGGCATAAGCTCAAGGCAAGTTGTTCGGCGGCGTTTGCATACTCAGGTCTTGTGCCGGTACTTGAACCACAAAATACGGCAATTTTTTTAAGTTTATTCAAGGTTTTTCCTATTGTTTTAGCCGCAGCAGCGTTTAAATTTTTTGCCCGAGCCACAAAGGCAGGGTTGGTTGCGTTGCGGCAGTGGTTGCTGTTCACCATCGGTGTAATACCAGGTTCCATCAAGGCATGTAAAAGCACTGGTTTCGTAAATAAACTGTATACCATTAGTGTCGCGATAGCGTGCTGCAAAGGTAACCGTTGCATCAGAGCCATTCGGTGAATGATCAAATACTTGCAATCCTAGCCATTCGATTTGTTGTGCCCACTGCTGTGATGACAAGGGATCAAAACCTTGTGCTGCTTTGCCTTGCATGGTCTTTTGGATATAACTGACATTGGCTTGGCTATAAGCACTGTAGCGCGAGCGCATAAGCACTTCGGCGGTTTGCGCTGTGTCCATGCCATCGATGTAGGGTTGGCAGCATGTACTATAGGTCTTGTTTGATCCACATGGGCATTGCATTATTTGAGGCTCAACTACGGTATGTGTTTTATTTCACGAAGGTGGTAGTATCTCATAGTGTAATAGCAAGAGCCATGAGGAGTTTGATGTGATCAACCGCAAAGATATTAATGACACAGTGAAGGGTATATTGGATTCGATGCCTGAAGGCGTGAAGAACCTGGGTAAAGATGTAGAAGGCAATGTTAAAGCAGCCGTTACCGCGGGTTTCCAGAAAATGGACCTAGTGACGCGCGAAGAGTTTGATGCCCAAGCCAAGGTGCTGGAGCGTACGCGTGAAAAGCTTGAAGCTTTAATGAAAAAAGTGGATGAGCTCGAAGGCAAGAAAGCCAAGAAAAAATAAATGCCACTAGCCACTGTATATGGGCGCGCATTATCCGGTATCCAGGCTTTACCAGTGGCGATTGAAGTGGATATACAGCCGGGCATGCCAGGTTTTGCCATTGTTGGTTTGGCGGAAACCGCAGTCAAAGAAGCACGACACCGTGTTCAAGCGGCTTTTCATAATAGCCAACTCACTTTCCCACAACGTAAGATCATTGTAAATTTATCACCAGCTGATTTACCGAAAACGGGTGGCCGTTTTGATTTAGCTATTGCCGTTGGTATTTTAGCCGCTTCCGATCAGTGCCCACAAGTCGATTTAGATAACTACGAATTCTTTGCTGAGTTGTCCTTAACGGGTGAATTACGATCAACGCCGGGTGCGTTGTTAATGGCGAATGCCGCCAGTCAAGTAAAGCGTTCAGTGATGATGTGTCCTGCAGATGCGGAACGTGCTGCTTGGGTAAAACAAGCGAAGGTATATGCCGCATCGCATTTGATTGAGGTGTTGGCACATTTGCGACAGGTGGAGTGCTTAACAGCAGTAAAGTTGAAACAGAATAAAGCGCCAGCAACACTATACCCGGATTTAGCAGATGTGAAAGGCCAGCAGCAAGCCAAGCGTGCTTTAGAAGTGGCGGCTATTGGTGGCCATGGTTTGTTATTAAAAGGCCCACCCGGTACGGGTAAAACCATGTTAGCCAGTCGCTTGCCAAGCATCTTGCCACCGATGAATGATCAGTTGGCCTTGCAAGCCGCGATGGTGCATTCAATGACAACCAATGGTTTTATTGCGGAGCGATGGGGTGCTAGACCATTTCGTGCGCCACATCACAGTGCGTCGATGCCTGCGATTGTTGGTGGTGGTAATCCACCACGCCCAGGAGAGATTTCATTGGCGCATGGTGGTGTGCTGTTTTTAGATGAGCTACCAGAATTTACTCGGTCAGTATTAGAAGCACTGCGTGAGCCGATGGAGTCGGGTACGGTAACCATTGCACGAGCAAAGGCGCAGACGCAGTTCCCGGCGCAGGCGCAATGGATAGCTGCAATGAATCCATGTCCTTGTGGTTATGCGGGTGATGAACGCGGCTTGTGTCATTGCAGTGATGAGCAAATTCGTCGCTACCAAAATAAATTATCGGGACCGCTTATGGATCGTATTGACCTGCATGTTGATGTATTGCCGCAATCCTATGAGGTGATGCTAAATCATCAAGATAAAACCATAGAAACCAGTGCGGATGTGCGTCAACGTGTTAATCGTGTTTATGCTAAGCAACAACGTTTAGGTATTAACAATGCGCGGCTAACGACAAAGCAAATAGAGAAGTACTGTGTTCTAACAGCAAAAGATAGTGAGTGGCTGTTAGCAGCAATGAAACGATTGCAATTGTCTGCTCGGCGTTATCATCGTCTGTTACGCGTGGCGCGTACGATTGCCGATATGGATGAGGCGGCACAAATTCAACGGTCACATTTAATCGAAGCGATTAGTTATCAACCGCGATGGTAAGTTATAGATGAACTTGCTGCTGTCATGCCGGACTTGATCCGGCATCCAGGGATTATCAATATAAATTAAGGCCTAGCCAAGCACCGGTCTAGGCAATTTTGTCGTTCGGTTGTGGCTTGTGACTTACCAATAGCGCCAGTAGTGGTTGGCGCTACATACGGACATTGTATTTGGCATTGTTCTTGTTTGTTTTGAATATTGCGATGCAGCATAGGTTGAGTAGTGGCCGTATTTTCTGTTTGGGCGGTTGTTGCTTTTGTTGAGTTTTTTGCAGGAGCAGAAAAGCAGGTTAAGGGCAGGCTGATAGCTAATACACTGACTATTAATATTATTTTGCTCATAACGTTTGCTCCATACATTTTATTAATACCCACAGTATAGCGTTTATAATGGCCAGATCCATTCAATTAATGGGATCGATATCACGATAACAATAATCTCTAGTGGCAGGCCAATACGAATATAATCACTGAATTTGTAACCACCTGGCCCCATCACCAGCGTATTATTTTGGTGGCCAATCGGTGTTAAGAATGAGCATGATGCACCTACAGCCACTGCCATTAAGAAAGGATCAATAGCGACGCCGAGCGCGCGAGCAATACTGATGGCAATCGGTGCCATGACCACAGTAGTGACAGCATTGTTCATGAAATCCGACAGCGTCATGGTAACAATTAATAGTAGTGCCAACATGCCAATCGGATGAATCTCTTTAGCAACGGATAATAAGCTATGGGTAATTAAGTCGGTGCCCCCAGTTGTGACCAGCGCATTACCCACCGGGATCATGGCGGCAAGCAGAATAATGATCGGCCATTCGATGCTGTCATACAGTTGTCGAATAGGTATGGTGCGGGTGAGAGCCATTAATAGTACCGCGCCACCAAAAGAGACTTGAACAGGCACCCATTGCACGGCGGCTAAAATAATGGCAACGATAAAAATAAGTAATGGTAAATAGGCTAGGTTTTTTTTCTGTGTGGTAATGCCGCGACCGATGAGGGGTAGTAAGCCAATGCGGTGACTAGTGCTTCGCAGTGTTTCTTGTGGCCCTTGCAGTAAGACAACATCACCGGCTTGTAATACCACGTGGTTCATGCGCTCTTTAAAAGGTTTTCCTTCGCGCGCAATGGCCAATAAATTAATTTGATAGCGAGAGCGCAAGCGTGATGCTTGCCACGATCGCCCTTCCATGCGGCTGGCTTGTGGCACAACGGCTTCCATGGTGGCGATGTCATCACTGTGCAGCTCATCGCTCATGTGTAGCCTATCGCCGTATATTTCTAGTTTGCCTTTGCTGAGTAATTTTTCAATAACACCACTGGTAGCCTCAATAATTAATATATCATTAGCTTCTATTGTCATGGACGCTCTTAGAGAAAAGCGCTTTTGATGATTACGAATCATGCCGAGTACGACATATTCTTCTTCAAGTAGTTTTTCAAACTCACCGATAGATTGGTCGATAACCGATGATTTTTCGGTGACCTTAATTTCGGTTATATAGTCTTCGATTTGAAAGATATCATCACTGTGCTCTGTTGATTTACGAATGGGTAATAGTCGCCACCCCACCAGAACAATAAAAATAACGCCAGCAATAGCTATCCACAATCCCACCTTGCCAAAGTCAAACATGGCGAATGGTTCGCCTAAGGCTTGTTGGCGAAAGCTTGAAATTAGTAGGTTAGGAGGTGTACCAATCATCGTGGTGAGTCCGCCCATTGCTGATGCTAACGCCATCGGCATTAAGATGATCGCCGGTGAGCGTTTGTTTTCGATCGATGTACGAATGGCGATGGGCATTAAGAGCGCCAAAGCACCAACGTTATTCATAAAGGCTGACAGTATGGCTGTGATTATGCACAAAATAGTAATATGCAGAAATTTATTTTTAGTCACATGGCTGAGTTTATCAACAGCTGTATTTAAGATTCCTGATTCATTGAGTGCAAAAGAAATCACCATTACACAAGCGACAGTAATGACCGCACTATTGTCGAGGCCGCTATAAACTAAATGAAATGGCACGGCGCCAATGATGACTGATACGGCCAAGGTTAATAGGGCGACAATATCAAAGCGCAGACGATTGGATATAAATAACACCATGGCTAGCAGCAATACAATCAAAATTGAATAGGGCTCGAGTGCGTCGGGCAGCATGGTCTTCCTTAGTTAATGCGTCAGTTAGAGATTCTATCATACAGTGATGGAAGATGATGAGGGCTGATATTGACTGTGCAATTAAGGAGTTCTCGATAAAAAATATACAAAAGTTTGGTCCAGTGGACCAACGCAGCACTAGCACGTTGAAATTAACAGGAAGGTTCGACTCCTGTCAGCATTTTTGAAAAAATGCGCCTGACACGGACGTGCGTCAGTGACCGTTGGTCCAGTGGACCAACGCAGCACTAGCACGTTGAAATTAACAGGAAGGTTCGACTCCTGTCAGCATTTTTGAAAAAATGCGCCTGACAGGAGTCGAACCTGTGACCTTCGGCTTCGGAGGCCGACACTCTATCCAGCTGAGCTACAGGCGCACGTTACAAAAATGCCCTCCATGTTCTCATGAAGTGGCGTTGATCACAACGAGTTCTAAGTGGCTACATTATGTACGTTACGATTGAACTATTTCTTTTGCTTAAAGTGTTCTCAGAATAGGCGCAGGATAATCTGCCATTGCAGTGCAGATTATCCTGATTTTTCACCCTAACCCTTTGATTTTTCGACATTGGCTAATTCAAGCAGTCAGCCGCCAACGATTCGCACATTGATAGTTCAGAGTGCGAGCAGGTGGGTGATAGTTGCTTTGCTAATTGGCGTAATGCCGTACGCATGCCTTCTTCGACCACGGGATGATAAAACGGCATCTGTAATAAGCGGAATACGCATAAGTCTTGTTGTATGGCCCACGCTAATAGGTGCGCCATGTGTTCACCGGCGGGTGCAATGCCTTCAACACCTAATATATGTGCTGTTTCTTTATCGGCGTATATGCGCATTAATCCTTGGTTTGCCATCATCATGCGTGAGCGCCCTTGGTTACTAAAATCTATTTCACCCACAACAAATGAATCGGGCTCTAATTCAAAGTAGCGTTTACCTGCCATAAAAATATTCGGATCTGAAAACACCACGGCAATCGGTGTGCGGCGATGAAAATGTACCGATTCGTGTACGGCATTGTAACCAGCAATGCGGCCATCATCAGAGGCTTCATGCAGTAGAGGATGCATGATATTAGTATCACCACAAACGGTCATGTAAATTGAGTGGCCATCGACTTTCAGTGTGACTGGATCAATCGCGGGCATGCCGCGCTCATTGAGTGTAACGCCGATATCGGCTAGGTCAAGTTGATCGATATTGGGCCGGCGACCCATAGCAGCAAGCACGCTGGGTACGACTGTAGAATTGCCATCGGCTGCAATCTGAAAGTTGCTGCCATCATACGACACGTCAGCATGCACATTTAATTGCAAATCAAATTCTTTGCGCATGATGGTAACGGCGAGCTCGTTGACCTTGGGGTCGGTTAAACCACCAATTTTATCATTGCCGTGGAATACTGTGGTGTTAATACCAAAGCGACTGATACTTTGACCGAGCTCTAAGCCAATAACACCAGCACCAATCACCGCCATCTGTTTGGCGAGATCAGTTTGCTCAAAAATATTGTCGCTAGTAATTAATTTGTTAGAAAAGTCAGACCAGCTCTCTGGTATGACTACACGCGAACCGGTGGCAATAATAATTTTATCTGCAACAATGCGATGAGGTCCTGCTTGTAAGACATTAGGCTCGACAAACTGCGCGCATTCGCGAATGAGTACGCCCCCCAGTGCTTCTGTATCTTTAACAATTGATAACCAAAAACGATCGCGCAGCTTGCGTACATGTTGTAGCGCTTTAGGTACATCGAGTGTTAAATTTTCACTGCCTTCAATGCCCATTTCTGCAAAGACATCGCGACGGTGAAAGTCATGAGCCACTTGAATCAGTGCCTTGGATGGCATGCAACCGACATGTGCACAGGTGGTGCCTAGGTCGCCACCATCTATAATGACCACGTTGTGGGTTTTTTTGCGTACTTCTTTCAAGGCTGAAAGCCCCGCTGATCCTGCGCCAATAATAGCGACGTCGACATGCTTATCCATAAGCGATTCCTTTTTAAGTCTCAATCAGACAAGTTAATAATGACGAGCTTTATGATTTTAATCAATAGGTGTTGGTTTAGGAGACCAATTTAGCGGCATTACGGCTGGCTTGTTTAATTTGGTACATTGCTTTATCAGCATTCGCGAGGAGTGCTTCAGGATCATCGCCATGTTGTGGGTAACATGCAATGCCAATGCTACAACCAACAGAAAGTGTTTGATTGCCAGCAGTAACGGATTTTATGCTTAGGATTTTTTTGGCAATGCTGAGCGCATCTTGGCTATCATTGATTCCGGTTAACAAAATGACAAATTCATCGCCACCAAAACGCGATAAAGTATCGACGGCTCTTAATTGAGCTTTAACGGCTTTAGCAAATGCACATAAATACAGATCACCAATATCATGTCCGTGCGCGTCATTAATTTGTTTAAAATGATCCATATCAATAAACATAACGGCAAGTTGATCTTTATTACGATTGGCATATTGAATGCCTTGCGATAGGCGTTCGAGAAAAAAACGGCGATTAGGCAGGTCTGTTAACGGGTCATAATAGGCGTAGTGTTTTATGCGATCATCTGTTTCTTTTCTCAATGTAATATCGGTAAAGACAGCTACATGATTAATGATTTTTTTGTCTTTATCTTTAATCACAGTAATGGATAGCCACTCTGGATATAGCTCACCATCTTTGCGTCGGTTCCAGAGCTCTCCTTGCCAGCAGCCTTTGTCTTGCAAGCTTTGCCATAGCGCTTTATAGAATTTTTTATCTTGTTTGCCTGAGCTTGCAACGCTCGGATTTTTACCAAGTACCTCAGCTGGGGTATACCCCGTTACATTTGTATAGGCGGGGTTTACAAAGATAATTTTATTATTGTGATCAGTAACCACCACACTTTCATGCATTGCTTGTAATGCAAGCCTGTCTATCGAAAGCCGATATTGAAGGTGTGTCGTTCTATGGGCTATCCAGGCAGCGATACAGCCAAATATAAAAAATAAGGCTGAAATGAAAAATCGCATCCATAACTCGTTCGATGAGCTAGGGAATAGCTCATTGAAAAAGTCGCTGGAATTAAAAAAATAAGCATGGATGGTGGCTTCAAATACCCAAAACCCGACGGCAAACAGAATGCCGATGATAAACAAATATAAAGGTAAATTTCGGTAAGGGTTTGTCTGCATTGCCCACTCTTGGCCTGACTATCGCTAGTCAGTATTATAGGGTAAAATACAGCGCATTATGGCAATACAAACGATCAATATCATAGGTGCTGGCAAGCTTGGGCTGCATGTGGCTTATGTGCTAAAACATCAAAAAAATATCATTATTCAAGCGGTTTGTAATCGTAGCTTGGCCAGTGGCCAGCGTGTGGTTGAGCGCTTGGGTGTGGGGCATGCTGTTGCTGAAATTGCTGATTTACCGTCAGCCGATATGACATTGATTGCGGTGCCTGATGATACCATCAACACGGTCGCTGATGAGTTGGCTTTATCTGATAATTTGCAGATGCATAGCGTGATCGTGCATTGCAGTGGTTCATTGTCATCACAAGTGTTAAATGCGGCTCGTGTTAAAAATTGTGATTTAGTGAGTATGCATCCCATGAAAAGTTTTGCATCGACTGGATTAAATCGTGACGGTTTTAATGGTGTGTTTTGTGCGTTGGAAGGTGACAGCTTAGCAGTGCAGCAAATAAAATTATTGTTTCAAGGGATAAGTGTTCGTTGGTTGGCTATCGATAGCGAAAAGAAAATGGCTTATCATGCAGCTGGTGTATTTGCATCGAATTATTTAGTGTCAATTGCACATTCGGCCTGTCAGTGTCTGGAGCAAGCTGGGGTAGAACAACAGTTGGCGCTTGAGGTGGTGACTGAATTAATGCAAGGTACCATTGCAAATATTCAGCAGAATGCTTGTTTGCGTAGCAGCTTAACCGGTCCAGTTCAACGCGGTGACTTAATGACAATTCAGCAGCATATGCAGCACTTAAGTCACAGTGAACAGCAAAAGCTATATGCCGAGCTGGGGCGTAATATTATTGATTTAACTTGTCACAATGAAGACCTTAAGTCGCAACTTGATGCGATCTTGCAGGAATCGACATCCTAATGAGCCTCTAGTAATAAGTTACTTTGCACGGCATCAAACATCATTTGTACGGTATTGCAGTGCATTTTTTTACGCATAACCAGTAAGTGATCTTCTAAGGTTTTGATCGATATGTTCATCGTCTCTGCAATTCTTTTGCGTGACGACATGCGTTTCATGTGTGATAACACATCGGTCTGGCGCTTGCTGAGTTCAAAAGTATGCTGTGTGCTGAGCATCATAAAGCGTCGTTTACGTCTAGTGGGTGGTCGTAAGACTGACTTACCATTTATGCCATTGATTTTTTTTATAAAATTTAGGTCATTGTAAAACGCTTGGATGGAGCGCTGTACTGATATTTGTTCACATCGCATGTTGTTGTACCTCGTTTAACCTTATGTCTTATTCACTTAAAATTAGCTTCGTAGTGTGTTTAAGATACGCGAATTGGACTGGAAAACAATCAGTAAAAAATACTGATTATTACGTATATTTCCGTCTGGGGACGAAAATATACTCCTGGTAAGATGCGGGCGTAAAGACAAGTAATTACGCCCTTTAATGGGTGAGCGAATATGCCGAAAAAGAGGCGCGCTGTGCGCCTAACCGATTGATATTACTGGATCCCGGCTCGGAGGCCGGGATGACAGACGGTAAGGTGCGGGTGTAAAAACAAGTAATGACGGAGCCAAAGTAATAGCCCAGCTAAGATTACTTTAAGGCGTTAAATCACATTTGCAATTGCAGGTATTATCTAAAATTACCAATACCGTCATTTAAAATATCTAAATACCGAGTATATTTAAACAAGCGTTCCCTAGACTTTCCTGTAATTTCTTCAATAATTCCCAGTTCACACAAATGCCTTAACGCCTTGGACACTGTTGGCACAGTGATAGAGGCTTGCTTTGCCAGTTTGGCAATGTTATTGATTGGGTATTTTTGTAATGCATGAAAAACCATTAACGCCGAGCCTGCTGATCGCCCAAGCTTTTCAATTGCTTCACCATCTTGCCTAAGTAAATGCATCACCCGTTGTGCTGTATCTACAGCTTGCTCCGAAGTAACAACGACCCCCTCAAGAAAAAAGGCAACCCACTTTTCCCAATCACCTGTTTCTCGCACAGATTGTAATTGTTCGTAATATTCCTGACGAAATGTTTTAAAATACAAGCTTAAATACAACATTGGTTTAGACAACAGCCCTTCACAACAAAGAATAAAGGTAATCAATAATCGACCCAAACGACCATTACCATCTAAGAACGGGTGAATTGTTTCAAACTGCACATGAGCCAATGCTGCTTTTACCAAGACAGGTAAACACTGACCATGGTGCAAGAAGAGCTCTAGATCTCCTAACAGCTTTATCAATCGATCCGGTGATGGTGGCACAAATTTTGCATTACCAGGCCTCGTGCCTCCAATCCAGTTTTGTGATTGACGAAACTCACCCGGTTGTTTTGAGTCACCTCGACGCCCTTTCATTAATACCGCATGTATTTCTTTCAAGAGGCGCAAGCTTAGTGGAAAATCATCCTGCCTTAGTCGCTTTAAACCATACTCCATCGCCGCAACATAATTAGAAACTTCAACCACATCGTCTTCAGGCACACCCGGCACCTCATGGTTTTCATAGGTCAATAGGTCTGATAGCGACGATTGCGTCCCTTCAATCTGTGAAGATAAAACAGCTTCCTTCCTTATATAGAGATACAAAAAAAGCTCTGGATCAGGAAGGCTGTGGCTAATGCCATCCAGGCGACCCAAGGCAATATTGGCCCGATCTAGCAACGGGTATAATGCCTCCATTACTAACGGCGGGTTAGGCGGCAAAGGCTTTGGAACATAAACCTCATAGTGCTCACCAGCTACAGAAGCTTTTATTTTGTCACCAATTCGAGATGATTCGTTCATTTTCTACACCTGTCGTTATTAAGCGGAAGAGCCATATCCTTTAATAGCAGACATCTTAATGTAAAATCTTTTAATAAGCAATGCCACTATTAAAGGATAGCGCATTATTCTTTAATAGTGGCCCCGCAGATTAGAAATCAACAAATTATCTATAATTCAATGATTTAAATAAATCAAAAGTGATTAGAAGGCCGAAGTCGCGTTTGCTTTTCGCGCGCAATGACGGAGCGGGATCTGAGGTGACATACACCGCCATTTATGGTTAAATACTAAGTATAATAATATTATAAATAATGTACATAAGCATGATTAGCAGACTTCATTTGACGCGATTAGTCATCCGCCTCCTAGATGAGGCCAAGCCGCCCCAACGTCCTGCACTGGAAGCGTTATCCGCACAACTATCCGCAGGCACTGACACCCATCGCATCATGAGCGGCCTAGATGAGATGCATCAGCATTTTAAACTCACTACGCTCTATCAACTGGCGAGTCAAAACAACACGGCAGTTAAAGCACTGCTTAAAACCCTGGCCGACCAAACCGAGCAAGCGCACCCCGAATTCAAGATCAACGCGACACCACCAACGACACAAATCATCCCTACTGACTTGGTACGATTCCATAACAGCTGCGGCCACGTACAAGCCGTACCCTCAGATCAACTCTCTCAAAGTCGAAGGCTGGTTCGTGTATTCAAAGATCGTGCCTTCGTTACAGCTATACCACTTGAAGGCTTCAGAGCCATCGATTGGCGAACCGGTGGCGATGCTGCAGAAGACACACTCAGCCGCTCCCATCGCGCACAGCGACATATCAGCCAGTTGATTAATTCCGCGAATGCCGATAACACACTGATGGTGGATCAACTGGAAGCATTGCGCAGTAGTAACGAGGCGAAAGCGCCTAAATATTTACGTAAAACATTGACGGGGCTTGCTAACCATTACCCAGAACATAATATTATTGGCATAGCACTGCAGCGCGGTCATATACGCCTAACCCAAAGAATAATGTGCCATATCCATCGGTGTAAACCTTTTCAGGTTGGCAATGCTATTAAAAATTGTTACGCCCATATACTCGCGAACAATGATATCAATGCACTCGTCATGCTATGCAATTTAATCGCTGACAATAATGAGAAAGTGCTTATCTTAGCGCGCATCATGTACTATCGCCATCCCGACAATGCGCAATGCGCATTAGCCTACCAAAAACGACTAAAAAAAATCGGACGTTATCGATGCACTGAAGCGCAACGCAAAGAAATTTATGCTTTAAGCAAAGCAGCACATAACCTTGGCAATGATGAAGGCACCTATCAATACGCCACTCGGGCGACCCATGTCACAAAAGGCATCAGAGCCGCATTCAATATGGCCATAACCATATTGCGCGATGACAGCTATTCTGATGCATTAAAAATGCGTATCTTTTCATTTTTATTAAAACATGAAAAGTATGTAATGCATTACTCTGATTGCTATAGCTACCTAGCGGAATGTTATCAGCAGGGCTATGGTTGTGTTGCCAACCTGGAAAAAACCACCGTCTATCGAACAATAGCCGCCGAACTGGGTGATGTCGATGCTTTTAACGCCTGCTTTCCAGAGATTGTTACTGCCGATGAACTGTTTGATAAAGCGAAAAAAGGGTTTGCTGCGGCCGTCAAAAGACTCCATGCCTTAACTGAGCTTGAAACAACCCATATCGATATAAAAGTCACCGCACTTAACTATTTAATTATCTGCTATAGCCATGAATACGGCTGCCGCAGCAACGCCTTGAAAATCGTACAATACCAACAAGCATTGGAGGCGCTTGCTGCACACTCCGTTGCTCCAGTTTCTCGAGCCCCCCTTAGCGCAGTACATACAAAACAAATCACGCATCGCTATCACTTGCGTGAACTTACCCACAGCACTGATGGTTCGCGGCGCGACATGCGGCATAGTTCTACCCGCTTTTTTATGATGGCACTTGGCGCCAGCGATAAATGTTTTACACTAAACCATATGGCAGCTCGATCTTCTGGATATCGAGAAACAAAAGCCGTGATTGATTTTGCTGACCTCACCGATGAGTATACCGCCACCTTAGCATCAGACACTGAAAAAGCCCGCTGGCAACGCGCAATTGACGACCTTGCATGGAGTCATAACTACCTCACGGATCGCACTATTGCTCATACGGATACGAGCCTACTGGAGCGCCTAAACAGCGGTCATATGATTAATATCAATGCTAGCTGGTACAGTTGGGATGATGGCTCTCATTCCTATCACTTGGCCTTCTTTAAATTCCGCGGCGAACTCTACATGATAAAATCCAACCGCGGCGGTCGCAGAGAAACAGACCCAAGCGGGCTCACTTTCTATCGTGTCGCCAATTCCACTTGCTTAACAAGCAAGCAAGCGCTGGAAGATCTTATTAAACAATGTAAAGATCGCCCTTTCTGTGAGGGCATGGAATCAGACACTGAAAACACACTAGGTCACGCGCTGGGCCTAACAAAAATTGCTGATGGGCAGTGCAATAAAAGCGATCAAAAGGGCGGAACCTGTGCTTTAGCCGCTATTCAAAATGCCTATCTATCACATCACATCATGCAAGAGTTACAAAATGATGCGGCATCTCCACAACTTACCGCCACAGATATTACACGCGCTTTCACACGCGCCAATATATTATATAAACCATGGCGAGCCGCCATGCGTATATTATCCATGGAAAAATTAACTGAACTTGCTATGCCTAATAATCCATTGCACATTACACCCAGCCAGCACCTCACTATCATGACGCATGCACTGAAATATGTCGGAAAGAAACAACGGCGTAAACGACGTGAAAAACATCGTGCATTCACGACAACAACAAAGGGGCAATTATTTGCCGCCGTCACTCCTCTATTAGGGCCTCGTTCTCTCTACACGCTTGAGCAAAAGGCACAACTGAGTGAAGCGCTAAAAGAGGCAAGGGCTCGCTCAACTGCACGTTGCGCCATCAGTTAAGCTAGGGAGTAAGCAAACATCAATAACTATGATGACCGTACATTATTGACTTAATTCTTTAATGCTTTTCTACGCATATCTGATTGATTTATACGTGTTATTTAATGATTTCACTCGGTGGGGTTAAAGCTGGTATAATCCTGCCCATAATTCAATACTGTATAAAAGAGCCGATATGCCAAATTGTTTTAAGAGTGAATGCGTACATCAGCACCCCAGCAAAGCGGCGCGTGTTATGAAAATGACTACGCCACATGGGGATGTGATGACGCCTGCCTTTATGCCGGTAGCGACACGTGCTGCGGTAAATCAAATGACACCGCCTCAGTTACAACAAGCCGGTAGCCAAATTATCTTGGGGGGTAATACCTACCATATGTTGGTGGCACCTGGCATGGAGGTAATTAAAAATGCCGGTGGTATGCACCCGTTTATGTCATGGCAACAACCGATGTTAACCGATAGCGGTGGTTTTCAAGTTTTTAGCTTATCGAAGAATGGCAAGATTTGTAAGATCGATGACGTGGGTGCTCATTTCAAACATCCGACCAGTGGTAAAGTGATTCACTTAACCCCCCAGTCATCGATTGAAACGCAAAAAATTGTTGGTGCCGATATTATTATGGCATTCGATGAATGCACGCCCGAGCAAGGTGGGCGTCAAGCGGCATTGGCAGCACTCGATCGTACTCACCGATGGTTAATGCAATCCAAAGCAGTGCATGATAATGATCCGAATTCAGCTTATGGTAATCGACAAGCGTTGTTTGGCATTATTCAAGGAGGCAGTTTTCGTGACCTGCGCGATAAGAGTACGGAGTTTATTGTCAATGCAGATTTAGATGGTATTGCGATCGGTGGTGAAGTCATTGGTTTTGATATGCAAAAGACCGTTGAGATTATTGATTGGGTAAGGCCGCAATTACCTACAGATAAAGTGCGTTATACGATGGGTGTGGGTTTAAACCCACAAGATTTAATTGATGTGTCCGAGCGTGGCATCGATATATTTGATTGCGTTGCGCCTACGCGTAATGCACGCCATGGCGCGCTGTATCATGGCATAACAGTGCCTGCAGATGACTGGGTGCGGTTTGATACGCTGGGTGAAGACGATGGTCGTATCCTGATTAAGAAAAGTAAATATGCACTAGATAATGAACCAATCTTAAAAGGTTGCAGTTGTTATACCTGTGAAAATTTCTCACGCAGCTATATGCATTACTTATTTAAAAATCGTCAAGCAATTTATTGTAACTTGGCGAGTATCCACAATGTTCATTGTATGCATCAAACGACAGAAGCGATGCGCGACTGTATAGTTGCAGCAGTCAGCCACGACTGTTGATTCACTACGCGTGGGGGATTTTTAAGGGTGAGCGAGCGTTAGCTCCCCCTTAAAAGGGCGCAATTACGGTTTCGTCACATTTCGATACGCTAAACAGCGTTAACACACATTGCCTATCGATA